>DASXMN010000001.1:0-34971 GCA_036495645.1 Candidatus Angelobacter sp.
AAGCCAAGTTACCCAAGCGCTCTGAACCTCGCGCATACCCCCGAGCCGTTTGGAGATATGGGAAGGGTTACCCCAGAAGAAGGACTGGGAGCACAGAGGCGCTAATGTAAGTGACATTAGGCATAAATGCCTGCTCCACCCGCTTCCGGAACACAGTAACTCTGGGACTGCGCTAGGCCGCTTTGCGTGTCTTGCGCCGCCGCAGCCGGGCTGCCTCTCTACGCTTCTTGCGCTGCCGCAGGATTTTCTTTTGCCGGGCGACTTCTTCCTCAGAAAACATGGTCCGCCGGCATCCTTTCAGGCCGCAATAGCATGGCGCTTTTTCGCCGGGATCGCCATCAAACAAGTTGTAGTCATAGGTAAGTTCTTCTCCCGCCTCGATATCACGCAGAGCGATGATCCAGATGCGATTCTCGATCTGGTCGGTTTCGCAGTTGGGATCGCACGTATGATTCACGAATGCAGCCATGCCAAAACCATCAATGATGGTATCTCCGTCATCCATGGCAAAAAGGTAGGTCACTTCGGTGTCCGCGTACATGCCCTCACAGGCTTTGGAAGTGAGGCGGGGGCCTGTGTATTCAAGGACGCGCGTCCCATTTTTGAGAGGGGCCGTTGTGTAAACTCCGGCCCCATGCAACGAAGATGATTTAACGATTAGAGCCAATGGAATATCCGCGAAAATAGATTGCGACGGCAGAGCGCGTTGTGATGCGTCCAGCCGTCGCGCTCTAATTTAGCAGACTATACAGTTTTTGGCTGGCGCTGCACGGCGCGTTGCAGTGTTTTATCCAGAGCTGCTTTTGCTGACTGGTAGTCCTGAGGGCTGATCTTGCCCTGTAAACGGTCTGATTCCAACTGAAAGACTTCTTCTTTCATGGCTTCCATCAGCATGGCTGACCGGTCTTGCGGTTTCACTGGCACGGCCGCGCTTGTGCCTTTATTTGACGTATAAACAAAAGTTGCGCCTGCAGCCAAAAACAATGAGAGCACACCCAGAAATAACCACTGGCCTGATTGCAATGGATCAGGTCTTTCATTTGGGACTCCCAGGCCGCCGCCCGGGCCGGCAGGCTCTCCGCGCCTGCCCCCATTGGAGTTGGTTGCAGTTTGCTCCTGTTCGCGGGGCAGCTCTCCTTTGCCGGAAATTTCAAATGCAACTTTCTGTTGAGACGTAATATTTTTGGCGATGAAGAAGTTTACGTTCTTAAACTGGGGATTACTCTGCGTCTGATAGAGGGTGCTATCGCTTGCTGCAAAGTTAATGGTGTTGGGGGCCGCCACCATCAGGCTTTGGGTCGGCAAATCTGAACGCGGGTTGATGGTGAGCTTACCGGTATAGGGCACGGTATAGACCACATGAAACTGTGTTGCGCCGGGACGGATAGGGAAGACAAATGCATATTTGCCCTTTTCTTCCGTTGGAGCCATTGCTGCTTTCAATTGGGTTTTACCGGTTTGCACACTGGTTTCGGCAATCGTGGCATTCTCAGGCAGATAGATCTGAAAGGTGCGCTGTCCCGTAAGAGTTTTTGGAGGCTCTGATCTATTAACGACAGTATAAAATTCTTCGCCGCTCAGCGTTCCTCCGTCGTCACTGGTTTGGAAAGCCATTACGTGATCGACAATACTGATTTCTTTAATAGTTGTAGCAGCGTCAAAGACCCGCAGGGCCACCGGGACACCTCCGGGCAAGGCTGCCTGTGTGTACGTTACGCCCTGGTGCTCCACCCATACAATGTAAGGCTGCTGCGTCGGTTGAACGTTAAAGCTGAATTCGCCTTTTGCATTGGTCTTGGTTTTGGCGACTTCTTCCATGCCGTTGCCAATCTTCTTTAGCGTGACATCATCGCCAACAGAGGGCTTATTGGTCGTGCTGTTCTGGACCACGCCCTTCAGCGTGTCTGCCATGGCAGCAACGGAGCAAAGAAAGACTGCAAGAATGATGAGGGATCGCTTCAATGGAATGAACTCCTTCAGGCTTTTGCCGACTCCAGCACTTCAATTTCGGCCAGAATGCGGGCTGCCTCGGCTTCCAGGCCAACTCGCATGCCGTCGTAGTCAGCCTGGGTAAACTTGCCGGACTTAAATTCAAAACTCAGGTCGCGCAAGTTGTCGTAGACAACTTCTTTGCGCTCGTAAAGATAAGCTACGCGGGTCTTGACCACGCCAGTATCGGTATCGCGGCTGGGAAGAAAAACATAGATGAGAACGCCGCTGGCAAATATGCAGCACAGCATCTTGACGCCATAATCCACCATTGCCGGGCTCATAGCTCAGTCTCCTTGCGGGCGCGGGCGCGCATGGCCTCAAGATCCGGAGCCAGGTTAAGATCGGCTGCGGCAACTGGCGCCGGCCGCAGCTTCCAACTGCGAATCAGCACAATAACCACCAGCAGCCCCAGACCCAAACCAGCGGCGGGCAGCACCCAGGCGAGCAGCTCAAAGCCGTGCGTTGAGGGCTCCACAACTGCGGTAACGCCCCAGTTCGTGCGGAACCAATTGAGCACTTCCTCGTCCGAGCGGTTGTTGTTTACATTGGCCCGCAGTTCGCTGATCATCTGGGCAGAGTTGGGGCATCCCACATGATTGCACTTCAGCAGCATCTGGGAACAACTGCAAGTGCACATGATTTTCCCGCCCAGATTCTGATACCGGGCTTCCTGATTGTCCGCTCCCATGAGCAACACCAGCATGCAGGGAAATAGCAGTGATTGAAGTGTGCGCTTCATTTGCCGGCTCCCGCAGGCTGCATGTCCCGTTGTTTGATGGCCGACACAACAACCGACGCGGGGGCCAAAGCTGAGACAGGAGCCGCATTCGGGACCAGCGCCATTCCTGTTCCAAACACCAGCACCAACACACCGATCCAGATCCAATTGACCAATGGGTTGATAATGACTTTGATAATCGGATGGCCCGTATCGGAGTCCAGGCCTTCAAAGACCACGTAAAGGTCTTCACGCAAGGTGGAATGGTTGGCCACAATGTGGACGGGCTGCCGGTCACTGGCTTTAAAGAAGCGTTCCTCGGGATTCAGTTGCGTCAGGAATTGCCCGTTCTTGTAAACCTCAAGCAAGGCGGCTTGCGATCTGTAATTGGCATTATCGTCTTCGGTGTATTCCTGTCCCACCAGCGTGTAACGCCCAATCTTGACTGTGTCTCCCTTGCCAATTTCCTGCTCTTTATCCTGATTAAACGCCGCGCCAGCCAGCCCAATTATGACCAGTACAAAGCCAAAATGCGCGACGTACCCGCCATAACGGCGCATATTCCTGCGCGTGAGTTGATACATGCCGGCAAATAGATTCGTCTGGAGCTTGTTTTTCCAAACCAGGCCGCCGCGGATGAATTCAGAAGAGACGGTGGCGATTACCAGCGTGCTCAGGCAAAAAGCCAGCATGGCGTAAATCTGGCCGCCATCTGTCCAGAAGCGGACGCCATTCTTGATCAGCACTGCGCCTACCAGAATTTCAACCAGTAAGGCGGCGGTGGCGGGAATAGCAAAGTTGCGCTTGATGCTGCCTACAGAAGTGCTGCGCCAGGCCAAAAGAGGTCCCACACCCGTCAGGAAGACGAGAAACAATCCGATCGGGACCATGATCTTGTTATAGAACGGCGCACCCAGGTTCATCTTCACGTCCCGCACTGCTTCTGACAGGATGGGGAACAGCGTGCCGCACAGCACGGCAAAGCACGCACCCAGCAGCACCAAATTGTTGAACATGAAGCTGGACTCGCGTGAAACCAGTGATTCCAGTTTGTTCTCACTCTTGAGGTGGTTCCGGTTAAGGATGTAAAAGACCAGGCAAACCGCAAAAATTATCACCAGAAATGATGTAAACCAATCGCCAATGCTGGACTGCGCGAACGAGTGTACTGAGCTGACGATGCCGCTGCGGGTGAGCAGCGTGCCCAGAATCGACAGCATGAACGTGATAAAGATGAGCCACACGTTCCAGACTTTCATCATGCCGCGCTTTTCCTGCATCATCACCGAATGCAGAAAGGCCGTGGTGGAGAGCCAGGGAAGAAGGGAAGCATTTTCTACCGGATCCCAGCCCCAGTATCCGCCCCAGCCCAGAACCGCATACGCCCAGTGAGCGCCAAGCGTGATTCCAACTGTGAGAAAGAGCCATGCCACCATCGTCCAGCGGCGGGTAATGTGAATCCACTTTTCTCCTGGATACCGCATGATCAGCGCGGCCAGCGCAAAGGCAAATGGCACAGAGACGCCCACGTAGCCGAGATAAAGCATCGGCGGGTGAATGACCATCTCAGGATATTGCAGCAGCGGATTCAGGCCATTGCCGTCAGCAGCCAGGCGATCCATCATCCCAAATGGATTGGCCACAAAATTCACCATGATCAGGAAGAAGACCTGAATGCCGGCCAGCACCATGGAAGCCATCGCTACCAGGCGCTGATCGACTTTGTGGCGAAGCCGGAGGACGAATCCATACGCCGAAAGCAACAGCGCCCAAAAGAGGATGGAGCCCTCCTGCCCGGACCATAGAACAGCAAATTTATAAGCAGGGGGCAGTGCGCGATTGGAATGGTGAAGAATGTAAGCTACGGAAAAATCATTGGTAAGCGCGGCATAGACGAGCGCCCCAGCAGCTATTAAGACAGAGGCAAAAGATGCCATCCCGGCACGGCGCGCAGTCTCCGCCAACCTGTATCCGACAGCATCTTTACGGACGGCTGCAATGACTCCCACTACAAAACAATAGAGAGCCAGCGCTAAAGCAAATAAAAGGCAAAAACTTCCTAATAATGGCATTGTCTGGAGCTTAATATGGTTTCACGCCCGCTGCAATCATTCAATTAGGCGGAAGCCCTACATTGCAGGACTGATTTCACCAGCGCTATTAAGTCTTCTGGATCGCAGGGTTTAACCCGAAAAATGACCTGCATCCCATCATATTCTATGTCGGCGTCCGGGAGGCCGCTGATCACGATGACCGGGATTTCCTGGTTGAAAGCCCTTAATTGGCGTACAAATTCCACGCCATTCATGTCCGGCATGAGGTGGTCGGTGATGACCACCCCAATTTTCGCCCGTCCTGCATCGCTGCGCAGCAGGGCCAGGGCGCTAGCGCCTTTGGTGGCTACATGGCTGTCAATCTGAGCCTGGCGCAGCACCAGCTCACGCACTGTGAGCTGGGCAATGTTGTCATCTAGCAGAAGGGCGTGTTTCATGCGGGGCTATGCGCTTTTTCCCCTTTGATATTTGGCCAGCACCTCTGCTTTGGCCCGCTCCCAATCTTCATGATGGAAGCCTTCCTGCCGCCCGCGTTGCTCAAAAAGCTCATAGGCACGGACACGGATCTGCTCCTCGATTTCGAATTCTATGGCTTGCGGCCCGCGGCTCTGGGATTCGCTGCCATTTACGCCACGATTGATGGGCGTCACGGTCGATGTGGGTTGGGTTTCTTCCTTTTGGGATGACGTAGTCTTGCGTGATTTCTTGGACGATTTAACTGCCATGCTTACAAATACTCCTTGGCTCCTTTTATTTGACGAAAGTGGTTGTTAAAAACTTAGAAAGGCGTTCTTTTGATTATAGAGAATTCGCGGCGCGTTGTGGGGCGCCCGGCAATAAAATTTGGGCTGGAAACCGTCTTCTCTCTGAAATGATTTTCTTTGGGCTGAGTTCTTTCTCTGGGCGCAGTTCTTTTGCCGTCTTGGCTGACTCGATGCAGGTGCGCATCATTGCCCAATGAGCCACAGTACGGGTGATAAAGATTGCTTGAGATTGCCTCTCCGACTGCCCTCTACCGTGCAGCTTTGTTATACTGCGTATGTTTTCACACCAACAGTGTGGCGCTATCGTCTAGGGGTTAGGACGTGAGATTCTCAATCTGTAATGGATGCGCCAAAGCCTATATTTTTCAATATCTTAGATTAGGTTTCATTAGGCTGAAATAGGCAGAATTTGGACGGATTAGTGCAAAAATAAGTGCAAAATGAAGGCCGGTTGAATCCGGCCTTTTTTCTTTCCAGCAGCGCAGTACAATCACTAAACAGGAAACATTTAACATGATTGCGATTGAGATCACGGATGCTGCTTTGCAGAACGCAGCCGATAAAAACGAAACAGGAGAATGGTGTTTCGTTATAACCACCATCAATGGCCAACAAAGATCACCCGAAGAAGTATTTTGCAGAAGCGGTTCTTGGAAAGATGTGCGATCAAAAGCAGAAGATCACGCAAGAAAATGCGGCTGCAAAGACGGGATGGATAGCGTTTTGATGTTGATGAAATTTACTGGTTAAATTTAGCCCCCTAAAACATTCTTCGTTCGGGATTTGATTTATGCGTGCCGTTGCAAGAGTGCATCATACCTTGCTTGCGTTTCCGCATCATGTGGGACACTCAATTCCAATTTACCTTCTTTCCAATAGTTAATGCCTTTGTAGGTTAGACACACATAATCGCCATTGGCAAAACGCGAGATGATATCGCGGCCCATCGGATATCCCCACTTGGGGTCAAGCCCATCCAGAACAAAAGTGCGAAGCTCCGTTTCCTGCATTTGTTTCCTTTCCTTACGTCCAGCCCATTTTTATCAGCTTGCCGATTCGCGTTGAAAAATCGGCGTGGCACCAATAACAACTAATTGTAGTGTCCTCTAGTGGGCCCATCTTCAAACGCGACCCGCACTTGTTTTCCGCAAATGGGGCAGATACATATCTCGTGCTTAGCCATAAAACCCCTCAACGTTCATTGTACCCCGTCTTTCTTTCGCCTCGGAAGATTCCTCTCGACATTTCTCCTGATTCTCCTCCAAAGTCTCGACGTGGCCGGTATGGCCGTGGAGGAAATCAGAAAATGAAAACTATTAAAAAAGCAGTTGGCGCGGCTGGAATCAACGCAGGCAAGGCCACTAAGTACAAGAAGGTGAAGTTCGATGTGGCCAAGATCATCGCGCTATACAAATCCGGCAAGCCGGTAAGCCAGATCGCGCAGGGCCATTGGATATCCACCCAACACCGGCCAAAACCGCGTGCGCAACATCCTGATTAAAGCTGATCCGAATTACGGCAAGAAAGCCGCAAAGAAAAAGGCGGCAAAGGCCGCGTAATCAACAAACAGGCCACGGCGTTGCTTGAACAGCGCCGCAGCCCTAACTCACAAGGAAGGTATATTTCCATGCAAGCTGGAAACGATTCTACACGTCTGTCCGATCTCATCCCGAACAGCACACCGCTGCTGCGCTTTCACACTAACCGGCGCAATTTTCATGCGTTTCTTTCATCCATTGGCCGTTGCTTTGATGGCACAGTGCCGGTAAATGGAACCAGCGAGATTGGCTTGGCGCTGCTGTTCATCCTACTGAATGACGGCGAAGTTACCCTGCTAGCGGAGGGGCGGGTTCATTACTGCTGATGGCCGCCGATGTTCCACGATAGCCGCGCCGCCCTGGCGCGGCTTTCTTATATACGCCAGCTTTGCGGAGAAGATCGCGAATGGAACGCGGCCACTTGTAGCCCATCAACGCCGCGATTGCCTTGATCTCTTTCCCATCTTGATAGAGTGCGACTGCTTGGTTCACATCGTTTAGGTTTACTTTGTGATGTGTGCTGCGTGGCTGGTAAACACCGGCACGGATCAGCACATTACGTACTGGCGTTAATCCGCAGCCCCCGCCATACTCCAACTCTTCCGCAATGCGTGTTATCGAATGTCCGCTCTGGTAAGCCGCAATAATGCGCGCCGAATCGACGGTGTGTGGTTTCCTGCCGAGCTTCCGCTTTTCTCTCTTAACGCGAATGTTGGTTTCTTCCTTTGGCCCCTCCAGCTTAGGCTTGCATCCGCGTAAGATTCCGGCTGTGTGGCCAGCGCGGCCGACGTCAAAGCCAAGCCGTTTAGCAACATCACGCATGCGCCAAAGGGCTTGGCGCACGGCCTGCGGCGTCATTCCGACGCTTGCTCCGACGGAAACTGAATCCATGCCAAGCCGCCAAGATCGAAAGGCGATTGAGGCATACAGTTGCAGAAAGCCTCCGGCTTTGCGCACGGCGGCACGATGTTTCTCCACTATTTCGTGCTGAATAGCTGAAGCAAATTTATTGATCTCATGTCCGCGTAAAGCTCTTGCAGTGGCGGCCTTATTGATTTCGTCACGGTTGATTGTTTCAGGCACCGGCCTTGAACCGTGGACGTAACGCCATGCGCGAGATAGAAGAACTTTCTGAAGCTTTTTATCATTCAACGCGAATGGCGGCACCCAAGCAACTGGCATGGCACCGCGCGTTGCGGTTTGCATTGAGCGATAGTCTTCGTATGAGATGCCGGTGGCTGCACTTACCGGAAACGCGCGTGATCTTTCAAATTGGCACTGATCGAAATTAAGACTGCTCATCGTATTCCCCTTGCGCGATCATTACGCGCTGACGCGTGCTTAAGCGCACTTTGTATGTTGCGCCGCAATCCGCACATTCGCGGTTGGTGTCATGCAGTTCATTCGTGCGTAGATAAATCGCGCTGCGGCATTCAGGGCAGCCGCCGAGGTTTGCATTGGCCATAACGCGGTCAGCGTTGGAAAGCACGTCACCACTGCTGCGCGGCAGCACCACGTCTTTTGTATCGGTAGGACCGCCGGGCGTGCAGTATGAACAGTAAAGCGCGCGCGTTTCGCCTTCCGAAATATAAATTCCGTGTTCGCATTTTCTGATTGCCATGAAAAACCGGAGCCGTGTGAAGGCTAAAAAATGGGGCCGTAAAGGAGTAAACGGCCCCGCCCGAGGTTACGTGTGCGGTAATGAGGCGAGAAGCCCGCGCCACGCACACGCTTTGGCTGGCGCTGACCAATTCCTAGATGTGTAAAGTCGCAAATACAATCGGAGGCAGCGTTCCTGAAGTTGGGTCATCCACAATTGCGTCCACCATTTGCAAGCCTGTCCACGCCACCTTGCCGAATTCCACAAGTCCCGGATACTGCATGCGCCGCCTGATGTAAAGCGAGCTTGAATGCACGTAATACGCTCCGAGATCGCCAAACACGATGCCTTTGGAACCGGCTGCGCTTGGCATCGAAGGACACACATAAACCGGCTTGCCGAGAATCCGCAGTTCGTCATTCACCAGTGGGAAAAACGGGAATCCGGAAGAATCTTTCGCGTTCAACACGGCTTTATAGGTCGCGTCAGCCATCAACCACGCGGCCTTCGGTGCTTCCCTGTAAATCTTGTTCACGCTGAAATAAATATTCGTGAAATCAGCCAGGGCAAAAACGCCAGCGGCGGCAGTGGTAACTCCTGAATTTGCCGCTCCGGTAAGAACGCCTTGCGGCCCTGTGCTGCCATCGCCGTTAACAAGATCAACGCCGATGCCGCGTCCGAACGCCACGCCGAATGCACGGCCAAGCGCGGCCTGCGCATCGCCGTACGCACGTTCATCAGTTTCCCATTCAATCGTCCCGGCAAGGGTGCAACGATACGTGTACTTATTCAAGATGTCAGAATTGATTGCAGGCACGATATCAGCCGCGTGCTGCACAGCCTCGCCAACCTTCACCGCCGTAATCGTGCTGAGATCCCAGCCGGGGATTGAAAGTGGCGGCAGCGTGAACGTTGGTTCTTGAATCAATGTGACAACAGTTTCGTCCAGCAGCGGATCAATGGCAGCGCGGCCTTCAGCAACCTTCTGTGAAAAGGAAATCGGAACGAGCACACCGCCTGCGGTGCCGGAACTGAACACCGGCGTCTGTTGGCCAGCAAGTGCAGTTGTGGATGTGCGGAGCTCCTGCTCAAGTTCCGCATCCGGCTTGCCAGAAAGAAAACCGCGAAAGATTTGTTCATGCATCCTCTGTTCTGGCGTGGCGGTGCTGAATTCGGCTGGCTTCACGCCGATTTCGCGGCCAATTTGATTGGCTAGGTGCTGGCGCACTTCGTCCGATGAATAGCCGGTCTGCTTAATGCTGGCAATTTTGGCGATCAATAGATCGGCACGCTTGCCATCGGCGCGTGATACCGTCCGCTGATTAAGAATTTGGGTGGCTTGGGTTTGGAGTTCGTGGATTTCGCGCAGTGCTGCTGGTGTGATCATGGATGTTCCCCGCGACAGCTAAAATGTCGCCTGATGAAATGAAAATCAAAAAAGCGAAACGCTGTGAAGCCGTTCGCGGAGTGCGTCCGCCTCTGCTTGCGGCGTGCTTTCTGGCTGCCGCACGGCAGGCGCAGTGCGTGCTCGCGCGGTATGCACAACCGGCATCGTGCGATTGATGCCAAGCTTGCGCGCACGGCTTTCAATAATGACCGCCTTGATCTCTACCGGACATTCCTCTGGAATCGCGTGCCAGCCACGTTGGCCATTCGCACGGCACAATTTCCGGATTTCTCTGGGCGTAAGCTTCTGCATGTTTTTAGCCTCTCTGGTAATCTGTGGCCAGCATCGCGGCCACAGCTTTATCTTCATCGCGGCGGCGCTTGGCTTCGTTCGCACGCGCTGTCTGCAACGCGCGCTGGTTCGCCTCTGCATTCATAACTTCGCGATCAATCGCTTTCTGCAACGAATCGCCGATGATGTTGGAATTTGGATCTTGTTTCACTTCTTCACGTACAAAAGTTTTTCCAAAAAATCTCATTTTCATTTCCTCCCTTTACCATGCGCCGATAGGTATTACGCGTGGATGCAAAAACTGTTCCCCAATGCGTCTCTCTGGCAACATCACTGTTACAAGTGGCCGCTTTTCCCAGGCACCGCAATGAAAGATTTTTTCCGGCGCACTGTGCCTGAAACCGCGATGGCATTTAGGACATTGGAACCCTAATCCAGCAGGTTCTCCGGATATCGTGAGCGCGTGATACCACTTGGGCATCTCGCGGGGTTCCAAAATTGAAAAAGCGCCGTTCATGCTTCAAAATCAATTCGTGATGCGTCGTTGTTGATCTGCTCTTCACTGGCAGGCGGCATCACCAAGCCTGCTGCTGATTTACGTGCTAAGAATTCGCTGAACTCATCCGGTTTTGCGCTTTCCGGTTCCTTGGTTGGCTTAACCTTGGCGCGGTTGTGCGGCGTAAGGCCAAGGCGATCAAGAATCGCAACCATGTTTTTCTCGGCAGTGAAGGCAACTTTGAGCCACAGGTTTTCTTTTTCGACATCGTGCGGCTGGCCATTGGAATCTAGCCGCGTGTATTTGCAAATTTCGCCTTGTTCTTCGATTTTCGCCAGGGCGCGCATGTGGCGATCAAACGTGATCGCATACAGGCGCAGCAGTTCGCCGTCGCCATCCGTCAACGCGCGGCGTTCAGCCAGCAAGGCGCAAAGGCGCTTGAACGTTTTGCGTGCCTCCAGCGACAACGTCTTTGGTGCGCGCGGCGTTCCGGCTGGCAATGAATAATCCGGTTCCGGCTTTGCTTGCGATTTCGTCCCGGTTAGCTGGTGCAGGGCTTCGGATTTTCGCGGCGTAGGCATGGTTCCAAAATAGTGGCCGCCGGGGTAGCCCATCGCTTTAAGCACCCCCGGCTGTTCTGCGGAACATCGGTTCCGATATAGGCCGAAATGGAAGCGCGCTGTTAGGCCGAAGCGATTTTTACAAATTTTGTGCTCGACATTTTTCGGCTTCTCCTCCATAGTCGTCCGTAAGATGAATGGCCGCCAAATGAACCTAAAGCCGAACCAATCCCGCCTAAAAAATAAGAAATCGCGTTTAAACGAAGCAAAATTGTCCCGCTGAAAGCATGCGCACGGTTTTTCGTGCCCCTCGAATTCAGAAAGACCTCCCCCTATCCTTCTCCTATAAGTGCTGTCGAGTCAGAGCGATGCGTTGGTACTGGTTTCCACGCGGTGCGGCCACTGGCGGGCCGCTGACAACAAAGCACTTGCACGGCCATGTTCGGATGCTGCTGGATACCGCACAAAACCTGCACGATTCCTGATAGATTCGCGCTGTTTTTATATGGTTTTAAACGCCTGATTGCCGGGGCCTGGACGGCCATAGGCGCGATTGACGATACCGATAGGCGCTGATTACTGGCCTTGGTACTGGTCGCTTGTCAGTGCCTTTGCTGGATGTGTGCTGGCTAGTATGTTGGGTGTTGGTTGTGCTTGGCTCAGACATTTTCTGCTGGTGCTGATTCACTTGCCGGAAAATAACTGTTCAACCATGCGATGCGCGATGCGGACGTTTTCTGAAAGTTCATCCGGTGTTCCGCACAGATCGTAAGTGATCTTGATAAAGCGGACTTGCCTTGCTGCTGCTTTGGCATCACGTCTGGCTTTACGGCGTAGATCGGCAGCACTGGGGCCTTTGTCTTCCGGCGCTGGTGGCCGGTAGTGCGCTGGCAGCTTATTGGCGCGTCCGATGTGGAAGTGATTGCCGCATGGAAACACGTTTAGGCGCTTCCAGCTTTTGCCACCCTTGCCCGTTCGCCTTGCGTCCGCAACCAATCGCGCAAGTGCGGCTTCAGCTTTTGCCTGCGTGGCATAGCGTTCGTGATTTTGTGGACAGTGCATGGGTTCAGTCGCGTATCCGTTCAGCGAATCCGCGCGGCGCTGGTATGCGGCGCGGTAGTGGTTTGATCTCTTCCAGCTTATGGCTGTTCCGGCATTGCCAGTTGCCGTGGTCCGCCATCAATGCGCATGCGGCCTCGAACCACCAGCCGTAAAGCGTAACGGAGTAACTTGCTGGACAGATCACCGCATGGGCTCCATCGCCATAGATTCGGTAGTCCGGCCATTTCTGCTGTGCCGCGTGTTGATGTTCGGAAAGTGATGCCGCCATAATGATCTGACGTTCATCTGTTACCGGCTTCCATGCTGTATCCAGCGGCGCTTCCATAATGCTTGCACTAAGCTGGTTTGTGCTTTTGGTTGAGAGCACACGCCCCACCCACACACGCACCGGCACAGCCGGTATCGTAGGTTAGCGTGGGTGATTTGAAATCGGTGATTTGAAATCGGTGACTAGGCTCACATAATTGGCCAGTGGTGCAGGTACATAATTGGCACCCCCTCCAGACACATAATTGGCACCCCCCTACCCTACATAATTGGCAGGGGGGTACCAGTAGTAACCGGTTCATTTCGCAAATGTTTAATGAAACGGCCAGATAAACCAACTGTCCAAGATTTACCTACCGGCTTCTCACTTAAAACGAACGCTCTAAAGTGTTCGCGGATATCCGCTTCAGAATGGCCTGTTTTCCGCATAGCATTCACAAAGTTCGGACGTGGATAAAACCGGCCACCGCTGATTGCATGGAGCTCTCGGCCTAGCGTATCTCCAGCTTCCTCATCCCATGGCGTACTGGCCTTTTCTGTACATTGGCCAGTGTGGTTCGCTGCCCATGCCTTATGATTTATTGGCCGATACCTAATCGTTGCCCCCGGCTCTTCGGAAATCTTCTCAAAGAACCCCAAGGTTACAAGTTGGCGGAGCGCTTTCCGAATGCTCCTCTCATCTGCGCCAAAGTATTCAGCTAGTCTTGGTGTCGATGCGTAAAAGACCTCAGATTTTTTGGAAAGGTGTAGTGCAAAGGAATAAATTAGTGCGGCATAGTTTGGGCCACGGCCTTTACGTTTAAGGCGGGCAAAGTGCCACTCGGAAGAGCAGTGGTAGTGCGATAGGGATTCCATTTTTGAAGTGCTCCTTAAAGTCTTCGTGTAACTACAAAAAAATAATTGCGCGTGATGAAGTATTCCGCGCCCCACTTTTTGAATTTCTGATTGGCCCCACCAAACAAAAACCCAAACCTGCTAGTTCCGAATAACTAGCTGCGCGTTATGAAGTATTCGCGTCCCACTGACACAACCAACCGCTGTGACAAGATTGGCCGGAACTACCTCGTGATACAAGTCTTTTCCCTTTTTCGCTGCAAAGCTTCAAGTGTGTTGCGCGCACGCGCTATCTTTTTTCGCGCAACCAGCCCCGAACTTTTTCAACTTCTGGTGGCGGTTCGTTTTCAAGGCCGCATGCGTTGATTTGTCGATTAAGTTCACGTTTTGCAATATCTGAGACTTCTTCTGGCGCATTTCGTGCAGCGCGGTACAAGGCAAGAATTCCAATACGCTGCATCAGGCCACCGCCGTTTTCTGCGCGTCGATGTAAGCGTCGATATCCTTGCGGTCGATAAGTAGGCGATTGCCGAATTTGGCAAAAGGAATGGCGCGGCTCCAAATTAGGTTCCGCACGAACCATATCGTTGCGTTGGCATAGGCCGCCGTTTGCCTGATGGTTAATAGGCGAGGTGATTCAATGGATTCTGTTGATTGCTTAGGCACACGTTTTCCTTGTGGAAAGGAAAGCGGAACTAGTTTTGCGGTTCCGTTGCATTTGCGCGGCTGTGTGCCAGAATGCGGCCCGCCAAATGCCTTGTGAGGGACTGTGCTTGGAAGTGCTGCCGATCCGTTTTCCTGATTCGCGGCCTGCGCCCATTGGCACGCGTCCGGATAGCATCCAGTAACTAACAAGATAGGACAGATTGGATGTCGGATGCAATAGTTTTCTTTTGATTTGATCCGGTTTCCGTGCAATCGCTGGCGGCTTCAAGCGATTCCTTGACGCCGCTAAATGCCTTGACGCCGCGCGGAACCGGCCAGCAATTTTTGGACTCGACGGGTTTTGCACTGAGGCTGTAAGATTTATTAGTGCAAAAGGAGGCCACATGGCGAAACGCAGGGCAAAGGGTGAAGGATCGCTACTTAGGCGCGCTGGCTGCCGTTTCTGGTATGCCCAGTTTTACGATCACAACGGCAGGGCCGTTCGTATATCCACCAAGACGGATGTAAAACAGGAAGCGCTCGCTTTTCTGCGCGGTGAAATGGGCAAACGCGATCAAGGCTTTGGTTCCGTTGCCGATCTTAAAAAGGTCACTTACGGATCTCTGCGCGCGGCGCTGCTGGCCAACTATGTTGAAAAAGGCAACAAATCGCTCCACGTTTATGCCGATGGCACGGAAGGCATTCCAAGCCTGAAGCCGTTGGATAAGTTTTTCGGCTTCACCGAAGATCGCCCTGGCGTATCTGTGCTGAAAATCACAACCGATGCCGCGCGCGAATTCGTAAAGCAACGCCAAGCCGAAGGCATGGGAAATGCCATCATCAACCGCAGTCTTTCAGCCTTGCGCCGGATGCTGCGCATCGCTTACGAGGATGGAAAGCTCCGGGTTGTGCCGGTTATCCGGCTGATGAAAGAACCGCCAGCGCGCAAAGGCTTCTTAGAGCTCAAAAAGTTCGAGCGCCTTGTTGGCTTGTTGCCAAGCCACCTGCGTCCACTAATCACTTTCCTTTATTTTTGCGGCGTGCGGCTTGGCGAAGCGCTTCAAATTGAATGGCCGCAAGTGGATTTGCGCAAGCGAATTATTCGGCTGGAGGAGGACCAGACGAAAGGGCAGGAGGCGCGCAGTGTTCCGCTGCCATCGGTGCTGGTGAACATGCTGGAAGAAATCAAGCCGAAAGAAGGCAAGGTGTTCAGCGCCGTGAACCTGACCAAAGAATGGCGGAAGGCTTGCGCGGCGTGCGGTCTGGGTGAGATTATTGAAGTGCCTGATAAGCCTTACGATCCGCAGTACCGGGGTCTTATCATTCACGATCTGCGCAGAAGCGCTGTTCGGAATCTGGTAAATGCAGGCGTGCCGGAACGTGTTGCAATGAAAATCAGCGGACACAAAACGCGCAGTGTGTTTGATCGCTACCACATCGTTTCTACCGATGATGTATCAAGCGCCATGCACCGTTTGGAGGCCGCAACGTTGCAGCCATCGGTAAGTGCAAGATTAGTGCAAAAGGCTAATCGTGGTTCCGGTAAGCTGCTGAAAATAAAGCATGGCGCTATCGTCTAGGGGTTAGGACGTGAGATTCTCAATCTTAAAACCCGGGTTCGATTCCCGGTAGCGCTACCAAATCCCTTCTTTCATCACCTGATATTCTCCTGCATTTTAAGTTGGATATTGCCTACGCGAATCTCTACGAAAGTCCCGTTGAGGTCAGCCGGAGACAATGCACTCCGGCTTCCTTTTGAAAGCCGCGAAAAGCGATGCTACGGTACGGCAGTAACTTGCTGGCAAATCATAAGAAACGCACAATGTTGATGACTTTGTCCCGCATCGGGTTAGGAGCCTATGAACCCTGCTGTGTCTATTCATGCGACTTACGATTACCGGCTTGTGGCTCTTTCCGTAATCATCGCCATATTTGCGTCATATGCAGCGCTGGAATTGGCAGGGCGAGTGACTGCTGCCCGGAACTATGCCCGGCTAGCGTGGCTCATTGGGGGCGCGTGTGCCATGGGGACCGGCATATGGTCCATGCACTATACGGGAATGCTGGCATACCGGCTTCCGATCCCTGTTTATTATCATGTCCCGACTGTGGCGCTTTCCTTGCTCGCGGCCATTTTCGCGTCCTTTATTGCGTTGTTTGTGGTGAGCCGGCAGCAACTTACTGTTTTTCGAGTCATCATTGGCAGTTTGCTGATGGGAGCTGGAATCGCAACCATGCATTACACGGGAATGGCAGCGATGCGGCTCTCTGCCATGCACCACTATCATCATGGCTTGTGGACACTCTCCGGAGTGCTTGCCATCGTTGTTTCCCTGGCAGCATTGTGGCTTACGTTTCACTTCCGTGAAGAGAAGTCCGAACGGCTGCTGAAGGTCATTAGTTCTGTGATTATGGGGCTGGCGATTCCAGTAATGCACTACACAGGAATGGCCGCCGTAACATTTATGCCGGTGAACCAGGCCCCGGACTTATCTGATGCGCTGGATATTTCAGTTCTTGGCAACTCCTCTGTGATCCTTGCCACCCTGGTTATTCTGGGCACTGTGGTATTGACGTCGCTTGTTGACCGCAGATTTTCCGCGCAAGCGCGGGAACTGGCCATGAGCGAGCACCGATATGAATTGCTGTTTGAAAGCAATCCTCAGCCGACTTTTGTTGTTGAGTTAAATACGTTGTCTTTTCTGGCAATCAATGAAGCTGCTGTTAACACTTACGGTTTTTCAGCCGACGAATTTCTGAAGCTCAAGCTTCCGGCACTGAATGCGGCCCAGGATGTAAGCAATTTGGTTGCTATGGCCAGCACCGCAATGCCTGCTAAGGCGCAACATCGGCGCAAGGACGGGACGGTGTTTGATGTCGAGCTTTCATTGCGGAAGATTAGCTGGGCAGGCCAGCCGGCAGCGCTGTTGTTGGCCGCCGACATTACCGAGCGCAAACGGACGGAGCAACTGGAACTGGAACGCCGTAATTTTCTGGAGACAATCACCCAGAACCAGCCACTGGATGAAAGCCTTAACCATCTCGTCCGCCTTCTGGAAAACCAGCTTCCAGGAGCCCTTTGTTCGATTCTGTTAGCCAAGCCGGGAAGATATTCTCAGGTGGCCGCCAGCAGCTTTAGCAGGGATATAGTGACGGCGCTGGAAGGTTGGCGGCTGGAAGAGATCCCTTATGCGCTGGGCTCCAGCAGCAACGAGAAGGGAATCGTTTTTATTAAGAACATAGCCAGCGCAAGCCCTGAAGGCGGCTTGCGGGAGTGGGCGCAACTGTTAGATCTTAAATCCTGCTGGTCAGCCCCGGTCGTGGACCACTCAGGTGCGCTTGTGAGCCTGATACTGGTCTTTTCCCGAGAGGATTGTCAGCCGCACCTCCAGGACCGCAGCAGGCTTGAAATGGCTCGAGACATGGCCTCGATTGCCATTAAGCATCGTCACCTGACAGACCGCCTGTCCTATCAGGCCCAACATGATGCTCTCACGGGACTGCCCAATCGTTTCCTGCTCGAAGACCGGCTGCAACAAGCGATTGCATATACAAACCGGCATGAATCCCAACTCGCGGTTTTAATTATTGATTTGGATGGCTTTAAATACATTAATGACAGCGTTGGGCATCAGTGTGGCGATCAGGTTCTTATTGAAGTCGCCCGCCGCCTGAAGTCGATTACGCGCAGGACAGATACGCTGGCCCGCATTGGCGGTGATGAGTTCTGCCTTGTGCTCGGTGATTTACACAAGTCGAGCGATTCCTTCCAAGTGGCCCACACCTGTCTGGACATCTTGCGCAAGCCGCTCATGATCGCGGAACACGAATATTCGATCAGCGCCAGCATCGGTATCAGTTGTTATCCGGAGCATGGAGCCGAACCCGAGCTGCTGCAACAGAATGCTGACACCGCCATGTACCACGCCAAATTCAATGGCAAGAATGGGTTTCAGGTGTTCACTCCGGAAATCAACGCGCATCTTCATGAGCGCCTGGAACTGATGGGCGATCTGCGTCATGCGCTTGAAAATGACGAACTTCACCTGGAGTATCAGCCGCAATTCATTGCGGACGGCCAGCTTGTTGCTTTTGAGGCATTACTGCGCTGGCAGCACCCCAAGCGTGGGTTGATCATGCCGGACAAATTCATTCCCATCGCGGAAGAAACCGGTCTTATCGTTCCCCTGGGCAATTGGGTGCTCGAGCAGGCGTGCCGGCAGCTTGCCGTCTGGCATAAAAGCGGCCACCCAGGTCTGCGCGTCGCAGTAAATGTCTCTACCTTGCAATTCGAACGCCAGGACTGGATGGAGACGATCTCGGATAGTTTGAAAAAGACCGGCGTACCCCCGTCATGCCTTGAGCTTGAACTTACTGAATCGGTGGTTATGAAAAATTGCGAACGGGCGGCGAGCCGTCTGACTGAACTGCGCGCTCTTGGGGTCAGCTCAGCCATTGACGATTTTGGGACCGGCTATTCTTCACTTAAATACCTGCAAAATCTGCCCATTGATACTCTCAAAATCGACCAGTCGTTTGTTCGCAATCTTGATCCATCTGCCGACGTCCAATCTGCCAATGGCGCGATTGTGCAGGCTATTGTCACTTTAGCGCAACAACTTGGCTTGCGAGTGGTAGCCGAAGGGGTGGAAACCGACGAAGAACTTGAGGTACTGCGACGGCTGGGCTGCGACTTTGTCCAGGGCTATTTGTTTTCTCGTCCCATGTCTGTGGAACAATGCGATCAGTTTCTGCGCTCAAACTCCTTTTTGCCTAAGCAGCGCGTACCTTCGCTTTCAAATATGCGAGTTGGGGGCGGGGCTTAGCAGACGGTTATTCTGCCAGCAATCTGCTCTTTGAGTGAGAGCTCCACCCGTTATCAACGGACACAGTTTTATAAAGCGTGGGGGATTTGGTAAAAAGCTGTCAACATTAGTTGGCGCCGAAGCAATGTTGAGATGCAGGTTGCGTCCCTGTCGGGCCGTCAGGCAACCGTATTCAACGAGCAGCAATGAATCAGCTTGTTTTCCAGCGGCAGCCAGAAACTTTCCCATTCGCGGCTGCGTTCCGTGGCTACCAGTAGCATCATCGTGCCTTCATCTTCGGGCACGTCTGGTATACGGAAAACAATTGGGAAGGCAATTTGATTGATGAGTCCGGCTGGCCCGTAATGCACCACGGTGACTGTTTCACCGCTCGCCAGCAGTGTGTAGATAGTGTCTGATTTTGCTTCCGACTGCAAAACCGCTTCCAGCGTGCTCATGCTTACCATATAACAGAGTTCCATTGGCGGAATATCCTTCCTGGCGGCTGCCTGGCAGCCTGCCCCCGAAAGCCCAGTTGTGAAACTTCAACCTGAACTAGTGCTCCGCATGCTTCATCCGTTTCGGAGCAATATCACTGCAATACTCAAGGTTTTAAAAGGGCCAGATTACGATTTCATTGGACTTGAATTAAAAGACCTAATTATTGACAGGTGCCTCATTCGCAAAGAAATATGCCGAATTTTTTGCGAATGGCATTGCCCGTGCAGGCAGAGATGCAAGTGGACGACAAGAATTGAGGTAGCAATCATTCAGGGTTCAGGGCGTGTTCAGGCCCACGGCTTTAATGGCCCAAGGCAATGAACACCCCGGGAAAAGGCATGTTGCACGTGCCATTTTCTGAACCTACGCAAAAATGCAAGGCCATCGGCGGAAGATTGTATTACACCAAATTATTCGCAAGGCCTCCCGTAAGAGTAGACAAAGAGCGATTCAACCCAACCAACAGAGTTGCTGAATTCAATAGCACTCGATTAAGGGGAGTAGGCAACTGCTCCCCATCTTTCTTGCTCCAAACAGAGATTGAATCATTCACCGGACCAGGGATAGAGTCACACTAAATACGCCGCCTTGCCGGAAGATTGTTGGGTGGAGCAGCAACGGTACTCGTATTCCGGTTACAGAGATGCCAAAACGAGTCATGTATACTTTGTGTCTGGCCGGAACATAAGTGGAGGAGCTTAACTATGCAATTTGATTTGCGGCAATCGCTCCGTATAGCGGTTGCTATCGTGTTGGTTGCACTCTTCATTGTTCCCACGGATGCGCTTGCCCAAAGCCACGTGGTCAGCCCCGCCGACCTGCAAAAGGAAGCGGTCGCATCATCGCAGGTCAGGCAGCATAACCTGGACTCCGTACAGCACCTGTTGTCAATGCCGGCTGCTGAAAAAGCGCTTAAGTCGGCGAAGATGGACCCACAACAGGTCAAAACCGCCGTTTCCACGCTCAATGATCAGGAACTGGCCCAACTGGCTGCACGGGCAGACAAAGCGCAGGCAGACTTTTCCGCCGGCAATCTCACCGAACGCGACCTGATCCTGATCATTCTGGGAATTGCCGTTCTCGTGCTGATTATTGTGGCGGTCCGCTAGAACTTTTTATGGTCCGAACCATGCCGCAGAGACTCCTCTGTATTGCGTGTCTCTGCGGCTTTGTTTTTGCGGCCGTACCCGGCATCTGGCTCGACGTTCCATTTATCAGGCAGGAAAAAGATGGCTGTGGCGCTGCCAGCATCGCCATGGTGATGCAGTACTGGCGCAAGCAGCAAGCAAAAGAAGTGGATGCTTCCGCAAATGCCGAGGCCATCCAGCATGCGCTTTATTCCAGCAAAGATCATGGCATCCGCGCCTCCGACCTGGAACATTATTTTCAGCAAAACGGTTTTCAGACATTTGCTTTTGCAGGAAAATGGGACGACTTCAAACAGCATCTTGTAAAGGGGCGTCCTCTTATTGTTGCCTTAAAACCTTCTGGTCTGGAAGCCTCGTTTCATTATGTGGTAATTGTTGGCGTGGATACTGTTGAAAACATTGTCTATGTGAATGACGCTGCCCAGCGCAAACTGCTCAAGCAAGATCGCGTGGCCTTTGAAAAGCAGTGGAGCGCTGTGGGACGGTGGACGCTGCTGGCGCTGCCAAAGTGATCCGCGGCGCAAAACTACTGTGCGCGTTGGCATTTTTGGTTGCTGCATTGCTTTGTTTCTCGGGATATGCGCAAAGCGATCAAGAAACCGAAGCCAAACAGCTCTTTCAAAACGAACGCTGGGCTGAGCTTGTCCAGCTACTGGCGCACGCCCCGCGCCCTTCCGCCGAAATCAACTACTACTATGGTGTCGCGCTGGCGCATCTGGAACGCTGGGATGAAGCCAATCAAGCCCTTTTGGCCGGCCAGCAGCTTGCGCCCACTGATAAGCGCTTTCCCATCGAATTGGCGGGCATTGCTTTCAAAAAAAAGAATTACGGACTGGCGAAAAGTCATCTACAGGACGCGCTGCGGCTGGATTCCAGCGATGCTTATGCCAACGAGTTCCTGGCGACAATTTACTTTCTTGAGCGCAATCAGCAAGCCGCACTGAAATACTGGAACCGGACAGGGAAGCCGGAGATAGTCGAAATCCGTGACGAACCCGCATTGCGGGTGCGTCGTGCGCTGCTCGATCACGCGCTCGCATTTGCGCCCGCCAGCAAGCTTACATTGGATGAACTGCTTGCCAGCGATGCCCGCCTACATGCGTTGGATATATTTTCCAGCTACAAAATCGATCTTGCAGCGCGTCCAGACGGTAAATTTGACGTGGTCCTGCATGCGCAGGAGCTGAACGGTTTTGGCAATAGCAAGCTTCAGGCTTTGTTCCGCGTGTTCAGCAGCATTTTTTATCAGGAGGTCACGCCCGAGTATTACAACTTGCATGGTTCCGGCACTAACATCATTTCACTGTTTCGCTGGGACCCTGATAAGCGGCGAATTTATGCCGGACTTTCCGGCCCGCTCAGCGGTGATCCAAAGTGGCATTACCGTCTGGCTACAGACCTGCGTAACGAGAACTGGACAGTGCAGACCTCATTCACAGGCCCTTCCACGGTATTGGGTGCATTGAATCTGCGGCGGGAAAGCTTGAATGCAGAAATCATGCGGCTGGTGGGGGCACGCTGGAAATGGTCAACCGGGGTTGAGATTTCGCATCGGGATTACCGTAATGTTCAGCCAGGTGTTTTCTTGACCCCCGAGTTACTCAGTAAGGGCTATCAAATCAAGCAAACGGCACAGCTTGACTATGAGCTGTGGCGGTGGCCGGAGAGACGACTCACAATTTCCAGCAGTGCACGCTCACAGGCTGGACGGGTCTGGTCACAACCGGGAGAGTCATTTGAAAAATTGCAGGGCACAATTGATGCTCACTGGTTTCCGCGCGCCATGGGCGACGACTATGAGACTAGGTGGCGCATCCGTGCCGGTAAGACTTTCGGACAAGCTCCGTTCGACGAACTCTTCATGCTGGGTGTTCAACGTGACAATTATCTGCCATTGCGCGCCCACTCCGGCACGCGTCATGGACAGTTTGGCAGCGCGCCGCTGGGCCGCAATTATTTTCTATCCAATTTTGAGAGTGACAAGCACGTTTATGCGACTGGAATCGTGACCATAAAATTGGGACCCTTTCTGGATACGGGCAAGATACTAGACTCAACTTTCATTTCCCCGGCCGATCCACATAAGTGGCTCTTCGATACCGGCCCGCAAGCCAAGCTGAAGGTGCTGGGCGTGGGTGTGGTATTGCTTTATGGAAAAGATCTGCGGACAGGGAACAACGTGTTTTATACCGATGTTGAATGGTAATGGAGAAGCATTGATCGCAACCGAACCTGAAAAATCTCCGGCAGGCCATTCTTCAATAGATAAGTACGGGTTGTTTACCGGCGCCGTGAACTTTGCGCAGGTTCAATCGATGTCCGCGCATGGATATACGCGTCGATCACCTTCTCAAGCGTGCCCTGTGCCTGAAGAATATATTCCACAGCATCACGTGCGGCCCCATGTCCGCCAACAGAGGCAGTTTCATAATGGGCCATTGCCTTTACCTGCGGACGCGCGTTGGCTACAGCAATTGCCAGTCCGCACCGCCGCATAATCGGCAGATCGATCACATCATCCCCAACGTATGCGATCTGTTCCTCACGAAAACCGCTCTCGGCCAGAATCTTATCCAGAATGTCGGACTTGTTATGTGCGCCCTGATGCAAAAAGTCGATCTTTAGATCGCGCGCCCGCAGGGCCACAGTTTCAGATATGCGTTTAGTCACCATGCCGGTCTTCAGGCCGCCCAGCCGCGCCAGCGAAATAGCTGTGCCATCATGCGCGTTGAAGCCCTTGGCCTCGATCATGTTCTGGCTGATGATGCCGAAGCCGGGCAGGTCGGCGTGCTTTTGTGCGTGTTCGTCCACGCTGCGCGGTCCTGGTGCCGGAGCAGGGAAGAGCCAGATGGAGCCATCCGTAAGGACGCCATCCACATCGAACAGGACAACTTTGATTTTCTTGGCGCGATCAGAAGAGTTAGCCATTGGTATTTAGTACTTGGTATTTAGCAGAACATCCGAGCCAAGTACCAACTACTAAGAGCCAGCTGCCCTCACACCATCTGCGTTCCCCATAAATCATGCAGATGAATTACCCCTTCAACAGTGCCATCGGCCCGGGTCACCACTAGCGATGTAATTTTTTTTTGCTCCATGATGTTCAACGCGCTCATGGCAAACTCATCAGGTTGGATCGTTTTTGGATTCGCCGTCAGGCAATCGCCCGCAGTAAGACTCAACACGTCCTTGCGCTTTTCCAACATGCGGCGCAGGTCCCCGTCACTGATCACGCCAAGAAGCTTGTTATTTTCTACCACCGTGGTAATGCCCAGCCCCTTGCGTGACATTTCATAGATCACGTCCGCCATCGTGGTGGTTTTCAGGACGCGTGGAACCGCATCGCCAGAGTGCATCAGTTGAGAAACACGTGCCAGTTTTTTTCCCAACTTCCCGCCCGGATGCAGGTCGGCAAAGTCTTCTTCCTTAAAGCCGCGCTTTTCTGACAGTGCCACTGCTAATGCGTCACCCAGTGCGAGCATAGCTGTAGTAGAAGCCGTAGGGGCGAGGCCGAGCGAGCAGGCTTCCTGGTCAATAGAGCAATCCAGTGCGATATCCGCCGCTTGCGCCAGCGTGGAAGGTTTATGTGAATCTGCCGGGTAAAGCTTGTCGCCGGTAATCGTTATCAGCTTGCTGCCGATCCGCCGGATTGTTACCAGCAATTGCAGAATTTCCTCCGTCTCGCCGCTGGAGGAAAGCGCCAGCACCACGTCTCCGCGGACCAGCATGCCCAGGTCTCCATGCACAGCCTCTGCGGGATGGAGATAGAGCGCCGGCGTGCCAGTGGAACTGAGCGTAGCGGCAATTTTGCGCGCGATGATTCCACTCTTGCCCATGCCCGTCACAACTACGCGGCCGCCACAGGAATGCAGGCATTCCACCGCGCATTCAAAGTCCCGCGCCATGGGCCCGGCGATCCGGTCCGCCAGTTCGCGCAGCGCTTCCGCTTCGATTCGTACTACATTGGCACCGGTGGATTTCACTCGGAATAATAGTAGCAGAGAGGCAAATGGCAGTTAGCAAATGGCAAATAGCAATTAGCAAATGGCTGGAAGAAACACCGAATTTTTCCGGCTGTTGCTTTTGGCTTTTGGCTCTTAGATTTTTGGCTTTTTGATCTTGGCTTTGTTCGATCTCTTGGGCGATTGCTCCGGTTTGCCAACTTCTAATCGCTAATTGCTATTGCGTATGCTATTCGTGTTGATTCGCGTAAATTCGCGGCAATCTTCCTCGCTCGGAGCAGCGGACAGCTAAACGTCAAATACCCGATAGGGGCAGGGTGGTTCCTGCGCCATCAGAATGGATAGCGCAACGTTATGCACTGGTACGCCGCCAATAGTCTTACCGTCAGGTTTGCCATGATGGGCATGGCCATGGAACGCCATTGCCGCCTGATGGCGATCAATGACTTCGGAAAGGCGTGAGCTGCCAAGAAAGGGAAATATTTCCGCGCGCTCTCCTTCCACGGTTTCGCAGATGGGCGCGTAGTGGGTTACGATCACGATCTTCGGCGTTCGCAGCATCGTGAGCGCGCGCTCCAACTTGAGCGTCTCGTCTAATCCCGCTTGTACAAAAGCCTTGATCTCTTTTTCGCCAAAGGCAGTCAGCAGGCCGCGGCCAAAGCCGCCGGGAAAGCCCTTGGCTCCGGCAAACCCTACTCCATCGCGCTCATAGCTGCTGCCATCCAGCACTTTGATGCCTTCAGTGGTCATCATCTTAATAAGCTCGGTTTCCTGGCCGCTTTCGTAGTCATGGTTGCCGAGCACGGCTACAATGGGAATGCGGAGCCGCACCAATCCGTTCAGCAGGGAATGCATTTCTTCCGGCTTGCCGTAGTTCGTCAGATCACCGGCGATTATCAATACGTCGGCTTCATCGCGCACGTGAGCGAGCGGTTCGCGGATGCGGTCATAGCTCTGCGGGGTAAAGTGAAGGTCGGCAGTGGCTGCAATTCGCATGGATAAGTAGATAGCGTTCCGTCTAAGCGGCCTCTTTTGGCTGCCGGTGGATGACGTCAGCTTTGGAACGGCATTCATCCAGGATGTTGCGCTTCCCCCATTCGGACACGTCGATGGCAAACATCTTGTCATCGATAAGGCTTCCGCGGAAGTCCGCGCCGCTAACAGGATGCGCCAATTCCACCGTGAACCGCTGGACCAGCTCTGTCCAGATTTCGGCTGGCACATAATCAGAATTTGCCGGATAGACATAGTGATAGAGCACCAGGCACCAGAACAGCATTTCCCAATGGTCGCCGATCAGGCTCATCAGCCGCTGCCAATCAAATTTGCCCCTGGTTCCATAGATCACATGACAGATATCCGCCCCATCAAAGCGCTCACGCCGTGTGACGAAGATTTTTGAAGCAATCAGCTCTTCCGGAGCCAGCACCCTCACTGACATTCCAAAAACTTGAGCCCGGCTGGCATGTCTTATCCACGAATAGTCCACCCGCAGCACTGCATTGCTCATACCCGTGATAAGGTCCACGAAATACCCGTCCCGCTTGGCCTTGGCCAGCCACACGGAGTCCAATATCTCGGTATCAAAGCCGTCTTTCTCCAGCAAGGCCAGGGCACGCCCTACTTCCTGCGTGGGTAGAAACAGGTCCAGGTCCTTGGTGTCGCGCCATATTCCCGTGTGCTGATGCAGCGCAAAAGCGCCGGAAATCACAAAAGGGACGTGGTTCTTCTCCAGCAACTGGATTACTTCACGAAACAAGGATTCCTGCTGCTTGCAAAAGGTGGGTGGTATAGACGAACTCACCGGCAGCGACTTTTCCTGGTCGTCAGGCATCCCCGATTAGATGGCCGATCTTGGCGCTACGTTGTTGAACTGCCCTGAAAAATGCACCTTGCAAGTTAAGAGGCAAACCCGTCATTTTTCCAGCAACGCATCTAATATGGAGGTTGTATGGGAGTTTTTTCATGGCCAAAAAAGAATCCATCATTGAAGTTGAAGGCCGCCAGCTCAAGTTATCAAACCTGGAGAAAGTGCTCTATCCCAAAGTTGGTTTCACCAAGGGCCAGGTAATCGACTATTACATTCGCATTGCTCCCGTGCTGCTGCCACACCTTGCCAGGCGCGCTCTTACGCTCAAACGATATCCCAACGGGGTGGATGGGATGTTTTTTTACGAGAAAAATTGCCCCATCCATCGTCCGAAATGGGTACAAACCGCCAAGGTCTGGAGTGAAGGTAACAACCGATTTATGGATTATTGCCTTGTCACCGACGTTGCAACGCTGGTCTGGCTTGGAAATCTGGCGGACCTTGAGCTGCATACCTCGCTTTCGTGCGCGTCTGAAACGCAGCGTCCCACGGTGATCGCTTTTGATCTCGATCCCGGCCCGCCCGCCAACATCGTGCAATGTTGCCGGGCCGGACTCTGGATTCGCGCCATCTTTGAGCAGTTCGGCCTGCAGGCATTTGCCAAGACTTCCGGCTCCAAGGGCTTACAGGTTTACGTCCCCCTGAATACCCCAGTCACTTACGAACAGACCAAGCCATTCGCCAAAGCTATCGCCCGCCTGCTGGAAGAGCAGCATCCTGATCTTATTGTTTCCGACATGAAGAAATCTCTGCGCGTGAACAAGGTCTTTGTGGATTGGAGCCAGAATGATGATCACAAAACAACGGTCAATGTGTACTCTCTTCGCGCAAAAGACCAGCCAACAGTTTCCACGCCCGTTACGTGGCAGGAAGTAGAAGATTGTTTTAAAAAAGGCGATCCTGAGCTGCTGGTTTTTACATCTGACCAGGTCTTAAGCCGAGTGGAAAAATTTGGCGACCTTTTTGAGCCTGTTCTCAAACTCAAACAAAAGCTCCCATCGCTGGATGCTCTGGGCCGGGATACGCCTCAACTTCCCGTTTCGGAACGTCCTGCCAGACGGAAAAACCTTCGCCCTGCAACTGCAACGCGGAAGACCGCTCCGGGGCTGCGCAAACGCAAGACAAAGGCCATTTAATGCCCTTCGTGAGGCCCCACGCATTACTTAAGGGCAACTCAGTTCTGGCCCTTGCGTAGCACCGGTTCGTGGCCATGTTCGCGCCGAAACATATTGGCATTCCAGAGCTCTTCAGCATCAAACTACTCTGAGACATGGCTGACACAAGCTTCCAAATCGCGTCCCGTTTGCGCACGCTTTCTTCTGAGCTGCGCAGCCTTGAGCGTGATCTCAAGTCCGGCAGCATCTCTGATGTTGCGGCGCTACAGGATTTTCGGCAGGCCACGGATGAAATACGCATGACGGCATGGACCGTCGGCGAGTTGCACAACGCTCAGCCCGGACGCAAAGAACTGCTGGCGTCTTTTTTAGCGGCAGAGAGAATTCGCCGATTCGCGCAGATGATACGCGATCTTTCTCTCGATCTGGAACATGAACAAATGACCTGGGAAACCGGCGGCATCCAGACTTTGTTCGATTCCGTCACGTTACTGCAATCGCGGCTTGACCGCCTTATTCGCGAGCATCGCGCTAACTTCCGTAATCTGAAAGACGAGCAGGGCTAAGCCCAAAGCGGCTGATATTTGATTGTGGAGATTTGGCGGGTCTAGCGATTAGCGCATGGCGCTCACAGGCTCGGGCACTTTCCTGCTGTTTTGCAGACTGGACGCAGTCAGATGATCTAATGCCGCGTTAATGCCGCCCGGCTTATGCGGAACGTTCGCCAGCTTCAAGCCCATTTCCACACCGCTGAGGGTGCCCGCGAGCATTAGATCGTTGAAGTATCCAAGATGTCCTATGCGAAAGACCTTGTTCGCCAACTTGGCCAGGCCGGTACCCAGTGACATGTCAAAGGCTTCCAGTATGATTTCACGCAGCCTGTCGGCATCATGGCCTTGCGGCATAAGCACGGCCGTAACTGAACTGGAATATTCCTTCGGCTCTTCGCACAATATTTCCAGCCCCCACGCTGTTACCGCTGCGTGCGTGGCTTCAGCATGTCGCTCATGCCTGCGAAACACATTTTCCAGCCCCTCTTCATGCAGCATGGCAAGCGCCTCGCGCAGTCCCCACAGCAGATTGGTTGCCGGGGTATAGGGAAAGAATCCCGCACGGTTGGGTTTAAGCATCTCCTGCCAGTCCCAGTAGTAGCGCGACATTTTGGCAGTCTTATTGGCGGCGAGCGCGTTGTCTGACACTGCATTGAAGCTCAGCCCCGGAGGAAGCATTAAGCCTTTTTGCGACCCACCTACCGTAACATCCACGCGCCATTCGTCATGCCGGTACTCCATTGATGCGAGAGAAGAAATCGCGTCCACCATCAGCAGCGCCGGATGGCTGGCGCGATCCATGGCCCGGCGAATCTCAGCGATGCGGCTTGTGACTCCTGTGGAAGTCTCATTGTGTACGACCATCACGGCCTTGATTGCATGCTGTCTATCTTCGTTCAGTCGATGCTCTGCGTCCTCGGGTTGAGCGCCGCGCCGCCAGTTTCCCGGCACATAATCCACTACTAGTCCGTGCCGCAGAGCAATGTCCCGCCACAGATTGGAAAAATGTCCAGTTTCAAACATCAACACGCGGTCGCCGGGAGAGAGCGTATTCACAATTGCCGCTTCCCACGCGCCCGAGCCAGAAGAGGGATACATAATGACTGGATGGCTGGTCTTGAAAACAGCCTTCAGACCTCCCAAGACCTCAGCGCCCAATTGAGCAAACTCCGGCCCGCGATGGTCAATTATGGGACGATCCATTGCCCGCAGAACGCGGTCAGGTACGTTGGTTGGGCCGGGAATCTGAAGGAAATGGCGTCCTGTTTGAATCATACATGCTCCATAAACGCTGTGATTCCTTACGGTAAACAGTTTAGATCAATTCAGTTAAAATGCTTGCATCAGAGGTTTTGAACAAGTGCTCGTTTTCCGCAGGTATCTGCCGGGTCTACTTTGGCCTTCCAACCTTGTTAATTAGATAACAAACAATTCATATTGCTTACAAGCAACTCTGGATATACCTGAGAGCTCTTACAAGCTATGTTCCCCGTTATTCATGCCAGGGAGACTTTGTGCGAAATTCACTAATCGTATACGGGACATCATTCATTCTTTTCGTTGTCTTAGTTATTACCGGGTGCGGTAGCGGCGCTCTTTCTGCCAGCAATCCCTCGGCCCCAGCTGTCGCCGGAAGTAATTCGCCTTCTCCCACTCCAACTCCATCGGCAACGCCCTCGCCATCTCCATCAGAGCTTGTGACTCGCTTTGCATACATGGTTTTCGGCGGTCAGACGGTTCAAGGGTTTTCCGTGGATGAGAATACCGGAGCCACTGCTCCATTGGTGCAAGGGCCGTTAACTGTAGGCGACGGATTTACAAGGTTTGTTGCGACAGACCCGCAAGGCAAGTTCCTATATATCGCGGCTGAGGCAAACCGTACTCGGGGAGGCGTATCCGGCCATGATGAAATCGGGGCCTTTCGCATTAATTCATCGAATGGGGATTTGACGCCTGTGGCAGGTTCGCCTTACATAATGAGTGAAGGGACTGGAGCTATTGCTGTCTCGCCCGACAGTAAATTTTTGTATATGGCGCAGTTGACTGGAATCTCTGTATTTAGCATTGACCAGAATAGCGGGGCTTTGACGTTGCTTCCGGGATCCCCATTTGCTCCACCGGATTCACTCACCGCGAATGCTCGCATTGCCTTGGCCATTGATCCTTCTGGCCGGTTCTTGTATGAGCCTCAAGAAGGACTTGCGCGTGGGCAGGGTGGACAAATTGCGGTTTATTCTTTAAGCACTTCAACCGGCACACCCACGCCCGTCACCGGCTCGCCCTTCCATATTGCATCTTCAATTTCCCCAACCGCGATCGTTGCCGATCCGCAAGGCAGGTTTGTATTCACTGGCGGGGAGGCTGGCGGACTCAATCCTGGCCCGAACGTAGATGTACAACAGGTTCATACGCCTGGCTCACTCTCTCCGGCACCAGGTTCTCCTTTTGCTTCCAATGATCCTGTTTTTTCCATGACAATTGAGCCTTCAGGCAAATTTCTTTATGTGGCTGCTGGCGGGGTAGGTCCTTCAGGAGTTTTTGCATACACTATTGATCCATCCTCAGGTGCGTTGATGCAAGTCCTTGGATCTCCATTTGCACCGAACAAATTTGGCCCGATGGCAACCGATCACTCCGGGAAGTTCCTGTACATTGGCACCAGTTCCGGGTTGCTGAGCTATGCTATTGATCCGGTAACCGGAGCTCTAATATTTGTCAGTGGCGATTCATCCATGGATGGCTCTTTACAATCTGCTGTAACCACGGTGGCCTATTAAGAATATAAAAAGAAGCTGGAACTAAATCGGATTGCAAATCCGGTACTGCTCAGGGTCTACTCTTTAGACCGTCTTAGACTGTCACAGCCTCTCCACGATCCTCTGCAACTCTTTGGCAATCTCCTCCGGATCGGCAGTCGGCTCAAACTTTACCGGCTCGCCAATTCGAACCTGCACAGCGTGCGGCGGGGCATAGTGCTTTTGGGCGATCTTGAACGGGAACAGGCCGTCGATGCGCATGGGGATAATCGGCAGATTCAGATGTGTTGCCAAGAGCCCGATGCCGCTGCGGAAGGGTGACATCTCACCAGTTTCCGTGCGGAGGCCTTCCGGGAAGATCACCACGCTATATCCGCGGTCAGCCAGTTCACCGGCAAAGCGAAAGCTCTCCCGATATTTAGCACGTTGCGGCAGCGAGAATACGTTGAAGAACGCCGCAATCAAACCATATTGCAACTGTTCCCACCAGCGCTTCAGGAAAAACCAATTCTGTGGCGGATAGCGCATGGCCCGCAGCAGTTCTCCCTGCATGGCCACGCCCAGCCGGTTGCGCAGATGCATGGGCAGCGCCGCCATCAGGAAGCCAATATCAATTTGCGTAATGTGGTTGGAGATGATCAATGCCGGACCATGAAAATTTTTCAGCCGCTTCCGGCCAATAATCTTTGGCCGGGCCATCACCATGATGTAGGGCAGAGTTATTGTGTGATAAGCCAGCACGCGAACCCAGCGGACAGGCCAACTCTGTGGCCAGCGCGAATATGGGTAATCTGCTTTCTTCCCCTCCGGGGCCGATTTCTTCAGCAGCTTTTCCAGATCTGCCACCGTGTTTACCTTTGAAAATTCCCGGTCACCCAGGTCCACCTGATAACGGTTCTCAATGGCCGCCATCAACTCCACACGGTCGAGCGAACTCAGATTCAGGTCATTTTCAAGATGCGCTCCCGGCTTCAATTCCACGTTGCGGCCCGCAATATTTCCGATCAGTTCTTCCAGCGTTCCGTCGGAAGCCCGGCTTCGCTTTGCTGTTGCAGCCGGTGAGTCACCGCCATCTGCTCGGCTTTCCGCCGCTCTGCGGATTAGTTCCAGTTTTGGTTTCTGAGTGGATGTCCGGGGAAAATCGTCGTCCGGCCAGACAAACCAGCGCCGTATTTTCTGGAAGTCCGCTAAAGACTGGTTGGCATTTGCTATTGCGGTCTTGGCTGAGTCGCCGTTGTTAAGCAGCAGCACGGCGCAAGCTTCGGCGTTGCCACCCTTGGCCAAGCCTACAACCACACAATCCCGTACCTCAGGCTGCTTGCGTAGCGCCTGCTCCAGGTCTTCTGGATAGACCTTTAAACCGGCTGGCGTTACGATCACATTCTTGCTGCGGCCTTTGAAGTAAAGATTGCCTTCTTCATCCATGGCGCCGAGATCGCCGGTGCGGAACCAGCCTTCCTCGCCCGTGACTGGCTTCAGTTCTTTGCCCTGCCAATACTGCCGCGCCACGTTCTCTCCCCGCACCAGTATCTCGCCGGTTTCAGGGTCAAGCTTCATTTCGCGACCGGGCAGGACCTTGCCAATCGATTGTCGGCCAACCTTAAAGGGATGGTTTAAGCTGATGAGCGAGCTTGTCTCCGTCAGGCCATAGCCTTGCACCACTACATAGCCAAGACGACGCCAGAATTCTTCTGTGTTCTGGTCAAGCGCCGCGCCGCCTGAGATGATGGCCCAGAATTTCCATCCGAACTTGCGGCGTATTTTTCGGAACCGCCACCAGCGCAAAATGAATTTTTCTTTCTCCGCATGCTGCCAGTTCTTGTCAATCAAAGGTCCCAAATCATCGCGTAACTTGTTCTTGAGCGATTCCACCACACGCGGCACTGCCACCAGGACGGAGATTCGCTCGTGTTTGATGGTGCTAATAATGTCTGTGGGCTTAAAGCTGTCCTGGAAGTGAACTGTGCCGCCAATCAGCGTGGGAATGAACATGCCCATAAATTGCCCAAAGACGTGGCTGAGAGGCAGAAGTTCCAGAAAGCGTATGGGATGAAAGAGCCGTTCTGGCCGGCGATATTTGGGAAACTCGTGCTCTATAGGATCAACACTGGCCAGAATGTTGCCATGTGTCAGCACCACGCCACGCGGCTCTGCTGTGGTGCCGGATGTGAAAACGATCTGTGCTGGATCGTCGCGGCTGAATTCGACCGGAGCATACGTTTCTGCCGGATGTTGTGCGACTGCGCCGCTCAGATTTTCCAATTCCAGATATGAACGGCTACTGGCATGGACGGTTAAAGCACTGGCGCAGACGATTAGCTTTGCATCCACATCAGAGATCACCCGTTGAGCAAAGTCAGGAGCGGCAATGCGATCCATGGGGACAGCCACTGCCCCGCGCAGCATGCAGCCAAAGAATGCTCCCACCCATTCCGCGCTGTTATCGCCCCACAACAGCACTCGATCGCCTTTGCCTATCGCTCGGGTTTCAAGTTCACGGGCAAAACGGAATGCCAGTTCGCCGAGTTGCCGGTAGGTCCACCGCAGCGTGCGAAACCCGCGACGGTAAACATAGGCAATCTCGTCTTTTCGCGCCACGAGTAGCTGCGGATATTCGGCCAGGGTGTGTGGCATCTGTCTCTAAAATACTGATTCAGCCCGCAGGACGCAAAGCGGCAAAGCGCGACTTTTTCTGAAATCCCGACCCTGAGCCTGTCGAAGGGGAGGGAGCCCTATGGTCACGAAGGTGTTCGAGGTTAGGATTAAAAAGTAGAGTGCAATCGCGGATTGGAAATGTCCCTACCGCATCAGATCTTAGTTGTTATAGGGTTCCCTCGCTATGCTCGGGATTTCAGAAAAAGCTAATTGCTAATTGCCATTTGCAGCTCGGCTATTCGTGCCGCAGGGCAACCGTAGGTTCAATCCTCAATGCGCGGCGCATAGGCGTCCATGAGGAAATCAAACCTAATACCATCATGGTCACACAAACGCCAGCAAAGACCAGAGGGTCCCGTGAAGACCCAAAGATCACCGATTCCAGCAGCCTTTCTGCGGCCAGAGCAAGTCCCAGCCCAATAAATGCCCCAATGCCAAGCAATATAAATGTCCTGGTTAAAATCAGGCGCATTATCTGGATCGAATTTGCGCCAATGGCAACCCTGATCCCGATTTCGCGGACGCGGCGCGCAACACCATAGGCCACCAGCCCATGAATGCCGGTGACTGCAAGCACAATAGCAAGCAATCCGAACGTGCTAAGTGCGATGACCGCAGCATGCAATGGCAGGAACGCGAACTTCAAGACCTGGCTGAGCGGCCCTGTGCCAAACAATGGCAGTTCTGGATCAAGCTGCGCCATGGCCTGCCGCACTTTTTCAACTATTTGCGATTCCGGCAGGGAAGACCTGACGACCATCGTTGTCGTGGCGTTGTAGTGCTGCATCATGGGTTCAAACAGCACCGGCGTTTCTGTTTCTGTCGGAGACATGTACTTGCCCGTCTCTACCACGCCGATGATCTGTTGTAGCGGTCCGCCCGGCCCACGCCGGAATCGCTTGCCCAGCGGATTATCTGTATGCAGGATCTGCCTTGCGAATGCCAGGTTCACAACCGCTACGCGTGGCGACCCGGTAGCGTCGTGCCAGTCGAAGTCGCGCCCGAGAAGCAATTGGATTTTCATGGTTTCAAAAAAACGCGGAGAGGCCTGGTAACAGATTGCCCACAAAGCCGTGGAGGCATCAAGATTCTGTTGCTCCTCTGGATAGATTGAGCTGTGGGATTGATCAATACTGAGTGGTACAGAGTTGGAAAATGCGGCGGAGCGCACACCTGGCAATTGCCCAAGGGCCTCCACCGCGCGGCGTTGAAAGTCTCTGCCGCGCTGTTCGGTATATCCTGCGAGCCCCAGGTCAAAGGCTGCGGTAGATACTCCCTGTGGCTCAAAGCCCATGTGCAGCGTTAAGGAGCGTTGCAAACCGCGTACAGACAAAAAGCAAGCGGAAACCAGAACAAAGCACAGGGCCACCTGCACAATCACAAGAATGTCCCGCAAGGCT
>DASXMN010000002.1:0-78171 GCA_036495645.1 Candidatus Angelobacter sp.
ATCAACATGGCATATAAGCTCGAAAGCGACTTAGAAAAGACGGTTGAGGCATTCAACGATGCGTATACCAAGGGCGATCCTAAGTGGTTTAATCATTTCGCCGATGATGCGTCTATCTATGGTGAGAATGCGGCGCAACCAGTAGAAGGCCGGGAGGCATACCGCAGGCACTTCGAGAAGACGCTCACGGGGGAAAAAAGGCAGACCCACGTGCTACAACAGGATGCCCATATGATGGGAGATACAGCCGTTGTCATGCAGCTCATTGAGCTTACAACCTCGGGCGTCGCTACGAATGTCAGAGAAAGCACAATTTGGCGGCGTTCCAAAGAAGGTTGGAAAGTTGCTCATCTTAATGCATCAATTGTCGGCCCAGTCAGAGCGGTCGATGCGGCGAGGACGGCGGGGGCAGTAAAAGTGTTAAGTGAGAAGATTGCCATCGTCTCCTCTCAAGCCGGGGTCGCTCAGTAACAGAAAGCAGTCGGAATTGCAGCGGGAAGCGGTGCTCATTGTTGGTGTATCGCCGCTTTCCGTATCAAGTGAATGGCCTTTTCTGCCATGTCTTGCGGGGGATCATTGTCTTATTTGCCCAGTTTGTCCTACCGGCATTCGCCCCACGGTGATCAACGAATACGCTTTAACGTCGAGGACTTCGGATATATCGCCGCTTATCCGGAGGGGCAGATTCGTTTGTTCTCTGAGAGTGCGGGCCCATTTCTGGAGATGGGGTATCCACTGGGGGAAATGCGGAACCACCTTTTGGAAGAACTGGACGTGCGGCCGAATTTCCACCTCAAAACTCCGCTCTACGTGTGGATCGAGCTCACCCGTAAGTGCAATCTAACCTGTCCACATTGTTACATTGAGGGTGGCCTAGCCCGTTCTAATGAGATGCCCACGGGCGAAATCATCCGCTTGTTGCGTGAAATGGCAGTTATGGGAGTCTGGGCAGTGGTCCTTACGGGAGGCGAACCAACGCTGCACCCAGATTTCAGCGAACTCGTCAACTATGCAAGGAGCCTTGGGCTGTTGATTGGAATCGCTACAAATGGAATGTTTTTGTCAGAAAGGCTGCTCGACTCTTTGCCCCGCAAAGGAGTGATCATCAGTATCAGCCTGGACAACCTGCACATCATGGATCATCCACAGGGCAATTTCAAGATAGCCACCGAGGGCATCCTTCGAAGCCAAAGGATGGGATTTCTCACGAATATCATGACGAACACCAATCGTAAAGATATTGATTATCTTCACAGATTTATAGATTGGGCGAAAGATCACGGTGTGTCGGTTAGAGCTATCCCATTCAGCCCCATAGGCCGCGGCGGCCAGAATCGGGAGCTTGAGAATACGCCTGACGATGTCGAAAAGGCGGCAGAGTGCTGGCTTAAAGAGATGGAATGGGAACATGAGTACCATGCTAGATGGGGCCTCTGTGCGGGAACGATTTTTGATTATGGCCTGACGCTCGGATACTTGACACGACGATGCAGTAGCGGTCGATCAATTTGCTACCTCAGCTCGGACGGCACAATTTATCCTTGCACTTCTTGCGCGGGAGAGAAGATTCTGTCTCCCGGAAATATTAAGGGTAAGAGCTTCGCTGATTTCTGGCGATCAGATTGGGAGGTCCGCCACTACAGCTGGGACAATTTCAGATCCACATGTGAAGGGTGCGTGATTAATCATCCTGAATACCACTGCTCTTCCCGATGCCCAGCAATGTCTTACGCGAGGCATCGCCAGTACTTCAAATGTGGAGCTTCCGATTTCGAGATACAAAGCACAGTTGTGAGGACTGCCATGTTGCAGCGGTCGCATCTTGCGACATATGAGCGCTATATTGAAAGAGATCAAGTGGCCGATGCTGATGAAGAAAACCTTCGAGAAAAGCTATGAAAGTTCAGCTAGTCACGAGTCCGCATCTCCGACATCCGGCGATATTGCAAAGCGATTTTCAAGTTGACCAATCGGTAATGAATACATTCATACCCATTGGTTTGTTATCGCTCATTTCTTCTACGCGACTTGCTCTGGGTATCGATCTGTCTCTTTATGATTTGAATCGTCGGATACTGGACAGTACCATCAGGCTTGGGTTTCATTTTTATGAAAACGCTGCCGCTGCGCTCTGCAGACAGGCACCCGACCTCATTGGTTTCATGACCGAAAGCGACTCGTATCACCATGTGCTGCAGATATGCATGCGAATCAAGGAAGTACTTCCTGGCTGCTTGATCGTATTGGGTGGGCCTCACGCGTCGGCGGTATCGAAGCAAACGCTTCAGAAACATTCCTGCATAGATTTTATTGTGCACGGCGAAGGGGAGGTAACCTTCCCAGAACTACTGAGACACATTATTAGTGGGGCTAAAGGCACTGTAGCCGGGGTGGCACGGAGTAATAAGGAGGAACGCACGGTGGAAATGGGCCTTGTGCGGCCTCAGGTAGGGAATTTGGATTCGTTGCCTTTCCCAGCATATGACGTCTACCGGCCAGATCCCGGCGAAGAAATTTTCCTTGAGGTCGGCCGGGGATGCCCTTTCCAATGTACGTTCTGCTCAACCGCACCTTTCTGGAAAAGGCAGCATCGGGTCAAATCCCCAAAGCGGATATTGGCGGAGATTGACCACCTGACTCTTCTGTACGGTCCTCGTAGGATGCACTTTACGCATGATCTTTTCACAGTGGACAAGGTATGGGTGCGTAATGTCTGTAAGACGCTGATCGACGCCGGATCACCGGTTCGCTGGACTTGTAGCTCCCGTACTGACACCATCGATGAGGAACTCCTCTCCTTGATGGCGATGGCTGGTTGCAGTGCCATATACTTCGGTTTGGAAAGTGGATCGGAGAGAATTTTACGAGAGACCGGAAAAAATATACCCAAAGCGCATTCGTTTCGCATGCTCAAGGCTTGCCTGGACGCCGGAATAACACCGAACGCGGGTTTTATTGGTGGTTTGCCGTCTGAAGATGAACAAAGCCTGGAGGAGACGTTCAAGGCTTATACCCAAGCTCTGGAACTCGGTTGCAATCCAGTTCACTTATTTCTTTTCACTCCATATGCAGACTCCTCGATTTTCGATTCTCTAGACCAAACGATTTGCACCGGTCATTTTCTTGATCTGCCGCTCGGACATGAGCTCGATACATCCAACCGTAAACTCATCGCAAGCGATTCTGCTCTGTTTGGAGCTTATCATCGTCCTCGGCACAGCCGTGCGCGTGAAGAATTATTCGACGCTCTGGAGGAATTTGGCACTCTGGTGGCTTCGGCTTTGTCGCCAACGCTCGTTCTTGCGCGTTACACGGACGGAATGTTCCATCTCTTTGAGCGGTGGATTCAGTGGGTCAGCGCCTTCAACATAAATCGTGGGGCCGAAGCTTTCCGGCGGTACAACGCCAGCGCGGCCTGCTTTTGTGACTTCCTGATCGATCTAGCCACAAAGTGCGAAGGTGCGCCTCCACACTTGCTTTCCTTGTTACGTGTGATTCAAATGAATCACGTGCTCACTGGCTCGATCCGAATTCCGACTACCATGGCCGGCTATCGAACAAAAATGGCATCTACCGAAATGCAGCTTGTTAGCCTGGGATCAAAGTTATCAATCGGCGATATCGTCGCAGTTCTAGAAGTTGAACACGACGTCAGCACGTCCTTTTCCAACCCTGCGGCAAGTGAACTGCTAGTGCCCGGCCCGGGGCCGTTATATCTGGTTTGGCACCGCGATTCAACCGGCTGCATGCAACTGATCAAAGTTGATGCGTTTACATTCCAGGCTGTTCAGATTCTCCGCGAAAAGCCGAGGGCAACGGCTGACTTAATTGTGGAAGCGTTACTCACCTCAGGAAAGACGAGAATCTCTGGAGATTTTTCTGAGCTGCTCAGTAGCTTGACCGATGCTGCAAAACTTGGAATCATTACACAGGACGCGTAAAGTTGACAAGTCAGCCATCTGGCGCAAAACCAAAGACGATATTTTTAATTAGTGCGCGATGTGCTTGCCACCCTAAAGCAAAGTTAACCTGCAGAGCAGAGCTAAGCGAATAGTGTCATACTCCGTTATCGCCTTTGCAATATTAGTGGTGGCCATTCTACCCATCAGAGCATGGCACCGCCTCCGACACGGATGCCCTCCGCCGCCAACTGTTCAATATTTGTTCGAAACTGTGATGCTTAGCTGCTTGCTGCTGTTGCTGCTCCGTCAGGAGGGTGTGCCGCTGAACGCAGTTGGACTTCGACTTACCACCTTCTCCCGCTTCGCTTTTCACGCCGTGATCGGCATAATCGTTGTAATCGCTCCAGATGTTTTTGCCGTGGTTTTAAGAAGGGTCAATCCTGGAATAATTCGGCCTGGGCCAGTTGCACATCTTGACTCGATCCCGCAACGCAACGATGGTCTTGCATTTATCCCAATATGCATTGCTGGCGCATTTTGGGAAGAACTGTGCTTTAGAGGTGTTGCATTATATCAAGCGCCTTCAGGTTTTTGGGGCACAGCCGTCTTCGTCATTGCAAGCTCGCTTATCTTTGGCCTACATCACTTGCGCGGCGGCATTCTCTCGGTTGTCTTTACTGGTTACTTCGGGATGACGTTTTGCATTCTGTATCTTTTCACTGCGGATCTTCCGTCAATAATGTTTGCACACGCAATTGGAAACTTTGCCGTTACGTTTTATTTTGCACCAAAGTTACGTCAGAAGAGACAATCCTTGCCGGCTTTATTTTGAAAACTACAGGATTGGTCTCAAGATAACCGCCTTCACTGGGTGATCTAAGAGAATTGGAGTACCTTATGAATGGCCGGGGCACGCTGGCTCCGGAGCTTGAACGCGAAGATCTACCTCATGCCACATGTGCAAGAAAAAGTATTTCTGTCGAAGTTGTAGGCAAAAATGTGGTGGCAAAAGCCTCCGACTTCAACAAATCGCAAGAGCGTTCACGAGAGGCTTGCAACCGGTTCAACACAATCACTTAGAAACCTCAAATTTCAACAGCTTTCAATAGAAGTTGGAATCTGGCTCGGGACCAGGAGGTCTACCCGTCCGCCCTCTTGCAGCCCTTTAGATTCAGCACCAAAAAATCTGAGGGCGTGGAAAGCTGTAGAAGTGTGAGGTTCTCGCAGCTACAGAATCGACTACAGTGCGAACTTCGAGCACTAAGCACAATTCAAATCTCATTGAAGACAAAACAGTTTAGACCCACTTGCGATCAGGTAGACCCTCTGGGTTTGCATCAGATGGTTTGTCTAGAATGACATATTGACAGGACGCGAAGAAAGTTTATACTGCGGAGCATTATTTTAAACAAGCACCCCTATCAAAATGACGCGGAGAATAATCCCGCAAGACCCGAAAACTTGATTCAAATCAAGCAAGGAAGTGCAGGGTGGATAAGTCGATTCCAGCCAGATTAATATTGGTCCTTTCCATTCTTGTCTGTATAAGTCCCGCCATGGCCGAAGTGGATCCACAGCAGGTGATTGGTACTGTGGTCAGCACACAAGGAACCTGGTGTGATCAGGCCCATATGGAATGCACCAAGGAATCCCGTGGCGTTTGGAGAATGTACAACATTCATCGAGATAGCGAATTAATACTACTTGTTCCTCCTGTGGCAGGCCGGGGAGAGATACAGATTCGCTCACGCTGGGGCTTTTTGGAAAATTTCGATTGCTCTAAGCCGCGTGAACAAGGGTGCAAGGCCCCTTTGGATCTGGCACGACTCGTACCTGCGCAACCGAAGAAGAATGTTGTGACCGCGTTTTTCGATGCTGTTCTTGAGTTGGCCTCCACCCATCCCAAGGTTTATGACGGTCTCAGCCAAGGCATCTTGCAAACCAGGCAATTGGGAAGAGAACCCAGTTTGTCGGATGGAGTGGTAGAACTGCGAAAAGACGGCTTAAGCCTTGGAGACATTCTGAATAACTCGCGGAAGGGCGCATACTGGCTGGAATTGTGTCCGGTAGACGAATCGGGTAAACCGAAGTGCCCGGAAGAACCGCAGCCGCTGCAGTATTTGTGGGACCCTGTGCATCCAACGCCGCTGCCAGTGAGCATTGAACATTCGGGAATATACAGTTTGTATCTATGCAAAATCGTAGAAGAGACTGCTGTGCGCACTCCGAGCTATGCCGAGTTGCTGGTTGCCGACCCATCTCAATACCAGCAACTCCATGATGATTTTCGCCGGGCTGTTGGGGCAACGCGAGGCTGGGATGCAGAGGACCCAACTGCGCCGACCCTGCGGCGCATTTATTTGCATGCACTGGCAACACATTAATCGATCATGAAGCGAAAGAAAGCTGTTGTCCCCGCAACCGGCGTAAAGACTACGACAAAACCTAAGATATGGCGGACGCATCCGCAACGATATACCCATATAGTCGGTCACTGGCGATTTCTTTCAGTTCTAGTCCTGCTGCTGTTTTTTACTAATTGGCTGGGTCACCGATGGGTCTTTGAACGTGGAAGCCTGGCGGGAACGGACATATTACTGGGGGTCACAAAACCGCGGCCAGCGAAGCATTGCAGGCTCATCACCATAGATGAGCAGGAGTTCGATAAATATTTGGGAGAGTGGCTGCAGCCCGATAATCTTAGTGCCGTCCTGAAAACAATCCTTGCATATCAACCAAAAGTGCTGGCTATAGATATTGATACATCCGCTCCGCGATTTCGAAAACTACAACTTCCCGCGACTCAATCAAAAATTGTGTGGGCGCGAGTATCCCACCAGGATCTGGTTGAGAAGCCAGGCCAGCGCCGGCGCTCCTACATTTGGAAAGCGGGGGGAGTGTTGGGCAATCGTGCAGATCAGCCGGAGTATGTGGGCTCACCGTTGTTCCCACAAGATCCAGACGGGACAGTCCGCGGTTACCAACGTCGCATTCAAATCGATGCGAAGACCCAATCGCTCCACTGGGCAATTCTCAATGCGTATTGCGCTACGGGGGCCCAGATGGCCTGCTCGGTAATTCAAGCCGGGAAAAATGGCGGGCCCACAGACGATGAGGAAGCCGATCGAACAAAGCCCGCGCTCGTTGATTGGGACTTCGTTTCAAGTCCGCTTTCCGACTTAATGAGCCAAGGAGGGAGCGCTAAATCTCGTGCTGGAGAACTCGGCGACGTGGTGATTCTGGGCGCGAAATTTAACGATGTGCATGCTACGCCGTTTGGGCCCAAGCTGGGCATTGAGTTGACAAGCTCGGCGGTAGAGGCTGAGTTAGCGGAGATGAAAGACCCATGGGAGATACACGGGTGGAGCACATGGGCGTTGAAAATAGCGCTGGCGCTGGTCATCGTATGGTTGAATAGTCGTCTCCTGCCAATATGGGCCGCGACAGGCACCCTAACATTATTAGTTTTGGTTTTTCTAGCCAGCTTCCTGGGCATCTACTACGGTCTTTTCCGAATGGATTTTCTGCCCTTCGTGATAGGCATATGGATTGAACAGTTGATAGAAGGTCTGGAGAAATCCCAGGACAGAATGCATGATTTAGGGGGTTCCCTGTAATTCCTTTTGGCCGTTAAGGCCCGGCGGAACTTAGTCCCAAACGAACCTGAGTAGTGCGATCAAAAAAATTGCCGCATTCTATGGTTGTTTGGTGTAGAGTTGCATATCTTCAGGCTTATCAATGTTGCGCCAGCGGTCAGAACTCGCAGCTAAAGGGTTGATCTTAGCTGTTTTTTTAAGCATGGCTGCACATGCATTCCCGGTATATCAATCCGAACAACAGTCCACATGGCCGGAAATTTCCACGGACCAGGGTGAACAGAACCAGCATTTGCGGCAGGCCGATCTTCTTTACAAGAGAGCGCTCACTATGGCCGACCGCGCTGAAATACTCGCGGCCATGCACGATGCATTGCAGAATGCCCTCGACGGCCTGAACGAGAGGCTCTCGCTTGATCCGGATGACCCACTGGTCATCAAGTTTGAGCGGTGGGCATGGGAATTCGGTGTACGCGAAACCCCTCCGGCGAATGCTCAAGCCAAGTACGATAATCTGCTGCAGGCTTCCGAGTCCGGCCAATGTGAACCGGCTGAACGTCTCGCCGCGGAGATACTCAGTGGCGCGCCTCTCTTTACCTATACGTACATAGTTCTAGGCGACTGTTATTTTCAGAATAACAATTGGGAAGAAGCCTTGAAACGATACAGGCACGCTGCCAAGGCGAATCCAGGCTATGGACGCGCTTATGCCCGGATCGCTGAGTGTGAGGACCGCCTTGGCCATACAAACGAGGCGCTCTCCGCTTACATACGGTCGGTGATGCTTGAACCAGGCTCTTTTTCTCTCACAGAGTCCCTGAGCATCTACGCCTATGCTCACGAATACAAAGTGCTGCTCCATCGCGTGGAACGAATGTCGCGTGTGATGTATACGCCCGAGGGCAAGTTCAAGATCCTCCTAAAAACAGGAAAGGAAGCGTCAAAGGAAGTATCCGCGGCGTGGCTCGCCTACAGCCTGGAAAAAGTGTTGCTTTATAGAAAAGCTGCGGCCCAAAACACTCGCGAGCTCGAGCCGTCATTTGAAATCGAGCGAGCCAGCTTTGAAACATTGGTGGCGTTCTGGCAGGAAGCAAAAGCAAAAAATCCGCATCTGCAGGACGAAGATCTTGATTTTCTGCTCCAGATCAAAGCGGAACATTTGCTCGAGGCATTTGTGTATGTTTGTTATTTCCGTCCCGAATTCGAGAAGGGATATCAACAGTGGCGGCTCCAGCATGAACCCGAAATTCGTAAGCTTTTTGAAAAATATCTGGTCGTGATTGATCCAAATCAGGTGAAGTTTAAAGAGGCAGAGGTGCTTTTTGCCGATTCGAAATATGAGGAGGCACTGGCCCAATTCAAAGAATCAGCGCGCGGTTTTATCGAGAGTCGCGATCCTGGCATTAAGGACGTCCTGGCAACCTGTCTCAACCTCATGGGACGCGCTTCTCGCATTCTCGGCCGCACGGAAGAAGCCTTTTCCTACCAGAACGATGCCAGAAAGATGCTGCACGAGCTGGAAATTCCCAAATCTGAGGCTTCTGTTTTGAACAGCCTGGCATTGACTGCAACAGATCTCGGGAGGTTTGACGAGGCATTGGCAGACTTCAAGCAAGCATTGGCCTTGGACCGCAGCCGCCATGATACGGTGGCCGAGGTCAGTGTGCTTGTGAATATGGGTAGCTTTTATCTCACCCGCGGACAAACGGACCAGGCACAGGCAGTACTGGAAGAGGCCCTTGGGAAAAGCGGCGGTGGAAAAATAAGGGGAGCCGTTCTTTACAGCAATTTTGGATCGTTGCACAGCGAACTCGGGCATTACAAGCTCGCAACCGAGTTTTTCGAAAAAGCATTGGCGGCCGCGCAATCCGCGCACGACAAAATAACGGAGATGACTATTGCTTCCAACTTGGGATCGATGCTTACGAGCATTGGAGAATACAGTAAAGCGAAGAGCCATCTGGAAGAAGCTTTGTCCTCCGCGAAAAGTATGAAAGACAAGCATGCCGAGGCCATCGCCCTGAATGGGCTTGGCACGGTAGCCCTGGAAAGCCACGATCTTCACTCAGCGCTCGAAGCCATCACGGGTTCGTACACGATTATGAAGGAGATCAAGAACCGTCACGGTGAGGCAATGGGGTTGTTGAATCTCGGGAGCATCAGCGTGGAGCTGGGAGAGAAGGAGCGCGCTCTCTCTTATTGGCACGACGCTCAAAAAATCGCGCAGGAAATGGGAGATCGTACCTTGGAAGCGGCGGCCTTGAATAACATAGCTCCGAGCCTGGACAAACCGAGAGAGCAGCTTTCTATGGTGACGAGGGCGATCTCGCTTATCTCTACCAGATCTCTTGAAGCCTCAGACGAAGACCCATATCCGGTCCCCCGCCGGCAGGATATTACCAACGGCCGCTCTGCCCAAAGCCTGCTCGCGAACCAAGGCGGCCTGCTTTACAAACTGGCCGGATCCTCACGTCGCGATGCGCCCGCCGACGAGCGCAAGTACTTGCGAAGTGCTGTATCTGCTCTGACGATTGCCGCCGACCTGGTGGAAGAAACACGCCAGGGAATGGAACCTATTGGAATTGAAACCGAGTCGTCCGGAGTCTCCTATCTCGCAGAGAAATTCGAAGCGTTCGAAACTCTTGTGGCCGCCGAATTGCGCCTGCATGATTTAGAGCCCACGCACCGGTGGGACATCGAAGCTTTTAAACATGCGGAGAGGACAAAATCGCGGATACTCCTTGAGCTGCTGAACCAATCGAAAGCCAAGAGCTTCTCTGGGGTCCCTGATAAGGAAATCAGGGCGGAAAAACAGTACGAGCTGCGCATTGGGGCGATCAAGTCGCAGATGGCAATCGCAGGCGCATCCAGCCAAAATACCTTGCAAGCGGAGTTGCACAACCTGATCTCCGATTTCGAGACATTCAAGAAGAATCTTCGGGCCCAGTATCCTAAATATGCCCAATTGAAATATACAGATCCCGCAACCGCTGCTGATGTTCAAGCTGCACTCGATGGCGATTCCGCGGTGATCGAATACTTTGCTGGCAGAGATTTTTTTGCAGAGTGGTTGATCAAAAAAAATATGGTCCGCGTCGTCGTCTTGAAGGACCCCAAATCGTTATTGGTCCGGGCCGAACGCTACAGGCAGACCCTTACGCAACCGGGCAAATTGGCCCTTGAGGAAGGCCACAATCTGTATGCCGAGCTTTTGGGCCACTTCCATACTGAGCTCAAGGGCATTTCGCGCCTTATCATTGTGCCTGATGGAGAGCTTTTCAGGCTGCCATTTCAGGCCCTGGTGTCCAGCCTTGATAACAATCAACCCCGGTACTTGGTCGAGGAATTCGCCATATCATATGTACAATCCAGCTCGGTGCTGATCTCGCTGGCCCAGGGGACCGGATCATCCGGAGCAAATCGCAAATCATTGTTTGCGATGGGCCGTCCGTCCTATTCAGGATCTGCTGCTCAATCCACCGCCTCGCTCTCGACAACTGAAATGAAGGCAATTGCAACGCGTGGCGAGGAAGTCAACAAGGATGCGTATTCGTATTATCTTGGTTCCACCATACCCACCGATCTTCCCGCGACTGAAGTAGAAGTGGATGAAATTGGAAAGCTCCTGCACAGTACCGAGAGCGTCTTCAAGCATGAGAAAGCAACCAAGCATCGAGTGAAGGATTATTCGAGTCGTGGCCTGCTCAAGGGGTATAAATATCTGCATTTTGCCACGCATGGCTTTGTAAGTGATGAACTCCCGGCCCTCAGCGCGCTTGTTCTCGCGCCCGATGAAGGGAGTAAAGAAGATGGATTTTTGACCGTTGGGGAAGTATATGGCTTAGAGCTCACGAGCGACCTTGTGACCTTGAGTGCTTGCGAGTTAGGACTCGGTAAGCTGGAGAAGGGAGAAGGTGTAATTGGGTTTACCCGCGCCTTCATGTACGCAGGAACGCCATCGGTTGCAGTGAGCCTTTGGAGCGTTGCCGATGATAGGACTGCAGTACTGATGCAAGACTTCTATAAAAATATGGCAAATGGCATGCCCCGCGATCGTGCTCTTCAGCAGGCGCAAGTTTCCATGATCCATCAGGCTGATTCAAAAAACACATCTATGAACCGAGCTACACAACCGGTTAATTCCGCAACAGAATCAGCGAACCATCCTTATTTCTGGGCGCCTTTTGTGCTTTACGGCACGTCGAAGTGAACAGCAGAAAATTTTGGGGTGTTGAAGGGTGTTGAAGGCTGTTGAAATGCGAGGCGTTCACAGCTACAAATTTGACTACAGTTGCTCCTCACGAGATTGCGCCATCCTCAAATTGCATTGAATGTAAATCAGTTAAATGTCTCCTCAGCGGGTAGACCCTCTGGGTTTGCACCAGCGGGACTCAATACCAGACAGAATTTCTTGTAATGGCTGGTCAAGGCTTAGGGAGCAAGGTTAATAAACTCTTGATCTCAGCTTTGTGGCGCTACACACTGTAATTGTGCAAACTCCTGCGATGCTTTTGTAGTTGCAATGAATAGGTATTTGAAACCTGGAAGGAATAGCGGGATGAGTGCATCACAAGTGGCAGGGATCAGTCCTCACGTTGTTGACTTGGCGCTTGACAAAATAGTGGAACTGAACTACCTTTCGCGGTTACTCAAAATTTCCTAGAGTACGGCCCTTTCACATTCCTTCGGAAAACATTGCGACTACCAGACATGGCGGAGTTTTCCGTGTATTCGCGTGTTGGAATGCCAGTTCGGTTTGGCATGCAACAGCTGCGGCGGAAGTAAACTTTTAAATAGCGCGGTGAAGAATGACAACTCTTGTTTCGCTGCTCTCCCAAATGGCAAATCTTGCGAAGCGGTTTGTCCTGATCCCGGTCCTTTTTATCGCGATGACGTTGGTCCACGCACAAGGGGCCGGGGTGAAACCAGGGATTGTGTCTGTTTATGTTGCAAATTGTGATTCCAATACTGTTTCGATAATTGATCCGACGAACAATTCCGTCGTAGGGACTATCAAAGTCGGAACTTGCCCCACCGGAGCTACAAGCAATCCTGAGGGAAGCCAGGTATACGTCACAAATGAAAACGATAATACAGTTTCTGTGATCGACGCGAGCACGAACATGGTCGTGAATACTTTGGACGCTGTATCGCGTCCCTTTGCCGTGACCTTTCTCCCGAACGGGAAGCAAGCTTACTTGAGCAACACAGGTAGTAACATCGTGTCGGTTATCGATTCTCAGCGTGCCGCTCTCAGCGGCAGTATTACCGTTGGTTTTGGTCCGGCGGGAATGACGCTAAGTCCTGACGCCCGTTTTCTATATGTAGCCAATTTCTTTTCAAATTCGGTTTCGGCAATCGATACAGCAACCAACACAGTAGTGGCCACAGTGCCGGTGGGGGCAAACCCTAACTGGGTGGCCATCACTCCAAATGGTGCTACTGCATATGTGGCAAACTTCGGAGCAGACAATGTTTCGGTGATCGACACCGCAAGCAATACGGTCACGGCAACGATTCAAGTAGGTGCGATACCTGTCGAACTGGCAATCACGCCGGATGGTACTCGCGTGTATGTGACGAGCAGAGTTGACAGCGATGTATCTGTCATAGATACCGGGAGCAACCAGGTGATAGCGACTATTCCCGTAGGTTTTTCACCTGCCGGTGTGGCAATTACCTCGGATGGGCAATTTGCCTATGTCTCCAACCAGAGTTCGGCGTCGGTCTCGGTGGTGGGGATTGCGTCCAATTCTGTCGTGGCAACAGTTCTTGTAGGAGTGAATCCTTTCGGGGTGACGATCAATCGTCGCAACGGTGTTGCCCCAAAGCCGGCGGTAACGGTGGTTTCAACCATCAATGGGATCGCTACTGTTAATCAGCAAAGCGGTGCTATCACGCACTGCACGGCGGTGCTGGATAGCGCTGGTGTCACGCCCCTCGGAAAGTGTGTCAAACTGGGAACAGCTCCTTTGGTTGCCGGATCGAACTTGCTTCTGGCCTCGGCCCAGTCCAGTGCGTTCGTGACCAACAATGTGACGGGAGCGGTGGTGCAATGCTCGATGGTGGAGAATGCGCAGGGCAAACCCATCGGCAAATGCGGTCAAATAGGAACCGCCGCCCACGGTAGTGCGGCGCCGGCTTTTTCCATGGGTTCGACAGTGAACGGCGTAGCCATTGTCGATCAGCATAGCGGCACCATAACGCATTGTACCGCAGTGGTGGGTAGCACAGGTGTCACACCGCTCGGCCAGTGCGCGAAACTGGGATCAGCTCCATTCAGTATCGGCTCGAACTTCCCTCTGGCTTCAGCGCAGACGAGCGCTTTCGTGATCAACAGTCTGACGGGAGCTGTGGTGCAGTGTTCGATGACTGAAAACGGACAAGGCACGCCCATTGGAGAGTGCAGTGAAATAGGGAAGGCCAATGGAAGTCCATCGCCGGCTTTCATCATTGGGTCGACGGTGAACGGGGTAGCTATTGTCGATCAGCAAAGTGGTGCCATAACTCATTGCACGGCGGTGTTGGATAGTGGCGTCAAGGCTTTGGGCCAGTGTGCTCAATTGGGAACCGGCTTTTTGGCTCCTGGGTCGAAATTGCTGTTGGCCTCAGCAGAGACGAGCGTCTTCGTGACCAACACCCTTTTGGGTACTGTGGTGCAGTGTTCGACGACTGAAAGCGGGCAGGGCAAGCCCATAGGGGGATGCAGCGAGATAGGGTTCGCAGAGAATGGAGGTATTACGCCGGGTTTCACCATGGGATCGACCGTGAATGGTGTAGCCATTGTCGATCAGCACAGCGGCGTAATCACGCACTGTACGGCGGTGCTAGACAGCACCGGTCTTATTCCTATCGGCCAGTGTACCCAATTAGGAGTAGTGCCTTTGACTGCGGGCTCGAACTTCCTTTTAGCTTCAGCGCAGATCAGCGCGTTTGTGACCAACAGTCTGTCGGGAGCGGTGATGCAGTGCTCGATGCTAGAAAGCGGGCAAGGCAGTCCAATCGGGAAATGCATCCAGATAGGGATCGCGGCCCATGCAAGTTCGACACCGGCTTTCACTATGGGGTCGACCGTAAACGGCATAGTCATTGTCGATCAGAACAAGGGCGTCATAACACATTGCACGGCGGCAGTGGATAGCACCGGCACGACGCCTATCGGCAAGTGTGCCCAACTGGGAATCGGTCCTTTCACCTCTGGCTCGACATTGCTTCTAAACTCAGCGCAGACGAGCGCCTTCATAACGAACAATATGACCGGAGCCGTGGTGCAGTGCTCGATGGCAGAGGATGCCACAGGTAATCCCATCGGCAAATGCAAGTAAGGATTATAAGGTCTCCGGATCCAAGTATGTGGGAGTGAACCCCAAAAGTGAAACACGGTGTAGATGAAATTGAGGCGGCGAAAGCCTCCAATTTCAACAAAGAACAAGGTTTCAACACAGTTCAATACGCTTTGCGTTTCAGATGCGGAATCTAAAGGACTTCTCCGAGGCCCCTGTTCCCGAACCAGATTTCTCATTGACGCTGGAACGTCTGTTCAAAAGCCCAAAATTCTCAATTCTACAAGATCCTCAATTTTAAAGGATGTGCTGAACGTCGACGCTTCTAGACCACGTGGTGTTGCTTCTTTAGTCCGGATTTTGGCCGGTGCCGCACATTGTCGCAAAAGCCGCAATAGTTGGCTCTTCCGCCGAAGTCATGATCGGCTTTAACGACTCGATAGATGTCTGGATGTTCTGTCCTAACTTTTGAGGGGGGAATGTGATTCGACGCTCTTGGGCCCTCTCGGTCGTTTTACGTTCCTGGCGAGGCCAATGGCTTCCAGGAAGAAGATGAAGTACCATCCAATGTCAATCTGCCACCAGCGCAGCCCGAGGCGGGCAGATCCGGCATAGGTGTGATGGTTTCTGTGCCAGTTCTCGCCCCATGCGGTCAGTTGCAACGGACCCAGCCACCAAATATTCTGGCTGGAATCACGTTCTCCCGAGTGGCCCAGATGCGTAAGGCTATTGACAAAACATTGCATGTGCAGCGAGTAGACCAGCCGAATTGCACCTATCCAGAAGAAGCCCTGCCATCCCAGCATGAGGCCGCAGCTCATCGACAGCATAATGATGGGAACTTCGGAATATTCCCAAAACCTGTATGCTCCTCGATTCAATTCAGGGCACCATCTCTGCGGATCTGCCGGGGCCGACTGGTAGAGCCAGCGCAGGTGCGCCCACCAAAAGCCGCCTTGCCTGGGGCTGGAAACGTCTTCGAGAGTGTCGGCGTGTGAGTGATGGTGCCGATGGTATGCAACCCAGGTTGCCGGGGCCCCTGAGCCGTTGAAAATAGCACAGAGAATCAACATGGGCTCGACCGCCTTGTTCAGCTTGAAAGTGCGGTGAGCGAGCAGACGATGGTAGCAAACGGTCGTTCCGAGGCCTCCGAGACCGCATATCACGAGAGTTGCAATCAGGACCCTCGCATTCGGAATCGGGAAAAGAATCAGCCCCATGAGTGCCAAAATGTGTACAAGAATCAGATAAATGAAGATAGGTATTTTGACTGGCGCCGGTTGCCAGACAGGCCGCTCCCAGGGTTGAATTTTCTGAATAGTAGTCTGGTTCATGGTATCTCCTGGGGATGATGTCTCCCGGCTTTGCACAGCTACACACCCATCTTAAATCTCGGCTCCGTTGTCACGGCGCGCCGACTGACTCTGCGACCGAGCCATGCTTGCACGCATCGCAGCGCTGTAATCCACATCCGTATTGCCCAGAATCTTCATCCATCTGAGGTGTGCCAGAAATGCTCCGGTGATCGTCTTGACTTCTCTATAGGCGAATCCGTATTCCTCAGCCGTCGCTTTAACGAGCCTGGTCAGGGTGGCGTAATGAACGTGACAGATCCCCGGGAACATATGGTGGATAATGTGAAGGTTGAGGCCTCCCAAAATCCAGATCGCGAACGGGCTTCCCCGAGCGTAGTCCACTGTGGTGTCGAAAATGTGCTGGATGTAGTTATTGGAAATGTGTCCTTCTTCATCGGCCTCGGGGTAAGTGGAATCTTCGTTAAAGTGATTCGGCTGAAAAATTAGCGCAATGATAAATCCGAGGAAGAAATGCATCACCACAAAACCGGCAAGGATCGAGTACCAGGGCGCCCTGAGATAGAGCAGTGGTATGACAATCATGTAAGTGTAGTAGAAGGCCTTGGTGGCAAAGAGCAGAATGAGTTCATTGCGCGGGTGCTGGATAATCTTCCGGTTGCCGAATTTTTGTTCAGAAAAGAGCCAGCGATAGTCCTTGGTCAAGATCCAGTCAAGGGTCGAAAGGCAATAGAGAAAAGGCGCATACAAATGCTGGTAGCGATGAAAGGACCTTCTCTTGTCATGAGGGGTAAATCTGAAAATATGGCCGGAAATCAGCGTAGTATCGGCCCCGCGAATGTTCACGAAGGAATGATGTGAGTCGTTGTGCAGCAGACGCCACATGTAAGAACTCACGCCGACCAAATCGAAGACGCAGCCCAGAGCACGGTTGATATTTTGATTTTTCGAGTATGCTCGATGGTTCGCGTCATGCGCTATGTTAAAAGCCATGAATAGCTGAGCGAACCCGTGCAATACATACATCCCAACCACTTCAATCGGGGAAAAGCGGCCAGCCATGAGCCAGACGTAGGTGCCGACCCACAACGAGAAGCCGAAGATCGTCTTGAAAATCATCTCCAGGTTGGCGTGCCTGGAAATCTGCCGTTTCAGGAAGTAATCATCGACTCGTTCCGACAGCGCTTTGCTGAAACCTGAAGAAGCGACTTTTTGCGTGAACTTGAATTGCCTACCGTCGTCCATCTTACGATTCTTTCTTGAGGAACTCCTGATATTAGCCCCTCGCAGCGGCGTACAACCATCCGACATGATATCCCTGGTCTGGCTGCAGAAATTATTTAAACATGCTTCTAATGCTTTTCGCATTGTCGATGATGGCCATTGCGGGGAAGGCAGCCAGCAATGGAGTTTGATTTTTCATAAAGGTGCGAATATAGTCCACCTGGAATATGTAGGCAAGAGCAATCTATGTTTTGTAGACTGGGAACCTTACTCTTTCAAGATGAGATTAAGGGCCGGGCATACCGGTAATCTACATGAGATTTCTTTAATGCTCTGTTCTTGGTGCATGATGTGCAATCTGACTTTGGCGATGAATCCGAGCGTGATGTGGATAGGTGTTTCGCTCGTTTTGGCATTGGCAGCCTTGTTTTGGCGATGGTTTATGCCCCATTGGCGAGCGACGCGCGCCAGGATTCGACTTATCTGCACGTGCGGCTATGTGCCCGAACCTCCGACAGATGCCGCAATTCGGGTGATGCGGCTCGTTGCCCGTTATGTAGTGTGGATGCAGGTTGGCCGAGTTGACGTAAGCGGCAGAGAGAATCTTGAGAGCGGTGCTCTCCGTCTGATCACTCCAACACATGGTCACTATCTTGACCCGTTCGTGATCGCGTTACTTCTTGCGAAGCCCGCACGCTGCATGGCAGCACGTGGTTTGCTGCAGAGTTGCGGAGGGTTGGGCGCCCTGTTGTTTTCGCAGTGGGGAGCGTTCTGCACGGATTTAGCCGAAGGCAAAGGCGGTCCCGCGTTAAAAGCCGCAGTTAAAATTCTGGCATCCGATCAGACGCTCGTAATGTTCCCCGAGGGATGGGCAAATATGGATGGCATTTTGGGTCCGTTCAAAAACGGGGCAGTAGTCATTGCCCGAATGGCGGCGGCGAAAGCGGGGCGTGCGGTTTCTATTATTCCCGTTCACCTTCGTTACGGCGCATATCCCGGCCCTTGGATCAGGAGATTCCCAACCCCCTTGCAATGCCTACTCATGCTGATGGGGATTGTATTCTTTCGTCGCGGTGTTCATGTTGCTGTCGGGAACCCATTGCTTTGTCCTGGTCTGCCGAAACATGCGGCGGCCGCTACCGAGGAGCTGCGCAGGGCGGTTCTGATCTTGAATCCCCAATCTCGTGAGAACTCCACGGATCGCCTACATTCGACCTCCCTCTCGCGTGGCAAGTATTAGTTACCCTGGTTCCTTTGAGACCGACAATGTCTCAGACTTACATATGTGGCTCAGCCTTTTCGATGATGGTGCCGCGGTCTGAACGATTGAACGCAAGGTCGCCATCCCTGCTGCCCAGAATTTTCATCCATCTGAGATGCGCCAGAAATGCTCCTGTGATCGTCCTGTTTTCCCGATAGGTGAGCTCGTACTCTTCAGCGGTCGACTTGATGATCCTCGTCAGGGCCGGGTAATGCACATGGCAGATACCGGGAAACATGTGGTGTACCACATGAAGGTTAAGGCCCCCCAAAGCCCAGGCCGCAAACGGGTTGCTCCGAGCATAGTCCGCTGTCGTCTCGAAGATATGTTGAATGTAATCATTTGAAAGGTGGCCTTCCGCATCAGCCTCGGGGAAGCTTGAGTCTTCAGTAAAGTGGTTCGGTTGAAAAGTGAGCGCAAGGGTGAAACCGAGGAAGAGATGCATCACGATGAAACCGAGGATGATTGAGTACCACTTCACTCTGAGATAGAGCAGGGGAAGAACAAGCATGTAAGTATAGTAGAAAGCCTTGGCAGCGAATAGGAGAACCAGCTCAGAGAGCGGATGCTTAACGACCTTCCGGTTCCCGAATCTTTTCTGTGAGAAAAGCCACCGATAGTCCTTTGTTAAGACCCAGTCAAGGGTGGAAAGGCAGTAGAAAAAGGAAGCATAGAGATGCTGGTAGCGGTGAAAGGGCCTTCTCTCGTCGTGAGGCGTGAATCTAAATATACTTCCGGAGATTAGAGCGGTATCGGCGCCTCGAACATTGACGAAGACATGATGGGCATCGTTGTGCATGAGCCGCCACATGTAGGAACTCAGCCCGACCAAGTCGAATACATAGCCTAAGGCCTTGTTGAATTGCTTTCTCTTCGAATAAGCCCCATGATTGGCGTCATGAGCAATGTTGAGCCCCATATGTAACTGCGCGAAGCCGTGTAATACATATATGCCGACCAGCTCAAGGGAGGAGAAAGATCCGGTCATGAGCCAGAAATAAGTGCTGAGCCACAAGGCAAAACCAAGAGTGGTCTTGAAAATCATCTCCCGATTGGCGTGCCTGGTGATCTGACGGTTCTGGAAATATTCGTTGACTCTTTGCGACAGCGTTTGACTAAAGCCTGAAGAAGAAATTTTGCCCTGAAACCTGAATTGTTGAGCTACGGTCATCTTAGACCCCTATTGCAGAGCAAGCGACCTCTAGAAGGACCCGCATGCCCTTGATTCCGAACGGAACAACTAAGACGCTTTTCGATAATTTCCTCTTAGCAGCGGACATATTACACCAGCTTAGCAGGAGAATCACCTAAAACCATCTAACCGTCTTGATTCGTCAGGAATCCGGCCTAAGCTGAATAAAAAGTTTTCTTTCCTGTTATGGAATGCAAGATAAGCAACTTTGCGCTGGCAGCCTTGACATCCTTTGGTTGCATAACCAGTGTCAGCCCGTCGGAGAAAAGGCGAGCTTCAATGGTTGCAAAAGACCTTCATAAGCTCACACAAAAGAAGATGGAACTCGCGCTTAAATTCCGAAGAGTTGAAGGCGGAGATTGGGCGCGTGAATGTCGATCTAAGCCGGGTCGGTGAACTTCAGTGCTTGTCGACCTTCGAGGACACTCATCATCGCCGCACACGAAGGTCTGTGAGCACCCATGGCGTGGAGGCTACTGTAGGCGATTTTGTAGCTGAGAGAACCTCTGACTTCCATTGAGCTCAACAGACTTCAACGAGCGGGTCGCAACAGGGTCTATCCTCTAGCCCTCGCGGAAGTCCTTTTAGATTCAACCGCACAAATTTCGGGTTGTTGAACTCTGTTGATCTTTGAGGCTTTCACCGACACAAGATCGACTACAGTGCCCACCCGAAGCGATACTGTCGATTTTGCCATCACCTTCTCGGCTCCTTGGGCTTTTGTCGCATACCCCGGCTTCGTCGTATTGAGGATGTAGTTTCAGAAATGCCGGATCAGCGAAACGCACAGGGGAACTCAGATTAAACGTTCTTCACAGTTGGAGACTCGCTTTCAAAGAAATGCCATGCGAGTGATCATCACAATTCTCTTGACAGATGAATCGACCGATATTTAAATGCTGTTCACACCCCCTTCGGCCCTCGCGCTCCTAATTATTTGTCCAGCTTTGTCTCAACGCTATTCATGGAACCTGATCTTTTGGTGACAGTGGAGTTGACCTGCTCCCTCAGAATTAGTCCAACCTGAATGAGACTTCTCCATTAAGATAGCCCGCCAGGGCCGAGGAGGAGAAGTCTCATTCAGTCTGGTCTATTTCTCGGGGGGGGCAGGTCAAACCTAATGCAGGAGTTTCATTTTGGAATTTAGTTAGTGATTCGGAAAACATGGAATCCTACTCCTGATTGGCCTGATTGCAACAACACGGAAGAAATAATTCCATCTTACGAAATTTCTAATAAATCTCTAATCAAACGCAGAGTGGAAGTAATTGTGCGCAAAAAATAATCATCGACGTGAGTTACTTGACGGGAAGGAATATCCAACATATTCTCCATTCCGAAACTGAATTAGGAGCCTCCTAAATGCTCGAAAGTCGTCGCGAATATCTCACCCATCACAGATCTGCGCGTGCCTGGGCTGCGCTTGACCGTGCCACCAATGACCAGATGCATGTCACCTACGATCCATGCGTGATCAAGCGAGACAGCCTCAACGGAAAACACGTTGTAATTATCGGTTCCGGCATCGGCGGGCTGACCACCGCTTATGAATTACTCGCCAACAACAGCGACGTCAAGGTAACTGTTCTTGAAGCCCGCGACCGGACCGGTGGACGCTGCCTGACCCTGCGCACCGGCGATACCTTGACCGAAGACAAGAACAGCGATCTTTACAGCTCGCCCGGTGAGACACAAGTGGTGCGGTTTGAGCGTCCAGTCGGCGATAGTGAACCGTATCTCAACGCTGGGCCCGGACGCATCCCGTCAAGCCACAAGCGCCTGCTCGACTATCTGCGGCGTTTTGGTGTCGAGGTTGAGATTTATGTCATGGCCAGCGACTCAAACCTGACTCAGATGAAAGGCGGCCCTGAGGGAGACAAGCCGGTCGTCAGTCGCCAACTCACCCACAACACGCGCGGCTGGATCGCCCAGATGGTGTATCAAAATGCTGCACAGCTGCTGGGAGACTCTGCTAAGGACAAAAATCGTGTTGAGCAATTGCGCTCATTGATGGTGACCTTTGGCGATTTAACCCCGGATGGGCGTTATGTCGTCGGCACCGCCGAGCCGGGGCAAGACGATACCATAGATGTTTCTGATCGCGCAGGTTTTGACGAACTGCCTGGTGTCAGACCCGGCGAGATTGCTGAAGCCATTGATCTTGACCGCCTGCTCGCATCGGAATATTGGAAGAAGACCCGCTTCTATCAACCGCTTGATTTCCTCTGGCAGCCCACGTTGTTCCAGCCGGTGGGGGGAATGGATCGGGTCCAGCACGCATTCAGTCAGCAAGTGGCGACGCTTGGTGGAGTGGTGCATCTGAACAGTCCGGTAACCAGCATTGACTATGATAAAAGCACCAGCCAGTTCGTGATCTCCGCCGAAGGACATGAAGAGCCGTTCCGCGCGGATTACTGTTTCTGCAACCTTGCGATTCCATTTCTGGAGAAAATTCTTTCCAAGCGGCTGCAGGCGTCTGGCGAAGCAAATGGTTTCTCAGATGAGTTCAAGCAAGCGCTCCATGCCGTCTACGTGGCCCAAGCCAAAAAAGACGAAACCACGCGATTCCTTGCCTGCACTACGAAGGTGGGATGGCAGGCCAACCGCACCTTGTGGCAAGGCAAGCCGTTCCACACGCATATCGATTCCGAAGGCGCATCCGTATTGACCTGCGATGACGCCGAGGTCGGTGTTGTGCCGATCTATGGCGGCATCTCCTGGACCGACAACCCGATTACGCAAATCTGGTATCCCTCTGACGCTTATCACGATCGCAAAGGCGTGTTGACCGGCGCCTATAACTTTTCAGCCAATGCCGCCAATTTTGGCAGCATGCCGATTGAGAAGCGGTTGCATGAGGCACGAGCCGGCGCAGCGCTGTTTGGCAAAGAGTTCGCCGCGGGCCTTGATCGTGGGGTCGCGATCGCGTGGCAGAACATGGCCCACATCAAGGGCGGCTGGGCGCAGTGGAACAACGTTACAAGCAGTGTCCACCACTACAATCACATCATTCAGGGCACCGGTGTCGACGGCGCAAGCAAGCCATGCTTCTTTATTGTTGGCGATCAAGTATCATCATTGCCTGGCTGGCAGGAAGGTGCGATTGCCTCGGCGCTGAACGCCATCAGCCGTTTGGCTCGCCCTGACCGGATGCTGCCGTTCCTGAGCGTATTGCCGGACACGAAACTCATGGTCGAGGGTCTGTAGTTTCAAACCACGGCGAATACTACAACTATATAAGTAAGTAAGGAAGATAGCTGGGACTGTAGGCAAAAAATGGTGAAACCTGAGACCCCTGGCATAACGCACAACCAGATTTCTCCCAACAGCTAAGATCCAGTGATATTTTATAAAAGTTGACGTCGCGCCGCTGGGCAGTTCTCGACGATTTATTCATAATTTAGTAATTGAAAGCCCATTTTTTCTTGAAACATATCGGCCTTTAACATCACCATTTCAACAGGAGAACGCCGTGGCAAATCCATCTGTCGAATGGACAAGGATCTTGGTTCACCCGCTCGGCTTGGCAGGTTACGCACTGTTCTTGGTATTTGGCCTATTGGCCCGCGCGACACGCCGTGACGAACGTCGCTGGATTCTGCCTGTTGCTCTTGCAGCGGCGGGCATTGCGCTCTTCGGCGGAATTGGGCTGGCCTATCAAGATGTCGACCACGCGGCCCACCAGAAATCGGCTGCTCAACCGACACCATCGCCGACGCCGGCGCAAATCCAACAAGACGTCCGGCATGTCATCCAGACAAGTAAGGGCGACTGCAATCCGAATGTGATCAGCACCGGTACCGTAACCGTGAATTGCCCTGAACTCAAAAAACAGTCCTCGCCGAAGGCGAAGCCACCTGTTGGGTTCCAATGACCCTATTTTTTGTGTTTGTCGCTTTAGCCGTTCCACCCCAGCGAGCTGCTGACATTCACCAGCAGAGCTCAGGGTTTTGTAGTCCAAATGTCGTCGCCAACGGTCCTGTCACAATTAACTGCATCGGCGTTGACCCCCGGGCCATGCGCGTCCTGAATAAGCGATTGGAGCAAACGCAAGGCACTCTGGCACAGAAGATTCGGGAAGCCGACGATTGGGCGCAGAAGTATCACGAACTCGAGCAACGGCTGGCTAAGTCCGCGGACGACACCGAGCTTTCCAGGCAGGCGGAAGAGTTCCTCCATGAAGGTGAATTCGACAAGGCGGGAGCGATTCTCGATCAAATCCTCGCGAAGGAACCTGAGCAGCTTGATCGGAACGCGGCCAATCACTACACCCGCGGCTTGATCTTCGCACTACAATTTCAGCCTGCGCAGGCGCTGCCTCAGTTTGGCCAAGCTTACCAATATCGGCCTCATAACTTGGCTTACGCTTTCGCTTACGGGTCGCTTCTATGGCAGCAGAAGCAATACATCGAGGCTAGCCGCGTGCTGGAGGCGTCGGTCAGCATTGCTCGCGACCTCGTTCGAGCTGACCGAGCTGCTCATCAGCCAGAGCTGGCCAACGTGTTGAACAGCCTAGGAATAGTTTACAACGACCTCCAGCGCTTGGCGGAGTCGCAAGCTGCCTATGAGGAGGCCTTGCAGATACGGCGAGAACAGGCCAAGGGACGTCCAGGCACTTTCCAAGCCGATGTGGCAGAAACGCTGAACAACTTGGGAAACCTCTACAGCAACACACAACGGCCGGAAGAAGCGTTAGCTGTTTATCGGGAGGCCCTACAGATACGCCGGGAACTAGCCAAGAGCGCCCCAGCTACCTATCAGCCCTTAATAGCCAGCACACTCAACAATGTGGGTGTTTTGTTCAGCGATATGCACCGGCCGGAAGAAGCATTGGCAAGCTATCAAGAAGCGCTAGAGATACTTCAGAAACTAGCCGAAAATAGCCCAGCCTTCTTTCAGCCCGACGTGGCGGAGACATTAACTAATCTGGGAATTCTCTACGACCGCATCGATCGACCCAAGGAAGCTCTGACTTCATATGAAGAAGCGGTGCGCATCTGCCGCCGGTTGGCCGAGATCAATCCAAACGCATTTCAGCCCGAACTAGCCGCCACCCTCAACAACCTCGGGATTACCTACCGCACCACACAGCGGCTGGAGGAGTCGGAGGCGGCCTTTCGAGAGTCTCTGCAAATTGTCCGCAGGTTGAGCAAGATCAACCCATCTACTTATCAGCCCCATCTCGCTGAAACGTTGAACAACCTCGGGAACCTGTACCGGGACACGCAAAGATTCACTGAAGCAGGGGCTGTCATTCAAGAAGCCCTGCAGGTTTATCGCGGCTTGGCCAAGAGTAATCCAGCTGCGTTTCAACCGTATCTTGCGGCCACTCTGAACAACTCGGGGATTGTCTACGACGAAACGGAGCAGTCGGCAGAGGCGCAGGCTGCTTTTGAAGAAGCCCTGCAGATACGCCGCGAGCTAGCCAAGCATGATCCAATCACGTATCGGCCAGACGTTACAGAGACGCTGAACAACCTCGGCACTCTCTACCGGAATAAAGAGCAGTGGAAGGAATCGCAACCTCTATTGGAAGATGCCCTGGCGACCTATCGCGACCTGGCTAGGAACAACCCCGGTGCTTACAGGCCTCGTGTGGCTCTTGCGCTGAGTAACCTGGGGGTCGTCTACGGCGCTACCGAGCACCCGCAGGAATGTCAGGCTGCCTTTGAGGAAGCCCTAAAGATCTACCGCGATCTGGCCAAGGACAACCCTATTGCCCACCAATCCGACGTCGCAAACGCACTTGCCAGCCTAGGCGCTCTTTATGTGGCCACAAATAAACCGAGAGAGGCGCGCGCTGCGCTTGAAGAGGCCTTATCCATCTACAGCCAGTTCGTCAAGACGAATCCTGCGCTTTACCAGCCAAGATTGGATGTGGTTGTACAAGCACTTGCTGTGCTTGCGGCCCAAACAAACGGAACGGGGAGTCAGCGGCAATGATGCCGTGTTCATATTGCCCCTTTTTCCCCTGTATCTATTCAGGGAGCAAAACGATCGCGGAATATACAGGCCGCCCCAGCCCTACGCTTAGTATCGGAAGCCATCCGCAGACAAACTCAAAACTGTAGGCGACTTTGTAGCTACGAAAGCTTCAAATAACCACGAAGTTCAACAGCGTTCAACGAGCAGGTCGCAACAGGTTGAATATCAATCACTTAAGAACAACAAATTTCAACAGAGTTCAATAACGGTTGGAATCCGGTTCGGAACCAGGTGGCCGACCACATGGGGTGGTCATGCAAAGATCCGGCTTTTTGTGGAAAGAGAGAGGGGGGAAGAACACATCCTTCGAGCTCTCGCCACGCCCAGAGCCAGTTCTTAACCACTCTACACCGCCGATGAGCGAACGCATGTCGGCCAGAGAGTTTGCTTATTTCTTGGGCGGCAATCCCGCCCAGATTTGGGGAAGCAACATCACAAATGCGGACACGAGAAGGACAAGTGCAATGTTTCGAATCCAGTATCGCCAAACCAACGTGTTCTTTAGCCTACGCTCGGCATCCGCAGGATCAACATCGCTCTTCAAGACTGCTGTGGCTCCAGCGAGTGCCATGACCATCTGGACTGCGATTATGACAAGCGTTGCTTTTCGAAGACACGGCATAGTCGTCGACTGAATCAAGTTTGCGAACACGTTCGCAGCTCCGAGCGTCAATAGCCACTCGCACGATTTGCGTATATCCGACAGTTTGTCGAGAAGATACTTCCGAGCATCTGCATCAACAGGAACTGGTGGTTTGCCTTCAACTATTGGCATGAATTATGAGATCCCACTCCATCGGGAGCATGGTGATTTGGTTTGATGCTCCACACTGTGTGCACTTGTAAGTACGCGTTTCCGGCCTTGTCATTCGGTTTGCGTCAAACCACTCCATCAACATCTCTTTGTGTCGGCCCGCATATTCGCTCTGCCGACCACAGCTGTAACATTTGAAGGTGGAAGCAATGGATTCTGGCATAGCTTACCTGCTCCTAGCTGCGGACACCGTGTTTTTTCATCAGCTCATCCAGACGACGCCAACGGGTCTTACCCATCGTGACTTCGTTCGAAGCATGACAAAACCGACAACGATACGTGCGTGTTTCAGGAGTGTCGACTGGAGATTCTATTTCGCAAATAGTCACACCTGGCTTGTCAATGAAGGGATTGTTCTCACGACATTTGTGACATGCAAAGCCCCACATTCCAACAGAGTCGGCAGCATCATCTTCGCCCAACATGGCGGAGATTTTACCACTGATTTTGACAATCGGACCCACAGCGAATATTGCAACTAGTCTCTCGGCAGCCTGAAAAGATAGTGACCAAAAATTGTTGCAAAGTCCTAATGCCAAATATATTGTGCTTCGCCAAAACTGAAAGCGCACTGTCGGTTGAGCACATTGTGGACGTGCTCAAACTAAATTTTACGCAGCCCAATACAGGATCGACTACACTGCCCGCCCGGAGTGACGCTGTCGATTGCACAAGTTATTCAATTTGAAATATTTATCGGGTGAGTCTGCTCGGTAGACCCTCTTGGCTTTGGACCAGGAGGTCTACCGGGAGGTACTCTCGCAAGCACTTTAGATTCAACACCGAAAAATCTGCGGTTGTGGAACGCTTTAGAAGCATTAGGTTCTCGCAGCTACAAAATCGACTACAGTGCCGGCGAGGAAGCACATTTCGGTTTCATAAGATGCTCAGTCTAGGACATTTGTCGGCTACGCCTGCCTGGTAGACCCTCTGGTGTTGCATCAGGTGCTCAAGCGACCTATGTAGAGCCCAAGCGGCGCGCTGCCGGGCAGACCAGTGCTCTAAAGCACGCCAGTTTCCTCATTTGGCGAACCCAAGCACGTGCAAGTTTTTAGGCGGAAGATGAACGATAAAGGAGGCCGCATCGCTGATTTCCATTTTGGCCTAAGTAGGTTTGCGAATTTCTTCAACGGATTAGGGAAGCTTTACCTCCAGGGCGTAGACATTCGTCTCGCCGGATTGGAAGTTCGCCAGGTGATGTCCATCTGGAGTGATTCCTATCCACCATGCCCTCAAAACGCCCCCTTGCAATTGCTTGGTGAAATCGAGGATACGCTCTACCTTGCCTGTCTCGACGGCGAGTCGAAAGGCAGCTTGTCGGCTGTCACGAACATCTTGAAAATAAAAATACCGGGAATCCGCTGACCATTCACAGCGGGAGACCACCTGCCCCGTGGCCACTTTAGTCCAACGCTGCAAGGAATTGTCAAAGAAATACAGGCTCTTGCCATCCTCCGAAGTGGCGGCTAGAAGACGCCCATCCGGCGACCAGTGCATATTTCTCATGCCGGCAGATCCTGGCAGCTCGGATACTTTACGTGTATCGAGATTTACCGCCGTAATTCCTGCACTTGGGTTCCAGCCGGGCAGTACATCCATGATCACCGACTTCTCGTCAGGTGACCAATCAGCGAAGCTGCGATAGTCTTTGTCTCCCTCTAGCACTCGGGTTGGGCCACCACCTTCCACAGGAACGATATAGGCACTGTAGATATTGTCGGGCGTTTGCCCCACGAAGAGAATTCTCTTTCCATCCTTCGACCAGCGCGGCCTAAGAACCCACATAGGCGAAGATGTAAGCTGCTGCCTTTCGCTGCCATCGGCTCTGCTGCGCCACAAGATCAATCCCGGCCCGATGTAGGCGACCCATTGTCCGTCATGCGAGTACGTAACGTCGCCATAGACTTCGCGTGCAATAGGTCCCCAAAGCGGGAAGAACTCGTCTTTTTGCTGATCGTACCAGTACGAACTACTCTGCCAGTCTGAACCCAGCACAAATATTTTGTTGCCTTCTTTCGATGGGACTGGGCTCCTGAAAGCATTCGGCCCTGTTGTGAGCTGGAGCGGTTTATTGGGAAACAATCGCGCTAATCCTTGCGGCTCATGCAATACCCACATGTCCTGGCCTCTATCTGTCAAAGAGCTGAAGACGTAGTTCTTCCCATCCGGCATCCATGCACCGCAGCAGTCAAAGTGCCGCCCGCTAAGGCCGGTGTCCAGCAAATGCGGGTTATCTCCCTCGGCGTTGGCCTCCCAAAGTGAAAGCTCGTCTTTACGGTCCACAAGCGTAAATCGAAACCGGCTCCCGTTGGGGTGCCAGTGAAGATCGACGGCGGTTCCGTCCACGTTGAACAGGTGGCGCCGGTTGCGTCCGTCGCGTTCGATGGAAAACACCTCTCCATCTCGAGAGCACAGTATGCGCCGGCCATCTGGGAACCAGTTTGCTGCGTCCACTGACACACCCACGCGAAGCGGAGGGCCGCCCTGAACAGGCCGGATCCACAGTGGCATGCCGCCGGACGAATCTGCGGCGGTGGCGATCAAAAATGTTGTCTGGTCGGGTGAGAGACCGAATATCCGGGTATCGGGGAAAGGGGGGGCGAACGGTGTCTCCGCTCCGCCTCCGAGTGATGTTTGGAGCAATTCCCAATTGGGGCCTCTTCTCTCGCCGAAGATGATTTTGGACCCGTCTACCTGCAATCCCAACCTTGTGTCTGCTTTTCCGCCAAAAGTGATCTGTACTGTGCGCAGGAGCTTGGGATCAGGCGGCTGCCAAATCCAAGCCGCTAAGATCAGAACCAGCAATGATGCCACCACAAACATCAGACGCCGTAACGCGCTCGGTTTTCGTGGCTTGTTGTCAGCGTTTGTAACGGTTGCTTGTCCACGATCAACGCTAATGGCGGGCGGGGATAACTCGCTCGAGGGTTGGGTGACGACTCGAACGTCCGCTACGATCCGGTAGCCACGCTTGGGAACTGTCTGAATAATGGTAGTTCCACCATCCCCGTCGCCTAGGGCCTTCCGCAGGCGTGAGATGTTTTGGGACACGGCAACTTCATCGACAAAGGTTCCTGGCCACAGCCGGACTATGAATTCATCTTTTCCAACCAGACGACCAGGCTTTTCCAGCAAAATGAGCAGCGTTTCGAAAACTTTTGGGGTAAGGGGTACCAACACTCCGTTACGTGCGAGTGTTTGCTCGGTAGGGTCGATGCGGCAATCCCCAAATTCATAGATATGCTTGTGAGTCAATGTCATACGTGCGTGACATGTGGCCGTGGCAGGATTTTATCACGAAAAAACTAGGTTTCTGTCAAGACTTCACGACCCGTAAAGGCTTACATAAAGGTGCGACTCCCTATGAACTACCAAGGTATGGCTGTTGATACCAGTCGCCAACCAAAAACAACGACAAACATGCGCTGACATCGGCGCAAAGGAGGAACAATGGGTACACCGAGCGGACCCTTGAGCGCCTTAAGTAGCGACGCAGCCACGCCAGCTCTTTCCGGTAACAATGACAATGGCAACTCAGTAATCGGAACCTCAAAGGTCGGAATTGGCGTTTGGGGCGGCAGCCAGATCAATACCGGAACTGGTGGTGAGTCTGTTTCAGGAAACGGAGTGCACGGTATCAGCGATTCGGGAACCGGGGTCGCTGGAGTTAGCAATACTTTTCGGGGAGTCTCCGGATCCAGTCAGACCAATGCCGGAGTATACGGGGAGAGTCAAACATTCGACGGTGTATTTGGAGTTAGTAACAACCTAGCAGCGGCTGGAGTTTCAGGCCACAATAAGCCGGGAGGACTGGCGGGATACTTTGAAGGCAATGTCGAGGTCACTGGGGACGTTTCAGTAGATGGCGATCTCACGCTAACAGGGGCCGATTTCGCAGAACAGTTTGCTTTGGCAAATTTGGAGCAATGCGAACCCGGCACGGTCATGGTGATGAATGAGAACGGCGCCGTCACCCCGAGCACTTCAGCATATGACCGCAAAGTGGTCGGCGTTATATCCGGAGCCGGAGAATACAAGCCTGCACTCGTAATCGATCGTAGGACCGGAGGAACCCGCGCTGTAATCGCCCTGATGGGCAAAGTATATTGCAAAGTAGATGCCTGCGAGACACCGATTCACGCAGGTGACCTGTTGACTACTTCAGACCGGCCCGGTCATGGGATGAAAGCTGACGGATTTGAGCGCGCTTTCGGAGCCGTCATCGGCAAGGCACTGCAATCTCTTGAAAAGGGCTGTGGGATGATTCCGGTTCTGGTCAATCTGCAATAACGGCAAGGCCGGAGCATCTAGCTACGGGGGTGAATTTCGACGAACGTCTTTGCATGAGTGGGCAAAGATAGTCCTCAAACCTATCACCCTAGCGTCCGTCCGCAACCACTTTGGGGGAGTGACATGCCTTCCGTCAGGCAATCCGTCAAGCGTTTGACACACCGTTTCTTGCTCCTTGAGCAACCGACGATCAGTGTCAGAGAGCTTCTCGGTCAGTTTAAGCCGACGCCCCCAAATTCTGTGCACGCACTCCTGCTGCTGATGAACAGCGAGGCTGATGCCGCTCTTCCGACTGGGGGAGGCACGCGCCCGTATTACCGCAGACGTATGCCCATTCCCCAGGACCCCAACCTGTATGGCATTTGGGGAATCGATATGCTTTCCGTGAAGCTAGCCGTTAAGCGTCTGATACCCCTCGTGCTCTCCTCGCAACCAACAATCAGCGTCAAAAGCCTCCTGGGCGATCCTCACTTTAATCCCCCTAACTTCCAGCCCACAAACTCACTTCGAGTCCTTTTGCGGGAAATGAATGCGACTGCCGACCGCAATGTCGCGCCTTTCGTCGACCTCACCAATGTCCCAAGGCCCCTTGACCCAAATAAGAACTGGGCGAGCCAATCATTTTCCGTCAAGCAATGGGTAAAGCGTTTGACACCCCGCCTGATCTCTCCGCAACCGACAATAGGAATCAGGAGCCTGATTCAACGATTTAAGCCCTCACCTCCCACTTCGTTGCGGGCTCTTCTTCAGCTGCTCAACAAGATTTTCGAGTTCGATGCTATAGCGGCTGCAGCAGTTAAAACCGGCGCAAATCCCAACTTTGTCTTCTCGCAACATGGCGCTATTCTCAAGCAATTGGATACAGCTACCCAAAATCTAACGGAACAGGACTTACTCAGTGTCTTAGCATTGATAAGCGCTTTGAACCGACAGTTCATGGAGGTGAAACAGTACCCGTACTTAGCACCTCCGGTTGACGAGCCATGGCCGCTAGAAATACTCAACTTTGACGCTTTGCCAATAGTAGGACTTGCACTCAATTTTCCTTATGTATCGAAATCGTCTCCCATCGTCCAGACTCTGTCAGCTGTGCTGGCCATGATGGCTTATCAGGACTATTTCCCAACCGATACTCGAAAGTTGGGCGACTCAATATCATTTTCTGAGATAGCTTCAGTACTGAACGATTTAACTGCGCCCGAGGGGCAAAATGCGTTTAACAACATTGATGGTCTGATGGGGAATGATCCGGAGACGGCAGCTGCACTTGCAAATGGCGGCTTGCCTATCGGAATTGCACCTGGCAATACTGGTGAAACCATCGGTCAATATTTGCGGGATTTGGTGAATTTCGGGATCCTCCAGAGTTCGCCAGGATGGTGCGGCGAATTCGGGCCCGGCGTTGATGGTACGGTATCACTAATAGTCAATCAGGGGCCGTCTCCACTGCCGACAAGTGAGGGCAATTACGACATGACGCAAATGCACCTCATTCCACTCGTCTACAACTATTATGATGAGTTGAGTTCTGATGCGCGCGACCATCTAATTAACCAACTGCTCGCCAGAGGTCGTATCCATGGACCCAATGAAGATGACAGGTTTACCAGCGGCCCCCCACCCAACGATTGGACTCGAGCCGGATACATTTCGCCGGCGGGATTGCACAAAGATATAGGCGAGACGGAAAACCACATCTTCATGATTTCAACAGCACGTTATCTCACGAACCAGCTGCTCTATCAAAGGAACCCTCAACAAGAGGATTACGATAACCGACGCAACAGTCGTAATGGCGGGCCGACCTGCATGGGGCTGCTGCTTGCTCAGCTGCAGAATTGCTTGCGTGATGATTTTTCCGAATACAATGCCAAATCGTATCAAGAGGAAACGCGCTGGGCCCTTCTCAATTTGTGTACGTACGCCTACGATCACGAAGTGCGTTTAGCAGCGCGCATTGTCTTAGACCACGTATCTGCCCACGTTGCTGTCTCAAGCAACGACCTTCGACGCATCGTTCCTTTTCGCCGACGCAATGAGGGCAGCAATGTAGCGCACGACGGCGATGGTTTTATGACTCTCGGACTTGCCGATGCTTTTGTAGGTGCAGATCCATTGGTTCCTTATTTCGCAGTTCAAGCGGGCAACATTCGGGTCTTCCAGACAAACAATACGCAGACGTTTCCAGTTAATGGTCAGGGCACCATTGTTCGACCAGGGCCATGGTGGATTCGAAACGGTGACGGATCCATAACCAGAGAGGCGATCAGCGGCTACCGCCTGCCACCTTTGCTATACGATTTATTTGTAAATGACTTACACCGGCGTTTTTTTCAGCGGTTGCACAGGACGCCCCAGAATGACGCTGAGGGCGCGCGGAATTGCGACAATGTGGAGATCTATGCGAGTTCGCCTAGTTACTTGATTACCGCAGGCGGTGAGCCAGCCCAGTGGGCGCTCGATCCAAACTTTGGTCCTTTTCACCCTGGTAAGGAACAGCAACTCGGCGTCGCTATGCCCACTACCTTTATGCCGACCGGTCAAAGCGCCGGGTACGGTACGCAAAACATAGCACAGAATCTAATTCAGTTTTCCCACTTCTCCGAAGTGTATGATCCGCCGGAAGTCAAAAACTACGGAGTAGCACCTGATTTTATGTGCGGCTTTAAAATTCATACTCCGCGGTGGCTCTTTATTCAAGATGCTGTCGATCTTGATTTGAACGACGGGTTGTTTTTTGTTGACCGCGGCTCTTCCTTCGTGTTTTCACCTCCAGGTCCCGACAACTATGTGCCCGCTGCGACCGCTGGATTAATTCCAGGCTTCTATTTGGCAATTTACAAAGACGGGGATTATGCGCTGCTGGAAGCATTTGATACCTGGCTGCATCCGGATGTTACATTTCCTGCCTTCAAAAGCGAGGTATCATCAAAAAACCCCAGTCTCAACTTGCGTTCCCCAGGCGAATACACGACTTTTTTCGGTACGAAGATAAGTTTTGTAATCAATCCATCGGGAGCCTCGGTAACGGGAGTGACCTACAGCGCAGAAAATCCAACCGATAGCCATGGCGATGCCGGAAATGTCACCGGTCCGTTCTTGAACGGTACCATCCTGAACAGCATTGCTGAAGCCGTGACCGAGATCCGCAATCCATTTTTTGGACAAGGTGACGCGAAAATACTGTTGGATATGAGAGACGAGCTTCATCCTCGGCGGATATCAGAGACCGGCGAAGTTGAGCAGGCTGGCTTTAACAATGAGGTCTGGGTCAACTTTGGCTGGAAGGGGCCGACCGAAGGAGACTTCTTCCATCCCTTCAACTCGATGACCGCAGCTGCAGAAGCAGTAGCTCCGGGCGGCACCATTCGAGTCGTCACCGGCTGGACCAACGAACGTGCACATTTTATTGGGAAGAAGAATTACAAAGTTGTTATCGCGGGAGCGGGCAGCGCCCGCATTGGAATTCAGTGACAATCCTTCGTTGTCGCATGCGGCTGTAGACGATTTTGTAGCTGTCAGAGCCCCCGACTTCAACAAATCACAACAGCCTTCCACGAGCAGTATGCAACAGGTTTAATATCAATCAGTTGGAAACAGAAAATTTCAATAGAGTTCATCAAGCTCTGGAATCTGGTTCGGGACCAGTGGGGTTGGCCCCGAAGAAGCCCTTTAGATTCAACAGCGAAAATCGCAAAAGTGTTGAATGGTGTTGAACCGCGAGGCTTTTGCTGTCACATTTTTGCCAATATTTTGTCTCGCGGTTTAATCCCTTCAGACCTCAAGCCGTTCATTTCCAATGAGTTCTCTGAGCGCGATCTTTGTCTAGACTACCTGGTGTTTGCCCAGGTGCCCTTGTTTGAGAGAGAAGCACAATGCGGGAGCGCGAGGCGGCATAAAATATGGAGGGATGAATATTTTGGCCAAGGAGGAGGCGGAAGTTGAGCATTAGCGATGGGACGGCATGACACATTACTCATTGTTCTGCGAAGTCGCAAGCGGTGTTGGCGCGCGCGCTCGTCAATCATGAACCCAATGCACCATCCCAACTCCTTCAATTTGCGGATTTACAACACCCGGCCCGCCGATATTACTATTCGTTTCACCGGAAAAGAACTGGGTGCCACAAAAGACTGTTACTAGGAACAGGATTCAACACTTTCTGCCCCGTTTGTTTGGCCAGAACCGCGACATTTTAAAGTCTGCAGCAGTTTTGTCGTTCCACCCACTTTGTGTTGGACCTCATGCTTTGTCAGATAAAACCCAACGACTATCTAAGACGAGTGCTGTAGTTGAGTACACCAACTATAAGCACTACCAAAATTAACTTGCCTACGCAGTGGATTGTCATGTATGGTACTCACCGTTGCTTCAGAAATAACTGCCGCCCTTAGCCCTTCAAAGACAAGAAATATGTTCGGCTAGCACTCCCGTTTTGTTGTGTGTAAATTTGAAAACAGTTTGTGAAACAGTGACAAAGGGCTTGGTAGCATGTTTCGCGTTTTCACGATTTGGGGGGTCTATGGTGGCAGTACGACGAGTACGTGCTGGGGTTATTCTCATCGCGAGCCTTTGTGCGGCTAGCGCAACATCCTTTTGTCAGCGACAGAACAGGGTGATAAGCTATGAATTAAACGCGGCTCATTCTCTATCCGCTATTCGGAGAATCCGACCAGCCGCACTTCTCCAGGGACCCGTAAATGGTCCGGTCAGTTATGTTTATGACGAATTAGGCAGATTGATCGCGGCAATAGATGCTGCAGGGAACGCTGCTGTTTATTCATATGATGCGGTTGGCAACATACTCTCGATCCAGCGCTTTTCGTCAACAGACGTATCAATTATTGGCTTTACGCCGACACAAGGTCAATCGGGTACATCCGTTATTATTACGGGTACAGGCTTTAGTGCTACCGCCAGCCAAAACTTAGTGCAATTCAACGGTACGAATGCAACCGTCATCTCGTCGACTACAAACCAAATTGTTGCTACTGTTCCTGCCGGGGCCGCAACTGGGACCATTACTGTAACCTCGCCGCTGGGCTCGGCTACAAGCACAGATTCATTTACCGTTGCAGTGCAGACGGGTGCTCCGCAAATCACTTCATTCAGTCCGCAGATCGTGGCTCCCGGAGCGGCTGTGAGCGTGGGCGGTGCAAATTTTGATTCCGTGCCTGCAAATAACCGTCTAAAGCTGAACGCAACGGCGGCATCTACTCCAACCGCAGTAACGTCAAGCAGTATGACTATGACAACACCCGCCGCGACGGGTTCAGGACGGATTTCTTTGAGCACGCCGGCAGGACTTACCTCAACCAGCAACGATCTTTTTGTCCCGCCTTCGGGATTCACCGTTTCCCAGGTGGCTTATACCGGGCGGACAAACTTAGGCACAGCGACGACGGTCTCGATTCCCACGGGAAACAAGATTGGATTGTTGCTTTTCGAAGGAAACGCCGGGCAGAGTCTTAGTATCGTAACTTCATCACCGACGTTCAGTGCGTGTTCTTTCCAGCTTTATAAGCCTGACAACACCGCATTTGGCAGCGCGGGCAACTGTACGTTCTCGCTGTTGCTAGGGCCGCAAGTGCTTCCGGTTTCAGGTACATACACGGTGCTCATTAATGACAACGGCAGTTCCGGCGGCTCGGTCGCAATGACCCTTTATGAATTCTCTGGGGATGTAACCGGCAGCGTTGCTGTTGGGGGCTCAACAGTGACGGTTCAAAATACGATACCTGGCCAAAACATGCAGTTAACGTTTGCCGGAACGCAGAACCAGCATGTGAGTGTATCTATTACGAGCAGTACTCTTACCACCTGCAATATGAGCATCTATCAGCCTAATCCAGACTTACTGCCAAATTCCTTGGGACCGCTGCTTGCTGGCCCAACCGACTGCAGCCATTTTGCTAGTTTCTTTGATGTTCCGATCTTACCCGTTACCGGGATGTATACATTGCTCTTAGATCCGGCTCAAGCACAGCTGGGCTCAGTCACTCTGAAGATAAACAATGCACCAGATGTTACGGGCACAATTACCATCGGCGGTCCCAGCGTAACATCCACCACAACTGTTCCTGGGCAGAATATTCGTCTTACATTCAGCGGCACGGCTGGCCAGCTTGTTTCGGGTGTGTTCGACAATGACTCATTTCCCGGACAGAATGTTAGCATTTCCCTGCTTTCGCCAACCGGGACAGCGGTCAAATCCATTTCGACAACTTTTGCCAATGGAAGTGGGTTTCTTGATCCAGCGAACTACTGCGGGAATTATCCTTGCTCGGTCACCACACTCCCATCAACGGGCACTTACACGTTGTTTTTTGATCCAAGTGGCGCAGACATTGGCAGTATTCGCGCCACGCTCTACAGTGTTCCATCGGATCAGGCTGCAAGTGTGAACTTGGGAGATCCTCCGGTAGCGGTCAACCTCAACACGCCCGGCCAGAATTCAAGAATCACATTTACTGGGGCGCAGAACCACAAACTCAGTATCAAGATGACGGGGGGAACATTCAGCGGCACGGTCAACCCCGTTTGTAGGATTGACACCGTAGCACCGGGAGGCAGTGTTGTGGGCGGCATTCAGAACTGTTACACAGCGTCGGGTTTCTTTGACATAGGGGCTCTTCCCGCCAACGGGACCTACACCGTAGTCACAGACCCTGGCGGAAATACGATTGGTGGCGCTTCTCTACAACTCTATGATGACACTGACATCACTCTTGCAATTGCTGCTGATGGCACGAGCCACACTGTAACAACGACTGTCCCAGGGCAGAATGTATCGCTAAACTTTTCGGGCACGGCAGGACAACGGATCTTCGGCGTGGTAAATAACATTTCAGGTTACACGGGCCTGAATTTTTTATTTGCTCAGCTCCTGCGAGGTACTTCAAACCAGACAATCACATATTCAGTACAAGATGGATCAACGTTCATCATCTGCAGCAGCGGGCCTTGTGATTCGCAAATCCTTCCTGCAACTGATTTTTACTCTGTTTTTCTGAATCCGAACGGAACAGACGTTGGATCAGCGACCGTTACCTTATATACGGTGCCAGCAGATTTCAGTAGCTCTATCGATACGGCCGGAACTCCGGTTACGGTCACGACAACAACGCCCGGTCAAAATGCCCAGCTCACATTTTCTGCAACCACAGGGCAGAGTCTTTCGTTCAGTTTGGCCGGTGGAACCTATCCGGCAGCCCATTGTTTGCTGAATCTGAAGCGGCCGGACGGAGTGCTCGTAACCTCTGGACAGGACTGTAGCGGAGCCAGTCACAGCTTCGGGCCCTTTTCGCTTACAGTTTCCGGAACATACACCATGACGATTGACCCGCAGTACGCTGCAATCGGCAATGTGACTGTGGCCGTGACGGCCCACTAGGCAACAGAGGAGCACGAGCAATGCAGAAAGCACGTATGATTCGACTGAGTTTTTTTGTTTTACTAGTCTCTTGCTTCGTTCATCTTGGTGTAGCCGAAGAGCAGGGGTTGCGCGGGCAATCGAGCACCGTGCTCGCCGATGGAAGCGTCCTCATGCTTGGCGGCTTTGATTCTGCTGGAACTCCGGTGCGGGATGCATCGCTGGTACCCGCGTCCTCGGGACAGGCGGCAAAGCTTGGCTCTGGTCTCACATTCGCCCGTGCTGGACATACGGCCACAGTATTGCCTGATGGCACGGTTCTCATATTTGGTGGAGTTGGCCCGGATGGAAAATTGGTCAGAAGCACAGAATTGTATGATCCGGCCTCTGAGCGGTTTTCTGTTCTGCCGAACATGCTGGCGGTACCCAGAGCCTTCCATACGGCTACCCTGCTGACCGATGGAACGCTCCTGCTTGCCGGCGGCATTTCCTCGGGTGGCCAATTCTCAGATGACGTGCAGCTATGGAACTTCCGTACGAAGAGAGTCTTGAGTCATCACGCGATACTGTCAATCCCACGACAAGGTCACACCGCAGATTTATTATCCGATGGCGCAGTGCGCGTAACCGGTGGCACAGATCATTTCGGGAGAGCCGTTCAAGTTAACGAGACCTTCGATCCTATAACTAAGCACTTTCGGCTCTCCAGCCCTGAAGAGACCAAGGCCGACGATAGTCAACTCACCGTGGCGGAATCCATCCCCGCACAAGGTGCGTCCGATGCCTCGATTGACAACCCGATTTCCGTGCGATTCAGCAAGCTAATCAACCTGGGCACGGTCAATAACAGTAACCTTGTGTTGCTTGGTCCCGGTGAATCCTCCATCAGTGCAAAGATCACACCTGCAGAACGTGGCCGGCTCGCTTTTGTTCTTCCTGATTCGCCCTTGCAGCCTGGCACAATGTACACCCTCAGAATACGGAATGTTCTTGATGCCGATGGTTCGGAGCTGCCTGAGACGTCCATTACTTTTCAAACCGCCGGCGCCCCGCCGGACCCAACTGGGTTGGACTGGCTACCTAACTCAACCTGGACAGCCGGTGGCAATATCACCAGGTTTCAGGAGCTGCCACCGCTCGAAGCAAAGCCGGGAACCACCGCCCTGGCCGGTCAGGCTCTGAAGCTCAACGGCTGGCCTCTGGAGCACGTTACTTTGGAAATTGACAAAAAGAGAGTTCAAACCGACTCGACTGGGCGTTTTCTCCTGCCGGGGATTACTCCCGGCCACCACGTTCTCTGGATTGACGGGAGCACGGCCAGTGTGCCCAACGCTTCGTACGGCATTTTTGAAGTCGGCGTTGATATTTTGGCGGGCAAGACCAATGTCCTGAATTACAGGATTTGGATGATCCGGCTAGACACGCTCCACGCCGTCAACATCCCATCGCCCACGCGCGAGGAAACTGTCATTACTAGTCCATATCTGCCTGGGCTCGAACTGCACCTGCCCGCCAAGACTGCGATTACCGACCGCGACGGCAAAGTAGTACACCAGGTAAGCATCACTCCGGTGCCTTTGGACAAGCCGCCATTTCCCTTGCCGGCGGGCGTTCAGGTTCCTATTTATTTCACAATTCAGCCCGGCGGCGCATACATAAAGGTCCTCCAGTCGGGCAATGGCCCGCAAGGGGCACGGCTGGTCTACCCCAATGCGTTTCATCACCAGCCAGGTACTGCGTTTGACTTCTGGAACTATGACGCCGACGTGAAGGGCTGGTATGTCTATGGCCGCGGCCAGGTCAGCCCAGACGGAAAAAGCGTTGTTCCTTATCCTGGAGTGGTGATTTATGAGTTTACTGGCGCCATGGTTGCAAGTCCTGCTAACGCCAAGGCTGCGGGTGGGCCATCCGGACCTGGCGCAAGCGCGGGCGATCCGGTCAACCTTTCTACCGGCCAGTTTGTTTACACCAAGACGGATCTCTCAATCCCGGATACGTTTCCAATTAATCTCACGCGCACTTACACCACCAATGACAATCTCTCACGCTCCTTCGGCATCGGAGCAATGGACTCGTACGACATCATCATGATGGGAGATACGCATCCTTATACCTACCAGGAGCTGATGCTCCCCGATGGAGCGCGAATCCGTTTTGATCGTATTTCACCGGTCAATGGGTTGACCGATTTTACGAGTGCCGTCTATGTCCATACCACTTCGCATACCCGTTTTTACGGTGCGTTGTTGTCCTGGAACACTGATTCTTCCTTGCCCGGCTCATGGGCTTTGCATTTAACCGACGGCACTATTTACAGCTTTCCCGATTCCGAATTTACTACGGTCGTTTCCTGCCAGGCGGTGCTCCAGATTCAGGACCGCTACGGAAACAAATTGAAGATAGACCGTGCCCCGGGCAATTGTGCTCTGACCAAAGTGACTTCGCCGAATGGCAGATACATTAATTTCACCAACGACACTCAACTCCGGATCACACAGGCAACGGACAATGCCGGGCGCTCCGTTCAATATACGTATGACACTGCCGGACGGCTCTCAACTGTGACCGATGTCAATGGCGGGGTCACCACCTACACCTATGACAGCCAAAACCGGATGCTGACCATCCAGGATGCCAAAGGAATCGTCTATCTAACCAACCAGTACGACGCCGCTGGACGGGTCTCACAGCAGACAGAAGCGGACAGTGGCACCTATCTCTTCAACTGGACTACCGCAAACGCAGCGCAGACGCATTTTTACAGATCGCAAGGTACGGGGGGCGGAGACGGCGGAAGTAGTGTGATTCTCGGAAATGGCTGCTGGACTGCGATTGGGTTCAACCGGTACGACTCCGCGAATTGCGGTGAAGGCTACATGCCTTTGGTGGCGGAGGTGGATGTCACCGACCCGCGTGGATATGTTCGCCGTGTCGTTTTCAACGACACAGGTTATGTTACAAGCGATACTCATGCGCTGGGGCAACCGGAAGAGCAGACCACGACATACGACTATTATGCCGACAATCTGCTCAAATCAGTCACAGACTCGCTCGGCCGCACCTCTACGTTTGATTATGATCGCAATGGAAACACAACGCGGGTCACGCGGCTGGATGGCACTCCGGACGCGGTCACTACCACGTTCGCCTACAACGGCACTTTCAATCAGCTGTCCAGCATGACCGATCCGCTGAATCACACCAGCACGTTTGCTTATGATGCTCTGGGCAACCTGACCACGGCTACGGATCCGCTCAATCACTCCGTCGTGTTGGCATACAACGGCCAGGGCCGGCTTATATCCACAACCGATTCGCTCAGCAACGCGGTTCAGTTTGGCTATTTTGGCGGCGATCTGGCCACAGTGATCGATCCTCTCGGAAATCTCAGCTCTCAATTTACAGACTCGGTTGGCCGGGTGATTTCCGCATCCGATGCGCAAGGCAATATCACCCGCACGCAATACAACAATCTCAATCTGGTCACACAGGTCACCGACGCCTTGGGTAACAACACCACCTTCAGTTACGATCCCAACGGGAATCTGCTCAGCCTTACCGACGCTGCAAGCCACACCACAAGCTGGACCTATGACAACATGGATCGCGTCCAGACGCGCATAGATCCTCTCTTGCGGCAGGAGAGTTACGCCTACGATCTGAATGGGAATCTCATCAGTTCGACGGATCGGAAGAGCCAAGTGGCGAGTTTAACTTATGATCCGCTGAACCGGACGGCGCTGGTCGGCTACAACACCGTGATCAACGGGGGCCTAACCAGCTATGAGAGCACAGTCGGCTACACCTATGACGCGGGAAACCGGATGACCCAGGCGGTGGATAGCGCGGGCGGCACGATCACCGAGGCGTATGACAATCTTGACCGGCTCACCTCGGAAACCACGGCGCAGGGCTCCATTTCTTACGGTTATGACTTGGCGGGCCGACGCGCCAGCATGACTGTCGCTGGCCAGCCAGAAGTTGACTATAGCTATGACAATGCCAACCGGCTAACGCAAATCGCCCAGGGAACGTCGACGGTAGGCTTCAGCTATGACACCGTGAATCGCCGTTCGACCCTGACCTTGAGTAACGGTGTGAACATGTCTTATACGTACGACAATGACTCCCGCGTGACCGGAATTACCTACAAGTTCAACACCAGCACTCTTGGCGATCTTTCATACTCCTATGACTCGCTGGGGCGGCGGACGCTGATCAACGGCAGCTTTGCCCAAACTGGCTTGCCAGGAGCGGTCACATCGGCCACGTACGATGCCGCCAACGAGCTGACGAACTGGAACGGCGCTGTCATCAGCTATGACCTGAACGGCAACATGCTTTCGGATGGAACGAATGCGTTCTCATGGAACGCGCGGGACCAGATTGCGACGTTAAACAGCGTCAGCTTGCAGTATGACGCCTTTAGGCGCAGGACGCAGAATGCTGCTGGAAAATCATTCCTTTATGACGGGGCCAACGCGGCGCAGGAAGTTTCTGGCTCAACCGTGCTGGCAAACATGCTGAACGGCGGGATTGACGAAATCTTTACCCGTGCTGATTCTTCCGGAGCTTTCACACCGTTAACGGATGCGCTCGGTAGCACGATCGCCTTAGTGGATGGCAGTGGCAACATCGCGACAACTTACGCCTACGATCCTTTCGGCAACACCACAGTTTCAGGAGCAGCTAACGCGAATGCCTTCCAATATACGGGACGTGAGAATGAGGCCAACGGATTATATTTTTATCGCGAGCGTTACTACAGCCCCACCCTTGGAAGATTTGTTAACGAAGACCCACTTGGCATCAAGGGCAGCAGGCTCAATCTTTACGCTTATGCAATGAACAATCCTGTCAATTTTCTCGATCCGTTTGGCTTAACAGCGACCGGCCCAGACCAAGCCCTCGCGAATATTAATGCCATTTTAGCTCCTCTGAATGAAATTTATGCAGCCGAGGCAGCCCACAATCTTGCAGGTAGAAAAGATAATTTCTGCTGGTGGTGCACTTTCGGGAGGAGTTTTGCTCATGATTTTTCGTTTACTGACGGCGCTCGTAATAGTGGTGAAACGTGGTCTCAATGCGTTGATCGTGCGCAGCAATCGTTGCTCGGCAATGGGGGAACATATGTGTTGGATGCCGCATCGGGAGTCTCCACATTTGGTTGGATTTACACCACGCCACTATCGGGTCCAATTTCAGGGCCGGTTCCTGGAACAACTATGGGGTCAATGTCTGGCTGGGAGCTAGATGCTTTTCAAAACGCTGCGGTTGATGGCGCAAAGGGCTTTGGTACTGCAAGTAAATTCGCACCCATTGTGTCCAAAGGTGCGGGTCTCACAACAGCTGTAGCACTTGGAGTGAAAGGCGGTTTCTATGTGTCATGCGCACATTGATCCGCATAATTCAACTTCTATTTTGCCAATCACATGAGATGGAGATGCCACAATGATGCCTGCAATTCCAACGCTTGTCAGACTCTTCACGTATTCCCACAGTGATTACGAGCAATTTGCAACTCGTATGTATGCGGGTGTCTACAAGGTTCAATCTCCATCACCCGAAATGCTGCATATGGCTGCGAGCCGGATCAGGCGCCAAGACAGACTCGTTCTTATCGGCCTAGTAATCGCTATTGCAATCTTGGCATGGACCGTTTACGAGATGTACTCCCGTCACTGAAGCGACCAGCCAGCCAGGAATCCCGGTTCTTCAATTGCGTTACCGCTGCATGGTCACTGAACCCAAAGGGAATGGAGTAATGCTCTAATCCCTATGACAATGACTCGCGCGTGACTGGAATCACTTACAAGTTCAACACAAATACGTTGGGCGATCTGTCTAGTCTTTACTCGCGCAGATTCTTTGGGAGCTTTCACGCCGTTGAAGGACGCTCTTAAGAACACAATTGCTTTGATCGATGGCACTGGTAGCATCGCAACCACTTACGCCTTATGATCCCGTTCGGCAATACGACGGCGACCGGAGCAGCTAACGCGAATGCATACCAATATACTGGACGAGAGAATGAAGGGAATGGGCTGTACTTTTATCGGGCACGATATTTCAATTCAGTTCTAGGACGATTCATCACCGAAGATCCTGCGGGATTCAAAGCCAGCGGCGTCAATGTGTACGCTTATGCGGGAGACAATCCAATAAATTTTAGGGATTCGACGGGCTTAGCGCGCGATTGTTTTGCAACTGGTTGCGGAGGTCTGCCAGGAGTTAAACCTGAAAGTCTAGCTGGCAGAAAACAGGATGCCAAGTGGTGGAACGATTTCTTCTGGGACATGTTTCATCACGATTGGAGACAAGGAAACACAGGCAAGAATCTCTGTTTCCTTGAGTTCCTGGGGACAACAGCCGAAGCAATGAATCCATTTGATTTTGCCGTTGATAACCCCAAAGATTGGACAGAGCTGGGTGGCAAGCTTAGTTCATTAACACTTAACAACATTGCATTCATTCATGCAGCCAACGCTAAAAATATGTTTGGCTTTTCAGGTTTGATTTACCCAAACAAATCAAGCGTCGTACAGGAGTTAACAGAAGCATCAGAAACATTGGAGACGGCTTCTCCATTCTTGGCCTTTGACGTTGCTGCTTTCACGAAGGGGTTGCCGGCGGAATGGGATGCAGCAAAAGGAGGAACATGTGACCCAACTTTCTTCTGAAAAAAAGGCAAATGCGCGCTGGCGTGACGTGATGCTTTACCTGTTGATTGCAGTAACGTTAGTCGGTGCAGAGGTTATTGGATTGATCCGAGATTGGCCGCGCCCCTCATTGCGTGCAGCAGTCGGTTTATTTTCAACAGTAATACTCGCTGTTTATTTGATAAAAGTTTTCAAGACAAAATTGCGCTCGGTTGAGTTCTGGCTCTTGTTGACAATGTTACTTTTAATCCACGTGCTCTGGATCCTTTTGGTGCCATTTCTTATCGTAATGGTCGGCTTGGGAATCGAACTTTTTGCTTTTGGAATGTTTCTTCAGCATTTCGTTCGAGTCCGATGAGAGTAACCCAAAGGCAACCTTTTGAGTCTGGCGGATGCTTTACATCCTTTGAATCCCACCACCTGGACCGCATGACAACATGGATCGGGTACAAACGCGCATTGATCCCCGATGCGGGAAACCGGATAACGCAGACTGTCGATAGTGCGGGCGGGGCCATCACAGAAGCGTATGACAATCTGGACCGGAGATTCCGCAAGGGACTTCGTCAATGGGCTTCAGCTATGACACCGTGAATCGCCGCTCGACCCTGACCCTGAGTAACGGTGTGAATATGTCCTATACGTATGACAATGATTCGCGCGTGACCGGGATAACTTACAACTTTAACGCCAACACGATGGGCGGCCTTTCGTACACATATGATTCGTTAGGCCGACGGACGCTGGTGAACGGCAGCTTTGCCCAAACTGGATTGCCAGGAGCGGTCACACCGGCCACGTATGATGCCGCCAACGAGCTGACGAACTGGAACGGCACTGCGATCAGCTATGACCTGAACGGCAACATGCTTTCGGATGGAACGAATGCGTTCTCGTGGAACGCGCGCAACCAGGTGGCGACCTTAAACAGCGTCAGTTTGCAGTATGATGCATTTGGTCGGCGCATTCAGAATGCTGCAGGCAAGTCGTTTTTGCTTGACGGAGCAAATGCCGTACAAGAACTCACTGGTTCAACTGTGTTGGCCAATCTGTTGAACGGCGGAATTGACGAGATATTTACTCGCGTTGATTCCGACGGCACATTCACCCAACTAAAGGACGCGCTCGGAAGTACGATTGCTCTGGCGGACTCGACGGGCAATGTTCAGGCGACGTATTCCTATGATCCATTCGGGAATTCGACGGCGTCCGATACGGCCAACGGGAACACATTCCAGTATACGGGACGTGAAAATGAGGGTAATGGCCTCTACTACATGCGCGCACGGTATTACTCGCCTGTGTTCCATCGCTTCATCAGCGAAGACCCGCTAGGATTCGCCGGGAGCGGTGCGAATTTCTACGCTTACGCTTTCAACAGTCCGACAAACTTAGTCGATCCCTTTGGATTGCAAGCTGGCACTTTGGTTTTGGGAGGCGGTAGGATATTAGCTGGAACGGAAATTGGAGCTGATGTTATTGGCGGTGCGGTGGCTGTCGGAGAAGCTGCTCCTGCAGTCGGTGCTGCGGGCTTAGTCGTTTGGAGCGCGGGAAGAGACATTGGTCATATTCATGATCCCTTCAGTGACGGGAACACCATTGACAGCAATATGCAGTTCCTGTTTACCTATTTTTTCTTTTCGCAAGCCGCAGCGAACAGTCAAGCTGTGCCACTCACGAAGGCCGCGGAAGGAGGAAGTGGAGGGGGAGGAAACGATCCATGCAAGGGATTCCGGAATATTCTTCAAGAACATCAAGACAAGCTCGGTCGATATGCCAGCAATCCTTATGTGGAAGATAATCTGGGCATACTAGGACGAGGGTATGATGGCCGAATCATCGCTGGACGCGTCAAGGGTTTAGTCCACGACATATTGTTATATCAAAAGCAACTAGAAGAATGTGAGCGCAAAAATGGTCTCCGTTGAAATTGATGTAAGAGTTCTCAAGAATGCAGTAAATGCTGTTTTAGATCATGTGATCGAAGATTTGGGATTTGAGAAGGTCGAAATCGAGCAGAGCTGTGACCTTTATTGGCATGTCCCAACCCGGGAAATTCATGAGATGTCAAAGACCCCGATCGGTCTCGATATTGGACGCTTGAGTGATGATGTCGACTTCATGAAACTCATCTTTAGAGGTCAGAGCGGTGATGCGGCATACACTCTGGTTCATATTGCTCCCTTGTTGCGGTTCATCGGGGAGAAGATTCAGCGCTGAATATTAAACTATACAATGTTGGATCTTGAGCTGGCCAACTGGAACGGCACTGCGATCAGTTATGACCTGAACGGCAACATGCTTTCGGATGGAACGAATGCGCTCTCATGGAACGCGCGCAACCAGGTGCAGACCCTGAACAGCGTCAGTATGCAGTATGGCGCGTTCGGGCGGAGAATTCAGAATGCGACGGGCAAGTCGTTTTTGTTTGACGGAGCAAATGCAGTACAGGAACTCTCTGGCTCGACCGTGCTAGCCAATGTGCTGAGTGGCGGGATTGACGAAATCTTAACGCACGCTGGTTATATAGAATCATCGATTGCATCTCCTCATCATAGCGGCCTGTTCGCCGTGGAGAGCAATAAACCAGTCAATCTCGTTTGCGCCTACCGCAGATTCAGCACCGAAGCCCAGTATGGCAAGACTCACAACATTCACTGGGATCTCTTTGGGGCCAGCTTTTAAGCCGCCTTCTAAAAGCTTCCATCCCACATTAATAAGCGTAGGTGACGCCGACAGACCTAGTGGATCAGAGAAGTCAACTGGATCGTCGTCAGCATATGCATAAAACTTCTGACCATCTTCGGCAGGATCTTCATTAATAAATCTTCCAAAGAGCGGACTGTAATAGCGTGCTCAGTAAAAATACAATCCGTTGCCTTCATTCTCTCGCCCCGTATATTGGTATCGAGTTGGCTGCTCCGGACGCCGTCGTATTGCCGAATGGATCATACGCGTAAGTGGTCGCGATGTTCCCATGGCCATCGACCAAGGCAATCGTGCTACCCAGAGCGTCCTTCAACTGTGTGAATGAGCCGCTCGAATCGGCGCGATGCTCACGCGTGCAAAGCAACCTGGTGCTCAAGTATTGGCCGGCAGGTATTCGGCACAACGAAAGCAAGCAGAGCACGACGCTTACAAAGAAGTTTGTCAATCTGCAGCACCCGTGCATGCGGATCCTTGCGCAACTCTTTCGAGCCAAATTGATCATACGAATCGCTGTATTGCGATGATGCAAGCGTGGGATTCAAAATGGCCTGATCCAAGTTGGCCATCCGGTCGTCACGCAAACGATATCGATGGATTACAGAACCGCTTGAACGATTTAAAAGATGCGCACAACAAAAAATGCGCCCAGTAAAGAAAAATACACATATGACCGAGAAACTGATTTCTACAATAAACAAATATCGTACATGTCCGGAGTTTATGACAATTGATGTCGTTGATGTAAATCAGCGCGGGAATTTCGGCGACTCACTGCTTCATGTGGCCGCAGGTAGGCAGGCTATCGATGATATAGAAGTTCTTATCGCAAGCGGAGCACGGGTGAATGCTCAAGGTGATCTCGGAAACACGCCTTTGCATCAGGCGGCCAGCAGGGGGTTGGTAGAGTCCGTCAGGAAATTACTCCAGTTAGGAGCAGATAGGGGCATTAAAAATGAAGACGGCCAAACCGCTCTGGATCTTGCCGAGCTTATGGGACGAGACGATGTTGTAAAGATGCTAAAAAAGAAGGGTTGAGCTTTAAGCTTAGGAAAAAAATCGGTTTCGCCTGAAGCACATCGCAGCACCCCGAATCGATGACGATGCCAGGCGATTTTGCGAAGAATAATGAGACAATAAGCAATAAGCAGGTACGGCGGCGGGAACACATTCCAGAACACGGGACGTGAAAATGAGGGCAATAGCCTCTACTACACAAGAACGGCGCTGCCATTTATGACGACTCGCATCCAGAAGGTTCCTCAACAAAGATCGGCTTGGGATTTTCTGGTAGGGGATCCAATTTTACCCTATCTTTTTGACAGTCCAACGAATCAGGCTGACCTGAGTCGATTAATCGGCCAACGCGCTTAATATATAAGGAAGGAAACTCAAACTGTAGGTAAATTTGCGACGGTGGAGCCTCCAGTTTCAGTAGGGTTCAACAGCTTTCCACGAGCGGACCGCAACAGATTCAATAACAACCACTTAAGAACCTCAAATTTCAATAGCTTTCAATACAGCTTGGAATCTGGTTCGGGACCAGGGGGTCGGAGGTTCAAATCCTCTCTCCCCGACCATTTATTTTCAAGCAGATACAAACCTTCCAAGTTCCCAAAAATCACCGCCGTAGGTAAAAATGCGACGGTGTTTCCCTCGCAGAATCACCAATCCATAAATTCAAATAACATTTCAAGCGTAATTCTCAAACTGCCAAGTCACATTTAGGACAGGGCAATGGAATCTTAACTCAAATCAAAATACGCCTGATGATAACGGCTGCAGGTTTACTCAATTGTAGAAAAGAGATCCAGTTAGCCCTGGAAGTATTGATATTCGTTTTTAATTCGCCTATAATTAGAGCTTGATTGGAGGCCTACCTGAGGTTGTTGGAATCGGTCGTATTCCTCTACACTCAAACTCATATCAAAATGGGAGACTTTCTGTGGGAAGACCTTACGGACGTGAGGTTGAGCAGTTTGGCAGGACTTACTCTTGGGCTCAGTCTCAACAAATAGAAAACATGAGCCTTATGGTACGAAGTCACCGGCGAAAGCCGCTGGTGGCAGTCGGCTCTGGCGGTTCTTTATCCGCAGCACACTTTGCTGCTCATTTACACCGCGTTGTCCAGAAACAAGTGGCGAAGGCGGCTACTCCACTAGAAGTGTTTTCGGACCCAATTCCCAATGATTGCACAGCTCTACTGCTCACAGCTCGAGGCCGAAATTCTGACATCATAGCTGCTTTCAATTCATTAGCCGCTACCGAGGTCGGAGACTTGGGAGTACTTTGTTTAGTGCCAGATAGTCCTCTCGGAAAGCTGGCGCGTGCGCGTGTTGGAGTACGCCTGGAGGAACTGGCGTTACCGAGTGGTAAGGACGGGTTTTTGGCAACTAACTCGCTGTTGGCCTTCTTCGTTCTGTTATATCGCGCATATCAGCACGGCACTCAATGGGAGGAATTACCGGAAAATATTGATTTGCTCCGCGGTCACAACGATATTTCTTTTCTTGATTCTCAAATCAAAGGGCAAGCTCGCTCTCTTGTGGACAAGGAGGCTCTTCTCGTAATCCATGGACCAGACACCCAAGCTGCTGCCCTGGACTTGGAATCAAAATTTAGTGAGGGTGCTCTTGGTTCAGTTCATGTAACCGATCTCAGAAACTTCGCTCATGGGCGACATCATTGGATAGCGAAGAGAGGTGAGACCTCGGGCATCCTAATGCTCGTAAGCGACCGGGAGTTCGCGCTAGCTGAGCAGACAAAGCGATTATTGCCAAGATCCGCGAACACTCTGATTCTGAAAAGTGCGTTTAATGGACCTCTAGCCTCGATACCTATTCTCCTCGATGTTCTGGACTTCGTTGCTCTAACCGGCCAGATTAAAGGAATTGATCCGGGGAAGCCGGGCGTTCCCGAATTCGGCCGCAAAATCTACCATCTGCGAGCATTTGGGTCGATCATCAAGCAACCTCACCAGGATGCGCCATCCAGAGCCATCGAATTGAAAACTGGAGAGCCGCTTCGTGCAATGGAGAGGACACAAATAGAGTTCTGGAAGCACGAGTATTTTCAATTTTTACGAAAAATGCAGGGTACAAGTTTTGCAGGGATCATTTTGGATTACGATGGGACGCTCTGTAATAGAGATGTTCGTTATGCCGGGATCCGAGAGCCTGTTGTCAAAGCACTGCAGCGGCTTCTTGAGGCGCACGTACCGATTGGCGTGGCTACTGGGAGGGGCAAATCAGTCCGAGAAGATTTTCGCAAAAAATTGCCCCGAAAATATTGGCCACGAATTCTTGTTGCATATTACAACGGAGCGGAGTTAGGAACCGTCGAGGATAGGTCTTGTCCGGACGGTACGGAAATCTGCTCCGACGCATTGCGACCCGTGCTTTCAGAGCTCCAGGCACATGCAGAATTGATGAGGTTAGCATCATTGACAGTGAGGAAACATCAAATAACGGTTGAATCCCAAACACTGCAGAATATGGATCTTTGGGAACTCGTATTTTCAATTACTATGCCTTTTTCCTCAGCAATTTTCTCCCGGGATGCGGTTTGTTGAGAGCCTCGCGCTTTGGCTAAATCAGTTTCACACTCTTGAAGAAAGGAGACGAGCATACGACTTCGTCAAATCAAAGCTTGTCTTCTATTCTACGGCCGAGATGAATCATTTCGTGGGCATCGCATATCCTGACTTAATCAGGCCAATACCGCTACGCCGGACCGCACAGGGGGCTGGGTATAAACCGTGGTATATAGCGAAGGTTGTTAACAGCACAGCATTTCAGATAATGCAGCGACAAACGTTGTTCCTCGGGTTGAGCGATGGAGCGAGAACCGACATATTTCGACGTACCAACTCCGAACTCAGTCATGAGCAGTTCTGGCAGACTTACGAGTTACCTGTGGAGCGAGCCAACGAATTGCGATCGGAACTCGATAAATACATACAACAATTGGACCAACAACACCGCGACAAAGTAGCTCCGAGATTTCGAACAATTGTATTGCTGGACGATTTTTCTGCAAGCGGATTGAGCTATGTTCGATCAGAGGGCAAAACATTCAAGGGAAAGATCGGGACATTCGCGAGGGACCTAGTTAACATAAAGAGCCCAATTCATAAACTTATCGATACAAGCGATCTCCAGATCATTGTGCTTCTTTATGTCGCGACCAAGGGCGCTTATGAGCACATTGATAACAACTGTAAGGCAATGTGGGAACCAATGGGAATCAAGTATTCGACCCTGGCAGTGCATATCATTTCTGAAGAGATCCGGCTTCGCAATGTGAGCGAAAACTCGATTCAGGCTGTGATACAAGATTACTATGATCACAGTGTTTACGACCGTCATATGGAGAAAGGCGGAACGTTAGACGCACGGTATGGTTTTGCGGCGTGCGGTTTGCCAGTTGTCCTGTCACACAATTGCCCGAACAATTCAATTGCTTTGCTTTGGTCCGACGAAACCCGTACCGTGCGAGGGCTTTTCCCCCGTGTGAGTCGTCATAAGGCGACGCCATGAAGGAACCGAGAAATCCGTTCCGGCTTCGCGCGTCTGAGCACATAGAGTCGGATGCAACATTCGTTCGTCTTTTCGGCCCAGGAATTTTGGACTTATTTCAAGACGGCCAGAATCTATGGGATAAGGTTCAAATCGTACGAAGTGCTCCGGGCGGTGGGAAGACATCTCTTCTGCGTCTATTTACGCCAGCTCCATTGCATACCCTCCATGCATATCGCGGGGACGAGGATTGTCGAGAACTCTATCAGAAGATGGAATCCCTTGGCATCATTTCTGACAGTGGACCAACATTGCTTGGGGTCATGCTGTCATGCGCTCGAACGTATTCCACACTCGCGGACCTTGATCTCGACCAAACGCGAAAAGATCGGCTCTTGTTTGCGCTTCTGGACGCGAGAATTATTCTGGCGACCCTGCGCGGGGCACTCGCTCTTAAGAAGCTGAGCTATCCAGATCACCTCAATCGGATTCAGATCACTGTTGCGCCTACCTCACCCAACCTCAGTCTGGACATATCGTTTCCGTGCTCCGGAAAAGACCTTTACGATTGGGCAACACGGCAAGAGAGTATTGTGTGTAATGCGCTAGACAGTTTCATAGCGTCTTCGTTTGATGCTCTTTCTGGACAGGACAATCTCATAAGTTTAGAGCTGTTCAAACCCAATGCGATTCAATATGTAGGGCATCCAGTGGCGGAACGAGTCCTTTTCATGTTGGATGATGTGCAGAAGCTCACCGCTCGACAACGGGCACTCCTGTTGGAACGAATTATCGATTCGCGGAGTTCAATTGGAATATGGATTTCTGAGAGGTTTGAGGCCCTGAGCACAGATGAAATTTTATCAAATGGGGCAATCGAGGGGCGCGATTACGAGCGCGTCATTCCACTTGAGGAGTACTGGCGTCGGAACAAGAAGAAGTTTGAATATCTGGTGCTAAATATCGCCAACCGACGCGCAAAATCAGCGGCGGACACTGAAGTTGGTACGTTTTCTTCATGTCTGCAGAATAGCCTCGATGGCATCGAGTGGCAAGAAAAGATGTCCGCCGCTCTGGAGATCGTGCGGGCTAGAGTCCGCCATCTGGCGGGTAGCGATCCTGTTTTTGAAGAATGGATTTCTACACGCGAAGCATTTGACGGTACCCCTAGAGAAAAGCTATTGGCATGGCGGACGCTGGAGATTTTAATCGCGAGGGAAAAAGGGAAATCTCTGAGATTCGATTTTGCGCCGCTTGAGGCGGAAGATCTGGAGCATAAAGATGATTCCGCGGTGAAGGCAGCAGCAGAACTATTCTTAGCTGAGGAGTTTAAACTGCCATATTATTTTGGCCCCTCTCGCCTTTCAATATTGGCTTCCTCCAATATTCAACAATTCCTTTCACTGGCCGGTGACGAGTTCGAGGAGGTGGTTTCTGCAGCTGTGATGAAGAGATCGACCGACTTACCTCCGGATCGTCAAGACGCAATCTTGAGGTCTGCGGTAGATTCACAGTGGCAGGAATTACCACGACGGATGCAAAACGGGCGAGATGTTCGAGCATTGCTGGACGCTATTGGTCAGTTTGCAAACTGGATCACCTACCAGCCAAATGCTCCGTATTCCCCAGGGGTCACGGGAATCGCGATATCAATGGCTGAACGAGAGCAACTGCGGAATCCAGAACTTCTAAAACGTATGCCAGCTTATTCTAAGTTGGCCGCTGTCCTAGCTTCTGCGCTGGCGTATAACCTTCTTGAACCTGAGCTGGATTACCGTTGCAAAGGTGAAAGATGGATGGTGCTCAACCTCAACCGTCTTCTCTGCCTAAAATTTCGGTTGCCGCTTCAATATGGAGGTTGGAAAGAGAGAAGCCTAAAGCAGCTTGTGGATTGGTTAGAGCAAGGATTTAAGCAACCAAGCGGGGCGTCTGCATGATATCGGCGACCGGGAGGTGGGAGAACTACATACTGCAAGAAGGGGACGATCTCGCGCACTTCTGGGAGCAACACTTCAAAACTCGTAAGCGAAGTGTTTTATTTGTGTTGGCGCGCGGGTTTGATCCGCGAATGTGCCTTGGTCTTGAGCAACTCTCAAAAGTCCACGACGAAGGGGAGATGGATATTTGCCTTGTCGAATTCGACGAAGGTATATCATCTCCATCGAATCGGCACCGAGATCTCGTGGAAGCGAATTTGAACAAACTCAAGGAGCTTGCGTCCACAAACAAAACGCTGCTGAACAGGCCGGTGAGGATGTTGTCCGATGATCGGCGGCGGGTTGGCTCATATAATGCAGCATCGGTTTTTAGCATGGCGGAGGATATTGCCAAATATGACGATATCGTTGTGGACGTGAGTGCGATGCCTAGGAGCATCTTTTTTCCGTTGGTGTCCAAACTCCTCTTTTTGATAGATGCAAACACCAAACGACCGAATTTGCATATATTAGTGTTCGAGGACAGCAGGCTAGACTCAGCAATAAAAGATGTCGGAGTAGATGATGCTGCAGATTTTCTGCATCCCTTTCGCGGTGGCGTAGATATGGAATCGACGGCCGGCCACCCGAAGGTCTGGCTCCCGCTCTTGGGTGAGGGGCAGCAAACGCAGTTAACAAAGATTTATGATTTGATTATTCCGGATGAAATCTCGCCGGTATTGCCATCTCCGGCAGTCGACCCCCGTCGCGCTGACAACCTGATCCAAGAGTACCGTGATCTGTTGTTCGACAGACTAAGAATTGAACCCAGAAATTTAATCTACGTCTCTGAACGTAATCCGTTTGAAGTGTATCGACAACTCCGGCAAGCAATACTGCATTTCAGACAAGCCCTCATGCCGCTCGGCGGCTGCAAAACCGTACTTTCAGCTCTCTCCAGCAAGCTGATGTCGCTTGGAGCCCTCATTGTGGCATATGAACTGAAGCAAGCATCAATAGACATTTCCATCGCCCATGTGGAGTCTTATGGCTATAACCTTGAATCCGATTGCCCGGTTGGCGGACGTCTGTCGAGCATGTTGCTGACTGGAGAATACTATGAGGGCTAGATCTCGAGCCAAACAATCGCTCAAACCCCTGGTTATCGGAACGGGCTTTATTGCGTTAGATGTCCTCATAAGACAAGAAAGCCCTGACAGACCAGTCTTCGCGACAGGCGGGACATGCGGAAACATACTCGCAATTCTCGGCAATCTTGGATGGGCGAGTGTGGCTGTCGGCCGCCTTGCCAGGGATTTTGCTGGGGATTGGATTCGTAAGGACTTGAGGCGATGGGGAGTGAATCTGACCTTTGCGAGCCTCGCACCCCAAGCCGCGACCCCGATCGTTATTCAGCGGAACGTCAATCGAAGTAGTGGGAAGTCACACCGTTTCGTTTGGACATGTCCGCACTGCGGCGCGTGGCTGCCGAGATATCGCCCACTGACGCGCAAATCCATTCTCGCTGTTGGAGACAAACTTGATGTTCCCCAAGTGTTTTTTACCGACCGCATCTCCCCAGCTACAATCGAGATGGCGCGACATTGTGCCAATAAAGGTGCAATCGTCTACTTCGAACCGTCGGGCATTGGGGATGACAAACTGTTCCAAAGAATGCTTGACATGACGCACGTAGTGAAGTACTCCGAAGACCGCATGGGGCACTATGACTGGACCAGGAGTAACTCCTCTTTGCTCTTGCAGATAGAAACTCTCGGTAGTGATGGAGTAAGGTTCAAAAGTCGCCTTCCGAAGGCAACACTTGAAGCGTGGCAACGAATTGATGCGTTCGAGACTGCTGGTTTCGAAGACAGTTCTGGAGCCGGTGATTGGTTTACGGCCGGATTACTATACTCTCTCGGATCAGGGGGATTGCATGGCCTAAAGTCAGCTACGGTTCCGATGGTGAATCAATCCGTTCGCTTTGCCCAAGCCCTCGCTGCGTGGAATTGTGGCTTTCCAGGAGCCCGTGGTGCCATGTATGCGTTAACCAAAGAAGAGTTTCGCAATGGATTCCAAAATGCATTGGAGGGCAGGCCGTTGCGGAAAGTCACCGTAGATGAAATAGACAAGAGTCTAAGCAAAGCCCTAGACTCGTTGTGCCCGAATTGCCCTGAAGGATCAACAAATCGGAAACAAGTGCGAACGGCCACAGATGCCTCTTTCAAGAAGCAACCAAACGCACGAGGGTGATGTTGCTGGCCGCAGCTAGAACTCGGGCAGATTGTCCAAGTTATCAACTGCGTTTCCATTGTCCACCGTTTTATATATTGAGTGCCGTTTACTCTAAGAACATAGACAGGTTGTCCCTTATTCCAACTTCCATCGCTGCCTTTAAAGATTGTGACAAATGAGGCAGCCCTTTTTGAGGGCAGAGCAGTTCAGGGGATTGCGATTTATCATTCTTCCAGAATGCAGGCAAATATTCCCTAAAATAAAAAGAGTCAGCTAGAAGCAGAGCTGCCGAAGGATGCGGTTGAGCTGCTCGCCACTCCGCGTACGCTGAATAGAGGTGAATATCTCAGTCTTTAACGTTGCAGCAACTGAGAACAGTTTCGGACCTGTGGAGTGCCCCACCTGTACAGCACTGACCGCTAGCACCTGGTCAACATCCAATTGTGATTGATAACCTCGTAGTTTTTCTCACCAGGACTAAATATGCTTGGCCCCGTCTACAGGAAACATTAGTCCGGATTGCAAAATCGACTGAGGTTAAAGGTTATGTGCAAGTTAATGCCGTTAATGTTTTAGCCAAGCATGATGTGCCCGACAATGTGTTTGTTGATTTCTTGAAGTCATCAAACCGAGGAGTGCAGGAAACCTCGTTTGGCGTTCTCATCTCACGCCAGCACCGGGCTGCAGTGTGGACGCGACTTAACCCGAAGGAGGCTCGAAATCGAGCAGCCTCTCATCCAGAGGAGATTTTTGAAGTCTTGGTGTACATGGCTGCCGTTGCTTCGGCGCCTCGCGCGGATGATCCCGACCCGAGAGTTCTGGATATTGCCTTTTCACACCTCTTGGATGCTTTCGCCAAATCAAAGCGCGGCAACATGAGCGCGGAGTTCGTGATGACGGACAGTGCCGCTTCTGTTTTAGCCGCTCCCCGGACAGCACCGCGCTTCTGTCAAGTCCTGATGTCCCCATCATTTCGTGGCGAACTATACAGAGATCCACAATCCGTGTGGAAAGTCGCTCACGCGGAGGCGTTGTTTGACATGAAAGCAGCCGCCGACCTTCTTCTTGCGTTGAAAACCTCGTACTATGCTCAGCAATTAGAGCCACCAGACTTTGTTTTGGCGAACGTGCGGAAGCTTTTTCGGCTTGGTCTTGATCTGAAAAAACTCGATGAAAGTCAAGAACCGGGAGCGAAAGTCCGAGCAGCAAGATTTGAATGGATGCATAACCCATCAAAGGCCATCATGGACGTTCTACCGGTCATACGCAGCATGGCACCCTCGATGACAGCAGAAGATCGTGACCAATTAATACTACAAGCGTTGCCGATCTTGGCCTCCGAGGTTCCGCAAGAGGCCGAACAATTTGCTGCCACGATACATGATCCCGCCCGCCGATCGGAAGCTTATTCGTGGCTCGCCATGTTCTCCCACAATGGAGGTGCTGCGCAAATGCTGTTTAGCGGACAGTTAAGTGTCGAAGCTGAGCCATTCCTTCTGGAACAGGACATGCTCTTCGGTAAGCATTAGCCGTATTGAAAACAGTGATTTCTGAAACCGAAACTTGTTCACGTGTTCGTCGTCAAGCTCCGGTCCGAGTTCACCCAGTGCCCCAACCTGGCACAGCTCTTTCTTTGGGTCGCTTTATGGCGCAGGCGCCGGTGTTGGGAACACAGGCACTCGAAGGGCATCCGGTTTCCCTGGCGGATAGATTTTTACTCGTATAAATACTTTGGCAATCTGGCCGGTACTCGTTTCCTTTTGTGGTGTCTCTGCCCCCTGGCTTTTCCCGCTTACTCCGGAGCTTTCCTGCCCTACGATAAAGACCAGCGTTTGCGGATCGGAGTCCACGGAACGATCAAGATCGCTGGAAGCCGCCGCGTGCTGCACCAGCATTTTCAGCAACGACCACGAGTCCTGGTACTCAAAGATGATCGTGCGTGTCTCTGGCACAGCGATGGCAGGTGCAACCGCAACCGGTTGCTGCGGCGAATCTTTTGCCCAGCGCAGCACGAGTTTCACTGGCTCGCCAAAGGTCCAGCGGCCTGTGGAAGGTGGATCGGCACTGCGAAAAACGCTGCCGCCAACCTGCAGGCTCCAATCCATGATCTGATTGCCGTTCATTTCATGGTTGCGGTTCACGCGAAAGACCGGCGTCATATCCAAGGCCAGTGGCGCGCCTGGCTCCCCGGAAAGCAGAGACGCAAACAGCGGACGCAACGCTTCAAGCTGGCTCAAGAAGGTTCTGATTTTGGCGCTCGCAGGATTTTGCAAGCCCTGGCGGATGGATTTTCCGTCAACATCGAGTTGGTGGAACAATTCCACGACGTCTGCCGGGTCGGCATCCTGCGCCGTGGCATCTGCGGAAAACGGAAACTTTCCCGCGAGCCGCTGGTTGAAGAAGTCTGTAATGCGGGCGTATTGCTGAACGGCTGCCTGGCTTTGCAGAGAGCGGCACCGCGCAGTGAGTGCACGCTCCAGCGAATGCCGCACTTGCACAAAGTAAACCAAGCGCGAAGCCGCTGGAGCGGCCGAAATCTGGCAGTCCGGCGGGACCGTCTTATCCATACTGTTGATCAAAAAGTCTTCGACCGAGCCAAGTCCGGAGGCCACGCCAGCAGAATCATATTTTTCCATGTCGTTGATGATGCTCTGCCATTTGGCCACCAGAGCTGCTTGCTTTTGCGCTTTGCCGGCATTCTGCTGCAGGTAAGCAACCAGCGGCTGCGCGGCTGAGGCATACCGCTGCACTGCTTGCCGCTGTGCCACCAGATAACCGGCCATGTCTTCTGAATTGTGCGCACCGTAGCTGGCTACGCTTGGAAGTGAGTTGCCGGTCCAGGCGTCGAAATTGCCGGTCGAGGGCCAATAAAAATGCCCGGCATCGAAAGCGCGATCCAGACGGGTGAGCATCATCAAAACGTGTCCGGTACTCACGCGCAGCAGGTCTTGATAGTCATCGTCAAAATCTAACTCGGAAAATTGTTCGAGCAACTGCTTTAGCGACGGTGAGACGGCTTGGAAGGACCGGGCTTCATTGATTGTCGCCTGATCGGCCGTGTCGCCAGAGGCCAGTGGCTGAAACTGTTGCGCGGATGCAACGGAATCCACCATGTTGGCTTCCAGCCGGGAGAGGGCAACCTCTTCGAATGTGTCTTGCAGGTTGGCTGAAGTTCCTGCCAGTTGGCTGCCAAAGAATTTATCGTACGCCTCCTTGTCCTGGAGTGCGGCCTGTAATCGATCATTGTCCCAGAACAGTTGCTGCCCGCCTTCAACGTCACGAAGGCGCCCCGTGCCCTCATGCGCCACGAATGGCAATTTCATAAAATTGGCCAACACCGTCTGCAGGTCCGCCGCGTCAGGTGAAAGCTGCAGCTTTGCCTCGGTCGTCGCCAGGAGCGGCCCAGTTGTCTGGCTTTTGTAAACCAGCAGCCGCTTACGCATGTCTGCAAAGTGCGTGCGGGCCATCTGCTCAATAAAGAATTTCAATTGTTGCTGGCCGGGACAAGAGTTTTCTGCTCGTGTCGCATCACACAGCAGGATGTTTTCCTTGGCAGGCTGAGAGAAAATGCGATCCAGCGGCTTGGTGAGTGCGTCAGGCAACTGGAACGGATCTTCGCTGTTCGCAATCCACTGCAGGTCTGGCGTCGCCAGAAGAGCCTGCACCTGATCCAGCGACTGCAGCAGGCCATTGAGCTGGTCATAAGTGTCCAACTTGTTTTTTTCAAGTTGGTCGATCTTGCTGACAAGAGAATCCAGAGACGACAGGAGCTGTTCTTCATTCATGCTCTGGCGAAGTACGTCAGTAACCCGCGCTTCAAGCACTGCCAGGGTGGGCCCGTTCCATGGTCGCCCGTCGAAAAGTGCACCGGAAGAAGCGCGGACTATGTCATTCATGGCCGCGGTATCCCTCTTGGTAAGGTCGGCGAAGGTCTGCGGTGAGAGAGAGTTGGCCAGCACCATCATGACACGGCCCTGGCCACGCCCGGCTGGCGCAAGACTGTTGAACCGCACGATGTTGCCTTGGAGAGTTAACAGCGCGTCAGTGAAGTTTTGCAGTCGCTGCCCAGCGTTGGGCCCCGCACCGGACGCGGGTGTTATCTTCTGGTCTCTGGCGGGTTGCGCTGGATCTCGCAAGAGGTCACCGGTCCTGTGCTCCAATTCGGCCAGCAAACCAGGATAAACGAGGCGAGTGAAAACCGGAGGCATGACTTGCTGCAGCTGATTGTTGAGAGAATCGAGCATGGATGCGGGCAAAAAAACAGATTGAAAATTTCGGCCGCTAAGGCCCTGGGCGGCATAGATTGCGGCATAAGCAGATACTGGGTTCGCACCATCCTTGGCCTGGCCTAAGCCGGTTTGAATCTGCTGCAGATGCGGCTGTATCTTCTTCGCATTTTTGTTGAGGTTGTACCATCCCAAAAGCGCTCCTGGAAAAAGAAGCAGTGCGGCCACCCCACAAAGGCCGCGGGCAAGAGCTACCTCCGCGCTGCGCTGAGTGAAAGCGGTTTCTACCGGACGCGAGAGGCCACGCTCCAGGAAAATCTTCTGTTCAAAGAGATCGCGCGTGAATCTTGCGCCATGCGCCTCATTGCTTTTGTCCCGGATTTCTTCAAACGCCTCGCTGGATTGAGTGGCGCTTCCTGAAAAATAAATTCCCCTAAATTGCAGGCCATCACGATGGCCGGATTCCTGGAAGAACTGCCCCAGGTAAAGCGTGAGCCGGGCCTGCAATTTCTTGAGACAGACTGGGAACAAGAACAATTCATCCTGCAGGGTGGAATCCGCGTACGCAGTGGCGCTGTTGCGACGAGCGAAGAAGAGAGCACGCTGGCCGGAAAGTACTCGGTTCGCTTCGACAAGAGCTTGCCTAGCCCATTGCGGGTCAAAAGATGCATTCAGGTTGTAAGGGTTTGACCAGCCGAAGATCTCACCTAGATGCGGCATCAACTGACTTTCGACAAACGTGCTGTAACCGGGAATGGCGTCACATTTTGTGATCACCACATAAACAGGAAGGCAAAAACCAAACTTGTCACGCAGCAGCTTCAACTGGCTTGATGCCTGGGTGGCATGGCGTTTCAAAATTTCTTCTGTCAGGGCGCGTTCGCCGGCAAGCTGGGTGTAAGGCAACGTAAGGATAATGCCATCCACCGGCCGCCGCGGACGACGGCGTTGAAGCTGTGTGAGAAAACTCTTCCATTCTTCGTCCGCGCCGTTGCCATTGGGGGCAGGCACAAATAGATCTCCTGCAACTTCCAGTATTTCTGCGCCGGCACAATGCCATAGAGCCACGCCAGCGTTCACATCGTCTATCCACGTGCTATCTTGGGCTGAAAAAACGTGAGGCAAATCGTTCATCAGGGCGGTCTTGCCTGAATCCGCCGGCCCCAGCAGGAGAAAACACGGGCCCGGGCGCAGCTTACCCAGCGACAACATGGCACTACCACTCCTGCTCCATAGGAAAACACCAACGAGCACGAAGGCTGCGATGACGGCCGGCAGCGCCAGTTCACCCAACGATTTGCCAGCCAGCAGGAGGGTGAGAATCATGGCCGCATCATCTTCCAGATTTCATCAAGTTGGATTCTCATCGGGATGCTCACCTGAGCCCACAGCCCCCAGGAGAGGGCCAGCGACGCGACGAAAATCCCAGTCAGTGCCAACCACCATTTTCTCGACGATGGCAGAAACGTAAGTTTGTTCTCAGCCAGAGTATGCGCATAGCTCTGGGGAAAAAGGCGTGCCCCGTCGACTGCGGGCGAGATCATCTTGCCCAGAGCAGCAACATAGTCTTTTGTCTCGCGGTCACCAGCCTTACCCAGTACAAGGGCATAGAAATACACTGAAGCGAGTTCACGGTAGACGGGATCATCTTGATGCAAAAGTTGATCCAATTTCCGGAAGAATTGTCCTCCGTGGGAAAGGCCGCCCGGTTCATCCACGCGGAACAACTCAACCTCCAGGGATGGCCACTTGCCCTCCGGCCATGAATAAGAACCAAAGACTTCGTCGGCGAGACATGCCATCACTCGTTGCGCCTGGCGATACATCTCCAGTCCCAGCAAGGTCCCGGTACGCGCGACTGCGCTTTCCTGCTGGGCCAATAGAGCTGCCAGAGCTTGCTGTATATCCTGTGCCGCAATGGCTGAGGGTTGAATGTGGCCGCCAAGTTGCATCTTGAACCGCACTAACTCTTCATAAAACTCCTCAAAGCGTGTTAGCAAAAACGGATCGTAAGGCAGCCGCACTTCCATTTGGGTAAGCGCGGGTACCAGCGTGGGCCCATTTTTGCGGGCCGGAGCAGGCAGGGCCGTCATTTCCCCGCCTCCATGGTGAAGTCGTTCTGTTGAAGGGAGATTGAGACTTTGCCCCCTAGAGGAAGCGGCACGCTATGTGTGCCAGGAGATGGATAGTTGGCAAACACCATGGCCCCGGAAAGCCACCTGGGGACCTTGACGCTGAGGGGAGCAACAGGTTGTCCTGGAACCCACTCCCAGGAGCGCACCTGCAGCTTCTTGCCGTAACGACGCTGAAGATCGCTCCGTTGCGCAAACCAGTCCTTGGCCGTCATAGCTGGCGCCGTCTTCCAGAAATTCTTGTCCTTGATCAGCACAATATCCAGCGCGATGGGGCTGTTCTTGTTGGCATTTGCATCAATGCCGACGTTGAGATTCACCGGGCTGGGCTGCAAGGTTACGCGATTGGCAATTACCTTGGCCTTGTTCTTGATGCCGGAACAGGCGGTGCAGCCGGCACAAATCATCAATAAGCTGAGCATGAACCGGCAGCCGCGGTAGAAACTTTTCCATGATGCGCGTTGGCGTCTGGCTTTCATACTCATACCGGCAACTAAAACGACAGCGCTGGTAAAACTCCTTCGCATCTGTCGATAAAAAGGGAGCCAAACTCATTCCATTCATTGCTCCTCGTAAAATCCGATGCGGTCTACGTGCTTCCAGTGCCACGCTGGGTGGAGCGGACGCAAGTGCAGGATCGCTGCCCACATTTGCACGTTGGGGCCGGTTTCCATGGTCTGCGGACTGCCGGGAAAATTCGACATTGAAAATCCGCGTTCCCTGGTCTTTCCATTTTTAATTTTGATGAGGATTTTTTCACTTGTTTGTCGTTTTGGTGTTTGAGAAGCCGTATATCCCGCGCGCCCAGCGATACCGTAAACGGAGGCTACATGGCTATACCCGCTCACCCCAGCGCTGACCGGCCCATATCCGCCGCCGAGCCGGCCCGCTACTCCCGCCGCGCGCCGGAAGCGAAAAACGGGAAAGACTACCGCTCCGAACCGTCCAGTTCCATAGACCAAAGTCCTAGCGTGCAGCGGCTGAGGGCGATGTCAGAAATGATGAATCCGCCGGTGTCCGTGGCGCAAACCAAAGCAAGGACAGAGGGAGATCTGGCCGCTTCCATCAACCAGAGCCCCAGCGTCCAGGCGTTGAGGGCGATGGCCGAGATGATGAATTCGCCAGCACCAGCGGTACAAACCAAACAAATGGGACCGGGGATCTTAACCTCACGCGGACTGAATCCGGCAGTGACCCAGTTAAAGTGGATCGCAGGAGCCCGCCCCGGTCTGTTGATGTGGGACAAGCTGGTCGATGACGCTCAATGGTATTACACCCTGCCCGACGGTCGTATGTTTTATTCAAGAGGCGGTAACATATCCGATGTACTGTCGCGGCAGAAATGGATCGAGAGAGGGGCATCGGAGCTGGAGCGTGAGGACGGAGAGGTTGTCAACGTACATGACCAGCCCCCGGCCCGCTCAAAAGAGGAAGCAGCACTCCAACCGTGGAGAATTGTTATAAGGGAGGCCCCTTCATCTGAAACGGTTACGGAAGCTGCCGAATGTTTTAACAAGGAATGGTTAGCTAAACCTGCGCCCAAGCGGAGTGAGAAGGGAAAATATGAATGTAGCGGGGAAGACTGGACGCAGGTTCACGAAGGGATGGATGTGTCTGAGGATCTGGCAAAACATCCTGAGTACAGTGAACCTGAGGTCCTAGAAGGAGGGTTTCCCTCGCAGTACGTAGCATTTTACGCAGGCGGTGGCACCCCAATCGCACTCATGGTGCTGGAGGAACGGCAGGAGCTGCCAAATTTGACCGAACCGAGCGCTCCACACCTGTATATAAGGTGGCTTGTGGGTAGCCCTGACCGGCGCGGAGGTGGAGGCGCGCTGGTGGAATACGCAAAGATTGTGTCGCGTTTACAGGGCCTGGCAAAAGCGGTGAGTGTGGAGTCGGCCAAATCCGCTGTCAAGTGGTACGAGGATCAGGGATACAGGCAGGTCGCACCCTCAACGCACGAACATCCGGACCACCCCTGTAAATGTGTTTATCTTGCATGGCCTCCGGAGGCGGCAGCGAGCATGCGGGAAGAACACGCGCGGCTGAAAGAGAACGAAGCAAAGAAGAAAGCAGATGGGTGAGGAAGCGATGAGGATGATTAAATCCGCAGGGCTGAAAGGACCTGTGGGGTTCGAGTCCCCCTCTCGCCGTCATTTTTTATTATGTTCCAGGCGAAGCGAGCGAGGGACATGCTTTTCCCCAATACCGTTGGCTACACGTAAACAAACACTTCTGAACAAAACTCCCGCGACCGCGCTCCTTTTTTAAAAACCAGCGATCCCGCTTGCGCATAAGGTAGACGGACAACGCGGTCCCCGCGCTTTCCATTTCCGTTGGGACGCAGCATCAATGAGAATTCAGTAGATGGAGATTGAAGCAACGGCAAAGGTGACTGGGACTCGAATACCCAGGCGGTCCGTCCATCAATAGGTACAGTATCCGGCAATCTGCTGAAGCGGAGATCGACCGCGGTATCAGCTTCTGCAGTCATGGACTTCCGCGGCGTTGCCATGAGTTCATACCGGCCAAAATCCTGTTTGCCCGCAGGATCAATGACGTAATAACGCCAGATGGTCTTTCGGCTTTCCAAAGCGAGCGTGAAAGTTTTGGGCGTGATCATGTCGGCGCCATCCACTACGCGGCATTTCGTGGGCAGTGCCGGCGCTTGCCGGCTTCCACCCGCGTAAATAGAAATCGCGCCCCATTGTTGCGCGGCTGGACGGTCACTGAGATAAAATTTCAACAGCTCTTGATTTTCCATGGCCAGGGTGTAGTGGCCCTCCGGCAACTGGCGTAGATCGAGCAGAAAAGGACCTTCGCTATTTTGAACAGGACTTTCCCACAACACTTGGCCGGTGAGAGGCTCGAGCACATGGAGAACGCCTTTGGAAGCGCTTGCGGGAAGCATATAGCGGAACAGCTTTGGTTGAACTGTTATCGCTGCGCCAGAGAAAGGATCGGCTATCGGATGCAGTAACTGCCGGCGGCTGCCAAAAACTTCAGCCTGGTAATCGGCTGAGTTATCAAAATGAAAGAGGGTCTCGGCGGGAGCGGCGCTCTCCCCGGATGCCAGATCAGTATAAGAGTTGAGAGCGGCTTCCGTGTTGCTCAGTGTGAAAGTAAATGGTAACCATTCATCGAACCCCTCCAGCAAATCGGGCGGCGATTGCACGGGTGCGTACACTCTGGCACCGCCATCTGATCTGCGAAAGAGCATCCGGTAACGCTCCATCAGAGCACGGCAGCCGTCCGTCGGAGAGAGGACCAGGCTCCGGCAGGCGGCGCCGCCAAAGTATCCGTGCAAGCACTCGATGCGAAACAGCTCTGTATATCGCACGACCGTCATCGTTTTCCTCCCTGTGATGCATCAACTTTTGACTACGGCGGAAGGCATGGTAACCGGAGCCACGCGCTCGGCAACCCAGTTTTCCTGGACCACAAGCATACGCACCTTGTACACGATGGACGGCATATATTTCGCGCCCAGAATGGACCAGACATTGTTGACCTCATGAATGCTGAGGTTCACCAGTTCGAGACTGAGCTTCTCCATGCTTGGCGGAAATGCCGCGGAGTTCTGCGCGGTAAAGCTGGGCTTGCTTTGAAAGAATCCCATTACGTTGCTCAAGACCTTCAGGGATTCGGCATAGTTGCCGCTGAATGATGCGGTAACCAGCACCAGCAGGTTGAGTCCCAAAGGCGGGCTTACACGTCCATAACCTTCCTGAAGCTGGCGCATCGGCCAGGAGCTTCCATTTACGGAAGCCTCGCGTTCAACGTTGATCAGAGACAGCACGACCTTGTTGTCGATGCCCGGCGGCAGCGTGCCGTCTGGGTTGGCAACGCTCGACAACACGGCTATATTCTCATTGCTCTGAAAGCGCGTGGAAAGCAGATTGTTGATCTCTCCCACGATAAAATTCATTGCTTTGTCGATCATATTTTTATCTCGCTCTCTGCCCGCCAATGCACCCCGGGCCCCTGTGACGCCCAATGCATGCGTCAGATTACCTTTCCGTCTTTCCTGAATTCACGGCGAATTCCGTGGCGAATGTCTTCGGCTCCTATAAGATCTCTTCCGCTGCGCAGTGTCGCCAAAGATGACGAACGCAGCACGTTCACAATTGCGCCTCCGCTGATTTCGAATTCTTCGGCGATCCGTGCCAGATCTACCGTGGGATCCAGACGTGACTGGCAGGAGAAAGCTCCATTCCACAAACGAGCGCGTTCTTCCGGCCCCGGGAGCGGGAAGTAGATCATCGATTGAAAGCGCCGTGCGAACGCCTCGTCAATGTTCCCTTTGAGATTTGAAGCCAGAACCACTACTCCGGAAAAATCTTCCACGCGCTGCAGCAGGTATGCCACTTCCTGGTTGGCATAACGGTCATGCGCGCTGGAAGTCTGGGTACGCTTGCCGAACAGCGCATCCGCCTCGTCAAAGAACAGCACCCAATCGTTGCGCTCCGCTTGGTCAAACACCCCTGCAAGGTTTTTTTCGGTCTCGCCGATGTACTTGGAAACCACCAGCGACAGGTCCACGCGATAGACATCCAGGCCTGTGCTCTTCCCGAGAAGCGATGCGGTCAGGGTCTTGCCGGTGCCAGGTGGCCCGTAAAAGAGGCTACGGAACCCCGGCTTGATTTGCCGCTCCAGACCCCAGCCCTTCAAAAGAGTGTTGCGATGTTCGATCCAGGCTCTTATCTCTTCCACGTCTTCCATCACATGCTCAGGAAGCACCAGGTCGGCCCACTCCAGACGTGTGGTGATGCGCTGGGCAGGGAAAGCACTATTGAAGGCCGGTCTGTACCGGTTTCCCGTCGTGAGGTGGGCAAGATACTCGGGCGTGAAACGCAGCGCCATGGAAAAGAAGCTGCGTCCAGGCTGCGTTTCCTCATGCAGAAAGACTTTCTGCTCGCAAAAGAAGTGACCTGAAGCAAACAAACTTTGCAGATTGAACCGGCGATCCAGGTCGGCGCCAGCCAGGATAAAAGCTGCGGTTTCCAATGTCGGCTGGAATCCTTCCTGCGGCCCGGAGATTGCTCCGCCGAATTCCGTAAAACTACGGTCCAGAGCGGCGTTTCTGATCAGAAACGAATCGAGTATCTGGGGACGGACATGAGGCGCCAGGGCAAGAGCCAGTACGGCGCGCTCCTCGAAGGACATCGAATGCTCAAGCACCATCTGCGCGTAGAGAGACGTGGACCAGGCGAGCGAGGGTGGATTGATTTCACGCACGTCCGCAAACGGGGAATTACATTTGAAATACAGTTTGAGACTGCAGTCAATCAAGGCGGCCAGCCAGCTAAGTTCTCTTTCCAGTACTTCGCAGTGTTCGTTCACAACGTTCATCTCCATTTAACGTGAAGAGCGGTTTGCATCCAGGGCTGTCGCACCAGTGAAAGACGCCAGGGCAAGCTGTCCAGCAGCATGTCATAGCCCCTTGCGGAAACAGTCAGCAACCATGAATCATCTGAGTCTCGGCGCAGCAGTTGGCCCTCGCGCACCAGAAAGGACTGGCGCAGTCCATCGATCGAGGTATTGCGTATTTTTTCCCAGGTTTGAATCACGCTATTCAACAACTGCTGGGAAATATCTTCTTCGGCTGCTGTCACCGCAGTCACAGGATGCAGCGGCTGCTCAGGCCGCGCGCCACAGAGAAGCTTATTCAGCAGCAACTCATTCTCTGGCGCTTCCAGTTTGCCCGTCGCCAGGTATTGCACCATATGGATCGCCCGGCTTTGTTCTTCCTCGCCACGAAAAGAGTTCTTTTCCAGTAGCGCCAGCATCTGGAAGTAACGGCCGAGGAAAGGCCATAACAGAATTGCACCTGCATTACCTACGTAGAAAGGCTCGCCGGCCGGTAATGGCGCGGGAGTCTTTTGAACTCGGGGAATGCGGGGCGATTCAGGAACAGCCCAGGCCGGCTTCCCGGGTGGCTTGATGTGAGCCACAGCTATTTCACGCTCGATACGATCCAGTACCCGGCACAATTTCTCCCGTATACCGCTGGTGTGGCCCGCAAATTCCTTGCGCAGACGCTCAACAACTTCGACCGGGCGCAGCGAGTGGTCTTGTTGCAAACGACGTATTGCGCGGCGAAGAAAAGCCGCGATCTCCCAGCGACTTTTCTCTGCTCTGCCGGCCACATGGAGCAATTCTTCTACGCAAGGCATCTGCAAGCTTTCGTTCACACCGCCGCCCGAACACGAAATTGCGGCGGAAGACAGCGCCTCAAGGCAGAACACGGCCTGCTCATGACCGGATGGCAGCAACTGCGGCCACAGATGCCTAAGCACTTGCGGCGAAAACAGCCATGCAATGCGTTTTCGTTCCAGGCTGCCGCCGGCAGCCTTTCGCATCTGCTTGCGGAATTTCTCCGGATAAGCAATGAATGCCTGAGCGAGATCGTCCATAAATTGCGGCAGGCTCTTTTCCGGTATTGTCTGCGGCAGAACACCATACCGCAGGAGATGTTCGAGCTGGCCGGTTAGAACTGTTTCGTCCGGAAATGTCAGCCCTTCCGCCAACTCATTCTTCTCAATGTTGTCGCATCGTGAAGCGGGAAGACTACCTTCTTTTTCACAGGTGATTGGCCCCGTTGCTTCCCGGAGATCCGGCGCACCGGAGCCGCGCCTTTGCGCATTTGCATCTGGTTCACGACTGTAGCCGCTCTCCTTCTCTCCTGTACTTTCGTTCTCTTTTATATTTGCGGCGGATGTCTGCATGTGCAAGAGCATCTCAGCCAACGCTGCATAGCCCCTTTCGGCAGCAGCATGGCGACTGGCAATGTGTGACAGCTTTTCCAGGTAATACGAAATTTCAAGGTCCAGTTTTTGTGCAACGCGAGCACACAAGGTGCGCAAAGCGTCTTTTGGCAGGCTCTTGGAGGGCTCTCCATCCAACACAAACAAAAGTGTCTCTCGCCAGTGGATGCCGGGAACTCGCGGGCCCTGAACCTTGGAAAGACTACGGTCTTCGGCCAACTCTGCGCCAGCTGCTATATAAAGGATAAGGATCCCGCTATATCCGGGTACAGATTTCAGAATGATGGCAGCGATGTCCGGTCGTGGCAGATATCGCATCATAAAATCAATTGCCTGCGGAACGCGAGCTGACACGCGAAGCATCTGGAGCACTGGTTCTGGTTGATTTTTGAGTAAAGACTGGAACCGGCCGCTTGACAGTGAAAGAAGAGGATGACCCCACCAGGGCATGTCGCCCGTTCGTAGAAAATGTCCCAGCACTTGGAGTTCAGCTTGCTTCTGGTCCTGGACCCCATCTTTGCTTTGCTCCGTTGCAGCCAGTTCCGCAATTGTGTCTCGCGGCAGCGTGCTAACCTTTGATTCAGTCTCTTCGAGAACCAGTCTCATTCTTTCTTTTTCCGCGCCGGCCACCTGCGGGAACAAGATGTTTATGCCTAAAACCCAGGCAACATGCCGCAGCCACTTCATGCTTTCTGTGCCAGTCTGTTTCTCCAAGCTTGCAGAGAGGGATTTGAGTATTTCCCTTTCCATGCTCTCTGCCGGGGTCTTGCTTTTGTTTGTTGCAGCATACTGCAGCAGCTCTTCACGACCGGCCGCTACCAGAAGACCGCTGTCTGCGTGGAGATGTGGCGCCAGAGCACGCAACGCATACTCCAGCTTGTCGGCAAAATCTGAATCGGAAAGCAATAACCGGCACACGCAGCGAAATAGAGAATTCGAGAAGACTCTGGCCATGCGTCTGCGTTCCGATGCGCGGCTGGCTGCAGCCCGCAGAACGCTTGAATATTCGTGCGGATTCTGGATCAAACCTTCCGAGAACTCTTCCATGAGTTGCGCAAGGCTGGATGGCGCCGGCAGACTCCCTGAGTGGAGAAGCCTTTCCATCTTCTGTAACGCATTACTATGAATCGCTGGCTGGTTAGCCCGTTGAGCAGTGGCTTCCACAATTACCGAGTCATGAAGCTCTGCCGGCATGAAGCGGAGTTCGCGTGGTAGACTGGCAAGCGCATCCATGAGTTGCGCCAGGCTGGATGGCGCCGACAAACTTTCTGAATGGAGAAGCCTTTCCATCTGCTGTAGCGCATTACTATAATTCGCCGGCTGATTAGCCCGTTGAGCGGTGGCTTCCACAATTACCGAGTCACGAAGCTCAGCCCGTATGAAGCGGAGTTCGCGTGGCAGACTGGCAAACGCATCCGCAAACACGCCTTTGCCCCCTGTTGCGTGCAGTAGTTGCTCCACTAAAACGAATTGGGGCTCGCCTGTGTATTCTGCCAGTCTTTCCAGCATTCCGGAGATCAGTAACTCTTTATTGAAGTTCGCCGTGTGGCAAGCTGCGTGTTGCAGGAAAAACGTGCGTACCGCGATGAGCAGCGCCGCCGGCTGCAAGGAGAGCCGCGAAGCCAGCACCGAGAGCAGGCTTTCTATTTCTTCAGCAAACCTGATGCCCGGAAGCAACAGAGCTGCCAAACGTCCGAACGCCGGTAGCGAAAACAAAACCGCTGTCCGCCTTGCTATTTCACGATCGCCGGCAAACCAGGGCACAGCCGCATGCGCAACCGTCGCCATCTGGTCTTCTGTCAATCGGCTGGCGAGCTGCTGCAGCGCATGGAAGCTCAATCCTGACGCATTCTCAGGGAGAGAACCATGTTTCAGGTAATGCAGCACAAGATCGGGACCGTCGGCTAAGGCGCAGGCCAGCGGCTCATCGATTACGTCTACATTCGCCTCGAGATGATCGAGTTTGGCCTGCAACTTACGACAGAGGTCCATCTGCGCTTCTTTGCCCTGGCTTTCCTGCCGCAGCAACAACAACAGCCGCTCATAGGGAACCTGACAATTCAGCGAAAGCGCCCGCAATATGGTTTGTGCCAATTCCTCGATGCAAGAGAGCTCTTGGCTATCGGATGAAGCATGCCGCAGAATACAAATCAGGGTGTAACGCCTGACCTGTTTCTCCCATTGCTGTGAGATCGTGGCACCGATGTGCCGCTTCAGATCACTCAATCCACGAAGAAGACCGCAAGCAACCTGGGCGTCTGGTCCGGCGAGAAGACTTGCGATTCTTACCAAAAACACAGGCGACAAATGGTTAACAACACGCTGTACAGCGCAGTCCTGAGCGCCACAACGCCGCAACGCTCCCAGCCAATCAGAGTCGCTCTGGCTTTCGAGCCATTCTGCCAGGGTGGTATTCTGCGGAAGAGAGATGCTTGCGGGCCAGATTCCATACAGCAACCAGTGTTCGATCTGAACCGCCGGCGCGGATGCATCGGCAGCGCCTGCGCTTACGGTCGCAGCTTTATCTTGTGGATTTATTGCGTTGGCGCGGACTGCCGGCGGCAGATCGCGCAGAAGCGGTCCAATTCGCCCAGCCATTTCCTCGGGGGTCGCGGCGAAGCCCCACGCTGGGAGCTTCCGCCAGCGGAGCCAATATGCCAGCACGTCGAGATCGCAGTACAGATGTTGAAATGCCGGCCGCACCACAAAGCGGGGAGTCGCAAGCAAGGGCCCGCGAACGCCGAGCAAATCCTCTTCCAGCAGCGTGACAATGGCCGAATTAACCAGCGATTGCGCGCCGGTATCTCTTGATTTGGGGCTGCGGCGAAGTGCCACCTCGGCCAGCAACAACTCATATTCAGTCTTTTGCCGCGCGGCCAGGCCCCGCAAGAGAAAACGCATGAAGGAGCCGGCATCGAGAGCATGCCAATGGCGTTCCGCCAGATATTCAAGCGCGAGTTCCTGCAGAAGTTGCGCGAATATTCTGTTTTGCAAGGGAACCAGCGGCTTCTGTGCATGCAACCGTCGCAGGCTTTGCTGGCAAAGAAAAATCCAGGGCGCATTCGCGGGATCAAGCGCACCGAGCAGTCGCCGCACAGTTTCCTCGGAGAGCTGACCAGAGATCCGCTTTCGCACGGGCTGCATTTCCCCCAAGCTGCGAACCAGCGAACAGACTGCCTCGGGCGATGCCGCCATCGATTTCAGCATGTCAGAGTCAATATCATGCCTGGAACCAGACACGGCAAACCCGGGCAATGCACCCCATTCCAGAAACCTTGCAAGTTGGTCGATCGGCTGCGATGATCTGGCCGTCCCTGCATCCTGCGCCACAGGCTCCGCTTCTACCCAATCGAAAAGGGCTTGTCGCAGACCTGGCGAAATTGTTGGCAGCGTTATTGCCGGGGCAGCCTGCCCACGTTGCCGTAAACTTTCTCTGATCCTGGAAGAAAGAACTGAGCGCTCAAGTGAGTAGCGTGCAGAGAGTTGGGTCAGAACATCGGCAACAAAGGAGCGCACCGAAAATCTGGTCGGGTGGTGGCGCGCCGCCTCGTTCAAAATGCACTCCCAGAGCAGTCGCCGGAATGCATCGGAGTCGACGGGCGCTGAAGACACGCAGTGGTGCAAAGAGGCCAGCACGCCGGAAATCTCGGCTATCATGGAGCCGTTGATTGGAACAAGAGCTTGCAGCAAATCCCGCAAGAGTTCAGGCGAAACCTCGTTGGCCAGCCGGCAACGGAATGTATGATTGTCACGCACGGCCGCCATGAGTTGCGGCCAGTCGCCCGGTCCCTGGAGTGCGGCGGCGATCGCCGCGTTCAACCCGCCACGGCTAGCGCTGCTGAAAGAAATCCGCGATGCAGCAGGTCCTGGCAAACAACGCACATTTTCCCCGCTGCTACCGCCAGACTCCTTCAATCCTCTAGCTGGTTCCATGGGTAGTCTATGCAGCGGCAAACGGAGGGCCCATTCGCGCAGGCAGCGGGCAATGCCGGCCGCCAAGTCTTCTTCGAGACGCTGATAAGAAACATTTCCAATATTCAACTCAATTCCGGCCAGCGCCAGAAGATGGTCTTCCCCGGCCAGCGCCGACAGCGATTGAATGAAAACCGTCTCTAAGGGGCCACCGGCAAAGGCGCTGATGCGATTTTGGATGGTCGTGACATGCTCACGTCCGTGCAGGCCTATTTCAAAAACCACACGCGTGATCTTATGTGCGGCACGGCTCATGCCTTACCTGCTTCCGGTTTTGTTGGTCCCTCAGGTGGCTGTTCCTCGTGGAGCTTTACGATCATCGCGCGGAGTCTTTCGGCAGACCGGTCGAGTAAAGCCGCCTTTCCCGCATCGGGCGCCTCGGCTTCTTCTATCTCGCGTCTCAGTGTTTTCCATTGGCTGTACAGTCCCTCAAATTCCTTCATTTGACCCACCGACAACCAGAAGCAATGAATGGCCAGATGGGCGGGCGCGTTCTCAAACATTAACTGCTCGGCATAGAGCTTGAACTCATCGCTCTGAAAGCGCACCGGCCAGTTGGGCAGGACCACGCTGATCCGATACGAATAGAAATCATCGGGAACGCCGCCGGAATTTTGGGCAGAATGGCCGGATTGCCGCTCCCCTGTGTAAGGCCGCAGCAACACGTGTTCCACCACGAGCATCCGTTCTCCGGCATAACTGTTTACGACGCTCTTGCGCAGCCCCTGGAAATAGCGGACCAGATCGTCGATGGTATTTTCCGCTCCGTTGCGGCTGTGCGTATGGTGAATTTCAGTCGCATGAGCGCTCTGGGGAGGAAGGAACAGGATACGAAATTCTCCGTGGGAGTGCTGCACATGGTAGTTTTCGCGGTTTCCTCCAAAGCTGAGCAACTGCCGCAAGACCGCGGAATCCGCTGAAGAGTAAACAAAATAGTGATGGAAGTCCCGCAGATCTGGCTCGCCATCGATCCACGGGCTGGTGATTTGCTCTCGTTGCAGGCTGGTAGGTGGATCACCTCGGCCCGGCTGCTTTTCCAGCGCAAGATGTTCGGGATCCAGCGGCCGGACGCTTTTTTCCAGATAGTAGTAACCAGGATCGGGATGCTCTCCCGTCTGCTGCTGGTGATACGTTCCTCCGTCGCTGTGACCATTTATCCCCAGCAGCAACGTCACGCGCCGCTCGAAACCTGAAACGGAAATCTCGTGGTTCCCGTAATCGAAGCCCAAGGCGCGTCCTGAGCCAAGAGAAGGCAGAGGGCTTTCGTCCGGGACCACATAACCGCGCAGGAATTCGATCTTCCATCGAATCATCTCGCGGAAGAAATTGTCTTTCTCGCCAAATGGCCGCAGGTCGAGCCGTTCGAGAATGCCATCGTCGAAGCTCTCGCCGAAGCGCGCCAGCAGGTGATTGAGAATGCGATTGCGCCGCCGCAGGTAGTCGTGGTCAGTCAGCTCGGCGATGCGCTTCAGTCCTTCATGATAGGTCCGCAACGGACTTTCCCCGGTCGTTCCCGAATCCGGCAGGCGGCGCAGGTGGCGTGCGCGCTCGGGACCGGATTGCTCCAAGCGGCGCAGCAAAGCCGCCAGAGTTTTCCCCCCTGCATTGGCGTCGATCTCAGTGAGAAAGATTTCTTCGCCATCGGCGATCAACTCCCCGCGGTCATTGTAAAGCTGCAGGTGGAAGCCGCCTCGCGGCCATGGCCGGATTTTGTAGTTGGCCGGGTCGATTCCACTGGCCAGAATATCAACGATCCGCCGTTCCAGTTCCTCCCGGGTTGAGACTGGTTTTCCCACAAGCACGACCCGGGATTCATGGTCGATGACCTGCACGCCCAGTTCTTCGCGACGCAGGGACCTAACCCTTTGCTCCAGCTCACTCACATGCCGGGGGTTTGCCATGTAGCGTTGCAAGTGTCCCGCGCCGACCCGTGCTGCTTCCACGCTCGTATACTGCTGCTGTCCCATGGCCAGAATCGTTCCGGCCGAATTGTGCAAGGTCAGCCGCACCTCTCCGGAAGCAGATCGAGTGGTCTTGTAGTTATGCAGAAAGCCACCGCTTTCAATGATCTGGCGACGCCTTTCACGCGCGTCAGCTTCGGTCAGCAGGCGGCGGGTGACAAAGACGATTTCATTGTGCTCATCCAACATGTAAACCAGGTAATAGTCCATGGGGGGACGGGGATTCGCACGGCGCTGCACCAATACGTCCGCCAGATCCTCGGGATCGGGATCGCAAGCCAACGGCTGATAAAAGTAAGTATGGGGAAGGTCTTCCTTCAGCGAGAACAGGTCCGCTACATGCGAGAGTTGCGCCAAATAGTCGGCCAGCGGCTGCTCGAAAAACAGCAGAAAAGCCCGCAATTGCCGTATGCGGGCTTGACGCCGCTTATCAGACCGTAACCGCAGGTTGTGGCCACCTTCGACCAAGTTGTTGGCCGTGCTGTTCCGGCCCAGGCCATACACCGCCGGAAACTGATGCTGCAAGGAAACGTAATCTTTGATGTTCCGGCCCTTGCCTTCCGGAACTTTAAGGTATGAAAGCATCTTGAATGAAATGGCTGCGGCTTCAATCTGCTGTCCCATGCCAATTTGCAATTCGTTGATCTTGGCCGCCACCGCGCGCGAATCCACCAGGGCCTTAAACCCGCCTTCCAACTCGATGTTGATGCCATACGAGGACTGGGGCCGCAGGATCGGCGGATCAAGGCGCGGCACGCAGCCGGGACGCACCGTAATGCCAGCGTTCGAAAGCTTGGTCCCGGTTTCGCCGACCAGCAATCCTTTGACTTGCTTTACGCCTTCTACCTGCAAAATGATCTTAGCGATCTCCGACACATGAATTGTTTGCCGGAGTTCCTTCAGGCTCTCCTTGTCCAACGCTCCATGATCGAGCCGCGGGCCATTCCATATCTCATCTGGAGGTTGCGTATTTATCAGCGTGTCAATCGGGACGATGCGGGGAAACGGAACCAGATGGTTCTGGATAGCGAACAACACCTGCGCCAATACGCCGGCGGGATCAACATTGGCCGCAATTCGAATCGTTGCCTGCACCTGAATGGGTTGTACCGTCAGTATGCGGACAGCATGCACATCTTCGCCCAGATTACGGAACCAGCGCATCCACTTGACCGTCTCTTTGCGAATGGCTTCAAGCTCCTCGGGCTTTTCCTTGTCCTCGCGGGTCTCAATCAGAACTTCCTGGAGTCCTTCAATACCCTGAGCCTGGCCCTCAACCTTCTTCACCCAGGCATTTTTCAGGCCATCAATCCTGTCGTAGAGTAATATTCGATAATCGGTGTCGGTGACCGGGTCGGAGCTCAACGCTATGTCACCCGTATACAGGGAGTGTTCGGTGGCTTCTCCTTTCGGGACCGAGGCCAGAATATCTTTGATGTCGAAGCTGGCGCGGTACGCAAGGTCGGTGAGTGCGAAACAAAGCTGTTCGAGAATGGTAACGCCGGGGTCATGCTCGTTGAAATCGGTCCACAAGTCCCCGCCGAGTTGCTGGCAGTGTTTCAGCCCCAGGCGCAAAAGCTCCCGATAGTCTGTGGCAGTGTCGGTCGTTCCCGCTCTCGGTATGGTTGTGGGTGCTTTCATCAATGCATTCGATCGGATTCTTCAATTTTTCTTCAGCCTCGCGCGCGAGTTGCAGCGCTCACCACAGCCGCGTAATGTGATAACGGATCATCACCGGCTTGCCGTCATCGCCCTTGCCGAAGTCGCAGCCGGTGCGCACCCGCAAGGTATAATCCGCCCCTTTCTTAAACAGGCCGCCAGCGTTGGACCGCCGCCATTGGAAGCGGATTCTGCGCCGCCAAAACCAGCCGTCATATGAGTACGCCTGCCGGATCGACTTCCAGCCACCGGAGTTGCCGCTCACAGCGATAGCATGAGTGACTGCGTGAGAGTGTGAACCGCTGGCGCCGGTGGCGTTTGCCAATACTTCAAAGGCGTGGCAACTGCTCAGGCCGGTAATGATCGAATGCCATCGCCCATCGGCCGGGGCCTGAAGGCTGGCGAGCGCGCTTGAAGGGTATTCGCGGCGTTTATCATCGGCTGGCCTGTACGTGCCAATGCGCATTCCGATCCCTGTCCATCCGCTCACCTGAAGGGCAAAAGGCGCATCGGGATCGCCCATATCAATGCGGTCATTGGCGTTCAGGCGAAGCCGGACCGCGTCGCTTTCCGAAACCACCAAATTGTTCTGCGAATCGATGTAAACATACCAGGAGCGGTTCAGAGAAGTGATTCGGTGATTTATGCTCCCATTGGCATTGCCGCTATCGGAGGGTTTTTTCCACAGATCATTCTTATGCACGAGCGAATCAATCAGAAAAGAGAAATGATTTTCATCAGGCAGGCGTCCGTTCTTGAAAAGCGCCTTCAGCTCGGCGCGGCTCCTGATAGGGGTGGTGGCCTCTGTTTTATTCTCCCCTTTCGGTGGTGTCGGTGGTGGCATAGGCTCCTTTGCGTGCCTCGGCTCAGTCCCGCGCGGTCTTTACGACTGTGGCCCTGGGCATTACCAGGAAATATCGCGGTTCAGCGGACTTTTCCTTCTTTTCCTCTTTCCATGACCATTTCGTGGCAAAGTCGCTGCCGACCGCCAGGTTATAGATACCTTTCTCAATTTCAGATGGAGTGGCCCCGGGAGCAACACTCACGATGCTGTGCTGAGCAGCGGGCAGCATAACGGCCCATGGACCCGAAGCCCAACTCCTGTTCTCATCAGACAGCCACCGGCCAACAGTATCAATGTTGCTTCCGTTGGCCTCGCTTTCGGCCTGTTTGTTTTCGGTTTGGT
>DASXMN010000003.1:0-1579 GCA_036495645.1 Candidatus Angelobacter sp.
CGGGAATCTTGACCCCTTGGAGTTCAGTAATGTGTAGGACCGCTGACTGATTCTTTAGAACAGGGTAGTAGTGCGACTCGGCGAGTCTCTTCTGCGCTTCGCTGTCGGTTACAGCAAGGTGGGCGAGCGTAATGTGGCGGTTGTGTTCGAGCGCCATCTGAACCGCGGCGGAAAGAGTAAGACGCACGGCAGCAGCATCGTGTCGTACTTCTATGGCTGGCGCACCAGAACCCTCCTGCGCAGCGAGGAAAACGGGAGATGCGAGAGCGAGTTGGATCAGGCACGCAATGACGACCAGTCGGTTGCCGGCGTAGCGTGCTACTGCAGTGATTAGTAATTTCTCCTTTGCCATTCAACTCTTCCTATAGAGCAGGCCTTCTACGAAGCGGATTTGGTCGAGGCCGAAGCCGCAATAATTTGGGGGAAGCCGACTTTCAGACCCTTAAGGCACGCAATGATCAGAAGGCAGCCTGTTGCAACACAGGCAATGAGTGTGACGCCGTCCATGATCGCCAGGGTGAATGCCTGCTGCCGAATGCTGCCCACAAACAGAACAGCCGCTCGACCCGATGCAATATTCTGCGTCGGTCCTTGAGCGTGCATTCCTGCGGAAAGCAACCGAGAGCGCTCGATAACTGGCGTGGCCCCTCCCTGAATTCCAGCGGACAGTAAGTCGTAGTGAAACACTTGTCTGCTGTGCAGGAAGAACTGGATGAATGAAGCTCCAAGTTCTCCACCGAAGAGACGAATGGTTTGAAAAAAGCCGCTGAAGCTCAGTACATCGGGGCCTTTGTTCATGGACCCCGAGTTCAACAGGTCCAGTATGATGGTGCCAACCATGCCGTTGAATGCGAATCCTTCTCCCATCGCAAGAACGACCTGGCTCAGGCTGAAGCTATTGCCGGACCATGCGGAGGTGATGTGCGAGTCCATGATGGCAGCTATCGCGATTGTGGCAAACCCCCCAGCCATAATGAGGCGCGAATCGACGCGTCCCAATAAGTAGATCGCTAGGAGACCCGCAAACAGCTGCGGAATCGCCAGCCACAGCAGCACAGGGCCGATCTGTTCCGGCCTGTAACCTTGGATGGCAGTCAGATAGCTAGGGATCAGCACCACGGAGGACAAGAGGACAAAGCGAAAGATTGCAACGATCATGCCGAGCAGAATCGTGTTTCTGCGCCGCAAGAAGGGAAAGTTGATCAGCGGATTGGGCTTGCTGAAATGGCGGACCAAGGCGGCCAAAAGAAGAAACGAACCCGTTACAAAGAGCGCGACGAAGGTTCCTGAACGCCACCAGTCGAGTCTCTGACCTTGATCGAGCGCGCCGTAAAGCAGGGCCGCCCCCAAGCTGAAATAAAGAAATCCGCGCCAACTCGGTACAGGCTGTCCCGGCTTGGGCTTTGGAAATGGTTGAGGAGGGATACCGAAGACAATCAATGCAATCATCACAGGCGTAAGCAGCGCGGTGGTCCAGAAAATCCAGTGCCAGGAGAGGGCGCTCATCAGCCAGCCTTCATACGAATGCGCCGTGTGCGTCGTGATGACGATGTCGGCAGCATAAGCAGCGATACCGAAG
>DASXMN010000004.1:0-7498 GCA_036495645.1 Candidatus Angelobacter sp.
TCGCCGGTTGATCTTTTCTTCATCGGCTTTGTATGCCGCCAGGAAGGCTCGGCCGGCAAGCTCCGCCTTCGCGCATGCCTCTGCTGCCGCGATTGCCTGCTGGTTTCCGCTTAATTCCTCCACTTTGCCTGCAACAATCGCAGCCTCAACTGCCCGCAATTGCCGCCGCGACTCGGCTGATTGGGCCAGTTCACCCCGGCAACGGCGCAGAGCCGCATCCGTATAACGGGAAGCTAAAGTTCGGCATGCCAGATAATGATCAGCTTTGGCTGTGGTTTCGGGTGCGGCGAGATCTTCCACCATTGCGGCAGGAAAACCAGCACCGCGAACAACCACTGTGCGCCATAGGTTCCAGCACGTCCCTGGCAAACGTACAAGATGAGGCGCGTCCTCTCTCTCGAGGACTGCAGCCGGGCTTTTGGCTTGATTGGAAACTAATGCGGTTCCAATATTATTAATATCCATCATTCACCTTTCCGGAACGCAGTGTATCGAACAAATGGAGCGACACACCTGTTCCGCTTCAGTGATGGCAGGCCGGCCTAACCATTCGAGCCTTGCTGGTAAGGGCTAGGCAGGATCAGTTGCGCATGAATTCTTCGGGTTTTGGTTCATGCGCTCGATGAGGCTTTTGGGGCGCATGTCTGTCCAGTTCTTCTCAATATAGGCCAGGCATTCCGCCCGGGCGCCCCGAGGGCCAACCGCGGTCCAACCGGGAGGAATCGCTTTAAAAGTGCGCCAGAGTGAGTACTGTCCTTCAGCGTTCACCAGGACAAGATAATCACCATTTTCGTCTTCGAAAAAATTTGCCATGTTGTTCTCCTTTATTTATTGGTTTTCAGGTTGCAAAACGAAAGCGTCGTGTATCCCGTAGATTTGGGATAACGATACATGCTCTGCATTGGCTACGAATGTGCAACGCCCACTTTCACACTTTCCGATGCCTGTGCCGGCGCTGAAATGGCGTCGAATGGTTTAGCTGCAACTTGTTCCACAGCTTGATCTCTGACAATTTCATCAAACCACATAACCGGACGATCGACCGGCCAGGTCATAAGACGGTTTTCATCAGTAATGCATTTCGCTTCGTGATAACGCAGAATCAACTGGTCACCAAGCACGCCAACAATTTCAATTTTTCCGGTGGTATGGGACCCAACATAGCGGAAACGTTTTGCCAGACCGCTGAGCTGCGCCTTGGCTTCGTTGACAGTTTGCAGACCTTCCTGAAGGGAGAGCATAAAACGCTCATTGCCCCGCGTGGGCCGGCATTGGAATACGTAATAAGGTGCAACACCGGCATTTGCCAGTTGCCGATGCAACGCGGCAAGTTCCACCGGGCTGTCATTCACGCCACGCAGAAGAGGCGTTTGATTGCAGGCTGCAAGACCACTACCCACGATCTCCGAGATTTTGCGGCAGGCCACCGCCGTCAATTCCCTCTGATGATTGAAATGCATCATTAGATAAATCTGGCGGTCGAACGAAGAATAACTGCTCAACATGTCCAGGACTTCAGCGGTGATCGTTTCCGGATCAAATGCCGGGACCTTGGAGCCGATTCTGATGGCGCGAACATGCGGGATCACGCGCAACTGCCTGATGATCATCTCCAACCGGCCCACTGACAACGTGAGTGGATCGCCGCCTGTAATAAGGACATTATCAATCTCAGGGTGCTGTGAGATGTACTCTATGCCAGCGCGTACATCGAACGTCGTCTCCTTCTCATTGCTGGAAGCGTGTCCCGGGCGCTGGATGTGATCTGTCCTGGATGTTGCCAGAGTAAAGCGCTTTCGGAAGCAAAACCGGCAGTATGCGGAACAGACGTCGTTGACGAGTAGAAGCGCAGTAGGCCGGTATTTATGCTGAAGGCCGTGAGCGGGTGTATTGGATTCCTCATCGCTTGCATCGATATCAAGCATGCTGTCCAGTTCGCTAATCTCCGGCATCACGATGCGCCTGAGCGGGTCGTCAGGATTCTTCCAATCGATGAGGCCAGCATAGTAACTGGACACTCGGAATTCGAAAACCTTCAATACTGGTTCAAGTTCCTGAGCCGTCTGTGATGGAAGATCTGGAATATTCGCAGGTGTGCGAATAACGGATGATCCAGTCATAAATCTCTCCTCTTTGACGCAAGTTCATTGGCGCGATGCATTGTGTTGATGGTGGAGCGGGATGAAAGTTCCCGTGTAAAGGCCGGCCAATTACATGAATAGGCCCTGTATGGCATTTGATCGCAATGCGACTGCAGATTTTCAGGATGACACACGAATACTTACTCTCAAATAATTAAAGAAGGCGAGGTGCAGTCCCGAAATGGGAAGCACAGCAAAAGAGTTTCAGACGGAGGAGCGTTCGCTCAAATATCAAGAGCAGCCCTTCATCGCAGCCCGAGTGGCATCTTGCCGGAGTTCAGGAAACTGGCTGGCTGAGTTCACCGGAAGAGCGAATGACTTCGCGCGCCCCATTATGTTCATCTGCCAGAATAACTACCGGCTCGTATGTAGCCAGTTCGACCTCGTTATAGCTGGAATATGCGCAGATGATCAGCAAGTCTCCAACAGCCGCTCTTCTCGCAGCAGCTCCGTTCAGAGTGATTTCGCCGGAATTCCGCGCCGCTTTGATGGCGTATGTCGAAAACCGCTGGCCGTTGGTTACGTTGTAAATATCGATATGCTGGTAAGGCACTATCCCCGACAAGTCAAGGAGTTGCTCATCAATACCGCAAGATCCCTCGTAGTCGAGGATTGCATGCGTCACTTTGACGCGGTGGAGTTTGGCTTGAAGCATTGTCTTGTTCATTTTGCACCTTTCAGATTGAAGTAATGTCATTTTTCCGCTGGCGTAAGCACCGTCAACTCGACACTCTCGCTGTGCGCAGGAGTCTTTTTAGCGTGAATGTCCGTATCCTCAAACATCTGGCTGAGATGAAAATCCGAATTTCCAAAGAGTGCCTCAATGACGGCCAACCGCTTGAATAGATGGCCGATGATGTACTCGTCTGACATCCCGATGCCGCCATGCAATTGAATCCCTTGCGAGCCCACGAACCGGCCGCTACGGCCAATCAGCGCCTTCGCCGCCGAGAGTGCCTTGCGACGGGCCTGCCAATCCGGATTTGCGGCCCCCGCAAGGGCGCGGTACAGCATGGAGCGGCTCAGTTCCAGTTCCACCAGCATGTCCGCCAGCCGATGTTGCAAAGCCTGTAGAGTACTGAGCGTTGTTCCATAGGCGCGACGGGTTTTCATGTAGTCACGAGTCACCGTTACAACTTTATCCATGGCTCCCACGGCCTCGGCGCAGAGACTGATGATGGCGTGATCTACGGCCTGTTGAATCGCCCCTGCGGCGCATCCTTCTTCGCCTAAAAGCGCCGTGGCCTCAACTTCAAGCCGAGTAAACTCAAGCTCGGCAGCGTTTCCACCGTCGACAGTGCGAAACCCCCGCCGTACCAGCCCTGGAGCATTCGCGGGGACGAGGAAAAGGCTGATGCCTTCCCAATCATGAGGGCCGCCATAGCTTCGCGCGGAGAGGACGAACTGGTCAGCAATCCCACCGCCCAAAACCAGCGACTTTCGCCCTGAGAGCAGGAAGCCACCATTGGCAGTTCGTGTAGCTCGGGTCGTAATGAATTGCACGTCACCGCGCGATTCCATCTCAAAATGGGCCAGCGCGAGAAGCAGCTCTCCCTTGACCATGGCAGACAGTAAATGCTGGCGTTGCTGTTTATTGCCTGCAGCGTTCACTGCCTGCGCGGCAAGTACGGCGCACGATAGAAATGGTTCGAGCACCAGCGCCCTTCCAAATTCCTTCATGATCAGTACCAGATCTACTAATGATCCCGCAAATCCGCCTACATCTTCCGGAAGGGTTACACCGAGCCAGCCGAGCCTGGCGTAGCTTCTCCAGTGCTCTCGGCTGAAGCCTTCTGGGCGGCGCAGAATTGCAAGCCGCTCATGAAATCGATATTGCTCCTGGCAATGTTGGCGGACGGCGTCGCGAAGCAAGATCTGTTCTGCTGATAAAGTAAAGTCCACTTGTATCCTCACAATCCGAGTGATACACCTGCAATGATGTTGCGCTGTATTTCACTGGTCCCACCGGCAATCGTGGCCGCGCGCTGGAACAGATGATTGACCGCGCTCCAGTGCACCGGCTCAGTTCCGCGTTCATCGTTTGCTTCAGCGCCCAGGCATAAAGAAAATTCCAGGCCGCGATCACCGTAAACTTCCCATAGCGTCTCGCTTACTCGCTGCCGCAGATCAGTGCCCCGGAGTTTGAGTATGGAGGCCAGCACCTGTGTATTTGGATCATCGTCGCGGGCGTGGAGGAAGCGCAGTTCCAGGAATTCCAAAGCGCCTAATTCAGCTTCATATTGAGAGAACTTCAAACGATAAGACGGATTTTCGATGAGCGGAGCTCCGCATTCGATTTCACTTTGCAAGGTTTTTCGCAGGGAAGCTACCATGCGGCGCAAACCGGGCAGCTGCGCCACCAGGCTGCGCTCCCGGTCCAGCAAAAAGCGGGCATAAACCCAGCCCTTACCCTGCTCACCAACCAGGTTCTCTACGGGAACCCGCACATTCTCCAAAAGTACTTCATTGACGTGCGGAACACCATCGATCATCCGGAAGGGATTTACGGTAATTCCCGGTGTGCGCATATCGAGGAGGAGGAATGACAATCCCTGTTGCCGCCGGTTTCCAGCCGCCTCAATCCGCGCGAGCGCGAACATCATGTCGGCATCATGGGCCCGCGTGATCCACAGTTTGCGACCGTTCAAAATGAAATGCTCGCCTTGACGGATAGCTGTTGTACGCAGCGAAAGCAGATCAGAGCCGGCATCCGGCTCCGAAAACCCCTGGCACCACGCGTCTTCGCCGGAACGTATACGCGGCAGGAATTTTCGTTTTTGCTCGTCGGTACCAAAGGTGTACAGCACCGGGCCCACGAAACCAATGGAAATCAGGTCCCGATGTGGACAATCCACCCGGCTCACTTCATCCTCGAAAATCGAACGCCAGAGCGGAGGCCAGCCGCGGCCTTTCCACTCTACAGGCCAGTGCGGAACGGCATATCCATGTTCATCCAGCGCGCGTATCCACTTGCGCATGTGCTCCCGATTGGAGGCCCACAAACGACCTCCGTTGAGCGGGCGGTCCGGGAACAATGTATCGAGAATATTTTGAATCGTCGTGCGCAATTCGGCGCGGAACAAAACATCATCAGGATTGGGTTCAAAATTCATTGCAAATTCCCTTTGGTCTGGGTAAACGCTTGCCCGATAGATTGATTCAGACTTGGCGGAGTGCAGCTAAAGCTTTTTGGTTAGTTGAAGAGTCCATGACGGCGGAAACCGCCTGCTGAATCACGTGACAAGCATGACCGAGGTCCTGCTCCTCGCGCGGAGCATCGAGGATGATCAGCCGCACACCATCTCGCAAATATGCTGCCAAATATGAGGCCACCTCGCCATAGGACCCAACCAGATATGGGCAGAAGGATTTCAAGCTTCCAAATGGACCCAGCCAGTAAACGTCGCGGGCGGTCGTCTTTTCCTGGTCAGCAAGCGTGGAGAGTTGGCGAAGCCAGGATGAGTCGGTTGCCTGTACCGCAGACTTCCGCATCGCTTTTCCTGACGGACTTTCCGGAAATCTCACGTTCGCCTCTGCCCAGGCATCTTCCGCTGATTCGCGTGCCAGAATGCCGATCCGTATGCCAGTGCGCAACCCGGGGGCTTGTGCTTCCGGAAAGACCGGAGAAGAATTGCTGATATGATTAGGCTCCAGGGGTTTGGGATACATCACAGCAACAGCGCCAAGAGCTTGCGCGCATTTCAATCCGGCGGGCGATGATCCGGAAACCGTAAGCATGGGGTACAGATCCTTGCTCACGTTCCAATCTAATTTGAGACCCAAAACATTATAGTACTGGCCTCTGACTGTTACCCTCTCACCCTTCAGGAGTTTCGTCAGAATGGACCCATATTCTGATAAACGTTCATAGCGGGCGTCGTGTCCAAGATTGTCATCCAGAGCTGCCAAATCGTACTGGAAACCTCCAGCAACAAAATTCAGATCGATGGAGCGTTTGTATACGCGCGCCAGCGCAGCTAACTTTTGGGCAGCAGCGTAAGGATGCATATAAACCGGTTGGACAGCAATGAGAGGCGACAGTGTTTCCGTGTGCGCAATGACGTCCTGCGCCAGCACCCACGGATCAATAGACCGGTTGTCCGTATAGATGAGCATGCCGCGGCACCCGTACCAGTCACTCCATTGCGCTCCCTGGCGGAGACGGGCCACGTAGGACTCCGGTGATGGCACGGTTTCCGAAGGACTACTTGTATAAACTTCGATTCCGCTAGTTTCTTTGAAGGTCTGGAGCATGAGGATTATCTCCTTGTGAAATTTGGGCCATGCTTACTTCATCGTGCACTGAAATATCCTAGGAACTAGTCTGGGCTGGGACAGACATCAATCTTTCCTGCTCGGACTGCGTCGTCAAAGCCGATCTGATAAAGAAAAGCGTTGCAATTCCCAGGATCGCGCAGAAGAGGAAGGCGCTCCCGGGTAAGTTGATCAGTGCGCCGGGACCAGTTGAATATCGATAGATTGCTCCACCGCAAATCGGGCCCACCGCTTCAGCAACAACTGCTGCCCGGGTGAGCACTCCTTGCAACTCACCTTGTGTTCCACTTGGAACCTGCCGTGAGAGAAAAGCTCCCATCAAGGGCTGCACCACGCTGCCAATTACAGAGAATGCGAGGAGCGCATACATCTGCCAGCCTGAAGTTGCAAATGCAATGAGTGTCCAGCCGAGTGAACGCAACAGCAATCCCAGGAATACGGAGCGTCTATCGCCTATGAAGGGACTCAACACGCGTGTGAAAACGACCTGACCAAGCACGATCGCCATGGCATTGAAGGTCATATATGTGCCCACGTCCTTAACACTCCAGCCAAACCTAGCCTGCAGGAAAAGAATCATAACCGGCGCCGCAGCGCTGACAGCCACGATAGATAGTAGAAACCCCGCGACCAACCCAAAAGACACCTGCAGCGCCTTCCAGGGTCCAACGAAAGCGAAAGGATTAAAATTTTTCGGATTCAGGGGCCGTCGAGAAGATACAGGAAGGCTTTCCGGAACGAGGATTAAGCTATTCAGGAAGTTGATAACAGTCAGGACCGCGGCCGCGCCGAAGGCAAACCGGTAGCCTCTGCTGCTCAGTATTCCCCCAATCAGAGGGCCAATCATTTTGCCGACTGCCGCTGTTCCCCAGATCGTCCCGAAACTCCGGCCGCGCTTTTCCGGCGGGGTAATATCCGCTACGTAAGCTCCAACAGCCACAATGCTTCCACCACAAATCCCGGCGATGGCTTCGGCCACAAACAGCCAGATTATTGATTGAGCTGTAGCCGCTACTACATATTGAAGAAACAGTGCCGCAATAGGCAACAACAGCAAAGGACGGCGTCCAAAACGATCGGAC
>DASXMN010000005.1:0-4658 GCA_036495645.1 Candidatus Angelobacter sp.
CTTATCCAGGCCGCGGGTGAATGGAGTCGTCACTGGCAAGGTTGTGACTCATGCCGGTGATGATTCTTATCTCGATAAATATGGGAGAGTCTGTGTGCAGTTCTGGTGGGACAGAACGCGTCCGCCCAACACGCCTGACAACACGCTGTTGCGGGTAGCTCAGCAGTGGGCGGGCAAAGGTTGGGGAACATATTTCTGGCCGAGAATTGGCGATGAGGTACTGATCGACTTCATCGAAGGCGACCCGGATGCGCCGATTGTTGTGGGATCTGTCTATAACGGGATCAATATGCCAAAGTACGATCCGAAGTCTGAATACACGCGCTCCGGCATTCTCACCCGCTCGTCAAAAAACGGTACCGCGGCAAATGCAAATGAGCTTCGCTTCGAGGACCTCAAGGGATCGGAACAGATATTTTTGAATGCCGAAAGGGACATGGACCATCGCACGGAACACGATCACCGGAGATACGTTGGAGGCAAAGACTCACTTGTCGTCAAGGGCAGCCGTTATGACGAGATTACCGATGATTGGCAGACGAACATCAAGGCCAATCAAGTGGTAAAGGTAGCCCAAAAGGCTGACCTTGATATCGGAACAGATCGTACTGAACACGTAAATCAAAATTATTCCCTGACGGTGGGAGGAGATCATGGAGAACAGGTTGAAGGAAAGTATTATCTCGACGCAGGATCCGTCTACATCAAAGCGAACACGAGCCTGATTATCGAGAGCGACGCCGAGATTTCCCTTAAAGCTGGCGACAGCTTTTTCACTATGGGCGCTGCTGGAATTGCTATTTCTGGAATGATGGTGCGAATCAACAGCGGCGGTGGCGCCTCCTCCGGCAGCCCCGTACAGATTGGTACTCCCGCATCACCTACACCTCCGGATGTGGCAGACGATGGAACAAAGGGGGGCAAGATGTAACGCAGCCAGTTTACATTCGGATCGGTCAATATTGTGGAGAAGAAGCACAGAACAATCGTTGATAGAAACGCAAGGGAAGTCCTTTATAGGGAGACAGTATGCCACCAGCAGCTCGCGCTACAGATCTTCACATTTGTCCAGGCGGCGGGGGTCCGATCGTCCCTTCTGGGGAAATCACTGTTCTTATCGATAATCTGCCCGCCGCAACTATGACTTGGCAGACAGCCTGTACGGGTGATGGTGATGATCCCATTATCCGAGGATCTGCAAGCGTATTTCTTAACAACTTGCCCGCTGCGCGAGTGGGAGATCAGACATCGCTTGGAGGATCAATTGTTTCGGGATCTCTTACTTGCGAGATCGGCGGCTAATGAGAATATTTTTTGTTGGATAGCCCCCCTGATTAGGGATTTGAAGGTAGCGATCAGCAGCTTGATGGCGTTTTGGCTTCCGGGCAGTAGTTCCGTAAAATGGAACCATAATGTCGGGAAGCATCGAGGAAACGAACTCGGCAGGGGCTATCGGGATTGAACACATTGACGGGCTGTATGGCTATGCGATCGTTCTTACCCGAAACCGCACAGAGGCGGAAGACTTAGTCCAAGAGACTTATGTCCGCGCGTTGGAAGCGATGCACCGCCTTCGTGAAAACAGCAATATTAAGGGCTGGCTTTTTACCATTCTCCGGAACCTCTGGTTCAACGAGTTGCGGAAGCGCAGAAGCGCTCCGAAAATTGTAGAGATAGACGGCGAGGACAATTCAGCAGACGGTCTGGTCGGCAACTCGAAGGACTCCTATGAGATTTTTGCCGGGAACGAAGACATAGCACGAGTACGAAGAGCAATTGCTGAGCTTGGGGTAGAGTTTCGAGAAATTATTTTGTTGCGTGAGTTCGAGGTATTATCTTATCAAGTGATTGCTGAGGTTCTGCATTGTCCGGTTGGCACAGTGATGTCCCGCTTAGGACGGGCACGTGCTAAACTTCGTGGTATTTTAACAGACTTGGAGAGCTCCCCACGGTAATTTGGGGAAGGAGTATATGATGGCAAACTGCGCTGACTACAGCGCAATGATTCAGCTCTACATTGATGACGAGCTGACCGGGAGTGAACAGCAAGAGCTGCTCTCACATCTAGAAACTTGCGCAAGTTGCAGACACAAATTTGAAGAACTCAAGGTGTTTTCTAGCCGAATCAGGCAGGCACGTCCGTTAATTACAGCGCCCGCTGCTCTGCGAGAACGCATCCTGCAGCAAACAGAGCAGAAAAAAAAAGGATCAAGTGAAGCTCAACCCAAAGTTTTGTCGCTCAAGCAGTCGTGGTGGAATTCCTCATGGTTGCCAGCCGCAGCTGCCGCGATGATCTGTGTCGTTGCCGGAGCTTTCCTATTTGCCCACCTGCACCGGCAAGCGAATGTCAGTAGCTTTGTTGATACCGCGATCGTGGCGCATCGTAGCTTGACAAATGCTAGTATGCCTCTTGATGTGCAGTCAGATTCCCCTAAAGTAGTTGCCGCATGGTTTGCCAGCCGTGTGCCATTTCCGTTTCGTATGCCGAATGCGGGCATTGCCTCGGATGACTCTGCCGTGTACAAGCTGGCTGGCGGACGGCTTCTGACGTTTCGAGGAGAACAGGCTGCACTCCTAGCGTTTCAGATGCAAAACGATACAATCAGTGTTCTGATTGCCTCGGGAAATAAAGCAAAAGCCGAAGGCGGAAAAATCACCTATTCCAATGACATCCGTTTCCACAGTGCTGACCGGAACGATCTTCATGTTGTGACTTGGGAAAACAAGCAGCTAGTATACGCGCTGATCTTCCCCAATAAAGTAGCAGCTGAACGTACCTGTTCTACATGTCATACCGGGAGCAGACAGCCAAAAACGGCGCTTCTAGATAAGCCTCACTGGCTGGCACAATGAGATTCACTGGCGTCTCAACGCAGTCCTGCGAAGTCAATCAAACAAGCAAACGCGATCGATGGGATTCACGCAAAACAAGAGTAGGGACGAATACGGTTTCAATGCCTGGATCCCTCCGATGCAGCTGGTAAATCGAAGTCTAACTTATGCCGATAGGCAGCGTAATCTGCGTCTGGACAGGCTATAGATATCCACATCGTCGTTGGCTGTACGAATGGAAGCTACCAAACCGTAGCGGACACGACAATCGTATTGAGCATGACCAGGATTCTCGTTCCACCACCCGCCGATTGAAATCCCGATCGCCGATTTCTTTGCCAAGTCCGCAGCGTTCCCATACCAGTGGTCGGAATGGATCCTGGCGAGACCAAAGCCGAGGGTTGTGAAGCGACTCATCGGGTAGTCCGTGACGCAACTGGCCAAGCGGACGTTCTCCGGTTCGATGAGCCAGGCCCCGCCGCGGCACGCGTACAACTCGCAATTGCCTGTCGTCCAGGCCGATCCGTCTCCCGGAACCGCTTCGTCAACCTGTCGATTGACAATAAACCTCTCGGGCCGAAATGCATACCAAGCCATCAAAACCCCCACCGCGACAATTGGAATGGCAACTTTTGTCCACTTTTTCACTTCCCCAACTCCTGACATCAAGCATGGGGTGCTTCCCTTTTACTTTTGCCATCTTGAGCACTTAGCAGGCGCTCGGCTTCGACGAGTGAATAAGAGACCTTTTGCGAGAAAAAGTTTCATCCATGCGAAAGGACTCTTGTCAAAAAATGCATGCTTGCCTCGTTGGAGTCGCAATTTGGAGAAAGGTTACAAGCGGCTTTGCGATTCATATCCCCGGCATCGTCAACTTAATGACCCGGGGCTGAGGAAAGGTGGGTAGGCACTCACACGGGGAGCTATGAAACAAATCCGGCAAGAGCGGTCTTGTTCCAACGGCCAAAGGACAGGTTGAGCAGGAGCCGATAACGAGTTGCAGAGAGAAGATGCCGGCGCAATCGAAAGGGAGTGTTGATAGATTCGAACACAGAAAGAAAACGTTGTGCCTGCTCCGAAGATTTGAAGCGCTTCCTTTGTCTTTCTGGTATGCGGATTGGTTGATGCGAGTTCTCGGCCCGATTGTTCATGGTCCTGAGACTGTAAGGCTGATTCATCAGATGAATTGGATGTCCGGTCTTGCGTGTAACCATCGCAGAGTATCTGCGTCTCATATTGTTAAACGAAGAGGATTGAGGCGTAATGAAGATAGGTTTCATAAGGACATTAGTTGGATCGCTAATCGCCGTATTGCTATGTATTATGCCTGGCCGCGCGCAGACTGTGACCGGAACAGTTACCGGTACCGTGACCGACTCGTCCGGAGCGGTTGTTCCAGGCGCAACCGTGGCGGCAATCAATGTAGCAACCGCAGTACGGACCACTGCGACGACAAACAGCACTGGTGTTTATTCGATCCGCTTTCTCCCGATTGGCAGTTATAAGATGGAGGTCGCTGCTCAAGGCTTCACCAAGATCACACTGCCCCAGTTCACACTTGAAATCGGTCAGACTGCCAAGATCGACGCTCAGCTGAGCGTTGGCGCGAGCAACGCAACCGTGACCGTCAACGGCGCTCTCGCCCCAATTCTGGATACAACCGATGGCTCGCTAGGGCTTTCGCTCAGTTCGAATGAAATTTCGACGATTCCGCTAAACGGGCAGAATTTTTCTTCGGTGACTCTGTTTCAGCCGGGCGCGGTCGCGACCGCCCCGACCGGGCTGACCGGCAACAACGCGATTGAGCGCAGCACCTTCAACAGCGA
>DASXMN010000006.1:0-12027 GCA_036495645.1 Candidatus Angelobacter sp.
TGTAGACAATGCAGTCTTCGGGCCCAAAGAACTTTTCGTTGTGGAACTGCCAGGCCGGCTGAAAACGTACGACCCCGGTTTCAGTTCCTTCGGGGCGCTGCTATTGCCTTCGACGGTATGGATCCAGGTCCCCTGCACCAATACCGCGTGGTAGTCCGTCGCGTGAGTGTGCATGCCCGCCTCGAACCCGCCACCTGGCTGCTTCAGCAGCATGCCGAACGGACCTTTTTTGTGGTCGCCCCACAAGACCGAAAACTTAACGGGTGAGCCGGGATGCATATCCTCCCACTTGAGGTCGGCGACCGGCATGGTGATCTCTGCGAAACTCCGAACGATCTTTTCTGTGGTGGTCATTTCTCTTACCTCCTCAGCAAATAGATTTTCCGGGAGCTGAATCGATCCGTAGTATGTTTCAATCAAATTGATAGGAAGAAGCGATCAGTATGGAACTCAGACATCTTTTATACTTCACTGCGGTAGTCGAACGGAATGGCTATCGCGAAGCCTCCCGGCACCTTCATATTGCCCATCCGTCTATTAGCCAGACCGTGGCCGATCTGGAGCAGGAACTTGGCTTGAAACTCTTCTCGCGAGCCGGCCGGAAGGTTGCGCTGACTCCGGAGGGAGAGGCATTTTACGTCGAGGCTGTGCGCACCCTGAAACAGGCAGAATCCGCCATCAACACTGCGAAGCGAGCCGCTAAGGGTGAAGTCGGAAAACTGTCGATTGGCTTCATTGGCTCAGCCACTTATGCGTTTCTACCGCTCGTGCGAAGCTATAAAGCGCAATACCCGGGCGTAAAGGTGACGCTGCACGAACTCACCCCACTTGAGCAAGAGACGGTCCTCGATCAGAGAACGATCGACATCGCCTTCACAAGAACTCTCGCGGCGGAAAAAGACAGCACACTCTCATTGCGGTGCCTCTATCCGGAACCCCTTCTCGCCGTATTGCCTGCATCAAGAAGAATCAAGGGGAAGAGCGTGCACATTGCAGATCTCGCCGGTGAACGATTTGTGGTGATCGATCGCAAAGAATCGGGTGTCCTTTTTGATACGATCTTACGAATCTGCAACGAAGCCGGCTTTACTCCGAGGATTGAGAATGAGCCGGACCGGCCCCAAACAGTACTCTCACTTGTAGAGGCAGGACAAGGCGTTTTCCATTGTGCCTGCTTGTGTCAGGAATATGTCGTCGAACGGCGTGCGATTCTACCGCTTGAAACCGGACGATACGAGCATCTCGCTTGTAGCGGCATGGAAGAAGGAAACCCCGTCGCCCGCGCTTCGTGCTTTTCTGGGTCGGGTGAATGCGAACGCAGCCCAAATCCGGAAGAAGGGAGAGCTTCTCTGAAAGATTCTCCGCGGGCAACTTCACAATCGGCTCGACGGAGGTCGCCAGCAGCCACGTCCCATGTTGTCCCACCCGACTGAGTGATCAATGTCATCAGCTGCAAAAGCCGCACAGGGGGCCACGGCGGCAGCATAACGTCGGCTCGGAAATGTTGATCTCGGTGGCTATTCAGTCGATCGAAGCTGCACAACGTCAGCGCTGAACAGCTAACGGGTCGCGCGCGATCCCCACTCAATGAACTACCACACTCCAACACTGGATGTTCCATGCGGTCAGGGCAGATCCCGGATCGAGAACGGTGAGCAAGAAACGCCGGTTGGAGTGGTTACGTCGGGAAGTGCAATTACGTTGGAGTTGATTTCCGGCGCATAAAAATCATTGAGCGCCGCCGGGCCAAGGCCAGAGGCAACCGACCATACGCCGGGTGCTTGTCGGACCATGCCGCTTAGCCGCCAGCCTGGTGAATAACACTGAAGATGCTGTTGGCGCGCGAACGAATTCCCAAGGGTGTGAAGACCTGTGCCAAACCTGGTGTGACATGTCGCATTCTTTTGCGCCATTTTGTCACAGCGACGCACAGTATATCCATCAATAACTTTGTTTTCAGTTGTTTACGGCACCCCACAGTTTGGTAGAAGGGTTGCAATAAGAATAGCCAGACGGGAAGCGACAAAGCGAGGCGCACACAATTTTGGGATCGGTTAGGTGAGGGGTAGCGCTAACGCTGTTAAGCAAAATGAGCTTTGCACGAGGAGAAGTATGGTGGGTGAGATAAAAGGATATCGGCTGTGGCGTTTTCCGGGAAAGGTGCCTCCAAGCCTTTTCTTACGTCCGGATGTCCTTTTATCTCTTTTTTCCTCTGTTCTCTATGGCCCAATTCCTAAAGCCCTGATCTGGGCTTGCCGGCTGTAATTTCATCTTCGATAAGACATATTCGCGCGTAATCCGAATCACCATGTTTTCCGCAGAGGGTGAGCTTCTGTGTTGAAGACTATCTTATTCAGGTCCAATGTTTCCCGCGGTGCAAACAGCAGATACAAATACTTGAGCGTCTCCGCAAGAAAATAACTTTCCATGCTATCCCGTTTTGTTTTGGTTTCCACATTGCTGAGGGCGGCAAAGCCGGCTTCGGTTTTGCAATAGCGCACCAAGCTCAAGATAAAAGTGGATCCCATCTCTTGATACCGCGGATCTTTGGTGAAATATTCCAGGTAGTATGCGGACTCAATAATTTCCGGCCGCAACTGGTATCCCGGCGAGATGATCTGCATTGTGCTGTAGTCCAGCGCCTCAGGTTCAATGCCGAAGGTGGTCCACATTTTGTAAGCGGAATCTTCCAGACGCCGTGCGTGGTCAAGATCGCCTGAGCGCGCGAGCACCGCGGGAAAGAAGGCATCCAACGCGCCGAATTGAGTGGATATCCGTTTGCCCGTATTCATGTCGGCCTGTCCATACCACAGGCCGTTCTTTGTATTGTCAGCCAGGTATTTGTTAACGGCTTTTATGCTGGCTTCCCACATTTTTTTGCAGTCTTTGTCCTCAAACAGCAGCCACGACTTCAGCAGGTACTCGTAATAAGAATCAATCCCTCCGCTGATGTGGCTGGTGGTATCAATCCACTTGCCGGTTTCAACATTGATGGTGGAACCAACCAGCCCAATTGCAGATCGGCGGCTGTATAGTTCCACGAGCGCGCGTTTGGCTTTGTCATAGTAGATTGGCTTGCCGGTAAGCTTGCTCAGCGTGCCAAATTCCAGCAACAGCGTGCCAATTTCCGCCGGATTGCTTTCCACGCCGCGTGTTTTGCCGGTCTTGAGATTCACATACATGTAAGGCATGCCGGTGGGCGAATTGAAGACCGGCAACAGCCGGTTTCCCAGATTGTCAGCCAGATCAAGCAGACGCTGGTCGCCGCTGAGTTGATAGCTGCTCAACAATCCGCCCAGCAGACGAATGGTGATTTCAAAATTCTTGACTTCAATGTCCTGGTCGAAAGAAAGGTGGGTTGCGATGAACTCACGCGTCTTGTTGGCTTCGTCCGTCAGCCCCATCAGCATCATGGTGTCCAGTGCGTCCACCGGCGTCATCAGCAGAGAGCTGCTGTGCCAGTCATGATGGCCTTTGCTGAGCGGCCTGAGCTCGTCATGCCCCCAAGCATATTGCTTGTAGGCATTCCATGCGTACAGGAATTCGCCACGGACTTGTAAAGCCATAGGGCCGGGCGACGGGGCTTGAGGCGCTTGTGCGAAGGCCGGACAGCATGTGGCGATCAGAAGAGCAACAAGAGCGATGATGCAGGGCGATCTGCGCATGAGGCAAAAGTCTCCTGATGGAAGGCTGAACAGAGTTGCTTTTAATGATAGCGCAGGTGCAAAGTCTAATTCGCATTAGTCCCACTCGTCGTCAATGTCTCTCCTGCCATACCCGCAGGCATAATGCTCAATTTGCAGGGCTGATCTGCCCGCAGACAGGTAACAACTCCTCGGAAGGGTAGCCGTACAATGTCGTTGTCAGGAAATAATAAGGGCACAGTCGCGGAACGGATAGCTTCGGTCAGATCCTCGAATTCATTTTGCGGATTGGCCGGACGCAAATCTATGATCTTTCCGCCGGAGCCCGCCACTGCAACATATTCGGCCATGCCTTGGGTTCCAGCCTTGTTTTCGATTGCGACAGACCTTCGGTCTTTCAGGGCGGTACGCGCTTGAGCAATGCGGGCATCCACGGAGGAATTGTTGTTTAGTAGCGCAACCAGCCGCAGGCGCGCATCTTTTTCATCATCGGAGGGTTCAGACTGTGTTCCGCGCGGAATGGCGGCCAGCGTTTGCGCGTACGTTTCAATCGCCTCGTCCTTGCGCTGGAGCGCTTCATAAATTCGTCCGAGATGGTATCCCCTGGTTGTGTTGTCGGTAAGTTGCCAGGCAGCTTTCGCATACTTTTCCGCCGTCGTATAGTCTTCTTTTTGGAACTTGATCCAGGCAAGCGTGTCCCAGTACATGGCCGTCCTGAGAATGTAAGTCATGGTTCGAGAAGTCAGGTTCGTGACTTCAGCCTGATTGAGTTCGGTCTCCGTGTCGTGTACGGCCCTGAGCGACCATGCCTCCGCCATATCCAGCCTGGCTTTTTCTACTGACAGCTCATAAGCCGCATTATTCAGATTAACGTCATTGCTCTCAATTGCCAGAGCTGCTTCAAACTCTTTGGCCCCTTTGTCCGGATGCTGGCTCTTCAGGTAGGCGCGTCCCAGCAGAAAATGCGCTGAAGCATTTTTCGGAAGCAGCGTGGTGGCTTTCTTCAGCGCAGGAACAGCTTTGTCGTAGAGCTTCAGATCCAGGTAAGCCAGGCCCAGCCGCCGATAAGCATCTCCATCGTCGGGTGCGGCTGTGATCCGCTTCTCCAGGAGCTTCGCGGCTTCGTCGTATTTCTTCTCCGCCGTAAGGGCCCAGGCCATCTGCATGTTTGAAAGATGCTCGTCCGGCGCTATTTCGTTCATTTTTCGAAAGGCTGTCTCCGCTGCATCATATTTGCGAAGGTACATGCGCGCGATCCCTAGTTCGTTCCAGAAATCCTTGTCCTCAGGATCAATTTTGATGGCGGCTTCCACCTTCTGTTCGGCATTGGCCCAGTTTTGCAGTTTCATTTCGGCCTCTGCCTCATTGAGAAGCCTTGCCGCATCAAACGGAGGGATGTGGCCCGTCTTCGTGATGGCTGGGCGCGAATCCGCCAGTAATCCGACTTTTCCCGTCTTGCCGGAGTTAGCTCCCTCCAGTAGCCCTTGTTCGAGCATTTCCTTTCGGAATGATGCGTATTCTTTCAGTTGACTGCCGGAAATTTCAGGAACGCGGATTTCAAGGCGCCACCGCCCGTGTAATGTCAAGTCATTCCATTCGTTGGTCACTTCATACTCAGCGAAATCCTGTTTTACGTGAACAGACTTGGGCTTTATCGCGGGGTTGGCTGAGGGCACTGTGATCGATACATCCAGCAGATACTCAGTGGGCCCGTTCAAGCGCAGCGGGTGAGCAACGCCACTCGAATTTGAGGCGCCTGCGCTTTCTGGAAGCAGAAATTCCAATCCCTTTGCCCCCATAGCCGAGCGCAGAAGCTGATTCAAGTCTTCTGAAGAAGCTTTCCCGGAATCTCCCTTACCAAAATCAGCCGTCATCCGCACCTCCGCATGAAACGGCTTGCTGGTGTCCATGGCATCGTCAGTTTTCAAGTCGGTAAGAGAGAAATCCTCCCCCTTTTTTGCCTGGGAAGCCGCCCCTTTTTCAATCAGCGCAGCAAGTTGGCCAGGTGGAAGAGTGATGGTTGCCAGGCGCAGCAGCACTTCAATGTCGCCCCTGCAATCGAAGCTGAGGACCGCATTCATTTTACCTTGTTTATCCATGCTGCCATTCAAGCCAATGCTGTACAGCTTGCGGATCGGCAAGTCCTCCGGCGTGCCTTTGAGGGCCGGAGCTGCGTTATTGAACACCACCAGAGACTGCTTGCCTCGCAACTGCGGAAGCAGATACATAAATGGGCCCACGCCCAAAGTTGAATCCAGCCATGTCGGTTGGCCATCCAGTTCAAGATAGGTAATGGCATGATCAAACTGCATTGGGCTGGGTACATCTGGTTCAATTTGCGTTCTGGAATTGATTAGCGCCGTCTGGCCGCGCAGGCCTTCAGCCTCAAAAAATGTTTCCAGCAGCGTGGCCTTGTCCTTGCAGTCACCATAACGATGACTGAGCACCTCAGTGGCGGCGTGCGGCTGGTACCGTCCAACGCCGAACGACAGGCTTACATAACGAATGTTGCGAGCCACCCACTCATAGAGTGCCTGCGCCTTTTCCCGGTCGCCCGTCTTGCCTTTTACAATCGCGTCAGCTTGGGCGCGAATTTCTGGAGTGACAATCCGGCGATCGTGTTCCAACCCTGCGTACCAGAGCCCCACATCAGTCCATCTTTGCAGGGTAGAAAACATGAGCTGTCGTGGCACTGGCGGCAGGTTTCCCTTAAGTAGTAAAGCGGGATCGAATTTGAAGTTGCGCAGCATCTCTCCCGAATCAGGATAGTGAGTGGTCGACGTTGCCCAGTGATAAATTCGTCTGGAGCCTTCTTTGCGAATGGTGGGATCCACGCCAGCCGGGCTCTTGATTTTGAGAGAGCGCTCGATGGGTACATCCAAATCAACTTGCTCGTCCAGGCAGATGCTGCCGTCATTGAAACTCCACGTTAGCCAGAACTGCCCCAAAAGGAGCGATTTGGCCGTCGTGATGACGTCGTACTCTACGGCATCACCCACGGCTAAACCGGGAACTGTAACGTGCTTCTGGCGCGCGTCGGTATACATAGGCGCTTCGCGTCCAACCGGAGCGGTAAGGTCCTGTACCGCATCGGCGTCCACGGATATGACTGACCCATCCTGTTTCAGTACGCGCACACTGCGAATCTCAAGTTGCTCGTTTGCGCCATTGTAGTCGAAGATGAGTTGCCCCAGCCGGTTCAGTCCCACCGATGACTGAACGCGTGCACGGACAGTCACCTCACGCCTGCCTTCGCCGCTGTTCTCATAGCGCAGGCTGGCATGCATAAATTCGTAAATAAAAGGTTCTCGGGAATAGTCTGCTGCCGCTTTGCCCAATGCTGGACTCGGGCTGATTGTTTTCTGTGTTTTCGCAGTATGGTCTTGCGAGGACTGGGCGATCGTCACAAACGAGGTTATGACTATGAACGCGGCCAAGGTTAAATTCTTCATAGGTAGGCGACAAGAATAGCTCAAAACCAACGAATTACATCCTGATTTTTTAGCGAAGCAACAGACAATCCTCTCCTTCAAAGTTTGCATATGCAAAAGTACAAAAGTACGTTGAAGAAATAGTCAGCAAATAAAGGAATACTTGTAAGTAATCGGTACAAACCTAAGATCAACCCTTCAAGCCAATAGGCGGGGATATTGAGCGCACCTAATGAGAGGTGGGAATGAGTTGGTCAAAATAAAAAGCCCCTTTCAAGGGGCGATATTACCTGGCGGGAACCGCAAAATCTTTCGCCCCTTATTTGGCTGCTGAAATCGCAGCCAAATAAGAGACCAAAGGGATGACAATTTTATTTATTAATGTCCTGTTTCGCCTCCAGGCGTTTCACCATTCCTTCAACAGCAGATTTCGCCGGATCAGGAGCGCTATTCAAAGCAAGCTTCATCTCTTTGACTGCGCCATCATAGTCGCCTTTGGATACAGCAATCCGTGCAGCCTCATTGTGGGCAAGCCAGTGACCAGGATTTTTCTTGATGTTGTCGCGGAAAACCTGGAATGCTTCGTCCTGCTTGCCCGCAATCTGCAATTGGCGGCCATAGGTGTGTAGCTGCGTAACGTTGGCCCTGGACAAGGCTTTGTTCCGCGCAACGGTGGCGTCCTCTTTCTTGTTTAGCGCATCAAAAATGCGCGACTTGGTCATAAGATTGTCATAGCGCTCTTCCACGCCAATGGAACTGTCCTCATATTTCAACGCTTCTTCCAGATCGTATTTATTGGTGAGCAGATAGTTAGCGGCGTCGTCCCAGCCATCCCATGTGTACTGGGCCAGTCCGCGCAGTTGATTGTGCAGACTCTGGGCGACGATCTCATTGGAGTTGACTTCAACCTTGAATGGCACAGCCAGCTTTTCCCAGCGCAGTGAAATCACCGCCGAGGTAGGCGTTACATTGTCAATCTCGTAAGCCAGAGCTTCTTTCATATCGGCTGCCTGTGGTTTTACAGTCACGCGAAGCGCATCTTCAGCCTTGTTGTATGTAAAGCTCCCCCACGCAGTGGAGTTCTTTGAAAAAGCAATTGTCCACTCATTTTCAGCCGGAATCATGTGCAGGCCGTAAATACCTTTGGCCAGCGACTTGCCTTCAATCGTGACGGGATCGGTGAATTCGATGGTGGTATTTTCATTGGCCCCTGCACGCCACACCTGGCCATAAGGGACAATACCGCCCCAGATCTTCCTGCCTTTCACCAGCGGGCGGTGATAGTTGATCGTGATATCGGTAATGCCGACGCGCTGCATGACTTTGGCATGCTGGCTGTCCCGTGGGATATCCAGTACGGCGGACTGCGCGTTAGCGCGAGTGGCGGCGAAAAAAGTTGCAATAAGGATGGTGACAAGCGCCAGATTCTTGCGCATAAGTATGCCTCCAGGGCGGTTCAGAATTCGACAGAGGAATGGGACCAGAGTTTTAGACGGAAAGCCAGCAGGGTTGTTAGCGGCCGCCGGCTTTCCACAGAGAATTGCAGATTAACTTTCCAATTGCGCATCCATTGTGATCTTGGCATTGAGCAACTTGGAGATAGGGCAGCCCTCCTTAGCATTTTTGGCAGCTTCCTCAAACTTGGCTTTGTCGGCGCCGGGGATTTTCACCTTGACTTGCAGATGGGACGAAGTGACAGCAAAGCCGGAATCCAGTTTTTCCAAGGTGACAGTGGCCGTGGTGTCAATCGCTTGCGCCGTCATTCCGGCATTGCCGAGTTGGGCTGAAAGCGCCATGGTGAAGCATCCGGCATGCGCCGCGGCAATCAGTTCTTCCGGATTAGTGCCCGGTTGCGATTCAAAACGGGTGGCAAAAGAATACGGCGTGTTTTTCAGAACTCCGCTGGGGGATGTCAGGGAACCTTTGCCGTCCTTCAGGCCGCCACTCCAATGTGCGCTTGCGTTCCGTTGCATGAGTTTTTTTGCTCCTCTAATGAGATAAAAGAATTGTATACGGGGGCTGCCGAGAGTGCTTCTTCAGCTTTTCGCAACCGGAATCGGAGCTACGTCTAGCTGGATGGTCTTTCCGCGCACTTCCGCCTTTACTGCCGCCAGTGATTCAATGATCGCATTCGCGTTCTGCAAAGCAGACTCAGGATACGTTGTGTGCAACGCGATTCCCTGCATCCCCGCCGCGATAGCTGACGCAATGCCTGCCGGCGTGTCCTCGAATACGAGGCAGTCTCTGGCGGCAAAGCCGAGCAATTCTGCGCCTTTTAAATATGGCTCAGGAGATGGTTTTCCATGGATAACATCATCGGCAGTGACCATGTGGCGCGGAACAGGAAGACCAGCATAGCCAAGGCGGGCTTCAGCCAGCGGACGGGTAGCCGAAGTTACGATAGCAAAGCAATCCTCCGGCAGTTTGGAGAGCAACTCCCCGGCGCCGGGCAGCGCTGTAACGCCTTCTTTATCGTCGATTTCCATTTGCTCAACTACAAAGTTTTCTTTTTCCGCATCCAGCTCAGGAGCTACGGCACGGATGGTTTCAACACTACGGCGGCCATGCGCCTGCTCAATTACTCGAATGGGATCAAGCCCGTGATCGGACGCCCATATGCGCCATACACGTTCCACGGCGGGAGCAGAGTCAATCAGTACGCCATCCATATCAAAGAGAATTGCTTTGGTGGAGAAGATCACGTTTCAGAATACCAGCAACGAAATTGCGGCGGCCTGCCTGCGAGCGAGGCAACAACGGGCGGTAGCAAAGCCTCGAAACAAGGAGTGAAACCAGCTTGATACCTTGGATTCTGGACAGAGGCTTATTGCTGGTAGGATAATCGCTCATGCTTGCTTATAGATCGAGGGTGGACTGACGGCCCAATTTTTAACAGATCCAGCCTTCTTAATATTGGAGAGTACCTTGAAAAAACTATCGTTTTTAGTTGTGGCGATTGGACTGATGTTTTCATTGGGAAGTACCGCTCACGCTCAGCAGTTTGATATGAGTGTGGGGCTTTCCGGGGTCACCGCACCAGCCAGCACTGGACTATCGCAGACAGTTGGTGGTGGAGCATTTCCCACTTTTGGCCTGGATTTTCTTTTCTTCCACAATATTGGCGTTGGCTTTAATGCGGCGGTGCGCGCCAAACAAAATCTATTCGAGGGTGTTCAGCCCTTCCGGCCCATTTTTTATGATGTGGATGCGGTTTATGCGCCGCCACTGGGCAAACGCGCCCAGGCCGAACTTTCTGCTGGAATCGGCGCGGAGAGTATCCATTTTTATACGCCATTCGTGAGCTGCAATTTTGTCAGTTGCACGAACGTTGTCACCAGCAACCACTTCCTCGGCCAATTCGGAGCGGCGATAAGGGTGTATGTCACGCCCCGCATCTTTATACGGCCTGAGGTCCATCTGTACGAGGTGCACAATAACGTTGAATTCAGCGGAGCGCGCGCCACCCGATTCGGCGTCTCCATTGGTTATTCGTTCAGAAACCAGGAATAAACACGACCAAAGAAACCGATTGAAAACAAAGGCCTATCCGGGCACGGATGGGCCTTTCGTACGTAAGACATCCTTCCAAGTGGACACAAGAAAGCAAGCGAGTCATTCGCCACTTATCTCTCTTATCTTTCTAAGGTTGCCAACGAGAAGCACAAAAAAAAACATCTAAGAGGCTGGAGTACATAATGGCGACCCGGATTTTGTTCGTCGATGACGAGGCGGGAATACGCACGACGCTGCAAGCAATTCTGGAACAACATGGTTTTCAGGTGACCACCGCAGCAACGGTCCCCGAGGCCCTGGAACATCTAAACCACGCCACGTTTGACGTTCTGTTGTCTGATCTGAACATTGGGCAGCCTGGAGATGGTTTTACCGTTGTGAGCGCAATGCGACGGGTACAGCCGGACGCGGTGACGTTTATTCTCACCGGCTATCCTGATTTCGACACGGCACTGCAAGCCATACGCAGCCAGGTGGACGACTATTTGCTCAAGCCCACCGATGTCCCCACGCTGATTCATACCATCAAAAGCCGGTTGGACCATCGGCGGCCCACTATTCCGGAAAAGCCCTTGAAGCGGGTTTCCCAGCTTATGCGGGAAAATACGAAAACAATTATGAAAGAGTGGCTCCAATTGGTGAAGGCGCATCCTGAACTTGCCTCTCTGCATATCAGCGATAAAGACCGCATTGACCACCTGCCCGATGTAATTGAAGAATTGGCTGGACGCGTGGAAAGGACCGCCGACGCTTCTACTGTGGAGGCGAAGTCTGTCGCCGCGGAACATGGAAGAGCGCGTGCCCGGCAGGGATATAACATTCCCCTGATCGTGATTGAAATGCGGTTGCTGCAACGGGTGCTCTCTTCTGTTTTGCAGCGCAACCTGATCCGCATGGACCTGAGCACGGTAATCGGAGACATGATGGAGGTAGGCGAAAGTCTGCAGGAACAACTAGAATTCTCCATCCGCGGCTTTCAAGAGGACGCTCGCGAAGCAGCCTGATTGGACGGACTATTTTCGAGGCTGATTGATTTGTGGCTGCGGGATTATTGGAACGTGGCCGCGTTTGTAAATCATCATCGTGCGCGTAAATTCGATCACAATGCTGCCGTCCTGCTTATAGCCCGTGGTTTTCACCTTCACAATGCCTATGTTTGCTCTGGACTTCGATTCACGTTTTTCCAGAACTTCACTGCGGGAATAGACCGTATCACCTTCGAAGAGAGGGTTGGGAAGACGGACTTCGTCCCAGCCAAGATTGGCCATGGCGTTTTGCGAAACGTCGGTAACAGATTGCCCGGTGACTAACGCCAGTGTGAACGTGGAGTCAACCAGTGGCCTGCCATATTCAGTTTGCGCGCTGTAGGCTGCATCAAAGTGGATTGGGTTCATGTTCTGCGTGAGCAGCGTAAACCATATATTGTCCGCGGCAATCAC
>DASXMN010000007.1:0-69845 GCA_036495645.1 Candidatus Angelobacter sp.
CATGGTTCTGGCCAAAGGCGGCTCGATCACGCCGCATACCAAGTTCAAGGCAGAGATTTACGTCCTGAACAAAGAAGAAGGTGGACGCCATACTCCGTTCTTCAAGGGCTATCGTCCACAGTTCTACTTCCGCACCACGGACGTAACCGGCGTGGCCGAGTTGCCGGCAGGCACGGAAATGGTGATGCCGGGCGACAACGTTTCACTGACCATCGAGTTGATTACGCCAGTGGCCATGGAAAAGGGCTTGCGCTTTGCTATCCGCGAAGGTGGACGGACAGTGGGCGCGGGAACGATCAGCGAGATCATTCAATAAGAGGAATTGGTATTGAGTAATTTGGTAATTGGGAATCTGAAAACGTAATCTGAAACCCAGACCAATGAGAAACAGAAATTCAGGCCATGCTTTTTGCTCTGAGAGATCAAGCTAAGAGCCAATGGCTAAGGGCTAGAGGCTGATTATGAGAGAAATTGTTACGTTACAGTGCGGCGATTGCAAAGAGCGGAATTATTCGACGACAAAGAACAAAAAGACGACCACAGGACGTCTGGAGTTCAAGAAGTTCTGCAAGCGCTGCCGCAAGCACACAGGGCACAAGGAAGTTAAATAGAGCAATTGGCAAATAGCCATTGGCAGTAGCTAATTTCTGAAGCTGGCGATGCCGTGAAGTACAACGACACAAAAGCTAATTACTAATGACTAATTGCTAACTGCTGTTTTACAGGGGCGTAAGCTCAACGGCTAAACTGCCGGTCTCCAAAACCGGACTTGGGGGTTCGAATCCCTCCGCCCCTGCCAGATTTTGGAGCCAGCCGCAAGAGGGCGGATTTAAAGGAAGGAACCAATGGCGAAGGCAGTAACGATGGCGCGAGAAGACCAGGGCAACAAGATGTCACAATACCCTGCGCGCATAAAGAGCTTTCTCTCGGATGTCCGCAATGAGATGCGGAAAGTTACTTTTCCCAATAGGCGGGAAGTCCAGGCTACTACGACAGTGGTGATCATCACGGTCATTCTGTTTGGCATTTATTTTTTCGTGATCGACCAGGTGATTGCGTCGGGAATCAATTGGGTGTTGCACCACCATGTGCGGTAGGAACACCGGAAAGCCAAGTTGGCAAGCATGACAGAGCAGAACATCAACGTGACTCCTCCGGATGGCGAACAGCCACCACCGCCGGAGAACATCAACCCGAACATGAAGTGGTACATCATCCACAGCTATTCGGGCTTTGAGCGCAAGGTAAAAGAATCGCTGGAATCCCGCATTCAGGCCTTTGGCCTGACGGAAAAGATCGGCAAAGTAGTGATCCCCACGGAGCCGGTGACGGAGATCCGCAACGGCAAGAAATACACCGTGGAGAGAATGTTTTATCCCGGCTATGTGCTCGTCCAGATGGACCTGACGGGCTTCCGTACGGGTGGCGAAGGCGACCATGTGTGGCACGTGGTGAAATCCACGCCGCGCGTTACTGGCTTTGTTGGGACGGCAAATGATCCAACCCCGCTGACCGAAGACGAGGTCAACCAGATCATTTATCGCGTGAACGTGGGCAAGGACAAACCCAAGATCCGCGTGAAGTTTGAGAAGAACGAAACCGTGCGCATTACTGATGGGCCGTTCGCGAACTTTAACGGCATGGTGGACGAAGTAAACGAAGACCGCGAGACCTTAAAAGTGATGGTCACGATCTTTGGCAGGGCCACGCCTGTCGAACTGGAATTTGGACAGGTGGAGAAAGTCGCTTAGGAAATTCGTAATTGAGTAATTCAAAACCAGACTCCACCGTTGACTAGTGGCGGGGAGTCGCGAAACGAGAGCTAAAGGCTAAGAGCCAAGAGCAAAGAATATGGCACCGAAAAAAGTACAGACATCCGTTAAATTGCAGATTGAAGCCGGCAAGGGGACACCAGCGCCTCCGGTTGGTCCGGCACTGGGTCAGGCGCAGATCAACATCATGGAATTCTGCAAACAGTTCAATGCCCGCACTTCCAACAAGGAGATGGCGGGGCTGATTATCCCAGTGGTGATCACGGTTTATACCGATCGCTCGTTCACCTTCATCACCAAAACTCCGCCAGCGTCGATTTTGCTCAAGCGGGCGGCGGGCATCGCCAAGGGCTCGGGTGCACCGAATAAAGACAAGGTAGGCAAAGTCACGGAGAAACAAGTTTCCGATATCGCCAAGCAGAAGATGCCGGACCTGAATGCCGCTTCGCTGGAAACCGCGATAAAAAGCGTGAAGGGCACGGCGCGCAGCATGGGGATCGAAGTCGTAGGTTAGTTTTAAATCGCATGTACCACGGCTCGCGGAGTATTGCGGAGCGGTGGGAGATAAGGAAAAAACGAATGAGTCGCAAATCAGGAAAGAATATAAGCAAGGCGCGCGAAGCAATTGAAAAGCGCCAGTATCTTTTGGGTGACGCAGTGCCGTTGCTGCAGAAGGTAAAGTTTGCCAAGTTCGATGAGACGGTGGAAGTCACTCTCCGCCTGGGCGTCGATCCGAAGCATGCCGACCAAATGGTCCGTGGCACGGTGGTTCTGCCGCATGGCCTGGGCAAGTCGAAGAAAGTTTTGGTCATCGCCAGCGGTGAAAAAGTCCGCGAGGCAGAAGCTGCCGGAGCTGACATTGTGGGCGGCGAGGAGATGGTAGAAAAGATCCAGAAAGAAAGCTGGACGGATTTTGACGCCGTTATCTCCACTCCCGACATGATGAAGTCGGTAGGTAAGCTGGGTAAGGTGCTTGGCCCCAAAGGGCTGATGCCGAACCCGAAGACCGGAACGGTCACGTTTGATATTGCCAATGCGGTAAAAGAAATCAAGGCCGGTAAGGTCGAGTTCCGCACAGATAAGACTGCGCTGGTGCATGTTCCGGTAGGAAAGATTTCCTTTACGCCGGACAAGCTGGTAGAGAACGCCACCGCCGTGATTACAAGCGTGGTCAAGGCCAAGCCTTCAGCGGCCAAGGGCAAATACATTAAGGGCGCGTACGTCTCGTCCTCGATGGGGCCCGGGATATCCGTGGATACCACACCGATAGAAACCGCAGCCAAGGCGTAGCCCAGCAATTAACCCAGCATTTGCGACGCGGGCCGGAATGGGCCCCGACTAGAGAAAAGGATTTGAATATGGCGGTCACAAAAGCAAAAAAAGCGGAACAGGTTGAAAAGCTCAATCAGGACCTGCAAAAAGCCAGCAGCATGATAGTGGGCACCTTCTCCAAATTAACGGTGTCAAAGGATTTTGAGCTGCGCAAGACGGTGCACTCGGCGGGCGGCAAGTATCAGGTGGTCAAGAACACTCTGGCCAAGCGGGCGTCGGAAGGCACACAGGTTGGCGAAGCGCTGACGGGGCTGAAGGGCGTCACGTCAATTGCTTACACCAGCGGTGACCCGGTTGCCCTGGCCAAAGCGCTGAGCAAGTACGTTGTCGACAATCCGGAATACTCCTTCAAGACCGGTGTGTTGGAAGGCCGCGTGATCTCAATGAACGAGATCAAAGCTCTGGCCACCATGCCGTCCAAGGAAGAAATTTACTCCAAGCTGCTGTTCCTGATGAACGCTCCAGCACAGCGACTGGTTACCGTGATGAATGCGGTTGGCAGAGACCTGGCGGTTGTCGTGAGCCAGGGCGTGGAGAAGGGTAAATTTGGCGGAGGCGCAGCGGCTGCCGAATCTGCTCCTGCTGCCGCCGAACCGGCCCCTGCTGCTGAAGCCAGCAGCTAAACGGGTCTGATGGAAAACAAGTTTTTCTGAGGGACGTAGTGCAGCCTTCAGGCAAGAGTTTATCGCCGAAAGAAGCTTAACGTGGCGCTAGTCTGGGCGCATTGGAACACGGTGGGACGAAGCGGCGAACCAGCACAAAAACTGACGAAAGAGTGGAGATACACATGGCAGATCTGCAGCAGTTGGAAGATTCAATCGTAGGGTTGAGCCTGCTTGACGCGGCCCAGCTCGTAAAGAAGCTTGAGGAGCGCCTTGGCGTCTCCGCAGCGGCAGCAGCCCCGGTGATGATGGCCGGCGGCGGAGCAGCAGCGGGTGCGGCACCGGCGGAAGAAAAGACCGAATTCACCGTTGTGCTTACAGGCGCTGGCGCCAATAAGATCAATGTAATCAAAGCGGTACGTGAAGTCACCAGCCTGGGCCTGAAAGAAGCCAAGGACCTGGTGGATGGCGCGCCGAAGAACGTGAAAGAGAACGTTTCCAAGGAAGAAGCGGAAACGATCAAGAAGAAGTTTACTGATGCAGGAGCGACCGTCGAGATCAAATAACGGCTTGCGCTGGCCGAAAGGCCCGCTGAGCCGTTTTCCAGCACGCAAGACGCATGGAAAACCTGAGGGAACTGGGGGTAATAACAGTTACCCCCAAAATTCCTTTCAGATAGGTTGAATCTTGAGGACAACTTCTGTTATCAAATAGATACGGTAGTTTCTCTTCCAAACCGGTTTTTTCAATTTTTTTGACGCAGGACAGGCGTGGTGCTCCAGCAATATTCGCCTTGCTCGGAGTCGTAGCCAGACTGCCAGTTATTGTTCTTTTGAGCAGGTCCGCTTGGGCGGACAAAGAACGGTCTAGTCAGACGGGCGCAGATAAAAACATCTTAGACATCGCATTTCGCTGTCACGGCGTCAACGGGGACTTTTGTCTCCGGTTGGCGCGATTCGTTTTTCCTGCAGCCGTTCAGCCAAGCCGCCGCCAACGCCTGCTTTAGAGCTGGGTTGGCCCACCAGGTTTGCTTTTGAAGAATGAATCTTCAGGCAAGCCGCTTCGCTCGCCGCTGGGCGGGACCGAAGCAGAAAAGTCTTAGGAGTTATTCATGCCGAACAAAAATGGCCAAGCTCGTTATCGTCTTGATTTCTCAAAAATTCCGGTAGCCCTGCAGATCCCGAACTTAATCGAGGTCCAGAAGCGTTCGTATGACCGCTTTTTGCAGATGGACAAACTACCGAGCGAGCGTGACGACAGCGGTCTCCAGTCTGTTTTTCAATCCGTTTTCCCCATCACTGACTTTCGCAATGTCTCCGAACTGGCCTTTGTAGATTTCGCCATTGGCAACTGGGAGTGCAAATGCGGACACCTCAAGGGCCTCCATCACCTGCGTACTACCTGCCGCAATTGCGGCAACACGGTGATTACGGACCCTTTTCACCCTGGCGACGTGCTTTGCCAGAAATGCGGAACGTACAACGCCAACACGCCTGATTTCTGCAATAAGTGCGGCGATCCAGTTGGCCTGCAACTGAAATATGACGTGGCTGAGTGCGAAGAGCGCGGCATGACCTATTCCGCGCCGCTTAAAGTCACCATCCGGCTCACCATTTATGACAAAGACCCGGAGACCGGCAACAAGAGCATCCGCGACATTAAAGAACAGGAAGTTTTCTTTGGCGACATTCCGCTGATGACGCAGAACGGCACGTTCATCATCAATGGAACCGAGCGCGTGATTGTCAGCCAGTTGCACCGTTCGCCGGGCGTCTTCTTTGAGACTGCCAACAACCGCACATACTTCCTGGGCAAGATCATTCCTTACCGCGGATCATGGGTTGAGTTTGAGTACGACCAGAAAAACGTTCTTTATGTCCGTATTGACCGCAAGCGGAAGTTTCTGGGCACCATCTTTCTCCGTGCCCTGGGTCTGCGCTCTGACGAAGACATTTTGCGCACGTTCTACACGGCAGATCGAATCAGCCTGAAGGACAAGAAGCTGCGCTGGACGCTGGAAACTGGCATTGAGCGTCCGACGAACCTGCTGGGACTCAAGCTGGCCCATAGCATCAAGGACAAGAGCGGGCATGAGGTTGCCCATTCCGGCCGCAAAATTACGCCATCTGTCTTGAAAGAAATTCAAAAGGCCAAGATCACTGAGATTGATATCGACACCACCGATCTTGAAGGCGCGTTTACCGTGGCCGACATTGTGGACACCGCGAGCGGTGAAGTGCTTTTGGAAGCGAATAGTGAAATCACGGCCGACAAGCTTTCCAAGATCATGGACGCCGGCGTGGAAGACATTCATGTCTTCTTCCCGGAGCGTGACGACGTTGGCAACGTAATCAGCGCAACCCTGCGCCGTGATTCGGTGAAAACGCCGCAAGAAGCATTGATCGAAATCTACCGCAAGCTGCGCCCGGGCGATCCACCGACGCTGGACACAGCAACAGCTCTCTTCCACGGAATGTTCTTTGATCCGCGGAAGTATGACTTCAGCCGTGTAGGCCGCTTGAAATTCAACATCAAGTTGTATGACCGGAATGAAGCCACCGGCCTGGATAAACGCACGCTTGATCCTGAGGATTTCTACGCGACCATTCGCTACCTGCTCAAGCTGCGCAAGAGCATTGGCTCGGTGGACGATATCGATCACCTTGGCAACCGCCGTGTTCGCGCCGTAGGCGAGTTGATGGAAAACCAGTTCCGCATTGGATTGGTGCGCATGGAGCGCGCCATCAAGGAAAAGATGTCGGTGTACCAGGAAATGTCTACGGCCATGCCGCATGACCTGGTGAATGCAAAACCGGTGATGGCGGCTATCCGCGAGTTCTTTGGCTCATCGCAGCTTTCACAGTTCATGGACCAGACCAATCCGCTGTCAGAGATTACGCACAAGCGGCGTCTCTCAGCCCTTGGGCCGGGCGGTTTGTCGCGTGAGCGCGCCGGATTCGAAGTCCGTGACGTTCACCCTACGCACTATGGCCGTATCTGCCCGATTGAAACGCCGGAAGGCCCGAACATCGGCCTGATCAGTTCGTTGAGCTGCTACGCCCGCATCAACGATTATGGCTTCATTGAGTCGCCTTATCGCCGGATCAAAGATTCACGCGTAATCGACTTTGTCACTATTGTGAATGCCGGCGACAGCGATTACCGCGTGGGCGACCACGTTGAATTGAAGGAAGCGGAGAAAGTTGCCGCTGACTTGAAAGAGCGGCGCAAGAAAGGGCTGGAGACCGAGCCATTCTCGTTCTATCTTTCGGCATGGGAAGAGGACAAACACGTCATCGCCCAGGCCAACATTGAACTGGACGATAAAGGCAAGATCGTCGGCGAGATCGTGGACGCCCGCAAAAACGGCAATTTCGTGCTCGTCCCCCGCGATGAGGTCGACTACGTTGACGTCAGCCCGAAGCAGCTTGTTTCCGTGGCCGCTTCGCTTGTGCCATTTTTGGAGCATGACGACGCGAACCGCGCACTGATGGGCGCCAACATGCAACGCCAGTCCGTGCCGCTGCTACGTGCCGCTGCTCCTCTGGTGGGAACGGGCATGGAAGGCGTAACTGCGCGCGATTCAGGCGCTGTGGTTTTGGCCCGCCGCAACGGCATCATTGATTCCGTCGATTCCGAACGCATTATCGTGCGTGTGGAAGGTGAACACCATCCGACCCAGCTTTCACGCGAAGTCGGCAGTGACATCTACCAGCTCACAAAATTCAAGCGCTCCAACCAGAACACCTGCATCAACCAGAAACCGGTGGTCAAGAAGGGTGACCGCGTTTTGAAGGGCCAGGTCATTGCTGACGGCCCCTGCACCGACAAAGGCGAACTCGCCCTTGGACGCAACGTGCTGGTGGCCTTCATGCCGTGGCGCGGTTACAACTTTGAGGACGCAATCCTGGTTTCAGAAAAGATGGTGAAAGAGGATTACTATACCTCGATTCACATCGAAGAGTTTGAAATTGAGGCTCGCGACACCAAGCTGGGGCCCGAGGAAATCACCCGTGACATCCCGAACGTAAGCGAATCCGCGCTGCGCGACCTGGATGAGAGCGGCGTGATCCGTATTGGGGCCACCATTAAACAAGGTGACATTATCGTGGGTAAGGTAACGCCGAAGGGCGAAACCCAGCTCACTCCAGAAGAGAAGTTGCTGCGCGCTATCTTTGGTGAAAAGGCCGGCGACGTGCGTGACGCTTCACTGAATTGTCCCCCCGGAATTGAAGGCACGGTAGTTGACGTGAAGATATTCTCCCGCAAAGGGCAGGAGAAGGATGAACGCGCCAAGGCCATTGAAGCTGCACAGATTGAGCGGCTGGAAAAGAACTTGGCGGATGAAATCCGAATCCTGACAGACGAGCGTTTGAAGCGTCTTGAGGCCATCCTGGGAAATAAGGAAGTCCAGGCTGACCTGCATGACGAGCGCACCAACAAGCGCCTGCTCACCAAGGGAGCGATGCTGGACCGCGAAACTATTGAGCGCATCTCCACGCGCAACCTGAAGCGCATTAAATACGCTGACAAGGACCCGCGCGTGAACGAGCAGATTGACGAAATCGAAGAGATGACCTCGCGCCAGATTGACGTTCTGCGCAAGATCACCAATGAAAAGATCGGCAAGCTGCAAAAGGGCGACGAGCTTCCTCCCGGCGTAATCAAGCTGGTGAAGTGCTATGTGGCCATGAAGCGCAAACTCAGCGTGGGTGACAAGATGGCAGGCCGCCACGGCAACAAAGGCGTGATTGCCCGCATTCTGCCTGAGGAAGACATGCCGTATCTCTCAGACGGCACTCCGGTGGAAATCGTGCTCAACCCGCTCGGCGTACCCAGCCGTATGAACGTGGGCCAGATCCTGGAAACACACCTGGGCTGGGCCGGTCATCATCTGGGTGAGCGCATCGCAGAGTTCCTGAAAGAGAACTCGCGCGAAGAAGTGATTCGCCGCGAACTCAAGAGCATCTTCAAGGACACTCCGTTTGGCGACAAAATCACCGCTCTGGAAGATGACGAGCTGATGCACGTAGCCAAAACACTGACCAAGGGTGTGTTCTTCGCCTCGCCGGTGTTTGACGGCTCGCGCGAAGTTGAGATCAAGTCCATGCTGCGTGAAGCGAACTTGCCTGAATCGGGCAAGACCGACCTCTTCGACGGCATGACCGGAGACAAATTCGAACAGCCAGTGACGGTGGGCTACATCTACATGCTAAAGCTCTCCCACCTGGTTGACGACAAGATCCACGCCCGCTCCATTGGGCCGTACTCGCTTATCACCCAGCAGCCGCTGGGCGGTAAGGCGCAGTTCGGAGGACAGCGCTTTGGAGAAATGGAAGTCTGGGCGCTTGAGGCTTACGGCGCAGCTTACATCCTGCAAGAGCTGCTTACCGCGAAGTCAGACGACGTATTTGGCCGCACCAAGATTTATGAGGCCATTGTGAAGGGCGAAGCCGCCATTGAACCGGGCGTGCCTGAGTCATTCAACGTGCTGATCCGCGAATTGCAGTCGCTCTGCCTGGATGTGGAGCTGATCAAGACCATTGAAGGCGGCAAGAAACAAATTGCCGCGGCGGCTGACTAACCGATGGATGCAGGGCCAAAATCGGCCCTGCGCCTTTCTTTAGTCAAGCCCATCTCAACTTCGGACCGCTTCCGACTCGGAGTTGAGACAGAGCAAGAGATAAGCAGCAATCGGGAGCCGCACGCGGTGGCGTAAGTGCCGCAGGAGGACACCTTGTACCGTTCAAGTCCATTTGATCTTGGCAACACGATTACCGATTTTGATTCAATCCGAATCAGCCTTGCCTCACCGGAAAAGATCCGCAGCTGGTCTCACGGCGAAGTGACCAAGCCGGAAACCATCAATTACCGCACCTTCAAACCGGAGCGCGATGGCCTGTTTTGCGCCCGCATCTTTGGTCCGGTAACGGACTGGGAGTGCCTGTGCGGCAAATACAAACGCATGAAACACCGTGGCGTGATCTGCGACAAGTGCGGCGTTGAAGTCACCTTGTCAAAAGTCCGCCGCGAGCGGCTGGGCCACATTGAGCTGGCTTCGCCGTGCTCACACGTCTGGTTCTTCAAGGGCCTGCCGTCACGCATCGGCCATTTGCTGGATATTTCCCTCCGCGATCTCGAATCGGTCCTTTATTTCGAGTCATACGTGGTGGTTGACGCCGGCGAAGCCCCGGTAAAAGAACGCGAAGTGATCAAGGAAGAAACTCGCTTCCGCGAACTCGACCAGCAATATCGTGCAACAGGTTTCAAGGCCATGATGGGCGCTGAGGCCATCAAGGAAATCCTGAAGCGCGTGGAAGTGGAAGAGCTTTCCGTTGAACTGCGCGAGAAGATGAAGCATGAAACTTCTCTGCAGAAGCGGCTGAAGTATGCCAAGCGGCTGAAAGTGGTCGAGGCATTCCGGAAGAGCGGCAACAAACCCCAATGGATGATCCTGGACGTGATTCCGGTGATTCCGCCCGAATTGCGCCCCCTGGTTCCATTGGACGGCGGCCGCTTTGCCACCTCTGACCTGAACGACCTTTATCGTCGCGTAATCAACCGCAATAACCGCTTGAAGAAGCTGATGGATCTGCACGCTCCTGAAGTGATCGTGCGCAATGAAAAGCGCATGTTGCAGGAATCAGTGGACGCGCTGTTTGATAACGGACGCCGTGGCCGCGTGCTGCGTGGCGCCAACAATCGTCCGCTGAAGTCACTCTCTGACACGCTGAAAGGCAAACAGGGACGCTTCCGCCAGAACCTTCTGGGCAAGCGCGTGGACTACTCTGGCCGTTCCGTAATCGTCGTCGGTCCGGAATTGAAGCTGCATCAGTGCGGATTGCCGAAGAAGATGGCGCTCGAGCTGTTCAAACCGTTTATCTACCATCGGCTGGAACAGACAGGTCACTGCACCACCATCAAGCAAGCAAAAGAAATGGTGGAGCAGCAGGAACCGATTGTCTGGGATATCCTTGAAGAAGTCATCAAAGACCATCCAGTGCTTTTGAACCGCGCCCCAACGCTGCACCGCCTGGGCATCCAGGCATTTGAGCCGGTGCTGGTGGAAGGCAAGGCCATCAAGATCCACCCGCTGGTTTGCACAGCGTTCAATGCTGACTTTGACGGCGACCAGATGGCAGTACATATTCCGCTTTCGCCGGAAGCCCAGGTTGAAGCGAGCGTGTTGATGCTGTCATCTCACAACATTCTCTCGCCGGCGTCAGGCCAGCCGATCACCGTTCCTACGCAGGACATGGTGCTTGGTCTCTATTACCTGACCAAAGGCAAACCGGGCGCGAAAGGCGAAGGACGCGCTTTCGCCAACACTGAAGACGTGCTGCTGGCGCTGGAAGCCGGCGAAGTGGAGACACTCACGCCGATCCGCTTGCGCTATAGCGGTGAAGTTATCGATCTGACCCAGGCTTATGACGATCAGGATATTGTCCACACGGAATCGGTAAACTTTGAACGCCAGTTCATCAATACCACCGTGGGCCGCACCATCCTGAATGACCATCTGCCTGAGGGCATGCCGTTTATCAATGGCTTGCTCAAGAAAAAAGGCATTGGCCAGTTGGTGAATTACACCTACCTGCGCTTTGGGCTGGAAATCACGGTCAAGATGCTGGATGAAGTAAAGGAGACGGGCTTCCGTTATGCGACGCGGGCCGGCCTTTCCATCGGCATTGATGACATGGTCATTCCAGAGCACAAGAAGGGGCTGGTGAAGGACGCTGAAAAGCAGGTCATCAATGTCCAACAACAGTATCTGGATGGCGCCATCACGAACGGCGAACGCTATAACAAGGTGATTGAAATCTGGTCAAACGTGACGGAAAAAGTCGCTGACGAGATGTTCAACAACATGCAGGAGCTGGACAAGGTCGGACAGTTGAACCCGATTTATGTCATGGCAGATTCCGGCGCTCGCGGATCGAAACAGCAGATTCGCCAGCTCTCCGGCATGCGCGGCTTGATGGCCAAGCCGTCAGGTGAAATTATTGAAACCCCCATCACGGCGAACTTCCGTGAAGGGCTGACCGTGCTGCAATACTTCATCTCTACTCACGGCGCGCGTAAAGGATTGGCTGACACGGCACTCAAGACCGCCGATTCAGGCTATTTGACCCGCCGCCTGGTTGATGTGGCGCAGGAGGTAATCATCAGCGAGCAGGACTGCGGAACGGTGGACGGAATTTATGTAGGTTCCATCGTGGAAGCGGGGGACATTATTGAGCCGTTGCGCGACCGCATTGTGGGCCGTGTATCGCTGGAGAAAATCAAGGACTACGAAGGCAGCGTGATCGTCGATGTAAACCAGGACATCACGGAAGAGCTGGCCAGCGCAATTCAGGCTGCCGGCATTGAACGGGTGAAGATCCGCTCCGTGTTGACCTGCGAATCGAAACGCGGCGTCTGCATCGCCTGCTATGGCCGCAACCTGGCATCTGGCCGCATGGTCGAACTGGGCGAGGCTACGGGCGTGATTGCGGCGCAGTCTATCGGTGAACCGGGCACGCAGTTGACGATGCGTACCTTCCACATCGGTGGTACCGCATCGCGTGTGTCTGAGCAATCGCGCTTGGAAGCCCGTAGCACTGGTATAGTCCGCTTCATCAACCTGCAAACCGTGAAATCCAAGAGCGGAGATCTGGTGGTAATGAACCGCGCCGGCTCCATTGCGGTGGTCGACGAAAAAGGCCGTGAAAAAGAGCGCAACGCCGTGGTTTACGGCGCAAGACTCAAGGTGGTGGAAGGCCAGCAGGTTGCCGTGGGACAGGTAATGGGCGAGTGGGACCCCTATACGTTCGCCATCCTTACGGAAGTGGGCGGCACCGTGCAGTTCAAAGACTTGCAGGAAGGCGTTACGCTCCACGAAGAAGTGGACGAAGTTACCGGCCTCTCTCGCCATGTGGTAGGCGAGTCGCCGGACGAAAAGCGCCAGCCCGCAATCGTGATCAAGGCAAAATCAACCCGGCGTTACCTTATGCCATCACGCGCGCACTTGATGGTGCAGGATGGCGATGAAGTTTACCCCGGCGACGTGCTGGCAAAGATCCCGCGCGAAACCACCAAGACCAAGGACATCACAGGCGGTCTGCCGCGAGTGGTTGAATTGTTTGAAGCCCGCAAGCCGCGTGAAACTGCGATCATCAGCGAAATCGATGGCGTGGTGAAATTCGGCGAGGTCTCAAAAGGCCAGCGCAAAATCTATGTGGTAGCCGACAACGGCACGGAAAAAGAATACTCAGTGCCGAAGGGCGTCCACATCAACGTGCAGGAAGGTGAGCGTCTACGTGCGGGCGAACCGCTGATGGACGGTCCGATGAATCCGCACGATATTCTGGCCGTGCTGGGCGAGAAGGAGCTGCAGTCCTACCTGGTAAATGAAATCCAGGAAGTCTATCGTCTGCAGGGCGTCACCATCAGCGACAAGCATATTGAAGTGATTGTCCGCCAGATGATGCGCTGGGTGAAAGTGGAGGACGTGGGTGACACCACGTTCCTGCTGGAACAGCAGATTGATAAGTTCCGCTTTACCGAAGAGAACCAGCGGGTGATCGCCAATGGTGGACGTCCGGCAACGGGCCGTCCACTGCTGCTGGGAATCACGAAAGCGTCGCTCTCAACGGAATCGTTCATCTCCGCGGCGTCATTCCAGGAGACCACCAGGGTGCTTACAGAAGCTTCAATTCAGGGCGCTGTAGACCATCTGCGCGGGCTCAAGGAAAACGTTATCGTGGGCCGCTTGATTCCGGCCGGCACAGGCATGGAGCACTATCGCAACGTGAAGCTGGCTCCGGAACTCGAGCAGGCAGCCGCCAAGGTGCAGGAGGAAGTCTCACAGGCATACGCCGAAGCAGAGCGTGCGCTGGAGCTTCTGCGCCAGGAAGGCGAAGCCGAAGAGTTGGCTGCCGAGTAAACAACAATTTACTAAACAACAAACTATGGACGGGCTGGGGAAATCCAGCCCGTTTTTTTTTGCCGCAGATTTACGCGGATGGTCGCAGATAAGCAAAGCTTTAGATATTTGGTGTGTCGGGAATTAAAACGATGCTCTCTGGATGTCTCTCAGACATGGTTTTTCGCGATGGAACCAACACTGTTTTTGGCACGCCGCCGAGGAGCAGGCACTATCGATCCATTTTGTCATGGACTTAGTCCATGACTTAGTCCATAATGCAACTCATGGAAGTCAATGTACACGAAGCAAAAACCAATTTTTCCAAGCTACTGCAACGGGTGATACTGGGCGACGAGATCATCATTGCCAAAGCGGGGGTACCAGTGGCGAAGCTGGTCCGCTACATAAACAAAAAGGGCAAGAGGCCGCTGGGGTTCTACCGGGGCCAGATCTGGATGGCCGATGATTTTGATGCCCCATTGCCGGACGACATCCTTGCTGGCTTTTACGGCGAAGACGTTTCTGATCGCAAACCTGTCAAGCGCGCTCCTGCAAAAAAACGCAAGAAGGCATGAGCTACCTGCTGGATACGACCGTCTTTGTCTGGATTCTGAAGGAACCCGAAAAGCTCAACGGGAGAGCGCTCAGTCTTATTGAAGACGAGAGCCAGGATGTGTTTCTTTCTTCCGTTACATCCTGGGAAGTAGTGATCAAATTTGCAATAGGGAAACTTACATTGCCAAAAAAGCTGGACGAGCTTCTCTCTGAAATCATGGCAAAGTTCTCGTTCCAGCCGCTCTCGATTACACACGTGCACAGCTTGGCAGTAGGAGAATTGCCGCTATATCACCGTGATCCATTTGACAGAATGCTCATTGCGCAAGCGCGAAGTGAAAACCTGGTGCTGCTGACCGCGGATTTCATCTTCGAAAAATATCCTGTCCAAACCCTCTGGTGTGGTAAATAGTTAGAGCATTCATGCACTTTACGCGGCTTCGTCGGGCCTTTTGGCAGGCCTTCCAACACGGTCAATTCTCGACGGCGAAAGGCGCAGCGTATTCGTCGATCCTTACCTTATTTCCGGCATTTCTGGTCGTCACCTCAGTGCTGGAGGCCTCGCACAACACAGAAGGCTTTCTGCAACAGATTTCAGAGGCTGTAGGCTGGGTGCTGCCGCCGGGCGCGCGATCGGTGGCGCTTTCGTTTTTTCAGACCAAGCAGCACCATGCCACCCGGATCATCTACTCCGCCTCCATCGTCACGTTGCTGGCGGCTACAGGCGTGATGATCTCCTGGATGGACGGTTTTCGCAAAGCCTATGGCATGGCTAACACCTGGAGTTTCTGGCGTGAGCGCGCGGTCGCTCTCTATCTGGTGTTGCTGGCCCTGATACCTCTGGGGTTCGCCACCATCCTTGTGGCGTTCGGCAGCGAGGTGGAAAACTGGGTGCAGAGCGGAACTATGCATCTTTTTAAGCCGTTCATCCTTCTGGTCTGGGATGGCCTGCGCTGGAGCATTGCCCTGTTGACGGCGATCGCGCTGATGGCGTTGATGTATCACCACGGGCTGCCCAAAACACAATCATGGCGCCGCGTGCTGCCGGGGGCAATCTTCGCGGCAGTCCTCTGGTTTCCGGCCACAATGCTGTTTGGATGGTACGTTAGGGTCTATGCGACCTATACGGTGGTTTACGGTTCGTTGAGCGCGGCCATTGCCCTGTTAGTCTGGTTGTACATTGTTTCTGTGATCGTATTGTTTGGCGCGGAAATGAATGCGCAGGTGTATCCCAAAATGGCGGACAGCGCCACGGAAAAAAAGGTATGAACGAGTGACAAGCGGAACAAAGGGCCTGGAGAAAAATTTTGCGATCAGTGCGCGTAAAGCCAAGATCGTCTGCACCATTGGCCCGGCCAGCGGTTCAGAAGCTGTTCTGCGCGACCTGATGCGCCTTGGCATGGACGTGGCGCGGCTCAACTTCTCTCATGGCACGCATGAAGAGCACGCGCGGATGATTGAACGCCTGCGCAAGGCCGCGGAAAAAGAAGGCCGCACAATATGTGTTCTTCAGGACCTGCAAGGGCCCAAGATACGCACTGGAAGACTGAAGTACAGAACACCCATCGCGATCAAGACCGGCGGGCGGCTTACCATTACGCCGCGCGATATCGCCGGCACGGCTGCGCTGCTCTCCACAACATTTAAAACTTTGGCCAAAGAAGTGGGGCCCGGAGCGCGGATTTTGCTCTCCGATGGATTGATTGAGCTGCGGGTGACTGCCGTTCGGGGCGACGACGTTGAGTGTGAAGTCATCAATGGCGGCCTGTTGGGCGAGTATAAGGGCATCAATCTGCCGGGGACAGTAGTCAGCGTTCCGTCGCTGACTGAAAAAGACGAGAAAGACCTGGAATTTGGGTTGAAGCACGGCGTGGACATTGTGGCGGTTTCATTTATCCGGACGGCTGACGATGTTCGGCTGGTGAAACGCACGGTTCGCCAGCACAACTCTGATGCCTGGGTGATTGCCAAACTGGAAAAGCCGCAGGCCATCGATCCTGAAAACCTGGAAGAAATTCTAGACGTGGCTGATGGTGTGATGGTGGCGCGCGGCGATCTGGGCGTGGAAATGCCACCGGAAAAAGTGCCGATCATCCAGAAGCATGTGATCCGCCGGGCGGCTGACTGGCGTAAACCGGTGATCACGGCCACGCAGATGCTGGAATCCATGATCGAAAACCCTCGGCCTACAAGGGCAGAGGCCAGCGACGTGGCCAATGCAATTCTTGACGGCACTGACGCTGTAATGCTCTCTGCAGAGACGGCAAGCGGCAAGTATCCGCGTGAAGCCGTGGCGATGATGGCAAAAATTGTGCAGGAGGCGGAATCAGCCAAGGAAGAGCCGGTGCAGCGGCGACGCCAGCATCGCCATCTTTCCATTTCAGAAACCATTTGCGAATCGGTGGCGCACGCTGCGCAGGATCTGGAGATGAAGGCCATCGCGGTTTATACCGAAACAGGAACCACGGCAAGGCTGATCTCCAAGTACCGGCCCAAAGCGCCGATTTTTGCTTTTTCCGGAGGTCCAGCCGTTTGTGCGCGGCTCAATTTAATGTGGGGCGTTTCACCGCTCTCCTGTGAGATGACAGCAAATACTGAAGATATGGTGCGCGGCGCTGAAACGTACCTCTTGAAACTTCACGCAGTGCAGCCCGGTGACGTAATTGCCGTGGTGGCGGGCACGCGCAGCAGCAGCGGCTCAACTAACTTTATGCGGCTGCACGTGGTGGGAACCGGCGAGCACATTGGCAATGGCAGTGAGGAGCGGCGGAAAGCGCCGCGAATGAAACCGGTTGAAACGGAGAGAAGGAAGCGGTAGTTTTTAATACTTCGATGCGAAGCGAGAAGAGCCTATTCTAAAAAGAATGTACGCTGCTGGTGCGCCTAAGATTTGTGGCTGCTATAGGGCTCCCTCTGCCGCTACGCGGCATTCGGGATTTCAGAACAAAAGCTCAGTTCACCCACCCACCCGTACTGCCACCATTTTTTTTGTCTTTGTCATCGGGTGGGCGGAAGTTGCCATACTCGTCGAAATAGTCTTTGGCATCCTGATTGTGCTTCTTCATATAAACCTGGAATTTCCGGCCTGCGCGACGGCGTTTCCAACGGTGATATCGATTAGTGATTCCAAACGAGGCTTCAGACGCCGAGAACAATAAGCCCCGGCGCGGGACGAACTTTACATACAGATAGCCGACGAGCAGGCCACTCAGGTGCGCGGCATTAGCTGTTCCATTAGCATCTCCAAGCGCCCCAACAAAGGCCACGAAGGCCAAAATTCCTACCATGTACTTCAACCGGATGGAAAACGGCAGTGGGAACATGAAGACTTCCTGGTCGCCAAAGAGCATGGCAGTGGCCATGAAAACGGCATAAAGACCACCGGATGAGCCAAGCGTCTGCGTTGCAGGATATAAGTGAATAACTCCGCCCACCGTATATGCCAGAGCGACAGTGCCAATACCCGCGCCCACAATGCCAACCAGAAAAAATTCCATGAATCGCCTGCTGCCCCATGATGTTTCCAGCATTGAGCCGAACATCCAGAGCATCAGCATGTTAAAGAACAGGTGAAAGAAACCCGCATGAAGAAATCCATACGTCAGGAGCTGATAAATGTGCCCGTGGATTACATCAGTGCCGGTCAGGTACAAATAAGTCTGAATGAATTTTTCAATGCCGTCCAAGTGCAAAGGCGGAAGCAACAACCGGAGCACATAGATTCCGGCATTGATTCCGATCAGGGTTTTGATCGTCCGGGTGAAAGGCGGGAATGAAAGTGTGACTGATCTCGGCATGTTCTGCTATCTTTCCGGCTCAGGAATCACGATCAGGCTTCTGTGGCCTTTTCCATCTATCGATCGTACTCCAAAAATCACGTTATCTTTGGAATCGCTGAGATCTACTTTGGGCTCTGTGGTGCGCTGCACATTTTCTTCCGGGAAATCCGCGTCCGTAGTTTTGCGCCACAACACTTCATAAGCAGTAGTTCCGGGGGCGGGTTTCCATTCGATTTTAGAATCATTCTCCAACTGCTTCGTCAATAAATGAACATCGGCAGGCGGCGCAGGCGAGGACGCCAATGAGGCGAGTGTCGCCGCGTTTAATCGCGCCACGTTCGCTACATAATCAAAGTCCACAAATTTCAGCAGGTCACCATATTCGATGCCGTTTTCCGTCCTCACGTTTTGGTGCTGGTGGTTGTAATCTTCGCGATATTCAGTGAAGCGAACCGCAGCGAAGCCCTGCTCATTGAAAGCGGTGTGGTCGCCGCCGCGCAGGTAGCGGTCGCGGCGAAAGATGAGTTTCGGGGTAAATGCACCGAAATCGTACGTCTCGCTTACGGAATGGATATAACGCGCGAGTTCTCGGGAGGAAGAATCACTCTCACCGCCAAGATTGCGGATGCGCTTGATATCAGCGTCAGTCGCGGCCGCGGGGATGCCTTCAGAGAAGACGCGCACCCAGTTATTATTTTGCAGGGTGTCACCGGGAGTGCGATTGCCGCCGACAATATCGTTGTTGAGAACACCTTCAAGCTGCCAGCCCTGCTCTTTGGCCATCTTGGCGAAGTGTGTGCTTCCGTTCAGGCCCTGCTCTTCGCCCGCCACGGTGAGAAAAATAATGGTGGCAGGAAACTTATGTTTGCTCAGGACGCGCGCGCACTCAATCGATACGCTGGTGCCGCTGCCATCGTCATTGGCTCCGGGCGCTGGTGCGGTGGAATTCAGCGGGTCCGAATTGCGGGAATCATAGTGACCCGTAACCAGGTAAATGCGCTTGGCCTGCTCGGGATCAGTGCCTTTTAGAATGGCATAGACGTTCTGGATTTCGGTGGGCTGGGGGATACGGCCTTTGGCGGGTTCAATAAAAGTATCGGTCTTGACTTCCAGGCAGCCATTGCATTCTGATGAGATACGCTCAAATTCGGACTTGATCCAGTTTCTGGCCGCCACTATGCCCTGGGGCGATGTAGCCGCGCTTGGATTGTTGACGGAGAGTGTGGCGCGCGTAACAAAGCTAACCAGCTTTTCATCGGTTTGCTGGATTCGCTGGGGCGAGACATCTTTGATGATCTGCGCTATAACAGGATCTCTTTCGCGCCTGGAATGCGCCGAAGCTTTTTGAGCAGATTCTGAAGCGGCAGCAGCGCCGGGTTTTGGTTTGTGTTTCTGGGCAACAGCCCACGGCGCAGCTAGCATCAGAAGCGCAATCGAGACATTCAAGGTGGTTTTAGTGCGGCAGCACAGAAGCAACATTCAGTCCCTCAATTTTGAGAACTTGACGACAATCCCCAGAGATTCTAAATATAATCACATGGCCATGGCCACCTTTGTAAGTACCCTGTAGGAGGAAGAGATGCCGATTTGTCCGGAATGCGATACCGACCTCGATTTAGACGAGGAAGAATTAGATGAAGGCGAAATTGTTTCGTGCCCGGAATGCGGCTCGGATTTCGAAGTGATCACCAAGCATCCTCTGGAACTGAATCCGGTGGACGAACTGGATGAAGACGACGAAGACGATGACGCTGATGAGGACGAAGAAGAAAGTGATTACTAAGCCGCGCTGGAACCGGATCATGGCGGCATGTTTCGCGGTCTGCGTGCTCTCCGCTCTTGCGCAACCGCAAGCAGCCGAGCAGCAGCAAGCTGCTGATCAGTCCCAGACTGCTGATAAAAAGACTGCTGAAAAAAAGAACAAGGCTGAAAAGCCATACGCTTTAATCTTTGGCACTGCTTACGGCCCGGATGATCGTCCTTTGTATGGCGTAAAGGTCACGATCCATCCGCAAACCAAGAAGCGGCCAAACTGGCGACTGATTTCTGATCATCGAGGAGAGTTTGCCCAGCGAGTACCTCCCGGACCAGCCGATTATTTGGTTCGCGGAGAGGCCGAATACGCCCCCGTGGACGAGAACGGCAAGCCGCAACTATCCAAAAAGAAAAAACTTAAAGGCGAAACTAAGATCCGCGTGGAAAGCGAGGAGCGGCTCGATATCGGCCTGCATCTAACAGAGTAGCTCAACCACAATAAGAGGCGGATGTATGAAAAAATTTATGGCGTTGGCCGCAATTTTTCTGGCTTCCAGCGGCGTTATAGCCGTTCCAGCGGCAACGGCCAATGAATTTGTGCAGCGCGGCTCACAGCCCGAATTGCGCACATTAATGGGACATGTATTGGACGATCGGGACGCGCCGGTTGCAAAGGCGATTGTTTATCTAAAGAACACGAAAAACCTGGCAATCAAAACTTATATCAGTGAACCAGATGGCAGTTATCGTTTTTCAGGGCTTTCTTCCAACATCGATTATGAAGTTTATGCTGAGCACGAAGGCGCGCATAGCGACGTAAAAACGTTGAGCGGGTTTGACAATCGCAAGCAGGCCAATATCACTCTGAGGCTTAAACCCAAATAAATTTCTTCCAGAAAGCTTAAGGTCGTCCCGTTTTGGGACGACCTTTTTTTAATTGCGAAGCCAATCGGTTAATCCTGATCGTTCCCTGCACGCTTCCAGTTGATGATGTCACCCAGCGTGGTGGTAGCCGTGGCGCTGGAAGCCGGATGCTTGTAGGCTTCAACGTCGGCGCGGCTGGCTTCTTCACCTACGGCGCGGAGGCTCAATCCCACTTTCTTTTCCTCGGCATTCATCTTAATGATTTTGAAGTCATGTTCCTGGCCGGCATCAAGCTTTACGCCCGCGCCGGTGGAATCGGTAGCTTCAGAGTTGTGGCACAGGCCTTCAACGCCTTCAGCGATCTCAACAAAAGCGCCAAACTGGGCCAGCCGCAGAACTTTTCCATGTACAACATCGCCAATGCGATGCGTCTGGAAGAACGTCTCCCATGCATCCGGTTGAAGTTGCTTTACGCCCAAAGACAAGCGACGCTGCTCCGGCTCAATGCCCAGAACAATGGCCTTAACCTTCTCGCCCTTCTTCAGGACTTCAGAAGGATGTTTTACGCGCTTGGTCCAACTCAGATTGCTGACGTGGACCAGCCCATCAATGCCATCTTCAATTTCAATGAACGCGCCGAAATCAGTCAGGTTGCGGACGCGGCCTTCCACGGTCGATCCAATAGGATACTTCTCATGCAGCCGCTCCCATGGATTCGATTCAAGCTGCTTCAAGCCAAGCGAAATGCGGCGTTCGTTGGAATTTACGTTCAGCACAACGCATTCAATCTCGTCGCCAACATTCACCAGCTTTGACGGATGCTTCATGCGCTTGGACCAAGACATTTCGCTGACGTGAACCAGGCCTTCAATGCCCTGTTCCAATTCAACGAAAGCGCCGTAGTCAGTCACACTCAGAATGCGGCCTTTTACGCGTGCGCCAATAGGATAGCGCTCGGCAGCGTCAAGCCAGGGATCGGGCGTGAGCTGCTTAAATCCCAGCGAAACGCGCAGCTTCTCCGGATCATACTTCAGGACTTTTACCTGGATCTGATCGCCCACATGGACGAGATCGCGCGGATGCGTAAGGCGTCCCCAGGACATATCAGTGATATGGAGCAGGCCATCAATGCCGCCCATATCCACAAAAGCGCCGTAATCCGTCAGATTTTTTACTGTGCCGGTAAGGATTGCGCCCTCGGCCAGGTTCTCCAGGGTCTTGCCGCGCTTGGAGGCAATTTCTTCATCCAGAATGGCCTTGCGGGAAACCACAATGTTGCCGCGCTTTTTATTGAGCTTAATGACCCGAACTTCAATCTCATGGCCTTTAAGCGTTTCCAGGTTGCGCACCGGGTGTACATCCACCTGCGAACCGGGCATAAACGCCTTTACGCCGATATCCACTGAAACGCCGCCCTTTACGCGCTCCACCACCGTGCCTTTTACGGCTTCCTTGGAGTGGTACGCCTTCTCAATGTTCTCCCATACCCGCACGCGTGAGGCCCGTTCGTGCGACAGCAGAACGGAGCCTTCTTCATTCTCGCCGCGCTGGACCATGACTTCAATTTCCTGGCCCGGCTCGAACTTCACATTGCCGTGAGCGTCAGTGACTTCAGCGATCGGCACAAGGCCTTCTGACTTGAAGCCAATGTCAACAACGACATGCGTTGCGGTAATCTTGATGACGGTGCCTTTGAAGACATTGTCTTCGCTGGGCGCCGGCTCAGTTTCAAGAGTGTAGGATTCCAGAGCTGAGGCAAAGTCGTCCATGTGAGTTTCTTCTTTATGAGTCACGCCCGCGCTGGGCTGCTCAGCAGATTGAGTTTGAGATTCATTCCCGGACATAGTGGTTGAATTTTCGTAGGACTGTGCGGAATCGGTTGAGCTGTTGGATTCAGCTTCAGACGAAAAGTTATCGTTACGGGCTGTGTGCTCGACCAACATTCCTATTAATTGCCAAACGGACCCAAAACACGGCTGGAACTCACTGAAGAGAGGCAGTAGTGCTGAAGGCGGACCCGGGGACACCCGAGTCCCACTGGCATGAATTTACTTCCGTTGTTTTAGCGGAAGGCTCGGAAACCAGCGGCCGGATCTTACGGCAGTCCTGAAAGGGCCATAAGACTCCTTCGACTATAACAACGCTCTAAGGCACTGTCAAACACTGCCGAACGCTAAAATTGCTTAAAACCCTAGTCCGTCTGATATCTTTTTAGAGGCCCATGGACTTCCTCTTTACGCCCTGGCGTTACTCCTATATTACTGGCGCAAATGCCCCCGGCGAATGCCTGTTTTGCGGCCTCTTGCGGGCAAAAACCGACGAACAGGCGCTCATCGTCCATCGCTCCCAGCATTGCTTTGTGGTCCTCAACGCTTTTCCATACACCTCCGGCCATGCCATGGTGGTGCCGTACGAACACGTGGACGAATTAGCCAAACTTTCACAACCTGCGGCGCAAGAAATCATGGCGCTGACGCAACGGCTGGAAGGCATCCTCCGCGAACTCTACCGGCCCGATGCTATCAATTTGGGAATGAACATCGGCAAAGCCGCCGGCGCCGGCGTGGCCGGGCATATCCACATGCATATTCTTCCTCGCTGGGTTGGCGACGTGAACTTTATGACCTCCGTGGGCGAAACCAGGGTGTTGCCGGAAGATTTGCAGACGACATATAAGAAGCTGCGTTCCAAATTCTGATCGCATGGCTCGCCTACTTCGGCGATGGCGGGCCGGGTTTGTCTTGTCCTCTTTGCGTTCCTTCGTATCCTTATGTGGTAACGCATTTTGTTTTCCGATCACGGCGATGTCCCGATCACCCGATCAACGCGCCTTGCGCCCCCTCCCCCTCCTACCCCCATCCCAGATTGGCGTGTACTTCAGCGGGGTCGTCCCAGGGTCATCCCAGATTGGCGTAGGGTTCAGCGATTAGACCTCGATTGGCGTAGGGTTGGCCCACAATGCTCATGTGGCACAGCCACCCTCGGCTGTGGGTTCATTCACTGCCAGTTGTTATCCGCTCAGTTTTCAAAGATCTTCCGCCAAGGCGGGTCTTCGCTTGAAAGACGATTTCAGAACTTTACCATTTGTTCGCCTTATTGTCAAGCGGAAATTGGCCTCGGAAAACAAAAATCACGCCATCTGAGGCCCGGCGGCGCGTGGAAGAGCGGCCCCTTCAGGGCCGCGCAAGACATAAGGCCTCGTGGTCATCCATGCTCGGATCACTTGCCAGTCTTTGAACCGGCGCTGAGCCACAAACCGAATCCCATCAAGGTAATGACCAGCAAGACAACCAACGCCGCGATTGTCCGGTAATAGCGCCGCACACTGGCCGGTTCGCCCTCTTGGTCGGTCCAGAACACCTCCACCAGCGCTTGGCGATGCTGCCAGACGACTGCCAGCATGGAAGCAAGAATAAATGCCGACGTGCACAGTGCGCCCCAGGCGATGTGAAAAAACACGTTGATCATCAGGATGTTTGTGATAATCGGCAACGTCAGAGCTGCGCCCAGCAGCGCACTCTTGCGGAACAACAGCAGCGCGCCGCCGGCAAGTTGGATCAGCCCCAGAATGACCGCATAGGTATGGGAATAGCTGTAATAGAACCAGGCAAGCTGGTAGCCGCTGAGCGATCCAACCGGCCGCAGCGCAATCTCCGGCGGAAGGGTGAACTGCCTGCCAAGCAGCTTGCTCGATGCATATGTAAAGAGCAGAAACGCGGAAAGATAGCGCAGCCAATCGAAATATTTGGGATAAGGGGCCCTGAATTCAGCCTCAGCCATGGGAACTCGCCTTTTTCGTAATCCAGCTTCGCACAATGCCTTTGATCGCGAGGCTTGCTATGGTGACTCCGTGTGCAATGAATTATTACGTGCAAGATTACAAAAAGTAATGGAAAACTCGACTGCGCCAGCTCCTGAAACTGAGGTTAAGTGTACAAACAAGTTGTCGAACCCGGAAAACTGACCAGAGGCTTTCAAAGATGACGGGTGGCCGAGAAAGCGAGTCCCGCGTTAGCGGGACGCATGATAGTAGCCCGGTACGTTTCCGAGGCGCGCGTGCGAGCTGAGGAATAAGTGCCGGGTAGCAGAGAAATAAGGAACCATTTCATTCTGCCGAAGGCCCGCGCGCAGCGTAGCGGAGTGCGTGATTCAATTTGGCAAGAAAAAGAAAATTGGATTCTGCCCAAACTCAAATGCAAAACTTAGAATAGTCCTCTAACTTTGATGCCCCACGCTTCGCCAACACCGGGCGAAAGAGGTGGGCATCTGACTCTCTATCGACTAACAACTTTAATGCCTATTTGCACGCTATTTATTCGGACAATTGCCTGACACGCATCATCGTTCCTGAGCCTAGCTATAGAGGATTTGGAAAAGGTATTTGAGGATGAAGACGAGCCATCTTTATAAATTCCCGTATTTTGTTCGATCCATCTCTCGCAGTATGGACACGAGACTAGTGGCGATCATATGACATAATTCGGCCTCAGACTGGTTTGAATTCACGTAGCCCCAATGAGCGATGCGATTCCGCCGACTGAATAGCTCGTTTTGGAAATATTGCGTCGGAGCCTTTTGAGAGAGATTTGGCAGCCTGGAAAATATTGTTTTGGTCGCCGCGTTTTCTGCAACAAATTTGTCGAAAGTGGTCCCCGCCAGTCTTTGAGATACAAACCCAACTGGGCCAGAAAACCCGCCGCTTCTCGGGTATTCTTTCTCCCACTGCTCCTCTTGTGCCAAAGTTGGAAAACTGAAAGTTGACGCATAGCTGTCCATTCCTTTCAGCTTCAGGAACAAGCGTGTGAGGAATGATTCTATTGCCATCACGGCTATGACAATGGAAAGACTGTAATCTCCGCTCCCCAGTTCTGCCCCGCTTCGATAGAGAAGCCGCTCTGCTGTCACACTAACACTGAGCGGATCCATCAAATGGGCCGAGTTCCCGCAATTTGAGCATGTCGCTGATCCAAACTCGGCATCGCCGTAGGTCAAAAATAGATACTGGCCACCACAATTACAAGCTTGCTGAACGGCAAATTTCATTCTCTGCTCCTTGTCCAAAAAGCCGCGTCATTTATCCACATTATGCTCGCCAGAACATGCGGGATAGGATTATGAATCTGAAGCAAGTCGAGCCACAAGCGGACAATACCTTTTTAAAGATGTACCGCTAGTGTCGGTGCCCATAACCCGCTTCACAATCTTTACCATCCACTTTACAAAATTCGTTTCTTCATCCTTCGCGTCTTTTCCATTGCATCGCTCACCAAATCACCTTCAAAAGAAAGGCGACCTTCTCTTTCACAAAAAAACCATACTGGCAGTGTCAGGTCGTTTGCTGGCCCAAAGCTGTGCTCCCGCCCGGCAGCTCCCGATTTCCAAACCTCTTCCCCTTTGGCCGCCGCATCTTACTAAGAAATACGTGAATAAGGAGCAGCTATGCCTCACTATGGCATTCTTCGTGACCACAAATTTGAAGACGAGGACATCGATGACTTGCGCGGTTCGGACGTATATGGCGTGAATGATGAAAAACTGGGAACAATCGATGACGTAATCTTCGATCATGCCACTGGCGATATCCGTTACGTTGTGCTCAAAACCGGCGGCATACTTTCCAGAAAGCGGGTAATGGTCCCGGGCAATCGAGTTGAGCCTTATGGACAGCATGAAGACAAGTTCTATGCCGAACTGGATAAAGAACGCCTGGAGATGCTGCCGGAGTTTAACGATGAAACGCTCAAGACAGAAGGCGATTGGGCCAAATTTGAGAAGAATTATGAGAAGCGCTGGAATGAAGGCGCTGTGATGTACAACAAAGACACGGGTCGCATCATTACGCCCCCGCATGAGGAAGAAGCATTAAGTCCTCCGGCCGCGGGCAGCAATGCTTCAGCGCCAGTTCGCAAAGTGGACTTAAAGCCGGAAAAAATGGGCAAAGAGGACGATTATCTCGGCGTGGCCTCTGGTACAGGCAAGACAACACTACAGCCCAAGAAGCCCTCCATCGGCGGCAAAGAAGATGTAGAGATGATGCAGCGGGACGCACGTAAGGCATCCCAGCGCGAAGCATCCCGGCGCGAAGGGATGAGCCCCTTTGGATCAGAGATTCCCCCGGAAGGACCCGCAGTTTCGGGCCCCGAAACAATGCGTGAGCCCGGCGTCTATAAACTTGATCCCGTAGTGGAAACCGAGCAGGGCGCAGGGCCAACCGAGCGGCAGAACATAAATCGCCAGAGCACAAGTCCTCAAAATATAAACCAGGGCCGCCGCTGGAATGATTTCCAACAGAACCTGCGCTCCAGACGCGACAAGATCGTAGTCGAGTGTCCCCAGTGCGCGTCACAGGATAAAGTAGCTTGATTTAACATCCCAAGCAAAGCGCGGGAACCCTATCGGCAGATCCGCTGTTCAAGCGTTTTTTGCAGTTGATAGGGTCCCCTCGCTAACGCTTCGGGGTTTCAGAAAACTCTGAGAAATCTTCTTCCCTGAACTCCTCCGGTCGTGGTTCCGCGCTGCGCTCCGCTTCCGCCGTCCGCAACTGCACGCGGCGGATCTTGCCGGAAATTGTCTTTGGCAAATCGACAAATTCCAGCCGTCGCACCCGTTTATAGGGCGCAAGCGCTTTGCGGCTGTGCTGGAAGATGGAAAGCGCGGTCTCGCGTGAAGGCTGGCAACCGGCACGCAAAGTGATGAAAGCTTTCACCAGCGCATGGCGCAACGGGTCAGGCGTGGGCACCACGGCGCATTCAACCACATCAGGATGTTCGATCAGCGCGCTCTCCACTTCAAACGGGCTGATGCGGTAGTCGGAGGCCTTGAAGACATCGTCGGCGCGGCCAACAAACGTAAGATAGCCCTCGGCATCGCGCTGCACTACGTCTCCGGTGCGATAAACCGGGCCTTCCAATGGAATCAAATTTCCGTCGTCCCCCTGATAGCCAGGCATCAGCGCGGCCGGTGGAGGATCAAGCGGCAGGCACAGCTCACCTTCGTCCGCATCTTTCTCACTGGCGTCAAGCAGGCGCACATGATACCCGGGCAGTGGACGGCCCATAGCGCCGGCTTTCAATTTCTGTCCCGGAGGATTGCCAACCTGCGCAGTTGTTTCTGTCTGGCCATAGCCATCGCGAATGGTAAGGCCCCATGCTGTGCGGACCTGCTCGATTACTTCCGGATTCAGCGGCTCGCCGGCGCTGGCCAGTTCGCGCATCCTGACTTTCCAATTGCTGAGGCGCTCGGTAATCAGCATGCGCCAGACAGTCGGCGGAGCGCAGAATGTGGTCACGCCGCATCCGGTAAGGGCGTCCAGCAGGCCGCGGGCGCTGAAGCGCGATTGGTTGATCACAAAGACCGTTGCCTCGGCATTCCAAGGCGCAAAGAAGCAGCTCCAGGCATGCTTGGCCCATCCGGGCGAAGAGAGATTGCAGTGGATGTCGCCGAGCTGAATTCCGATCCAGTACATGGTAGAAAGATGGCCCACCGGATAGCTGGTATGCGAGTGCATTACCAGTTTGGGTTTGGCAGTGGTGCCGGAAGTAAAGTAAAGCTGTAAAGGATCGCTGGCGCGGGTTTCTCCCTCAGGCTGAAACGCGGCGGGTGACGAATAGCCCTGCTCGTATTCGTGCCAGCCTGGCGTTTTGCCGCCGATGGCAATGCGCGTACAACTTCCGCACGCAGCTTCAATCCTGGCTGCCAGGTCGGCGGCGCAGACGATATGCCGTACGCGTCCGCGGGCAATGCGGTCGGTAACGTCATTGGATGTGAGCAACGTAGTTGCGGGAATGATGACCGCGCCGAGCTTCATCATGGCCAGCATGGTTTCCCAGAGCGGCGGGATGTTGCCCAGCATCAGCAGCACGCGGTCACCACGGCACACGCCGAGGCTGCGGAAATAATTCGCAATGCGGTTTGAGCGTTCGGAAAGCTCCGCGAATGTGAGCTTGTCTGCGTGGCCGTCTTCATAGGCCACCCACAGCGCGGTCTGGTTGCGGCGATCGCCGGCGGCAATCTGGTCAAACCAATCCAATGCCCAGTTAAAGTGGTCAAGCCGGGGCCATTGAAAGCCGGAGTAAGCGGCGGCATAGTCATCACGATGCGTAAGAAGAAAATCGCGAGCGGAGCGGAAAGCGGCATGAGCTTCGGATGGCATGCGGTGGAGATTTTACCAAAGCACTGTTTAAGGCATCGCAAATTTGCTGGGCAAACACAAATACTTTCGCGATGACCTAATATAATCCAGCCGTGCAGCGGGCATTTCTTATCTACAATCCGGCTTCCGGACGCAGGCGCGCCCAGCGAGCGCAGGACATCTCGCGCGCAGTAGATGTATTGCGGGGCGGAGGTGTCCAGGTGGAAACCTGCGCCACTACGCATGCTGGCAGCGCCATTCAGCAGGTGCAGCAAGCGGCAGGTGCGGGCTATGACACTGTGCTGGCCTGCGGTGGCGATGGCACCGCCAATGAAGCATTAAATGGCATCATGCGAGCATCAGCCAACGTAGCTCTTGGTCTGGTACCGCTGGGGAGCGGGAACTTATTGGCGTCAGACTTAGGGCTGCCCTCCAACCCCGTTGCCGCAGCGCAAAAACTGCTTACATATCAACCCCGCGACTTTCGTCCTGGCCTGGTGACTTCACACGGGCATGATGGACCGCAGAAACGATATTTTCTGGTGGCTGCCGGCGTTGGGTCGGACGCGGAGCTGATGTATCGCACAGAAGTAAAGGCCAAAGAGCGCTGGGGACGAAATGCCTACTTTCTTGAGATGGCGCGCATGGCGTTTCGCCGCCGTTATCCCATGTTTAACATTGAGTGGGAAGATGAGCAGGGAATTCGCAAGCAGGGCAAGGCAATGCTGGCCATGGCAGTGCGGGCCGGCAAGTTTCCTGGACTGTTGAGCCGGGTAAAACTAGGGTCTGACCTGATGCGCAATGATTTTTGCCTGATGCTGTTTCGCACCAACAAAGTCAGCCGTTTTCTTTCCTATTTTGTCTCAGTTGCCAGCGGGAAGAACTGGAAAGTACCAGAGGTGGATACAGTTCATTCCAAATGGTTCCGTTGTACGGCGATTCCAGGCATGGACGCAATCCACTCGCAAGCCGATGGAGAACTGCTGGGCACGCTGCCCGCTGAGTTGAGCGTGGAAAGTACCCCGGTGAAGCTCCTGATGAAGTGAGGCCGGGCGTTTAATTGCGCTACAGTGTGGCATCCAGCGGTTCCCAATGTGCAATCACGCAGCCATCGGGCTCAACTTTGGCCGTATAGCCGACACGAATCTTTCTACCTGAACGATGCCGGAGAGTGATCCTGCCGGCCTGCCTTCCTTCGGCCACAAATTCCTGGAAGAGCGGATCAGCGACGTGCGTAGAGCCGTCAACAATGTCATCGATGCGAAGTTCCAGCAGCATGGCGCGATCATAGCCCAGCAATTCGCAGACAGGGTTGGTGGCATAGGTGTAATTGCGATGAAGGTCCGCAACCACAACGTACTTGCCGTCAGATTCCGTACCATGGTGGGTACGCGCATGCAGCATAGCTTCAATACGCTGGAGCGAATGCAGCATGGATTGTGCTCCCGCACGGGAATCCACCGCCAGATCCACATAAGGATTGCCCAGGGACCCGCTGTGATGCAGCACCAGAACTCCATTGTTGGGATTGCGCTGCTTGGCCTTTTTGGCAAGGGCCTTGCGCTCCTCAAAAGAAAGCGTGTGGTTCAGGATGATGACATCAAATTCTGTGCTTTCGATATGTTCACGGATTGCGTCATTTGAGGCGGCTGCCACCACCTCGTACCCTGACTTTAGAAAAACCTCGCGTTGCATGGCAAGGACCGAATCACTGTGCTGGGAGCATAAGAGCAACCGTGTATAGGGCTGGGGAGCAGAGTTCATGCGGTTGTTCTTATTATTTCATCGGTCACCCGGGGTGACAACATCTCGTAATGCGAGGCGCGATGCCGAGTGCATCAGCAAATTTTCTTAGAATCTTCTTAATCCCTTGTGTTCACTCTGCGTTTTCAATACGTGTTCCATTTTGGCACCAGCTTTTTTAAATCAATACTGATTGCAGCGTCGATGACCCATTATCGGTGTAATACTTTTTAGTTTCGTATTGATCCATAAGGAGCCACTTCATGAGATTCAGAAACATTGGTTTATTTGTCGCGGCGCTGCTCGCAAGTTCCGGGATTGCACAGATGCCTCCCAACCCAACCAGCCTGAGTTCAACACTCCCCGCCGACGCTCCGCCTAAGCCCTCATTTTCGTTTGGCAATCTTGCAGAGGTCCAGAGGAAATTCGATATCTTTGCCTGGCAGGAATTTGTCGCGCTCAACTGGCCTGTTGGAAGCCCCGGGCAGCCGGGTCCCGGCACAATCGGCAAAACTCCATCCGGCGACAATCCCACTGTCTGGGAAAGCTACATGGCCGCATCGCAGGTGTTTCAACTGGGGGCTGTACCGCCCGCACCGTGGGGAACAGCGCAAAAAATTCCTTCCTATTGTCCTGTGGCTCCGCAAGCCCTGCAAGGCAAAGTCACTAAAATTCTGCCGCTCATCGCCAAGGGAAACTTGCAGGATGAATTTTTTGAGGCATTCACTAATTCTCCTCTGATCGACGTCACTGGAAAATACACGCGCTATGAAATTCGAATGAACAAGGTCGAGTTCGACAAAATTTTGCAAGGCTCCGCCAACGCGCCTGCGCCCGCCAAGCCCTGGTACATTCCCGCCAACCAGGTTGCGCCCATAAACTTCCCTGCGGGTGTTTATGGGACAGATCAGATCGGGTCGTTGGAGGTGAAATCGGCGTGGCGTCAAATCACGCAAAGCCAGGCCAGCCGATATCACACTGCCTGGGCCTATATCACCTACGCACCGAACCCCAATGGGCAAAATACCAAGTGTGCCGGACCTCTTTTGATGGGGCTGGTCGGGCTGCATATTATTCACAAGACCGCCAGCGGGCCACAATGGATCTGGGCAACTTTTGAACATCTTGACAACGCCCCATCTGCCCCCCTCGCCGGCCCTTACAGCTACTACAACAATCCCAAATGTACGTTTTCGCCGGCCTGCGCAGACCAGCAGCCGCCAAAACCCGCTGGCGGATGGGATGGCGATCCCACAAAGACGAATACTCCGGTGCAAGTGATACGGGCGACTCCGATTCCTGCAGCAAAGAACAGTCCAACCAGCGGGATTAATCCGGTATTTCAAAAGCTGCTGCGCAATGCGAGTCCGAATTCAGTATGGCAGTATTACCAACTGGTGGATACGCAATGGCCGCAACGTCCTGGGACCTTACAGAATCCGAACACTTGTTATCACGGTTCCAGCAACCCGGCTGTGAACTTTGCGTGTGATGGTCCGAATCCAGACCAGGGGCCGGGGCCGTTTCCTGCAAAACTCGCCAACACCGCGCTGGAAACATACTTTCAGCAAGCGCCGGGCAATAAGCAGGCATACATGGGAACTTGTATGGGCTGCCACAGCTTTGGAACGGTCGCTAGCGGCGCTCCTAATCCGAATCTATTCAGCGATTTCAGCTTTCTGCTGGGAGACGCTCAACCGCCTTCAACTTCAGCCACTCCGGAAAGGAAATTGCGAAGGACACCTAAGTAGCCAAAGAGAATACCGCGGATTCTTTGCGTATTCACGTTCTAATCCGCGTGAATCCGCTTGGGTTCGCGGTAAATTGGGTTCGCGGTAAATTGAAAATGAATATTTAGACGAGGGTACGATGATGGAACGTAGCGGAGATGCGCTGCATCCCTAGACACGACGCTTCTGCAACTGCTCAATCACGCTGTCAGGATCGGGATAGCCCGCGCCAAAGCTCCTTGTCAACCAGTTTCCACCGCGCTGGGCAATGGTCTGGCCATCGGCAAGCACTTCAAACTGACCGGTCTTGCCAGGCGTAACCACGGCTTCAATGCCGAGCCGCTTCTTGATGAGGTCCGCGAGACTCGCGACCTTGGTTTTGTTGTTTTCTCACGTGGGGCAAGAACGTATCTCAATCTTCATCTGCTATCTCCGTTCGAATCTGACTTGAACTTTATCTTACCCGCTTCTCGATTCAGATCTTGTTAAATTGGGCGCTGCGGGCCATTTTGGCCGTATTGTTCCTGGCAAAATTAAACCGCGTACCCCACGAACTCACGCTTTCAATCAGCGTGAATCCGCGTTGGTCCGCGGTGAAATTTTGCGGCCTTCGAATTATGCTTCCGCTTCCTTTTCTACCGTGACCTTCACTTTGCTGACCACGTCGCGATGCAGGCGGACAGGCACTTCAAATTCGCCCAGGCTCTTGATGGGTTCGTTGAGCTGAAGCTTGCGCCGATCGATGTTAAAGCCCTTCCGCTCCAGCGCTTCTGCAATGTCAGACGTGGTAACCGACCCAAACAGGTGGTCTTTCTCACCGACTTTGCGCTGAAAGCTCAATGCGGTGCCGTCCAGTTGTTTGGCCAGATTGTCGGCATCGTTCTTTTCCACCGCCGACTTGCGCACGGCGGACTGCTTCATCTGCTCGATCACAGCGCGGTTCGCCGTAGTGGCCTCAATGGCCAGCTTGTGTGGCAACAGATAGTTGCGGCCGTAACCCTCGGCGACTCTCACAACCTCGCCACGGTGGCCCAGCTTGGGAACATCTTCTTTGAGAATGACTTCCATTTCATATCTCCAGTAAAAATCTCTATATCTAAACATCTCAGTGCAGTACGCGGTCATTTCTGCGTCCAGTCACCGGGTGGAGCAGGGCTTCAGCCCTGCGGGATAGCTCACAAATTTCCGGCTTTAGCCGCTGAGGTGAGCGTACCTCCTACCGCGCGGCAAACGGCAGCAGTGCGATGTTGCGCGCCCGCTTGATGGCCGCTGTAAGCCGGCGCTGGTGCGGCGTGCATACGCCGGTCAGCCGCCGTGGGACAATCTTGCCCCGCTCCGCCACAAACTGGCCGAGCAGTCGCACGTCCTTGTAGTTAATGTCGTCAATCTTCTCCACGCAAAACTTGCAGACCTTTTTGCGACGGAAAAATTTGCGTCCACCATCACGCCCGCCGGGGCCTCGGTCCGGCCGCGGACCATCCGGCCTTCCACCCTGGGGCCGTGGCGATGGTGTAGATACTTCCTGGTTGTCGTCAGCCATAACTCTCCTTCAAACCGCGCGCTTCAAGGGCGCGCAAATCTTTTTATGAAATCGTGTCCGGTAATAAAAAACTCCTGGAATTGCAGTCTCTTATGCGCCATCTCATTGAGCCGGCAATCATAAGGAGTTGAAGCCAATAGCCAATAGCTAAAGGCCAAGAGCGGCTTTCTTACGCATTTACGGCAGAGCTTTCCGCTTCCGCCTGCTGTGACCCTGCCGGAGGCCGCTTTACCTTGGCCTCGCGCAGCTTGCGCACTTTGTCCAGGCGCTGTTTCTCTTCGTCTGTGCGCACGGTGATGAACTTGATCACCGGCTCGGAGACGCGCATGCGGCGCTCCAGTTCGTGGATGGCCTTGCCGTCAGCCTGTAAAACCAGCAGCACATACTGGCCGTCAGAAAATTTCTTCACGTCATAGGCCAGCCGGCGCTTTCCCATTTTTTCAGTGTTCTGTACGGTAGCTCCCGCGTTGGTGGCATGGCCTTGCAGCGTTGCAATCAGCTTGTCCATGTCTTCTTCCAACAGGTCAGGCCGTACGATAAACATCACTTCATAAGTACGTTGCATCTTCTTCTCCAGTCGCTTCGCCCCAAACCGCTTTAGAGTTTCGATGGACCTGAAGCTCTTTCAGCGCTTGAAGCGGCGCCGCTCAGCGCGCCAGTCGGCTTCGCGGCTTTTGATATCAAAAATTGCGGTTCACTAAATACTAATTACCAAAATACTAAGTACGTTCTTCTTCCTGCTTATTCTTCCGATTAAACCTATTCATTGCGATGAGAATGTTTTCGTTCACAATCACATTCACTGCCTGCGCAGTCAGGTCCAGCGCTTCATCTACTGCCACCAACTGCGACTTGCGAAACGGCGCGAGTATATATTTTGCTCCGCCTTTTTTCGGATCGTCCGGCGCCACGCCGATCCTGATCCGCCCAATTTCTTCGGTTTGCAGCGCATTGATGATCGACTGCATTCCGTTGTGCCCCGCCGACGATCCCCGCGCCCGCACCCGAATCATTCCCAGCGGAAGGTCAAGCTCGTCGTAAATTACTAGCACGTCCTGCTGCGCGACTTCATGTTTCCTGACCAGCTCCAGCACTGACATGCCGCTCAGGTTCATGTAAGTTTCCGGCTTGGCCAGCAGGACCTCTTCATTGCCGATTCTGGTCCTGCCTGTAAGCGCTTTGCAGTGCCGATTGCCTACCACAACGCCGCACTGCTCGGCGATCCGGTCAACTGCAAGAAAGCCGATATTGTGGGGCGTGAACTGGTATTCGATACCAGGGTTTCCCAACCCAACGATCAGCTTCACTTCGGCTACTTCTTCGCCGGAGGCGCTTTTTCAGCTTCACCCTCCTCGGTTTCCTGCTTGCCCTTCTTAATGACTTCAGGCTCAGCCGGACCCGCTGCTGCATCTGCCGCTGCCGCTTCAGGCGTAGCCACAACTTCTTCCTTCACCGCGGTGACGTGGGCGACTGCCTGCTCTTCGTCGGTGATGAATTTCAGCTTGCCCCCATGGGGCAGGTCTTTTACGCGCAGCACAACGCCAAACTCCAGCGCTGAAACGTCCGCATCAATGTGAGTTGGAATGTCTCCCGGCAGGCACTCGATTTCAACCTCACGCAGTACCTGGTCCATGATGCCGCCCTGCTGCTTCACGCCAACAGCTTCGCCTACCAGGTGGATCGGCACGGACACGCGCATTTTTTCGTCCATGGCGACGCGCTTCAGGTCGATATGAAGGATGCTGCCGCGAATAGGCTCAAATTGCCAGTCCACGATCATGGCTTTGGTTTTTTCGTTAGTTCCAACTTGAAGGTCAAAAATCGTATTATGTCCGGACTTGGAAGCCAGGATCCGCGAGATTACCTTCGGGTCCACGCTCACTGCCACGGTATTTTTCTTGGCGCCATAAACCACGGCCGGGACGCGTCCGCTCACGCGCAGACGCCGGGCTTCGTTTTTGCCGCGTGAACTGTCCGGCCTGGGTTGGGCTTCAACAACTTCTACCTGTGCACTCATTGTCTCTTCCTTCTTCTCCGCTTCAATCAGCGCTTAAGCAAACAGCGAGCTGACAGAAGTCTCTTCATGTATGGATTGGATTGCCCGGCCCAGCAGGCCGGCAATCGATAGAACTTTAATCTTGGGCTCGTCTTTTCCCGCTCGCGTCAGCGGAATCGTGTTCGTTACAATCACCTGTTCCAGTTGCGATTTTGAAATACGCTCAATCGCCGGCCCGCTCAGCACCGGATGCGACGCGCACGCAAAAACTTTTGCGGCGCCTGCGCTCATCAGCGCGTCAGCGGTCTTTACCAGAGTTCCTGCCGTATCAATGATGTCGTCGATAATCAGGCACGTGCGCCCTTTTACATCGCCGATTACGTGCATCACCTCAGCCACATTCATGTCAGTGCGTCGCTTATCCACAATGGCCAGGGCAGCGTCAACTTTCTTGGCGAAGAAGCGCGCGCGCTCCACGCCGCCTGCATCGGGTGAAACCACCGTCAGGTTCGGCAACTGCATCTTCCTGAAGTAATCCACCAGCACCGGCGACGCGAACAGATGGTCTACCGGAATATTGAAGAAGCCCTGAATCTGCGGCGCGTGCAGGTCAACCACCAGAGCCCGATGCGCGCCCGCTGTTGTCAGCAAGTCGGCAATCAGCTTTGACGACACCGGAACGCGCGGCTTGTCCTTGCGGTCCTGCCGGGCGTAGCCATAATACGGAATCACCGTGGTGATGCGCCGGGCCGATGCGCGTTTCAACGCATCCACCAGTAGCAGCAATTCCATCAGGTGTTCATCCACCGGAAAGCACGTGGGCTGTACGACAAATACGTCAGCTCCGCGCACGTTCTCCATTACCTGGATATACACCTCGCCATCAGAAAAGCGCGTGACCGTCGCCTTGCCCCGGGCCATGCCGAGGAATTCGCAGATCTCGTCGGTTAAAGCCTCATTCGCGGTGCCGCAGAAGATCTTGAATTTATCGTCTGCGCGTGATCGCTGAGGTTTGTGCTCGCTCTTCGGCTGCATCTGTTCGTGCTTCTTTTCCGTTTTTTCCGTTGCTGTCGCTATCGTCGCCATGGCTTTTCACTCCGTATGAGCTGGTTTGCTACATCGCGGATTGTTGTCATGCCTGCACAGAGCTTCAGACTTGATTGAGTACAACTCTGCGAAAGCGGCTTCGTTTGCTACATTGTTCTAGGGTTCCGTCGTAAACGACTTTGCCCTCGCCTCAGGTTCGCGCGATACAGCGCTCACCATTCGGCTCACCCAAACTTAACTGCCACGTCATCCCGACGGCCGTCGTAACGAGCACGCGCATTCTTCAGCGTGCGAGTAGGCCGGAGGGACCTTGCGCTTGTCCTGAAACTCTGCCACTAAACCTGGCTGGGCCGCTAGGATTCGAACCTAGACAAAGTGCTCCAAAGGCACTTGACCTACCATTAGTCGACGGCCCAAAAAGTCTTTCATTCAAGGGCTTCGTCGCAGAGCGACTTCGCCCTCGCCTCAGGTTCGCGCGATACAGCGCTCACCATTCGGCTCACCCACTTCAGCTTCCGATTTCCCGATTACGAGCGATGTCCCGATCTCCCGATTCCTACCCGATCTTTTCGACGCGCCGCTCACCCGGCCCAAACAGCTCTTTCCAGTATTGCTCTCTGGTCAAAGTCACGGTGGCCCGTGCTGGAATGTCCTGCGCTTCCAGCTTCTTCACGGCTTCGGCAGCGGATTCCTGATCGCTGAACAGACCAAACACCGCAGACCCTGACCCGGAAAGCGACACATATTTCGCTCCTGAGCGTTCAAGCGCACGTTTGACCTCGCGTATTGCGGGATATTTAGGGAAAACGACACTTTCAAAATCGTTTTCAATCCCGGTACGGACAAGGTCGAGAAGCAGTGCCTCGGCCCGGTCCCAGCCTTTGCTTGGGACACCGGTTGGGGTAAAACTCCCGTTCAGCCATTCGTAAACCGTGCGGCTGAACGTACTTATTCTATCTGAGGCACTGGGGTCAGTCAATGTAGCGCCAGCCAATTTAGCCGGCCACTTTTTGTCCCAGTCGGCAAAGGCGGCCGGCGTGGAAACCCCCACATCCGGCGTGGCAATCACGCAATGGAAGCTGGGCAGGTCTTCCAGCGGATACACCTGCTCCCCCCTGCCAGTGCCCAAAACCGTCCCACCCACCAGAAACAGCGGCAGGTCAGAGCCCACCTCTGAAGCAATGCGCAGCCGCTCTTCCGGCGCTAGCTGCCTCTTGAGCTCCTTTTCCAACGCCAGCATGGTCGCCACCGCATTTGACGATGCCGCTCCCAACCCACCCTGGACCGGCAGGTTTTTTTCAATGGCGATGCGTATCTTGCCCCGTACTTTGAATGACCGCAGTATCCGGTCCGCCACGCGCCAGCAGGTGTTCACTTCGTCGTCCGGTACGCGGGGATCCTTGCAGACAATCTCAATTCCCAGGCCTTTGCCCACGTCCACGCGGAGCATGTCACTCAGCGCGACGGTCTGGTAAATCGTCCGCAGCTCGTGAAATCCATCTTCACGCAGCGGCCCGATCTTTAATCCGATATTGATTTTGGCAAAGGACCGAACAGAAGTGGCCATACTTTGTAAGTCAATGATAAATCAGAATGTGGCGGTTTTCTGAATCCCGAAGCGTAGCGAAGGGAGCCCTATTATCATAATGATCCTACGAATCGACTAGAAACCTGAATCAAACGCAGGTTTCGTCAGGCTCTTGACCCATTTGTTAAACTCATCGCAAGGAGACCTAAAATGCCGCTGTTTAGCAGATGCGATGGAGTTGTGATTAAGAACATCGATCCCATACGCCGCATGATGCCGTTCGTCATGCCCGGACGTAACGACTCTGCCATTTATCACACCACGCAGTGGGACATTGCTGAAGCGCGCGCCTGGGTTCGCAATTACAACCAGAACCGCGGCTCCCGGACTCCGGCCACGTTGTTCCACCTGGTCGCCTTCGCCTGCATCAAGATGCTGCATGCGCGGCCCGGCGTGAACCGCTTCGTGTCTGGCGGCCGGATCTACCAGCGCAAAGGTGTGTGGCTTTCCTTTGCCGCCAAAAAGCGCTTCACCGATGAAGCTCCCTTGGCCACCGTGAAACTCTCCTTTCCCTCTGACATTCGTTTTGATGATTGCGTAAGTGCCATTACCACGGCCGTGGCTGGCGGGCGCTCTGAAGGTGAGAGCCAGGTGGAAACAGAGGTCCGTCTTTTGAGCTGGCTGCCTACGCCAGTCCTTCACGGAGTGATCGCCGCTGTCCGAGGCCTGGACCGCTGGAACCTGCTTCCGGCCATGCTGATTGATCCTGATCCGCTCTACACCAGCATGTTTCTTGCGAACCTGGGTTCCATCCACATCGACAATGCCTCCCATCATCTATACGAGTACGGCACATGCAGCCTCTTTGGCGTTATCGGCGGAGCCAGAAAAGTGCTCGTTCCGGGCCGACATGACCAGCCTGAGGTGCGCCAGGTACTGCAAACGCAATGGACTTTTGACGAACGGATCAATGACGGCTTCTATTGCGTTGAATCGCTGGAAATTCTGCGGCGTATCATGGAAGATCCCAAGCGCTACGTCGAAAACGAAACCGCACAAGCTTTCACTCGCGGTGCATCTTCCCTGGTTACCGCCTGATATCTGGAAGGCCCCGCATTCAGGCTGCGCCCCTCAGATGGCTCTCGACGCTCATCCTAGGAGGATTGGGCTGTCGCGCCCATTGCGTCGGGCCTCTGATAATTTTCCGCCCTAATGACACCTTCAAATTTCTGCTGCGGGTTCCAGGGTTTTTTGAAAGTATCCAGCACGCTGCGCAGGCCGAGCATCCTGTAGCTTTCAGTCTGCGATTCATTGAACCACTGGTTGCCTGTGCTCTCATGGGGAAAAGCCGGGTTCGCAGCTTTGTAGGCCCTGATGTCAGGATCATCGCCGAACAGGACTACCGGCTTGATATAGACCAGGTAGCCATTTTCCAGGGCTGGGTCGATTTCTTTATAACGGATTTCCGCCACGGCGCAGCGACTCTTTGGTGTTTCTCCGGGCGAGGAATGCGGCGGCAGGAAGTCGATCGGGATTTTCATGTCGATGCGGATCTTGCGCATCGCATTACCCAGGTCTTCATAGTTGTATTGGGCATCGCAGCCGCCATCCAGCACAACGATGTAGCGGCAGCGGCGCCGGACCATTTCGTAAAGCGCCAGATTCTCGAAATGGCCGCCGTCAGAAAGATAAACATAAGGACTGCTCTCATCGGTACGGCCCAGGGCTTCGCGGATAATGGAATTAAAGGCCGAGTGCGGGCCGCTGTCGCGCCAGGTTTTGCGTTTCGGGTTGCCAAGCCAGGAGCCGAGCCGCGCATTGAAAAGCGTCATGATGAAGGTAATCGCCGGCGAGGAGTGATAGCCCATGTTGGGGCTGGCAGCGGCACCGGAGATGGCAACGGCCGTTCCCAGGGAAACACCGTCTGGACCGCCATATTCATTGCTTGGGCGATAGCCGAGGATTTCACTGCCGCAGTGCAATGGCGAAGCAGTAAAGGATGCGGCCCGGCGCTGCTGCCAGGCCAGACGTTGGCCGGAAACCAGGTTCAACGCCATATTCACCACGTGGAACGGCTTGATGGACGGCGTCAGCTTTTTTAGGTTGATATTGTCCGTCCGGTCAAAGCCGATGAAGCGGTTGATCTCCGGTTGGGCGTTCGAAGCGCCCAGATAGGCGCGGATGATCCGGCTGCGATACATGGCCTGAAGAGAAAATTTGTTGATGTCGATGAACTTGGCCATGGTCCAGCTAAACGCAAGGCAGGCAAGCGCCAGCAGCGCGCCGTGTTCGGGGCGGATCTGTTCCAGGAATTCCCTATGCGCGGTCCAACGAACATGCGAGGCCCATCTCACCAGAGGAGCTTTCGATAAGAGCCAGTTGTCAAGGACCGCCAGAGAAGTCAGAAAGACGGCAATAAAGACCGGGGCAGCCAGCTTTCCCATGAGGTCCATGCTGCTTCCTTGCTTGCCCTCACCTGAGCCGTTCTTAGTGAGCGCTTTGGTTTTGTTGCTGAGGCCGGCCAATGCGGCAAGGACGCCACTGATGCTTCCAGTAGCTATGAACGTGCTATCGGCCCATAGCTTGAGTTTGGTGTGCAGCAGGAAAAGCAGGTCGGGCGCGAGCAGGCTGATTGCAGAAAGACCGATCCAGGTAACGACGCAAAGCATACTCCAGGCCCCGGCCCGCGCCAGCCACTCGCGGTCGTCATCTTCCAGTACCCGGCTGGTAAAGCCGACAAAGATGGTCACCGCCAGCCCAAGCGAAGTAAACAGCAACGGCATGGCAAAGGTGACGAACAGTCGCCAGCTCAGATGGCCAAATACCTCACTGCTGAGCATCAGAGCGCCGGCTGCAACGCAAAAAGCAGTGAGGGTTGTCGCCGTTAGCAGCCCCAGAATCCATTTTGTTTTGGGCCTGCGGTGGAGAGATTCTTTGGCCTTGAGTTCCCGTAGTTTTTCCCCGACACGGCGCCAATAAATCAAGGCATACGCCAGATAGCCTGCGCCTCCGGAGATTGCAATACCTCTAAAATAGTCCCAGTAGCCGAATGCCCCCGCATCATGCCTGCCATTCGTGTAGTCAGCGCCTATGAACCAGGCTTCGCCGAGCAAAAGAGTCAGCGCGGCGAGCAAGATGGGGCCAAAACAATACCTGAGGAACTGGCCTTCCGTATGGTTCTTACGACCAACGCCGGGCAGATAGCGCAGGAGATTAAATATCCCGATCGCGAAGAACAACCCGGCCAGAGGAAGTGCAACCAATCGCCCCTTGTAAAATTGGTCCCAGGTCAAGCCAAACCACAGGTTATAGTTGTCGCCCACCTTTCCCAGGGACAGCACAACGCGGGGCACCATGATGGCGCACATCAGCAGGGGGATGAAGACCAGCCAGTTTAGGAACATGTTCCGCGCTACCGTAGCAATCAGGGTCCAGGTGTCCGCGGAGAAGAGGCCCAGCTTGGGCGAAAGATAATTGCTGTACTCGCGTAGATGCTGGACCGGATCAGGGTGCTCTTCTGGCGGGGGCAGCGCAAAGGGTTTCAACTGCGAAACAACAGTGGTGGTCTTATCGCCCAGCTTTTTGGGTGTGGTCAGCCCCTTCCATCGCTCTTTCCAGGCTGTGAGCCAGCTCCCGATGTAGCCTCCGCCGGAAACGGTCGAAAGATAGTCAAAATTTTCCAGGATGCCGAGTTCGGCCAGCCCCTGCAGCGCGCCCAGCGCGAATGTGGCGCTGCGGATGCCGCCGCCGGAGATGCACAGCGCACTGCGCTGCTTTCCTCCCAGCACGGCGTCTTCCTGGGCCAGCACCTGCTCAAAGGTGAGCGGAGCTTCCGGGCCGTCCGGTCCGGGCATTGCTTGCGTAAGAGATTGTGGCGCGAGGGATTTCTGGTCTGGCATGCGGAGAATATCTATTCATCAGCCCCGCAAAGTCAAAGGATTAATGCAGATGAAAAGCTCTTCTAGGGCTTTTGATAGTGCGGTTTGATGATTAACACTGCTTTGTTACGAATATATCGTCATCCTGTCTATGACGACAACGCCAGTGTCACCAGTAAAAAAGACAGACGGGGGCATTCGCGCAGGAAAACGCGGCCCTCACTCCTTCGTCCAGGCAACCCTCAGGACGACAATGCTCAGTGCTTTGCATTTACTGACACTTGTACTTCTTTTCAGCCGTGACACTAAACAAATTCCCGCTGCATTGATCCAGCCTCCGAAAGAGGCGAAAGAGCCTAGCCCAGGTGCGGAAGCCCGTTACAAGGCTAACCCCCAGGGCAGTCCGTAGTACTGGAGGTAGACTTTGGCATTGCCCGTTTTTCTTTATTCGGAAGAAAACGAATTGATGGTAACCAGCAGTATCATCGCCAGTAGTGACGGCATATTTTTGGAAAACACCTGCCTGCAAATCATAGCGACGCAGGAACACACTTCCAAGACCGGTCGCAAGATCAATATGAACGAAGTTATACCCATTCGCATATTCACGCCTGTCGTAACACGCACCAGCGGAGATTATTGCGTGTGCTCCGCCTGTCCCGCTTGGTATAGAAATTTGTGCGCCGTGATTAGTCCAGAGAAACAATAAATGAAAAAGACCTTCATCGGCTATTACAAGCCAACCAAAGAAGAATTTGCAGAGCTCTGGAAGAGCTGCATTTTTGTATTTGACGCCAGTGTGCTCCTGGATCTTTACCGGTCCACAGCAAAAATTCGAAATGTTCTCTTAGGAATTCTGGATAAAATGCGCGATAGAATCTGGGTTCCTTATCAAGCAGCATTGGAATATCAGGAGAACCGGTTGGAGGTTATTTTTAAAGAGCGCACCGTTTACACAGACCTGAAAGACTTTTTAAACAATCTCGCAAATGGATTCAAACAGCAAATGCAGAACCACGCTATTGAGAACACAGATAAAATCGCGGAGGAGTTGAGGAGGGCAACAAATGCTATAGCTGACATCATCGATCAAGGCTCAAAAAATCATCCTGATTTGATAAAACGGATCACATACGGGAACGCGTAACAAGCCTATTTGAAGGGCGGGTAGGCACTAAATACGATGATAAGCCTCTGGCGGAGATTTTTGCGAGCGGAGCGAAAAGATATGAACAAAAAGTCCCACCCGGATATGAGGATGCAAAGAAAGGGACACCACGCCAATACGGCGACCTGATCATTTGGAATGAGATACTCGACTACGCGAAAGCGAAAAAATGCGGCATTAACATTTACCAGCAAAGACGTTGTCACTGAACCAAAGTGATTTTGCTCTGTATGATCTTCAACGCAGCATGTTTTTGGCTTTTTTAATCACTTGATTCGCATTTTTCGCGAACCAGAAGTAGCGCCTCTTCCTTCGTCGTGATCGTTCCATCCATCTGTGCGTCTTCCACAGCAGTCAGCAGCTCTTTGAAGTGTGGCCCTGGGGCGTAACCTGCGGTAATTAGGTCGTTGCCGGTGATGAGCGGTGCGGGGCGGATCTGCTCCGCCGGGAGTGCGCAGAATTTCTCCTGGGCAAATTCATAAAGGCTTAGGTCGCGGTGGCTGCTCTGGCAGTCCAGCCGATGCAACTCCAGGTGCTGCTCAAACTTGGGCAGACGAAAGAAGCGTTTCAGGGTGGAATCTTTCATGCGCATGACATCGCCAAAGCGCATGTGGTTGGCCACCAGCGAAAGCACCTGTTCAGTGTCATCGTTCGAGAGCCGGAAGCGGCGGCAGATTTCTTCTGCCATCTTAGTGCCGACCTCCGCATGTCCATCAAAGCGGATACGGTCTGGCGCCACACGAAACGTAGGCGGCTTGCCGACGTCATGCAGTAGCGCGCCGAGTGCCAGGGTTTTTGAGCAGCCGGGTGGCAAGCCCTCCAGCAGCATCAGGGTATGGATCCAGACATCGCCTTCCGGATGATATTGCGGTGGCTGCTGCACGCCTTGCATTTTCTTGATTTCGGGCAGCACCTGCTCAAGCAGATTTGTCTCGTCCAGCAGTTCGAAGGCCCGGCGTGCATGGCCTTCAGTGAGCATCTTTAAAATTTCATCACGCACACGCTCCCGGCTGACCTGATGAATCTGCGGCGCGAGCTCCCGAATCGCAGCAAAAGTTTGCTCCTCAATCGTGTAGCCGAACCTGGCTGCGAAGCGGACGGCACGCAGCATGCGCAATTTGTCTTCCACAAATCGCTGATGCGCTTCGCCGATGGCACGGATAATTCCGTGCTTCAAATCTTCGCGCCCGCCCACGTAATCCAGAACCTCATTCGTATCAGAGTCAAGCAGCAGGCCGTTGATGGTAAAGTCTCGGCGCTGCACGTCAAGCCGTACGTCTTTGGAAAACTGAACCTCATCCGGATGACGGCCATCGGAATAAGCGCCATCACTGCGAAAAGTTGCAACTTCAATGGCGTAGTTGTTACTTTCGCCGTCTTGCGTGTCTCGGCGCACCGGTACCAGTACTACGCCGAACTGCGCGCCCACAGCATAGGTCTGTGGAAAAATGTCGATGACCTGATGCGGCGTAGCCGATGTGGCAACGTCATAGTCGGTGGGCTCGCGGTCCAAAAGCAGATCACGGACGCAGCCGCCGACAAGGTACGCAGAGTAGCCGTGTTCACGCAGCGTTCGCGCGATGCGGATGGCTTCCAACGCTTTTTCTGACGAAAGATTCAATCGCGCCTCAAATCCAATAGTATTAGATGTATGTCTGAAAGTTACATTTTGGGGATAGAAACCTCTTGCGATGAGACCGCCGCGGCGGTAGTGGGTAATGGCGAACGTGTGCATTCAAACGTGGTGTCATCGCAGATCGCCACGCATCAGCCTTATGGCGGCGTGGTTCCGGAACTTGCATCACGTGAGCATCTCCGGGCGATTATTCCTGTGGTGCGGCAGGCACTGGCGGAAGCAGGCAAAAGTTATGAGTCGATTGACGCGATTGCGGTAACGCAAGGGCCGGGGCTGGCTGGAGCTCTCCTGGTCGGCATCAGCTATGCCAAAGCCGTTGCTTTTGCCATGGATAAGCCTCTGATCACGGTGAACCACCTGGAAGGGCATATCCACGCGGTGCTGCTGGAAGAAAAGCAGAAAGGGAATTTCCAGATCGATTTTCCGCTGCTGGCGCTAGTGGTTTCCGGCGGGCACACGCATCTGTTTCTGGCGGAGCATCGCGAACGCGGCTGGACTTACACCAATATCGGCCGCACGCGCGACGATGCCGCTGGCGAGGCATATGACAAAGTGGCCAAGCTGCTGGGACTTGGGTATCCCGGCGGGCCAATCATCGATGCACTGGCAAAACATGGCAACCCTCGCGCGGTGAAATTTGGGCCATCACAGATCAAGCATGGGAACCGAGGGACGCCGAAAGCCGAGCAGACACCCTATGATTTTTCTTTCAGTGGGATCAAGACGGCAGTTCTTCGCTATGTGGAACTGGAAGGAATGCGCGAGTCGGTTGTGGCCAGGCAGCAGGCGTTGGCACATATTGCTAAACCAACGGTTCAGGAGGTGCTTTCCCTCTGCGACAAGAAGGCGCTGGATCTTGCGGCGTCATTCCAGCGGGCCGTTGTAGAAGACCTGGTGGGAAAAACGCTGCAAGCAGCCCGGGAACGGGAAGTGCGCACTCTGTTTGTTACGGGAGGAGTTGCCGCAAATAGCGAACTGCGGGAAACATTCAGTCTGCAGGCGGCCAAGTCCGGCCTGCCGGTATATTTCCCATCCCGCAAGCTCTCGACAGACAATGCGGCCATGATTGCTGCTGCCGCATTCCCGAAGCTGCGGGCCGGAGAGTTTGGCGCAGCAGAATTTTCGGCGGAGCCGTCATTGCAACTGCGATAAATACAGATTCAGAGGGTTGCGCTAGAAGGAAAAAGGCTTTCGAGTGCCTGTTTGAGCTGAGCATCAATGTTCAGGTCCTTATAAATCACGGAATGGGCGCACGTCTCGTGTGCATCTCCGGAAAGAGGTTTGGCCGCCAGGATAAGGACGGGAATGTGTGCAGTTTCTGAGCTCGCTTTCAGGGCGTCAATGAGTTCATAGCCGCTGAGCCCGGGCATTTGCAGATCGGTGAAGATTACGTCAGGCCGGATGGTCTTCAGCTCCTCCAAAGCCGTAATACCGTCCATTGCGGTTTCAACTTCGAATCCTCGTTTTTCCAGAAAACGGCGCATCGTCTGCCGAATGAGCATGGAGTCGTCGATCACGAATGCAAGTCGCGCCATTTCCGGGCCTCAGATGGCAACCATTCTATAATTTGACCACCACACGGTTGAGATGCGTCAGGATTTAGCCGCGTGTGCTGAAAAAGGCGTGAGACCACCTGCATGGCATTTGACCTTCATTGAGCCGCCAACACTGAGTGGATCTCAGGCCTCTTCAGGCCGGATATTCTCTTCAATGGCCATGTCTTTAAACTCACTGGATTCAAAAACATCGCCACATTCCTGGCATTCAACAAACTCAGCGTCTTCGTCGCGCGCGACCACGCGCACACGGGGATGCTTGCAGGTTTTCTCCATAGGTATGGGGGCGGGAGGCCGCTTCGAGATAGGTGAATTTTGACTGGAATTCATATTCGGATCAAGGCGTACTTCTGCCAATGCCTGCTCACGAATAGCGGGTATTTTATGCCCATTGAGCCGAATGTCAAGTGTTTCTGTTCGTTGCCGGAGTGCCATATAGCAGACAATGGATGAGGGAAATACAGGCGGGGTTGCTGGACAATCAGGCAGATAGATCAGGGCATTGGATAAATGCCAGAGGACCGGGCCTTTTCCACCATTACCCTCGTTATGGTAGAGGGCGCGTGAGCGGCCATTCCGGTTTGGGCCGATGCCACCGCAGCTTCAAAGGTGCTCCGGCCTGTAAGCGCTACGTCGATCAAAAGGAACCTGGGCGAGCCTTCGGCGACCCTTACACCCGCATAGGCATGGCCAGGAACTATTACTACGCTGGCATCCATTCCCAGATTCTCAAAAAGCGATGCATACATTACCGCAGCATCGATGCAATTAGCGCTGCTTTGGGCCAGGCTCACCTTGGGCATGCGAACCCGTTCGCTGATGCCTTTGTGATCTCCTAATGTGGATGAACTCTTAACGTAGGAGAGTCCCATTCGTTGCAATGCAGTGAAAATTGCCTTGGCTTCGCGATACGTTTCCTGTTCCTGCAAGGCAGCGGGTTTCCAACTTTCATATCCGGGTAGACGACGGTCCGGCGTGAAATGCTTTGCCTGCGCCAGCACACCTTCTATGGAGCGGGCATGGGGCGTTACCCATGAAGCGATGAAAGAAGCGTATTTAAAGCCATTGCCCCAGAACATATCTTCAACTGACCGGAGCCGGACGGGGACTGTAGTTTCATAGGTATTGTTATCGGCTTGGTCAGCAATGGTTACGTGCGCTGTAGCGGCCGTGATCTCATGGTTTTGATAAAGGCGAGGCAGGAATGCGGGAGCAAAAACCAGTGTCCGCGTAGTGCCAGGCGAGAGATCAACGGTCTGGATTTCGCGATCACTCCAGCCAGGGATTTCAACTGTTACGCCCCGGTGCATTGGAGAATCAGTGCTGTTTGAGAGCGTAACGGAAACTACGCCGAACGTGCGATCGGCCTGGCGCTGCAAAGAAGCATAATTGGCGAATACAGGATAAATCTCGCCATCAATGCCGGCTTGAATTTTATAAGAGGGAACTGGCTGCCGCAGCGCCGGCGAGGGCCGTAGATCACCCCGGTCCGTGGCATCCCCGGCGAAAGACCGAGGCGCCAAAAGCGCAGCGACAAAAAGAACCGCAATAGCGGACAACTTCCCCCAGGACGGCATGGCAGTGTTAAGGATAGAAGCATAGTTCGGAAAGGCAATCCGGCTAATGCCTTAAGAAAGGAAGGTGGAACTAGGTGCCGCTGAAAGTGACTGAGAAGTCTCAGCTCTCCGGGCGAACGCGCCACCTGCAAGAGCCAGCACCACAGGGAAGCATTCAAGCATATAACGAGGCTCAGGATTTTCCAGCGTGCTGAGGAAGATCGACCGCAGCAGGATAAAACCGATTACATAAACTCCTGCTGTGCCAAGACGCCAGCGCATCCATCCACGCCCAGCTAGCACTATGTAAAACAGATTCAAGCCGGCCCAAAACAGCGCAAACCAGCTTTCCTGTTCATGTTTGGAAAACTCCCACCAGCGGCTCTCAACGTCAAAAAGTTCGGTGCGCGGACGCAGCCACATATCGGACATGCGCAGAAAAGGCATCCAGATGTCGTAACGAAGCGGATTGTGTTCTACATGCAAACGGGCAACTTCTTCGAATTCAGCGTCCATCTGCGGGTCAATATAGAGTTGCTGGTTGTAGCGTGAGATTATGTCCAGCGTCTTCTCATATTCGGGACGGCTATCGAATGCGCGTTCCGGAAGCTGCTGTGGATCAATCGGCTCGCCTGAAACTTTCCAATACACTTCTTCCACTGACACATAGTCCACCATCCATGTTTTTACCCAGTAGTTAAAGCCACGCGGCACGAATTCTTCCGGATCATTGGCATACCGGGAAGCGAGTGGCTGGAAAACGTGGAAAACCCGCCAATTCCGGACGGCCCACGGCGTCAGCGGCCCCAGACTTGTTGCCGTCAGCACAATAGCTGCGAAAACCACCTGCTTCTTGTTGCCCTGGTGCCAAAGTAAAATGAGCATTGCCAGAGCAAGGGCCGGCAGAAGCAGTCCATCATCAGGACGCATATAAATACCGGCGGCAATCCATAGACCAGTTGCAACCCATAGACTCGCGCCAGATTCGCCCAGGCCTAGAGCTTTCAATCCACGGACGCCATAATAAAGCGCATGGGCGGTGCAACAAATGGCGAGAGTTTCCGACAGAGGAGCAGCCACGTAGTTGGCCGTAAAGGGACATAACGCAGCTAGAAGGTAAGCGGCTTTAGCGGCACTATCGTTCATCAACTCCAACGCCAGCGCCGCGATAACCAGGCACGTGTTCGTATCAATCAGCGCCTGCGCAACCATCACCGCTGTGTAATGTTCGCGGCCAAAGATGGCGAACATGGCTGCCAGAAATGCGGGGTATCCAGGCAGGCGGATGAGCGTGGGGCGAACTGCGTTGTTGTCTGTTAAGCCAAAGATTCCATGATCTAGCCAATTTTTGGCGATGTCGCCATAGACCCAGGTGTCTCCTGCGATATGTGGAAAGCGGAAGACAAAGAAGAGCCGCAGCGCCAGGCCGGCGATGGTTACCAGCAGAAAGAAGGCCCAGTTTCGCCGCACCAATGCAAGGAGTGTCTTCATCGACAGGACAGCCCAGTGTAAAGGCCATCATGAGAGCGCACAACCGTAACGTTCCGGCTTTGCAAATGATTGACCGCAGATGGCCAGCCGCTTACGATGGTGATAACAGAATCCAGCAATGGCAAAATCCATTTTTTATGATCCTGACCGGAAGCGATGGGGACGCTTGCGCATCCTGTTTAGCGCCCTGGGTGCTGTCATCAGCTTCCTTGTGCTCTTTTTTATCCTCACCGTTTTTATTCAGGCAGATCCCTTGCCGCACGTTCTGTTGCCGGAGCAGAAGCGCAATCTCCGCGCCATTAAGGAAATTGAACACCGCCGCAAGACGAAAGCGAAAAACACGCACCGTAAAACCAAATCGCCGCCCTCACAGGTGGTGCTGAATACGGATGAAGGAATTCGCGCGGCTTATTACGTCACCTGGGACGCCGCAAGCTTTGTCTCGCTAAAGGAATATTATCCGCAGATTGATATTCTCTTTCCCGAATGGCTCCATGTGCTCACTCCAGACGGACACCTGCAGGGCTTTGATAGCGTAAATCATCCCTTTCCAGTGGTCGAAAACGGCGTTGTACATTCCACTGATGATCGCGTAATGCCATTTCTGCGGGCTGAAAAGGCTGAGGTCGAAGTTTTTCCGCTGATCAACAATTATGAAACGGTCAGCCGGCAATGGCTTACCAATATCGGCGATTTCCTCATGGATCCTGATGCCCGGCAAACCTTCCGCAAACAGCTATTGCTGTATTTGGCCAGTGACCGCTTTAAAGGTGCCGCGATTGATTTTGAAGAGATTCCACTCAAAGCGCAGCCGGGGTTCGTTGCTCTTATTCAGGAACTGGGACAAGACCTGCATTCCCGTGGGCTGAAGCTGTTTGTGAACGTTCCGGTTTCTGACAAGGACTATGACTACCCTCGGCTGGCCGCCAGCTCAGATGGCCTGGTAATCATGAATTATGACGAGCACCAGACCACCAGCTCGCCGGGACCCGTGGCCTCGCAGGACTGGTTTATGGCGAATCTCAGGCAGGCAGTCAAAGATATTCCTAAAACAAAGATTGTCTGTGCAATCGGCAGTTACGGTTACGACTGGAAGCTTTCCCCGCGAAACCGCATCCTGAGTGTGGACACGAATAATGTGCAGGAAGCATGGCTGCATGCCAGCGAATCGAGCGCTCAGATTGATCTCCGTTCCGATTCGCTCAATCCACATTTTGCCTATATGGAAGACAACGGCGAGAAACATGAAGTGTGGTTTCTGGATGCCGTCACGGCATTGAATGAGATGCGAGCGGCCCGCGACCTTGGCATACGGACATTTGCGCTGTGGCGTCTGGGATCGGAAGACCGCTCACTCTGGAAAATATGGGACAGCCCCACAGAAGCCGGGGCTGAGCAGAAGCTTACCGTCGTGCCTTCCGGCGAAGATGTTGACCGTGAAGGCGATGGCGAGATCCTGATCATTCAGCATCAGCCTGCACCGGGCGAGCGGGCCATAACGCTGGACCCCGACACCAAGCTGATTTCATCTGAGAAAATGACGGTGCTGCCCCAGCCCTATCAAATAAAGCAATATGGCTGGAAAGAAAAAAAGATCGCCATCACATTCGATGACGGGCCCGACCCCAAATATACGCCCAAGATTCTCGATATTCTCAAACAAGAGAAAGCTCCGGCAACTTTTTTCCTGATCGGGCTGCAAACGCAAAAATTCCCCAGTCTGGCGCAGCGGATTTACGACGAAGGGCACGACATCGGCAATCATACCTTCACGCACCCTGACATCAGTGACGTTTCGCAGTGGTACATGAAACGCGTGGAGCTCCAATTAACGGAAAAACTCTTTGCCAGCAAATTAGGGGTCAAGCCACTCTATTTCCGCCCGCCCTATTCTATTGATCAGGAGCCGGATATCGCAGACCAGGTTCGTCCGCTGGAACTGGTTCAGGGGGAAGGCTATATCACGGTTGGTTCCAAGATTGATCCTAATGACTGGCGAAAAGGCCAGAGCGCCCCGGAGATTGTGGCTGAGGTAATGGCGCAGGCGCAGACTGAGGCCACGAAAGGCTGTGAGGTTCGCGCTCCACTGTATTGCGGCAATATCGTCCTGCTGCATGATGGTGGCGGTGACCGTGAGGCCACGGTCCAGGCGCTTCCCGGAATCATTGAGGGACTGAGAGCACGCGGTTTCCAGATTGTGAGAGTGGAAGAGCTGCTGGGCAAAACGCGGGCCGATGTGATGCCTCGTTTGTCTCCTAATGAGGTGATGGGCGCGCGCCTTGATGGCTATGTCTTTCTCCTGGGCCAATGGCTGGCGCAGTTTATCGTATTCGTCTTTTTCATTGGTGACATTCTGATGAGCGCTCGCCTTCTCGGCATCGGCGCTCTGGCCACTTATGATCGTCTGCGAAAACCATCGCCCGTAGGCGGGCCTGAATATAAGCCCAGGGTTACCGTGATTATCCCTGCGTTCAATGAAGAGAAGGTGATCGAAAATACCGTACGCTCCGCGCTGGCCTCGGATTATCCCAATCTGCGGACTATTGTTGTGGATGACGGGTCCAAAGATGCCACGTCTGCTGTGGTGGAAGAAAAATTCGCAAATGAAATTGCCGATGGCCGCGTTCTGCTGTTGACGAAGCCCAATGCAGGCAAAGCTGAAGCACTCAATCACGCCCTGAAATACACCAAGGATGAAATCTATGTTGGCATCGATGCCGATACCGTCATCGCTCCTAACGCTATTTCAATTCTGGTGCCTCATTTTGCCGATCCCAAAGTAGGGGCCGTTGCCGGCAACGCCAAGGTAGGGAACCGGGTGAATCTCTGGACACGCTGGCAGGCGCTGGAATATATCACCAGCCAGAATTTTGAGCGTCGCGCCCTCAACGTGTTCAGCGCCGTAAGCGTGGTGCCGGGAGCGATTGGCGCGTGGCGCGTTACCGCCGTCCGTGAGGCTGGCGGATATCACACAGATACAGTTGCTGAAGACGCCGATTTGACAATGTCACTGCTGGAAAATGGCTGGCGGGTTGTGAATGAAGACCGTGCGCTCGCCTTTACTGAAGCGCCAACAAATGCCCGTGGATTGATGCGGCAGCGTTTCCGCTGGTCATTCGGCATTCTTCAGGCTGTGTGGAAGCATGGTTCGGCCATCCGGCGGCGAAGCCGCCTGGGCTGGATTGCGCTGCCCAACATTATTGTGTTTCAAATCATGTTGCCGCTGGTTTCGCCTTTCATTGACATTATGTTTTTGTTTGGTCTGCTGGAATATGTGGCTGCCCGGTATTTCCATCCAGAGAGCACCGACCCCAGCAGCATCCAGCGCCTGGCTTTCTATTTTGTGATCTTTCTGGCCATTGATTTCATCGCATCGGCGCTGGCATTCCTGCTGGAGCGGCGCACAGAAGGCACTGGCGAAGACGCGCAGCTACTGCTGCACCTGTGGCTGCAACGCTTTTCTTACCGGCAACTTTTCTCCGCAGTACTGGCCAAAACGGTCAAACGCGCCATTGACGGCAAGCCCTTTGCCTGGGACAAACTCGAACGCACCGCAGCGGTTTCACAGACCCATAAGGTTCGCGTAGAGACTTAAACTAGCTGCTACACACTACGGAGCCATTGGCTTGATGATTTCATCCAGCAAATTCGGCTGGCCGTCTTCCCGCACCAGATGCGGATAGACGTCTCCATCATGGTAGTTAACCTGATAGGTGGTGTAATACTCGCCATTTTCGGCCAGCAGCGCGATCGCCTGCTGATTGTGGACTGCGGCCCGTAGCGCGGCGCATACAACGTCCTTTGACCATTTGCGGCCATTCACCGCAATCAGCTTCATGCCCGGCCCAAGCCCTGCGGTATACGCCGGCGAGCCGGGAATCACGTCGCGTACGTCTCCCTGCTTGGTGGCAATGAGTCCAAGGGAAAAGCTAAGGTCGATGTTGTCGCCATTTTTTTCTCGCGCATCCATGGTTGTGTTTTTCTGTTCGGTATAAACCAGCTTCCATCCCCCGCCGGTAATCCCTCCCATGGGCGCATGCGGAGACTTCGAATCAAGCCGCTCGCGCAGCAACTTGGCCCAGTCATTCGGCACAATCTGGTTCAATGCCGCAACCACGTCTTCAAACTTGTAGGGCACCACCATAGGTGGTCCGCTCTGGCCTCCATGAAACAGGTGGCAGAAGTCGTTTAAAGATTTCTGCCCATTCGACTTCTGCCGGATGAGCGTATCCACTTCCAGCCAGATTAAGTAGCCTTCAGGATAATAGTCAGCGGTGCGACGCCAGTTGGTCCACTCTGGAGGCGCGGCATAGAGAGTTTGAACGCTGGTGGCCGTATCTTGCAGCGGACGCCAGGTTCGCCCGGCGCGATGATCGAGCATGGCAGCGGTGTAAGCCAGATTTTCATGGAATTGGTCAGGCGAGCGAAAGCCGGTGCGTGCTGCCAGAATGTTGCCGTAATAGTCTGTAAGCCCTTCATAAACCCATAAAAGATCACCATGCATTGGATCTTGATAGTTGGGCGTAGCCAATCCTGCGGGCCTCCTGTATTTGCCATTCCAGGAATGAAAGAATTCATGCGGTAGCAGATCGGCTTCAAGATTATGCGATGCAGGGTTGCTGAACATGTCTTCGGCTGCGCCGTTGTCACTGGATTCATGGTGCTCCAGGCCATGGTGCGCCGTTTGATCACCCAGCGTCAGAAGAAAGTGGTACTTGGTGTAATGCCTTGCGCCAAAGAGCTTGCCGGTTTCAGCCACCAGTTGTTTCAGGCTGGCAATATCTTTCTCAGGGATTTGGATGGATTCTTCACTCTCGCCCACCATGTCAATAACGTGCGTGATAGGTTCGCCCGGCGGGTTGATCTGCACCTGGCGATAATTGGCCCCGGCAATCAGCGGCGAATCCACCAGCGTGGTGAGTGATACCTGGTGAAATTCAATGGAACCGCCGTTTTGCACCGTGGGCGTTAGCGCCGTGCCAAACTTCCATCCCTCGGGCAATTTCACAGAGGCGGCTACCTGTACCGCATTTGTTGCCATACCTTTGGGATAAAGCACAACCTGGTTCCATAAGAGATCGAGCACCTTGCTTGATGCCAGAGAGTTTTTTCCGTTGTAGGTAATCGTATCGTATGAAACCTGGAGTTCAGTTGCGCCGGCGGGGACCTGAAGGTGGAAGGCATACATGTCTTCAAGATCGCGCTGCCAATCAATCTCTTTGCCGCCTGCCTTGAAGTGAAGACCGGTAAAGTTCTGGATCGGGCCGGTAGGCCGGTGATTGCCGGGGATCCACTTGGGATAGACAATGGTAACTGCGCCGGGAGTTATGGGAATCGTGAGCGTGGCATGCAGGATATTACGCGGGGCATCGGTAGCATCCACGCTGAGGTGTTCTACAACGCTGGTTTGCGCTGATGCCACGAACGTCCACAAAAAGAATACAGCCGCTGCGCACTTATATCTGAGCATTCAATGACTCCTGAATAGAAAGACGGTTTGGTTTTGAGACGCTGGACCTGAAAACCCGTTATGGTACCTTTTTGCAGTGTAGTTGGCGAGGCTAATTCAGGATAACTTTTGGGGTCTTAAATGAATCGGTGCTTTCCCCGCATGGTCAGGCGCACTAATTTCCAGCGCAGCATTTACAATGGAGCCGGACTGGGAGCCGTTTGAAGTTCTTCGATAAAAAAACCGCTCAGGCGCTCTTGACCACTCTGGTCTTCGGTCTGGCGCTCATCTTTCTTTATGTCGCGTGGCGCGCTCTCATCACGTTTCTTTTCGCAATTTTCTTTGCATATATCCTTGAAGCCCCCGTCTCAAAATTACAAGGGTGGCTAAGAGGGTCAAGGCCGGCAGCCATAGCCGTGGTTTATCTGTTGTTTGTGGCCGGACTGGTCATCACCTTTTCCCTGATTGGTCCGCCGGTGATGGAAGAGGCCCAGAAGCTGGCACAGCAAGCGCCAGAAATGGGGAAACAAATTAAGTCTGGTGACCTGGTAAAACGGCTCGCCGCAAAACACGGCTGGAACCAGGTGACCGCGAAATGGGCAACTGACTACCTGAATGAGCATCAGGGTGAATTAATCGCGGCCACCCAGAACATAACGCTTAGGGCGGTTAAGACGATTCAGAGTATGTGGTGGCTTTTTCTGGTGCCAATTCTGGCCATCTTCTTTCTAAAAGATGGACACCAATTAAGCCAGAACATAATCAATTCAGTGGAAGACGCGCGTGATCGTGGCATGGTGGCGGAAACCGTGCAGGAGATGAACTTGATGTTGGGGCATTTTATCCGCGCCCAACTCACGCTCGCGGGCTTAGCCATGGTGGTGGTGACTGCTGCTCTTTCCATTATGCGCGTGCCCTATGCCTTTGCCCTGGGGCCGGCGGCAGGCGCCATGGAGTTTATTCCTGTTGTAGGGCCGGCGGTGGGCGGGTTAATGGTGCTTGCGGTGGCCCTGCTTTCCGGCTATGGCCACATGTGGCTGCTCGTAATCTTTCTGCTTGTTTGGCGAGGCGTCCAGGATTACGTGGTATCACCCCGTATCATGGGACGGACTCTGGAACTTCATCCTTTGGCTGTTCTGTTCGGCGTTGTTGCCGGCGGAGAAGTCGCGGGAGTAATTGGGGTGTTTCTCTCAATCCCGGTTATGGCCACCTTGCGCATTCTTTGGCATACGTGGATGCTCTATCGTAAGAGAGGGTTGAGGAGCGCGGCCTAGGGAGGAAATAAGCCTAAAAGGCCTTTATAGGCTGCTGGTGCGGCATTTTATCTGCTCAGACGCCCTCTCACTAACCAAAGCTCCTCCGGCCGAGTCAAAATAATTTGCGCCCGAAATATCGTGCTCAACGTATAGGAGTTTTATGAGCGAAACAGCCAGCCTTCCTTTTTTTGAAACGCTGATGCAGGATGTCCGCTATGGCGCGCGCAATCTGCGCAACAGCCCCGGATTCACATTTGTGGCGGTGCTCACGCTGGCGTTGGGGATTGGCGCTAACACGGCCATCTTTTCCGTGATTAATGCCGTTTTGCTGAAGCGGTTGCCCTTTAAAGACCCGAATCAACTGGTGCAGCTATGGGAAACCGAGTCGGCGCCCGGAAATTTTCCGCTGACCGGCCCGGACTATCTGGATTGGCAGGATCAAAATAAGACCTTGGAAGGTTCGGCCCTGTATACCTGGCCACGTTCCTTCAATGCCAGCGGTTCTGGTGAAGCGCAACCGGTGGCAGGGATCAGCACCCAGGCGAATTTCTTTAGTGTGCTGGGCGTAGCGCCTGCCATGGGACGGACATTTGCTCCCGGCGAAGACCGGGAAGGGAAAAACAACGTCGTGTTGATCAGCAGCGGCTTCTGGAAAAAGTTTTTCGCCGCGCGCACAGACGTTGTGGGCAAGACGATTCAACTGAACAGCCAGGTACATACGGTGATCGGCGTGATGCCGGACTGGTTTAACTTTCCCACGCGCACGGAAATCTGGACACCGCTCAATATGGACCAGAAAGCGCTCGGTCCGCGGGGATCGCACGGCTATCGCGCGGTGGCCCGTATAAAGAGCAATTCCAGCATTGACGCCGCCAGGGCTGACCTGCTGACGATCAGCCAGCGTCTGCTGCAGCAATACCACAACGATCAAAAAATTGAAGCTGTGGTGGTCCCGCTGAAAGAGCAGCTCACCGGATCGTCCAGGCCACAACTGATTGTGCTGCTGGTTGCAGTGGCAGCGGTGTTGCTCGTAGCTTGTGTGAACGTCGCCAACCTGCTGCTGGCGCGGTCCACACGCCGGCAACGCGAGATTGCCCTGCGAGTCGTTTTGGGCGCGAGCCGCGCACGCGTTGTACGGCAGTTGCTCACAGAAAGCGTTTTACTCTCGCTGATGGGGGCTGTTGTGGGACTGGCCGGAGCATGGTGGGCCGTCATACTGATTCGTTCCAGCAACAGCTTGCCAATCCCGCGGGTCAATACGGTGCAGATAGACCTGACGGTGCTCGCATTTACAGTGCTCATCAGCATGGCGGTAGGGATTTTATTCGGGCTTGCACCCGCGTTGCAGGCGTCCGGAGCTGATTTAAGTGAGGAATTGAAAGCCAGCGCGCAAGCCGTGGTGAGTCCGCTGGGCTGGCAGAGCTTAGTGCGCGACGGTCTGGTGATTGTCGAAATTGCCGCATCACTGGCATTGCTTGCCGGGGCTGGCCTGCTGCTGCGCAGCTTCAGCAAAATGCGCAATGCGGATTTGGGAGTGCAGCCCCAGAATGTAATGACCATGGCAGTAATGTTGCCAAAGCAAAATTACAAGGACCAGGTGTCACGGCGCGAGTTCATTGACCGTTATGTGGAACGCGTGCAGCATATTCCCGGCGTTCAGGCGGCAGCGATTTCTACTGAGATTCCACTGGAAGGCGGCAACAACGGCTATATCAAAGTGGATGGCGACAAGGACCCGGCCCATGCCGAACAGTTGGTGGAAAATATTTACATCACCCCGGATTATTTCCGCGCTCTGGGCATTCCATTTCTTCACGGAAACAATTTTTCTGCGACCGATCTGGAGCAGGTGAACCAGGTCAATTTAAAGCTGACCGAACTGTACACGAAGAACCCTGATCGCAAGGCGATTCCACCCGGACTTTCTTTTGTCGCGGTCATCAATCGGGCCATGGCGCAGACCTTCTGGCCGAATGAGGATGCAGTTGGCAAAGTCTATAAACTCAATGACGGAACGCTGCCGGTGCGCGTCATCGGCGTAGTGGGTGATTCCAGCGTGTTTGGAATCCAGACCAAGCCGTTTCCTCAGACGTATTATCCCATCGTCGGTGCGCTGGATGGAGCAGCCTTCGGCGGCATGGTGGTGGTCAAGACCAGCGGCTCTCCTTCAAGCGTGGTGCCATCATTGCGTAGTAATCTCAGCGCCCTCGATGCGTCACTGGCCGGCTTCCAGCCACGCACCATGGAAGAAGTGATTGCCGAAGCGACGCAGTCCACCGGCATACAGACATATCTGCTTGGCAGCTTTGCCGCGCTGGCCCTTATTCTTGCTGCCATTGGCCTTTACAGCGTGCTTGCCTATCTTGTGACGCAGCGCACGCGTGAGATCGGCATCCGCATGGCGCTGGGCGCGCGCCACGCGCATATTTTGCGCCTTGTCATGGGACACGGCAGCAAATTGACCGCCGCTGGAGTGCTTCTGGGAGTGGTGGGCGCGCTGGCGCTCACGCGTTTTCTAAGGAGCCTGCTTTTTGGCGTTACCACCAAAGATCCGGCCACGTTTGCCGGAGTAGTTGCTGTGCTGGCATTGGTGTCTTTGGCCGCCTGCTACGTTCCTGCACGCCGTGCTATGCGCGTGGAGCCGATGGTCGCGCTGCGCGATAAGTAACCGCGTAATTTTATTTCACGCCCTGGCTTAAACGGTGGAACTGATAACTGCCTTCCCTCCGCTCGTCTGTTGCATACAGTGAATCAAGAGCTTGAAGGTCCGGTGCTGCTTGCGGCAGCCGCTCTCGATTTCGCTCACCATCATACGTCATCACAGCATCCTACTTTTTATGTCCTGAAAAAATCCACACACAATAAACCGGACTGCTAAACATTCAACCCTTGACTCTTCGAGCCGGTGGAAACCCACTCTGGGCAACTTCCTATCGCGATTGCATTGTGATCTAACCCGCAGGTTACGGCCTTTGCGGCTTCCTCGCGCCCAGGGCGCGAAATTCGCTCGAAACCAATAATAAATTTTGAGGAGACAAGATGTACCACCATGTAAAGAAACTCATGTACACAGTCAACGTGGGAGAGCCCGATCCACGATTCGGAAACATGCTGCTGGAACAATTTGGCGGAGCCAACGGCGAACTTGCCGCGGCAATGCAATATTCAATCCAGGGCTTCAACTGCGAGGACCCAGCCCGCAAAGACTTGTTAATGGATATAGGGACCGAAGAATTGAGCCATCTTGAAATTGTGGGCGCTCTCATTCGGATGCACCTGAAGCCTATGAAATCCGATCGCGTAGCAGCAGAAGCAGACCCGCTGGTGGCGATTGCCGGCGGAGGCGGAGTCAGCCTGGTCAATTCCGTTGGTGACGCGTGGACCGCCGATTATTTGAAGATCACTGGCGACCTGGCGGTTGATTTGCGCAGCAACATTGCCGCCGAAGCGCGCGCCAAAATTGTTTACGAGCGCCTTATTGGCTTCACTGATGATCCAGGCAGCAAAGAAGCTCTGCAATTCCTGATGAGCCGGGAAGTAACCCACATGCGGTCTTTCACCGCCGCTCTGGAGAGCATGGAAAAACCTCTTTTTTCCATTGGAATCATTCAACCCACGCCCGGCCTGGTGGATGAATACTTCAATGCTTCTACCGGCGAAGGCGACGAGGGAGAAACAGATCACGTGGGTCCATGGAACGAGGGGAGCGGCCTGCATATTGTGAGGTCGCAAATAGTAGATGGAAGCGGCCTGAATACCAAACCATATATGCCGCAGCCTGGCAGCGAAATTACTTCACGGGCGGATTCAACTCCCGTTGGTGCGAACACCAGGAATATCGATCGCAAGATGGAGAAGCAGCCCCGGAGAAAACTGGCATGAGCATCCGTTGCTGAAGTGAGTCTTAATCATAGCCGTGGTGAACGTCCGCTGTTCAATCACATCCATCATCTCTGAATTTAAAGAATTCTAAATTTAAGAAAAAAGGAGCTAAAAGATGAAATTTTTTTCTGCGAACATTGAGAGCCTACGCGAACTCTACCGCAACCAATTGCGCATGTTATTGTCGACCGAGCAGCAAATAACTGAAGCTTTGCCGAAAATGATTGAAAAATCCACTGATGTTCAGCTCAAACAGGCGTTCCAGTCCCATCTGCAGGAAACTCAGGTCCATGTAACTCGTGTTCAGCAACTGCTCGCCAATCAGCCGGGCGGCGCAGACCCCATCAAATGCAAGGTGACGGCCGCCTTGATTGTGGAAGCGGAAGACCTTATTAAAGACGCCAAGGATGAATCCGTGCGCGATGCCGCTTTGATAGCAGCCGCGCAGCGTGTGGAGCACTATGAAATTGCGGTCTACGGTGCTGTCCGCAACTGGGCCCGGATTCTGGGAGAAAGCAGGGACGCTGAAGTCCTTGATAAGACGATCAAAGAGGAAGGCCATGCTGACCATTTGTTGACCTCAATTGCCGACCGGGTAAATCCTTACGCTCAAAAAGCAGCTTAATCCCAAGTGTCGTAATCAGATGATAGGCGGTCGGCTTTTGCCGACCGCCTTGGTTTTGGGATATCAAACTTGCACTACCTGAAAACCTGCGCAGATCGAGGTTTATGCGTGGAACGTGCAGGATTTTTTAATGCTCAAATTAAGATTTAGCTCGACACTACATGTAGATGACGTAAGAGCTGTGCCATAGCGCACTGGGCAGGCTGCCGGGCTTGCGGGACGTCAGGATCACGTTGTAATCCAGTGACACCGGTAATGCGTCAAGAAATGATGGATCGCGGCTATCCGGGGTCACTGTGGCCAGATAGCGCAGGAAATCGGTCAACTGGAGTCCGCCATCGTAGCAGGAGCCGGCATAAGAGAGATCGATGTTTTCGGAATTAAAATGGCATGCCAATGAAGCAGCCATGGAAACCGCGCGTTCAAATGCAGGAGTCGCAACGCGTCCCGGCTCGGGATTGTCAAATACCAGCCGCAGACGGCGCTCGTCTTCACGGGTGAATTCACGCACCTTGAGCTGTCCTGTTTTGGCAGTGGCTTTCCAGTCCACGAACCGGCCGGGGTCATGCGGCGTGGCTTCACGGATGCGATACAGTTCGGTGCCGCGACCGCGCACAAAGGAAACAAATTCGCCGGTAATCATCGGCAGCACATCAAGAAAATCATCCGGCTCCAGCAGAGCTGGATAAACCAGCAGATCCCGCTCCAGCCTGACTTTGCGGCTTTTAACCAGAAAGGAAAAAGGGAAGCGAGTGGCCAGACTGAATCCTTCCTGCGTGTAATGGCCGCGCCTGGGAAATGTCAGCTCCAGTTCCGTGCCTGCGGTATTTCTGGGCGGGACAAAGGTGAAGTACACCGGACGAGTCAGAATCCGGGGCTGCGGCAGCGCCGGACCTTTTTTGCGCAACGTGTAGTCGGGCAATCGCAGCCAGCGCCGCCGTTTAGGGAAAATGAATTCGGTCTTGCTCCATTCCCATGCGCGCCGCTTCTTTTTCTTGTCCACGGGACTAAATACTTTTACCGAAAATGCCGGCATCCATAAGCGCGGGTTGCTGAGGTTCACGCGTACCTGCACCGGCTTGGTGGCGAATGCGTTTTTGGGGACGATTACATCCAATTCCAGCCGCCGCAATACCGCAGCCGAGGCAATCCCAGAAACCACAATTGCCGCCAGCATGGCGGCCAGCACAATGAACAGAAGATTGTTCGCGGTATTGAGAGCCGCTATGCTGATGACCAGCGAAACGCCCAGGTAAGCCATGCCTTCGCGCGTCAGCTCGTAGTCGAAAGCATCTTTCATTCTGGCGGCGGCAACACGTCGAGCCAAAAAAGGCACCGTCAGCAGCCCTACAACCAAGGCCAGAAAAAGAGCCGATATTGCGAAGATTGCGGTCGCAAGCGCATTGCCGCGCTCTCGCGCCACCGACGAAAATACGGCTGCCGCAAACGCTAATCCCAGTCCGGCAACGGCCATAAAGAAGCGCTGCCATGCTTCACGATCCACGCTGGCCAAGGCCGACTTGAAATACTCGCGCATTCCTGAAACTAGTGTGGCACAACCTGGGAAAATCCGGGTAGTGCCGAAAGTGCTTTACGCCGGTTCCCGCCCGCTCGCAATCGGGATTCTCTGGAGAAAATTCAGTACCAGCCGGTTAAATTCATCTGGCGTTTCTTCAAATGGTAGATGGCCTGCACCCTCGATCAGGGCAAGCTTACAATCGGGCAGCGCCTGCACCAGAGAGTTAGAAGATTGCAGGGTTACTGCGCCATCGCGTGTTCCCCAAATTAGCAAAGAGGGCGCTTTAACATGTGAAATGGCGGCCGGGAGAGCGTTTACATCCAGCTCCCATTGACGTAAGGTGTTTAAAACATTGTGGGCTGTGCTGCGGCGCAACACTGTGGAGGAATAGCCGTCCAGGGTTCCTGGAGAGATTCGCGCGGGGTCGCCATACATGCGGTGGAGAGCCGTGAGATGCAGCGGGCGTGAAATGGGCAGCGCCAAACGAAGCAAGGCTCCTCCCATCCGGCTATTTAGAAACCGAATTCGGCCTGCTCCTGCATCTGACCACGGATTCACAGGCGCTGCTAACACCAGGGAACGCACTTTGCGGTTGATAGCCGCAAGAAAAATTGCTACGGCTCCGCCCCAGGATGCTCCGACCACATCCACTGATTCCAGTTCAAGTTCACCCAGCAAGGCGGAAAGCCGGTTCGCCTGGGTCTGCATGCTGCAATCAAAATGGCGCGGAGCATCGTTCTCACCGAAGCCCGGCAAGTCAACGGCAAAGGTGGTGTATTGCTTTGCGAAGACCGGGACATTGAAGCGCCAACAAAAAGAGCCGCCTAGCAGCCCATGAATCAGCAATAAAGGTGGCCCGGAGCCGGATTTCAAATATCGGATTTCTTGTGCGATGCCTGAAATTTCTGGATGAGCCATCAATGGTCAGTTCTCGTAACTAGTTTATTGGCATATCTTTCCCGATTCGGAGCACTGAAATCAACGCTGGCTTCGGCCCGTGGATTGGGCATAAAAAAGGCTGTCCTTCAAACAGAAATACAATAATTCACACATAAATTCCAATTTGCATAGCTTTTGGATTATCAAGCCGTTATAATAATGTAAAGTTAAGTAAATACAGTATTTACGTGGAACCAACCATGGCATCCGACTTGCTTCAATCTAATCCAACCACGCTGGCCTTTAATCATAGGCCACAGGTGGAAAGATTTGGTAAGCAAAGGATGCGTAAGGATTCCTTAGTTCGATTTTCCGCCATTGCACTGGCGCTCCTGACCGTAGGCACGGTCGTCTTTGCCCTGATTAATTGGCAAAAGGAAGCGCAGTACACCACGCCCACCGATGGTGTGTGGTGGAAGGAGCAGGGCGGGTTTCTGGCAGCTGAAGGGGTCATTCCTAATGGTCCCGGTGAAAAGGCCGGCATCAAGCTTGGCGACCGTTTACTTCGAGTAAATGGTTCTCCCACTGACAGGACAATCAAGAATGTAGCCGAGTTTGAAAAGCTTCTTCACCGCAGCGGTGTGTATTCACGCGCCACATATCTGCTGGACCGCCAGGGTGTAAGCGTTGAAGTGGGGCCGGTGATCCCGATACCTGCTGACAACTCCTTAAAACTGGGCGAGCGGCTCATCGCCCTCATTTATCTTGGCATTGGTTTATACGTTCTCTTCCGGCGCTGGACAGCCCCTAAATCCACGCACTTTTATCTCTTTTGCCTGATCTCGTTCGTACTTTACTCGTTCCATTACACCGGCAAGCTGAATGCCTTTGACCAGACGATTTATTGGGCCAGCATTGTCGCGTGGTTATTGCAGCCAGCGCTCTTCCTGCATTTTGCGCTGACTTTCCCCAAGCCGCGCAGATTGCTAAGGGATGCCCGCTGGCTTATCTCGCTGACTTACGTGCCCGGACTCGCGCTGCTGGTCATGCAGGTCGTGGCCGTCACGCTGCTCGAATTCACCGAATCGGTCCGCTGGAACCTCGACGGGATGCAGATGGTTTATCAGACGCTCTATTTTGCGTTGGCCGCCGTGATTCTGTGGCGCAGTTATCGCCGCGCCGGCACACCGCTGCAACAGCAGCAGTTGAAATGGATTTCCCGGGGTACCGTGCTGGCCATCGGCCCCTACACGCTGTTCTATGTTGTGCCTTATATCGCCGGAGTGCTGCCCACGCCGGCCATGAAGATTTCAGTTTTGTCCCTGGTCTTTTTGCCGGTCACGTGGGGCTACGCCATTGTCCGTTACCGCCTGATGGACGTGGACATTATTTTCAAGCGCGGTGTCGCATATACCTTGGCGACTGCGGCCATTGTTGGCGCTTATTTTGTCGGGATCGGCAGTCTGGCTGGCTCCATCACTACAAAATATCCGGGCACCGGGACTTTTGGTTTGATTGCGGTCATCATTATCACCGCCCTGATTTTTGAGCCGCTGAAGAATTGGATTCAAGTCCGCGTAGATCGTTTCTTCTACCGCAAGCGCTATGACTATCGCCGTACGCTGATCGAGTTTGGCCGTGAGCTCAGCTCTGAAACTGATTTAAGCGCGATGTTGGCCTCACTTATCGACCGTCTCTCGCGTACGCTGCTGGTTGATCGCATTGCCATCTTTCTGGCCACGGACGCCGATGCCAATGACTTCGTGATGGAAAAATCTTTCGGCATCCGCTACAACGGCACGCTTGACCTCAGCTTCCTGGTGGTAGACCGTCCGGAGCAATATGCCGGACACATCTTCTTTGACAATACACGCAAGGCCCTGCAGGAAAGCGTGACGGCCCGTGAAACTATCGCCAAGCTGAACCTGAACTATTACATCCCCTGCACGGTGCAGAACCGCACTATCGCAGTGATGGGGCTGGGCAAGACCATGGCCGGCGATTTTCTATCCAGCGAAGACGTTGAACTGCTGGAAACCCTCGCTGGATACATGGGCATTGCCATCCAGAATGCGCGGCTGTATGCCTCACTGGAACAGAAGGTAACCGAATACGAGCGATTGAAAGACTTCAACGAAAATATTGTTGAATCCATCAGCGTGGGCGTGCTGGCCGTTGATCTTGAAGACCGCATTGAGTCGTGGAACTCCCAGATGGAAGTCATGTATGCGATGCCCCGTTCCCAGGTGCTGGGTGAGCGGTTGAGCGAGGTTTTTCCCGCGGAATTTATGGAAGAATTCTACCGTGTACGGCAGAACCCGGGCATTCACAACCTGTATAAATTCCGTCTCCACACCCGCGCCGGCGACACACGGATAGCTAATGTGGCCATTGCGCCGCTGGTCACCAGAAAGTTCAACGTGATCGGCCGCCTCATCATCGTCGATGACATTACGGAGCGTATGGAACTGGAATCACAGTTGAGTCAGGCGGAAAAGCTCTCCTCAATCGGACTGCTGGCCGCTGGCGTGGCCCATGAGGTCAATACTCCTCTGGCGGTGATTTCCAGCTATGCCCAGATGCTGACCAAGCAGATCAATGGCGATACCCGGCTTGGTCCGCTACTGGAAAAAATTACGCGCCAGACTTTCCGCGCGTCGGAAATTGTCAATAATTTGCTGAACTTCTCGCGTACCAGCGCCACTGAGTTCACCGCCATAGATCTCAACAAGATCATTACGGAAACCCTGACGTTGCTCGAACACCAACTCAAGATTTCCCACATTAAAGTTGAGACGGAGCTTTATCCCACGCTTCCGCTCATTCATGGCAATACGGGCAAGCTGCAACAGGTGTTTCTGAATTTATTTCTCAATGCCAAGGACGCTATGGCGGGCAAAGGCGGGACTCTGCGTATTACTACCGCCAACGGCAACGCCGTGCAGGTCAACATCAGTGACAGCGGCGCCGGCATTGCGCCGGAACACATCAACAAAATTTATGATCCGTTCTTCACCACCAAGAACGTCCCGCGGGAAGGGCAATCGCGTGGCACAGGCCTGGGACTGTCCGTGACGTATGGAATCATTCAAGAACATGCGGGCAAGATCCGCGTGGACTCACAACCCGGCCAGGGAACAACGTTCCAACTGGAGTTTCCCATGAGAAAGGCAGTCAATGTCTGAAGCTGCGGTCTTAACTCGCCCCCGGACAGATACCGTCAGCGGCGGTTCCATCCTGATCATTGATGATGAAGTTGCTATTCGCGAGTCGCTGGAGACGCTGCTTGAATTTGAAGGCTACAGTGTGGAGTCGGCTGAAACCGGTGAAGATGGGCTGGCGCGCCTTAGTGAACAGACTTTCGATTTGGTGTTGCTCGACTTTGCCTTGCCCGACCGCAACGGCCTGGAAATCCTTGTTGATATCCGGTCCCGGGATTCACAGCTTGCGGTAATCATGATTACGGCGTACGGCACTCTTGATAATGCAGTCCACGCCATGCAGAAGGGCGCAACTAACTTTATCCAGAAGCCCTGGGACAATGAAAAGCTTTTGGCTGACGTGCGCGCCGCCGTCGCCCGCCGCCGTGCCGAGGAAGAAAACGAGCAGCTCAAGCGCGCTCTCAAGCAGCGTTACAGCTTTGAGCACATCGTGGGCAAAGCTGACGTGATGCTCAAGATATTCGATCTGGTGGGGCAGGTGGCGCCCAGCCGCTCTACCGTGCTGATCCAGGGTGAAAGTGGCACAGGCAAGGAATTAATTGCGAAGGCCATCCACGCGAATTCGTCGCGCAAGAACCAGCCTTTTGTGCCGGTCAACACCGGTTCCATGCCTGCCGATCTGCTGGAATCCACGCTGTTTGGACATGTCAAAGGAGCCTTTACCAGCGCTGTTTCCTCCAAGAAAGGCCTGTTTGAAGTTGCCGATAGCGGCACCATTTTTCTGGATGAAATCGGCACTATGAGCCTGGAAACGCAGGCCAAGATCCTGCGTGTGCTACAGGACCGCAAATTTATGCACCTCGGCGGCGTCCATGAGTTGCAGGTCGATGTTCGCGTGATCGCGGCCACCAATATTGATTTGCAGGTGCTGGTGAGAGAGGGCAAGTTCCGTGAAGACCTTTTTTATCGCCTGAACGTAATTACCGTTGACCTGCCGCCGTTACGGAGCCGCAAGGAAGATGTTCCTCTCCTGGTAAGCCGCTTTCTGGAAAAATTTTCCCGTGAGAATGGCAAGTCCGTGATGCAAATTTCAACCGAAGCCCTGCGCCCGCTTATGGATTACGGCTGGCCCGGCAATGTCCGTGAGCTGGAAAATGTAATCGAACGCGCTGTTGTGCTCTGTAACGGGCCAGCGGTTGGCATTGAACTTATTCCAGACCACATTGTTGGCCGTGGTTCTGAAGGCAGGATGCTGGAGCATCGTCCTGATGCTTCACTATTTGAGATCGTCGAAGATTGCGAGCGGCGGCTGATCGTGAACATGCTGGAGAAATGCAACTGGAACCAGACGGATGCGGCAGAGCGCTTCCACATTCCACTCTCCACGCTGAACCAAAAGATAAAACGGCTGAATATTGAGATCAGGAAGAAGGGCGCTCGGGATTAGCCTGCCTTATCGTGGTTCCATTTTCTCTGCCATAAGCGCAACGCCAGCAGCACAACAGCGAAACCATAGCAGAGATTGTAGCGGACGAGATGCGCTGCGCAATCCATGTCTTACGCGCCATTCTTTGGGATGTGGGCATACGCTCTGCTATATTTCAATTTGGATGGAACTGATCTCCCCGTTTGAGTTTGTGAAGCGCAGCATCCTTGCGGTGCAGGATTACACCTATCTTGCGCTTAGCGCGATTGCCAATGCCTTCCGCAAACCTTTCTATATGGCGGACGCCATCCAGCAGGCCGACCTTATTGGCGTAGGGTCTCTGCCAATCGTAATTTTGACCGGAATGTTTACCGGCATTGTGCTGGCGCTCAATACCTCCAAAACGCTGGAACAGTTCGGTTCACTCTCGCTCACCGGACGGCTGGTTTCTTTTTCCATGGTTCGTGAATTGGGCCCCGTTCTTACCAGTCTGATGGTGGCTGGACGCAACGCTTCCGGCATGGCCAGCGAGCTTGGCTCCATGAAGGTGACGGAACAGATTGACGCCATGCGCGCTCTGGGCACCGATCCTTATAAAAAGCTGGTTACACCGCGCGTGATCTCCACCGTGTTCATGATGTTTTTTCTTACCATCATTTCTGATCTTGTCGGTCTCGCCGGTGGCTGGATCATTGCCTTTTCCATGCTGGGCCTGGATAGCACGCAGTACTGGAACAGCGCATACCAGATATTGCGCTATAACGATGTGATCACCGGCCTGGTCAAGCCGCTGGTATTTGGCTTCATCATCGCCACTGTGGGATGTTATTACGGCATGACCACCAAGGGCGGCACCCAGGGCGTGGGCCGCTCAACCACGCAAGCGGTTGTTGTGGCGTCCGTGCTCATCCTGTTTGTGGATGCAGTCCTAACCCAGCTATTTATTACCTTGAGCTGATTTGCCATGCCGCCTCTCGATACCGCCATTCCGCCATTAGATGATCGAGGCCTGGACACAGTCCACAAGGCGATCATCTTTGAAAACGTATCCATCGCCTTTGAAGATGTTTCCGTCCTGGATGGTGTTTCTTTCGAACTCCGGCGCGGTGAAACCAAGGTGATTATGGGCGTAGCTGGTTCGGGCAAGAGCACAATCCTCAAGCTCTGCCTTGGCCTGCTTAGGCCGGATAGCGGACACATTTACGTGCTCGGGCATGACATCACCACCATGTCAGAAGAAGAGCTGTTTGACTTGCGCAGCAAGGTGGGTATCGTGTTTCAGGAGAGCGCGCTCTTTGATTCCATGAACGTGCGCGACAATGTGGCTTTTCGGCTGATGGAAGAGCATCTGCCTCCGTCAGAGGTGGAAAAGCGAGTGCGGGAATCCCTGAGCTTTGTCGAGTTAGAGGAAGCTATTGAAAAGTTTCCTGCCGAGCTTTCCGGCGGTATGCGCCGCAGGGTTGGCATTGCCCGCGCGATCATTACTCAGCCGGAAGTTTTGCTTTATGACTCTCCCACTGGCGGCCTGGACCCGATTACATCCACCACAATCATTGAACTGATCATGAAACAGCGCGACGTTTACAAGACAAGCGCGCTGATGGTGACCCACCGTTTGCAGGATGCGTTTACCCTCGCCAGCCATGTCTATGATCCAGTCACCAGGCACATGAAGTCTGCTGAAGGGATGCCATCGCTCGATGTCCGCACCAGCTTTATGATCCTGCGGGACGGTAAGGCAGTCTTTGAAGGCTCTGCCCATGAACTCGGCAAGGTGCAAGACCCTTACATCAGGGAATATATTTCTTAGGCTTTGGACACAGCAAGACCAACTACCGCATCTGGCGCTTTTTAGTTTTCAAAGAACTAAACTTCCCGGCCGCCTGGGCGGCCAAATACATATCACCTAAAGCAGTTCCAGAGTTGCTGTGTCCCGCAGGTGGGTGGAGCAGGCATTTATGCCTAATGTCACTTACATTAGCGCCTCTGTGCTCCCAGTCCTTCTTCTGGGGTAACCCTTCCCATATCTCCAAACGGCTCGGGGGTATGCGCGAGGTTCAGAGCGCTTGGGTAACTTGGCTT
>DASXMN010000008.1:0-1571 GCA_036495645.1 Candidatus Angelobacter sp.
TATCTGGAAAGCATTCGCTGGAACAAGCAAGCGCCTGCGCCTGCCCTGCCGGACGATGTCGTAAAAAAGACACAGGAAAAATATGCGCAGGCCTATGAATTGCTTACAGGAAAATCGCTGACGCTTTAAGAGTAAGAGGTACTGACCGGGCATGGCACTGATTGACTGGGCGATCGTTATTATCCTGATCGTTTCTGTACTGGGCGCGGCCAAGCATGGATTTTTTGTCGAGGCATTTTCGCTGGCGGGTGTGGTATTAGGATTGCTGCTGGCAAGCTGGAACTATCGGAAGGTGCTTCCGTGGATCGACAGTTGGGTGCATTCTCCGGGGGTGGCGGAAGCAATCGCATTTGTGTTCATTGCGGTTGCGGTGATGGTGCTTGCCGGGCTTGCGGGCCGGCTGATCCGCTGGTCTGTTCGCTCGATCGGGTTAGGATGGGCTGACCGTTTTATCGGCGCCATCTTCGGCCTGCTGAAGGGCTGCGTGTTAGTGACGCTGGGAATTATGGCAATTGCCGCTTTTCTTCCCCGCGCCACCTGGTTGGAACAATCGAAGCTGGCGCCATATTTTTTATCGGTGGCGCATGAGGCTTCCGTAGTCACTCCCTCCGAGTTGGGTGAGCGGATAAGGGAGGGTGTCAAGGTGATTCGCGATGCGCAGCCGGACTGGTTGAAGCCGAACGCGGCGGTCACTTCTGGGCCCTTGCAATGGAACCGAAATAAGCCGGGAACATACCCGGTATGAGAGAGAGGTTTTTGTGAAACGCGAACTGGAAACCCTTGTGACAGCGATGCATGCTGGCGGCATTACCTACGCTGAAGCCGTACGTGAATTCAAGCGTCGTTACCTTCTTGAAGTACTTGCACATCACAAGGGCAATCAGTGTAAGGCGGCAAAAGAGCTGGGTATGCATCGCAACACGCTCAGCCGCACCATTTCCGAGCTGAATATCGACCCCATGCAGGTTCGCCATGGGCTCAAGCGTCCGCCGCACTCCGAGCGTCCTGTATTTGAGGTAAAACAGGCCGTCCGCTAGCGCTGGCTCCCATATCTGGGATTCGCCTATGCCATGGTCTCTGCTTTACTCTTAAAGAAGAGACCATGGAAAGGCAACGGGTTCGGTGACTTCAACTACATTGGGAAATGAGTCTGCGCAAAAGACCGAGGATAGTCAGCGCATTTTTATTCAGGATGGCTTCCTCTGGGACGGGCAGAATGCGTATCTGTTCGACATCGATGGCACGCTGCTGCGCAGCCGCGACCGTATCCACTACCAGTCGTTCTTTGAAAGCGTGCGCAGTGTCATGGGGCGCGAGCTTGTGCTCGATGGCGTAATCCTGAGCGGCAATACGGATCCCGGCATTCTGTACGATGCCTTTCGCCTCGCCGAGCTGGACCCGGAGCATTGGCAGCCACAGCTTGAAGATGTACTGGAGCATATGCGCACCATCGTGGCCGCACAGCGCGACCAGATGAACCTGGTCAAGATGCCGGGCGTCGACGAGATGCTCGCCTATCTGCACGGCAAAGGCGCGGCGCTTGGCGTCGGCACGGTCAACCTCGAGTCGAT
>DASXMN010000009.1:0-23974 GCA_036495645.1 Candidatus Angelobacter sp.
GACGAACTTCGTCCCAGCCAAGATTGGCCATGGCATTTTGCGAAACGTCGGCAACTGATTGCCCGGTGACTAACGCCAGCGTGAACGTGGAGTCAACCAGTGGCCTGCCATATTCGGTTTGCGCGCTGTAGGCTGCATCAAAGTGGATTGGGTTGGTGTTCTGCGTGAGCAGCGTAAACCATATATTGTCCGCGGCAATCACCGTGCGGCCAAGAGGATGCTGGTAAATGTCGCCGACCTCAAAGTCTTCATAAACGCGTCCAGTCCAGCCCTGCTTCACCGTCATGATTTGCTCTCCCGAGTCAGTATGAACGCGGCAATCCCAGCACGTGTTCTGCAATGTAAGCGAGTATCAAATTAGTGGAAACCGGCGCTACCTGATAAAGGCGCGTTTCCCGGAACTTGCGCTCCACATCATACTCTTCGGCAAAACCGAATCCGCCGTATGTCTGGACGGTGGCGTTGGCCGATTCCCAGGATGCATCGGCTGCCAGCAGCTTGGCCATGTTGGCCTGCGGGCCGCAAGGCTGATGCAAATCGAACAGCGCCGCAGCTTTTTCAACCATCAACGATGCGGCTTCAACATTGGCATAAGCGCGGGCAAGAGGGAACTGGATGCCCTGGTTCTGTCCAATGGGGCGTCCAAAGACGATGCGGTCTCTGGCATAACGGCAGGCACGTTCCAGGAACCAGCGGCCATCACCAATGCACTCCGATGCAATCAGAATGCGTTCAGCATTCAAGCCGTCCAGCAGGTAGCGGAAACCCTGGCCTTCTTCGCCTATAAGGTTTTCAGCCGGAACTTCAACGTCATCAAAGAAAACTTCGGTGGTTGCATGATTCATCATGGTACGGATCGGTCGGATAGTCAGCCCATGATCCCGCGCTTGTCGCAAGTCCACCAGCAGCACGGAAAGCCCTTCGCTACGCTTCTTCACCTGGTCTATAGGAGTTGTGCGTGCAACCAGCAGCATCAGGTCAGAATGTTCCGCCCGGGAAATCCAGATCTTCTGCCCTTTCACCACATACTTGTCACCGGTGCGCCGGGCAAAAGTTTTCATCTGTGTAGTGTCAGAACCAGTAGTTGGTTCACTTACGCCGAAGGCCTGAAGGCGAAGCTCGCCACGGGCAAGTGCAGGCAAATACTTTTCCTTTTGGAGTTCAGAACCATGCCGGAGAAGCGTTCCCATCACATACATCTGCGCATGGCAGGCCGCGGCATTGCCCCCAGAACGATGAATTTCTTCCAGGATCGTTGCCGCTTCGCTTACGCCTAGACCTGCGCCGCCATATTCTTCCGGAATAAGCGTAGCCAGATAACCGGCTTGGGTGAGAGCTTTAACGAACTCTTCAGGATAGGCGCATTCGCTATCCAGGTCGCGCCAATATGAATCCGGGAAGTTGCGGCAGAGTTCTGCGACCGCGTTCTTCAACTCCTGGCGCAAGCCGGTATTAGATGTTGGAGACATAACTTAGGCTTTCAGAGCAAAAGGACGGATGGGAGATCCGGTGCCGCCACGTATTTTCAACGGCGCGGCAACGAACACAAATTCATAAATATGCCCGGCCGCCAACTGCTCAAGGTTAAGGCACTCAATAATGTGAATACCGCTTTCCACCAGCAAATGTATGTGGACGGGCATGGTGCGCGAAGGCACAAATTCAAAGTTAATGGTGTCAGAGCCTGCGGCAAAAATTCCTTTGCTGCTGAGCCATCGCGCTCCAGCTTCGCCGGGGCCGGGGCCGTGCATCTGCGATTCAAACCGGGGAACGTCCTCAAAGAATGCGCCCCATCCCGTGCGCAGCAAGACAACATCGCCCGGCTTGATTTCGACTCCTTGTGCGCGCGCCGCAGCTTCCATATGCTCAGGCGTGACCTCGAATGAAGCGGGCAGGCTTGCAGCCTGCTGTTGTCCTGCAATATCCAGAAGAATGCCCCGCCGCAGGACAGGGGCAAGCGTATCGACAGAAAGCTGTTGCATTCCGTTATAGGATTGGGCCGACTTCACGTCATGGCCACCATGCAGTTTGCCGCCGCAGGAGAAATGGCAGAGTGCGTCCATGTGGGTGCCCAGATGGCCGCCGAGCGCCATGGCTTCAGAGGTTGAGCTGCCGCCATTCGGCATTACATAATCCCCATGCATTTTGGTCAGGCTAAACAAAAACGGAGGATGCACCGGGTGGTGCGGCATGCCGACAAAATACGGCTGTGCCAGATCGTAAACTTTGGCGGTGGCGATCAGTTCCAGCAGAGACTGAGTTTTTGTTTCCATAACGTGTGCCATTGTTCTTATAACAGCCCGATCTTTTTTGCGATGGCCAGCTTCCTGCGCTCGGTGGGCAGGCTTGCTGCGTCAATCATTTCATCTTTATAAACCATGGCGCCGATGCCCGAGTTCACGTCACTCTGCTCATAGAGATCGATAATTTCCCGCGCACGGCTGATTTCTTCCGGCAAAGGGGTGAAAGCCCGGTTGATGACCGGGACCTGTGCAGGATGAATGGCCCACTTGCCGTCAAAACCCATCTGGACGGCAGAGCTGGCGTCATGCTCGCATTGTTGCAGGTCGCGGAATTGCAGTGTGACACCGTCGATCACGTCAACGCCTGCGGCGCGGGCAGCAGCTACGGTCTTGGCTTTGGGATAGTGATAGAGCGTAAACTGCTCTCGCACCAAATCTCGAGCGCCGATGCTTCCGGCGTAATCGAGCACGCCAAAAATCAATGCTGCCAGCCGGGGCGTGGAGGCGGCAATCTGTTCGGCGTGAAGCACTCCCTTTGCGCTTTCAATTAGCACCTCAAGCCTGATGCGCCCAACAGAAAGCCCGATATTTTGCTCAATCTGAGTCAGGAGGCGATCCGCAAAAAGCACATCTGACGCATCCTGCACTTTGGGAAGCACGATGACATCGATTTTGCCGCCAACGGCTTCTACAACTTCAATCACGTCACGGTAAAAAAACTTCGTATCGATCCCATTAGGGCGAAAGGCGCGAATCTTGCCGCGAAAATCAAGAGTATGGAAGGCTTCAATCAGAGTCTTTCGCGCGGCAACTTTCTGTGATGGCGCGCAGCCGTCTTCGAGATCGAAAACAGTTTCGTCGGCATCGCTGGCAGCGGCCTTTGCCATCATTGTGAGCGAATGAGCAGGACAGGCCAGCTCACTGCGCCGGACTGTGACCTGGTCATTTTTGTGGATACCCGACATTCGTTTCCTTCATTCGGAGCAGGCTCAAGCCAAGTCTATTGTGCACTGCCGATAGGCCCGAGAATTCTTAATAGAAATTCACGCGATCACGGAAAGGCTTTTATGTTGAAAAGCGTTTATTCATCGTGCCGGGATTATAAATTCTAGCGGCAAAAAGCAGCTCGGAATCCGCACAAAATCCCTATAATTAAAGTATGGCAAGAGGATGGGAAAGCAAATCGGTTGAGGCCCAGATGGAAAGCGCCACCAACGGCGCTTCTGAAACTAAGGACCGGCTTACTGACCACGAGCGCAAAGACCAGCGCGAGCGGGATAACCTAAAACTCTCCCGCGCGTATGTCGTGCATCAGATTGAGGCGTCCACAAACGAGCGGTATACGGAAACTTTGCGCCAGGCTTTGCGCGAGATCGATCAGAAATTGGCGACCCTGAAGCCCGCTCACTGAAAATTGCCCGCGCCAATTCATGGCAGAGCCGGTACCAGTAACGTCCGCGGTGGCGCGATCGCACGTTCAGATGGCTGCCCTTCGGCCGGTGATCAATTGAATCACCATCACGACCAATGCAATGACAAGGATTAGATGAATCAGGCTGCCTGCAACATGAAATCCCCAACCTAGAAGCCAAAGCAACAGCAGAATGGCAAAAATAGTCCAAAGCATGCGCGTCTCCCGGCCGTGTTGATCGGCCTCTTGAACTTGGATGCTGTGATGGCAGAGCGGAGTTGACAGGCACTGTTCAAGACTTCGGCATTAGGTTATGAGGCTAACCGGAGCACACAGACGGATGAGGCTGCCGCATCCTACTCTTCTTGGACAGGAAAAGGGCCGAATGGCCTGGCTAACAGATCGCTTCCGGGATCGCCGCTCTCCGGTCTTACAACAAGCGGCGCCACTCAGGCCAGCGAACATGCGCTTCAATGGGATGCAATCACCGTTCGGCAGAAACATTGGCGCAGCCCGCAATAGCTGTTAAAATTTCTAGTTGACCCATACAGCTTATTGAGATACGGAGAACTTTACCCTTATGGCATACGTAATTGCAGAGCCTTGCATCGGGACCAAGGACGCGGCCTGCGTGGATGCTTGCCCCGTGGATTGCATCCATCCCAAAAAAGACGAACCGCAGTTCGAAGGCGCCAATATGTTGTTCATTGATCCGGTGGAATGCATTGATTGCGGCGCGTGCGTGCCGGTCTGCCCGGTTTCCGCAATCTTTGCGTTGGACGATCTGCCGGAAAAATGGAAAGAATACGCCGACAAAAACGCCAAATATTTCGGCCGCTAACAGCCGAACCAGAGTTTTTGACGCGCAGCCGCATGGTTGCGCGTTTTCATTCCGCTCACAATGTATCCTTAAGTTGCGATGCCCCGGCAATCTGAAGCTCTGATTCTGCGCACCTATCCCTTCCATGAAGCGGACCTGCTGGTGACATTCTTTACACGCGCGGAAGGCAAGATCAGGGGCGTGGCCAAGGCAGCCAAGCGGTCTAAGCGCCGTTTTGGCGGCGCGCTTGAGCCTCTTACGCACGTAACGGCGCATTGGGAGGAAAAGGAAAAGCAGGAGTTGGTGCGGCTTGACTCCTGCGACATCATCTCCTCGCCGCTGGCAACGGAAGTTACATATCCGCGCCTGGTGGCATTGAGCTATGTGGCAGAAGTGATCGACCAGCTTATGCCCGACCGTGAACCCAGCGATGATATCTTCCGGCTTACGCTCGCCGTGGTCCACCACCTGAAGGCCGATTCGGTCTGGCTTCCGCTCACGTACTTTGATCTCTGGATCGTGCGTCTCATTGGGCTACTGCCGGACTTGCATGCCTGCGTGATGTGCGGTGCTGTCCTGAACGGAAGCCGGGCTTACTTTCATCCTTTAGCCGATGGTTTGCTTTGCGCTGACGACAAGCGGTTGGCCAGCACTGAGATTTCCGCCGATTCGCGGTCACTGGCATCAGAGATGTTCCGCGCACCTTTAAACAAGCTGAAAGGTGATCCATTGGCAAGCGACCCATTGATAAGTGCCCCCTGGACGCGCAGCCGGGGCGCCGATCTTCGCCGTTTTCTGGCCCAGCGCATTGAGCGGCACATTGAGAAGAAGCTGGTGACTGCTGCGATGCTGGAGAAGCTTTAGCTTTTCTGCAATCCCTCGCTACCCTCGGGATATGAAGAAAATCTGTTAAATTAGTTACTTCGCATGTCCAACGCCACTGCCCCTACATACCAGGAGATCATCCTTCGCTTGCAGAAGTTCTGGGCGGAGCGCGGGTGCGTTTTGCAGCAGCCTTATGACATTGAGGTAGGCGCGGGAACCATGTCGCCGGAGACTTTCCTGCGCGCGCTGGGACCAAAGCCGTACAAAGTGGCTTACGTGCAGCCGTCGCGCAGACCAGCCGATGGCCGCTACGGCGACAATCCAAATCGTCTTTATAAACACATGCAGATGCAGGTGATCCTTAAACCTCCGCCTGAAGATGTTCAGGAGCTTTATTTGCGATCGCTGGAGGCATTGGGCATTGACCTGCGCAAGCATGACATTAAATTTGAAGAGGACAACTGGGAGTCGCCGACCTTGGGCGCCTGGGGCGTGGGCTGGCAGGTAATGCTGGACGGGTTGGAGATCACGCAGTTTACGTATTTTCAGCAATGCGGCGGAATCGATCTTGACCCAATCTGCGCCGAGCTGACCTACGGTCTGGAGCGCATCGCGGCATTTCTTCAGGATGTGGATAGCATTTATGACATTGTCTGGGCGCGCGATCCATTGACCGGCAACACCGTCAAGTATCGCGACGTGCGCTTTCAGGATGAGCTTCAGATGTCGGTTTACAATTTTGAGAAAGCCGATGTCGAAAAGACATGGAAGCATTTGGAAATGTATGAAAGCGAGTCACAGGCGCTCATAAGTCAGTTTCAGGCGCTTCTGAAGGACAAGAATGCGGGCGTTGCGGAAAAAGAGCGCTTTCCGCTGCTTGCCGCCTACGAACTCTGCCTGAAGTGCTCACATCTTTTCAATCTGCTGGATGCCCGTGGAGCCATCTCTGTTACGGAGCGCGTGGGCGTGATTGCGCGTATTCGGCAGCTTGCTGTGGGACTGGCGAAAGCATACGTCGCGCAACAGAATGTCAGCGCTGAAGCAGTGAAGCTCCAGAAGGGTGGGGCGGCCTGATGCCCGACTTTCTGCTGGAGATTGGGATAGAAGAAATTCCGGCGCGCATGATTGAAGATGCACGGAGTGAGTTGGTGCGGCGCATAGCTGCCCTGCTGGCGCGCGAGTCGTTGATGAAGCCGACCGAGGGCAAGCCGGTTGAAGATGAGAGCAGTTGGACCGCTTTTGCATCCTTCGCAACACCGCGCCGATTGGCTTTCAGCGTTTCCGGGATTCCCGCACAGCAATTGGACGTGACCGAGCAAATCACCGGGCCTTCCACTAAAGTGGCCTATAAAGATGGCAAACCTACTCCTGCGGCGGAAGCATTTGCCAAGAAGGCCGGCGTGAATGTTTCAAAGTTGGAGACGGTCACCACGCCCAAGGGCGAGTATCTGGCTGCCACCGTCACCCGAAAAGGCCGCCAAGCGGCGGAGATCCTCGCTGAAGCCGTACCTAAAGAGATTGCAGCGATTTACTGGCCCAAGAGTATGTACTGGCGCGCTGGCAAGCCGGAGCGTTTTGTGCGGCCGGTGCGGTGGCTGGTGGCAATCTTTGGTGGTGAGGTCATTCCCATGGAGTTCAGCGGCCTGAGGGCAGGGAACCAGACCTATGGGCATCGCGTGCTCAGCAGCGGCACACAGCAAATTTCCCAGGCTGAAGGTTATGAAAATACTTTGGCCGCCGCGCACGTTGTGGTCGATTCCCGAATACGCGAACACATGATCCGCAAAGCGCTGGATGCGGCGACGCGGACGATTCCCGGCGCGCGCTGGCGTGAAGATGCTGAACTGTTAAAGACGGTGGTGAATCTTACCGAATGGCCTTCCGCGATTCTGGGCAGCTTTGACAAGGAGTATCTGTCGCTGCCCGAAGAAGTGCTGGTGACAGTGATGCGCGACCATCAGAAATACTTTGCGGTTGAGGATTCCAGTGGCAAACTCGCGCCGCACTTTTTGGCTGTGCTAAATACTGACGGAGATCCCGGCGGTGTGATCCGCCATGGCAATGAGCGCGTGCTGCGTGCAAGGTTTAACGACGCGCGGTTCTTCTGGGATACGGACCAGAAAATTCCACTTGAGCAGCGCGTAAAAATGCTGAGTGCAGTTACGTTCCAAAAAGATTTGGGAAGTTATTACGACAAGACTGGACGTGTGCTTAAGTTGGCCACCGATATTGCTCTGTCGCTTAAGAAATCAGGGATAGCCGTTCGCGCTGATGTGGTTTCAGATGCGGCGAGGCTCTTGAAAGCGGATTTAACTACCGAACTCGTAAAAGAATTTACTGAACTGCAAGGAATTATCGGCGGACTATACGCCAAGGCCCAGGGGGCGACACAGGCAGTTGCCGATGCCATCTACGACCAATACAAGCCTGGTTCAACTGAAGACTCTGCGCCACGGACTCTTGAAGGCGCAGTGCTCTCAATTGCCGACAAAGCGGACAGCATCGCCGGGATGTTTGCGCTGGGATTGGTGCCGTCGGGGTCAAAAGACCCTTTTGCTCTGCGACGGCAGGCCAACGGAATTGTGAAGACGATTGTTGAACACAAGCTGCCGCTAAATCTTGGGCAGATAATGGATGACGCGCGCAGCGGATATCAGGGCAGCGAAGCAGAGAAAAAGTTTACGCTCAGTGGCGATTCTTATACACAAGCCATGCGCGGCTTCTTCCGCGAGCGCCTTGAGTTTTACCTGCGTGACGTGCTCGGGCTGGCTTATGACGTGGTCAACGCAACGTTGGCTTCTGGCGCGGATGATGTTGTAGATGCTGTCGCGCGGGCAAGCGCGGTCGCCAAGGTGCGGCCATCGGCGGATTTCGAGTCAATCTCCATTGCCTTCAAGCGGATGAAAAACATCCTGCGGCAGGCGGCAGAGACAAAGAAAAAGATTGCATCGCCATTCAATCCTTCGGCGCTTGTTGAGAAAGAAGAGAAGAGCCTCGCAGCGGCGGTCCCGCAAGTTGCCAAGAAAGTTCAGGAGCTCAGTGCATCGCGCCAGTACGAACCGGCGCTGCTGGAAATTTCCCGCCTTCGTCCTCCGGTGGATGCCTTCTTCGATAAGGTCATGGTCATGGTGGATAATGAAGAGCTTCGCGCACAGCGCCTTGGCCTGCTGCAAACGCTGGTCAATGAATTTTCCAGCATTGCTGATTTTTCTGAGATCGTGACGGCGGGATAAACCTTTGAAACCCAGAGGAAAAGAGTAAGCGGAGGAGTTTTTAAGGGCGCTCCGCTGACGCTGCGCGCTGGCCTACGGCGTGTGGAATAGATTTCTTCTCTTCGGTTCCCCGGCACTTATTCCTCAGCGCGCAAGCGCGCCTCGGAAACGTACCGGGCTACTTTCAATCGTCCTGCTGCGCAGGACTGGAGCTTTGTGACGAGAACTTTGTGTGCGTCCGCTGGGCCATGCAAATGCTGGTCAAGTAATTTTCGAGCATCGCAGATTCTCAGAGATTGTGACGTCGGGGTAAGGCTTTTAGCGCTTCGCTGACGCTGCGCGCTGGCCTACGGCGTGTGGAATAGTTTTGTTCTTTACCCTTTCCCGGCACTTGTTCCTCAGCGCGCAAGCGCGCCTCGGAAACGTACCGGGCTACTACCAATCGTCCTGCTGCGCAGGACTGGAGTAAGAAGCAGGAGGAGGCATGGGCGATTTAGAGGGGCAATTCCACGAAGAAATGTTAAATATTTATCGACGCGCAAAATCTGAAGCGGGATATATAGCCGCAATTTTCTTAAAGATGGTTGTAGAACGCGGCGGCCTGGAAACTGCAAAATATTTGCTCCATACTTCTGAAGTTTCTGATGGCTATACAGCTCTCTGGGAACGGAAACGGCTAGATCTTACAGTAGAGGCAGTCATACTCAATTCGAAGTGGCGGCCTCTCTTTAGTGATGAAGAAAGACAGATTGCGATTGATCGTTTGCATGAATATGAGTATTCAGGGACTTTGCCTAGTGCTACAGATGGTAAATGAGAAATTCGGCGACTTCATCGCTGTGAATGATGCGCTTCTAACGATTTTTCAAGAACTGTGAGGCGAAGCTACGCTCGAGATTGAGAAGAATCTGCATAGCCTTTCCCCGCTTGGTCTGGCGGATACCCCAGCTTAGTATTTACCGGCAAAGCATTCGTTCACATGTCCTATTTCGCGCTGTACTCGGCAGCAAATCTGGGCTACGATGACTGTTTATCAATCAGTAAAAATGGGCTGTAAGGAGATGGCCGATGCCTTGGGATGGTGGCGGTGTGGCGTCTGGGATGAACCCCACGCCAATCTGGGATCACTGGGATGAATGGGGAGGGGGAAGGGGAGGCTGGAGTGTTTACTCGAAAGTAAATTTTGAGTTGGTAATTGGATAAGTTGGTAATGAGCAATTCGCGCGAGCGATTTTAGTCCCGAAGAGCTGCGGAGCAGATCCTTCGCCTTCGCAAAAGGGCAGTCGGGCTGTCGGCAGTCTGATGCGCTTCGGCTCAGGATGACGCGCGCGGAGAGGGACGCACAGAGAGAGAAAAAGCTTTCATCGCGAATGAGGCTGAGGGGCAGTGAAGCGCAATGAGTTTTTCAAATCTTAACCGCGCCAAGCTCGCGTCATCGGCCTGGGACTAGTAAAATTAAAGAGATACATATTGGCCCCAGCCCGGCCAGCAATTTCAGCATTCAGCATTTATTTATTCATGGAGACCAGCAATGAGCGTAACCCCGCTTTCCCCACCTGAGACCGAAGCATCGATACAACCGCAACCAGGCACGCAATACGTATTCTTTTTTGGCGCCGGTAAGGCGGAAGGCAATGGCAAAATGAAAGACGAGCTAGGCGGCAAAGGCGCTGGCCTGGCGGAAATGACGAATGCCGGTTTGCCTGTGCCTCCGGGATTCACGATTCAGACCGCCGGCTGCCGCGAATTTATGAAAACGGGAAAAGTCTCTGAGGCTTTGGAGCGGCAGATGGCCGCCGCGCTTGCCCGCCTGGAAGAACTGCAAAAGCAGAAGCTAGGGGCCGGCGAGAACCCGCTGTTGGTGAGCGTTCGCTCAGGCGCAAAGTTTTCCATGCCGGGCATGATGGATACCATCTTGAACCTGGGATTGAATGACGAAAGCGTGCAGGCGCTGGCAAAGAAGAGCGGCAATGAGCGCTTTGCTTATGACTCCTATCGTCGCCTAATCCAGATGTATGGCAGCGTGGTGCTGGAAATTCCAAAGCACGAATTTGAAGAAGTATTTGACGGCCTGAAGCACAAGCGCGGTGTGAAGCTGGATACAGAGTTGACCGCGGCTGACCTGAAAGAGGTCATCGCGCAGTATAAGAGCGTGGTGAAAAAGCATACCAGCCAGGACTTTCCGCAAAATCCCATCGACCAATTAATTGGCGCCCGCGATGCGGTTTTCCGCTCATGGAACAACGATCGCGCAAAGGTCTATCGCCGCATTAACAATATTTCTGACGATCTGGGAACAGCAGTGAACGTGCAAGCCATGGTGTTCGGCAATCTGGGCGAGACCAGCGGCACTGGCGTGGGCTTTACGCGCAACCCCGCCAATGGCGACAAAGAATTTTATGGCGAGTTTCTGATGAATGCTCAGGGCGAAGACGTGGTGGCCGGCATCCGCACGCCCGTGCACATCAGCGAATTGCAGAAATTGATGCCAAAAGTTTATGACCAGCTTCGCGACATCACGACACGGCTGGAAAATCATTATCGCGACATGCAGGATTTTGAGTTCACCATCCAGGAAGGCAAGCTCTACATGTTGCAGACACGCAACGGCAAGCGCACAGGACGCGCCGCTGTCCGCGTGGCCCTGGACATGGTGAAGGAAGGCCTGATCAAGAAAGAAGAAGCCATTTTCCGGGTTGAGCCGAACCAGCTTTATGACTTCCTGGTCCCCAAGCTCGACGAGCGTGGTGGAGCAGCAGAAGTTGTGGCCAAAGGCCTGCCGGCATCGCCCGGAGCAGCCGTTGGACGGATCGTGTTCACCGCGAATGATGCAGTGATTGCCGCCGGCACAGGAGCAAAGAAAAATCCTCTGATCCTGGTGCGGGGCGAGACGACGCCCGAAGATATTCACGGTATGGAAGTGGTTGCCGGCATTTTGACTTCACGCGGAGGCATGACGAGCCACGCCGCCGTGGTCACGCGCGGCATGGGCAAATGCTGTGTGGTGGGCGCTGGTGAAGTGGAAATTGACGAGAAGAAAAAGATCATGCGCGTGGGTTCGCACACATTCAAAGAAGGCGATTGGCTTTCATTGGATGGCACAACCGGCCGCGTGATCAAAGGCCAGCTTGGAACCGTTCCGGCGAAGCCTGATGATCCGGATTTGCAAACGTTGCTGGGATGGTCTGAGCCTTTCCGCAAGCTTGGAGTGCGTGCGAATGCGGATATTCCGCGCGACGCCATTGCCGCCCGCAGCTTTGGCGCAGAAGGAATCGGCCTTTGCCGCACGGAGCACATGTTTTTTGCCGAAGATCGCATTGGCCACATGCGGGACATGATTCTGGCCCGCACTGAAGCCGAACGAAAAAAGGCGTTGGCCAAGCTGCTTCCTGTACAGCGCGAAGATTTTGAAGGCGTATTCAAAGCGATGGATGGCTTCCCGGTCACCATCCGCCTGCTGGATCCGCCGCTGCATGAATTCCTGCCTCGGCGTGAAGAGCTGATGGTGGAAATTGCCCAGCTTGAAATCAAAGACCCAAAGTCGCCACGTCTGCAGGAAGCACGCGAAGTATTGCGCAGGGTGGAAGAGCTGCACGAATTGAATCCAATGCTCGGCCATCGCGGCTGCCGGTTGGGCATTACTTATCCTGAAATTTCCGAGATGCAGGCGCGGGCAATCTTTGAAGCTGCCGTGAATGTCTCCAAAGCTGGAGTGAAGGTGTTCCCAGAAGTCATGATTCCGCTGGTGAGCATGATGAAGGAGATGGAAAACCAGAGCGCCATCATCCGCAACGTTGCCGAGCAGGTTTTCAAGGAAAAGGGAACCAGGGTTGAGTATCTGGTGGGCACAATGATTGAGCTGCCGCGCGCATGCACCGTGGCCGACCAGATTGCCTCCGACGCCGAGTTCTTCAGCTTCGGAACCAATGATCTTACGCAGACCGCTTATGGTTTTTCACGCGACGACATCAGCAAATTCCTGCCGGCCTATATTGAGCGGGGCATTCTGAAGAGCGATCCATTTGCCACTATCGACCAGGAAGGCGTGGGCGAGCTGATGGATATTGCCGTTAAGAAGGGGCGCAAAACGCGCGCGAAGCTGAAGATCGGCATTTGCGGCGAACACGGCGGCGATCCGGCATCGGTTGAGTTCTGCCACAAATTGGGTCTGAACTATGTTTCCTGTTCACCGTACCGAGTGCTTACGGCACGGCTGGCTGCGGCGCAGGCGTCCGCGGCGGAAGAATTGAAGACAGAGGGCGGCAGGACGAAGTAACGCGGCAATGAACAAGATGCCTTGAAAACAGGGCGATGCTCTTGGGTGTTTATTGTTCAGTACTCGTTTGGATATCGAAAAGAATTTCGGCCTACTTGGCGTTTTGCGGATATTGACAAAAAGCTTGTCACTTATCCGCTTGCTGCGTTATTTGAAGCGTATTTAGCAATTTAGGTAATTCCCCTAACCGCTATATTTCTGGTTCAAATCCACCATCAGGGCTGGCTTAAAACCACCAATTACTGTTCCACGGCAAGAGCACCAGGCATAAAACAGTGATTTTCCAGTGCATGATTTTTGGCCCATTAACTGCATTAGTGTTGTGCCGGATTAATTAATTACATTTTATGTCGGTGATTACGGGGAAATACCGGTGCGGAGGACAGCTTGAAAGCGTTACAACAACCTTGTAAAAAACATCGTCAGACTATGGCCACGAAGGCCATCTTTGCAGCTTTATCAGTAGTGTGCGTTGCGGTGCTATCGGCTGGCGCACAGAATACGGTGATGAGCCCATATCAGGGTGAAAGCGACGGTGTACGCGTTGGCGGGAAGTGGGTTGAATTTCGTTCTGAAGATAAGATGACTGCCGATAAGAAGGTCCGCTTTGAGCTTTTGTCAGATAATTATTTGAGCACAAGCCCGGATTACAAGCCGAGAGTCGAACTGGTCTGCACCAATCACAAGTACACTTATGCCGATTTTAATCCTGGCATCCCGTTGGGACCGCCTAACCGTCCTGGCTTCTGGGGACAGCCGCAGATTGAAGTTTTGGTACGCATTGATGACACACACCACAATCACGGCTGGAATTGGATTCGTGGGCGCTTTCTCTCCATGGACAAAGGCACGGCGCGAGGGTTGATTGGATCTCACATTTTCAAGGTGGAAATTCCGGGACGGAGAGGGCCTGAAATCGCTGAATTCTCACCTGCGGGCCTTGATCTCGCCCAGGTGAAGCAGGCTTGCGATCTGACTCCAAAAAAGCCAAGCAAGAATTAACGCCGGATATTCCCCCGATTGAGAGGATGGGGAATGTTGGTTTATGCCGCTGCCGGTATCTCTTCATCCTCGGCCACTAAAGCTTCACCGCGTTGGCGGGTAACTCTGGGGAGCAGAGTCCGCAATTTCATGCGCGCTTTGTGCAGTTGAGATTTGCTGTTACCTATCGAACAGCCCAGCATTTCTGCGATCTCATTGTGCTCGTAGCCTTCCACGTCATGCAGGACAAAGATAATTCGGTAACCCGGAGGCAGGCTGGCAATCGCGCGGTCTAAATTGATGCGATCAATAGAGCCGTAAAGAACGTCATCTCTCTTGCCAATATCTTTTTTGGGGCCATCTTCGGACTGCGGTTCCAGTGTCTCTTCCAGAGAAACTTCAGAGAGGCCTTTCTTGCGCCAGTGCATCAGGATCACGTTCACTGACAGGCGGTGCAGCCACGTGAAAAAAGCGGATTCGCCGCGAAACGATGCGATTTTACGGTAAAGCTGAAGAAAAGCTTCCTGCGTGAAATCCTCAGCCTGGGCGAAGTTTCCGGTCATGCGCAGGCACAGGGAAAATATGCGCCGTTTATGCCGGGCATAGAGAGCTTCAAAGCAAGCTACGTCGCCGGTCTGGGCTTTCTGGATCACTTCCGCCTCTGTCATGCCCTCAAACAGAATGGCAGATTTTTTCAGCCTGGGCTCACTTTTTGCGGAGCCCGGCATGGACTGGGGGAGGATTTGAGCGGGTTTCCGAAACACCATCGTTTGAGGCAAGGAGTCTCTTTTCTTTGAAAGTGCTTCTGTATCAGTTGATTATGATGCAGCTAAGTAGCTGGATGTTGCTTGATGCGGTCCTCTGGACAGCCGCTGCAAACAAAGGCGCGCTTTCCTCTCTTTAGATGCAAATTGGCAAGACAACACGCGAAAAAAGATTGCCGCACCGCCGCGTTCTTTCCTGATAAAACTGCGGCGGCAAAAAATGCTGGCCGATCTCTGAGAGTTTTCATTAAAAATGATTCTCGTCTCTTTGTGCGTCTTGCGCGGTCAGGACTGCTGCTTTTCATTCCTTTCATGGAGGCAATGGCCGCATATAACTCTTATACCTGCCACAAGCCGTCCTCAAGTGCGCCAATTTGAGACACCAAACCTTCTTGACAAAAATTAAGCTAGTTTTTGCTTGCTTTCGCCTCTGGTGGGGACAATACTCTGACTCAACCAAGCCAGACGGACAAGGGTCCGTTTGGCGGAATATTTTATGCGACCATCTGTCCTTTCTATTTCCGGGGAAAGGGTGTTGGCTCCTATCCGCAACGCCGTTCTGGCGCATGCTGGATATGGGGTAATACCAGTATCTTCTGTTGATGCTGCGTTAAAAGTCCTGCGCGTCCGGCATGTCTGTGCCATCCTAATCGGCAACTCCATCTCTGTGCTGGACAGACGCCGTGTCTGCGCCGAAGGGCATGACCGGCACGTCCCTTCTGTAGTGCTTGATCCCTATAATCAGGGCACTGAGGACCATTCTGAGCTGCACGTAAATCCGCTCGACGGACCAGAAGCCTTTCTGGATGCGCTTGCAATACTGATGCAGCGCGACCATCATCACGTCTGACTAAGCGCTGCTAAAATCTAAGTTAATGCCGCGTCGTTCAAGTCAGAGCACTCTGGAATCCAAGTCCCCACCAATCGGTCTTGATGTTCTCAATCAGGAGATCATCGCCTGCACGCGCTGTCCGAGGCTGATTGCCCACTGCCGTAAAGTGGGTGAAATCAAGCGGCGCGCTTATCTGGATTGGGACTACTGGGCCAGACCGGTGCCCGGTTTTGGTGACCCCAATGCCCGCCTGCTGATCCTTGGCCTTGCTCCAGGCGCCCATGGATCGAACCGCACAGGGAGACCCTTTACTGGGGATGGCTCCGGCACTTTCATGTATCCGATCCTGCACAAAGCCGGATTCGCGTCACAGCCAACTGCCACGCATCGCGATGACGGCCTGCAATTGCTGGACGCATACATCACAGCCGCTGTGCGTTGCGCCCCGCCGGAAAACAAACCATCGCCAGAGGAGATTGCCAATTGTGCGCCGCATCTGGACCGAGAATTTGCGGCATTGACCAACGTAAAAGTAGTTGTGGTTCTGGGAAAGATTGCCTTTGACGCCTACCTGAATTATTTGAAGCGCGGCGGCGAACTCAAATCCAAGGCTGGGATTCTATTTGGCCACGGTGAGACCTATAAGCTGCCGAATGGCCGCACGCTGCTGTGTTCGTATCATCCTTCTTTGCAAAATACGCTGACGGGAAAGCTGACGGAAAAGATGTTCCTGGATGTATTCAGGAAAGCGAGGCGGCTGATTGAAAAGAGCTAGTGACGGTATCAGTTAGCGGAATACCTTCGGAGTTCCTATTTCGTCGATGTTGGCGCTGTGGGTTCGCGGGGAGGAAGGCAATTGGTAGTCGTCTCAGGAGTATGGGGATCAGAATCTTCAGAATTATGCGCAAAGCACCAGTTCACCAGCGTAGCAGGATACTGCTGCATCACCCCGCCGGGAACATCTGTTTCCTTGACTTCCTGAAACTTGAAATCAATTTTGCCCGTCTTCTGATCCACCGTGCCCAAAAGGTAGCCATAGACATTCGTCCTGGCATCATCGGGTGAAGGTTTGTTTTTAGGCAATGCATATCTCACCGCACCCGCGGTACCCACAATCCAGCCTTGAAGACGCTCGGCTTTGGGCCGGGCATTGAAAATTCCCTGCATGTAAAAATGCGAGTGGCTGGCAAGGACGTACACGTACTTGACTGGTCTTGCATTTTGAAACTGCAGTAGCATCTGATAAACGTTTTCACCGTCACTGCAGCTTTCAGGATAGTTCTTATCATTTTTCTTGGTGTCGTCGCACATGGCGTGGTCGCTGGAGATGCTCTTGGGCAGTGCTTCATGCATGCCGACCACCACCGTTTGGACCGCGTCGTTCTTCCTCGCCATGGCCAGCCTTTCCCGTAGCCAGGTGATCTGGTCTTTGCCAAAGACGTTGCTGGCATTGTCGAGATAGATAAAATCCACTCCGCCCTGGATCCAGTGGTAATAATTCCTGGGCAGCACCAGACACTCCTGCGTGGCGGGCAACTGCTGTCCTGTTTTGGCTGAGCTCGCTGTCGGCGGATTGTCACAATCTTTGTCCTCTATGCGCTGTGCCTTGATGGCTGGGGCCAGAAGCCAGTCTTTAAACTGCGCGGTGAATTGTCCAGCAGGATTGTTCTTCGGCGGGATCAACTCATGATTGCCAATTCCGAGATAGAACGGCGTGCTGCCAAAAGGCGCAATCTGGTGATCGATGAAGTCCGGCCACGCGCGCTTCACATAGTTCTCGCATCCCAGGTAGCGCCCGTTTGCCAGTTCGGCATAAGCCATGTCTTCATCAATCTTGTAAATCGCGCGCAAATCGCCAAGATGCCAGTAAAAAGAAGGCTGATAAAGGCTCGCACTATGCGCTGCGATCGCCGGCACCACCACGTCGCCGCAGTTGCGAGAGTCACCCGAGACAATGAAGCGCCAGGATCCTTCTTTGGGGGACGCGTACTTGGTGGCCTCTCCAGTTGGCTTCAAATCGCCGCTCAACACGGACTCGATCTTCTTGAGGTTCCAAATGATGAGCAGCAGAACGACCCCACTGACAATGAGAGGTAGAACAAGAGCTCTCCCAATACCTCCGGGTCGTGTTTGGGCTGTCTGTGGCGTACTTTTCTCTGGCTCTGGCATCTATTATACGTCCTGGTTTGACGGCTCGTGGCTGCCTGCTGACGTCACGTTAAACGCAAGATAATCTCGCCACACCGTGCTGGCGAACCGTCCGGCATAATAGTTGTAAGCTCCCTTTAAGCGATAGCAGGCCAGCAAGGAACATGCCGCCATGAATGCCAGTATTGCGCTGATGTGCGAAGTCAGATGGCTGTTTGCTCCCGCTAAGTATCCGGCCGTCAGAAACACGATTGAGAGCCCCAACGCATAGGCGATTTCCAATCTGTGCTTCGTCTCTGGATTGGTAACTTTCGCCCGGATTATCAGGATATTTAACAGTCCAAGAAAGGCTGAGACCAGTAGGATAATGGCGCCACTGAGCAGATAGGTGCTCCTGGCGGCGGCAGCGGCCCACCCTACCCAATAGGCGCAGGCAACCCAAAATGCGGAAAACAGGCACCGGGACAGCGCGTACATTCCCTGGAATTGTTCGGCGTAGCTGACCGCCTTTCCCTGTATCAGCACCTGGCGGGCAAGAAGAAAAGCGCTGTTGCGAACGCTGTCAATCTCCGCATCTCCCTCTTTATCGATTTGTAAATTCAGTCCGAACTGTGTCTCGATCAGAGTTTTGATCTTGACCTTAGCTGCTGTCGGGAGTTCAGAAACCGGATCCAGGCAGATTTCTGAGGGGTAGCGATTTCTTTTTGTGGTCCGCCTTGAAGGTATCGCATTGGTAGCCACATTCTGCAGCAGATGGCCCATAACATACGCGATTGCTCCGGCGATCAGGGCTGCGCTCCAGTCGCCTGGAGGCAATGTGCCTTTCACGAGCCCGAATGGAGCCCACAGGATTGCTAGAAAAACTCCGCCTGGGAGCACGTATCCATAGATGTCGTAAAAATTGAACTTTTCGATCATGTAATCCGGGTCCTACGTGCAGGTTCCCGCATTTTGGAAAGCAGAGACTCTACCACATCTTTGACCATTTTGTCCTGGTCGGGTGAAAGTCTCACGGCTCCCACCCGTTGATGGCCACCGCCGCCAAAGTTTTCAAAGACGCGGCCAAGGGCCACGCTTTTGAACTTCCGCCAGGGATTGCGCATGGCCGTTATCCCAATGCTGTCGGGCGAACGGACAATTCCTATGGAATAGCGGGCATTGGGTGCGACATGGTAAGGGGCGTACCGGCTGATCATTTGATTCCGATTTTTCTCTATATCCATGACCACAACCTGACCCTCTTCCATCCGAGCCGCTGCTTTGGCTTTCTTCAGCCCGTGCTGAAGAGTTCGCCGGGCTTTTTGTTCCCGCTCATCTACCTCGCGCAATCCTGCAACATAATTGAGATCATGCGCCCGCATCTCTTGCAGGAGGAAGTAAGCGTATCCTGGACCGTTTTCCTCTTCTTCCAGCAAGAGTGACCGGCTGATTCTTAGGGCTGGTGCATCACCCAGGATCGCCTCTTCCATAGAGGAGTATGAAGCCGAATCTATCTTCTTCGCCCAATAAACCATCTCCCGAAAATGACGTTTGTGCCTCAGGAACCGTTTGAGGTGGCGATAAAGAAGGGTAGCGCAGGAGGGCGCTTGATCATCGAAGAGTAGGTAGGCTTTGCCTTTTCGTTTTCGGAAGTCAGCTTCCGCTTGCGGAGACAATATGGAGGTCTGATGGTGATCGGCCCAGAAATCTGCCCGGGGGTGGTAAAGAAAGTCAACGATGGCGCAGGGCTTCTTCAGCTTGTCTTTAAGCCATCGGTCGCGTAGTTTGTAGTTGGCCGGGCAGAACTCCGTAACCCGCCACTTTTCGTGAGTTTCCAGGAACTCCCAGGCAAGCACACCGGAGACTAGTCCATCAAAACATGGATAATGAAAATAAAGGGTTCCATTTTTCATTTGTTTAAACGGTTAATTGTGGTCTTGCTCAAACAACTTGCCACCTGCGAATTTTACGATAGACTGAAGACAATAGCAGCCTTATGAAACAAGTCCGATTAAATTCTGTTCGGGACGCGGTTTTCTCCGCCATATATGCGGACATACGCGCTGAGGCACTGCACGAATTTTTCAGACACGGAGCCCAGGTATTCATCATGGCCGGTGCGCTGCGTGACGGCATTGCTGCATATTATGGAGACCGCTCCGGCGATCCACGTGACTTTGACATTGCCATTGCAAACGTTAGCCGTGAGATATTTGATGACGTGCTGTCGGGATTGGGGAAAAGGAATCGCCACGGCGGCTATGTCTTGAGCAGACAAAGCGATACTAATTGGGACGTATGGCGTCTGGAAGAGACCATTGGCCTTAGAAAGACTGGGTCTCCACGTTCTCTTGAGAACGCTCTCCGCAGCTTCAATCTTAATTGCAACGCCATTGCCCTGGACGTAAGGACTGGGTTGTGTCTCGACGCGGGTGCCATCGAAGCAATCCGGTACAAACGGCTTGGTTTTGCTGAGGATGCGATCAGACACAGTATCGATACCTTTGCTGCAAAGGCGCTCCTTCTTCAACTGCGCCTGAAATATCAAGTAACGGACGAGATGCAACGATTTATTGCCCAGAACCTCCGCGTCCCCACCTTGCTGTATGAGGCGGCAAAGGTTTTTCCCGGTGCTGTTATATTGACTTCTGTGCCGGCAAGCGAAATTGTAAGTTCATCGCATAATTAATCCTCATCCTTCGATGACACGGTAGCGCTCACTGCTCTGAGAGTGCTTTCTATTTTTAGCTCAGGCAAATTGGCATTTTTCAATTGCTGATTCAGCGCCGGAATATCTTTGGACTTGATCTGCTGCCAGCTTTGCATCAGTGGCGGCAGTTGCCTTTCCAGTTCGTTCACAGCTGCAGAGTCTTGGGTGGTGGGCGCAACGTCAGCTTCCTGAAGCGCACCAAGCAGAGCAAGATATCGCGGCCGCAACAAGCCAAGATTAGGGGGCTGGTTGCCAGCGCCCGGACGACGTGGCGCACCTCCGCCGGCAACGCTTTCCAGTTTCTGGTCAAGCGCCTTTATGGCGGCGAGAGAATCACCCTGCGCCTGTTTTTGCAGGTCTTTGAGTTGTTTGCGGAGATTCGTTGCCTGCTCAACCGCCGGAGCCAGAGTCAAAAGCTGGTTGTAAAGCTGCTGTGACTCTTTGAACTGTTCCGCCAGGGCAGTTTGCGCAGTCTTGACGCGCGGGTCCATTTTTACTGCGAGCGGTTGCGAATAGCTCTTGCCGTTCACCGTAAGGATGACAGTGTATTGGCCGGGCATTACCCAGGGGCCTGTGGGGGCAGGCGCGGTATTGTGTGGCACAGCCGCGATAGGATATTCCGCTTCAAGGCCGGGAATGGAAGGGTAATGCATGTCCCACAGCCAGCGATGCATGCCGGCAGCCGCTGACAGCACTTGCGGCGGACGCACCCAGTACGTGGGAATGTTCAGCATGGGATCGATTGGATCAGGCTTATCAGCGCTGGAATATTTGCGAATGATTTTGCCTGCGCCATCTTTAATTTCCAGTGTTACGGGGCCGCTGGCGGCGGTTTTGAGATAGTAGTCAATCACTGCGCCATCAGGAGGATTTTCTCCGGCAGGGAAGTCCGGCGGCAGCGGCGTGTCTGTGTTCATGTCCCAGCGGACGCGCGTTGCGGTTTGCGGCTTGAAGAGAAATGCCTCAGCGGCAAGAGTTTTCTCATCAAGCTGGCGAAGAGCGGTGATGTCATCCAGAATCCAGAAGCCGCGGCCGTGCGTGCCGACCGCGAGATCGTCATTTTTGACAATTACGTCGCGCACCGAGCTGGCAGGCATGTTGAGACGCAAAGATTGCCAGTGGTCGCCGTCGTCAAAAGAAACATAGACCGCGCGTTCTGTCGCGGCGAACAGCAGCCCTCGGCGCACAGGGTCTTCTCGCACGGCATTCACATTTTCATTCGCGGGAATGCCGTTGACGATCTCCGTCCATGTCTTGCCGGAATCGCGGGTGCGCAGAATATGCGGACGCAGATCGTCAAGCCGCAGAGTGTTAATGGCCGCATAGGCTGTCTGCGCGTCAAAGTGGCTGGCATCGATTACGGAAACTTTCTGGAACGGCTTCATGTCTGGCGGGGTAATCTCGTTCCAATTCTTGCCGCCATCCGTGGTGAGATGGATACGGCCATCATCAGTTCCGGCCCAGATGCGGTTAATATCCAGCGGTGAAGGTGCAACGGCGTAGATCACGCCGCGCTGTGTGGCCCTTGCTGTTTCTTCATTGCGATATTCGCCGACCGTTGCCGGCACATCAAACGTATGGCGTGTGAGATCAGGAGAGATCTGCTGCCAGCTCTGGCCTGCGTTCATCGTTTTCCAGAGCGTATTTGCCCCAAAGTAAAGCACGTGCGGATTGATGGGAGAAAACACAATAGGCGCGGTGCGCAGCACGCGGAAGTCCGGTCCGCGCAAGGGATTGGGAATAACATTTTGTGCCTGGGCCGTGCGGCGATCATAACGCGTGAGCTTGCCGCCGAAAACGATATCAGGATCAAGCGGGTCAGGAACTACATATCCATATTCTTCCGCCGCTACTGGGTGCCACTCGCGGATAGTAATCTCGCCGTCATCGCCCCGGCTGGAGACGCATGCAGAGCCGCTTTCCTGCTGCCCGCTGCACAGCCGATAGGGAAAAGCATTGTCCGCATTTACGTGATACATCTGCGCCGTGGGCTGGTTATACCATGAGCTCCACGTCTCACCGCCATTCATCGTGACGATTGCGCCCTGGTCACTGGCCAGAATAATAATTTCAGGATTGTTGGGGTTGATCCAGACGTTCTGGTAGTCGTCGCCGCCGGGAGCACCGCGGAAGCCAGACCATGTCTTGCCGCCATCAGTGGATTTCCAGGTAACGGTGCTGGTGACGATGATGGTGTCAGGATCTTTGGGATTGAAGCGCGGAACGGAAAGGTCTCCGCCGCCGATTCTGCCTGCAGGTCGCGTATCCGTGGTGGCCTGCGTCCAGGTCTGGCCGGCATCGTCAGAACGATAAAGAGCGACGCTGTTGGGCTTGAACCCGACCGACGCAAACAAACGCTTAGGATTGCTCTCCGCAATCGCGATGTGCGCCTGAATAATGTCTTTGGGAAGGCCGCCGGTAAGCTGCTGGAAAGTTGCGCCTCCGTCAGTAGATTTAAAAATGCCGCCACGCGAGCCGTTCCATGCGCCGTTCTCCCATGGCCCTTCGCGCGACTCCCAAAGCGTGGCGTAAACGATGCTGGAGTCTGAGGGGTCAATCAGGACATCGTCCCCGCCAATGTTTTCATCGGCTGGGCCGCTGGGCTGAGGAGCGTCGCCGGCCTGAGGATTGGTGCCGGCTTGAGGATTGGTGGCAGATTGCGGGTTGCTGGTAGCTTGAGAATTGTTGCCGACTTGCGGATTGTTGCTAGCCTGCGGGTTGCTGTCAGGTTGGGGGCTGTTGGCAGCTTGGTTTGCACTGTCTATTTTGTAACTTACATCCATCGCCTTAGCGCTTGCACCATCTGAGTTGCTGCTTGCTGTTTTCGCGCTTGCAGCGTTTGCTTTCGTGCCCGCATCGCCTGTTTTGGGACTTGCACTATGCGGCTGAGAGCTTGCGGAATTTGCATTTCCGGCAGTGGGTAAAACCTTTTGCCAGTTCTGGCCGCCATCAGTAGACCGATAAATGCCGCGTTCAGCGTTAGGCCCATACGGATGCCCCGCTACCGCAGCAAATACCTTGTTCGGGTCGCGAGGATCGACGGCAAGTTGTGGAATCTGCTGGCCATCGCGGAGGCCGAGGTGCGTCCAGGTCTTGCCGGCGTCGGTCGATTTGTAAATGCCGTCACCAACCGACAAGTCCGGCCGATGCAGCCCCTCGCCACTGCCGACATAAACGATATTGGGGTCAGACGGCGCTACGGCAATCGCGCCGATGGAGCCTGTGGGCTGATCGTCAAAGATCGGCTGCCACGTGCGACCGTAGTCGTTGGTCTTCCACACTCCGCCATTGCACACGCCGATGTAAAACACGCTGGGCTGGCTGGGTACGCCAGAGACGGCGCGGGTGCGTCCGCCACGATACGGCCCGATGGAGCGCCAGTGGAGTGGCTTGAGCAGCGCGGGATCAAGCTGGGCGAGGGGAGTGGCCTGCGCGGTTGTGCCGCGATGTCCAGGTGAAGATTGTTTGGGTGCAGGCTGGGGCGCTCTTTTGGCTTTGGGAGACTGTTGGGCGAGCGATGAAAGGCACAGAACCAATGTCACGAACAACGACAAGCGCGGAAATGAGAGCACGGTATCCTCCGAAGAGGAGGATACCGGAAAGCACCCGTATCTAAAAGCCATTCATTAGCTTGTGAAGAGTCTAGAGATTGATGCAGTTACATGGTACGATCTTGCGCTGTGATGGCACATGCGAACGGTCTCTTTTAAAATGCATAGCATTTCCGGTCAATTGGAAAATGGCGCGGTGTAGAGCGTCCATCGTTAAGGGCC
>DASXMN010000010.1:0-40819 GCA_036495645.1 Candidatus Angelobacter sp.
CATGGTTCTGGCCAAAGGCGGCTCGATCACGCCGCATACCAAGTTCAAGGCAGAGATTTACGTCCTGAACAAAGAAGAAGGTGGACGCCATACTCCGTTCTTCAAGGGCTATCGTCCACAGTTCTACTTCCGCACCACGGATGTAACCGGCGTGGCCGAGTTGCCGGCAGGCACGGAAATGGTGATGCCTGGCGACAACGTTTCATTGACCATCGAGCTGATTACGCCGGTGGCCATGGAAAAGGGCTTGCGCTTTGCTATCCGCGAAGGTGGACGGACAGTGGGCGCGGGAACGATCAGCGAGATTATTCAATAGATTTCAAATTTTGAAATTTTAAATTTGAAATTAAAAATCTAGAAGCGGCAGTGACCTTCGATCTTTCAACACTGGCCTGACCGCAGAAGATCTTTGAGGGAAAAACGAGTGATAGGCAAAGAGAGAATTCGCATACGGCTGAAAGCCTACGATTACCGCATCCTGGATCAGTCCACGGGCGAGATCGTTGACACGGCCAAACGTACCGGGGCGCAGATTGCCGGACCGATTCCGCTGCCCACGGTGAAGAACAAATATTGCGTGCTGCGCTCACCCCACGTGGACAAGAAGTCGCGCGAGGCATTTGAGATCCGCACGCACAAGCGCCTGATCGACATTCTGGAGCCGACGCAAAACACGGTGGACGCGCTGATGAAGCTCGACCTGCCGGCGGGCGTGGATGTGGAGATCAAGGCGTTCGGGAAAGAACACAAATAGCAGTCAGCACTCAGCCATCAGCATTCAGCCAGATAAGATTTTGGGCTAAAGGCTAAGAGCTAAGTGCTAACTGCTGAAACCTACAGTTCCTGAATGCTGCAATAGGCACAGGAATGATGAGGAGAGGGAACAATGATTAACGGAATTTTAGGTAAAAAAATCGGCATGACGCAGGTGTTTGACGATAAGGGTGACGTTCACCCAGTCACCGTCCTCCAGGCTGGCCCATGCGTGATCACGCAGATCAAGCGCAACAATAAAGATGGCTATGAAGCCGCACAGATCGGGCTGGTCGAGTTTGTGAAGGGCAAGAACGTTTCCAAGGCCATGCAGGGACACTTTGGCAAGCATGATCTGCCGCCGGTAAAGTTCATGCGTGAAGTCGCGATGGTGGACGGTACGGAAGCGGCCGCGACAGAACAGCCAGCCGACGGCGAAGCAGCTGCCAGCAACGGCGATGGGATCAAAGTCGGCGGCAAGGTGCTGGTGGATATTTTTAACAGCGAAAAATATGTGGATGTGATCGGCGTGAGCAAGGGACGCGGCTTTGCCGGCGTCGTAAAGCGCCATCACTTCGGCGGCGGCCCCGGAGCCCACGGACATATGTTCCAGGTGCAGGGCTCGATTGGCGCATCGTCGTTTCCGTCGCGCGTGTTTCCCGGAATGCGTATGTCCGGTCACATGGGCGTGGACCAGGTGACGGTGCGCAACCTGAAAATTCGCGGGATCGACAGCGACGACAACTTGCTGCTGGTGGAAGGCGCGGTACCGGGTCCAAAGGGCGCATATGTGGTGATTCTGAAAGCCAAGAAGCCACCGCGCGAGCGCCGTGGTTTTGCCGGATCGACTACGCTGGATCCGTTGAAGGCCGCAAAGAAAGCCGCAGCAGGTAAGGCCAAGAAATAATTGGTAATTGAGTAATTTGGTAATCGGGTAATTTTGAAACCAAATCTTGTGGTAACACAAGATTCATCGTTAACCAGTAAGTGATGGTTATCAATACACAAGCTAAAGGCCAAGGGCTAATAGCTAAGAGCTTAAAACAATGGCAACGATTGACGTAGTAAATCTCGAAGGCAAGAAGACAGGCTCGCTGGAGCTGGCCGATGAGGTCTTTGGCGGTATCAATGAAGATCTTCTCTGGGAAGCGGTAAAGCACTACCGCTCGGCGCATCGGGCGGGCACGCATGCCACCAAGAACAAGAAGCTGGTGTCCGGCGCGGGCAAGAAACTGTGGAAGCAAAAAGGCACAGGACGGGCTCGCGTGGGCTCCATCCGCTCGCCTCTGTGGCGGCATGGCGGGACGGTCCACGGACCGCAGCCCCGTTCTTATGACTACCAGTTTCCCCGGAAGAAGCTGATGGGCGCGCTGCGTTCGGCGCTGGCTTCCAAGTTTTCCGATGGCAAGCTGATGGTGGTGGAAGGTTTTGAGCTTGACGCCGCCAAGACCGGAGCGTTTCGCAAGACGCTGGGCAAGCTGGGCGTCGGCAAAACCACGCTGTTGGTGGACGGCGCGAAGGAGAACCGCAACCTGGAATTGAGTTCGCGCAATATCCCTGGCGTGGAACTGGTGCCCGGCAATCAGGTGCATCCGTATCACCTGCTGCGCTATGAGACGGCGATCTTCTCCCAGGCAGCGCTGGAAAAATTGCAGGATTCGCTCAAGGCCACTGCGCCCAAGCGTAAAGCGGAGGTGGCGTAATGAAGTCGGCCTATCAGATTATCCGCAAGCCGGTGATCACGGAAAAAGGGCTCAGCGTGAAAGAGAGCCAGGGCACGCTGGTTTTTGAAGTCAACGCCGCGGCCACCAAGACTGAAGTGAAGGAAGCCGTGCAGAAGATCTTCAAAGTGAAGGTTGATTCAGTCCGCACCGCGAACTTTGTGGGCAAAGAGCGCCGCCGGGGCAAGTTTGCCGGCTACCGTCCGGACTGGAAGAAGGCATACGTACGGTTGAAGGCAGGCGAGAAGATGCCCGAGTACGCAGCGAACATTTGATTTGTAACCCGCTTAAGGGGCTGGATGTGGTTGCAACGTGAAGGCTTCCGAGGTAGCGCGATTCGGCGCGTGGGCGGCCGAAATCGCTTATCGAGCTAGGGTGAAACCGCTTAAGGGGCTGGATGTGGTTGCAACGTGAAGGCTCCCGAGGCAGCGCGATTCGGCGCGTGGGCGGCCGAAATCGCTTATGGAAAAAAGCCAAAGCTATTAGCTTCCAGACAAGCTAAGAGCCAAAGGCCAAGAACTAAGGGCTGATTTTTTATGGCAATCAAAACATACAGACCGATTACGCCGTCGTTGCGGTTCAAGACAACGCTGACCAATGACGAGTTGACGACCGATAAGCCGCACAAGCCGCTGACGCGCATCAAGCTGCGCACCGGCGGACGCCGCAATGGCGGAGACATCACCATCTGGCATCGTGGCGGCGGGCACAAGCGCAAGCTGCGCGAGATCGATTTCAAACGCGATAAGAACGGCGTTCCAGCGACAGTGGTTTCAATCGAATATGATCCCAACCGCTCGGCGCGCATTGCACTGATCGCCTATGCTGACGGCGAAAAGCGTTACATTCTCCATCCTGTGGGCTTGAATGTGGGCCAGAAGATCGTCAGCGGTCCGGAAGCCGATATTCTGGTTGGAAACGCGCTGCCGTTGAAGAACATTCCTCCCGGCACCACGATCCACAACGTTGAGTTGAAGCCGGGCAAGGGCGCGCAGATGGTGCGTTCGGCTGGCGGATCGGCCCAACTGGTGGCGAAGGAAGATGATTATGCGCTGGTGAAACTGCCTTCGGGCGAGACGCGCAAAGTGCTGATCGATTGCATGGCGACGATCGGGCAGATTGGCAACGTGGACCACGAAAATGTGGCCATCGGCAAGGCTGGACGCAATATCTGGCTGGGCAAGAAGCCGGTCAATCGCGGCGTGGCCATGAACCCGGTGGACCATCCGCATGGCGGTGGTGAAGGCAAGACCTCCGGCGGACGCCATCCCGTGACCCCGTGGGGCCAGCCGACACGCGGCTACAAGACGCGCAACAACAAGCGCACCGACAAGTTCATTGTGAGCAGGAGACAGAAATAATGGCGCGTTCATTAAAAAAAGGGCCGCATATTGACGGCCATCTGCTGAAAAAGATTGAAGACCTGAATGCGAAGAATGACAAGAAGGTCATTCGGTCATGGTCGCGCCGCTCGACGATTTCACCGGAGATGGTGGGACACACGATTGCGGTACACAACGGCAAAAAGTTTATTCCCGTGTACATCACGGAAAACATGGTGGGACACAAGCTGGGCGAGTTCTCCTTTACGCGGGTGTTCAAAGGCCACTCGATGAAGGCGGCTGCGGAAGTTTCCGCCAAGCCGGCGGGTGTTCCGGGTGGACCGGGCGCGATTGCTCCGGCAGCGCCACCGGCGAAATAAAGAAGATTGAGAGCATAGGTTAACAACCATGGAATTTATAGCGAAAGCCCGATTTACCAGAGTATCGCCGCAGAAGGCGCGGCTGGTGCTGGACCTGATCAAAGGCCGGCGCGTGGAAGATGCGATGACCACGCTCAACTTCACCAAGAAGCGCATTGCCCCGGCAATTTTCCAGTTGCTGCGCTCGGCGGTGGAAAATGCCAACTATCTCAGCCAGGAAAAGGGCATTGACGTTGACCTGGACCGGCTTTACGTGAAGCACGCCATCGCGAATGAAGGGCCGCGCATGAAGCGCATCCGTCCGGCGCCGATGGGGCGCGCGTTCCGTTACCAGCGCCGCATCTCGCACATGGAAATTGTGCTGGCGGAAAAAGGCGCGGAGAACAAGCAGGAACTGGCGACAGTTGTAGGCGAAGAAGGCGCGGCGGCTCCGGCGAAGACAGCGGGCAAAAAGAAGGCCGCAAGCGCGAAAAAGAAGCCGGCAGGGAAAAAGAAGACCGCTGCGGCGCGGTAAAGGAATTTGGTAATTGAGTAATTTGGTAATCGGGTAATTGGAGAACCAAAACTCACCAGACCGGCTAAAAGCCAAAAGCTAGTAGCCAAGAGCTAATTACGAGGTAAATGCATGGGACAGAAAGTCCATCCTTACGGATTTCGACTCGGTTACACCAAGCCGTGGCGGTCGCGCTGGTTCATTGAGCGCGATTACAACAAGCTGCTTCTGGAAGACGTAAAACTGAAAGAAGAGCTGAAGGACAAGCTGAAGTCCGCGGGCGTGAGCTCGGTTGAAATTGAGCGTCCGGGCAACAAGCTGCGCATCATTATCCGCACGGCGCGTCCGGGCATCATCATCGGTCGCAAAGGCGCGGAAATCGATAAGCTGAAGATCGAGTTGCAGAAGCGGACGAACCGGGATGTCTTCATTGACATTCAGGAAGTGCACAAGCCGGAGCTGGATGCGCAATTAGTGTCGGAAGGAATCGCGCTGCAACTGGAAAAGCGCGTTGGCTTCCGCCGGGCAATGCGCAAATCAGTAGATTCGGCGCTGCGTTTCGGCTGCAAGGGCATCAAGGTGCGCGTTTCCGGCCGTTTGAACGGCAATGAAATCGCGCGCTCTGAGTGGTATCTCCAGGGACGTTTGCCGCTGCATACGCTGCGAGCCGATATCGATTTCGGATTTTCCGAAGCCCACACTACGTACGGCATAATCGGCGTGAAATGCTGGGTTTATAAGGGCGACATTTTGCCCACGAAGAAGCGCCAGCCTGAGCGCCAGGGCGCGGGAGCGTTCTAAACGGCTTTTGGCCATTGGCCCTTGGCGTTTAGCTTGAGATTCGAACGATCGACAAGTTGGGTTAGCCAAAGCTAAGAGCCAACGGCCAAGGGCCGCAAATGGTATGAGCAGCAACAAGGATTTGAACTTATGTTAATGCCGAAAAAAGTTAAGTACCGCAAGCAGCAGCGCGGACGCATGCGGGGAAAAGCCTGGCGCGGAGGAGAACTCTCCTTCGGCGATTTCGGGTTGAAGGTAATGGAGCCGGGCTGGATTACGGACCGTCAGATCGAAGCCAGCCGTGTGGCCATGACGCGTTTTGTGAAGCGCGGCGGGAAGATATGGATCCGCCTGTTTCCGGATAAGCCCGTAACCAAGAAGCCGGCTGAAACCCGTATGGGCAAAGGCAAGGGCGCGCCTGACCACTGGGTTGCGGTTGTGCGTCCGGGCAAGATCCTGTTTGAAATGGAAGGCGTAGGCCGCACCGATGCTCAGGAAGCAATGCGGCTGGCTTCCAACAAGCTTGGCCTGCGGACAAAGTTTGTTGCCCGCGCGGATGCGCACTAGAAAGCAATTAGCAAAAAGCAATTAGCCATTGGCAATTAGCTTTTGTGTATTAGATGGAAGCAGAATCGGCTAAAGGCTAAAAGCTAAGCTACAGTGAACGTAAAAGACGAGAAAACAAAACATGGATGTCGAAAAGCTTAGAAATTTGACCGATACCGAACTGCTGCACCAGCAGCGCGAGCTCAATGACCAGCTCTTCCGGCTGAAGTTCCAGTTGAAAATGGGACAGACGGAGAGCCTGACCAAGATTCGCGGCCTGCGCAAAGACGTGGCCCGCATTCATACGGTGATGCGGGAAAAAGAGCTGGGCATAGAAGTCGCCAGCAATGGCCAGCCCGCGGCGGAAACCGCCGGCGACGCTGCAGCCGCGCCGAAGAAGGCTGCGCCGAAAAAGAGCGCCACGAAAAAGACAAAGGCCAAAGCGGGCGTAAAAAGCAAAGCGGCCAAGCCGGCAAAGAAGAAGACCGCAACCGCCAAAAAGAGGAAGAAGTAAATGGCAGATACAGCAACCGAAAAAAAAGCAGGCAGCCGCAGCACCAAGATTGGCCGGGTAACCTCCACCAAGATGAGCAAGACCATCGTGGTGCAGGTCATCATGAAGAAGGCGCATCCGCTTTATCGCCGCGTGGTCGCCAAATCGAAAAAGTTTTACGCGCACGATGAAAAGAACACGGCGAATGTCGGCGATACCGTGGAGATCGAAGAGACGCGGCCAATGTCTAAGCTGAAGCGCTGGCGGCTGAAGAACATCATTCAGAAGGCCAAGCTGGTGGGCGGGGAAGAAGCGGCATTGGATTCGAAAACCGCTTAAGAGCCTGGACGTGGACACTCAGTTTGTGCACCTGTAGCGGCACGATTCGGCGGCCTGAAGGGCCGAATCGCTGACGAAAGAAATTTGGAAGGGGACAAAACTATGGCAGTCATGATGAGAAGCATTCTCGATGTGGCCGACAACAGCGGGGCGCGCCGGTTGCAGATGATCCTGCCGCTGGGCGGACACACCGGCCTGAATGCCAGCCTGGGTGATGTGGTGACGGCTGCGGTAAAAGAAGCTTCGCCGGACGGCACCGCCAAGAAAGGCACCGTGGTCAAGTGCGTGATCGTGCGGCAGCGCAAGGAATATCGGCGGCGCGACGGCACCTATATCCGCTTTGACCAGAATGCCGCGGTGCTGATCAACGAGACAGGCGAGCCAATCGGCACGCGAGTTTTCGGCCCCGTGGCCCGCGAGCTACGGGAAAAGAAGTTTCTGAAAATTGTTTCTCTGGCGCCGGAAGTCTTGTAAGGAACTTGGCCGAAGAGAAGAGCAAGAAAGCAAGACAAGAATTCAGGCGGAGAAGGAAGCTGGAGCCGCCAAAAGAGTTGAAGGCAGACAATGCATATAAGGGTTGACATCAAGCGCAATGACACGGTGAAAGTCATCACCGGACGCGACAAAGGCAAGCAGGGACGTGTGCTGCGGGTATTCCCCGCCACCCGCAAAGTTCTGGTGGAGCACGTGATGATGGTGAAGAAGAACGTGCGTCCGAATCCGCAGCGCAACATCAAGGGCGGAATCGCGGAGCAGGAGTCGCCAATCTCCATCTCCAACGTGATGGTGGTATGCCCGAGCTGCGGGCCGTCACGCATTGGACATAAGGCGGTAGGCAGCAGCCACCACGTGCGAATTTGCCGGCGCTGCGATTCGCCGCTGGATAAATAGCACTCAGCGGTCAGCAATCAGCATTCAGCCACAGAAACTGCTTTGGCTAAAGGCTGAGAGTTCGGAAGCTAAGGAAGAGGAAGCGCAGGCTAAGGCGCCGGCGGTTCCTGCAAGAAATTGATGATCCTACGAACCGGTAACCACTCCGAAACCGTGGGAGAAGGACAGAGAAAAACAAATGGCAACCAAGGTTACGGCAAGACTGAAAGATAAATTCGATAAAGAAATTGCTCCGGCGCTGGCCAAAGAGCTGGGCGCCACGAACCCGATGGCTGTCCCACGACTGCACAAGATTGTGGTGAACATGGGCGTAGGTGAAGCGACCCAGAATACCAAGATGCTGGACCCGCTGGTCCGCGACCTGGGCGAGATCTGCGGCCAGAAGCCGGTTGTGACCAAGGCCAAGAAGTCGATTGCGGCATTCAAGGTGCGTGAAGGCATGGCCATTGGCGCCATGGTGACGCTGCGCGGGACCCGCATGTATGAATTCATGGACCGCTTGATTAACGTGGCGCTGCCGCGCGTGCGTGACTTTCGCGGGGTATCGACAAAATCGTTTGATGGCCGCGGCAATTACACGCTGGGCCTGCGCGACCAGTTGATCTTCCCGGAAATCGATTACGCGAAAGTGGACAAGCTGAAGGGCATGAACGTGACCATTGTGACCACGGCGCGTGACGATAACCAGGCGCGGGCATTGCTTAAGAGCTTTGGCATGCCGTTCAGGCAGTAAGCAGCTCTTGGCTATTAGCTGTTAGCTTTTGGCTTTGTTTGGAAGATGCAAAGCGGTTTTGCTCAACAAGTTGATTTGCAAAAATGTAAGGCAAGACAAAGATTTGGAAGCACTAAAGGCTAATAGCTAAAAGCTAAAGGCCCGAAGCGATGGCCGAGAGGCCGAGCGAAGGAAAAAATGGCAACAACAGCAAAGATCGCCAAGACGAACAAGAAACCCAAGTTCTCCACCCAGCACCGCAACCGCTGCTCCATCTGTGGACGGCCGCGCGCGTATCTGCGCAAGTTCGGGCTTTGCCGCCTGTGCTTCCGCGGCCTGGCGCTCAAAGGTGAAGTGCCCGGGGTTTCGAAGTCGTCCTGGTAAGGGAAAAAGCTTTTAGCTCTTAGCCCGTGGGCCTTTAGCTTGTTTTGACTGGGAAAGAGAATGGTCGAACTGAGCAAGCGTGAGAAGTAAACAGAGGGAGTTCAAGAGTTAAAAGCCAGAGCTAAGGGCTAATAGCCAAGAGCCAATGGCTAATAGCCAAGAGCCAAATGGCTGGTTTTGCAGTACGTCACGGCAGGTTCTCCGGCAGGCCGGAGCAAACGGGTGACGATAAGAGGAGATAAACGAAGATGAGTTTGACCGATCCGGTCGCAGATTTGCTGGCGCGCATTCGTAATGCGATCCACGCGCGTCACCAGAAGCTCGATGTTCCAGCCTCCAAGTTGAAGCTGGAAATCGCGCGCATTCTGAAAGAAGAAGGCTATGTCGCCAATTTCAAGGCGACAGAGGAAGAAGGCAGAAAGGTCCTGCGCATTTACCTGAAATACGGGCAGGACAATAATGCCGCCATCGCCAACCTGCAGCGCATTTCGCGGCCCGGGTGCCGCGTGTATGTGGGACGAAATGATATTCCACGCGTGCTCGGCGGGCTGGGGATTAACATCCTCACCACTCCCAAGGGAGTGATGACGGGGCGCCAGGCGCGGAAACAGGGCCTGGGCGGCGAGATTCTTTGCGAAGTATGGTAATTTCGCGCGGAGCGCGAAGCTACCAGCTCTTAGCTATTAGTCCTTGGCTTTTAGCTTGAGCGATTCAGAAGGAAGCAGTTTTCTCACCGCTAGGATCGATTGGATGATGTCAGCGTATTGCCCAGTCAGAGAGTGTTGAAGGCTTAGAAACTCAAGCTAATGGCCAAAGGCTAATGGCTAAGAGCTAACAGGTTGTGGAACTCGAAACAGTGAGTGTTTCGAGGGACTCGCCAGAAAAGGGATTTAGATCAATGTCTCGTATCGGAAAGAAACCGATTCCACTCCCGGCGGGAGTGAAGTATGAAGTGAAAGGCAATACTGTTGTCGTGAATGGCCCTAAGGGCCAAGTCCAGACGCATTTGCCTTCCGGTGTGGAGCTAAAGCAGGCGGACGGGCACATTAACGTCACGCGCAAAAGCGATCAGTATGCCGCGGTACATGGCTTGGCGCGCGCTTTGGTGAACAACGCAGTTGAGGGCGTGACCAAAGGCTGGAACCGCGATCTGGAAATTGTCGGCATCGGCTATCGCGCGGAGTTAAAGGGTAAGAACACAGTGGTGTTCACGCTGGGCTATTCGCACCCGATTGAGTTTCCGCTGCCTACAGGGGTAACCGCGGCTGTCGACCCCAAGCAGACCAAGCTGACGATCAGCGGGATTGACCGCCAGAAGGTTGGACAGGTGGCAGCGGACATGCGCAGTCTGCGTCCACCGGATCCATACAAGCAAAAGGGCATCCGCTACGTGGGCGAGAAATTGAAGAAGAAAGTCGGCAAGACCGGAGCTAAATAGATTTAGTAATCGGGAAATTTGGTAATTGGGTAATTGAGTTGAGAGCAAGATAGAACGTAACGGATTTTCAATTACCAAATTGAAAATTACCAAATTACTCAATTGACGGTTCCGTGAAACTTAATTTTTTGATCGCGCTGCCATGGGCGGTGCGAAGCAAAGGGTAAAAACATGATTCCAGATAGTTCGAAAGACAAAACACGGCGGCGGATCCATCAGCGGCTGCGGAACAAGGTTGCCGGATCGCCGGAGCGTCCACGGCTGAACGTATACCGTTCGATCAATCACATTTACGTTCAGGTGATTGATGACATGTCCGGCCAGACTCTGGTTGCGGCCAGCACGGCGGGAAAAAAGAGCGGCAAGAAGACGGGCGGCAATGTCGCCAGCGCCAAAGAAATCGGTAAGGCGATTGCGCAACGGGCGCAGGAAAAAGGAATTAAGAAAGTTGTATTTGACCGTGGCGGGTATCTCTACCACGGACGCATCAAGGCGCTGGCGGATGCCGCGCGCGAAGCAGGTCTGGAGTTCTAAACAAAATGGCGATCGCAACAAAGAAAAAGCTCGATGCCGGCAGCTACCAGTTGAAAGACCAGGTAGTTGCCATCAACCGCGTGACCAAAGTGGTCAAGGGCGGCAAGAACATGTCATTCGCGGCGCTGGTGGTGGTGGGCGATCCCAGTGCGGGGGTAGTCGGCTTCGGTTCCGGCAAAGCCAAGGAAGTGCCACAGGCCATTCGCAAGGGAATTGAATCAGCCAAGAAGAACCTGATTCGGGTGAACCTGAGCAAGACCTCCATTCCTCACGCGGTGCTGGGCACGTTTGGCTCCGGACGGGTGTTGCTGAAACCGGCCCCGGAAGGGACTGGAGTGATTGCCGGCGGCGCGGTGCGCGCGGTAATGACATCAGTGGGCGTACAGAACGTGCTCACCAAATCGATTGGCACGGCCAATCCGCACAACGTGATCAAAGCCACGTTTGATGCGCTCAACAAACTTCGTGACCGCCAGGATGTGGCAACTCTGCGCGGCAAGACGCTGCAGGAGCTGTAAACAATGACGGCACAGAAAAAAACAATTCGTCTGCAATATGTGCGCTCAAAAATTTGTACGCCGATAAAACACAAGCTGGTGGTCAAAGGCCTGGGCTTTACCCGGCTGAACCAGGTGGTGGAGCGGGAAGACACACCCTCGATCCGCGGCATGGTGGCTAAGATCCCGCATCTGGTCCAGATATTGGAGAAGTAGGCAGGCAGGATCATCGCTATGCGATGACGTCTGCCTAAAGGCCCGCGATTCGCGAGCGAATCGCTAGACGCTGATACACCTAGTGGACCAGTTTTTAACTGGTCCACTAAGGGAAACCGAGTAATTATCGCATGTAACTAAATGGCGGTGATTGCGTATAAAAGGAAACTTAAAGTGCCAACGAACTTATCAACCTTACGGCCTCCCAAAGGCGCCACGTCCAACAAAAAACGCGTGGGCCGGGGCATGGGCAGCGGTATGGGAAAGACGTCCGCGCGCGGCCACAAAGGCCAGCGTTCCCGTTCCGGCTCGCGCATGATGCGGGGTTTTGAAGGCGGCCAGATGCCACTGCACCGGCGTTTGCCCAAACGCGGCTTCACCAACATCTTCCGCGTGGAATATCAGGTAGTAAACCTTGACCGCCTGGTGGAACTGGGCGAGAAAAACATAACTCCGGAATTTCTGGTCAAGCACGGTCTGGCGAGCAAGAATGACCTGATCAAAATTCTGGGCGATGGCGAGCTTAAGTCGGCGATCAGCGTACAGGCGCACAAGTTCTCCAAGTCGGCCGAAGAGAAGATCACCAAAGCGGGCGGCAAGGTTGAAGTCATTGGCGCTCCTGCTGTAGCCGAAGCTCAAAACGAGAACATCAAGGGCAAAACGAAACCACCTTCGAAACTAAAGAAAAAAGTGAATTAAATGTTCGAGAAACTGGCGAATATCTTTCGAGTACCGGACCTCCGCAAGCGCGTTCTGTTTACGCTGGCCATGCTGGCTGTTTACCGGCTGGGGTCGCACATCCCCACGCCGGGCATCAATACTGACCAACTGCAAAAAGCGTTTGAGCAGCAGAGCGGCGGATTGCTGGGTTTTTATGATCTGTTCAGCGGCGGCAACCTGCGCCGGTTGACGATTTTTGCCCTGGGCATTATGCCCTACATCACGGCGTCCATTATTTTGCAGTTGCTCACCGTAGTTTGGGAGCCGCTGGCCCGCCTGCAAAAAGAAGGTGATCTTGGGCGCAGGAAGATTACGCAGTGGACGCGTTATCTCACCCTGATACTCTCCGTGCTGCAAAGTATGGGTATTGCGTTTACTCTGCAGTCCCAGAAATTTGTCATTAGCCCGGGACCTTCCTTCATCCTGATGACGATCATCACCCTGACCACAGGCAGCATCTTTATCATGTGGCTGGGCGAGCAGATTACGGAACGCGGCGTGGGCAATGGAATGTCCCTGCTGATTTTTGCCGGGATCGTGGTTGGATTGCCTCGTGCGGTACAGGAACTCTATAGCAAGGCGAAGTCTGCCACCTGGGGCAGTTTCACCATTCCAATCCTGTTGATCCTGATAGCGGTGATGATCCTGGTAGTGGCCTTCATCGTATTCATGGAAAGATCAGAGCGGCGGATACCGGTCCAATATGCGAAGCGCGTGGTAGGACGCCGCATCATGGGTGGTCAGTCAACGCACCTTCCTCTGCGCGTGAACTCCGGTGGCGTAATGCCGGTGATTTTTGCTTCATCGCTGCTTAGCATTCCACAGATGCTCACGCTTTCCAACGCGTTTAAACCCGGCGGCACGTTGAACCGCTACTTTGGCGGGACGCTGGAACAACTTAAATGGGGCGAGCCGCTATACACGCTGCTCTATGCGGTCGGGATTATCTTCTTCGCGTATTTTTATGTTTCCATCGTCTTCAATCCGTCAGACGTTGCGGACAACATGCGGAAGTATGGCGGGTTTATTCCCGGCATCCGTCCGGGCCATCGCACCCGTGACTACATCAATGATGTGCTGACGCGCGTGACGCTGGTAGGCGGCTTGTACCTGATCCTGATTTCGTTGATTCCGGAATGGATGATTGCCGGAATCCATCTTGATCATATACCTTGGATCGGGCCGCGCGTCTTTAGTGGATTGCCGGTCTGGGTGCTGCATGGTTTGGGCGTGAACTTTTACTTTGGCGGGACCTCACTTTTGATCGTGGTGGGCGTGGCAATGGATACGGTAAACCAGATCGAGTCGCAATTGGTGATGCGTCATTATGAAGGCTTTACCTCCCGAAGCGGACGAGTCCGCGGGAGGAGGCTCTGGGGCTAAGAGGCTGTCGGGCCGCACCGGTATAAGGCTATGAGCGAAAAGCACATCGCTGTGGGCCCGATTGTCTTGCTGGGCGCCCCTGGGGCCGGCAAAGGCACACAGGCCAAGTTGATTGCCGGACACTACGGAATCCCCCACATTTCCACGGGGGACATTCTGCGGGACAATGTGGCCCGTCGGACCGACTTGGGACGGAGAGCGAGCCGGGTAATGGAGCGGGGTGAGCTGGTTTCCGATGATTTGGTGAATGGCATGGTGGCAGACCGGTTAAAACAACCGGACTGTGAACGAGGCTTTGTTCTGGATGGGTTTCCGCGGACAGTAGGGCAGGCGGAATGGCTGGATAAGGAGTTGGCGGCACGGCCGGGGAACAGCAGACCGGTTGTCCTTGGCGTTGAGGTAAGTTATAATCAATTACTGCAACGGCTTACGGGCCGCCGTTCTTGTCCTGTCGACGGCAAGATTTACAATATCTATCTCCAGCCGCCCAAAGAAGCGGGCGTTTGCGACGTCTGCGGTACACAGTTGTTCCAGCGCGCCGACGACACGGAAGTTGTTATCTCCGAGCGTTTGAAGAGTTATGAACGCCAGACCCTGCCGCTGGAAGATTATTACCGTAAGCAGGGACGCTTGCGCCGGATCAACGGAGAACAACCTGTTGACAAAGTCATGGCGGAAATTTTTCGCGCTATTGAAGGCGAAGCGGATGCAGCAGGCATTTGAATGATCAATTGCAAGTCACAAGCCGAGCTGGGGAAGATGAAGCGCAGCGGACAGATTGTTCGCCAGGTGCTGGATGCGGTGAAAACCATGGTGGCCCCCGGAGTTTCCACCATGGACCTGGAAAACGCAGCGGAAGAAAAAATCCGGGAATTAGGGGCGAAGCCTGCATTCAAGGGATACCACGAATATCCCTGCGTGCTGTGCACGTCGGTGAACAATGAAATCATTCACGGCATTCCTTCAGAGAAGCGGGTGCTCAAGGAAGGCGATATTGTTTCCATCGATTGCGGAGTAGTCCTGGATGGATACTACGGCGACTCCGCGATTACCGTGCCTGTAGGCAAGTCATTGACTCCGGAGCTGCAAAAGCTGCTGGATGTGACGGAAACTTCGCTGAAGAAAGCAATTGCCGAAGTCAGGCTGGGTAAGACGGTTGGCGACGTGGGAGCGGCAGTGCAGGAATATGTTGAGGCCAACGGATTCAGCGTGGTGCGGGAATTTGTGGGACACGGAATCGGGACACGGCTGCACGAAGATCCGCAGGTGCCGAATTTCGGCACGCGAGGTCATGGCACCCGGTTGCGCGAAGGCATGGTGATTGCCATTGAGCCGATGGTAAACATCGGCAAGCCGGGCACGCGGGTCCTTGACGATAAATGGACCGCAGTCACTGAAGATGGCAGTTACAGCGCGCATTTTGAACATACTGTGGCGGTCACGCGCAATGGACCACTGGTGCTGACGGAATAAAGAAGCTGCTGGCTGGTAGAAGACGCGATTGAGGTTGAGGCGTCTTGCAGGCGTGAGCGGAGCGGGAGCCTGCTGCCGAAATCCCGAGCAAAGCGAGGGATCTCCAACAACGAGACTCTCAAGGAGCTAGGTGAGTAAAGAAGACGCGATAGAGGTGATGGCAACGGTGGTTGAGCCGCTGCCCAATGCCATGTTCCGGGTGGAACTGGAAAACAAACATCAGGTGCTGGCGCACGTTTCCGGCAGAATGCGCAAGAATTTCATTCGCATTCTTCCCGGCGACAAGGTCGCGGTGGAACTCTCGCCCTATGATCTCACGCGTGGGCGAATTGTGTATCGGTACAAGTGATTTGGTAATTGAGTAATTTGGTAAATGGGTAATTGGAAGGCCATGGTTTTCAAATTGCCAAATTACGAATTTACCCAATTACCAAATCACGAAAAGTGCGGCCGGAACGTTGATTGAGGGCAGCACGGAATTAAAAGAGAGCGGGAAACATGAAGGTCAGGGCATCAGTAAAGAAGATTTGTGACAAGTGCAAGATCGTGCACCGCAAGGGCGTGGTGCGCGTGATCTGCGAAAATTCGAAACACAAACAGAGACAGGGATAGATTTTCAATCGTCAACTGCGATCGGGAAGACGGCCAAGCCAGGCTGTAAACCGATCAAGATAGCAACAAGGAGAACAAATGGCACGTATTTCAGGCGTTGATCTTCCGCGTAATAAGCATGTGAACATCGCGCTTACCTATATCTATGGAATTGGGAACTCGCGCTCCGCGCGGCTCCTGGACACGGCAAAAGTCGAGCCCATGAAGAAAGTGCAGGACCTGAATGAGGACGAGGTTAACCGCATTCGCCAGGCGATTGAAGCCGAAGGCGACGTGGAAGGCGATCTGCGCAAAGACATTTCCATGCACATCAAGCGGCTGATTGAAATTGGCTCCTATCGCGGATACCGCCATCGCCGCAACCTGCCGGTCCGCGGACAGCGCACGCACACCAACGCGCGCACTCGCAAAGGGCCGCGTAAAGGCACGGTGGCCAACAAGAAGAAAACGGCGGCAAAAACTTAGCAATTAGCCATTAGCAATTGGCAATTAGCTTGACTGTGAATGCGGATGATCGTGAGGTCACGCAAGAGAGTTAAACAGGAAAAAAATCTTATGGCCAAAGCAACAGCAGCACCCGGGAGCGGCGCTACCGGAACAAAGGGCAAGAAAAAGGTTTTCAAAAAGAAAGAACGCAAGAACGTTCCGCATGGAGTGGCGTATATCCAGGCTTCTTTCAACAACACCATTGTGACCATCACGGACAGTGAGGGCCGCACGCTGGCATGGAAGAGCTCCGGTTCGCTAGGCTTCCGCGGTTCGCGTAAAGGCACGCCGTTTGCCGCGCAGCAGGCTGCCAGCAACGCCGCCAACCAGGTGCGCGACCACGGCATGCGCTCTGTTGAGGTGCGGGTGAATGGGCCTGGCTCCGGACGCGAATCGGCGATCCGCGCCCTGGCCGCCGCCGGACTGGATGTGAAGACGATTAAAGATGTCACGCCCATTCCGCACAATGGATGCCGGCCGCCGAAAAGACGGCGTGTGTAAGAAGCAAGTTTTTTTCGAGAATTGGTAAATGGGTAATTTGGTAATTGGGTAAATTGAAAGCCGGAAGACAGCTTAATTTACTCATTTACCAAATTACTCACTACTAAATTGTTAATTGGATGGGGAAGAAGGGACAGCGTTTCCGTAAACCCATCGTCACTCGCAGTAAGGAGAATCAATGGCACGTTATAAAGGTGCAGTCTGCCGCCTTTGCCGTCGCGAAGGCATGAAATTGTTCTTAAAAGGGGCCAAGTGCTTTACTGACAAATGTCCCGTGGAAAAGCGCAACTTTGCTCCCGGCCAGCATGGCAAGGACCGCAAGGCCAAGGTAGTTGGATATGGCCTGCAACTCCGGGAAAAGCAGAAGACCAAGCGCATGTATTTCACGCTGGAAAACCAGTTCCGCAACTACTTTGAGAAAGCCGCACGCAAGCCGGGTGTCACCGGCGAATTGCTCTTGCAGCAACTGGAGCGCCGGCTGGATAACGTGGTGTACCGGCTGGGCTTTGCCACGTCGAGGCGGCAGTCGCGACAGATTGTGCGCCACGGCCACATTGACGTAAATGGACGCCGGGTGAACATTCCTTCATTTCAGGTGAGCGCCGGGGACGAGATTCAGGTTCGCGATAAAGCAAAGAAATTCACAGTGATTGAGGGTGCGCGCGATTACTCAAGCCATCAGCCCGTGGTTGGCTGGCTGGAAGTGGATCGCGATAACCTGAAGGGCCGCGTACTAGCATTGCCCAAGCGCGAAGACATCAATGCGCCGGTGAACGAACAGCTGATCGTGGAACTGTATTCGAAGTAAAAGCTGCTGGCCGCTAGCTAGAAGCTGCTAGCGGAACAGCAGGGTTAAAGCCCTGCCCGGCGGCGCGGTGAATCGGAAGTTGGATTTTCAGCATCAAATAAATTCCAACTGATTCATCCACTCATAATCTGATTTAGCTAGAGGCCAGTAGCTCAGAGCTAGAAGCTGCTGGCCGCAATTGCCCGCACCAGAACAGCCTTGTGGCCTCCCAGCCGCATGCGCCAAACGGAGCGGAGTTGAAAGGACAAAAAAGAATGGTTCTCTGGAGAGGTTTTCAAAAACCCAAACGTTTAGCTACTGACACTGAAACACTTACCGACAAATACGGCCGCTTTTACGCGCAGCCTTTTGAGCGCGGATTCGGCACCACCATTGGCAACGCCCTCAGGCGCGTGCTGCTTTCTTCCATTGAAGGCGCAGCCGTAACCGCCGTGAAAATTGAAAGCGTGCTGCACGAATTCCAGTCGATCCCCGGCGTGGTGGAAGATGCAACCGACATCATCCTTAACCTGAAGCAAGTCCCGTTCAAGCTGAATGGCGACGGTCCCAAGGCGATCTACCTGAAGGCCGAACAGCCGGGTGTTGTAACTTCCGGCATGATTGAAGCTGATGGCGACGTGGAGATACTGGACAAGACTGTATATATAGCCACGGTTTCTGAAGGCGGCAAGCTGGACATGGAGATGCGCCTGAAGCGCGGCCGCGGCTATGTTGCTGCCGACAAAAATTTTGACGAAGACCTGGGCCTTGGCTTTATCCCCATTGATTCAGTCCACTCCCCGGTGCGCAAGTGCAATTACACCGTGGAAGCCGCCCGCCTGGGGCAGATCACCGACTACGACAAGCTCGACATTGAAATCTGGACCAACGGTTCTATTGCCCCGGCTGACGCGCTAGGCCTGGCCGCGAAGCTGCTCAAAGACCACATGACGATCTTCATCAACTTTGAAGAGGAGTTGGAGACGGAGTCGCGGGGCGAAGAGAAGCCGCTGATCAAGAATGAGAACCTGAACCGCTCAGTGGAAGAGCTGGAGCTTTCTGTGCGCAGCTACAACTGCCTGAAGAACGCGAATATCCAGTCTATCGGCGAGCTGGTGCAAAAGACAGAAGCGGAGATGCTCAAGACCAAGAACTTTGGCCGCAAGTCGCTCAATGAGATCAAGGAAATCCTTGCTTCCATGGGCCTCTCACTGGGCATGAAGATCGATGAGCAGGGCAACGCTGTTCCCGGACCCACCAGCCAGATGCCTTCCGCAGTCCCGATGGGCGGCGGCGGGGGCCTGGATGAAGGTGACGGGCAAGAGTTTTAGATCGGGGGATCTGGTGATCGGGAGATCGGAACGGCTGTAACGCGATTTCCATGTCACAATCCCCTGAAGAAACTGGCTAAAAGCCAAAGGTTAAGAGCCGAAGGCTGTTCGACCAGGAGCTAGCAGCCAGAGGCTAGTAGCTGTTGAACAAAAGAAATTCAGTTAAGGACTTAAGACTATGCGTCACCAGAGACATACGAAAAAACTCGGACGGAACACCAGCCATCGCCGCGCGCTGCTGCGCAACCTGGTGACCTCGCTCATCATGGAAGAGCGGCTAGAAACCACGCCGGCCAAGGCCAAGGCCATGCGTCCGCACGTGGAAAAAATGATCACGCTGGGCAAGCGCGGCGACCTTTCAGCACGGCGTCTGGCGGGAAGCTACCTGATGACGCGCGAATCAGTGAGCCGCTTGTTTGATACCGTTGCGCCCCGCTTTGGCGACCGCAGCGGCGGGTATCTGCGCATCATCCATAAGGGATGGCGCGCGGGTGACGGGGCTTCCACATGCTTCATCGAACTGCTGGGCAGCGAGAAGGTGATTGAAGCCAAGCGCGCCAAGCGGGCGGAGATCCGCACCAAGCGCCAGGAAGAAGTCCGCAAACAGATGGAAGAAGAGCAGGCGTCCGCAGCAGCAGAACAGGGCGGCAGCGAGGACGAAAAGAAATAAAACAAACATCTCTTACAGAATCATGCTTGGAAAAGCGCCCATGTGGGCGCTTTTTTAATTACGATGGGGTATTCGAAAGTCCACCAACCCACCAATAAGTTGCCATCCGCCAAGAGTTAATCATCTGGCCGGGGATCATCTTCCGTCGCCGGACGATTTTCAGATGTCGCGTGAACGAGACCACTCTCATTCACAAAATAGCTTTTGGAGCCAGTGCTTCCGAATTCAACCGGCATAGCGGTAATTTCAAAAGAGCCGTAATCCTGATTTCCCGAGCCGATCGCCGTCCGCAGATAACGAAAACGATAGCCATCTTTAATCAGGGGATCGGCGGCGAAGCTTTCATCCAATAGCAATCCCCACCCATTCCTCGAGTTCTGCGATCGTACGACATCACGGAGGTCCGCCGGAAATCCGATCCGGGGATGGACGTTAACATAAAACCTGATTGCATTGGTCATGACCCCTAAGGTCTGTTGCGCGGCTGCCTCATTTTTTTCCATGGCCGTGGGCTGATGGAGCAGCTTGGCAAGCCCTAAATCGCTTTTCTCCCATTCGCCAAAATCATCGATACGCCATTCATCTTCCTCCAGATGCATGGTAACGATAAACATCTGCAAGTTGTCTCCCGTTTCCACCTGTAAAGGAAGCATAGCGTCTGTGCCGGAGATAAATGCGTTGGCCAGCGTGACTTTGCCCTTGTGGTTGCCATCTGAATCAAGTATTTCCCAGCCATCAGAATCCTGCTCCGGACGGACCGTGCAACTGCCAAGATGCGCCGTCTTGAGCTTGAGAAGATAGTCCAGCACCAGTTGCTTTTCCATGCGGGGCAGTACGTCAATTTTCTTCTAAACCGGCTCAGGGAGATGCCGAACAATAGTTTCCGGCTTGGTCGCTGTCGCAATCTCTTCCAGCGCTGTCTGCGGCGTGGCTCCCTGCAATGCGTGCAAGCGGATTGCCGCCAAAAGTGCGATAAAAAGCCAATGACTCTTCATACAACACTCGTTCCAGAACCAAAGACACCGCCAATGCGGTGCGAGTTCCTGACGTACTTGGAACGAGCGTGGGGAAAAACCTTGCAGACATTTTGTATAAACCCAAAAAGCGTGGCTCGGCTTATATGAGACGGGAGTGCACGAAGCTTACTCAATTCAATCATCTGCAAACCGTATGGGCAGCCATCCATATTCGTGCGCGCTATTCAGTGCCGCGGCTGGTAAGATTGCGTGGGATAGAGACACTTTGCAGTCTCTCGGCTCCTGTATGCCCTCAGATCTGGATCTTTACTACGAACTGTCGTATTACACTTTGGCCCATTCCAGTCCTTCGTTTATCCATCAACATATCGTTGACGCATTTACTGCTCAGCAGGCGGACGCGGGCACCAAGCCGATCGCCATTGTGTTCGCCCTTATCGGCCTGTACCTGCATGTGGAAAGAAATTTTACCGGCAGACAGGTCCAGAAAGCGCACATGCAGATGGCGAAGAAGCGCAAGCTATGGCCCGGCCTACCTCTTCCCAAAGAGAGAGGCAACATCACCGTCGGGGACGTACTTGCTGCTGCGCAAGGCCAATCTCGGGATGAATTAATACACCAATGGTGCGTATCCGTATGGAATTCCTGGGCACAAAGCCGAGAACAGATTGTGGCTCTCGCTCGTAGTGAATTGGACATAGGCTGAACGGAAGATAAACGAGAACAAGTCCCGCTCGCGCTCATCCATCCCAAACTGCTGGTTTTTCATCCAACCTCTCTGTAACGACCTGAATAAGCTATTCTTATGAACCGCATTTTTACCCCTATTGGGCTGCTGTTTCTCTGTGCTGTAGCGCTTCTGCTCTCCACCGGGTGCGCCAGGATCAATCCGCGCGAGTCACTGGCGGCAACGCAGAACCGCGCCCCGGAAGGCAGTCCCAGGCTGCTGGCTGTCTATCAGCCATGGTTTGGGCAAAAGGCGCATATTGACGTGGGATATTCCTGCCATGATCCGAACGTGATCCGGCAGCAGATTGCCAAAGCCAAAGAGTTGAACATCACTGGATTTGTGGTGAACTGGTATGGGCCGCGCAAGGAGTTTGAAGACCAGTCTTACGCGCTACTACAGCAGGCCGCCAGCACAGATAGCAATTTCAAGGTAGCGGCGCAGTATGACGAAGCGGTTGACCATCCCGGCTATGACACGGACGCGGTGATTGTAGACCTGCAATATCTTTATGATCGGTACATTGGGCCGCAGGCTGGGGCCATACGCGACGGCTATCTGCGCTATAACGGGCATCCAGTGATCTTTATTTTTCCCAAAGACTCAGGCACGGACTGGGACCACATACGCCAGGTCACCCGCTCATGGCCGGACCCGCCCTTGCTGATCTACAAAGACATGAATGACAAATATCCGAATGCGTTTGACGGATATTACGCCTGGGTGCAGCCGGGCAGTGGCGGCTGGGCGCGCGACGGCAGCAACTACGGTGAAGACTACCTGAATTATTTTTATCGTAACATGCAGGAGCACCATCCGGACAAGATGGCCGTGGGCGCGGTGTGGCCTGGTTTTGATGACAGCAAGGCATCGTGGAGCCGCAACCGGCACATTGCGTACCGTTGTGGCAAGACGTTTGACGACGTGCTGCGCGTTTTCCGCAAGTATTATGGATCGCAGAATGCCGCGCCGTATCTGCTGGTGGAGACGTGGAACGATTATGAGGAAGGCACCGACGTGGAGCGGAGCATAGGGCATTGCGGGAATTCTGGCATGAACAGCGTTGCTGGACAGTAGAATAGCTTCTGACGAGGGAAATTTCTTATGCGCGTACTGGTAACAGGCGGAGCAGGATTTGTGGGGTCGCATTTGTGCGATGCGCTGCTGGCTGAGGGAAATGACGTTGTGTGCGTGGACAATCTGCTCACGGGCAGCCTCCGCAACATCGCCCACCTGAAGAATGAATCGCGCTTTGACTTTATGCAGAAAGACGTGAACGAGCCCTTTGACGTGGGCCATGTTGATTACGTGTTTCATTTTGCCTCGCCGGCCAGCCCCGTGGACTATATGGAACACGGCATTGAGACGCTGAAAGTCGGCTCGCTGGGATCGTTCCACTCTCTCGACGTGGCCCAAAAATATGGCGCCAAGTACATGGTGGCTTCCACCTCAGAGTGCTATGGCGATCCGCTGGAGCATCCGCAGAAGGAAACCTATTGGGGCCACGTAAACTCAATCGGCCCGCGCTCTGTCTATGACGAGTCAAAGCGCTTTGCCGAAGCAGCAACCATGGCGTACCACCGCTATCACAAAGTGGATACACGCATTCTGCGCATCTTCAATACCTATGGGCCGCGACTGCAATTAAATGATGGCCGCGTGATTTCCAACTTTATGAAACAGGCATTGCGCGGAGAGCCACTCACCGTCTATGGCGACGGCAAACAGACGCGCAGCTTCTGCTACGTGAGTGACGAAGTGGATGGCATTTTGCGGCTGTCTCGCTGCGACGAACACAATCCGGTAAACATCGGCAACCCGGTGGAGTTCACGATTCTGGAATGTGCGCACCTTGTCCTGAAGGTCACCGGCTCAAGCAGCCGGATTGTGTACGAGCCCCTGCCGCAGGACGATCCTAAGCAGCGCCGCCCGGACATCAGCAAAGCAAGGCAGCTACTCGGCTGGGAGCCGAAGATTGATTTGGAGATGGGACTGAAGCTTTCGATGGATTACTTCAAGCAGGCGATCCAATCGGAGCAGGCGGAGAAAAAGCAGGCGGTGGTGGTGTGAGGACGTAGCCCACCCCTCCAGGTAACCTAACTAGGATTTCAAAGGAGTTAACTGAGGGCATCCCATTTCGATCCCAGGTAACCCAATCACCTGATCACACGATGGCCACCCCTCCCCCATCCCCGGTCATCCCAGATTGGCGTAGGGTTGAGCGATGCCATCCCAGATCATCCCAGATTGGCGTAGCCTTCAGCGATTCACCCCAATTTGGCGTATAGTTCAGAGCCTTCCTCTGCGCCCTTTGTGGGTAAGGGGCTCAGTTTTTTCGGCTAGGAGCTAGCAGCCAGTAGCTAGCAGCTAATTTGTCAAAGACCGTTCACCGCACTGATTTTTCGCTCTGGAGCGAATTGCTAAATTTACCATTTCTTCGCCCAGACTGTCAAGGCAAAAGTGGCATTTAACCCGGGATTTTTCGTGCATCAGTCTTGGGAAAGCCAAGCGGACAGCTCATCAGTTAGGCGTAAGCCGGCACAAAATACCATGGCGGAAAAAATTTTCTTTAGGCGCACTGGATACTCATACTCTATAGCTTCCGCAAGGGCTTTTAGTGTAGGGGTTTGAGCAGTTCTAAACTCCTGCGAACGGGTTTTTGATGCATTTTCCCAGAAATGACGGATCGCCTCCTCTAGTATTCGCTCTTGAACTGATCGGCTAAAGGCGAAAAATTGAGAGAGTCTCTGGCTAAGATAAACTTGCGTGTAAATCGTTTGTGCGAGCGGCGGTGCCAATGTGAAGTCCACCAGGATCAGGGGAGAGTCCGGCAGCGCGGATCGCGGAGCGGTATCCGCCCGGAAAATGCGGTATCAGCTTGCCATAGTGGATGCCGCTCAGGTGCATGAACTCGGCGCGAGTAGGAGCGCTTGAGCTTGCGGGCAGCAGAGCGGATGGCGCGGAGGATTTCAGAGCGGGAAATGCATGGGGAAGTGTATCGCGAAGAAAAGAAGAAAGCAAAGGAAGACCTTGGGTTTCAAACGGTATTATTAACAAGGCGCACTAAGCTGCCGAATAATCGGAAGTATGCCGATAGAATTACAGAGCAGGAGACGGGCCGATTGTAATGAATTCGAATTTAACGTGGCAGAATGTCCTCAGGGTGGCATGGCTGACCGGTGGAGTTGTTGCAATTAACGAACCTGGTGCTGACGTTGAAATTAAGGCTGGACTTAATGGAAAACACATAGAGACATTTCAGATCAGCGACTATGGAAGCCTTTTTCCAACCCTCCGAAGAAGGGGGTTTACGATTATCGGTGTAACTTTTGTGACCGATCGCAGGCAGTTGGAGTCGATTAGGCCGCCGGAATTCAGAGTGATGAATCCTCTGAGAAGTTGGCTCATTTGGGAGGTTAAGCAGCAATGGAGGCAGATCGCTTCTGCTGCCAGCACAAGCAATATGCCTCTAATGAGTATTGCATCACGCATAGCATCCCGCCTTCAGTATAGCCAAATGCGACTCGTGGATTTGGCGAGTGCATACAGCATTCAATTAGGTGCGTATCTACACGAAGCAGATCCCTCAGAATACAAGGCGTTTCAAGATGAATACTGTTCCGAAGTATATAAGGCGATTCACGCTTTGTTTTGGGAAATGGCCGTCCTGCGTGACAACCTCGCAGAGTTCGCTGCTCGATTCTGCTTTTCGATAGCTACGGTGAGCATCATGAGTAGTCTTCGAAATAAACTAAAAAGTTTCTCGACCGATCCGCTGGCTCGTGAAATCTTGGAAGCTACGGACGAATCTTCGAAAGGCTGGTTGGTACAGTTTAGTGAATTTCGAAATTGCTTTACTCATGTCGCGCCAATGGAACAAGCTGCTGGGATTGCCTTCGCAGTACAGGACATGCGCAGGGTCTCTAATGGTTTGTCTATACCGCAGATGTATTATGCACTCCCCCAAGACATTGGAGGGGTTAAGCGTAAATGGGCAGGGGGCAGCTTTGTTACTTCATTTGAGGAGCTAATCGCCACAGCATCTCGCCGACATGAACGCGGATTGGAACCTGATGCCCTTGAGTATCTTCACGATTGCATTAATCGCTTTGGAGAATTGGCAGCTAAGATGATTGCCCGTTCTCCAACTCCTCCTAAACCGATTCACATAACGCCACGTGGCGGCGTGGTAAAGTCTGGATGACGACCTCAATCACAGGTGTTCTGGTCCATCTGCAAATAACAGGTAGGCCACTCCGATATTTGAAGAGCTCTATTATTTTTTTATTTTTACCCTAGCCTTGCTTACCACTACGGTAAATTTCTCATACTTTGCTAGCGCCTTGAGTGCAATTTCTAAAACTCTTTCATTTGGAGCGCTTACTTTCAGATCGCCTTTTTGAATTTCAATTCTCCGCCCTTTGCGATTTTTAAGCCAGCCGATTACCGCTGGAATGAGAGCTATAGAAAGAGTAATTAAAGCATCGTGGTTTTGGGCGAGAGTAGCTATAAAGGAATAGTGGCCATGCGTGATTGGATTTCTCGCTCGAGTTATGCCCTTTTGAACAACACCCTCAGCTCGCAATAATTCGAGAATGTCCTCTGGGCCTTGGATGATTTTCTCACTTGGCGCGCGATACAGAATCAATTTTGGATCATCATTGTGAAAACCGCGAGGAATACCAACAATAATATGTTTGCGAGTTGGACGATCATACAAGGTTGATCCATTATCGAGTATCGGAATTTTGCGAAATGCAGACATAAGAATTGCTAAACTAACATACGTAAATGCATGAAGGAAGTGACTCTTTCACTTCGACGGCTCGGATAGGATGATTTCGTGCTCTTCCACGTTGCATAGAACTTCCGATCTCCGCCCTAAGCCGCATTTGCGCTCCGCGGGGCGAGCACAAAAGTGTTCTAGTTGCCTTCATCTGCTACTCTTTCGGCATACTCCAAAATCTCCATATCGATAATGAAGCCATGTACGTTCCAAGACCTCCACATTTTTCGGAATTTTCCTACGGATTTGCTGTTACAAGGGAACTTGTTGCTGCCGAGGGCGAAAACATTCGTATTGCACCAGTGTTCCCGTCCCTTTTAGCTGAAGCAGGGCTTGGATGGGACGTTCTGCTTGAGCGTAACGGAATGCCGATGTTCCTCCAGTTCAAGTTGAGCGACTGCATGAAAGGACCGAGAGCGATGGAGGCAAAGTGCGGCGACTTCGATCCGCCATTCTTTAGATTTCATCTCAGATGCGGTAAGGACATGAACCAGCACTCGCTACTTGTTGAGCTAAACAACCGAGGCGAAAATGTCCGGTATATCGCTCCAGCTTTTTATTTGTCCGATGATTTGAATAACGCGTATCGTACCAACACTGTAGTGGACCAGAGCATACAAATAGCGCCGAATCAAATCGGGAATCTCCCTGTGGGACGCCATCACGTTGCTTTTAGCAGTCCCACAGGGCCGTGGAAACATTATTCGGACGGAGAGCACCGCGAATCACATCGCGCAAAATCTGGACGAGAACTCCTCAAGAGTGCGGAAGTGGAGTTTCATTCCCGGCCACGATCATCGATTCGAGTCGATTTGCAGCGCATCGACGCGGAATTGTTGGACGTATTCACCGCCCGCAAAGAAGAGAGGGCTGATTTCAGACGAGTCCAGGTATCTGACGTCCTCCAACAACGGCCTCTGGAGCGGATTGAATTTATCTCAAGATACTTTTTTGATTGTCAGTTATTCTTTGCCATCGAGAAGTGATGAACAGCCCCGTGTTGGGGCACGCTGGCCTGCGTGCCCCGTCTAGGCCGTTTCCCATGGCCGGAACAAATTTTCGGTTGAACTCTCTGAATCTGCATGGCGGAAGAGACATTCTCGGGCCCCTCGACTCCCGTGCAGTCGCTCGGAATGACAGAGGTTAAGAGTGTCGCTTGCGGTACGGAGTGATGGAAACACAATCGTATTTATCAGCAGAGGCAACAAAGCGGGACAGCGCGTACTCCGCCAAAACTGGATTTATCCTCGCCCTTAGTCGCGTTCGCTCCCGCGGGCCGAGGATAAAGACTTTGTGGCATCTACCGGACCGACTGAAGCCGATGCCCTGATACGAAGCTCGTGTGTGCCGCACCATGCTCGGGATCTTCCGAACTCTTCTCAGACCCGTTCGACAAGCTCAGAGTTCCTCGAGGCCGCTCAAGATATCGGAAACCAGGAGAGAGCGCATTGTAAGAGGAAGTTGTGAGCTGGCCCGAAATGACCAAATTCAGCCCGGCACTCTAAGGTGTAACTCCTAGAGCCATAAGGTATTTCACTGCTGGCGAGAGAAATACTAACTATTTAGTTCACAACGGCTTCCGGGCGCTGTAAAATACCTTAGAGATAGGGTCTTCTTCCGGATTATTGCAAGTAGTAGAATGCTGAAGAACGGCCACCTCGTCTTAAATCAGCTCAGGAAGTGCCAGTGACCGTGACTGCCGTACCGCCGTTCAAGGAGTCGTCCCGGGAGTTAATCGCGGAAGTTGCGCGTGCCTTAGAACCTTATTTTCCAGACATTACCAATAGATGGCGTGAGCAGTTGGCTGCGGAATTTGGCTTTGACGGCCGCACATTGGCCGCAGTGGAACGCCTGACGCTTGCTGCTGGATGCTCTTATTTTTGCCATGACGATTACCCTGCATTCCAGGAAAACCTGCAATACTTTGGCACGCGGCTCTCAAAGCTTCAGGTGGACACACGCGCGGTGGCGCGCGCGCTGGAACTCTATCAATCCTGCTGCGAACCTTATATAGCTGGGCTCTTTCCTGAGCGCGAAGCGGAAGCCAAAGCAGCCCTGGAAATGCTCTCCTCTGTTTCCTTTGTGATGATTTCAGGCGCGTATTTTGATTCCAAGACCCTGGAATCGTCTGCCCTGCTCCGCTTGCTGGATGCAGAACTGGCGTCGGACGACCTGAGCGCCTTGCTGGGCAAGGTTTTGGACATAACAACACAGACGTTCCAGGCCTCTTTGGGCATCATACTATTGTGTGACAAAGAAACCGGGGCGTTGCGGATTTCGTCCTCGGTTGGGCTGGATGCAGTGGTGCCGGAAGATTTTAAGGTCGAAGTGGGAAGCGGCTTTTCAGGAAAGATTGCCATGACGGGCGAACCGGACATGATCCTGGATACGAGTGTGGATACAGGAGTGTTGCGGCCAATGATCCGCATTAAAGCCAAGTCTCTGTGGGGAGTGCCTCTGAAAGCTGATGGAGAGACGATTGGCGTGATGGTGATTGGTTTCCCCAAGCCCTATGAATGGCTGCCCACAGAACGCGAGTTGATGCGAGCAATTGGGGACCGCACTGCTCTCGCAATCGAACGTGCGCAGATGACAGACGCGCTACGCGAGCGCGAGCAGCGGATTGCGGAACTCTCCGGCCACTTGTTACGAGTGCAGGAAGAAGAGCGTAAACGCATTAGCCGTGAACTGCATGATGAAACAGGGCAGGCGCTGATGGTGATCCGGCTGTACCTGGGCATGATGGAGCCAAGCGTGGCGGCGAAGAGCGTGCGGGGAAAGATCCGCGAGACCGTGGAAGTGGTGGACCGCACGATTGAAGGAATCAGAAGGATTATCGGCAAACTTTCTCCGCTGGTGCTGCAAGAGCTGGGACTGGTGGCCGCAGTAAGAAAAGAAGCGAAAGATTTTGCGCGCAACGCCGGCGTGAAAGCCCGGGTGCTGATTGCAGAAGACGTTGGAAGACTGGCCCCAGGGACTGAGCAGGCCATTTATCGGGTGGTGCAGGAAGCGCTGCACAATGTGGCCAAACATGCGCACGCGAAGAACGTGTCGGTGCAGATTTCGCGCGAAGATGAGTTGGTGCAAGTGGTAGTAGAAGATGATGGTGTTGGAATCCAGGCGCGTAGCGGCCAGGTGCGCGATCAATCGTTTGGACTGGCCGGAATGAAAGAACGAATTGCGATGTTGGGCGGGATCTCACGCGTGATCTCGGCCAAAGGGAAGGGCACGCGTATTGAAATAAGTGTACCCGCGGGCGAAGAAACGCAAGTTGTTGACCGCCAGTTGGTGCATGCGGCCCATGCCGCGCATAGGCCGAATTAAAATAAAGGACAACTCCCCCATGCCGAAGATTAAATGTTTACTCGTAGATGACCACACGCTGTTTCGCCAGGGCGTACGCAGGCTATTGGAAAGCGAAAGCGACTTTGAAGTGGTGGGTGAAGCCGCGGACGGCGGAGAAGCCGTGGAAAAAGCACGCGAGTTGCGGCCGGACATCGTGCTGATGGATATCGGGATGCCGGGACTGTCGTCATTTGAATCCGCCCGGCAGATCAAGAAAAACCGCATAGAGACAAAGATTCTCTTCCTTACCATGTATGAAGACGAAGATTATCTGGTCCAGTGCCTGGAGGTTGGGGCGTCGGGCTATGTGCTGAAGGATACGCCCGCTCCGCAGTTGCTCACGGCCGTCAAAGACGTTTATAAAGGCGGGAAATATTTGAGCTCGCAAGTGCTAGGCAAGCTGGTGGAGGACTTTAGGTCGCGGGTGCGGGATACCAGGATGAGGCCGAGAATATCTACCCTCACGCCGAGAGAACGGGAGATCCTGAAGCTGCTGGCGGAAGGAAACTCCGTGAAGGAAATCGCGGTAATACTGGGACTCAGCGTGAAAACCGTGGAAGCACACAAATTCAACCTCATGCGCAAGCTCGACATTCATAACAAGGCGCAGTTAGTTACATATGCGATTCAGAAAAAGATCATCAAGATTCCCGTCAATCAATAGTGTTGTTGTACCCTCCCCGCAGAAAGACGGCGTCCGCAAGGGCGCCGTTTTTATTTTAGGGACCAATCCCAGCATCTCTTAATACCGGTGTTGATTACCTGCCATGCGCAACTGGACTGGCTCCCCTGAGCGACCACCTTCGTCGAAGTCCCATGGGCTGAAGATCAGAACCATTTATCATTGCCGTTAATCTATGAATGCCAAAACAAATACTCAAACTGCTCCTGCCTGCCTTGCTTTCTGCCAACAGCATCAGCAGGAGATGCTCTCGTTACTTCAGCGCATGGTTGAAATTGAATCGCCCAGCGACGACAAACCGTCGGTAGACCGCATGGGTGCGTTTCTGGCTGAAGAATTTGAGCGCCTCGGAGGCAAAGTAACTTTCTATCCGCAGAAGGAAGCCGGCAATCATCTCAAGGCGGAGTTCCCGGGCGGCGCTGGCAATCCAGCGCTTTTGCTGGGACACTTTGACACTGTCTGGTCCATGGGAACACTCGCCAACATGCCCTTTCGCATCGAGGCTGGCCGCGCTTTCGGCCCTGGCGTCTATGACATGAAGGCCGGCATAGCGATGATGATTTTTGCTTTGCGTGCATTGCAAGCTACCGGAGAGCTAAACCGTCCTGTCGCCATTCTTCTTGATACCGATGAAGAAGTCGGCAGCACCACGGGCCGCCCCGTAATCGAAGCCACGGCCAAAGAGTGCGAAGCTGTGCTGGTGCTGGAACCATCGCAGGGGCCAAAAGGTCATTTAAAGACTTCGCGCAAAGGAGTTGGTGACATCACAATTCGAGTGCGCGGCCGGGCATCGCATCCCGGCGTGGATTTTGAAAAAGGCCGTAGCGCCATTGTTGAACTGGCGCGGCAGCTTCTTGAGGTTGTCAAGTTCACTGATTTAGCCCGGGGAATCACCGTGAATCCCGGGGTGATTCACGGAGGCACGCGCAGCAACGTGATTGCGGCGGAAGCCTGGGCTGAAGTTGATCTGCGCATCGCCCGCGCTGCCGATGCTGCCGTGCTGCAAGAAAAATTTGCCGCTTTGAAACCTTTTGATCCTGACTGCTCCATCCAGATTAGCGGCGGGATTAATCGTCCACCCATGGAACGAACTGAGGGCACTATCCGCCTTTTCCAGATCGCTAAAAAGATCGCCGCAGAAATCGGCATGGAACTTGATGAGTCCGCCACCGGCGGAGGATCAGACGGCAACTTTACCTCGGCCCTTGGTGTGCCGACGCTTGACGGGCTGGGTGCCTTAGGTGAAGGCGCACACGCGTCTCATGAGTCTGTCGTAATCCAGGAGCTTCCCCGGCGTACGGCCTTAGTGGCTGGCCTCATCCAAAGTCTTTGAAACATAAGGATTTATTAAAGAACTTAAGGTTGATGGCAATAAAGTCCTTAGTTTTCAATGATTCTTTGACTCCCCAATTTGGTTGACCTACAATCTTTATGAAAGTAACCCACAAAGTCGACGGGGACGCTGCCTGACAGCGGTTCCTGTATGGAGCAAAACAATGTTTGGTGGAAAACTTGGTGTACCCGAACTGCTGATCATTTTGGTCATTGCATTGATATTCTTTGGTCCCAGCAAGCTGGGCGATCTGGGCAAAGGCCTGGGCGACGCAATCAAAAATTTCAAGGGCGCAATGAAAGAGGGTGAGCAGGGCGCCGCTCAACCGGTAGAAAAAAAATAACAGTACGTTATTTCAATAACCCGCTGGTTTTTAACATTTCTGTCACCAAAGACAGAGGCAATCCCACCACATTGGAATATTCCCCCTCCATGCGGTAGGCCCAGAGCGAAGCGCCGCCTTGGATGGCGTATGCCCCGGCTTTGTCCATAGGTTCACCGCTGGCGACATATTGCTGAATCTTATGCTCGGTAAGTTCGCGGAAGTTGACTTTCGTTGTACCGGCATGAGTCTCCGTTGGCGCGCTGGGCGCAACCAGGCTTACCGCCGTGATGACTACATGTTCTCGACCAGAGAGCCGATGCAGCATACGTGTTGCGTCGGCTTGGTCTTTTGGCTTGCCCAGAACCTCCCCCTCAATCACAACAATTGTGTCCGCGCCTAAGACATGGCTCTGCGGATAATGCACTGCTACGGTCTCTGCTTTCTCTCTCGATAATCGAAGCGCATAGTCGAGCGGCTGCTCGCCCGGAATCTGCTCTTCATTGATATGCGCTGCATGGATATCGAAGGGGATTCCCAGCTTCCGCAATAGTTCCTGCCGTCGCGGCGAGGAAGAAGCTAGAATCAATAGCGGCTTGTTTTGTTGAAGCATCCTCAGGTTTATAGCGCCCTTCTCAACATACGTGACCAACCGCACACTTAGCAACGCTGCTATCAATACGCTCGGCGCCAATCTCTCCGGCGATAGCTGCGACTTTCGCGTCTGGGCGCCTTCGGCAAAATCAGTTACTTTGCGCCTGACCAATGAGCACGGCACGCGTGATTGGCCAATGCAGTCTGATGGCGAGCACTTCTACTTGCAGGCATTCGCCCGCTTAGGCGACCGGTATTTCTATATCGTGGACCAGAACAAACCAGTGCCTGACCCGGTTTCAAGGCTCCTGCCTGAAGGCGTCCACGGGCCAACTGAAATTGTTGATCCTGAAAGTTTTGCATGGGCATGGACCGATTCAGGCTGGCGCGGGCTTCCTCTGCGCGATTATGTGATTTACGAGCTTCACATAGGCACCTTCACTCCGGAGGGTACGTTTGAAGCCGCAATCGCCAAATTACCTTACCTGAGAAATCTCGGCGTCACCATGGTTGAGATCATGCCGGTAGCGGCTTTCCCCGGCACTCGCAACTGGGGTTATGACGGTGTGTCGCCTTATGCGGTGCAAGCCTGTTATGGCGGCCCTGATGGGCTCAAGCGGTTGGTAAATGCTGCACATGCCATTGGCCTTGGCGTAATGATGGATGTGGTCTATAACCACCTTGGCAACGAAGGCAATTATCTCCGCATGTTTGGCCCATATTTCACCGGCAAACATCAAACGCCATGGGGCGAGGCCATTAATTACGATCAGCCGGGCAGTTACGGCGTTCGCCGTTATTTTGTAGAGAACGCGCTTTACTGGGTCCGCGAACACCACATGGATGGGCTTCGGCTGGACGCGGTGCAAACCATTAAGGATGATTCGCCAAAACATATTCTGGCCGAGATTAAAGAAGATGTAGCAGCTTTGGCCGCCGAACTTGCTCGCGAGGTTTGTGTTATCGCGGAAACGGACGAGAACGATGAGAAAATTGTCCGTCCGGCCTCTGCTGGCGGATTCAATCTGGACGCACTCTGGAGTGACGATTTCCATCACGCGATCCATGCCTTTTTCACCGGCGAACGCAAAGGCTATTACCAGGATTTTGGCCGCCCAGAGCAGATTGCCCGCGCATTGCAGGAAGGATTTGTTTTTCAGGGTGGGCCGTTCCAGTTCTGGGGCGGACGACCGCGTGGGACCAGCAGCGCAAACATGCCTGCCCCAGCACACGTGATCTGCATCCAGAACCATGACCAGGTTGGCAATCGCGCGCGCGGTGAGCGCCTGACCGCGCTCGTCCCCCGGGGAGTACGCATGCTTGCGGCAGCGCTGTTGCTGCTTGCTCCGGAAACGCCTCTGCTGTTCATGGGCCAGGAGTACGACGAGCCAAATCCATTTCAATTCTTTACCGACTATGGTGATCCCGCGTTGCAGCAGGCCGTCCGTGAAGGCCGGCAGCAGGAATTTAAGGACTTTGATTTCGCCAATGATGAAGTCCCCGACCCTCAGGCACCGGCAACTTTTGAACGCTCCAAATTGAGCTGGCAGCTTACTCAGGGCGAGAACCTGATGCTGGACTGGTACAAGTCTCTGTTGGCATTGCGAAAGAAATGCATCGTCAACTCAGAGCGCACCTGCAAAGCAGAACTGATTGACGGTGTAATTCACATGCAGCTTCCAGCGCAGGAACCAACACTGCGTGTCTGCGCGCGTATTCAAGGTTCAGCCTCTCTCCCCAAATTGGGAGCGGGCTGGGAAAAGGTCCTTGCGGAAGAAGAGGACGGTTATGCGGTGAGCGTATGGGTTGAAGCGGTGAATGCACGATAAGAGCGCTACTTCGCCAGACAGAAGGCCACTATCGTGTTGCCGCGTAACCCCGTTGCCTGTTCCGCTTGCTCGACCAATCGCTGTTCCAGATTGTCAGGGTCAGGGACCATTTCGCATGCAGCTATCTGCTGCTCTGTAGCGTCGTGATAACAAAGCTCGCACACCGCCAGTCCTCCCTCATGTCCCGATCGTACCGGCGGCCCAAAGGTGCGGCACGTCATTGGACGCGCTGAATACAAATCGCATGCGCCGGTTACAGGATCGAGCGCCGGACACGGTTCATCATTGGCAAAGTCCTCAAAGCTGGCTTCGGACTCTTCGTCTTCACTCAGAATGCCGGTTTTAGGATCGCCGGGAAAAAGCGGTGCAAGCCGGGTGGCGGCTTCAAAAGCACGTTTACGAATACGGTTTGCCAGATTCGGGTCGCTGATGCTCATCTCAGCCAGCCCTTTCTGCAATCGCAAAGCGTCAAGCTGGCTAATGGCAAATGGTCCATGGCAGCATTGCGTGCACCCCTTGCGGCACACCAGCCAATCGCCGCTTTTGCGTGTGGTTTCGGCCAGGGCGGCGTCCACAATCTGAATAAGCTTCTGGTCGGTTGAGGGCAGGGAAGAGCGCACCCTCCAAGCATATCGCAAAACATCGGGCGGAGCTTCCGCTCCGCCCGCTTGAAAATTGGTATTTTGACGAACTACTTTTTCTCTTCAGCTTTCTGCTCTTCGCCTGTCTGTTTACCCTTGCGTAGCATGGTCACCTTTTCCACGTTCACGGAATGATCAGACTCATTCAATTTAGCCCTGATCTTCACGTGATGGCCCTCATGGCCCTTCACCGCATCCATGTTGGAAATGTTCCAGGCCTGTTTGTCTTTGTCATTCACAAACATGGTCTTTCCATCCTGGTCTTTGATCCAGCCAGTCAGTGTCATGGATTTGTCTTTTGCTGCGGCCTTGGCTTCTTTCTTTTCCGCCTTGTCCGTTTTCTTGTCTGTGTCCTGCGCCATCAAACTCATGGAAGCAGCCATCAAAAATGCAAACACGAATGTAAGCACACGTTTCATAGTTGAGATTCTCCTCGCGTCGGTTTATGCCTTCTTCCGCTGAGATGCAGGCACTCCGCCGAAGGAGGGCTGCCATGCTTATAAAAACAAATAGCTTAGAGCAACACCAGAGGCGGTGAAATGTTGCGCTCAGGCTTTGATTTTTTCCGCAAATCTCTGCTGGAATTTTTTGACCTTTGGCGCCACCACGAATTGGCAGTATGGCTGGTTGCCGTTATTGGCAAAATATTCCTGATGATAATCCTCGGCAATAAAGAATTTGGCCGCAGGCTCCAATGAGGTCACAATCGGATTGGGCCAGACATGTGCCGCGTTCAATTCGTCAATCATTTTTTTCGCCTCTCGATATTGCTCTTCGGAAGCATAAAAAATCACTGACCGGTATTGCGTCCCCATGTCATTGCCCTGGCGGTTGAGCGTGGTGGGATCATGGATGGAGAAGAACACATCCAGAATTTCACGATAACTTGTCTTGCTGGGATCGAACGTGACCCGCACCACCTCAACATGCCCGGTATCGCCATTGCAGACTTGGCGATAAGTAGGGTTATCGACGTGGCCGCCCATATAACCGGACTCAACGGACGTTACGCCCTCCATGCGGTCGAATACTGCTTCCAGGCACCAGAAACAGCCTCCGCCCAAAACTATACTTTGTAAATTTTCCATAAAGATTCGATGCCTTTGTGCGATGAAAGTTCCATTCTTCCCTCAAACAGCTTACCCACGATTCATGCCAGGTTACAACTTTGCGGTGGAAAATGTGTTCTTACTGTAATACTGATGAGAGCTGAAGATATAAAAAAGCTGTTGGCGCGGCTGCCTGCTGCGCTTTTTAAGTCATTGTCTCTCGCGTTGGCTTTGTGCGTTTTCGCAGCATTACTAGTTGGCTCCGCCCAGGCGCAGGTGACCATCGCGCAAATTAGTGACACCCATTTGGGCGAACCACAGGCTCCGCACGCATTCGATAACTTGCGCCGCGCAGTGGACATGGTGAACGCACGCCACCCCGATGCTGTGATCGTCAGCGGCGATGTTGGCGAGAACTATGATCAATGGCTGCTCGCTCGTGGCATCTTAAAGTGGCTGCACGCGCCAGTGTATTACGCGCCGGGAAACCATGATGTCCACAGCACTGACGTGGAGAAATATCGCGGCGTCTTCGGCCCGGACTACTATCGCTTCCAGGTAAAGGGCATCACGTTTCTGGTGATCGACTCCCAGCTTCTGGGCAACTTTGATCAGTTTGACGCGCAGTCACCGCCGCCGCTGCCGCCGCAGACAGAAGCGGAATCACAAAAAATGCTCTCCTGGCTTTCGCATCAGCCTCCTGGCGCGGGCGCAGACAACCGCAACCGGCGTCACTGGTGGAACTTTGGCAGAGGTCAGGATAACCAGCGCCAAACCCAAGCGCGTGACGATGACGACCACCGCAGTGACGATGATAATGACAATCGCGTAGGGGGAATCGTGATCGGCATTCAGCACATTCCAGCCTACCGCTCTGACGTTCTTCCCGATCCCAAGCCTTACTGGGTGATCAATGAGCCGTATCGCTCGCGCGAGATGGATCTGCTGCACCGGTTAGGCGTGAAGCATATGCTGGTTGGGCATTGGCATGTGGGAAATGTTTTTCAAGCTGGCGGCATTACCTGGCATGTTGCGCCCAGCACCAGCCGACTCCTGCCCTGGAGCGGACAACTCGGCTTTGCCATGCATACTATTAGTCCTGATGGCGATGTAAAAACTGAGTTTGTGCCGCTGGGCACCGAGCCATAGTGGGCTGAAGCTGTTTAGCCCGGAGGCCCAGCAAGCTGATCAACGTGCGGCGATTGCCCTCCCAGCCATTCCGGATGATGCGCCGTAGAGTCGAAGTGCGCAGAGGTTTTGAAGAGTTCAAATTGGCCCTGTTCGGCAACTTTCTCGGTCTTCGCCAGCAATGCGGCAACCTCTTCTTTGGTCATGGGCTTAAAAGTTTTTGCCGCCTGAAACGCCTGTTGCAGAATTTCCTGGCTGTCGATCCCAGTAATGACTACTGAAGTCGGTAGATTGAGTGCGTAATGCAGGCACTCCATAGGCTGGACCACACCGCTCTTTAAAATAATATGGTCGCCCATCGACTTCATTCCCAGCACGCCAATCTGTTGCTCCACCAGTTTTGGCAGCACCAGTTTGCCGAAGCTGCGGAAATGCGCGTCCATCACATTCAGCGGCATCTGCACGGTATCAAAATGAAAGCCATGCTTCGCCGCCACCTCCAGCATGTACAAGTGAATGTGCGGATCTTTATGCCCGGTAAAACCGATGTAGCGTACCTTGCCCGCTTTCCTGGCTTCCAGCACGGCTTCCTGCGCGCCGTTCTCGGCAAAGACCCGGTCTGGATCGTCAAAGCGGATGATCTCATGGTGCTGAATCAGGTCGAGATGGTCTGTCTGCAATCGTTGTAATGACTCATTGATTTGCTTCGTCGCCTCTTCCTTGGTGCGGCCATCGAGCTTGGTCATCAAAAAGACTTTTTGCCGATAGCCGTCTTTCAGCGCTTTGCCCATGCGGACTTCGCTCTGGCCTTTGTTATAGTCCCAGGAATTGTCCATGAAGTTGATTCCACCATCGATGGCCGCACGAATCAGCTTTATGCTGTCATCATCAGAGAGCTTGGGCTGTCCGATATGAAACCCGCCCATGCCAATGGCGGAAACACGTTCGCCCGTCCGGCCCAGAGTGCGATAAATCATCGAGCCTCCTTCTTTTTGGCTACTCGCATTTGCCTGCATGCCGCCTGCAAGGCCACGGGCAAACACACTTCCGCCCTTGGCTGAGAGCCCTGCCACAGCCATTCCCTTCAGAAATTCTCTACGTTGCATAGTGTTTTTCACCAGCCGCGGGACCTAAGCGGCAACAAGGTCTTCGTAATTCCCTTCCAGCGGGTCACGTTGGGCAATCGGCACGCTTGCCGGCCAGGGTTCTTCCACGCCCATCAGCGCCATAGCGCTGCCGAGGAGCGCCATGTTTTTGCTGAAATTGATCATTTCATTCATGCGCTTGTTTGGGTCTTCTTCATTCCAGAAATTGTGCATCACCGGTGAAACTCCGGCCAGGAACCCGGCGATGGCAGCGGCGCCCAGTTTTGGTTTTATGCCCAGCAAAATACTTGTGCCACCGGCAATCAACATTACGCCCGTTGCCGCCACGGTAGCTTCAGGCAGAGGCACATTCTTGGCGCCGGCATATTGCCCCATGGACTTCCGCTCTTTCAGGTGATTGATTCCGTTGTAAAGAAAAAATCCGCCAAATATCAGGCGGCCGATCAGGAATGCAGCTTTCATTTTACTTTTCCCCCCGCGCAATTTCGACTATGACTAGGATTCCATCTCCGCGAGGCGGGTGGCCAGTATCTGGCGTGCTGGATTTTTGTCGAGAGAATCCCCGTGGAAATTGTTGCGAGCTGCGGAACTAGAACTGCTCGATTGATGAGGTAGCTTTTAATCCGTCCAGTCAAATGATCTAGTTACAGCTTTCTTCCATTGCCGGTACATTTGTTCCCGCCGCGCTTGCTCCATTGCAGGTTTCCAGGTCTTTTCCGCCGACCACTGGGTGCAGAGTGCTTCCATGGTGCTGAAAAATCCTACGGCCAGCCCGGCAGCATAGGCAGCGCCTAGGCTCGTGGTCTCATGGATGGAAGGCGCGACCACCGGACGGCCCAGAATGTCAGCCTGGAATTGCATTAGCAAATTGTTGGCCACCATGCCGCCATCCGCGCGCAAAATTTCCAGCCTGATGCCGGAATCCTTCTCCATTGCGTCCACCACCTCGCGCGTCTGAAAGGCCACGGCTTCCAATACTGCGCGAGCGATGTGGCCTTTGTTCGCATAGCGTGTCAGTCCCACAATCACACCTCGCGCATTCTCCTTCCAATACGGAGCATAGAGTCCGGAAAAAGCCGGGACCATGTAAACTCCGCCATTATCTTCCACGCTAAGGGCCAGATCCTCTATTTCGGCACTGGTCTTGATCAGTCCCAGATTGTCACGCAGCCACTGCACCAACGCGCCGGCGATGGCAACGCTCCCTTCCAGCGCATAGTGCACAGGTTGCTTGCCCAGTTTGTATGCCACGGTCGTAAGCAGTCCATGCGTTGATTGCACCGGACGCTCGCCGGTATTCATCAGCAGGAAACATCCAGTGCCGTAAGTGTTTTTGGCTTCGCCGCTCTTGAAACAGGTTTGCCCAACCAGCGCTGCCTGCTGGTCGCCGAGTATGCCCGCGACAGCAACACCCTTCAGCGGCCCCTGAGCAATCCGGCCATACACTTCGCTGCTCGAGCGTATCTCCGGTAAGACTTGCGGTGGAACAGAAAATAAACGCAGCAGCTCCGGGTCCCATTGCAGCGTCTTTAGATCCATGAGTTGCGTGCGGCTGGCATTGGTTCCGTCAGTTACATGGATCCCGCCATTCTCGGCGCCGGTCAGCTTCCACAACAGAAATGCATCCATATTGCCGAAGAGAATTTTTCCAGCTTCAGCCTGCCGCCGCGCTCCGGAAATGTTCTCCAGCAACCATCGCAATTTGAGGGAACTGAAATACGTTGAGAGCGGCAATCCTGTGCGGCTGCGGAAGAATTCGTCGCCTGTTTCGCGAGCGAACTTTGCCACGTCATCGGCCACTCGCATGTCCTGCCACACAATTGCATTGGCCAGCGGCTTACCAGTCGTCCGGTTCCATAGGAGCGTTGTCTCGCGCTGATTGGTTATCCCGATTGCCGCCAGATCGTCTGCTTTCAGCCGAGCTTCTGCCATTGCCTCGCCGATTACTTCCTGAGTGCGCTGCCAGATTTCTTCCGCGTCATGCTCCACCCAACCCGGTTGAGGATAAATCTGGCGATGCTCCTTCTGCGCGCACACAACAATGCTGCCTGCGCCATCAAACACAATGAAGCGTGTGCTTGTGGTCCCTTGGTCGATCGCTGCAACGTATTTGCTGGTCATGGCGGATATGAACGCCCGTCATTTTACCTGCGATCGGCTCGGTTCTGCTTGGCGACAAATTTTGTATCCGGCTGCCGCGCGCGGCATCTAGTCCGGTACACTTCAAATGGCACAACACGGAGAATCATGGACAACAAAAGCCAGTCATACGCCAGTCATACAAAATTCGATCCGCCCTTTCATTTCTTTGTAGTGCCCGTATTTCTAGTCAACGTATTTGTGGTGGGTTATTTGTTGGTTCGTCATCCGGGGCTGGGAGGCGCGTGGATTCTGGTTGTTTCCCTGGCATTCCTGGTGCATGCCGGGCGCATGCGCAGCTATGCCACCCAGCTTCAGGACCGCGTCATCCGTCTGGAAGAGCGGCTCCGTCTGGCTGCGCTACTGCCAGAGCCTCTCCGTTCCCGTATTGGAGAATTGACCGACTCTCAACTGGTTGGCCTGCGCTTTGCCTCTGACGCGGAGCTTCCTGCTCTGGTGCAGCGCGCGCTCGATGAAAAGCTCAGCCGCTCTGATATCAAAAAAGCTGTCACTGACTGGCGGCCCGATTATTCGCGGGTGTGAGTCCAATGGACGCCTAAACTCAAATGGAGCTTCTTTAATAAGGGCTTGATCAGCGGCCATCCGCGTAAATCTGCGGCAAATTCTTTGCCATCGCTATCAGAATGCCCGTCCGGTATCCGTCTCATATACAATTTCCATTCTCATTCACAGGAGTTT
>DASXMN010000011.1:0-197459 GCA_036495645.1 Candidatus Angelobacter sp.
GGGCACAGAGGAATACGTTTCCAATCTTACGTTCCGTGTTTTCCCCGGCGTCTCACACTGGATCCAACAGGAAGCGCCGGAAGCTGTGAATGAAATGATTGAAGCGTGGCTTACAGGAAAGCCAGTCCCTGAATATTCTGAACTCGGCGCTGTATCTCAATGAATCTTTTGCCCTGCCCAACCACTCAATATCTTCGTTGACAACTTAGCTCGACGTGGCTCAATTTGTAAGCCTGCTCAGTTTGTATATCCGCTGCTTGCTTTAAAATGGATTCCAGGAGCACATGGCCCAGGAAGAAGAGGTACTAGGTAAAGCGTATGACAGCCGCCTGATGAAGCGGCTGCTGGGATATTTGCGGCCTTATAAATGGCAGGTCGTAGTAGCGCTGATCTCCATCATCCTTAAGGCCGCAGCAGACGTTGTGGGGCCTTACCTGACCAAAACGGCCATCGACAAATATCTTTCTTCCGCCAGCGCCCACAATCATACTTTTCTTGACCGCTTTCTCAGTTCCAGGCCGCTGGTAGGCATTGCCCAGCTCGGATTCTGCTACTTTGCCCTGCTGCTGATCAGCTTTGGACTGGAATATACCCAGACTTATTTAATGCAGTGGACCGGACTGAAAGTGATGTTCGATCTGCGCAGCCAGATCTTCCGTCATCTTCAGCACATGCACATCGGCTTTTATGACAAGAATCCTGTTGGCCGGCTGGTAACGCGCGTTACTACTGACGTGGACGCGCTGAATGAAATGTTTACCTCCGGCGTTGTCGCCATCTTTGAAGACGTATTTGTGCTGGCCGGAATTGTGCTCATTATGCTGGGGATGAACTGGTGGCTGGCACTGATCACATTCGCCGTGCTGCCGCTGATTTTCTGGGCGACCATGGTTTTCCGCAAGTCGGTGCGCGACTCTTACCGCCGCATCCGCACTGCCATTGCCCGAATCAATTCTTATCTTCAGGAACATGTCACCGGAATGATGGTGTTGCAGCTCTTCAACCGCGAAAAGCGCGCCTACCGCAGCTTTGACCGGGTGAACGCCCAGCACATGGACGCCTATAAAGACGCCATCATGGCATACGCGCTCTATTACCCAGTGGTGGAAATCCTCTCCAGCGTGGCCATTGCCATGGTCATTTATTTCGGAGGCGTTGGCGTGCTCCGCGGCGCAGTAACCATTGGCGTGCTGACCGCGTTTATGCAGTATGCCCAACGCTTCTTCCGTCCTATTCAGGACCTGAGTGACAAATACAACATCCTTCAGAGCGCCATGGCCTCCAGCGAGCGCGTTTTCAAACTGCTGGATACTCCAGTCGATATCACTTCCCCGGACCAGCCACAGAAAGCCGTTGGCGCGGGCCGGATTGAGTTTGATCACGTCTGGTTTGCTTATCGCAAACTGGAATTGCAGGATGAGACGCCTGTTCTGGCTGAACCCGTTCTGGCTGAACCCGCGCTGTCTGAAACAAGCAGCAACGGCCACGGCCACGCCCACGGCGAAGATTTCGACTGGATCCTGCGCGATGTCTCATTCACCATTGAGCCGGGAGAGACCGTGGCGATTGTCGGCCATACCGGCGCGGGAAAAACCACTATCATCTCTTTGCTCATGCGCTTTTACGATATTCAAAAAGGCGCTATCCGCATTGACGGCGTCGACATTCGCCAGATGGACCTGAACGATCTCCGCCGCCGCTTTGGCGTAGTGCTGCAGGACCCATTCCTGTTTAGCGGCACCATTGAAAACAACATTCGCCTGGGCTCGGCGTGGATCACCGATGAACAAATCGCAGCCGCCGCGGAAAACGTGAACGTGGCCGACTTTATCCGAACGCTGCCCAAAGGCTTTAAAGCTCCTGTGCTGGAACGCGGCAGCACCATGAGCACCGGCCAGAAACAGCTCATCTCGTTTGCCCGCGCGCTGGCGCACGATCCTAAAATTCTGGTGCTGGACGAAGCTACCTCCAGCGTCGATACAGAAACCGAAATCCGCGTCCGCGAAGCGCTGACCCGCATGGTGCAGGGACGCACGTCGGTCATCATCGCGCACCGCCTTTCCACCATTCAGCGCGCCGATAAAATCATCGTGATGCACAAAGGCCACGTGCGCGAAGTCGGCAGCCATCAAGAGTTGCTGGCCCAGCGCGGTATTTACTGGAAGCTTTACCAGTTGCAGTATAAAGATCAAGAGTTGGGGATACCGCAGCCTAGCGGTGACGACTAAGCCCTCCGCGGGTACCGCCATCTAGGATTCCAGAGGACTTAGCGGATGTCATCCCAGCCGATCCCAACATGTCCATGTGACCGCCGCCCTCGGCGGTGGGTTTTGGGTTTTCGATCACGGCGATCACGTGCGATGTCGGCGATCACGGCGATCACGGCGATCAGCCGCGCTATGCGCGGCCCCTCCCCCTCCCTGAGTATCCCACTACATCCCAGGTCATCCCAGATTGGCGTGGGTTTCAGAGGGGTGCACCCCTTGAGTGAGACAAAATATTTATGCACACGAGTCACTTTCCATGCTTTAGCTCAGCCACCTACCCCAATTTGGCATAGGACGCAGGCAAGGCAGGGCTAAAAGCCATTGGCTAGCAGCTAAATTGTCAAAGACCGTCCATTACTGCTTTCCTCACTGGGAGGAACACTTGTGTACTTTACCATTTGTTCGCCTCAAAGTCAAGCCTAAAATACACCTAAATTCTCATCCGCGCCTGCCTTTTGGCTAATTGCTGACTGCCAATTGCTGATTGCTCCTGTGCAGACCCGCAGCACTCCAGAAAAGCTGAGCCGCGCAAACCGCGGCGCAACAAACCGTCATCCTGAATGAGCGGCAAAGCCGCAAATGAAGGACCTGAATCCGCATCCACTGCGGGCTTCCGTATTGCGTCGCCCTGCACAACAAAAAAAGAAGACACCCGGCGAAGCGCCGGGTGTCGAGGTGCTCTTTATCGCTTATCGCTTGCCAGCTCTTGTGGCACAGCACGGGCCGCCTTGCAGCTTGCGTGAGGGCCCCGTCGGCTTGGGGGTTAAAGAGCTGTGGACCGCAGGCGCCCTCGCCTGCGCACCTTTGATTTATCACGGATTTGACAGCATCAACTCCTGGCCGCAACGCTCCAGTCCCGCGCAACGGGACGATTGCCAGAGGCAGACCTTCAACTCTCTGTCGCACTAGAATCATTAAAGCAATAACAAATCAACGGTTCGCATACTCCAGTCCCGCTGTAGCGGGGCGATTACCAAGGGCAGACCTTCAGCTCTCTGTCGCACTAGAATCGCTAAAGCAACAACAAATCAGCGGCTCGCAACGCTCAGTCCCGCGCAGCGGGACGACCGATAGTAGCCCGGTACGTTTCCTCATCCCGGCGAAGCCGGGATGAGGAATAAGTGCCGGGTAAGCGTAGAAAAGTCCCTTCCGATCTGCCGAAGGCCCCCGCGCAGCGCAGCGGAGGGCGACTTAAATACCTTTATCTTTCATTAATTGCGAATAGCGTTGGTCGTAAAGTTCTTGGATTTCGAAAACCGGCATCAGCGCATCCCACATTTTGTGAATTCGTTCGTTAATGTTGGCACCATCAAACTTGAAATATGCCTGTAATTCCGTAACTATACAAAGCAAAGTGCCTGCGGCGCGTCCGATATGGAGAAAGAGTACCTTAAGATGCTCCTGCTCTACTTTAGGCCGATCGTCGTGGGGCATCGAGTCCACCACAAAATATAAACCAAGCTTCATTAGTCCCTCAAACGACCCATGCGCCATGGCAGAGTATTCACGCCAATTGCCGTAAGTGAATATTTTTAAAAAATCCTGATGCAGATTAGTAGTGCCTCCTGATTGCAAACGATTGATATATGTTCCCATGGTTGGCCATTGCATCGCCACAGAAACATCGGAAAGAGATATTCCGTTAACGCGCATTTGGTAATAGATGAGATCCCGTCCTTTCTTAATCCACTCATCCCAGATTTGCTGTCCACCATATCTCTTCTCATCCTCGTCCAATGCAGCCAGCGCTTTGCAGAACCCGCTCTTGCGGAACCAAGGCCCATTTTTACCAGGATCCTCCAAAATTGCAGTGATGTTGTAAAGGCAGTCAATTATGTTACGAATAAGCGGCAAGGTAACGATGCTGTAAGCGGGCCGCCAATAAGGATCGGTTTCGCGGCGCTCATCCGCATTCAGATAAAAGAGGAGGTTATATGTATAAATAGCTTGGCGTAAGAGCACATGGAGGTCAACGGCCACATAATTCGGCGCCGGTATCAGCTTAGGGGCTTCGCGTTTTAGCTTTTGAGCCAATACCTCGGCTAGCTGCTCCAGTGGCCTCTGGAATGTGCTTGCATCGAGATGTTTCAATTCCTGATGATCAGTCATATATCAAATGGACATTTTTCCATAAAAAACACGTGATTTGTGGAAGGTTGGATTGGATCTCACGGCAAAAAATTCCAAATTGGCGGGTGGCCCATGCTCCGCATCTTGATTCTAACCGTCACGAAAGCGTGGGTGTCCCACTCCTTTGCGCAGCAAAGGGTGGGATAAGTTACGTGCGATACGACAGCCGCTGTCCGATGGCCACAGACATTTATCAACTCACCCTAATCTTCCAAAGCTGAAGAGCAAAAACCCAGCTTCTTCAGAAAGGGACGGGGCACCCGGCACAAGTCTGTATCTTAGAGTTTACTCATTAAATTTCGCTTTGCTAGCTGCCCAAGTGGTAGTATCCTTCCTCCCCGGTATCCCCTAAAAAACTACTCTCCCTCGGAGGACTTGTGTATCGTATCGTGCGTTTACTGCTGTCAATCTACATGTTCGCCCTGCTTACCTCGGGCCAGTCCCTCGCGCAAGAACAAACACCAACTCTGAAGGAAGCTACCCAGCCAGAAATTCTAACCAACCAAACCGTAGTTGATATGGTGACAGCCAAATTACCCGCCGAAGTCATCATCACCAAGATTCAAACATCGAAAACGAAATTTGACCTCTCAACACCAGCTCTGGTGAAGCTCAATGAGAGCGCAGTTCCGTCCGACATAGTCAAAGCGATGATGCAAAGGAGCAGTTCAGCGGCCAGCTCCGACCCTGTGCCCGTGGCAGACCCGCCAGGAGACCCCAACGACCCCAGCACGTGGCACGACCCAGGCATCTATGTTTTCTCGTCTAACGGCCGCGAAAGAAAACTCACCCTGCTGGAGCCCACGGTCTACACGCAAGGGCATAGCGGCGGGCATTTCGCCTCTGCAATGACATACGGAATAGCAAAGATCAAATGGAAAGCTGTCGTCAGAAACGGTCATGCCAACGTGAAGATCGGCGACCCGAAAGCAGTTTTCTACTTCTACTTCGAGGAGAAGGGTGCCGGCTTGAGCCACCCGCAATTCGGCGGCACTAGCACTCCGAATGAGTTTACTCTTCTCAAGTTCGATGTTAAGAGCGACTCTCGCGAAACTACAGTCATGAAGGCGAATGCGTTTGGGTCTTCAAGCGGCACTGATGATAAAGCCAACATCGGCTTCAAGTTCGAAAAGCTGAAGCCCGGGATTTACAGGGTGACACCGACGCGTGACTTGTCAGCAGGAGAGTATTGTTTTTTGAGCGCCAGCATGGGCGGGGCGTATGCGCCGGGGGCGGCAGCCGCAAACCGGCTTTTCGATTTCGGGGTTGAGTAAGCGAATTGATCTTTGCCGTGTTCTCATCCTGTGCTCTGAGCGCGTTTTTCCCTCCAAGTGCAGGATGGGAATCAAAAACACTGAGCCAGCTTGGTAAATCCTATTTCCGCAGATCTGGGCAACAATCCTTGGAACGCACCGTGCCGTTAGGGCGACATGGGTGAAAACGGGCGGGGTACCCCTCTCTATAAATTCTCCTGAATGAACTTCGGACTGAGGTGCACGTCAAGCTGTACCAGTGGCGTATCGCCGATGGCTTTGAAGCTGTGGACCTCTCCTGCCTTGATCACAAAGATATCGCCGGCACCGCCTTCAAAGGTCTTTCCGTCCACCGTCCAAATGCCGCGGCCTTCGCGGATGAACTGGATCTCGTCATAAGGATGGCGATGCGGCCCCGGGCCGATCCTGGCTTTCCATGAAACAGGAACACTGAAACCTGGGTGCCACCCTGCTCCGCTCCAACAAACTGGTACGAACTTCCGACGAACGGCAAATCCTGCTGGCGCACGTGGTGCATTCTGGTGATCTTCCGGGTCAAAATCAATCTGCATTTGCACCGCCGCGATCTCGCATGAATACCATAACTAAGCACTCCCTCACCCCCATGCCTTTAATATCTGGCATGAAAATGCAACAAGTATTAGTCTTCCATTGTCGGAAGAGTTTTGAGAACTTCCGCCGCTCTGGACTGGATTTGAACCCGATCATCCTTGCGAATTTTACCGTCGCGGAAAACCAGGACGCGCTTGGCGAACTGGGCAAACTGGACAGTCGAGAGCCTCCGCAGCCACCCCTGGCTGGGGTTGCCGGGATGGACCTGCGTTTGCTTTGCGTTCATTCTCGCGCATGACTATCATCCAGGCTTCAACTTCTTATTTCGTCTGCGTCAGCCCCGCAACAACTTCGGCAAGTTTATCGAGTATCTCCTTCATGCCCTCCAGTTGACCGCTCTTGATTGCGTTCTGCATGGTTTCATTTCCAATGAAGGTGAGTTTCGTCCGGCCGTTTCCAAGATCCTCAAAAAGAGTCACGTCGTGCGCACCTTCTACAGCTTCATGTTCTATTCCTAATTGCTCAGGGTCAATCTTGTTTCCCTCCGAGTCGGAAAAGTACATGGAGGAAACGATCTTCTCCTGCGGAACAATCTCGTGGTATTCACCGCCATTCCAGCCCTCCTGTCCATCCGGCGTTCTCATGCAGATGAGAAATTTTCCTCCCACGCGAAAATCCATCTTGCAAACAGGCGCAGTGCAACCCTTCGGCCCCCACCACTGCATCACATATTTCGGGTCTGTCCACGCCTTCCAAACCAATTCGCGTGGGGCATCAAAAACTCTTGTCACAACCATCCGCTCTGTCTCATTCATCATGCTTTTTGTCATATCGATACTCCGATCTTTTCATTTGTTGCATAAAGTGTGGATTTTGAAGTTTCCCGACCCATGGTTTCTGATCTCAGACCCTTCAATGTTCACTTCAAGAAATCGTCGAGGTAACCCAGGATCGTTTTAGTTTGCATCATCAGGCCCACGTGGCTTTGCGAAGGAACTATAGCTAAATGGGATTTTGGCATTGGTTGTAAATCGGCAGCAACGCCACCACCAAGCAGTTGATATGTTTTCATCAATTCAACTTTGTTCGTGCCGTCATTGTCGCCGGAAATGATCAGTACAGGTGCAGTAATCTTCGCAATATTGGAGTCTCCGCAGTTAAATGGCGTTTGGGCGAAATCAATCATTTGTTTGACAAATTTCGGCCATTTCGTTTTGTCAGGGGCTACGGCGTCATATCCCGTCTTCAATGGTGTGTTATCAAAAAACTCAGGCTTAAAATTCTTAAAGCCTGTGCTCACGACGGGTAGCCAACCATCCGTTTTATACGTAGAGGATATGATGACTAATTTGCTTAATCGTTCAGGGCTTTGCACGGCAAATTGGTAAGCTACAGAGCCACCCATGCTGTAACCCGCTACGTCGGCAGTATCAATTTTTAAGTAATTCATTACTTCTTCCACATCTCTTGCCAAAGTAGCAATGTCCAGTTTTCTGTCTGAATAAGGTGAGTGTCCGTGCCCCTGAAATTCAATGGCAATTACTTTTCTTGTCTTTGATAATTCCGGAATCAATTGCCCCCAATTCATCTCTATGGTGTAAAAAGCTCCATGCAACAAAATCAAAGGCTTACCCTCACCGTAAACCTCGTAATAGACTTCAATGCCGTTCACAGGTGCGTAGCCACTTTTCACAGGTTTGATTTGCTGTCCGTTAGCCTTAAGTGCTGCTAAAAAAACCATCGCACTCATCAAAACAGGTTTGAGAAAGTTAACCGTGTGTTTTGCCATCTCTGGCCTCCACTTTTTTCATTTGCTTCACAACTGCATCCAGCTTGTCGAAACTTTCTTCCCAGAATTGGCGATAGCTAATCGCCCAGTCGCTCACGGTCTTTATCGTCTCTGGCCTAAGCGTGCAAATACTCTCTCGTCCACGCTTCGTCTTGATCACAATCCGCGCCCGCACCAAGTAGGCAATATGTTTTGAAATCATCTGCTGCGAGAGTGCAAACGGTTTCGTCAATCCATGTACAGAGGCAGGCCCACGTGAAAGCCGTTCGATCATCGCCCGACGGGTTGGATCAGACAAAGCCGCAAATGTTGTACCGAGAGAATCCACAACCATATGGTAGTGTATTTTCCATGGATGTCAAATATGAATTTCGCGATTCCTGAACCCTGACTCATTCACCTGACGATGAAAGTGTATGGCGCAATCTCTCGTTGGACATCGGCCACGTGCTGACATATTTTGTCGCGCATCAGGCGCACCATCGCAGACAGATAGTGATGGCGGCGCGGCAGACAGGACATCGCCTGCCGACTTCTACGACGGCTAAGTTGTGGTGATGGAAATGGGGAAAGGGGTAGATTTTGATCCGCGTTGATCCGCGGTATGGTTTTGAATTTCTCCGCGTCTCCGTGCCTCCGTGGTGGATTTAGAAAGTAGATTTCTTGCGGGAATAGGGGGTTCCCTCGCTTACGCTCGGGATAAGACAAAAGCATGAACTTCCTCCTATCCGCCGGCGAAGCCTCGGGTGACACGTACGGTGCGCAGCTTGCTGAAGCGCTGCGCGAGCTCTCGCCTGTATCAACCTTCTTTGGCATGGGCGGAGAAAAGATGCGGGCCTTTGGGGCGAGCTTTTGGTTCATGCTCACGAAGTCGCTGTCGTCGGCCTTGTAGAGGTGGTCACGCATCTGCCCGGAATCCGTCGATCGAGCCGACTTCCTCATGGAATCAGCATGGCCCATGGCGCGCAACGGCGCCGTCACAGTCGTGGCAGCGCCGTCTTGCTATCGCGAATCCGTATCAGTTTAAGTCAACGAGAACACTTAATGAAGTCAGAGTCTCGCTCGAACCCGAAGCGGTATAGGCAGTAACCAGAATTCTCTCGCCTGCGGCTATGACCAGGGTATGCGTAGTATCACTACACGCAGTAGCTGTTCCGAGAGTGCATGTTACAAGAATATCACCGCTAGTATTGTCGATCACATTATTGGTTCCTATCTTGCGAACCAGTACTCTTCCGGTAGTGGCAGCGCTTCCGGCAGTGGTTGCCGATACTCGAAGGTTGGACAGCGTTCCCGCACGCGGCACGGCAAACCCATACTGGGTGTCTACCTTGGTGTTGCTTGGCGCATCAGTATAGATCGTCAAATTTCCAGTCTGCGCCGCCTCTCCGAATTCCCCTTGATACAGTACCGTAATACCACGATAAATACTGGAACAATACGGGGAGCTGGTTTGTCCCAGCTGATTTAAAACTATGCTGTCTCCAGCAAAAAAGGTTCCGGCGCAATGGGCAGAAAAAGTAGTGGTGCCTTGCGGGCCGGCCGGACCTTGTGGACCTGTCGGGCCGGTTGCGCCAGTTGGACCAGTTGGACCAGTTGGGCCAGTTGGGCCGGCCACTTGAGCCGTTGCCTGCAGTGAGCCATCAGGAAATCTGAATCCGGTACCGACTGCTCTCACTTCCCTGCCAACTATATTCGACCAGGGGCTAGCGACAGTGCCGACATTCGTGGTTTTAGTGCCATTGGGTATCAGGGATCCTCCATTTGTAAAGTTGCCAAAGAATTGAATATCTCCCGTAGAACTTCCATCATTGCCTATGCCGATGAACCAAGCATCGGTTTGCGTCAAATCGCGGAACACCAAGAAGGAACCTTCTTGATCGATTCTTAAGTTTGGCCACGACAGGGATTGCACTCCCGTCACATTAAAATTCGTTCCGGACGGCTGAACTATTGTCTGTGAGATGGTGGGGTTTTGCACTACACTTTGACCAGCAGCGGTTTGCCATGTAGCCCCGAGTAACAACGTTGCTATCAAAGCAATTGAATACTTTTTATATTTCACAGCACTCTCTCTTTTTTACTTAATATTAGATTTTTTTCGAATACTACTATCTGCATATCATGAAGCACGCAACTTTGACAATAGCCTATATAACTTACTAGTTAAAATTTGATCGCCTTGGTTGTATTATGCAGATTTAGGGGCTAAATACTCCCATAATGGGAAATAAATTACTTTTATAATGATATATAACCTATCTAATAATAGATTAACCGATTTTGCTGCATTGTGAAGATTCAAAACTATTTACTTATATAATTTGGAGGTACACGAACTTTCGTAACGAACTATAATTTATCCAGTTGACAACGCGCCTTTTCAGGCTATAGCTCTCATTACCACAGGGGGCTCCCTCCCTTCGCAAGCTCAGGGTCGGGATTGCAGAAAAAAGCTTCGTTACAATAGGATTTTCCTCCCTTCGCAAGCTCAGGGTCGGGATTACAGAAAAAGCATGAACTTTTTGCTCTCCGCCGGCGAAGCCTCGGGTGACACTTACGGCGCGCAGCTGATTGATGCGCTTCGCCAGTTCGCGTCGAATGCAAGCTTCTTTGGCATGGGCGGCGAGAAGATGCATACAGCTGGGGCCGAGCTTCTGGTCCATGCCAATGAGGTTGCCGTTATGGGACTGGTAGAGGTGGTAAAGCACCTACCCGACATCCGGCGCAGGTTCAAGCATCTGGTGGCGGAAGCGGCACGGCGCAAGCCGGAGGCCGCCGTGCTGATCGATTTCCCTGACTTCAACCTGCGGCTGGCGCGTGAACTGCACAAACTTGGCATTCCGGTTTTTTATTTTGTCAGCCCGCAGATATGGGCCTGGCGCACGGGACGCGTAAAGCAGATCAAGAAATATGTCCGCAAGATGATCGTGATTTTTCCTTTTGAGCAAGAGTTTTACGGCGGCCATGGGGTCAAGGTGAGTTATGTGGGGCATCCGCTGGCCTATGCGCTGCCGCCGCAGGTTTCGCGCGGCGACTTTGCCTTCCAGTACGGGCTTAATCCGGAGAGAGAATGGATCGCCCTGCTTCCCGGCAGCCGGCAGAAAGAGGTCGCGCTGAACCTCCCGCTGATGCAGCAGGCAGCCGCTTTGCTGCAACAACGCCTGCCGCCGCGACCAGGACACGAATTCCAGTTCATCCTGCCCGTGGCCTCCACGCTGACCGCAGAGTGGGTCTGGAACCAGCTTGACCACTCTTCAGTCTCCGTTTGCACTACCGAGGATGCGCGCAGCGCCCTTATGCATTCCCGCGCTGCCGTGGTCGCCAGCGGAACGGCTACGGTGGAAGCGGCTCTTTCCGGCACGCCGTTTGTAGTCGTCTATAGGCTGGCGCCGCTTACATGGATCCTGGGCCGCCGGCTGGTCAAGCTGAACACCTTTGCCATGCCTAACCTGATTGCCAGAAAAACAATTGTGCCGGAGCTGATCCAGCGGGACTTTACGGCGGAAAACGTTGTGCGCGAGCTGGCGGCCATCATCCCCGAGGGTCCGCCCCGGAGAAAGATGAAGAATGCCTTGAAAATAGTGCAGCAGCGGCTGCATAACAGGATAGACGCCGAGCCTCCGGCGATGAGGGCGGCACGAGAAATTTTATCAGCCGTCAGCGCAAGAGCAGGCTTTTAATTGCGCCATCAGGAAAACATCACCACCCATGAACACGGATAGAACGGATCAGGGTTTCTATGACCGCATCCGATGACCGAATACATCGTAGGCGTATGTAACCAATACTACGCTCACCAGTCCTTCGGCCGGTCGATCGAAAAGCCCCGGGATATTTGTGATCGGGGCTTGGACAACCTCCTTCTTAACTCCGCTGTAAAGTTTATTGCCTTCTTCAATATAAACCGACCTCCAGCGGGTAACTATCCTGGGAAACCGTTCGTCAGGAAGGTCGAACCAGAATTTTTTAGGAATACTGGTGAACTCCAAACGGACAAACGAGAGTTTCTTCGATTTCTTATCGTACCAGAGCGGCAACGCGGCGCCATCTAGGAAAGTGATGTCTCTGCGGGTGACGCGCTTCGCCGGTAGCAATCTTTTCGCGAGGTCATTCCAAAAAATGTTTGAGTTGTTTGTCTGCAGGAAGTCGAGGATGCTCTCCTTGGTCACCGTGGTTTGGGGGTTTTCCATGATCTCCCAAAAATCATCTCCAGCGGAAATGGCACGCTCAGGACGGGGCTTCGGTACTAGATCGGCGACGGGTGGCACATTGGGAATTACGCGCAACGTCACTGACGTGGTGTAACCGAGCAGCCGCGCGGCCAACTCATCGGCGCTCTGCAACATCGAGGACTGGGCCGGCGTCCACTTCGGGAAAGGCAGATGCATGTTCTCCGACATGGTGTTGCCGCCGTTAAACTCTTCCCGGAATCGCAACGTGGCTAGCCGCTCGGCAAAATCAAGGAGGCTGTCAGCCAACATCCGCATCCATTGTTTGTATTTCGTCAGAACCTTCTCCGTGCGGGCATCCATTGTCGATGACTCTCCCGAAGCCGTTTGCACAAACAGTTCCAGAAGCAGAGCCTTTACCAGCGCGTCCGTCACCCATCTCAACATGAATGCCCCGTGCATGTAGCGCTCCACAGCGTCAGAGGCTGTGGCGCCTAGCAGGAGGGAAGGGAAGAGCCGGTAGAAAAACACCGGCCGTTGCCTCTCATCCAGATTGACGATTTGGTTCGCGTAAAAGTCCACGGCGTCGCGCTCGTTCTTTTTCCCGAGCAGTTTCTCCATGAACTCCGCACGGTTCTGAGCAGTCTTGGAAGTACCCGCACTGGCAAAAGAAGAAAGCTCCTGGAAATACTTGTCCACGACGAAGACCGCGTCCCTTATATACATCTGAATGCCCCGCACTTCGGCATTGAGAATGTCCTGCCTGATTTGCTCAATTCCCGCCAGCACCTGGTCCAATTTGGCACTGATCTCGGAAAGCTTCTGTTCAACTTCTGCCAGCGGATTCGTCTCGCCGCCAATCCCAAGAATTGCGCCAAATAGCTCGTCCGCCGGGATGGCCTTTCCTGCATACTTGTCCCGCAGCTTGGCCAGCCGGTTGGCGGATGACCAAACTTCCTTCACTATCGTTAGCCCCTGCGAAACGCTGATCGGGTCGCCAGTCAGCAAGCGTTGTAGTTTGGGCGTTTCTTTGGACAATCCGTTCTGTGCTGGTTTGGGAGCGGTCATAGGTATCTCTCTCTGCCTGGAATGTTGGCTGCTAAGATAGCACAGCTGCATTCGCCAAAAGCAGTTTACGCTTCCAATGGGCCTGTTCTCCCATTGCCCGCTGCTCGGATTGGCCTTCAGGCAGCTTTTCTGGGACAATTTACATCTAACCTGAGTACTATTCAGCGGCTTTGGAGAAACACATGCAAATCGCACGACCCCTGCGACGTGCCGTCATTTTTATTGGCCTGATCGCGTCCCTCTGCCTTCCGGCTCTTGCAGCCGAGCGCTCCCGCATTAAGGCTGAGGACTATGTGATTGACGCGGAGATCGCGCCTAAAACGCATCGCCTTACGGCACGCGCCCGGGTCAAATTCATGGCGCTGGATGATATTAATTTTGCCAGCTTTGAGCTGCACAACGGGTTGCGCGTCACTAAGGTGCTGGATGAAAAGGGCAAGCCGCTTACGGCGGAGCGCGTCACTCAGGATAACAGCGTCCGCATCAGCTTTCCCGCCACCATGGCCAAGGGCACGAGTTCAACCCTGACCTTTGACTATGAAGGCGCTCTGGCCAATGCCGATGACAGTCCCGTGGAAGGACTTAAGCTGGCCTATATCGGCGACGATGCAATCTACCTTCTTTATCCCGGCCGGTGGTTTCCCGTAACCAATTTCGGCATTGACCGCTTTACTGCAGCCATCAACATAACTGCTCCGGCTGGAATCACCGTGATAGGCAGCGGCGGGACGGATGTCGCCAAGCCAGCGGCTGCCGGTAAAACCGTTACGTCTTTCAGTTGGGAAAAACCCAACTTCCCCGGCAGCATCATTGCCGGCAACTTTCAGGAAAGCGCGTTTGGCGGCATTAAGGTTTACTTCAGCGCCAATAAAAAGCAGTTTGCCTCAGCCTATGCTGACACTGCCAGCAAAGAACTGGAATATTTCTCATCGCTCTATGGCACAGCGCCCGGCGGCGGTAATCTGAAAATTGTGGAGCTGCCGGATGATACCGTCCCTACCTGGTGGGCCCCGGAAATTGCCGCCCTGGCCACACGCGACATCACAGAAAAAACCAACTACCGCCTGCTGGCCGATGCCATTGGACATCAGTGGTGGGGAGCAACGGTTAGCCCCGCCAGCAAGGATGATTGGTGGCTGATGGATGGCGGCGCGCGCGACTCAGAAATGCGTTACGTACAGAGCACCGCCGGACAACAGGCCTTTGAAGACGCTTCGCGCGATATGGCCGTGGGCGCTCTTGCCTATGACACCACGCCGCTGGGCAGCATCGGCAAGCTGGATACGTTCTCTCCCCAATTCCAGTCCCTGGCCACCGACAAAGGCGGCATGATCTTCCACATGCTGCGCTGGGTCATTGGCGATGCTGCGTTCGATAAAACCGTAAAAGAATTTATGGCACAGTACGCCGGAAAATCCGCTTCTGTGGCCGATTTTCAAGCCATTGCGGAAAAAAATCATGGCGACAAACTCACCGCATTCTTCGCTCAATGGGTAGATGGCACCGGCGCTCCGGAATTCAAGATGAAGTACACCGTCTATCGTGTGAAAAAAGGCTTTCGCGTGGTGGGTGAAATCACCCAGGACCTGGACTTATTCCGTATGCCGCTGGAGTTGAAAGTTGACACCGACGGCCAGACCGAGATGAAACGCATTGAAGTGGTCGGCACGGATTCGGCTTTCTCCGTCGATACTTTCGGCAAGCCACGACGCCTGGTGCTTGATCCGAATAACTGGGTGCTCAAGAACTCCGGTGACCTGCGCGTGCGCGTCGCCATCCGCCGCGGCCAAGAGCTTACGGCCCAGGGCAATCTTTCAGAAGCGCTCACGGAGCTCAACAAGGCGTTGGACGTAAACAAGAACAGTTCTCTGGCCCATTATCGTATTGCCGACATTTTCTTTACGCAGCGCAATTACCAATCGGCGGCCAATGAATTTCGCGAAGCCCTGAATGGTGATGGCGATCCCCACTGGACAGAAGTCTGGAGCCACATCATGCTGGGCAAGATATTCGATGCCACCGGCCAGCGCGAGCGCGCTGTGAACGAGTATCGCGAGGCCATTCAGACGGGCGACCCAACACAGGGCGCTATGGACGAAGCACGAAAATATCTGGAAAAACCATACGAGCGTGAGCGCCGCCCCAACGGAAATTAACTGAAACCACAAAGGACATGAAGGTTCACGAAGGTTTGATGGGTCAATGATGCATCGCAGAAATACAAAAACCTTACAAAGCAGAAAGCCCCTGCTGATGGCAGGGGCTGACGTGTGAGCAAGATAAAGATCACTGCATGAGCTACTTACGATCCGGACGGCACAGCCGCGGCAGCCTTGTTGTTTTGCTGCTGAGATCGTGAGTCCACCGCCGCGATCACCCCGGCAGGGTCTTTGCGCCAGGCTTTTTCCAGGTCCTGGGTGAAGCCAAAAAGCGCCCACGGAAGCCGCGCCGTCAAGTCAGCCAGCATTTCATTTACGGCTTTTTCTTTCATCTGTTCTTCAATCCGCTGGCGATGGCGGCCCACCAGCACCACGGAATACGTCTTGCCCGTGGGAATAAAGTTGATGGAATGTTTGGTTACTTTTTTGTAAATCCAAACCAGATCGTCGACCGGCGAGATCCATGTGCTGAATTTTTTTTGCCGGACCATCCATTGCTGCGCGATTATAAGTTTCCCGTATTTCCGAATCATGGCCGGCTGCAGCTCAGCCTCAATTTGCTGTGAAAGCTGTTCAGCATTGCCATACACGGCCAGTTGCTTCCACACAGGAGAAGTTTGTATCTCTGAGCTGCGTCGCACCGCCTTCAGGCAATTCCACGATGCTAAAGCAAGAAGAGGCAGCCCAACCAGGAGCATGATATAGCCGTTGCTTCGATAATCAGCCGCATTAAGCGTGAATGGCAGAACGTCGCGGGCCAGATCTGGTTCTTCCGCTGCCATCTGCCGCAGCAAATCTTGTTGCACTTGATCGGTTGTGGGAACCAGCTCACCGGAATATTCAAGCTTTTCTTTGCCCGGCTCAGCTTTTACCAGCAGGAGTTTTTCCCCCACTCGAAGCATGATGTATTCATCTTTAATTTCGGTTGAGACAACACGCCCGCCCTCCATACGGTTTTCCACGTCGCGATAGCCGGTGCTTACGGATTTTGTGCCGCTTACGGAGATGAAATTACGCCAGCGTTGCTCCGGCGATGTAAGCGCCGCCAGGTCTGCGCTTGAGACCGATTGGCACCCAAGCACAAAGTTAGCGCAATAACGGTAGTTGGCCGCAACAATCAAGATCAGCACGGCCAGCATTACGCCATTCACCAGCAGAAGGTTTCGGTTCGCCCTGCGTGCTTCGTTTTCCACCCACAATGCCATATCGCCTCCCCCAATAGGCTGAAGCTTATCACTGCCGTGGCACAATGCAATGACCAATAGGAGGCTGAACTATTGCGGAATATTCATGCTCCAGCCGCGCCTGTTTAAAATGTCCACATGCCCAAGGAGAAGCAGCCAAATCCAATGTTTTCGAAGATCCGCGCAACCATCATGAAGATTCCTCGCGGCCATGTTTCCAGCTATGGAGCAATCGCGCGCGCGGCCGGCATTCCCCGTGGTGCGCGCCTGGTGGTCCGCACATTGGGCCAGTCGCAAGGACTTCCATGGCATCGCGTGGTGGCTGCCGGCGGCAGAATCGCCTTGCCCGGCGAACACGGCCTGGACCAGCGATTCCGCCTGGAGATGGAAGGCGTAAAATTCAGCGGCAAGAAAGTCCGTATGGCGGAGTTCGAGTTCCTGTTCCCTCGCAAAAAGAAAAAGACCTCTTCCCGAGCAGGCGTACGCAAGAAGCGCAGCAGGAAATAAGCGGTTTTCACCTACTTCCCTGCTTGAATCACTTAGTGCGCGTCACCGTGATCTGTGATTTGAAGGTCGCTCCTGAAGAATCCCAGCCTTGCACAGTGATGATATGTTTGCCCACACTCAATGACAGCGTAGTGCTCGCGCTGTTGGTCGTAGATTTGAGCTTAAGCACGCCATCCGCATAAATCTGCGTTGCCGTGACCTTGTAGCCTGAATACGCGGTGCCAGACACGCGTAACGATGATCCCGTGAAAGTAGAACTTGTGGGACTGGTGATCACAACATACTGCGGCTTGACTGTGACCGCTGCGGCTGCTGTGGCCGATGCTCCGGAATTATCCGTGACCGTCGCCACAACTGTGTACGTTCCGGCTTTCTTGTATTGATGAGTGGCGCTGGTCGCGCTCGCCACCGTGCCATCGCCGAAGTTGATCTTCCGGCTCACAATGGTTCCATCAGAGTCAGTCGAACCCGATGTGCTGGCCGTAACCGATGCCCCAACAAGAATTGAACCGGGAGTCACGCTGAGCGCCGCAGTCGGCGGTTTGTTGGGAACAGGCGTAGGCACTGGGGTTGGAGTCGGCGTGGGTGATGGAGTAGGCGTGGGCGTCGGTGATGGAGTTGGCGTTGGATTTCCCGGAGTGCCCATCGTAATCTGCACCGCAGGCGACATCTTGTTTAGCATTGAGGGCTTTCCAACCGCCTCCACGTACACGGTGTAATCACCCGCCTGCAGAGAATATGATGAGAGGTCCAGCGTGCTCGCGGTAACTGGCGCGTCGGGCAGATGCATCAGGTTTTCCCCGTCATTGGAAACAAAGACAACATAATGGTCCACTGTGCTGGGATCGCCACTGATGGTCCACGAAACCACGCTTCCGCTGGTGCTTGCGGAAACGCTTACGCAGTTGTCGATGCCGCTCTCAATTTCGGTCCCTTCTTCGTAGTCGTTCCACGTGACCAGTTGAATGCCATACATCTGGTTGCTGGCCGAATAATAGTTCCCGGCCTCGGCCAGGGTCTTCAGCCACGTTTGTCCGCACTGCTCGCTTAGGACGCGGTTTGTGCCCCAGTTCGCCAGTGAATCGTTAAATCCTTTATAAGCGGAACCAGTGGCGTAGTCGGGGGCCGAGCCCATAACAGTCTGGAAAAAATTGTCCAGATATTTGAGTCCCATCGGATCAGTGGAGGTGGCCGCGGACACGCCTGACCATGAGAATCCGCCGTCGCTCTGCGTATACGTGAATCCGCCGCTGTTGCGGAAGATGAATAACGGATTTCCCGCCACACCGGACCTCACTCTGCTCCAGTCCACCGTATAAAACTCCTGCCCGAAGAAGTACAGCACCGGACGTCCGTTGTATTGGAGATATGCCGGAGAGCCAAAGTAGTTGGTATTCGCGTAATTCAGATCGTCAATCAGGGCCTGGGTCACGTCGCAACCCGCGGTGTTCGAGCACGTCTGCAGCGCGCCGAAATCCATCATGATGGCGAAGTTAAATCCGGTGTGCAAACCCGATTCCTGCATAAAAGACTGTGTTGCCTGGTTGTAGCGGGCAAAGTTCGCGCTCGAGTTTCCCGGCCCGTACCAGTCAATCACCGCGCCATCCAGTCCGCGGCTGATCATGTCATTCACTTGCTTTTGTATTTGCACCGTGTCACTGGAAATGTATCCCACGTTGATGTGCTCCGGGCCGCCGAACCAGGGCATGAAATGGGCAAATATCTTTGCCGTGGAGCCGGCGTACAAAAGCGTGCGGGTAGGCATCTTGCTTACGCTGCCCGCTCCAGCATTGCCGTTGCTTTGGGCGGTAAAGCTGTCTGCAGCGCTGGTATTGTTGGATCTCTCAGCGGTAAGTGTGGTGGTGGCCTGAAACTGGGCCAGCAAAGGTGCAGACAGAAAAGCACAAAAAGCAAATGTAGCCAGGCGGGTATGACTCGGGGACACGCTACAACTCCGGAGATGGAAATTCACAAGCGGCGAGCAACTGCTGTGGAATGTGTAACCGGATTTTAATAAAAGCTGGTGATTCCAAGAGAAATTATTTTGCTTTAGCAGTAATTAAGATTCGAGGCCGTGCGGGGTGATTTACTCAGGTTTGTTGGTGGTCAGAGAAGAAGGAAGATTTTGAAGATTAGGTTATGGCTGATCTGCCAGACCGTGCTAAGAAAAGGCCGCCTCCATTTTGAGGCGGCCTCTTTTGAATTGAGCGTTCGCTCTAAGCGGCTGCTGCCGGCGACATAGATCTCTGCGCTGCCTGATTGATGAACTTCCTCATCACATTGGCCCACATCACTTTTTTGCGTAAGGCGCTTTCTTTCACCGTACGTCCCTGGGCAAACATTCCCAGCAGGGCCTTCATCTTAAAAACGCGTAGAATGGCGGCGTCTGATTGGCTAATGTTGTAAGCATTCAGGAAATGCTCCTGTATCTGGCCGGTGATGCTGCGGTTGCAGAAAGGATACTTTTCCAGCGCCTCCACTGCCGCCAGAAAGGTGGCCAGGTCTTCAAATGAATTCCCTCTGCGCTTCATCCGGGCGAAGTCACAAAAACCGACGCCGGTTTCGGTAACTACAACATTGAGGGGAGTAAAGTCGCAAAGCACGGCCGAACTGGGCAATGACTTGCGATTGCGAGACAGCGCACTGTGCGCTCCGTTCATGATCAGGCTGACCGCGTCATCGTCCAAGCCTTCGTTTTGGCAGCTGCGGCACAGCTTTTCCAAAGCTGTAATGAGCGCGCTGCTGTCAAACGGTTCTGGAGCATCGGCGGTGGCCTTGTGAAAGCTGCGCAGCCACTCTCCCGTGCGCTGCGCTACCAAGGCGATGCTGCCATTATCCGCAAAGCCAGGCAATAATGCCGCTTTCATGATAATCGACTGCACCGGAAGCCCGGAGACTTTATCCGTCACCACGGAGCAAAGGTCGCTGTAATCCCCTAAAACGCGTGGGATTCCATCCAGCTTCTTCCTTGCTGTAAGCGTCTGGTTTACGTATTGAAGGTTCGCGTTCTCCTGCCGGGCCACCGATTTCGCCGCCCCGCTGGATTTTCCGGCGCGATAGACCTTAATCGCTACCCGTTCACTGCCCTGGGCAAAGTCAAGGCACGCGTCATAAATGAAGTGGTCATTTTTCGGGGTATGGCCTACAACCCGTAAGTTCTTGAATTCACCACGTTGGGGATAATGCGTTACTGCTTGTTTCCGCAAATCATCCTGAATCTGGTCCAAAACCGTTTCTGCCATTAATTCTCCCTGGGATAGATCTTCCACAGCACGTTGGCAACACACCGTGGAAGCCTTGCTTAATTTTTTCTTCTTGCTTCGACAGATTTCTGACGAAACGGCAGGCAGAGAGATAGGTGCATTTAAAGGGCCAACGCCAATGGCTGCTGATGCCGCTAAGTGGATGATTATTAGGTAGTTAGATGCGACATGATCGAGCAGTTTTTACTCTTGGGCATGCGTGTGCTCATATTCGGAATAAAAGGGGCAAGAAAGCCCACAGAGCGAGCCACTGTAGCTTGTTTGCTTTATGGCAAGTACCTAATAAAAAAGATACTTCCGCCACTTCGTATCTGACCGGCCGATCATCCGCATAATGTGCCGGCTGGTATGAAGCGTGAAAGGACGAGGTTCTTTGAACAGCTTCATGTCCGTTTCCGCCAGCAAACGGTTCCCTTTTCTTCGGTTGCACGGATGGCAGCAGGCCACCAGGTTCTCCCAGGTGGAAGAGCCGCCTCGGGAGCGAGGAACAACGTGGTCGAGGGTCAGCTCACTGGATGACAGCAGAATGCCGCAATACTGGCAGGTATTACGGTCACGCAAAAGGATGTTCTTCCGCGACAAAGCACGCGTCTGATGCGGAATACGCCGGTATTCCAGCAGCCGGATCACAGAGGGTACTCGCATGGCCAAGCGGGCGGCATGCAGAAAATGTCCGTTTTCTTCTTCCGGCATGGCCAAGCCCTTTAGCACCAATACTATCGCCCGCCGGGCTGCGCAGATATTGATAGGCTCATAAGAGGCATTTAATACCAGGACCGGAGTCTGCATAATCAGACTTTTGCGCGGCTTGGGTGGCTGCGGCGGCGGATCGCCGTGGTGACGCTTGTTCCGTTTCTCTCGATCATGCATGGCCCTGTGTTCCTCCCGCTGGGATTCCTCCCGAAAGCGCGCCGACGGCTTTGACCAGAACGCTCCCAACTTCCTTGGTGGCCCGTGCTACCGTGGCCACAAAAACCTCTTTAGCTCCCGCCCGCCGCAAAACCCGCGCACATTCGCCGGCGGTAGTGCCCGTAGTCATTACGTCATCCACAATCAGCACGCTGCGGCCCTTTACCTTGTCTTGCCTCACAACAGCAAACGCCCCGCGCACATTGGCCCTGCGCTGATGCCGCGTCAGGCCGGTCTGCGATGCTGTATCACGCGTGCGGACAAGGACTGCGGTCTCTAATTGGATGCTGCTGGAGCGTTGAAAGCTCATGAAAGTGCGGGCAATGGCTTCTGCCTGGTTAAAGCCGCGTGTCTGGCGCTTGCCCAGCCAGAGCGGCACTGGAACCACGATCAGCGATTCCGGAAGCGACATGGTGCTGGCAGATTGATAAAGCAGTTTGCCCAGGAGCTTCCCTGCGGGCTTGATTCCCTGATACTTGAAAAGATGGACAAGGTCCCGCAACACTCCTTCATAAGGGCCATAGGCCACCGCCCGGAGGAAATGAGGCGCCGCTCGACGGCAAAGGCCACACAGAGGGCCGTCCTGGCTATCTGCAAAGTTGCTGAACAATTTTTCGCCGCAACAGCGACACAAAAGGCCATCCAAAGGGACTATTTGCAACAGGCACGGCCCACAAACTGGCAGAATGGAAATGGTTGTGAGTTGGGAACCGCAGATTCGGCAATCTGAAGGGAAAAGTACGGAAAACAAACTTGCCGAGGCAGCTTTGACCGCACTTTTCATCGCATCGCGCAACTGTGTGGTGCGATGGGGAACCCGCTGAGCCCGGTCTATAGCACTACTACTGAAGACTACCCTCCTCAAAAAAACTGCGCAGAAGGCTGTGCTCAAGACAGAGTATAGCTTTGTTACTGCTGGGAAGCAATGAAATGCTGCTGTACTGGAGTAGTCGGGAGCTGAAACAACTCCCCAAGTGTTGCTGGCTTGAATTTCTACATGGCCTTTGTGGTTCAACAATTTGTAACATGTAGTGCGGATATGCTAACTTGCCGTCGATTTGACCCGAGGAGGGATTTGTGGCCGAAACCGTAACAGCGACAGTTGAAGAACCAAAATTTCAGCCGTACGTGCCAGCAGAGGAGGTGCGGCCGGAGTTCACGTTTCGGGCGATTCTCTTTGGCGGCCTCTTCGGAATCCTTTTTGGCGCCGTGACAGTGTACGTCGGATTGCGCGCCGGCTTGACGGTTTCCGCGTCCATCCCTATTGCCGTTCTCTCCATCAGCGTGCTTCGCGCTCTGGGTAAAGCCAGCATTCTTGAAAACAATATCGTGCAGACGACCGGCTCAGCCGGCGAGTCCGTGGCAGGCGGCGTCATCTTTACCCTTCCGGCGCTCATCTTCTTGGGCTTTCCGCTGGAATACGCACGTATCTTTCTTTTGGCATTCATTGGCGGATGGCTGGGCGTTCTTTTCATGATCCCGCTACGGCGGCAGTTGATCGTGAAAGAGCACGGCAACCTGCTTTATCCTGAAGGCACCGCCTGCGCCGACGTTCTGATCGCCGGCGATAAAGGCGGATCATTTGCCAGCCGAGTCTTTGCTGGCCTGGGACTGGGCGCGCTGTACACGCTCTTCCAGAATGAAAACATGTTCGCGCTGTGGCCCAGCACTCCCACTCACACGCCTTCATGGTTTCCGGGATCTTCCATCCGCGCCAACACCACTTCAGAATATCTGGGCGTGGGATACATTATTGGACCAAAGATTGCGGGCGTTTTGATTTCTGGCGGCGCATTTGCGTGGCTGGTGGTCATGCCCGCCATCAAGTTTTTCGGCAGCCATGCCACCTCGGCTATTTTTCCCGGAACCAAGCTGATTGCGGACATGTCTCCGGATGATATCTATCGCGCCTATATACGGCCCATCGGCGCTGGCGCGGTTGCGGCTGCCGGCTTGATCACCCTCCTTCGGACCATCCCAACCATTGTGAACGCATTACGTGCAGGCGCTAAAGACCTGGCAAAAGGCGCGGCAGGGGCCGCCGGACAGCGTCGCACAGAGAAAGACATCAGTCTGAAGTGGGCGCTGCTGGGATCGGTCGTTCTGCTGATCATCATGTGGGCTATGCTCACGTTCTTCCCCATCAAGAACGCCGAAACGCATGGCCTGAATAACTTCCTTGCCGCATTGCTGGTGGTCGTGTTCGGATTTCTTTTTGTCACCGTTTCCTCGCGCATCACCGGCTTGATCGGGAGTTCGTCGAACCCGATTTCAGGCATGGCCATTGCTACCCTCATGGCGACGTGCGCCATGTTTCTGGTAATGGGTTGGACCGGCACCGCCTTCTCAGCTCTGGCAATCACGATTGGCGGCGTGGTCTGCATTGCTTCAGCCAATGCAGGCAATACATCGCAGGACTTAAAAACCGGCTTCCTGGTGGGTGCCACTCCGGCCAAGCAGCAGATGGCGTTGATGGTAGGCGTAACAGTCTCGGTCGTCGCGATTGGCATGACCCTGGGCTTGATGAACAGCGGTCTAGAGGAATTCCGTCCTGCGAACATCGCCATTGACACAAACAACCTGCCTACAGGCGTCTCACAATATTCAGGCAAGTTCGATCGCCAGAGTGTTCCCGTAACCACGGCCAAAGGGCCGGACGCCGCAGCCGGACAGACCAAAGCCGATCAATCGGTGAAAGGTATGACGTTATATACCTCCATCAATTCGCCGACGGTCCCCAATGGCTATTACTTCCTGAATCCGCAGACCGGCAAATTTGAAATTCAGTGGATCCAGGGCATTGGCAGCGAGCGCGCCGCTGCTCCGCAAGCGCAACTGATGGCGACAGTCATCAACGGCATCCTTCAGCGCCGCCTGCCATGGGGGCTCATCCTGCTTGGCGTCTTTATGGTGGTAGCAGTAGAACTTCTGGGCATCCGCTCTCTCTCTTTCGCGGTTGGCTTTTATCTTTCCATTGCCACCACGCTAGCCATCTTCTGCGGTGGCGTTGTGCGCTGGCTGACGGAGCGTCGCGCAAAGAGGGCAGGAGGCACGGTTGAGGAGAGTGAAGTCAGCCCGGGTTCGCTTTATTCCAGCGGCTTGATCGCTGCTGGAGGAATCGTTGGCCTGGCGGGAATGGTGATCAAAGTTGCGGAAGCCAAACACTGGCTCCCCGAAGGCGCCATCAGTTGGGGACAGAAAATTCCCTTCCTGGCAAACAGCAACCTGCTGTCAGTAATCATGTTTGGCGTGCTGGCATATTCGCTTTATCACTTCGCCAGTAAACCGCTGGAAGGCGATAAGAAATAAGTCTCACCGCAAAGGACGCGAAAGTTGCAAAGGTTTTTTTGCTTTCCGTCCTTTGCGTGCTTCGTTCTTCCCAGGGCCAGTTCCTACGATATTCGCCCAATCCGTGTTGATCAATGGTAATCTTTCTGGGTTCCTGCCGTTTCTCCACGCCTCCGCAGGTACCCTTTCTTTGCTCTTCTCCGTGTCTCCGCGACTCCGTGGTAGGTTTTGATCTCCTATAATTCTTCCAAATGCCTGTCGCTAATAATGTCATTGCTATTCGTGAGCGCATCACCCGAGCGGCTTCGCGTGTGGGGCGCGATCCTGATTCCATCACGCTGATGGCCGTAACCAAGACCGTGGAGCCGGAGCGGATCAAAGAGGCTTATGCCGCCGGTATCCGCGTATTCGGCGAAAATCGCGTGCAGGAATTTACGGCGAAGGCAGCACCGCTTGCGGATCTCAAAAACGCCGAGTGGCACCTGATCGGCCACCTGCAAAGCAACAAGGCAAAAAAAGCGGCCGAGTTATTTCAGGCGGTTGATTCCATCGATTCTCTGCGGCTGGCCGAAAAATTGAACCAGGCAGCGGCGGAGTCCGCCAAAAAGCTGACAGTGCTGATTGAGATCAAAGTTGGTCAAGAAGAGAGCAAGGCCGGTATTCCCATAGACTCACCAGAACTGGAAGACCTGCTGCGCGCAGCGCCGCAATTCGGCCATCTGCAAGTCAGCGGATTGATGACTGTGCCGCCCTTCACGGAAGATCCGGAAGGCGCACGGGTGTATTTCCGTTTGCTGCGCGACTTGCGTGATAAGATTGCCGCTCGTAACCTGCCCTGCATCCAGATGGACACGCTTTCCATGGGCATGTCGCACGATTTTGAAGTCGCCATTGAAGAGGGCTCTACCTGTGTGCGCGTGGGCTCCGCGATCTTTGGCGCACGCCCGAAGCCCGCTGCATGATTCCCCTTCAGGAAACAGCCAGGGGAATAACCTTCGCCGTAAAAGTGCATCCCCGCGCGCGCAAGAATGCCATTACCGGCCAGGTGGGCGACGCACTTAAGCTTGCGCTGACCGCCCCGCCAGTTGACGGCAAAGCCAACCAGGCGGTGATTGAATTCTTTGCTGATTTGTTTGCAATTCCCCTGTCCTCCGTTACCATAGCCAGCGGCGAAACCAGCAGAAATAAGATAGTGCGGATCGCGGGTGTGAGTAAGCCAGCAGCAGAGCAGAGGCTGGCCGAAAATTTGAAATCTTAAATTTCAAATTTGAAATTTGCCGACGAGGAGAACATTTTGTCCTTTTCTGAACGCCTGGAACAGATAAGAACCGGCTTTGAGCGGCCATTCTGGGTCGCCAATATTACCGAACTCTTTGAGCGGCTTTCGTACTATGCGGCCTTTGCTTCACTGGCACGCTACCTCCATGAATCATTGCAATTTCCGGTGCAACAATCCAGCAGTCTAACGGGCCTTTTTGGCGGGCTGGTTTGGTTTCTCGCAGCATTTGGCGGCACGGTCGCAGACCGGCTCGGATTTCGCCGTGCGTTATCACTGGCATATTTGATTCTGAGTTGCTCTTATTTCCTGCTGGGATCGCTGGGCGCATCATGGCTCGCTCCCATTCGCGACCACATGCCGCTTATCGTGCTGGTCAGCGTGGTTCTGGCGTTGCCGGCGCTTGGCATCGCGCTGGTAAAACCATCCGTGGTCGGCACAACGGCACGCGCATCAAAAGAAAACGTCCGCTCGATTGGCTACTCCATTTATTACACGCTGGTGAATATTGGCGGCGCGGCGGGACCTTACGTTGCATCGTGGGTGCATCGCCACATGAGCGTTGAGAATGTTTTTCGCGTGGCGGCGGGCAGCGTATTCTTTATGTTTTTTGCTGTGCTAATTTTCTTTCGCGAGCCAAGGCGTTCCGGAGAAGTCCAAACAGCAAGTCTGGGCCAGTCGCTCAAAAACTTTGGCACTGTTTTGGGCAATCCCCGATTCATGCTGTTTCTGCTGATCTTTTCCGGCTATTGGATCGTCTATTGGCAGGAATTTATTATTCTGCCGCTTTATGTTCATGACTACATCAATCCAAACAGCGACACTGAAATCATGCTGATCACCGGTCCTCTGCTGGTAATTGCATTGACGGTACTGGTCAATGTGGCCACGCAAAAAGTCGCTCCATTTCGCGCTATTACCCTGGGCACACTGGTTTCAGCAGTAGCATGGGTGCTTTTGATCATTCACCCTTCAGTGTTGATGGCCTATGCCACACTGGCAGTTGTGGCAATCGGCGAGATCATTCAGTCGCCGCGCTATTATGAGTACATCTCACGCCTGGCTCCTTCAGGACAACAAGGCACATACATGGGCTTCGCCTTTTTGCCCATCGGCATCGGCTCACTGATTGCGGGATGGTTTGGGGGAAAGCTGATCCATCACTTCGGCGAGGTCCAACATCAGCCAGAGAAAATGTGGTGGGCGGTAATTGCTGTTGGCGTGCTGACGGCGTTGTTGTTGTGGATTTATGATCGGATCTTGATGCCGAAAGAGGTAGCGACAAAAGCTTGAGCGACATTTCGCTATCGGCTTAGTTGGGGGACTCTGTTAGCTTTTAATGCGATCGGTGAGACCGCAGTTCAGGCAGTCCCCTTCTTCTTTTCATTGCTTGTTGAGAGTAAATGGTCCGGTTCCAAGCGAATCTCCAGCCGTTCCTGTGATCTGGGTTGCTGCAACTGTGCCTGTGAACGGGGTTCCGCCGTCTGTAAAGATTTTCAGAGAGTTCCCGTTGATCGTCCCATCCACCAGGTTCCCTGAACTTGTCGCCCCGACAGGGTCAGGGCATAGGCCCACTGGATCTATTGCTGTCACGAGCTTACTAAAAGTTCCCGCGACGCTGTTGCCGTTCTGGGAAAGATTCCAGGTAAGGGAACTGGTTTCAAAGCTGCACAGTCCGGTAATTGGGCGCGTCCATGTACCTTTCCATGTTCCGGTGAGTCCGCCGGGCCCTGGTAGAGGGACAAGTGGAGTCAGTGTTATTGCCAAGGGAGTATCGGGTGCTGAGGCGACGAATCCCGTCTTAGTCGCCTGTTGGAAGCCGGGGGAGTCCACACATACTGTATTCGCTCCCGCTGGTATCTGGACAGACCCTATTCCGGTGTTATCGGTAGTTCCAACCACCATCTGGCCCAAGTTATCTGAACTAACGAAAGTCAACGATGATGTTACCGGCGGCTGCACAGTGGCTGCTACGACAAGGTTTGATTGCGGCAGATCCGGGAGTAATGGAACAAGCTGTGGCACGAAAATGCAACTAGCGCCGAAACAGACTTCGGTGATGTCAATTGTTCGTGGTGGGCCAGTTTGATACCAACAGCTTTTGGCAGTACTAAGGAGTGTCGGACTCAGTTCCACGAGGTTAATTGTGTCAACGACTTTCCCAATAGGCTTTAGCTCCGGTACCTGTAAAGTTAATCCCAGTAAAAAAAGTTTTGGGACGGTAACGTGCTCCTTAACAATGGTGGAGATATCATCCAAGCAATCACCAGAGAATGTCGGCGTGAACTGCTGAACACTAACTGGCCCGAAAAATCCCGAAGGCAGTTCGCTGGGGTCCAAATCGAGCATAGCATTAATGGCAGCTACCAGTTGCAATTGCATGCCCGACATAGTAAGAGGCGATGGCACAGCAAGATTGTTTAACGTAATCGAGGTGCTGACGGTAGTCCCACTTTGTATGGGACAGCCATTTGACGTAGGCACCAATACCGATGAGCTAGTAGAACCCAGAGCGTGTGTGGTCTCCTGTAGACTCGAACTCGCCGATGGGCCTTCCAGGAGGACCAGTTGCAGAGGATGGGCTGCGGTCCGATCAGCGATAACGAGAATTGCGCTGCCTGGCACCGCGGGATCATTGCCTAGCCCAACTGCAACACCAGTGAGAGGTGCGCCCGTGTCCTGATCCGTTAGCTGCACCGGCACGGTTAACCCGTTGGAAGTCAGCGTCACAGCGCCAGAGCTATCTGTGATGCCGGCTAGCGCTGAAACTGGCGTAGGTGTTGGGGCAATCGTAGGTGTTGGGGCAATCGTAGATTGGCTGGTTGCTCCGCCGCAGCCGGAACACAAAGATATCGCCGCAAACAACGCAAAAATCAAGATTACTCGTATTTGCATAAATCTTTCTTTCGAGACAAGGTGCTTAATCCAATTCGAGATTCCCGTCTTCTCTGATATTTTTGGAATATGTCACTAGGTCTCTCGGAGTTCTGCCTTGTTGCCCCCAAGGCCGACTGTGTCCTTAAACTCTACGTAGTACCTTACTTAATTAGCGTGCTAGCTTCTAAGCGCGAATTTTGCTCTTTGCTTTCTGCTCGTATCTTGACTAGTTCATGCCTCAGAGCTAGACTTTCGCAACAGGCAAAAGCTGGCCGAAGCGGACTTTTGCTGACACCCTCCTTTTTTCTAGCTACGTCCTTGTGCAATTTCCGGCGCATTCATCCAAAGGCGGTACAACATGCCCGAAAATCATGCCAACGGCAGGCTCGACTCATGGAAAGATATTGCCGCTTATCTAGCACGCGACGTCCGCACGGTCAGTCGATGGGAAAAGGTCAAAGGGTTGCCGGTGCACAGGATCCCCGGCGGGCAGAGGCATGCTGTCTTTGCTTACCGTGAAGAATTGGAAGCCTGGATGAATCCCCAGCAGCAAAAGAGGGTTACCGGTTTCGCCGGGGGACACCCACGATTAGCTGCCTGAGATAATGCTTGATGGAGTCCAGCACATTCCGTTTTCACTGGTCGTTTCGAACGAGCTTCGCTGCGCGCTGGCCTGCGGCGCAAGGAAGGACCTCTTTTCTTTGTTGACTCGGCACTTATTCCTCATCCCGGCTCGCCGGGACTCGGAAACGTGACCAGCCGTCCTGCCAAGGCGGGACTGGAGCATCGTAGGATTGAGGTTTGTCTTGGTGACCCGGATGGAAAATCGCGATCGCGAGTCTGTGCTTGACCGCAGGGGGCGAACAAATGGTAAATTAAATAATCTCCTTCAAGTGACGAAAGGCAGAAGTTGGACGATCTTTGAAAACATAGCAATCAGCAGACAGCATTCAGCAGTCAGCCGAGGCGGTGCCTCTGACACGTTGCGACCCTCTGCGGACGGCAGAGCCAACACGCTCAAACACGGTTGAAATTGAATTGTGTTGAAGCCCTAAAAAACGTGAAAAAGGCGTTCGACAGCTCAGTCGAAAGGACTGTCGAATTCGGGTTTGACCTTTGTCTTCAACAAAAGCGTTATGGGGGGTGGGGTCATGGCTGGGGGACACAGGCAGAGGGCTGCAAAATCGCCGTGATCGAGCGAAATCGCGGACATCGCACGTGATCGGAAAAGCAAACCGTGACATAGGCTTGAGCGGAAAATATTGGTAACAGAGCCGCGAAGATTATCGCTGAAGAACTATCGTCAGATAGCGCTCCCTCGCTGCGCTCGGGATTTCGTAGAAATGTGGTTAAATAGAAGAATAACTTTATGGACTTGAAAGCTATTCAGTCAGCCCTGCATGAACGCAATCTTGATGCGTGGCTGTTTTATGACCATCATCATCGCGATCCCATTGCTTACAAAGTGCTCGGCATTCCGGACAACCTGATGGTGACGCGACGCTGGTTTTACATCATCCCGCGTGAAGGCGAGCCGATTAAGCTGGTGCATCGGATTGAGGCAGGCCGCCTGGATTCAGTTCCCGGCGCGAAGCGCGAATATTCCTCCTGGCGGGAGCTCTGGGACAACCTGCAAGCCATGCTTGTCCGCCACCGCACGGTGGCCATGCAGTATTCGCCTAACAATCTGATTCCCTACATCGGCCTGGTGGATGCCGGGACCGTGGAATTAGTACGCAGCTTTGGCAAAGAAATCGTCAGCTCCGGCGATCTGGTGGCTAAGTTTGAAGCTGCCTGGAGCGAAGAGCAGATTGCCAGCCATTTTGCCGCGCGTGATTCGATTGATGCGATTGTTCCTGAAGCTTTCAAAGAGATTGGCCGGCGCGTCCGCAATGGAGGCACAACCGAATACGAGATTCAGCAGTGGCTGGCCGAGGCTTTCCGCCGTGAGAACCTGGTCACTGAAGACCTGCCGGTGGTCGCGGTGAACGCAAACAGCGGCGATCCACATTATGGGCCCAGTGCGGAAACTTCCTCACCTATCAAAATCGGTGACCACGTTCTGCTGGACATCTGGGCCAAGAAGAACACTCCGAATGCGGTCTATTACGACATTACCTGGACCGGCGCGATCGGCACGCCATCAGACAAGCAGGTAAAGATTTTCAATATTGTCAGCGGAGCGCGCGATGCAGGCGTTAAGAAAGTGATCGAGGCATTTGCCGGCAAGCGGCGAATAGCCGGATGGGAAGTGGACCAGGCGACCCGCGAGCACATCAGCAATGCGGGTTACGCGGAATATTTTACGCATCGCACCGGACATTCCATTGGCACAAACGTGCATGGAAACGGCGCCAATATTGATAACCTTGAAACCAAGGACGATCGCGAAATTATTCCCAACACCTGCTTCTCCATTGAGCCGGGTATTTATCTGCCTGAGTTCGGCGTGCGCAGCGAAGTAAACATGCTCACTCGAAACGGCGCAGCCGAAGTAACAGGTAAAATACAAAACGAACTGGTCCTTATTTGATGGCGAAAACAGAGACAACCACCACAGACGTACAAGTCACCACCGCTGCTGTTCCACTCACCCCGCTTGCCGCACTGGCCCCGGCCATTGGCTGGCTGATCCCTGGCGCCGGGCACCTGATCCAGAAGCGCTGGATTCGTGGGCTGTTGCTGATGGGAGCAGTGGCTGCTATGTTCGCTTTTGGACTGGCAATGCAGGGAAAAGTTTATAAGTCCAATACCGGCGACCTGCTGGATATTTTGGGATTTGTAGGCGACCTGGGCTCCGGACTTTTTTACTTTATCGCGCGAATTTTTGAATGGGGCGGTACTTCAATATCCACCGCCAACGCCGACTATGGCACTAAATTTATTGTGGTGGCTGGCCTCTTAAACGTAATGGCGGCAGTTGACGCTTATCACATAGCGATTGGGAAGAAACAATGATTCTGGGCCTGCAACTCTCTCACTTCACCGCGGCGGCTCTGTTCGCGTTCTTTTTTTCAATCGTCTTTGGCATCACTCAGCGCAACACCCGCGATGAGATGCTCCGCTACGGCGCATACTGCTTTGCCATGGCCATAGGCGGCCTGTTTGTGGCTGGCTGGTTTATGTGGCTTCTGCACCATTAAGAAATGGGTAAATGCGTAATTTTGTAAATTGGTAATTGAGTCGGGCGCTGGCTAGTTCTTTGCTTGCCACCTCCAGCTTACGCAGACCAATTTACTCATTTATTAACTTACACATTTACCAATTCATTTTGGCGGCTGCGCGCCGTTTTTAACTTCTCCGCCATATACGATTCTGGTCTTCACGCCGAAACGCTTGTAATTCGTATATTTCAAAATCTCCCGTATGTGAACGTCGCCACTCTTGAAATGGAGTTCGTCATCGGCTCGGGTATAGGTTGGAAACCAGTATTGCCCGTCCACCTGCTCGCGATAGGTAACAAATTTAGGGCTGAGATTTTCTTTGTCTTTCTTGTGGATGTCCGGAACGTTCTTGCCGCAGGTCTTCACGATCTGAAAATCCCGATTGTCCACCCAGATTCTTCCCTGGAAAAACCGCGGGCCGCCCTCCTTATCTTTATCAACCTTCTTCGGCGCAACATCGAACACATAAGTGTCTATCTCATCCACATGTTGCTGGCCCGCATACAGGATGTTGTATTGGGGCAGGTCTTCAGTGGTAAGCACAAAGGGTAGATGATTGCGAAAATCGTCGAAATCTTCCTTGGTCATCATCACGCGCGTCAGGGTGTTCATGGGAGCGTAAGTAACGTTCTCAATCCGTTTGCCCTCATCGTCATAAAGAACATCGGTGGTTTCCTTGAATTCGCCGTCCACAGTGTCACCTTCGAGCGTCTGCACCGTGACCTCCTGGGTATACGTGTAATGGTTACGCGCTTCTTTAAATACGGCTTCTTTGGCGGCAAATTTCTGGATCAGGTCTGGTACTGAAATACTTTGCGGCTGCGCGGTATTCAGCGGACCATTGCCGGAATCACAGTTGGTTTCCCCCAGAAGAGCAAACGGAAGCAGCAAAAAAACAATGAGCACACACACGGCAGACGTGAGTTTTGGGAACTTCATGTAAGTTTCCTGTCGGATTTATCTTAGAGATAAGATGCTGCAATTGCTGGAGCAGCAGCCCGATAGCGAGTCGCTTAACAATACAAAATAAAAGGCCATCCGCTGCTGAATGGCCCTATAGAACTAAGAGTCTTGCGGCGTTATGGCTTTTTGTCTGTTTTCTTATCAGGCGTTTTCTGGTCGTCTTTTGGATCTTCTTTGGCTTCGCCCTTGTAGATGATTTTTGTCTTAGATCCAAAGCGTTTGTAATTTGTAAGCTTAATGATTTCCCGCATATGAACGTCGCTATTGCTGAAGTGCAGCGTATCATCGGCGCGGATATACGTGGGAAACCAGTATTGCCCATCAATTTGTTCGCGATAGGTCACGAATTTGGGGGACAGGTTCTCCTGAGCGTTCTTCTTTTTCTTGTTGGCAATAATGTCCGGTACGGTCTTGCCACAACTCTTCACGATCTGGAGATCATGATTGTCCACCCATATACGTCCCTGAAAATAGCGCTGCCCCTTAACGATAGTTTTGGGTGCGACATCAAAAACATAGGTATCGATTTCGTCCTGCCGCTGCTGGCCAACATAAAGCAGATTGTATTCAGGCAGTTCAGAGGTGGTCATAATGAAGGCCATTTTGTAGCGAAAATCTTCGTAGTCTTCACGGCTAAGACTCAACTGGCGCAAAGTGTTCTGCGGCGCGAAAGTGACATTTTCGATGCGCGCTCCTTTGTCGTCATAGGTAATGTCCTGCACCAGCCGGAACTCACCCGTAACGGTTGAGCCATCAAGCTCCTGGACCGTAATGTCCTGCGTATAGACGTAATTATTGCGCGCCTCGCGGAACAGCTCTTCCCTTGCCGCAAACTTCTGGATAATGTCCTGCGTTGTCATGCCTTGCGGCTGTGCGGTATTGAGCGGCCCCGTGCCTTCATCACAGTTGGTCTCGCCTAAAAGCGCTGCAGGCAGCAGCAACCCAGAAATAAAAAACATTAAAATGACGCGCAGAGCAGCCTTGGAAAAATTCATGCAGTTTCTTCATCCATTCTTTGAACTGAACTTGAGAGTTTTAGAGCTTATGATTGCATGCTGGCCTCAAACCGCAAAAGGTTTTACACTGGCGTGCTTTCCCCAAGGAGGCCGGATGCGCCGCTTTACGCTCTCATTTATTTCTCTCTTCATCATTTTACCCGTGGGAGGAGTGTTTTTTCAGCTTTCTGCCCAATACCAGGGCAAAAAACCGTTCACATTTGAGGACATGATGTCGCTCAAGAGAATCGGCGGCCCGGTGGTCTCGCCTGACGGGAGATGGGTCTTGTTTGCCGCAGTGGATGTTGACTTGAAAGAAAATAAAAGAACATCACATCTTTGGGTAATTTCTACGGCTGGCGGCGACGCGCATCAGTTGCCTTCCACGTCAGCCGGCGAGACTGGCGGCCGCTGGTCACCAGACGGCAAGAGCTACCTGTATACCAGCACTGTTGAAGGCGGTTCGCAGGTTTGGGTCAGCGACTTTGATTCTGCCACTGGCATGCCCAGCGGCGCTCCGCGGAAAGTCACCAGCATCTCCACGGAAGCCGATGGGGCCATCTGGTCACCAGATGGCAAGAACATTGTCTTCACCTCAGATGTGTACCCCGGCTGTGTTGACGATGCTTGCAACAAGTCAAAGGACGAGGCGCAGACAAATTCTAAAGTTAAAGCTATGGTGTTTGAGCATCTGCTCTTCCGCCACTGGAACCACTACAACAGCGCAAAACGCAGCCACCTGTTTGTTGTTTCTGCTGAAGGCGGCGTAGCCAAAGACCTTACTCCTGGAGACCATGACGCGCCGCCTTTCAGCCTGGGTGGTCCGGACCCGTATGCCGTCTCTCCTGATGGGCAGGAGCTTGCTTTTACCAGCAACTGGGATGAGGTAGGCGCAACCAGCACGAACAATGATATTTTTGTGGTGCCGATCACCGGCGGCACTCCCAAAAAATTGAGCACCAGCCCCGGCGGTGACTCTTCACCTCTCTATTCGCCGGATGGCCGCTGGCTGGCATGGCGCATGCAGAAGCGCGCCGGATATGAAAGCGACCGGTTCCGGCTTGTGGTGTATGACCGCAAATCTGGCAGCATAACAAACCTTACTGAAGATTTTGATCAATGGGTTGAAGGCTTTGTCTGGTCACCCGATTCAAAGTTTATTTACTTCACATCGGAAAAGGAAGGCGGGGCGCCCATTTACCAACTCAATCTTCAGATTGCAATGGCCACGCCGAGACCGACACAGACAGGCATCAGAAAAATCGAGGAAATGCTGGAAGGCGTAAACGATGAGCTGAGCGTCTCCGGTGATGGCAAGACCCTTGTTTTTACACAGCTCTCTGTTCGTGCGCCGAGCGAGGTCTACAAGATGTCGCTTGATCCGCTGAGTTCCGGCACTCCAGCGAAAAACGATAAGGGCTCGCCTATCACCACCCATACCGCATTCAAGATGAACTACAAGGCCGAACAGCTCAGCCATCTGAATGACGCAGTGCTGGCAAAAGTCGATATGCCGCCGGTTGAGTCATTCTGGTTTGCCGGGGCGGGTGGAACCAAAGTCCAGGGATTTTTGCTGAAGCCGCCGAAATTCACCAAAGAAAAGCAATACCCGGTGAAGTTTTTGATTCATGGCGGTCCGCAAGGCCAATGGGGAGACGAGTGGTCTTACCGCTGGAATGCCGAGCTCTTTGCCGCCGATGGGTACGTGGTGATCATGGTCAATCCGCGCGGCTCAACCGGCTACGGCCAGGAGTTTGTCGATGGCGTGAATAAGGATTGGGGCGGCAAGCCTTACATCGACCTGATGAACGGCCTGGACTACGCGGAGAAAACCTATCCCTTCATCGACAAAGACCGCGAGTGCGCGCTGGGCGCCAGCTACGGCGGCTACATGATCAACTGGGTTCTGGGGCATACCACGCGGTTCAAGTGCCTGGTCTCGCATGACGGAATGTTCAACACCGAATCTGCTTATGGCACCACCGAAGAGCTGTGGTTTCCGGAGTGGGAATTTGGCGACACTGTGTGGGACAATCGTGAAGGCTACCGCAAATGGTCTCCACATCTTTTTGCTACGCAGTTTAAAACGCCCACGCTGGTGGTCCACGGACAGCTTGATTACCGCCTGGACGTCTCTGAGGGCTTCCAGCTTTTTACCACGCTTCAAAGGCTGAAGGTGCCCTCTAAAATGCTCTACTTTCCCGACGAAGGCCACTGGGTGCTGAAGCCACAAAACAGCCAGCTCTGGTACAAGACCGTGAACGGGTGGGTGGACACGTACCTTAAAAAATGAGAATTTGTGTACTAGCTATAGCTCGGAGTAGGGAGCAAATGATGTTTAAGGCAATCGGGTGATCGGGTCATCGCCGTGATCGGGTGATCAGAAATGTTCCGGAAAGCAAGGTGAATTAGCGTTGCGCTTGATGTAGAATCCTCTTCCGTCCCCAGATGTCCCGATGACCGATCTCCCGATGCCCCGCTCCCTTTCCTGATGCTACAATCCAACCGTGTTAAGAAGAGTACTCACAATCCTATTTTTGCTGGCTACTGCATGCATGGCGCAGCAGACTCAGACGCCGGCTGCCCAGCCATCGGCTACGCCCCAGCCTACCGCTCCGTCACCTGAGGGCAAGCCGCAGGTCAAAGTAAATTATCTGAATGTCTGCACTCCGGGAGCGGACGAAGAAGCCATTATTAAAGGCGCGCTGGCGGCCGTTCAGGCGAAACCCACTTTCAGCGCTGATTTTGAGATTTCTCGCGGACGCACCACCCTGAAAGACGCTCCAGAAGCAAAATATGTCCGCCTGCGGCGTGAGTTTCCGGCTAATTCGCCGCTGCTGACAGCGCAATATTCCCTGAGCACGGATTCAACCAACACGATTGAGATACTGGTGCTGCACGCGCGTGATCCCAAGGAATTCCTTGAAGTGGTGATGGAGAACCGCGTTTCCGCCAATGCAGCGGCCCCATTGGACGTATTGAAAGTGGATACGCCAACTTCGCGCGTGAGGATTGAAAGGCTTAATAAAAGTTCCGCTGTGCTTACGCGCTGCCAGGATGTAGACCAGAGCGCATATGAGCCGGTGTTCCGCCAGGCGTCAGACATCATGGCGGAGTATCGCGCGGCGCTGGGCCTGCGCAGTGCCTTCCGCTCGGACATTGCGTGGCTTGATTCCCAGCCCAAACCCGCAGCGGTCCCCAGGCGAAAGCCAGCGGCGGCAAAGCACTGAAACTAAATTGAAGGTCATGAATCTAATGGATGCCATGGAAAACTCCGTTCGCGATACAGTCGTTTTGGGAACAGGCTGCGCCGGCCTTACGGCGGCGATTTATGCAGCACGGGCCAACCTGAAGCCGCTGGTCATTGAAGGGCATGAGCCGGGCGGCCAGCTTTCTCTCACCACGCTGGTGGAAAATTTTCCCGGATTTCCTGACGGCATCCAGGGCCCGGAGTTGATTGAGAATATGCGCAAACAGGCGGCGCGCTTTGGCGCGGAGTTCATGCGCGGACACCTGGTGAAAGCTGATTTATACGAGCGGCCGTTCAAACTGGACTTCGGCGGCGATCATACTGTGACCGCCCGTACCCTGATTATTGCCAGCGGCGCTTCAGCGCGCTGGCTGGGGCTGCCTAACGAGCATAAGCTGATCGGCCACGGCGTATCTTCATGCGCTACCTGCGATGGATTTTTTTTCAAGGGCAAACCCATTACAGTCATCGGCGGCGGCGACTCCGCCATGGAAGAAGCTCTGTTCCTCAGCCGCTTTGCCACCAAGGTGACGATTATTCACCGTCGCGATCATTTCCGCGCTTCCAAGATCATGCTGGACCGCGCCCGCAAACACGAGAAGATTGAATTTCTTACCGACACTAAGGTGGAAGATGTCCTCGATGTCAGCCAGAAAGAAGTTACTGCGCTAAAACTACATAATCTTAAAACCGGCAAGGTCTGGGATTTTCCTACCAGCGCCATGTTTCTGGGTATTGGTCACGAACCAAATGCCAAAATGTTTAATGGCCAGCTCGACATGGATGATGATGGATACCTAAAGACCCACGATTTTGTAATGACGCGCGTGCCCGGCGTGTTTGCCTGTGGTGACGTGCAGGACCGCCGCTATCGGCAGGCCATCACCGCTGCCGGTTCTGGCTGCGCCGCGGCGATTGAAGCAGAGAAATTTCTGGAAGAACACGGAAGGTGAGCGAGATTGGGTAAATTTGTAATTTGGTAATTTAGATCGAATATTTCGAAGTTATTGCAATTTACCCAATTACCAAATTACTCAATTACCAAATCCGGCCATTTCTCCGGCCCCTCCTGATATGTTAAAAAGTAAGTTCCCTTCTATGTATCCATTTCAATCAATCCTGGAGCGCCGTTGCTAAGGGCCGCCTTTATTTCCCTATCTGAAAGCAAGTCTCTACGTTCGTTAGCAGAGAAAACCTGGATTGGCCAACGGCTCTCCCGACGATTCGTGGCCGGGACGACTATTGAAGACGCGCTGGCCGCGACACGGGCCATGAACAGGCTCGGCCTTAGCGTAAGCGTGGACAATCTGGGCGAAAACGTTACCAACGCCGAAGAAGCCCGCCACAGCGCACAGCTTTACCACCAGATGCTTGACCAGATGAGCGCCCAGTCGCTCAACGCCAATGTAAGCCTTAAGCTCACGCACATGGGGCTGGATGTAGACGAGACGATGGCTCATGAGATCGCGTCCGGAGTGGTGCAACATGCAGCCAGCATCAAGAACTTTGTTCGTATTGATATGGAAGGCTCACCTTATACGCAACGAACCCTTGATTTTGTTCATCGGCTGCACCGGCGACCGGAAAATGCCGGACATGTGGGCGCGGTGATCCAGGCATATTTGTTTCGCAGCGAAAAAGATGTTGAGAATTTATTGGCGGAACGCATCCGCATAAGGCTATGCAAAGGGGCGTATAAGGAATCACCGGAGATTTCATTTGAAAAGAAGGCCGACACGGACGCGAACTACGTGAAGGTGATGAAGATGCTATTGAAGAGCGGCGTTTATCACGGTATCGCCACGCACGATGAAAACATGATCCGCGCGACGGTGGCGTTCGCGCAAAAAGAAAAGATCCCGGCTTCAGCCTTTGAGTTCCAGATGCTTTATGGCGTCCGTCGTGACTTGCAGCAAAAGCTGGTAAAAGAAGGCTGGCGATGCAGGGTTTATATCCCGTTCGGCACCGAATGGTATCCCTACCTGATGCGGCGGCTGGCGGAGCGTCCAGCAAACGCAATTTTTATTCTGAAGAATTTATTTCGGTAGGGTCTTTTGCCGCAGATTTGCACGGATGGACGCAGATCTTGTGTTTCAGCCGTGAATGAACGCGAAAAATGCGAATCAAAACCTTTTCCGCCTGATTCGTGTTTATTCGCGTGCATTCGCGGCTGAGGATTTCCTTCGCAGCTCTTCCAGGGAATATTTTGTTCCGCGCCAGGTAATGGCGCCGTCACGCAAGGCAATAAAAGCCGACTGCAACGTCGCAAATGCGAAGACAATCGCAGCAATGGGACATGTGAGAAACAGCCATACTGAATTGGACATGTATCGGCCAGTGAAAGCGTAGGCTATAGCTATCAGGGTTATGACGGCCCCAAAGGGAGCACGCGCCCATCCCGGGGCCAGCACAAGCCCCAGGAATGGACAGACACATAAAAAGAAAGTTATGGCGCAGACAGCCAGCACCAAAGACACCCGGAACTGAAGAAAGGCAAATAAATTCTTCTCCAGGTTTGCCACTACACCGGCCGCGCCGACCGCCCAGCGCAGGCTCACCAATTCGGGGCCAAAGACCACATCCTGGCGCAAGCCAGCTTTCTTGATGGCTTCACCCAATTTGATATCGTCCACCACTTCCAGACGAAGCTTTTCATACGTGCCGATAGTGTCGTAGGCTCTGCGGCGGATGAGGTTGAATGCGCCAACACCCATGTGGTCGCGTGCATTAGGATCCCGAACCTTCCACGGACGCATGGCGAAGCTGGACATGACCTGCGGAAAAGAGATCATCATGCGCTCGCCCCAGGTTTTAAGGTGTGCCGTGGGAAACAGCACCAGATGGTCGGTTGCCGTCGAAGTGGCATAGTGCATGGCGCGACGGAGAGACTCGGGATGAAAAACGCAGTCGGCATCAGTAAATAAAAGCCAATCGCCACTTCCCTGCTGTGCTCCCAGCCACATGGCATGCACTTTGCCCAGCCAGCCCGCGGGCAGGTTACGAATATGGAGCACGCGAAGTTTGCCCTCAGCTCCGGATTCGGCGGCAAGGCGTTCCATGATCGCGCCGGTTTGGTCAGTGGAGCGGTCGTTCACGGCAACAACTTCATAGTGGGGATAGTCGAGTTGCAGCAGCGATCGCAGCGCTGGCTCAATCTCTGCTTCTTCATTGCGGGCAGGCACAACAATGGTGAGAGTCGGCAGAACAGCAGTTTGCGGAGGGTTCCACCGGGGCTGGGTGAGATCGGCAATTTCGGAGAAATGAAGCGCAAGCTGCGTGGTGGGTACAAGCCAGATCAACACCAGCAGCAGTCCTGAAATCCAGTAAAACCAGATCATGCCTTTTGGACCTGTAGGCGCGGAGCGAACTTTGCGCCATAGAGCAGGATAATTCCGGAAATGCCTGCGGCGGCAAAAGCCACCCAGAAGGCAGTTTGCAGCGAGCCGGTCTGGTCAGAGATTCTGCCGATCAGCGTGGGAGAAAACGCGTCGCCCAGCAGGTGAATTATGAAAACATTCACAGCCAAAGCGGTAGAACGGATATTGGCGCTAACGGAATTCACCAGCGCTGCATTGGTGGGCCCAGTGCCGATGAGAATAAAAAAGACCGCAGCAAAAATTGCCGGGAACATAAATTTGCCGGACACGTAAATGGCGACAATCATGAGCGGGACCGCAATCAGCATGGCAATGCCACTAAATGAGTAATATGCGCCGAAATATTTCTTGAGCAGGCGGTCGCCGATATAGCCACCCAGCAGCGTGGCTACAATTCCGTTCACTATAGTGACTAATCCAAAGTCGATGTTGGCCGTCTTTAAGTCCATCCCGCGAATCCGCACCAGAAAGGTGGGAATCCAAACCTGCATTCCACCCACGGCAAAGGTGTACATGGCCATGCCAAAAGTTGCCGTGATAAATGCGCCGTTGCGCGTGAGAGAACGTAGTAACGTCGAAACATTGGCCGGAGCAGGCGGCTCGTGCTGGCCGCGCGGCGGCTCAGGCAGCATCCAAAGCAAGATCGCCAGAATAAAGCCGGGAACGCCGGCAGCCATGAACGGAGCGCGCCAGCCGAAATGGTGCGCCACGTAGCCGCCAACAAAATATCCCGCAGCGCTTCCGACGGGCAATCCCAAAAAGAAAATGGACAGCATGCGGCCGCGCTTGAGCAGCGGAAAAGAGTCCGCAATCAGAGTGGGCGCGATAGTGGCGTAGCTGGCTTCGCCGATGCCGACAATGGCGTGCCGGAAAAGTAACTGGCTGTAATCATGCACAAACCAGGTAAGGAAAGTGAAGCCGCTCCAGATCAGGATGCCGACCACCACGATGTTCTTGCGCGGAAAGCGATCACCCACCCAGCCAATAAGCGGCGCCGCAAACATATAGGTAAAAAAGAAGGCACTGGTCAGCAGCCCAATTTTCGCATCGCTGACCAGAAATTCTTTTTTCACGTCGGACTGCACCGCAAAGAGCACGTTGCGGTCAATATAATTCAGGATATTCAGTCCGGTGAGCACCGCCAGCAAAAGGCGGGGATAGAGTTTTGGCGGCATGGGCTGGAGGGATTATACGAGGAACCAGCGCTACTTTTTCGGCCGCGGCCATCTGGCTTCCACGGTGGTCCCGATTCCGCCCCGGGGGCGAAATACGCCTTTCACCACAGCCCATTTGGGCTTAACGGCGCGCACCGTGTCTTCCAATACCTGGTTGACAATGTTTTCCTGGAAAATGCCGAGATTGCGGTAGTGCAGCAGGTATTCCTTGAACGATTTCAGCTCCAGGCAAAGTTTGCCGGGCATGTAACGGACTTCCAGCGCGCCAAAGTCGGGCAGGCCGGTTTTGGGGCAAACAGAGGTAAATTCCGGCACATCAATGACGATTTCATAAGCGGGGAACTGATTGGGCCAGGTATCAATTTCAGGGAACGCATGATCCAGCCCGGATTTTGCGTGGTCGTCGGTATAGCCTGTACGATGTGACATCGGTCTCTATTGTAAATGGGTTTTCCAGCGTAACCGCAGGAGTGCGCCGATCATCTAAAATAGGACGATTCGGTAAACAAGGTGTGCAATGCTTCAGTCCATAGCGGGCGGCAGACGGATTTCCGGGCCACGGCGCTGGCTTGGATATACTTAAAAGTTTGATTGGGCCCGAGCGTGTGGACCAACTGAGTTTCAAGAAATTTAAGCATGGCGAGACAAAATCGAAATAACGGGCGTGACAGCAGTCGAGTGTGGCTGGCGGTGGTCCTTGTAGTGGCTGCGGTGCTGCTTTTTACCGGCATTAACCGGCGGCATACCGTAACGCCCGTGCGGGCGGAAAAAGTGACGCGCCAGGAAATTGCCAGCGTGATCTCCACCAATGGAAAAATTGAGCCAATCAACAGTTTTGAGGCCCATGCTCCGGCTCCCGCCACGGTGAACAAAGTCCTGGTCTCGGAAGGCGATCACGTAAAGGCCGGTCAGATGCTCATACGATTGGATGACGCAGAAGCCCGCGCCCAGGCTGCCCGTGCGATGTCACAGTTGCGCTCTGCCGAGGCTGCTCTCAGCGGCATAAAAGCCGGTGGAACACAGGAAGAAATATTGACGCTGCGCTCCGATCTGACCAAAGCGCAGGCGGAACGCGATGAAGCACAGCGCAACCTTCAGGCGACACAAAAACTTCGGCAGAACGGCGCTGCCTCGCCGGCGGAAGTGGATGCGGCGCAAGATCGGGAAAAAAAAGCTGACGCTGACGTCCAACTGCTGCAATCCAAGTTGAAGAGCCGTTTCTCATCGCCAGAGGTGGCCAAGGTTCAGGCGTCAGAAGTGGAAGCACGGGCGGCTTATGCCGCGGCGGAAGAACTGCTTCGCCATTCCAACGTGACTGCTCCCTTTGCCGGAACGGTATATCAGGTCCCGGTGAAACCTGGGTCTTACGTGAACGGCGGAGACTTGCTGGTCCAGGTAGCGAACCTGGAAAAAGTGAGGGTACGCGCCTTTGTGGACGAACCGGAGATTGGCCGGCTGGCAAAAGGCCAAAAGGTGGAAATCACGTGGGACGCGATGCCGGGCCGCTCCTGGGAAGGCACTCTCACTCGCGTGCCAACCTCTGTAACCATGGTGGGAACGCGCACGGTGGGCGAAATAACTTCAGAGATCGACAATACGGACCGCAAGCTGCTGCCTAACGTAAATGTGAATGTGAGCATCATTTCCGCGCGGCACGAGAACGCCCTTACAGTTTCGAGAGAAGCGGTACACGATGTCGAGGGTAAACGCTACGTATACAAAATCGCGGACGATAAAATTGAATCCCAGGAAGTACAAACCGGGCTTTCCAGCCTGACGCGCGTGGAAGTGGTGAAAGGGCTTCCGGAAGGAGCTCTGGTGGCCCTGGGCGCGATCAATGCGCAGCCATTGCACAATGGCATGGACGTGAAGGTGGTCGAGCGTTGAAGTCCCTTTGCCGGCTAGCGGTTTTGATGCTCTTTGCGATCTGCGCTGCTGCGGGCGTGGATACCGATCCAGCGGCGCTGCTTAAATCGGGAAGAGCTGCCGAAGCATTACAAGTGTTGAATACCTCTGTGGACCAGGATCCCAGGGATGCGCGGGCTTACAACCTGCTTTGCCGCGTTTACTTCCAGCTTGAAATGTGGGACAGCTCCGTTCGGATGGCGGAGAAGTCGATTGCGCTTGCTCCGGACAACAGCTCGTATCACTTATGGCTGGGGCGCGCCATGGGCCGCAAAGCAGAAGAAGCCAATCCATTCACAGCTTTTGGCCTGGCCCGCAGGGTACGCGCTGAGTTTGAGCGCGCCGTAGCCCTGGATGCAGGGAACCTGCCCGCACGCTCTGACCTCAGCGAGTTCTATCTTGAAGCTCCAGGGTTTCTGGGCGGCGACAAGACCAAAGCAAAACAGCAAGCTGACTATGTGGCGAAGCACGATCTCGCTTTGGCCACATATATGTATGCCCGCGTGGAAGAAAAACAGGGCAACAGCGGCGCAGAAGCAGCCTACAAGAAAGCGATTGCAGTCAGCAGCAATCCAGGCCGCTACTGGGTAGAGCTGGCGCATTTTTACCGGCGCACAGGACGGTTCCCTGAAATGGAAGCCGCGATCAACCAATCGCTGGCCACGGCGCGTCCGGGAGAGGTGACGGAATTTGATTCAGCCGCTCTCCTGCTGAATGCCGGTCGCAACTTTGCCGGCGCGGCGCAAATGCTGCGCCATTACATTTCCCAGGATGATGCCTCAGAAGATGGTCCCGTCTTCAAGGCACATTATCTGCTGGGAATCCTTCTGGAAAAACAGGGGCAGAAAAAGGAAGCGGCAACAGAGTTCATGGCTGCTTCCAACCTGGCTCCGCAGTACAAGCCGGCGCGGGATGCGCTGACGCACGTTTCCCGATAGAATCACGTCTTTCTAGCCATTCATTCTCATCGCGCAGGTGAATAAATGAAACTGCAGGTCCGTGTCATCATGGTTGCAGCCTCGATCGTGGCGCTTCCATTCGTTTTGCTCGCACAAGACACCACTTCAGAAAGCGATAAGCCGCTCGCTTTCCGAACCGCCATTGAATTGGCACTTAAAAACAGCGCCACCACAGGCTTGGCCCAGGCTGACCTGCAACGCGCGCGGGCAACGGTATCACAGGCCCATGATGTATTTCTGCCGCAGATGGTGCTGGGCTCCGGGCTCGGCGCATCCTACGGCTTCCCACTCAGCCTTGAGGGCGCCGCGCCTTCAATCTTTAACGTGAATTTCCAGGGCGCACTCATCAATATGGCGCAGCGCAATTACGTGAAGGCCGCCAAGAGCGACGTGGCTGTAACCACGGCTCAGAACGCCGATCGACACAATGACGTAATCATGGAAACGGCGCTGGATTACGTGCAGCTTGATTTACTGGAGTCATCGCTCACCATTCAGAAGGAGCAGCAACAGTCGGCACAGAAATTTCAGGATATCGTTACTCAGCGCATACAAGCCGGACTGGATAGCCAGGTTGAAGCTACCCGGGCCAAACTGGCTGGCGCGCGGACCCGGCTTGATATCGCGCAGACACAGGCCGCTGCCGACCAACTACGGCTGAGGCTATCTCAATTGACTGGGCTGCCAGCCGCATCTATCCGTACTTCCACCGAAAGCATTCCGGAAATGCCCGATGTGGCACAGGACCAGGACTTGCCCGGCGAAGCAGTAAAGAATAACCCTGCGGTAAAAATGGCGGACGCGGCGGCGCAGGCAAAACAGTTCCGTGCGGAAGCGGAGCGCAAGCAGTTGTATCCGGCGGTGGATTTTGTGGGACAGTATGCCGTGCTGGCGCGCTTCAACAATTACGATCAGTTCTTTCAAAAGTTTCAACGTCACAATGTGACCGCCGGAGTGGCCATTCGCTTCCCTTTTTTTAATCCTGTGCAACGTGCTACGGCTGAAGCGGCCAAAGCCGATGCCGCCAAATCACGCAAGGAAGCACAAGGCGTAAAGGAACAAGTGAGCACGGAAACGCTTAAGCTGCAACGGTCAGTGGAGCAACTGGCTGCGGCGCGTGAAGTAGCGCAACTCGAGCACCAACTGGCTGAGGCTGACATTGAATCCGCGCATGCAAAAATAGAAAGCGGTGCAGCCAGCATAAAAGATGAAGAAAATGCGCGTGTGGCCGAACACGAGCGCTACACCGCCTATCTCAACTCCAGCTTTGAGCTTGACCGGGCCCAGATCCAGCTCATGCGGCAGATCGGACAACTGGAAGGTTGGGCGCTGGGACCATTAAGAAAGTAAGCAAAGGGGATTATTCACATGCGGTTTCACTTCGACTGACTCGCCTGCTAACGAGGCTCAGGCTTCGAGTCCAAGAACACGGATTTCGCCCGGCGTTTATTGAGTTTCTGTCCTGACTGCATGCGGCTGTAACCGGGGTGCACTCCAGGCGTGAGTCCCTGTTCGTCAGCGATTCTTTGCAGAAACTCCGCAAGCTTTTCCCGCTCGTCACTGCTCAGTGCAGCGCAAAGCGCATCCTGATGGTCGCGCGCAATGCGGCCGATCTCGCCAAGCGATTCTCTTCCCTGGTTGGTCAGAAATAAAGCGTGCTGACGCCGATCCTCGGCGTTTTGTTTCCGTTCGACAAGGCCGCGGGTCTCCATTTCATCGAGTATTGCGACCAGGCGACTGGGATGGATTTTCAATTTGGTTGAAAGCTCCTGTTGGCTCATGCCACCGCTTCCACCGAGCAAACGGAGAATTCCAGCATCCGGCGGCGTCAAGTTCAGGACCGACAGTCGCTCTCCGAACTTTGTAGCGGCGTGAGCGCCGATCTGGGCCAACAGGAACGCAGGCTGGGAATACCTTTTTTTAGTGTTTTCCATGATTTTAATTATTATTGCACAAATAAATCATTTATGTTATAAATGATTTTATTATGAAACTATCAAAAACATCGCACACTCACGCTGGCCCTTCTTTACTCGCATTGGCAATCGTGCATACGCTGCTTTTCGCGGCGAACATCATTGCAGGAGCCCTGTTACGACACGGCGCAATTTTTGTGAATCCATACGGACCTGCCGAATCCGCCCGGCAGTTCTTTGCCGCGAATCCTGAAGCTCTTCGCGTAGCAGCGTTTTTCTTTTTCTCATCATCGATACCGTTGGGAATTTATACGGCAACGGTAGTCAGCCGGCTGCGGTTTCTCGGCGTTCGCGCTGCTGGCAGCGATATAGCGACATACGGCGGCTATGCTGCGTCGGCTGCAATCGCCCTCTCAGGATTGAGCACCTGGATTCTTTCCGTTCCGGAAGTGGCTGCTTCGTTACCGGTGACCAGAATGTTGCACTTTTTCAGCTTCCTGTCGGGCGGAACTGCATTCGCAGTTGGCTTTGGATTGCTGGCGGCAGGAGTGTCAGTAACAAGTCTCTTCCTGCGGCTGCTTCCCCGATGGCTGGTGTGGTTTGGACTATTCATAGCCCTGGCAGGTGAGCTCTCTACTTTAAGCCTGATGCTGCACCAGACGGCAATTACAATCCCGATTGTTCGTTTCGGTGGGTTCATATGGCTTATAGCGGTGGGAGCAGTTCTGCCGAACACGATTCGCGAAGAAGTTTGAAGGCAAGCTCAAGAAGCTAGTGGGACGCGCAAAGAACTGCAGGCTACGGAGAAGCAGGCAGATGAGAAACAGCCGGCGGAGCAAAAGGCAGGCACTGAGGCAAAACCATAAAGGATCGCGATCAACGGGATTTTTTGGCCATCGCGCGGGTGCGCCTGTACTTGAGCGATACTAGTCCCTTCGAAAAACTTTTGTTTTCCATGAGCTCAAAGTTGCGTTGAGGAAAGCCGCTGGGAAAGAGCGGCAAGCCTTCGCCCAGCAGCACTGGCACCACGCCGAGATGTAGTTCATCGACTAGATCGGCTTGAAGGAAATCGCGGGCAACTTCCCCGCCGCCCATCAGCCAGATGTCTTTGCCCTTGTGCCGGCGAATCTCATCCACCAGTGCAGCGGGTGAGCTATTCACAAATATCTTGTCCTCACGCTCACCCAGCGGAAGCGTGCGCGAGAGAACATAGGTCTTGAGCTTTGGCCCGAAACCGCCTTCACCTACGGCTTTGGAAACATCATAGGTCTTGCGACCCATAATCCCGGTATCAATCGACGCGAAAAAATCCGCCATGGAAAAATCTTCCGTCATAAAGAGAAAGTCAAACGACCCATCGCGGCGCGCTATGTAGCCGTCAATGCTGATGCCGAGAGCTAAAACGATTTTGCGCATGGATGAAGATTGTATCTCCTATACAGCACATTTATGGTAAATAGAAGGGCTTTACGCAGAATGGCGGGACCCCAAAAAACAGCAGCTCCGGCGTGCAGCTCTGCTATCCGGGCATGATGCTGCAACTCGCAGTTAGAGGGCAGCATCTCTTCTTTTGAAGGCTATCAGGAAGGCTACTCTATGAAACGGACCATGTTTTTTGCAACTCTGCTTGCGCTGCTGACAGCGGGCAGCGCCAACGCACAACAGAATTTGCCCTCGGGCACTGAAATTAAAGTCAGAACAGACACCGCCATTCCGGCGAAACCGGCGGCAGACAGCCGCTATAGTGCAAGCGTAAGTGAAGACGTGAAAGACAGCTCCGGCAACGTGCTGATTCCGCGTGGATCGCGCGCCCGGTTGATCGCGGTCCCATCCAATGATGGCAAAGACACCAACCTCGATCTGCGTTCCGTCACCGTAAACGGTACGCCATATCTGATTCAGGCCGCAGGCTCCGGCAGCAGCACTCCCGGCGGACTGGGCGCGAACAAGCGCACCGGCATGTATGTTGGCGGCGGCGCGGCAGTAGGCGCATTGCTGGGCGCACTAATGGGTGGCGGTAAAGGCGCAGCCATTGGAGCAGTCCTGGGCGGCGGCGCTGGCGCAGGCACCCAGGTCCTCACCGGCAAAAAACAGGACCTGCCCGCAGAAACCCAGCTCAGCTATAAGCTGGCAACCAACGCACAAATGACGCCCATGCAGACAAGACGTCGCCCGAACTCCGGGACCTCAAACCCACAGAAGTAATCGATCGCAAAATACGACAGGACCCGTCGCGCGGGAAGCGGCGGGTTTTGTTTTTGGGGAGCAAACACCACGAACTGCTGCGTATCAGGGCATCGGGTTTAGCCGTGCCGGCAAGACGCCACAAAAAGAAATCTTGCTTGCGGCGCAGGACCTGCCCTGAGCGAGCAATGCGAGCCGAATGGCCTGGCGCGCAACGGAAGCGAAGCGCCCACAAATCTTGCTCGCCGGCAGCTCTGTTTACCTGCCCACCTGCCCTGTCTCACCTGCATCTAAAATCAGGAGCAGTTAACAACGACAACACACTTGAGGGGGTGCAGAATGTCTCGCACGCCCGGGAGGATGGGAACGAATGAAGATTCATAAGGGTACTCGTATTTTAAGTTCAATGGTGCTGATGGGCGCTCTGGCGGCGCCGCTGTCTTTGATGGCGCAGGACCGCGATCGCGACGACCACAAAGACCGCGACGACCAAGCCAAAAACCAGCGCGTTTATGACCGCGCCCACAAGGACTATCACAACTGGAACAGCGACGAAGACCGCAGATACCGGGAGTGGTACACCTCTTCACACAATGGACGGGATTATCGCGACTATAGCAAACTGAACCGCAAAGACCAGACCGCGTACTGGAACTGGCGTCATCAGCACGGCGACGGCGATCATGACCGCGACGATCACCACGATCATCCATAGACCAGATCGTTTCATGCAGAAAAAAGCCCAGAGCAATCTGGGCTTTTTCACTCTTCGGACTACTTCAACCGCTTCTGCCTTCGTGGCCCTTCGTGTAGTTTATGGTAAAAAGTCTTACTTTGTCCCCGAACTCAACGCCGGCGCGGGATACTGCGGCAATTTTTCCCGGGTGCGGTTCGCTCTCTGGATATCCAGTTCGCCGAACAAAATGGATGGCGCAATAATGGCGCTGGGCAGGGGCTCAGCGCGGTTATAAACGTAGTTGTCGGTCCCGGTGGCGACAATGTCACTGCGCAATGCGCGTGTATCCAGTTGTTTAAAGACCGCGCCACGCACTAGTTCCATATGGCCGTCGTTTACGTAAATGCGCCACAGCAGGCGCGGCGAGAGCTGCGGGCCAGTGGTCTCCACGTAATAACCGTAAGGGCGGCCCTGGTCCTTGCACATCTGAATCAGCTTCTTCTTCAGTTCGTCAAAAGAAACGCTGTTGGCTGCCTTAAAAATCAGGTTGGAAATCTGCGGGCGTGGCGCTCCGGCCAGCGGTGTCCGTCCGTGGCCGTTGGAGTGCGGAAAATCGCGGATCGGCTCGCGGCCCAACAGATAATTCGTCAGCATGCCTTTGTCTATGACCGTGACCTTCTGCGCTTCTACACCTTCATCATCCACGTCATAGCTTCCGGCCAGGGTCTGATGGTCAATCTCTTTCATTTTTGGATCATCGACCACGGTAAACGTTTCAGGCAGCACGCGGGCTTTGTAGTAAGAAGCGAATTCGCCGTTGGTGCGTGCCGGGTTTCCAAGATCAGGGCGGACACCCATAATGTTCGGAACAATCAGCCGCTCCAGCACGGATGTTGCAGCGTCCGCGGAGAAGAGTACAGGGCCGCGATAATCGTCCTCCACCAGCGGGGCCTTCTTGAGCGCCTCAAAACTGCCGATGAGTTGTTTGGCTTCTTTCTCAATCTCGTCCTGCTTAGGCAGCTCATCGGGTTTGGTCACAACCCAGCCATGGCTGCGTTCCAGATGCATGCCGTCGTCCGCCTGGTCAGAGCCGGAAAATAGAAGGGTGAAAATGGTCTTGCCATTCCTGGATACCGTGCCTTCTGTGTTCACAAAATAGCGGTTCAGCACGCGGAAGTTCAGCATGGCGCTGCTCGTCTCAAGGCTGGGATCGGTGCGGAACAGGTCAGAAGTCGTCCTGAGTGTTTGCTTCCACTTGTCCAGGTCAACGTCAAGCTTGGCCAGATCGCGCACGGATTGCGCCGGTTTTTCCTCTGAGAAATCCGCCAAATCGCTTTCCGTCTGCACGTTTTTGAGCGCCGCTTCTTTTTCGGTAAAGCCGCCCAGCGCCGCTTTGTACGCCTTGTCCGTGGCCAGCCAGAGCTGGCGTCGCAATGCCATCTCGTCATTGTCGATCGGCAGCACATCCACTGCGCCAGTGCCTTCGCCAAAATAGCTGTCCTGCTTATAGTCGCCAATGCGGACTACCACGCGCACCAGCCGGCCGTCATTTGTCTGGTCAGTCCGCAGCGCGCCTAAAGTCGCGTCAGCGATATTGTCCTGAATTTCCGTCACCTGGTACTCGATGTAATAAGGCCGTTGCATTTTGCCAAGCTGCAGGTTTTCCTGCGACCGCTTGAGCTCGGCGAGCATGGCCTTCAACACCGCGTCCCCATGATCATTCGATGAAACCGAAGAAGCAACCGGAGCGGAGGCTGTGTCGCCGGCCAGCGCCGCTGTCGCTGAGACGATTAAAAGAAGAGCAGTTGAAATGAGTCGTCGCATTTAGCGGGCCTCCGGCTTGGCGTTGGATTGCTGGTTTGCCATCTGGGCCTTCTCAACGCCTGGCGGCGGCAACACCGGCGGACGCTCATGCCCTTGCGCGACCTTCTGCACTTCAATTTCAGAAAACAGCATGGCCGGGGCGGCAGCGGCTACAGGGATGGAGCCGGATTCCGCGCCGCATTCACCGTTGAAGATATCCACTTTTTGCCCGGTCAGGACAATCCTGTTCAGTGCGTTCAGCGGCGTTCCAATAATGTCCACGCCGCGCACCAGTTCATCGGGACGCCCATCTGGATAGACCTTCCAAACCATCAGCGGCATCACTTGAAATGCCTGCGGCATATCGCGCATGGTCAGCGTAAATCCGCCGGCGATATCTTCAAAGTAAAGTCCGAAAGGCTTCTTTTGTTTCTTGATCTCGTTGATCAACTCCTGGCGAAGCTGCGCGTCTGGCACTGTTTTGCTGGAGCGGACAATCAGGTTTCCCTGGCGTCCCACTGGCATCAGCCCCGCCTGTGCGCGCCCGTGGCCGTTGGACTGCATAAAACCCTTGACCGGCATGCGCGACATCAAAAACTGCTTGAGGATGCCGTTGGAAATCAGCTCCACCTTGCGGCTCTTTTCGCCTTCTTCGTCATAGCTGTAATTGCCGCTCAGTTCCACGCCTTCCAGGCTGGAGAGTGTTGGATCGTCTTCTACGCTGAGGAATTTGGGCAGCACCGGCTGGCCTATCATCTTGGTAAACGTCTGGCCTTCATTTTCTCCACGCTGCCGCTGCCCTTCCAGCCGATGGCCGACCACCTCATGGAAAAACACCGCTGCCGCTCGCCCAGAAAGCAGCGCCGGCCCGTTGAACGGTTCAACCACTGGAGCTTTTTTGAGCTTTTGCAGGTCTTGCGCAATCTTATCGATCTTGGCCTTGATCACCTGCTCTGAAGACAGCTTGTCAAAAGTGGAAGCATCAAAAGTTTCTGACCGCGCCAGCTCCATGCCATCAACAGAGCGTGTGCTGCCCAGAGCCAAGACCCGGATCAGCGGCCGGGAATCCACCAGTCGCGAGCCTTCACTCGATACAAAGTAGCGCGTGTTGTCCTGCACCATCAGCACGACCATGGAATTTTCAATGTCCGGATAGCTCTTAAAGATCGCGGAGAGCCGGCGGACCCGGTCTTCCCATTCGTGCTGGTCAAATTTCGGCGGCACGCTTTCTTTGCCGATGAACACCTGCGGCTTCTCCGTGGAGAAGTCTGGCGAAGAATCTTCTTCTTCCGCGCGGACCTTGGTATTGGTCTTTACCTCAAGAAATCCCTGCGCGGCTTTCTTGTACATGCGGTCGGTGTTGATCCACAGCACGCGCGCTATCGCGTCGGAGCGGTCTTCCAGCGGAAGTGAAGCCGTTGTTACGGCATTAAACCGGTTCTCGCCGTGCGTGTTGTCCAGGTCGCGGCTACCCACCCGGACGGAGACATCCACCGAGCGGTCATGCCGTTTGATGTTGGCCATCAGCGCGCCATTGCTGGCCATAATGACGGAGTTGAATTCCTCATTCCCGGCATAGCTGATGAAATAGGGCGCAGGATCGGCCTTGCTCAGTGAGTTCATGGCGCGGGCCAGTTCCTGTTGCAATGTGCGCAACAAGACCGGATCGGTCGCTCCGGCCGTTGCGCTTTGCCCCAGAAGGGCAGGCACGGCAGACAAAACTAGGATAAGACAGAGAAAATATGACTTCAGAAATGACATGGCTAACAAAGAGTGTACCTCAAGCTTTAGACACCGGAAATGTTACCTTGGGTGTCTTCCGCAGTCTCGAGCGAAAGCGAGAGATCCCTATAGTTAAGAACTGTATAGGTTTCAGCCAGCCTGGTTAATACGCTAAAACGCTTACCCATCGGATATTCTGCGACCCTACAGGATTAGGTAGTGGAAGGGTTCCCCTCGCAAAGCGCGGATTACCAACCTCTCATTCCCCAGCGCTTTTCGCCGCCGGCTTCCACCGCAACACCGGCTTTCTCGCCGCTCCGGTTTCATCCAGACGTTTCACCCGCGTGGTATGGGGCGCATTCTTTACCAGTTCAGGATCTTCCTCCGCCTCGCGGGCAATTGCTTTCATCGCATCCACCAGCAAGTCCAGTTCTTCCACTGACTCGCTTTCCGTAGGTTCAATCATGATCGCGCCATGGACCACCAGCGGGAATGACACTGTGTAAGGATGGAAGCCGTAATCGATCAGCCGCTTGGCGATGTCGCCGGTTTTCACGCCCTTCTGCTCTTGAATGCTGTCGCTGAAAACCACCTCGTGCATTGACGGGCTCTGATACGGCAGGTGATAGTCGCCTTCAAGCTTTTTGCGGATGTAGTTCGCATTCAGCACCGCATCTTCTGTCGTCTGCCGAAGGCCATCAGGCCCGTTAGCCAGCGTATAGGCCAGGGCGCGAACGTGCATACCAAAATTTCCGTAAAACATGCGTACGCGTCCGACTGACTTCGGACGGTCATAGTCAAATGCCAACGTTCCATCTGCCCGCTCCACAATCACCGGCTTGGGCAAAAACGGCTCAAGAATTTTCTTACAGGCCACGGGCCCCGAACCCGGCCCGCCTCCGCCATGTGGCGTGGAAAAGGTTTTATGCAGGTTCAGGTGCATCACATCCACGCCAAAATCGCCCGGACGCGTCTTTCCGACCAGCGCATTCATGTTGGCGCCATCCATGTAAAGCAGCCCGCCTTTTTCATGCAGGATGTCGGCAATCTTATGTATCTCCTGTTCGAAAATCCCCAGCGTGTTGGGATTTGTCAGCATCAGCCCCGCGACATCTTCATTCATCTGCGCCGCCAGCGCGCTTACGTCCACCATGCCGCGTGAGTTCGACTTCAAATTTTCCACCGCGTAACCGCAGATGGCTGCCGTTGCCGGGTTTGTGCCATGCGCGGAATCGGGAATCAATATCTTCTTGCGAGGGTTCCCTTTCGATTGCAAATACGCATGCATCAACAGAATGCCGGTCATTTCGCCGTGCGCGCCAGCCGCGGGTTGCAACGTGATCGCGTCCATGCCGGTGATGTCCAACAGGCAGTCCGAAAGGGTCTTCATTACCCGCATTGCGCCTTGTGACACTTCAGCAGGCTGGTACGGATGCGCGTTGGCCAGCCCGGGAAACCGCGCAACCACTTCATTCACGCGTGCGTTGTATTTCATGGTGCAGGATCCCAGTGGATACATGCCCAGATCAATCGCGTAATTCCACGTTGAAAGCCGGGTGAAGTGGCGGATGATCTCCATCTCGCTCACCTCGGGCATATTGCCCAGGTCGGCGCGCGCCGAAGCGCCTAACGCTTTGTTGTAATCGACCTCTGGAACATCCAGCGGAGCCAGCCGGTAAGCTTTCTTCCCCGGCGACGAACGCTCAAAAATCAGCCCTTCGTTCTGATTAACGTGGCGTGTGGCCTTCTTGATGTCTTTATCGCTCATTGGCCCACCTGCTTCACTGCTGCGTCAATTTGCTCTTTGCTGTTTAGCTCAGTGCAACACCACAAAGAAGCATTGCCCAGCTCCGGATAATGCCATCGCAGCGGGAAGCCGCCAATCATCTTCTTTTCCAGCAGCCGCTGGTTGATCGCCTGCGGATCATCTTTTGTCTGCACCACAAATTCGTTAAACCGAGGCGCGCCAGCAAATAGCACTTTGCCTTTTTTGGCGAACTCGCCGGAAGCATATGTCGCCTTCGCCAGATTTTGTGCGGCAAGTTCTTTCAGCCCTTCACGGCCATAGATCGTCAGGTAGATTGTTGCCATGGTCGCGATCAGAGCCTGGTTGGTGCAGATGTTCGACGTGGCTTTCTCGCGGCGAATATGCTGCTCGCGCGTGGAAAGCGTCAGCACAAAGCCTCGCTTACCGTCTTTATCTTTGGTCTCGCCCACCAATCGGCCTGGTATCTGCCGGACAAATTTTTCTTTCGTCGCCATCACCCCTGCGTATGGGCCGCCATATCCCAGCGGAACTCCGAACGACTGCGTCTCCATCGACACAATGTCTGCCTCCACCGGCGGCTTCACAATTCCCAATGACAACGCTTCCGCAATCGATACCACCAGCAGCGCGCCTTTCTTGTGCACCAGATCAGCCACCGTCGCCACATCCTCAATTGTGCCAAAGAAATTCGGAGATTGAATCAGCACGCACGCCGTATCGGAGGTAATCTTCTTTTCCAGGTCGGCCATATCCACGCGACCATTTTCCAGATAGCCGCATTCGGTAATTGGCAAACCCTGATGCTGTGTGTAGGTATGCATCACTTCGCGATACTCTGGATGCACGCTCCGCGCCACCACGGCGACCTTTCTTCCGGTAAGGCGGACAGCCATCAGCATGGCTTCTGCCGCGCCGGTTGAGCCGTCATACATGGAAGCATTCGCCACTTCCATCCCCGTGAGTTCGCAAACCATGGTCTGGAATTCAAAGATGGCCTGCAACGTCCCTTGCGCGATTTCAGCCTGGTACGGCGTATACGACGTCAGAAACTCGCCACGCGACACCATGGCATCAATCACTACCGGACGGTAATGGTGGTATGCTCCCGCGCCCAGAAACAGCGCGTAGCCCGCAGCATTCGCGTCCGCGCGGCTATGGAAATAGTCAATGATCTCTGATTCGGCCATCTGCCGAGGCACTTTCAGATCGCGGTTCAGCCGGTATTCCGCCGGGATCGGCGCAAACAGATCATCAATGGACTTGCATCCGATCTCACGCATCATCTGCGCGCGATCAGCGGGAGATTTTGGTAAATAGCGCATGTTTTTTTTAAAAATCCAGAACCCACGTATTTTGCGGGTTTTCTGAAATCCCGAACGCGCGGTTTTTGCGCCTGAGGGATCACTACGTTCTTCTATACTCTTTCGTTCTATTCAGTTCGTTACCCAAAGCTCCGGGCAGCCATAGGGCTCCCTCGCTACGCTCGGGATTACAGAAAATCACTTCTCTTCCGCAACGTACTTCTCGTAATCCTCGGCCGACATCAGCGCGTCCGCCTGCTTCGGATCTTTCAGTTCCAGCTTGATCATCCAGGCAGCGTGGGCATCTTTGTTCACGTCTTCTGGCGCGTGATTCAGGCCCTCATTGATCTCAACCACCTTGCCGGACGCCGGCGCATAAAGTTCTGAAACGGCCTTCACCGATTCCACTGTCCCAAAGCTCTTGCCCGCTTCCACCTGCGCGCCGACCTTGGGCAACTCGACAAATACAATATCGCCCAGTGATTCCTGTGCGTGGTCCGTGATTCCAACCGTGGCAGTGTTGCCCTTCACCTGTATCCATTCGTGCTCTCGGGTGTACCTGTAATCTTTCGGATATGCCATTGGCTTTAGTCCTGTCCTTGGGAAGCTGAGATTTTGCGGCTATGATTTTTTGGGCCGCTTGTAAAATGGGGTTGGAACAACCTTGCTCTTGATCTTCTGGCCGCGGATTTCCACAAAAACTTCATGTCCAATTTCAGAGTGCGACGGCGGCACATAGGCCAGTGCGATATTTTTCTTCAAAAACGGCGCAGGTGATCCGCTGGTAACGTAGCCAATTTCACTCCCTGCTGCGTCAAAAACCTTATAGCCATCGCGCGGGATGCCGCGATCAACCGCTTCCAGCCCCACCAGAATGCGCTTCAGCCCTTCAGCTTTGGCCTTTTCCAGTGCTGCCTTGCCAATAAAATCGGCCTTCTCCATCTTGCAGTAACGGTCCAGCGCGGCTTCCCACACGTTGATGGTGTCTGAGATTTCGTGGCCGTAAAGTGCCATCTTCCCTTCCAGACGTAGTGTGTTGCGCGCGCCCAGCCCGCAGGGAACAATGCCGAACTCTTTGCCCGCTTCCGTTACCTCGTTCCACACGCGTTCGCTGGTTGGAACATCCGATGGGACATAAATTTCAAAACCGTCTTCCGCCGTGTATCCCGTCCGGGCGATCAGCGTATTCATCAGATGGCAGACCGTACCATGCTTGAACCAGTAATTCTTGATCTGCGAAAGATCAACGTTGGTCAGCTTTTGCAGAGTGGCTTGTGCCTTTGGGCCCTGAATGGCGATTTGCGTGTAATAGTCGCCTACATCGTCCGCGTGGCAGCGGAAACGGCCCACATTCTTGCGCACCCAGCTATGGTCTTTCTCCCGCGTGCCGGCATTGATCACCAGCAGATAATCGTTCTGCCCCATCTTATGGACAATCACATCGTCCACGAACGTTCCTTCGGGGTACAGCAACGCCGAATAATGTGCCTGGCCTTCCTGGAGCCTTGAGGCGTCATTCATGCTGATCCACTGCACGGCATCCAGGGCCTGTGGCCCGCGGATCAGGATGTCACCCATGTGTGAAACATCGAATATGCCTACGCCGGTGCGCACCGCCAGATGTTCTTTCACCAACCCGCCGCTGGAAGGATATTCCACCGGCATGTCCCACCCGCCAAAATCCACCATTTTGGCGCCGAGTTGGCGGTGCAGCGCGTTAAGCGCAGTCTTCCTGAGTGTCTGGCCTTCTGCGGTAGAGGACAAATGTTTCCCTTTCAAGTCTTTGGATATGGTTATAGAGGCCGTCAAGGGGCCAGGGCGAACTCCCAAGGTTAACACCCGATTTTTACAGGGTCAATCAAACCCTGCTCATTTCCGTTGAGGGAACATTTTAAGAGAGCTATCGCTGGGTCATCAACCATTGTCCCGTTGCCGGAACTTCAAAATCGCGCTAATCTGCCGCCATGGCCAAAGAATTCATGTGCATGATCTGCGATCAGCCGGAGAGAAGCTGCTCCTGCAACAAATACTGTGGCTTGTGCCAGAGCCTTTATGAGGTTCGACTGTGTGAGGACGGCATCTATTATTGCCGCCCGTGCCGCGAAGCCTGTGATCTGCAAGCCCAGGTCGGCGGCAAAAGTTCAAGCTGGTAACCGATTCCTCTTTGGTATTGTGTAATTTGGTAACTTAGTAATTGAGCAGCGTGGCGGCTCCATGGCGATTCAATTATCCAATTACCAGATTACTCAATTACCAAATAGCTCCCCGCGTCCCCGCGGTGAAATTCCGCAATACTATACCGCCCTTCTCGCCCGCTATGGCCCGCAAAACTGGTGGCCCGCGCAGTCTCGCTTTGAAGTCATTGTCGGGGCTTATCTCACCCAGAACACCAACTGGACTAACGTGGAAAAAGCCATTCGCAACCTGCGCCGCGCACGCCGGCTCAGCATACAGGCCATGCGCGATGTGCCGTTGGTTGAATTGGAAACGCTGGTACGGCCTTCCGGCTACTTTCGTCAGAAGGCGAGGAACCTGAAGACCTTTATTGCTTTTCTTGACCAGCAGTATTCCGGGTCTCTGGACCGGATGTTTGCGCAGCCTACAGAAAAGCTTCGCTGTGAGTTGCTGGCCTTGAATGGTGTCGGCCCGGAAACCGCCGACTCAATCCTGCTTTATGCCGGCAATCACGCGGTCTTTGTGGTGGACGCTTACACCCGCCGCGTGCTTCTGCGCCACGGCATCATCACGGAAAAAACCAGCTATGAAGAAATCTGCTCATGGATCGAGCATGCCATTGGCAATGCTGAAACCAAGTCTCTTGTTGTTCCATGCCATGCTCCCGATCCTCGCCATAATGTCTCACGTATGAGCCGCGCGGCCCGCAGCGCACTGGCGCAGCATTACAACGAATTTCATGCGCTGATTGTCAGGGTTGGAAACAGCTACTGCCGCGCTACGCCAAATTGTGAAGGTTGCCCTCTGCAACAATTTTTAAAATCTCACTAGCGGTGCAACGGCCCAAGAGGCTCCAGAATCCTATTAGCAGGCAACGAAACGCCTTACAAACCGCTTTGAGGGGGTACACAACATGCTTTTGTTAATCGGTATCGTTCTATTTGTGCTGTGGATTCTGGGGTTCACGGCTTTCCACGTCGCCAGCGGCCTGATTCACCTTCTTCTGGTATTTGCCGTGATCTCGATCATCTGGCATCTCGTGGCGGGAAGACGCGCAACGGTCTGATTTTTGGGAAGTAGCTCATTTCAGAGTTGCTCAGTGTCAATACCTGGCCCGGTACTCGGGCCAGTTTGATTTAGCAAGACCGCTTGATTTAGCGAAACTGATTTAACGAAAGAAGATTCTGGGTCCAACAGTTTTCGTTCAATGAAAGGCCCGCTAGGATTCACGCCGGCCACATATCCAACGCTGTCTTGCTGAGGATTTGTTCTTTCACCGGCTCCGGCAAGGTGAGCGCCTGGAATTGGTCAAGGTTCTGCTTGATGTCGGGAATTCCGGGGCTTGGCCAATCCGTCCCGAACAGCGTTTTATGAGCAATCTCTTCCAGCCGGGGAAAGTATTTCAATAGAATTTTCGGCGGAATGCCGCTGATGTCGAGATGCATGTTCTTGTGGCGGCGCAGAAGAAAGAATGCCGTTTGCATCCAGATTGGCCGGCCGCCATGCGCCATGAGTATTTTCAATTTCGGAAAATCTACAGCCACGTCGTCGAGATAAATCGGATCGCCAAACTTATTGCGCGCCGCAGGGAAAATCGACGTCCCAGTGTGTACCATCACCGGAATTCCATTCGCCTCTGCCGCGCGATAGACAATTTCCAATTCCTTGACGCCATTCAGATAATCGTTGGCATACAGCATCTGGTGCGGCGGATGAATCTTGATCAGCCGTATACCTAGGCGTACCAGATTGTCCATTTCCGCCTGAACATTGAGCGTGTGCCGGGGATGCACGCTGCCGCACGAAAGCAGGCGTTTGGGATTCTCCTTGCAATAATTCGCCACCCACGGATTCACTTCATGGGTAAAGCCCATTGTCTCCGGCGCCACATAATTAATCAGCACCGCGCGGTCAATTCCGATTGAATCCATGTACTTCAGCAGCGCCTTGGGTGACCGGCAGTACTCCAGGATGTCTTCATAATGCCCGCGCGCCTTCTTCATTACCTCAAGCGGCCCAGCCTTGAACATCTCAACGGGTTGGATATGGATGTGGCAGTCAGTGATCATCTTCTAAAATCTCGAGCGAAGCGAGAGATCCCTATTTCTTTCCATGGCGCTGGCTCTTACTCAATGGGCTTCCACCAATTAGGATCGCGGATTACAATCCGGCTCTGAGAGTTCCGAACTGAGGTTTTTCTCTGCGACTTCTTTTGCTGAGAACCAAATCGACGGTCGGCACCCCGTCACGACAAATAGTTACAGCTTTTCCGTTTTCGACTTCCTTGATCAATTTAGATAATTTGGACTTAGCCTCTGTTACGCTTATTTCCATAAGATTATCCATTTGTAGGGTTCTCTCGCTACGCTCGAGATTTTAAATACAAGCCAGCACCGCCCGCTTTGCGTACACCTTCACAATTTCCCGGCGATATTCCGGCGTAAGTCCTGACGTGGTCAGCGGTTTGGCCATCTTGGCCGCCAGTTCCCCAACCAGCACAGCTACGTGCTCATCAATCTGCTTGCCCACCAGCGCATTCTCCGCGCCTTTGACCAGCAGCGGCGCCGGATTCACAGCCGTAATAGCGACCCGGGCATTCTCCACCGGGCCACCATTCTTTGGTATGGCGACCGCCACTGCCACGCCGGCCAGTGGATAATCAATGGACCCGCGAATGCGCAGCTTCATGTAGCTTCCCTTCCAGCCCACGGAATCTTCCGGAAGGAATACGCGCGTCAGCATTTCATTGCGCTCCAGCTTCATGCGCGCATCGCCCACATTGGTATAAAAATCTTTGAGCGCTATACGCCGCAAACCACTCGGCCCGGCAATCTCTACTTCAGCGCCCAGGCACAGCAGCGCCGGAGGCGTATCACCAGAGAACGCTGCCCAGCAGAATTTTCCTCCCGGCGCAACGTGGCAGAGGTCGCCATCTTTCTTGATGCAGAACGCGCATGATCGCCGCCATTGCAGCGACTGGTTGTACCAGACGCAACGCGTGTCCAGACAGATATTGCCCCCCAGCGTGCCCATATTACGCAAAATCGGGGATGCCACCGTCCTAGCCGCTTCATGCAGCACGCGATAGTTGCGCCGGATGAACTCAGAATCTTCAATCGCCGAAAGCGGCGTGAGCGCCCCAATCTCCATGCCTGCGCCCGGACGCACGTGAATGCCGCGAATCTCTTCAATGCCGCGAATATCCATCACATATGCAGGCGTAAAGAGCTTCTGCTTCATCGACGGCAGAAGGTCCGTGCCGCCGGCAAGGATCATCAGATCGTTGCCATTGCGGGCCAGATAATCCACCGCTTGGCGCAGGGAGCGCGGGCGAAGAAGTTTGAATGCGGGTAAACTCATATTTCCGAAGTCCCGAGGGTAGCGAGCGATCCCTATTCCCTTCTATGCTGTATTGATCTCAATTTTCGTTTACTTCCCACGGAACAGTGCTTCTAAATTCGTTGCGCTAGGGCCTTAGAGTTCCTTGTGGTGAAAGGGTTCCCTCGCTTCGCTCGAGATTTTCAGAAACCCTGCGCGACGGGTCATCCTCATGCCTTTGCGGCCCCTTACCCTTAAACCACAGTGATCCGCCGTGCTCGCGGAATGTCGTCGGCTCTGAGGGATCAGCGCCGCGCGTGAACTCCAGCGCTTTTTTCTCCGTGTTCTTGGCTTTGATGGCTGCCAGCACGCGTTCCGGAGTAAACGGCGCTTCCCGCAGCCGCACGCCTACTGCATCGTAAATCGCATTGGCAATGGCCGGAATCGTCGCGGCCAATGAACCTTCGCTCGCTTCTTTTGCGCCAAATGGCCCTTCAGGATCAATGGATTCCACAATGATCGCCTCCACCTCGGGCGACTCCGTGGCTGACGGCGATTTATACTCCAGCATCCCCGGATTCATCAGCAGTCCGTCTTTCCAAACCATTTCTTCCTGCATTGCCTGGCCCAAGCCCATCCACACAGAGCCTATAATCTGGCCCTCCACCGAGACCGGATTCAGTGCGCGCCCGCAGTCATGCGCCGCCCAGACTTTGTGGACTTTAACCTCGCCTGTCTCCTCGTCAACGCTTACTTCCGCTACCTGCGCGGAGTACGAATACGCAGGTGACGGCCCCACGCCTGCCCCCTTGAACGTGCCGCCACGCGCATCTTTCGGCGGAGCATACGATCCTGTACCCGTAAGCGCTCCAGTAAAGTCGATGGCCGACACCACGGCTTCTTCAAAACTCATGCTGTCTTTCGGGCCTTCTTCTTTGCGCTTCTGCTGCAACGATCCCCGCAGCGTCTGCCCTTCCACCCGCCCGCTCACTTCCTTCACGTTGCCGCGTGGCGCGTCGATTTTTTCCAGTATCTGCTCCGCATGAGCGCCATTCATCGAGGGCTCCGCAGTCCCTCGTTTCCAGACGCGATCATCACGCATCATCACGTCTTCCGGCGCGCAATTCATCTTTATGGCCGCAGCGGCCACAATCTTTTTCTTTACATCCTGCGCGGAACGCAGGGATGCATTGCCGTTCATAAAGGTCACACGGCTGGAGTAAGAGCCAATGTCGATTGGCGTGAGGTCAGTGTCCGCGGCAATCACCCGGATGCGTCCCAGCCCAATGCCCAGCGCCTCGGCAACAATCTGCGCCACCATGGTGTCCGATCCTTGTCCGATATCTGACGCGCCCGTATAGACCACCACGCCGCCATCGCGATCAATCTTGATGTTCACCGTGGAATGCGGCATGTCAGAGCGAATAATGCTGTTGGCCGCACCGCTCACATAATGGCTGCATCCCATGCCCATCCCGCGTCCAGGCGGAAGCTTGCTGCGGCGCTCGCGCCATCCTGAGCGGTCAATCACCTTGTCAATGCATTCCGGCAAGCCATAACTCTGTACGCGCAGATTGTTTACCGTGATGCACGGCGGCTTGAGCAGATTGATGCGGCGAATCTCTGCCGGATCAATATCCAGTTGCGCCGCAATCTCATCCAGTTGGCTTTCAAACGCAAACCGCACATTCACCGTGCCATGTCCGCGCATGGCGCCGCAGGCCGGCTTGTTCGTCAGCACGCGATAGCCGTCATATTTAATATTTGGAATGTCATACAGCGCGCCCAGCAGCGCTCCGGAATAAAGAATGGTCACTACGCCGTAAGAGCAATATGCGCCGCCATCCTGAATCACTTTGGCGGCCACAGCGGTCAGATGCCCATCCTTCTTTGCGCCGATTTTGAGATCAATTATCGTGCGCGGCCGCCCACGATGCGCCCAGAAAACTTCTTCCCGCGTGTATGTGATTTTCACCGGCGCTTTGGCCTTGCGCGCCGCTACCGCGGCAATGATCTCCAGCGGGATCACTTCACTCTTGCCGCCAAAACCGCCGCCCACCAGCGGCTTGATCACGCGTATCTGCTGCATTGGCATCTCCAGCACAATGGAGAGCTTATGCTGCAGGTAATACGGAACCTGCGTCGATGACCAAACCGTCAGCCGCCCTGGCTGCCCGGTCTGTGAATCAATCTCAAATGATGCCAGCGTTGAATGCGGTTCCATCGCCGCGTGCGTCACTTCACCCGCGATATAGCGATGCTCCGTCACCACGTCCGCTTCCGCAAATCCCTTATCCGGATCGCCAAATACGTGGTGATAATCTTTTTCGATATTATTGGGCCGCTGCGGATGGATCCAGTCCTTCTCCGCCTTCATTGAATCTTCCGGATCGAACCACGCCGGCAGCGGCTCATACTCAACGTCAATCAACTCCAGCGCTTGCTCCGCAATCGCTTCCGACGTGGCGACCACACATGCCACATTGTCGCCCACATAACGGACCTTCTCCACTGCCAGCGCTGTTTCGTCGTGACCAACGGGCAGAATGCCATACTTGTTTGGCGCATCTGGCCCGGTTACCACGCATATCACGCCTTCAAGCGCTTCGACCTTCAATGCATCAATTTTTTTGACGTTTGCGTGCGGATAGGGCGAATGCAGAATCTTGCCCGTCAGCATTCCCGGCAATGACAAATCATCTGTATATTTGCCCTGGCCCGTAGTTTTGCCCGCCGAATCGACGAGGGCAACGCGTTTACCGATGATGGAGAAGTCAGGCATTATGTTTTACATCCTAACGAAGTGAAAGAACCCTATTCCCTCCCAAGCTGCTAGCCTCTAGCTTTTGGCTCCGGCTTTCTTGAAATCTCGAACCTATCGAATCGTCGGCACCATAGGGTTCCCTCAATGCGCTCGGGCTTTCAGAAAAAACTCCTTCGCGGCCTTTGCAGTGAATCACCGGTTTGCCTGTTCCGCTTCTATCGCAGCCTTGATCGCCTGATACATCTGCGTGTAGCCGGTGCAGCGGCACAGGTTTCCGCTCAACGCGTGCCGAATGTCTTCTTCTGTCGGCTCGGGATTTCGGTCCAGCAGCGCTTTCACCGTGATCATAAACCCGGGTGTGCAATAGCCACACTGCGCGCCACCCCAATCGCCATAGGCTTTCTGGATCGCCACCAGTGCGCCATGATCCGCAATACCTTCAACTGTCGTAATATCTGGCGTTGATTGTTCATCGCCCGCGTGGCTCATCGCCAGCGCCGTGCAGCTCAGTGTGGGAACTCCATCAATCAGCACAGTACATGCCCCGCATGAGGAATCATCACATCCGCGCTTGGAGCCCGTAAGGTCCATTTCCTGGCGAAGCACATCCAGCAGCAGCGCACTCGGCTCAATTGCCAGCTCATGGTTGCGGCCGTTCACCCGGAGTTCGATTAATTCTTTGCGCATTGCTTTTCTAAAATCCCCGACCGCCGATTTTACGGCTTTTTCTAAAATCCCGAACCGCGGATTTTGCGGTGAGGGATCCCTATTCCCTTACTGATTCTCGCTAACAGTCCAGTAAAAAATTCAACGCCAACCTGATATTCATCGTTGTTATAGGGTTCCCTCACCCGCTTCGCGGGATTCGGGATTTCAAAAACTAATACCCATAATCCGTTTTCACCGCATACGCGTGCTGCTTCACGCCCAGGTCTTCCACCCGCGATTTCCCTAGCTGCGCAGCGTATTCCGCGCGATCGGCCACGCCTGTTACCCAGCGCTTTAACCATGCATCGAAATCCCCCTGGGTCTTGGTCTCTGCGTGATACTGCTGAAAGAAAGCGTCGTCTCTCTTATAGTACCCCTGCACCGGCGATGGATGCGCGCCAAACGCGCATTCCACGACGGCAGTCACCAGAAAGCCCGGAATCACGGTACGGTTTGGATCGCTGGCGATCTCTTCTTCACTGACAATTTCCTCAGCACAGACAATCACTTTCTTCGCTGCCCGGACGCCTTCCAGCATCACGCCAAAATTGCCCCAGCAGTGTGCGTTGCCATGTTTGTCCGCTCGTTGCAAATGGACAATCGCCACATCCGGCGCCAGCGCCCGCACTGCCAGCAGAGTCTCTTTTGGCTCAAACGGAGAAATGATCTGGTAAAAGAAATGGTTTCCTTTAGGCACATCGCTACCTATGGCGCTGCGCGTAGGCAGAAATGGCACGCCCATAGCCCCTGCCTGGAGCGCCAGCGCCAAGGTGAAATTTGTCATGTTAAAGACGCGCAATTTCTCGCTTGGCGTGCCCGGGTTCTCAACTTCGGTGGCATGGCGGAAATTGTAAGCCGAGCCCATCATCACATTTCCGACCCAGGCCGCAACCACGTCCTTCACACAACCAGAGCCAATCATCTGGTCAAATAAAATATCGGAGATTGGCCCAATCAGCCGCAGCCCGCGCCTCTTTTGCCGCATGATCTCGTGTCCCGCAGCAAATGGAATCATCTGTTCCATCTGCAGCCCCAGCGCTAGGCTCGTGCCATCCGGAACGTGCTCGGCAATCGCCTGCCGCATTGTCATTATTTTTGACATAGATTTGCGCGCGTCAACCTATACTAATTTTCGGAATAGTTAAGCAGGCGACCGGCTCCATGCCGTAAATTCGCCCGTAATACTCTGGGCATCTCCTGGTTGTGCTAAATACATATAAACGCTTGAAAGTAAATGACTTATGTTAGCACCGGACGATCTAAAAGTCAACAGAAAATGGATACGCTTCAAAGCGCTCTGCCTACATATCGAGCGGAAAATCTATTGGACCGAAAGTTGTAATTTGAGCCCTCTGATTGCATTACTTCAGTCATTTTTGGACTATGCATATGCAAACTACAATTGCCCCTATGAAGCTTATTATGCATGTTGCAGTTGTAATCATCGCGGGCGTGTTTCCGGCTTTGGCCCAGACGGCTGCCGTAGAACCTGAATCGCTGGGTGATGCCGCCCGTCAACTCAAGACGGAAAATAAAAACCAGCCTAAGGCCACATTTTCCAACGATTCTGAGTTGCTGCGCAAACCTCTTATACCTGACGTGACCGCAATCGGCCGCGATAATATGGATGAAATCCTGAAGAGTATCGATGATTACCGCAACTCACACAATTTGCAGGAGACTGAAACAGCCGTTCACGACTGGTACAGCCGGCAGGTTTCTCTGCTAACGAACGCCATCCAGGAAAACCATCGCATCGAGCGGCGTGACCGCGAAGAAGCCAGGGAATACAGCACCAGCGACGTGCGGCCGAATAACCATGATGAATATGTAAACTTGCGGCATATCGAGCGGGATTCCCGCAAAGCAGAACGCCAGCAGATAAAACTGAATCAGGTCCTTGTTAACAGAATACAGCAGGATTTCATACAGATCCGGCCGCAAATGCAAAGCAGGTATAGGATGGATGTCGAGTGGTTCACTATCTGCCAAGACGAAAATTGCAGCTAGTGATTTTTGCTGGGGTAGTTGCGCAAGAAGCTACGTGAGAGAACTGCTATTAGCCTATGCAGTCTCCAATCAGGCATGATAACGGCAGTTCCTAGCTCGTCCAGAACCCTTTTGTATCGTACTCCCGGATCGCATTCAACTCCGCTGCATTTGGCTCCAGCGTAGGCTTTGCATCGTCAGTGACCTTCAATTTCCATCCGGTATTCGCCAGCACATCATCCATAGTCACACCCGGATGATAGGTGGAAAGATAGGCTTCTGCATCCTCGCCAAAGCGCAGCACGCATTTGGTGGTAATCACCGCTGAAGGCCCGCCACGCTGCAATCCCACGCGTTTCCGCCATCCAGCCCCATCTCCATTTCCCGGACTCGTTATGTAATTCACTTTTTCCGGCAGCCGGTGCTTGCCATGTTCCAGCAGGGACACAAACCTGTGCGCCATCGATGCAATATCGCATGCTCCGCCCGATCCGGGCAGCCGCACCAACCCGTTCTTCCCCTGCACTTGTGTGGAGTTCAGGTTACCGTATTTATCCACCTCGGCTGCGCCCAGAAATCCCAGGTTCACCCGCCCCGATTGCAGCAGGCTCATCACTTCCAGCATACCCAGGCACTGCGTGGCGCCTTTGATGTTCGGCGGGTCGGCCATTGTGTAGATCAGCTCGGGCGACGGCGTGGAACGAATCACGCCATTTTCAAACAGCCCGATGGCGTTTGGCGCATGCGTCTTCTTGGCCACAACAAAAGCAATCAGCGGCAGCCGCATACCGACGAAGACAACTTCGCCGTCTTTGATCTCTCGCGCCGCAGCGGCGACCATGAGTTCGTTGAGGGTGTAGGACATTGTTCTTTCTGAAATCCCGAAGCGGAGCGAAGGAACCCTGTTTCCTCGACACCGATCGGAAAGAAATAATCATAACAACAGCGATAAAAGATTGAGGGAACCTCAGCGGCTATTCAACCCGTAGGGTTCCCTCACTTCGTTCGGGATTAAATCAAAAACCTACTGCACCGCGTTCAGCGCGCTTTTTCTTACTTCGCCGATGGTGAGCAGCGGATCTTTTGCGCCTGCCTTTGGAGCAATCCACTTCTTTTCTGAACCAATGATATCCATCAGCAGCTTCTTGTCCGCGGCGTTTGGAAGCCAGCTATCGATCTGCTGCTTGTATTCCTTTTCTTCCAACTGCTGCCCTGTCTGCGGATGGAACATCTGTCCCTTCCAGCGGCCAATCATGCGGTTGAACTTAATATCAGGGCAATACAACTCGGTGCTGCCCGGACGCTGCCCGGCGCTGATGCGGCGTACAAGCCCCACGCACTCATCGCGATAGAGGTGCCTGTTGTAGTCATTCAGGTTATCGAGGTCAGGCGAGGTTTGATTCTTCAGCTCGTCATAACGGCCCTTCAGGCCCCACGTATAAGCCCAGTGCGCCGACGAAGAATGATCGGTGCCGAACAGGTCATAAGCACTGGAAATCCATTTGTTCAGATACTTCTGCATCAACCAGCCCGGCACTACCCCAGCTTCGGCGATGCGCGCCAGCCCGGTATTGCCCGTGCCCATATGGAATGCTTCTTCACGCAGCATGTAGCTCATTGACCGGCCCAGCGGCGCAAAAGCCGAATATTTTAGCATCTGAAGCTGGAACTTACCGTCGCGATCGACAAAGTCAGTGAAGGCAAAAAAATCCAGCCAGTTGTCGCACTCTTCATTGAACGATCCCAGCAGGCGCTTGTTTTCATACGCCTTACGCTCCAGCATTTTCTGCGCTTCCACTTTGCCCGTCGTGCCAAAGTGGTCAATCAACAGGGCGCACATTTGCCAGCCGTGGCGCATCTCCTCAATCATTACCCTTGTGAGCGACGAACGGTCATAGTCGCTGGGCGCGGTCTCAAACAACCAGCGCTGCTGCTCCACGCTGGCAAATTCCGTATCGCCCTGATAAACGATGAGGTTCATCAGTGCGTCACGCATGTTCTGCGTTGGAATCTGGCGGACGTTCTCCCACTTGTTGCGGCCCTTGTAATAGCCAAACGTGATTTCTTCCGTCTCGATCGCGCCGTACAGGGTATCAAACTTAAAATTGCGGATGTCATCATGGTTGACGCCGATTTCATGGCGCCACTCCTTGAACAGACCTTCCCAATCACTAAACGATCCAATTTTCATAACTTTTCCCGGCATGTAAAAAGCTCCCTTTTCCGAAGTCCCGAACCCGCGCATTTTGTGGGTGAGGGATCACTATTGCCTTATATGTCGTTTCGATTCTGAAATGTTTTTCTTTTTACCCTATGCTTCCTCTATCGGGTAGAGATCCCTCACCCGCAAAATGCGCGGGTTCGGGACTTCAGAAAATTACAAATTCATCCACACACTCTTTAACTCCGTGTAATGTTCAATCGCATGCATGCCCAGTTCGCGACCAAAGCCAGATTGCTTATAGCCGCCAAAGGGTAATGCTGCGTCCATTACGCCATAGGTGTTAATCCACACCGTTCCCGCCTTCAACCGGCGTGAGAGCTGATGCGCTTTCTTGATGTCATTGGTCCAGACCGCCGCCGCCAGGCCGTAAACATTCTTGTTGGCCAGTTCGGCCACCTGTTCAATATCGTCAAACGTGAGCGTGGCCAGCACCGGGCCAAAAATTTCTTCCTGTGCGATCTTCATGTCATTGTTTACGCCGCCGAAGATTGTCGGCTCAATAAAGTAGCCATTGTCACCGTTGACCTGCGCGCGCTTGCCGCCCGCCAGCAGTTGTGCGCCTTCTTTTTTCCCGGACTCAATGTAGCCCAGCACCGTCTGCATCTGCTTCTCGCTGACAATTGCCCCAAGCCGTGTCTTTGGATCCAGCGGATCGCCCAGCCTGATCTTCTTGGATGATTCCACCAGCTTGGTAACAAATTCGTCTTCTGCTTTCTTTTCAATGAACAGGCGCGAACCGGCGCAGCATACTTCGCCTTTGCCATAAAAAATCCCGTTCAACGCGCCTTTGACCGCCGAATCCATCTGCGAATCGGCAAACACAATGTTCGGTGACTTGCCGCCCAGTTCTAGCGTCACGCGTTTCAGCGTGTCCGCCGAATTGCGCATAATCTCTTTGCCAACCGAGGTCGAGCCTGTGAAAGCAATCTTGTCCACGCCCGGATGTTTCACCAACGCCGACCCAGTCTCCGGTCCGCCAGTCACGATATTCAGCACACCCGCTGGCAATCCGGCTTCCAGCGCCAGCTCACCAAAACGCAGCGCGGTAAGCGGTGTTTGCTCTGCGGGCTTCAAAATAACAGTGTTGCCACAAGCCAGCGCCGGGCCCAGCTTCCAGCTTGCCAGCAGTAGCGGGAAATTCCATGCAACAATCGCGCCCACCACCCCCACAGGGTCGCGCAGCGTATAAGTGAAGGCATTGCTAAACGTGTTCACTGTCTCGCCGTGGATCTTTGTGGCCCATCCGGCGTAGTAGCGGAAAACGTCGGCCACCATCGGCATATCCACATAGCGCGACTCGAAGATTGGCTTGCCGTTGTTCAGCGTCTCCAATTCGGCCAGTTCTTCGATGTTCTTGTCGACCAGATCGGCAATGCGCCACAGCACTTTGCCGCGCTCGCTGGCGGACATCTTGCGCCATGGCCCGCTCACGTCATCGAACGCTTTGCGTGCCGCCGCGACTGCCTGATCAACGCCACTGGCGCCGCCTTCAGCCACCTGCGTTAACACCTCTCCCGTTGCAGGGTTGAATGTGTCAAACGATTTGCCTGAACCTTCCGACCATTGCCCGTTGATAAGCAGCTTGCCGGTAGTAACTTTTGCTTTTGTTGCTGCGATCATATGTCAGCCCTTAGCTATTAGCCTTTAGCTCTTAGTTTTATTTCTTGGAACACAGGCACGATTGCCTGTGATCAATTATCGTTGTCATCCTGAGCGATGCCCCGAGTCTCGCTTGGGCGAGATGAGGGCGAGTCGAAGGATCCCGAAAATCTTTCTGTCTGAGATGCCGCATCAGGGAATTCTCTCGATGACTCGCAATTCAACCCTGAAAAGTTTCGTCAGAACCTAGGGATCCCTCGCTTTGCTCGGGATTTTAAAAACTACTTCGCCTTAAACGTCGCCGGCCTCTTATCAACGTATGCAGCCAAGCCTTCCTTGGCATCTTCGCTGGCGAACAGGCGCTGTTGCAGTTCGCGCTCCACAGCCAAAGCAGACTCCATTGGAATTTCCCATCCTGTCTGCACAGACCGCTTGATATTGCCTACGGCCTTTGCGGCCTTGTTCGGAGGAGTGAACTGGCGCGCATATTCCATGATGTTTTCCATAAAGTTGTCGCGCTCGTAAATGTCATTTACGATGCCCATCTCCTTCGCTTCTTCAAAAGTAAAGGTGTTGCCAGTCACCATCAGCTCAATGGCTTTGCTCTTGCCCACCATCCGGCTCAGGCGCTGCGTTCCGCCGGTGCCGGGCAGGACGCCAAGGTTGATTTCCGGCAAGCCGATCTTGCCCGCGTCTTTACGCGCAATACGGATATCAGCCGCCATAGCGATTTCAAGTCCGCCGCCCACGCAGTGGCCATTGATGGCTGCAATCACCAGCTTGGGTGTGTGCTCCAGGCGCAACAGCATTTCATTGGCATGCAGGCAGAAATAATATTTAAAAGTCGGATCGACGCTGGAAAGCATTTTGATATTGGCGCCGGCGGAAAAGAATTTGTCGCCTGCTCCGGTCAGCAGCAGAACATAAACGTCATTGTCCATGCGCGCTTTCAGGATGCATTCATCCAACTGGCGGTTCATCTCATAGGTATAAGTATTTGCCGGCGGATCGGAGAGTTCAATGATCGCAATGCCATCTTCAACGCGATAGTTCACCAGGGTCTTGGTTTCCGTTGCTGTGGTTGTAGCCATGGTTCAAAGCTCCTTATGGATTTTCAAATCTTAATCTCTTGTTTAGCAATCCCATGTTCGCGCCCTCAGGCATTGGCCTTTGCGCTTTTGCGTTTCGCTTTGCCGGTGCTGAGCACTCCCCGCAAAAACATGTTGCTCATTTCGGCTGCCAGTTCGCCGGCATCCAGATCAACGCGCGGGTTATGCCAGGTGTAGATCCAGTTGATCATGCCAAAAAGTCCCAGCACGGCCAGCCGTCCTGAAAATTCTAGTCCTTTTTCCCGCCGTAAATCTTCCAGCAGGTCCAGGCATATCTTGTAGTACTCGCGCTTAATTGCCCGGATCTCTGCTCCGCGGCCATTCTTGAGCGTTTCATCCTCATGGGTCAGCACCTTCATGGCTTCTTTATTCGCCAGAAAGTAGTCCAGATGGTTTTCAATAAAAATGCGGACTCGCTGCTCAGCCCCATGTGCGTCTTTCAGCCGATCCTGCAGGCTTTCGATGATGGTGCGAAAAGCATGTTTCTGGATCAGGTAAAGCAGGTCTTCCTTGGAATCAAAATAGTGGTAGAGGCCGGCCAGCGACATTCCTGCCGCGCGGGAAAGGTCGCGCATGGATGCCCCTTCGTAGCCTTTTTCACAAAAGATATGCGCTGCGTGATGGAGTAGTTCGGCGAGCCGCCGGTCAAATGGAGAATTCGCTTCTTCGCCGGCTTTTCCGGATGTAAAAGCATGTCTGCCTTTGCGGCCATTGTAAGGCGCGGCAGGCATCCGGATTTCCATATTTATCTGAGCCATAGTGCAGGTTACCGAACGTTCGTTCGACTCTTTTTATTATGCCTCAAGGTTGCTTGCACAGTCAATTTCGGCACTGAATTTGTTTTCGCGCAAATTATATTTTTCGGCGTGGCCAGCGCCACTATAGGAGCAGGCAACAAATTTTGGCGGAATCTATCTCGGCGGGATCAGGCGCTCATTCCCAGAGCTCCCATTCATTCGAATCCCATGTAGTTTGCACAATACAGGCTCGTTTATTCCAGTACTTTGGTGTATTCAGCCGTAGGTGTGTGCGGAGACCGCCGATCAAGAAAAGTTGTTCCATGCAGGCTCCAGGCACTGTCACATAACCCAGAGCCGAAATTGAATTACTTTCGACGGTGGACTAAGAAAGCTCAGGATTTCTATCAGCTTGGTCCCCTTCCAGGAGAGATACAAATGAACACATTTTGCAAGACCTCTTTTAATCCATTGGCCAAGCTGGCATCCACTTTTATGCTGTGGGCAATGATTGCCCTGGCCGCCGGTTGCGGTGGCGGATCATCAGTCGCTTCCAATCCAACCCCTACACCAACTCCGGGCGTGGGAACTTCGTCCGCGCAAGTCCGCTTTGGCGACGCGCCGGCAGACAGCGTAATCGCCTTTGAAGTTTCCGTATCTGCGTTGTCGCTCACTCCTGCCGGAGAAGGATCGCCTGTTGGAGTCACAGTCCCGGCCAATAATCGTATTGAACTGACTCACGCATCGGGAAAGTTTGAACCATTTATTGCCGGCAACCTGCCTCAGGGCACGTTCTCTGCGGTCAATCTAACGCTCACTAATGCTGAACTCACATTTCTGAGCAGTACCGGGACCGCGGTACACATCAATGGTCCAGCCAGCGCTCAGGTCACCATTCCGCTCAGCCCAAATCTTACGATTGGGACGAGCCCGTTAGTTTTGAATATTGATGTGAATGTGGGGGCCTCTGTAACCACAGCCAGCGGAGTGGTAAATGGAATTGCCTTTACTGCCGCCTCATTCAACATTACGGCCAAAGCGCCAGGCGCAGCCGCTAACCAGCAGGATGACGACGGCGAAATTGAAGATGTTCAGGGCACGGTGACTGCCGTGAATGTATCCAGCTTCACATTCAAAGTCGGGCAGACGGGGTCTTCCCTGACCTTCAACACCGACGCTACCACGGAATTTAAAGATGGAGTCACCGGTGTAGCTGGATTGCTGAACCAGGTCGTGACGGTGGAAGGCTTCACCAAGTCCGATGGCAGCCTGTTTGCCAAAGAAATAGAAGGTTTGGAGAGCAGCACCGGCGCAGAAGCTGAAGGCTTGATCACCGCCATCAGCGGCACCGCTCTGACTGTAACAGCACAGGATGGCATCGGGAACGGGTTTGATGACACCAAAGTCGGCGCCAGTTTCACCGTGAACATTGCAGGCCTGAACGTCAGTAAGTTCCGGGTAAAAGCCGGCAACGGTTTTGGCGGCGGACTGCCCAGCGCCAGCTTCCCCTTCGACGCGACAACGATGCACCAGGGTCAGCGCATTGAAGTGGATAGTGATGTCGCTATCCCGCCGGCAAATGGCGCTATCACTCCGGACAAGATCAACTTGCAACAGCAGGGCGTCTCGGGTGTGGTGGCAAACGCCGCAGCTAACACCTTCGACATCAACCTGGCGGCAGATTCAGCGCTGAGAACCATTTCCGGCCAGACAGTTGTTCACGTAACCAAAACCTCTTCCACCGATAGCCGCGTAACCGTGGCCAACGGCGGACCTGTGCAAGTGCGCGGACTGCTCTTCTGGAACGGAACATCATGGCAACTGGTGGCCCGCCGCATCCGTTAAGTGCAAAGAACTTAGTACGCTCCTTACAGGCCGCATCCACTCAGGGTGCGGCCTTCTTTTATGATCAACTCAGGGTTGGCACGAACTCGTGGTCTCAGTGCAATCAGTGTGCGTTAGCGAAGGGATTCTCGATACGTATGCCCGCGATCATCTGCCCTGCCTTCAGATCTTCAGACAGGGTTTGGACGGCGCCACTCTTGAGAGCGGAAACCACAATCAGAGCGTCCCAGAATCCGATCCTGGACGTATCCTGATTTGGAATGCGGCAGAGATTTCGGCAGCTGTGGTATCGATGCACCACACTGCGTAGTTGCTCGCCACCAGGGCGGCAAGAATTTTTGCTTTTTTTAGCGCCTGCCGACTAAGACTGATGTTACATTTTGCTTCCCGCTATCTCGCGAAGCTGCCATAATTAACTTTCTCCTACCAATCACGTGCCTGGAACGTTTTCCCACACCCAGTTGTTCTAGTATGCTTTTCATCATGCAATCATTGCTCATGTCAATTTACGAATTTCGGAGGACATAAGGTTCTATGACGACACGCAGTCATGCAATCGACTCCGGCCTGCTGTGGTTTGAGCATCTGTCCCGGGCCCCAGTACCGTCACTCCGGCTGTTTTGTTTCCCGTATGCGGGAGGAAGCGCAGAGGTGTTCCGCAGATGGCAGCGATGGTTTCCTCCACAGATTGACATGTGCCTGGTGCACTTGCCAGGCCGCGGCAAGCGCATGGGCGAACAGGCATTCACTCGGATCATTCCTCTGGTGAATGCGATTGCCGCTTGCATCGGCAGCAAAACCAACGTTCCATATGCTCTCTACGGACATAGCATGGGCGCTTTGATCGGCTTTGAATTGGCCAGAGAAATCCTTCGCAGGAGCGGCAGCGGGCCGCAGCACCTGTTTGTATCGGGCCACCGTGCTCCGCAATTGCCAAGGATTGAACCGGTAACGTTCCACCTTCCTCATGACGAGTTCATCACGGAGCTAAAAAGGCTCAAAGGCACTCCCGAGGAAGTTTTCGACCACCCTGAGCTCATGGACATATTCATCAGTCTCCTACGAGCAGATTTCGAAGCGGTCGAAACGTACGAATACAATCCCGGAGAACAGTTGCCCTGCCCGATTACGGTGTACGGCGGATTCCAAGACGAACATGTGCCGGTAGAAAGCTCTCGAGCATGGCAGGAGCAAACTTCGTCCTACTGTAAAATCAGGATGTTCAAGGGAGACCATTTCTTTATTCGCAGTCCCGAACCGGAATTCACGAGCGCGTTCCAAAACGATGTCCTGGAATCTGTTCCCTGAATCTGTTTCCTCTTCATGCGTTCCGAAAATTTGAAATGGATTGAAGGCCGGAGATTGCCGCTGCTCGTCTGAAACAGGTCCTCTCTGCCGCTGCCGCGGAAAACGCAAAGTCCCCGGAGCAGCCGCTTGTTGTTCGTGATACAGGCGGTGATTAGATCGGCTCGATCAATCTCGCTCAGAGAGGTCTTGATTCTCCTCCAATAAGCGTCAACGATCTGGTTCAGAGCACGATTGTAGAGACGAAGTAAAATTCGCCGCAAATCGGCTTCGAAGGAGGGCGATTTTCGGCGGTAGAAAATCGGGTCGTCGGTACATAGAAGGTACCCGACCGAGGACCTGTCAGTAACTTATTGATTTGAGAGCCGGTTAGATGGTGGCTAGGGACGGTGTAGTGGCACACGGAGTCAAAATGAGTGTGGGTTCCCAATTTTCAGCGCTCGATGAGGTTTTGCGGATGACAATTGAAAGCAACGAAATAACGCGATACTTAGGATAATTTTTCCTGCGACGCCTCGGCTTTTTGAGCATCGGGCGTATGTGATTGAGCCTTCTCCCTGATCAGCCTCGCCCGGAGTTCCAGCATTGATCGCGTAACCTCATCTATCTCGCTGGCGCGAAATCCATCGGCTATCTGTGGCAGATATTGCTTGAAGGCATGCTTCGCCGCTTCTCCGAATTCCACATATCCATGGTGAAGTATTTTCACGCCATCGGCGACTGCGATTCTTTCATTCCATGCAATTGCCTTCTGTTCTGAAAGATCGGCCGGCAAATTCAACTCCATGCGTGCGCCCGCTACTCGTACCGGATATCCTCCGGGAAGCCCAAATGGGCCGGGTACGTGGGTTTCCACATCTCGTGCGTCAAGGATGTCGCGCAGCAATACAGCAGCCGTACATCCAATCACTTTATTGACCTCCAAACCACCGCTTGTTCGTTGGCCTACCAGCAAGCTGCTCACATTCTCGCAACGCTTTCCATCAATCCAGGCCTGTGCTTCATCCACTCCAGGCTTGGGTGTGTATAAGTGCAGGTGATGGGCCATGACCTGCAAGCGCTGTTGGGGCATAAGACCCAGCGAAGACCGCAACGTTGCCGCCAAAAGGGCAATATTGCCGATGCCGCAAAAGACTGGAAGGTCGAGGGCGCGCAACAGTGGATTGACTGCGTCAGGGTAGCAGCCATTGATAAAAAGAACTGACCGTGAATGCCCGGCAACGGCTTTGGCAAACTTGATTGCGAAAGCTGCCTGCAATGGCAATGTGAAACCAAATCCTGCGCTGCGGAGCAACTGCGTCCATGATGAAGGTTGGTGAATACCTTCCCAGGGAGAGTAATAAGAAGCACAGTTTACGACCACGTCAGGTTGAATCGACGAAAGCAGCCTGCCAGCATCACCTGATTCGGCGTCAAATTCGACGGACTCGAAAATGACCGGTGATTGTATGCTTGCGGCTTTTGCGCGTGAGACATACATCATTTCATTCAATTGGCTCCTGGATCGGGCGCAAATAATCACCCGATAAGGCCGGGAAAGCAATAGAGCCAACGAATAAGAAATGGCCCGCGCCAAAGACCCACTGCCGACGATCAAGATGGTTGCATTCACGAAGTGTAATTGCACCTCACTTCTTATTCTTCTCTCAGGGCTACAATCGGGTCTACCAAAGTGGCGCGTCGAGCGGGAAGGTAACACGCGCAGAGCGAAATAACAATCAATGCCGCAACTACAGCCACCAATGTCATGGGATCGAAAGGAGGGACGTTGAATAGCAAGCTGGACACATAGCGAGTCAGGAAGAACGTGGCCACAAGTCCAATCACTACGCCCATCAGCGTTAACCGCACACCATTGGCCAGCACCAGTTGCAAGACCCGGCCCCGTGATGCTCCCAGAGCCATGCGTAATCCAAGCTCCCGAGTGCGCTGGGCAACTGAGTATGCCATGACGCCAAAAATGCCGACTGCCGCAAGCACCAGGGCGATACCAGCAAAGACAGACAACAGAACGGTGCGAAATTTCGGCTCGGAGACAGACTGCGCTACATTTTCTTGCATGCTACGAATTGCAGTAACCGGCTGATTAGGATCGATATTGTGCACCACTGAGCGTATAACATTGGTTTGCGCCAGAGGGTCCCCAGCGGTGCGCACAACCAGGGACAGCGTCAAGACTGGAAGCACCTGATCCGCCTGGCGAAAAGGCACGTACATTTCTGAAGAAGATTCACTGGCCAGAGATTGCTTAACATCAGCAACGACTCCGACAATCTCCATCCAGGGGACACTGGAATCAGGCACAGCCCCAACTTGTATGTGCTGTCCTATTGGCGACTGGTTGGGAAAATATGTGCGCGCGAAGCTGGAATTGATTACTACTACTGCCGGAGTTCCTTCTCGGTCGCGATCTTCGATCCATCGGCCGGTCATGAGTGGTATTCCCAGCGTTTTCAAGTAGCCTCCGCTCACGGCACGATAGCTGGCAATGGTGTACTCCTGGGGAGAGCGGGGAGGGCGACCCTGAATATTGAAGTGGAGAGCCGACCCAGTGCCGGTTACTGGGAGAAAGGATACAGCCCCAACCGAGCGGACACCGGGCAGGGCTGCCACCTGCTCAAAGAGACGATCAAAGAAACCCAAACGCACATTCCGATCACTGTACGCGGTGGGCGAACGGACTATATTCGCAATTAAGATGTGGTCAGTGGAAAAGCCCGGAGAAACATTGGACAGTCGCTCAAAGCTCTTGAACAGAAGACCAGCCCCAACCAGCAGCAACATAGCCAAAGCGATCTCAGAAACAACCAGTGCAGCGCGTGTACGCAAAACGGCGCTCACAGCCCCGCCGCGGTTGGTTTCACTCAAAGCTTCACGCGTGTCAATGGTCCACGTGTGACGTGCAGGGGCCAGGCCGAACAGAACACCAGGAACAAGAGCAATTAAGGCAGTGAAGCCGAGAACCGACAAATCAATAGAAACGCTATTACTGCGGGGAAGGCTGCTCCCCGCCAGCCGCGTTAAAAGTGGCACTGCGGCCCAAGCCAACGCGAGCCCCAAAACGCCGCCGGCAACGGCCACCAGGATGCTTTCCGCCAATAGCTGGCGAATAATGTCGAAGCGCTGAGCTCCCAAAGCGATACAGACTGCCATCTCACGCCGCCGGCCGGTGGCGCGAACAAGCAGAAGATTGGCGACATTCGCACAGGCAATCAGGAGCACAACTCCCACTGCGCCGATCAAGACCCAAAGCGCAGTGTGAACGTTCTGCACAACCTGCTCCAGCATGGGATCCACCAGTGCTGAAACATTGGTGTTCGTTTCCGGATATTGCTGCTCCAGTTGTTTGGCAATCACGGTCATCTCTGAGCGGGCCTGCTCAAGCGAAACATTCGGTTTTAGTCGGGCTATGGGTAGAATTCCGGGATGCCAGCTACGATCATCCGGCAGTGTTCTGGCCCAGGGCTCAAACGGCAGGATGACATCTGCCGCCTGCTGAAGGATCTCAAACTTTGGCGGCATCACGCCGATAATCGAATAGTTCTGATTGTCCAAGGTAATGGTCTTGCCAAACACGTCGCGAGAAGACGAAAACTGCCGCTCCCAGAGATTATGGCTGATGATCGCCACAGGGGGCGCGCCCGGCTTATCTTCCGCGTCAGAGAAGGTGCGGCCAAATTCCGGTTTGACTCCTAAGAGATCAAAAAGATTGGCAGTAACATTTTGGGTGGGCAGCCTTTCAGCTTCGGTGACCCCCGTCATGGTCATCACGTTATTACGCACGGCTCCCACTGCTTCAAACGAGTGGCTCTGGTCGCGCCAGTCCTTGTAATTGAGATAGGACAAGGACAACCTGGGAAACTGCGGCCAATGCTCAGCAAGCAGCACCAGTCTTTGCGGATCGCGATATGGAAGAGGACGAAGCAGGACAGCATTCACGATGCTGAACATCGCGCTATTTGCCCCGATTCCCAAAGCCAGTGTAAGCACAGCTACGACGGTAAATCCGGGATTGCTTTTTAACCTGCGAAGCGCAAATTTGAAATTCTGTGCGAGCGTAAACATTACTTGCCTCTGGATTGTGGATCAACGCGAATTCAAAACGATTTTCAAATCAAATCAAGCAGTGTAGCGAACATGCAAAAGCTGGCTTCGTTAAAGTAATGGCAGTTCACCTGCATAGCTGCGTTCAATGCACGGCAAGAGCGGCTTTAAGTTCTTCAGGGCTCATCCTGCGGACCCTAAGCCAAATCTTTGCGATTTTTTCCAGTTCCTCCACAGGGCGTCCGGAAATGGAACGTAGCTTCTGGGCAAACTCCATCAGCACCGAATGTTCGAGAAGGGTCGGCACGGAAAGTTCCGTCTGGAAACAGTCATTCACCCGGAACAATACACGGAGCGCGAGCAATGATTGTCCACCCAACGCGAAGAAGTCGTCATGACGGCCTACTTGCTCCAATTTGAGCACCTCCGCCCAAATGGCCGCCACCACGGTCTCAAGGTCTCCCTGCGGCGGTACATACTTATGCACCGCATACGCATCCCCTTGGGGCGCTGGCAAACTTTTACGATCCAGCTTGCCATTCGGCGTCAAGGGCAAAGATTCCAACTGCACATACGCTGCCGGAACCATGTACTCCGGCAAACGCTCGCGAAGAAAGGAGCGCAGATCGGAGCGCAGGGATTCGGGACCCGGTAAAGCATGCGGAGCTGAAGGGCAATAGTAAGCCACCAAACGCTTCTCTCCATGCGCGTCTTCCCGTACTATGGCTATCGCTTCCTCCACTGCGGGGTGCTCCTGCAGTCGCGCAGTAATCTCCCCAAGTTCAATACGGAATCCGCGAATCTTTACCTGATCGTCGTTCCGCCCCACAAATTCCAGGCTCCCGTCTGCCAGCCATCTCCCTACGTCGCCTGTTTTGTACATGCGCGCACCCGCTTGTCCTATATAGGGATCGGGCACGAAGCGCTCCGCCGTCAAATCCGGCCGATGCAAATATCCTCGGGTTACACCCGCTCCCACGATGTATATCTCCCCTGCTACACCGACCGGAACTGGTTCTCCTTGCCCATCCAGGATGTACACCCGCGTGTTCGCAATCGGCCGGCCGATCGGCACTGTTTGCCTGCTCAATGAGCGGGTACAACAGTGCATGCTCGCCCACACCGTACCTTCGGTAGGACCATACTCATTGAATAGCTCAACTTGAGGTTGTTGCTGCGCTGACTTTGCCACTAAGTCCGGTGGGCAAACCTCGCCCGCAACGATCACCCGGGAAATCTGTTGCTTCTGTTCGCCGCCAACGGGATATTCCAAAAAGTGCCTATATAAAGATGGAACACAGAGCAGGGTTTCCACTCGCAGACGTTGAACCTCTTGGTTGAGACGCAATGGATCGTGAACTAAATCATCTGGGGCAATGATTAACGTGCCCCCATGGATAAGACTTCCAAAGATACCTGCCACCGAACTATCAAAGGAGATGGAAGAAAGTAGCAAAAAACGGCCCAATTGACCGTAAGCCAGCTTCCTGGCAAAGGTTGAGCTCACAAGATTCTGGTGACTCACCATGACGCCTTTGGGCTTGCCGGTGGAACCAGACGTGTAAAGAACATAGGCCAGATGCCCAGCGATGAGCTTCGAGCCGGCAGCCTCTGGATTGCTCTCCGGTTGGCTGTTCCAAACAGCATCCGTCAAATCCAGTGTGGGCAGGCCAGCAGGCAATGACCCCATCCGCTCCCTTACTTGAGCTTGCGTCAGGAGGGCGACCGGTTCACTATCCTGCAGCATGTACTGCAAACGTTCCGGCGGATAGGCCGGATCCAGTGGCACATAGGCACCCCCTGCCTTGAGTATGGCCATGAGTCCTACAATCATCTCCAGACCCCGCTCCACGCAGATGGCCACCCGCGCTTCCGGCTTCACTCCCAGAATCAAAAGATAATGCGCCAATCGATTTGCTTGCCGGTTCAGTTCACCATACGTCAACTGCCGCCCTGCATACTCCACCGCTGTCGCTCCGGGGGTTCTCTCCACCTGCTCCACGAACAATTCGTCAATGCGCTTGTTTGAGGGATATTCAACCCCAGTCTCATTCCACTGATACAGAACTTGCTCTCGCTCCCTTTCACTGAGCATGCCCAGGCGATCCACCATCTCCCATTCCTGCGCTACCATTCCTTCCAGCAATCTGCAGAAATATCCAAGGTAGCGTTTGACGGTGCCGGGCTCAAACAACGCGATGGCATACTCCAACCCGCCGATGATCGTCCCATTTACCTCCTGCAAAATAAGTGTCACGTCGAATTTTGCCGGCTGATAAGGTATCGACTCCAGCAGCTTCGCTTCCACTCCTGGAAGCATAATGGTCCCCCCTGGCTCGTTCTGCCAGCCGAAGGTCGCTTGAAACAGGGGGTGATGGGCCAGACTGCGCTCCGGTCTTACTATCTCCACTACCCGCTCAAACGGCAGGTTGTGGTTCTGTTGCCCTCCCAATGCCACTTCCTTCACCCGTTTGAGTAACTCTTTTACTGTCACGGCGCTGCTTACATCCACGCGCAGGGCCAGAGTATTCACAAAAAATCCAATCAGCCCCTCAATCTCCGCTCGCTCCCGATTAGCCACCGGCGTGCCGATCACCACCTCTGTCTGACCCGACAGTCGTGACAGCAACGCTGCCCAGCCAGCCAGCAGCGTCATATATAAGGTTGTTCCCTGACGCCAGCTTAGTTCTCTCAATGCCGCCGTCAATCCCTGCTCAAGTACCAACTCCTCAATACCTCCCCTATAGTCCTGCTGCGCCGGTCGCGCATGGTCCGTGGGTAACTCAAGCATCGCTGGTGCGTCCTGCAAAGCTCTTTTCCAGTACTCGCACTGCTGCGCCAATACGTCTCCTTCCAGCCACTGCCGTTCCCAGATCGCATAGTCCGCATACTGGACTGCTAACTCCGGCAATGGGTCTTCTTCGCCGCGCCGGAAGGCACTATACAATTTGCTCACTTCATTACGAAAAATACCCATGGACCACCCATCGGAAACGATATGGTGCATGGTGATGAGCAACGTGTGTTCATCCTCCGACTGGCGGATTAGTCGACCGCGGATCAACGGTCCCGTTTGCAGATCAAAAGATGCGTTGGCCTCCTCGGCCACAAGGCGGTTCAGTTCCGCGTTCGCATCCCGATGCTGACGCAGGTCCTGCTCCAGCAGATGAAACCGGCTGTCTGCAGCCGAGGCAATGTGCTGCCCGGGTTCTCCCTCAACGGAGACGAAAGTAGTGCGCAATGCTTCATGTCGCGCCAAGATCCGGTCCAGCGACCGCCGCAAGGCTCCAGCATCCAACTCGCCCTTCAAATGCAGGCCCATCGGCACGTGATATGCATGGCCAGCCTCCGCTATCTGCGCCAAAAACCATAAGCGTTGCTGCGCAAACGACAACGGTAACCGCTGCCCTCGCTCCGCACGCACAATCGCCGGCAACTTGGCTCGCGCTGCGCCTTTCAGACTACTGGCCAGGTCCGCCAGTACTGGATGCGCAAACAGATCCCCTACCGTCATGGCCATATCCAACTCTTGCCGGATGCGCGTGACGACTCGCGCCGCCAGGAGTGAGTGTCCACCCAGAGTAAAAAAATTATCGCACCGGCCGACTTGTTCGACGTGGAGCAACTCAGCCCATACCTCGGCGAGCATTTTCTCCGTCTGCCCCTGCGGAGCTTCGTACGGTTGGGCCGCATACGCATCTGCTCCTGGGGCCGGCAATGCCTTACGGTCGAGTTTCCCGTTCGCGGTCAGTGGCATCTGGCCCATCCGGACATATACCGTCGGCACCATATACTCCGGCAGTTTTGCTTCAAGCCAGCGACGAAGTTCAGGTGCAAGACCTTCAGACAGAAGTGGCTGCAAAGGATCGTTGGAATAAATTTGCGGCCGTCCTAAGATTTCAGTCTCTCCCGGAAACCTCACTCTCCTGGCCTCCTTCGCATTCTTACCATCGCCACGTCTGCGGAATAGCACGTCACAGAGCGCGGGTCCGCTTTGGGACCAGCGAACCTCGATGCTATAAGGCAAATCTTCTTCCAGTAACCAAATATCTTCCAACTCAATCGCGCATTGCTGTTCACGGTCTAATTGGCGCCGCAGTTCGCCTACGGTAGCCGGGCAATGGCTTGAATGAAGAATTCGCGTGGCCGTGACATCGCGCTGGACTCGAGAGTTCGGAATGCCTGCCACCCCCAGCACTTCGGGCCCGGTCCGGTTCAAGATCTCCCGTAGCCGCTCTGGACTCAAATCCTTCTCGCTCCAATCAATCCAATGACATTCCAAAAACGTAACGGGCCTGCCCACGTGAAGCACGACATCATAGCGGAAGCTTGTGAGTTCATTGCCCGCGTAACCCCGTTTCAAATTGATTTCCACCCGGCTGATCTGCGGCAAGCGTTGCGGTAAGCTGGTGAAGAATTCCGGGGAAATAGCCAGCTCGCTCTCCTGCTTCAAATTTTTTTGCGCACTCTCCCGCACTTCCTGGCATAAGCGGGAATCTGGCGACTGGAAGAATTCAACCGAAGTATGGAAGGTTTCCAGCAATGGAAAACTGCGCACGTCCCCGATAAAAATCTTCCCTCCTGGCGGTAAGGATTCCATCGCACCGGTCAGCACGGTCATTAAATATTGGACAGCGGGAAAATACTGGACTACTGAGTTCAAAACGACCGCATCAAATTTCTCGCGCTCCTCCGGAACATCGAATTCATGCGCTGCTTTGCAATCCAGCTCTATTGCAGGCAAATTCAGCTCAGAGTGGTGTATCTGCTGCTCCAGAAAATCCAACACTGCTCGTGACACGTCGGTTCCGCGGTAGTAGACGCAGATGGGTGCAATGCGAAAGAGCAACAGTCCTGTGCCGCAGCCAATTTCCCAGACCCGCTTCGGTTCCAAGGAAAGAATCCGTTGCACAGTGGTCTCTACCCAAACCTGCATCTCCTCTGCTGGAATCGGCTGACCCGTGTAGCTGCTATTCCACCCGGCAATGTTGAAGGCCGAGTCTTTAACTGTCTCTGTCTTGCGGTAGGCTTCATCGAAGGTCATTGCCCATTCCGATACCTGACCCGCACTGAAGTCCGCCCGCTTTTTGTTCTGATTGAGGCCACGATAATCCTTGTCGGGGACAAAGTAGGCCACCAGGCGTTTGTCCCCGGGGGTGTCTTCCCGCGCCAGCACCACGGCTTCTGCTACTCCCGCATGCTCGCGCAGCCGCGCCTCAATCTCGCCCAACTCAATGCGGAAGCCGCGGATCTTGACCTGATGATCGTTGCGGCCCAGGAACTCGATGGTGCCATCGGGCAGCCATCGGCCCAGGTCGCCGGTCTTGTACATGCTAGCCTGCGCATCCTGAACGAAGGGATCGCGAAGGAAGCGTTCTGCGGTAAGCTCCGGGCGATTGAGATAGCCATGAGCCACGCCTGCACCGCCGATGTATAACTCTCCCGTCACCCCCACCGGCACCGGCTCTCTCTGACCGTCTAATATGTAGATACGCGTGTTCCCGATGGGACGTCCAATGGGAATGCTCTGGCCCTCGCTCACCTTCAGAATTTCGTACGTGGCAGCAAAAGTGGTGGTCTCAGTGGGCCCATAGCCATTGAGCAGGTGTTGCGGCGGGTTGTTCCGCAGCACCCGCCCAATGGTCACCGGGTCCAGCACATCACCTCCGACCAGCAGATAATGCAAGCTGCCCCAGTCAGCGCTCAACTTTTCGGCGTACTGGTTGAACAGGCCCACGGTCAGCCACAGAATGCTCACCTGATGCTGCTGCAAGGCTTGTGAGAATCGCGCCGGATCCAGCAGCACATCCTGGGCAATGACCACGATGCGTGCGCCGTTGAGCAGTGGCGCCCATACCTCCAGCGTGGTGGCATCAAAGGCCGGATTGGCGGCCATGGCCACCCGGTCGGTAGCGTCAAAGCGAGCAAAGCCGTTGTTCAGCACCAGCCGCTGGATGGCGCGGTGCGGCACCATTACCCCTTTGGGGGTTCCCGTCGAACCCGAGGTAAACATGATGTAGGCCGTAGCCTGGCTGCTTACGTTTATGCCCAGATCGGTTTCCCAATCGGGACTCTGACTCTGGTCAGTGGCCAGAATGCTTTGCGGCAGATCCAGGTTGACCCTGACCACCTCCGGCACGTCTGGCATTTCTGTGTGCTGGAGAGTGAGCAGGACTTGGGCCTGGCAATCGCTGATGAGCAAGGTCTTGCGTTGGGCGGGGAAGGCCGGATCAATAGGCACATAAGCAGCACCGCACTTGAGAATGGCCAGTTCTGCTATTACCAGTTCGATGGAGCGTTGCAGGAGCAGGGCAACTCTGTGACCGGGCTGGACTCCGATCGTGCGCAGATAGTGGGCCAGCCGGTTGGCCCGCTGGTTCAGTTCGGCATAAGTGAAGGAAGTATCTTCCAACACCACGGCGGTGGCCTGAGGAGTTCTCGCCACCTGCTCTTCAAACAACTGATGAACACATTTGTCTTTGGCGTAGTCGGTCTCTGTGCGGTTCCACTCATACAAAATCTGCTGTCGCTCTGCGTCCGACAGCATCTCACCGGATTTATTCATGGTTTCTCCCACGAAGTCCTCGACGCAAAAGGGTGTTCATCTTGTAGAAAGGGCGGCTGTTCGTTCCTCAGGTGTCATCTTGCGGACCATAAGCCCAATTCTGGCTATTTTTTCCATTTCCTGGACGGGACGAGCCGAAATGGAACGCAGCTTCTGTGCAAATTCCGTGAACACCGGATATTCAAGAAGCGTCCGCACTGAAAGCCCCGTCTGGAAATAGTCATTGATCCGGGATACTACGCGAAGCGCGAGCAGGGAGTGTCCGCCCAGAGCGTAGAAGTTGGAGCGCATTGAAACGCGTACAACTCCCAGCACCTCCTTCCAAAGGTCTGCAAGCAACTCCTCGATAGCAGTCATTGCCTCCGGAACATCTTCATGGATCTCCTGGAGCACTCTGTCTTCCACCTCCGGAAGAGCTCTGCGGTCCACTTTTCCATTCGTGTTGAGCGGCAGCTCGGGCAACATCACGTACACACCCGGCACCATGTACTCGGGCAGCTTGGCTTTCAGATAATTCTTTAACTCGTCAGCATTCGCTTCGCCGGAAACGTAGGCCACCAGCTGCTTGCCACTTGCAAGGGTCTTCATCAGCACGGCACAATTTCGTACTCTGCGATGCTGCAGCAGGGCCACCTCAATCTCGCCCAACTCTACCCGGAAGCCGCGTATCTTGATCTGATTGTCCGCGCGGCCAAAGAATTCCAGATTGCCATCTTCCATCCAACGGGCAAGGTCCCCGACGTTATAGAGACGTCCGCCCGGTTGGCCATAAGGATCAGGGACAAATCTCTCCGCTGTTAATTCCGGCCTTCTCCAATAACCTCGCGCCAGTCCTTCGCCGCCTATATACAATTGGCCCCTTATTCCCACGGGCTCAAGGTTCATGTTGCGATCCAGCACATAGAGCTGCGTATTTGCGACCGGCTTGCCGATAGGCACACTTGGTGCGTCCCTAGCCACTTCTTTTACGACATACCAACCACTGAACGTGGTGCACTCGGCAGGCCCATATGCATTCACTAGCCGCTCCGGCCCTCCATGCTCAAGCACCGCAGCCGCCGTTACGGGATAAACTGCTTCCCCTCCAAACAGCAGGTGCTTCACCGAATTAAACATGGCGGGTTTCAGGCGTCCCACTTCATTGAACAATGCGGTAGCCAGAAACATGACTTGCACACGCTTGTCTATGATCTCTGCCGCAAACCTCTCTACGTCCAACAGCACTTCATTGCCGATGATCACCAACCGGCACCCATTCAACAGAGCGCCCCATATCTCAAATGTGGATGGATCAAAGGACATGTTGACGGTCTGGGCCACTACCTCATCACCCTGGAATTGGATGTAGTTAGTTTCACGCAGCAGCCGGATCAAGCTGCGATGGCTTACCGCTGCGGCTTTCGGCTGTCCCGTCGAGCCGGACGTATAAACGACGTAAGCAAGGTTTTCCGGCAACACCTGCGTTTGGAAACTCTGATGGCTTTGCTGCGCGATCTCGTCCCAATCACGGTCAAGGCAAACCACATTTGCTTTCAACGTCGGAATGCGATTGGCCAGGCGTCCTTGTGTCAGCCAAACTCCGATATCGGAATCCTCTGCCATAAAACGCAGCCGGTCCGGTGGATATGCAGGATCGATAGGAACATAGGCTCCCCCGGCTTTGAGAATGCCCACCATCGCGAGCACCATGTCCACGGAGCGCTCAACGCTGATGCCCACCAGCTTTTCCGGACCGACGCCCAGATTCCTTAAATAACGTCCAAGCTGGTTTGAGCGGCGGTCCAGTTCGATGTAGCTGATTTTCTCCTGGTCGCAGATCACGGCCAATTCTTCCCCACGGCGCTCGACCTGCTCTGCGAACAGCTCCATCATGGTTCTGTTGCGAGGATATTCTGTGTGGGTCTGATTGAATTCCACCACAATCTGTCGGCGTTCCCGCGCATCGAGTAAATCGATGAAGTTTACAGGCTGATCGGGAGCGGTGGCATAGGCCGTAAGAAGACGTACAAAGCGCCGGCTCATGGTCTCTATAAGACTGGAACTGAAGTGGTCGGGATTATAAGTAAAATACATTCCCAGACGCCGGCCGGGAGCAACCACCACAGTTAAAGGATAGTGAGCGGCATCATTGAGGTCCATCACTGTGAACCGCAGACCGCCGGACGGTTCCGCATCCCCTTCTTCTCCTCTGGGGAAGTTCTCAAACACCACCAGAGTGTCAAATAATTCATTCAATTTCGTCAGGCGCTGAATTTCCACTAGTCCAAGGTGTTGATGAGCAAGCAGGCGGGATTGCTCCTGATTCAACCGGCTCACGACATCGTTGAATGAATCGGCGGAGCGCAGGGTTACACGCGTGGGCACAGTATTGATCAGAAGTCCAATCATGCTTTCAACGCCCGCGATCTCCGGAGAGCGTCCTGAAACGGTGCTCCCGAACACCACGTCCTCGCGGCCAGTGTGCCGTGATAGCAGAACAGCCCACGCGCCCTGGACTATGGTATTGACGGTCAAATTGCGGGCGCGTGCCTGCTCTTTCAGCCGCCGCGTGGTCTCTTCGTCGAGTTCAACAATCATTCGCTCAGGTATTTTTGGGTCGCCCAGTGAAGCCAGCGGGCTGATTCGTGTGCCTTCTTCGAGCCCAGCCAGCGTTTCCCGCCAGGCAGCTTCGGCAGCGCTGCGGTCCCGGCTGGAAAGCCACGCCAGATAGTCCCGGAATGCCGTGACCCGGGGCAAAGCAGCAGCACTGCCATGATGCTCATAGAGTTGCTGCAACTCGGCAATCATCAATGGCACAGACCATCCATCTACCAGGATGTGATGAGTGGTGATCAGTAGGCGGAATTCTTCAGGTGCACAGCGGACCATAAGAAATCGAAACAGTGGCGAGACACTCGGATTAAAGCGGGTCAGCCGATCGCGTTGCATGAGTTCAGCCCAGCTCTGTTCACGTTCAACCGCCCCAAGCGCGGAGAGATCAAGGGTATCCCATGGCACAGAAACATCTCTTGGTATGATTTGCACCGGCCGGTCCAGGTCTTTGTACTTGAAAGCCACGCACAAATTTTTGTGGCGACGAAACAAAGCTTTAGCTGCATCTTGAAGCGATTTTTCATCGAGCGGCCCTTCCAGACGGAGAGCGATCTGGACGTTGTACACATCCGGTCCACCCGCATCATAAAAAGCATGGAAGAGCATTCCCTCCTGGACCGGTGTGAGCGGCAATATGTCTTCGATTTCTCCGTATTCGCTCTCAAGCTGGTCAATTTCAGATTGGGAGAGGGCGACCAGGGGCACGTCAGACGGCGTGAGTCCTCCCGATCCGGGTTGTTCGCTATGCTGGACAAGCGCTTCCAGCATGTGGAACCACCCTTCTGCCAATGAATGAACGTCCTGTTCTGAAAATATTCCCGGCATCCACGTCCAGATGGCCGTCAACTCCGGACCGGCAGCCCGCTCCAGGACCATGGAATCCACTTGCAATGGATGATGGAAGGCCATTTCAGGGTCCAGGCCTCCACTGAAAGATTCGGCGGGTGCCCAATCGACAGTTTCCGCCACCGGAAAACGGCCCAGGTAGTTGAAGTCAATTTGAGACTTGGCCAGAGCAGACAAAACTGACTCAGTTTCAGGATTCAAATAGCGCAGCAATCCATAACCAATCCCATTGTTGGGGACCGCGCGAAGCTGTTCCTTGATTGATTTGAGTGCTATTCCCAGCGCTTCCCCTCCCGCCCAGGCTTCCTCAAGGTCCAGCGGACCAGGATCAAGACGCACAGGAAAGATGCTGGTAAAAAACCCCACCGTGCGCGAAAGATCAACCCCGTCGAAAATGCTTTCCCGCCCATGGCCTTCCATGTCAATTAAAACGGACGTGCCATTGCCCGGATGACGCTGTCGCCGCCATTTCAGAATGCTGAGAACCAGCCCAGTGAGCAGCACGTCATTGATTCGCGCATGAAATGCGCCTGCAACCCGGCTTAGCAAAGGAGCAGTAACTTTGGGCGGCAACGTAAGAACAATCTGGCTGGCTTTGCCCACGGTATCGCGACCGGGAACGAGTTGGTGGCCGGGAACAAGTTCCAGTGCGTCCTTCAACGTGTCAGTCCAGAAGGATAATTCCTTCACTCGCTCTGGATTCAGCGCCTCACGGCTTAATCGTTCAGCCCAGCCTCGGAATGAGACGGGGGATGGTTCAAGTAGTGGAGAATTTCCAGCACTGATTGCTGCCCAGGCGGACGCGAGGTCTGGCAAGAGGATTCGCCAGGACACTCCATCGACGGCTAAATGATGGATAACCAGCAGCAAATGGCCGGACGAACTGCGGCCCGCGTCAAACCATATAGCCTGCAGCATGAGTCCGTTTTCAGCGGACAGCCGTTTCGTGGCAGCTTGTGCCTCCTCCTGTATCTTCTGCCTGCATACATCATCGGCAAGTCCTGCGATATAGATTGCATGCAAGCACGATTCTGCATTCACCGCGCCTTGCGCCAGTACCTCCAGTCTCCATTCCTCTCTGCGCCCTTCCGCGCCGGTGAAACGCAGGCGCAGAGCATCGTGATGATCCAGTATCGTCTGCAAAGCGCGCGCAAGATCCTGGCGCTCCAGATTGGCCGGGACTTGCAGCACAATAGACTGGCTGAAGCTATGCAGCGTGCCACCTGACTCCAGGAACCAGCACATGATCGGAGTGGGTGGCATGGCTCCTACTCCGACATCGGGCACGGCAGCCGCCGCATCTTCGTTTTGGGCCTGGGAAATGCCCGCGAGGGCCTCAATCGTCGATTGTTCAAAAACATCGCGCAAGCTAACGATCAGCCCCACTTTCCGCGCGCGACTGACCAACTGAAATGCCAAAATGCTGTCACCGCCCAGAGCGAAGAAATTATCGTCCGGCGTGGCGCGAGAGATGCCGAGCACCTGCATCATGAGTGAACAGAAAACTTCTTCCGCATGTGTGCGAGGCGCGCGCCCTGAACGGCCCCCCATGAATTCAGGCGTCGGCAATGCCTTGCGGTCGAGCTTGCCGTTCGAGTTCAAAGGCAGAGAGGAGAGAACCGTAATGGAGGCGGGCACCATGTAGTTGGGCAGCATGTGAACCAGGCGCTCGCGCAACTCAGTGGCATTTAAGCTGCGGCCCGGGGCAGGAACCACGTAGGCAAACAGCCGCTTCTCCTCCTTCTTGTCCTCGCGCACAATCACGGCTGCGTGGCCCACGCCGGAACAGCCCAACAAAGCTGCCTCAATTTCTGCCAACTCGATGCGATATCCGCGAAGCTTGACCTGCTGGTCAGTTCGTCCCAGGAACTCTATCTGCCCGTCTTCTCTCCAACGCACTCGATCGCCGGTGCGATACATGCGTCCGCCAGAATTACGGAAGGGATTCGGGACAAAACGCTCTGCCGTAAGATCAGGCCGTTTCAAATACCCGCGCGCCACTCCGGCGCCGGCAATAAATAACTCACCGGGAATACCCACCGGGACCGGCTTGAAAGCAGAATCCAGAACGTAGACCTGGTGGTTATCCATGGCGCTGCCAATCGGCACATTGCCGTTCAACTTCTCCGGGTTGGACACCGCATAATGGGTGGCAAAAGTAGTGGTTTCCGTTGGTCCGTAGCCATTGCACACCAGGGTCTCAGGGCAATGCCGGCGCAGCCGTTGGACGGCGGCGGCGGAAACAACATCGCCGCCCGCCCATATCTCAGGAACACCGGAAAAGCATTCCGGTGCCTCCTGAACCAGCACATTGAAAAGGGCGGCTGTGAGGAACGTAGACGTGATTTTCTCCGTCTGGAACAAACGCTTGTAATCGGCAACATCCAACTCGCCGGGCGGCGCAGTGATGACCTGTTTGCCTCGCAGTAATGGGGCCCAGATCTCGAACGTCGAAGCGTCAAAAGCGTGGGAAGAATGAAACAGCACTCTTTCCAAGCTCCCCTCCCGCCAGCTACGGTCGAATGCCAGGCTAACAACATTGCGGTGTGTTACGGCAACGCCTTTGGGAGTACCAGTGGATCCCGAAGTATACATGGCATAGGCAAGCTGGTCGGGATGGACCGCGACATTGGGATCGCTATCGTCTTCATTTTGCGCCGCCAGAGAAGGATCGCCATCGAGAATGATGACCTGGGTGTGAGTAAGTCCGCGGCTTGCAGTTGTACGGTCGAGGAGAAGCGCGGACGCGCCTGCCTCTTCCATAATCAGGCGCATGCGCTCAAGTGGATACGCGGGATGTAGCGGAAGATATGCGCCGCCGGCTTTCAACACCGCAAGCGTGGCAACTATCATGTCCACGGACCGTTCCATCAGGATGGCAACCACAGTCTCAGATTTGACGCCGGTGCTTATGAGCCTGTGAGCAAGATGGTTTGCCCGCTTATTCAGTTCACTATAGGTCAGCTCCGCTTGCGACGATCGAAGAGCAATGGCGTTTTCGGCCTGTGAAACCTGCACGGCAAAGCAGCTTTGAATGGTCTGCGTGGACGGATAGGGCACGGCAGTGTCATTCCAATCTGTAAGAATCTGTTGCCGCTCACGATCATTGATCAGCAGAAAATCATTCAGTCGCTTGCCCGGATCAGCCGTCGCCTGCTCGAACAAACGCTGAAAATGCTGCATCATACGCTCCCCTGTGGAGGCCAGGAAGAGATCGACAAGGTAGTCAAAAACCACGACGGCATGATCGGTGTTATCGTTCACTCCGAGATTGACGTCCAGCCAGCCTGACTGGTAAAAAGCGTCAAATTCTTCCAGTGTCACGCCGGCCGGAGGTTGCGGCGGCTTGTGGTCGTTGCCAAACGCATACGAACTGTCCACCAGTGGCGCCCGGCTGGGATCACGCTCGGCCTGGAGTTTGTTCAACAGAAACTCAAAGGGCAAATCGGAGTTCGCCATAGCTTCCAGTGTGGTCAAGCGCGTGCGCTGCAACAGTTCACGAAAGCTGGGATCGCCCGAGAGATCCAGACGATACACGATGGTATTGAGAAAGTAGCCAATCACAGGTTGCGTTTCCCGATGCTTGCGGCTGCTCACCGGCGTGGCAATGGGAATGTCATCTTTGCCGCTATATTCCCTCAGGAACATGGCAAAGACGGCGAGAAACCCTGTAAATCGTGTGACATTTTCAGCCGCACACAACTGCTTGAACTGCACCCACAACGTCTCCGGCAGATTCCATACAAGGCGCACGGCGCTAAAACTCCGGTTATGCGGGCGCGGCATGTCCGTTACCAGATCGAGGCGCGGCATGTCCGCGAGTTTGCGGATCCAATAGTCAGCTTGTCTGGCGGCTTCTTCAGACTTCATCCAGTGGTCGAGCCAGTAGGCAAAGTCGCCGTACTGAATCGTCAGATCGGGAAGGGGAGATGGCAATCCGCGGGAAAAAGCATCGTAAAGAGCAAAGAACTCATTATCAATCAAATCATAGGAAACAAAATCCGTGATGAGGTGATGGAGAGTGAGCATGACTGCATGCTCATGTTCAGTGACGCGGAAAAGAGTCGCTCGAATCAAAGGACCCTTCAGGATGTCAAAAGGCCGGCAAGTGTGGGCTGTAACCAGGGCTTGCAAACGCTCGTACCGGTCTTCCACAGGAAACTCCGGCACTTCCACCCGCTCCAGCGGAATCTGAAGCTCGGGAGCAACTACCGCCCTGGGCTTGCCGTCAATTTCCGGGAGCGACGTGCGAAAATTCTCGTGGCGACGCACCATTTCGTTAATAGCACGCTCCACCGCATCAATATTCAAGTCGCCTTTCAGCCGATAGGCATGGGTATGGTTGAAGTAATAGACATTCGGATCAACCTGATGCAGCAGCCACAGATGTTCCTGCTCGGCAGTGAGTGGATAATCCGACGTGGGACGACGCTTGATGGCTGATTTGGATTCGCTTCGCGGCCCTTCACCTCGCAGCCGCTTCTGCAGCATTTCGCGCTGGGCCGGCGTAAGCCGGGAAATCCGCTCCTGATGGACGCTTGGTTCTTCACTGTGAACTTCGTTGCTCATGTCTTTAGAAAATCTCCCATTCTCGCAGGTGGCTCCTGCCTGGAATTGCCGCCAATGCGTGGTAGTGGAGCAAGTTTGACTGCTCCCTGTATCAGCATCTAGCGATTCGCTTTTGCGAATCGCGTGCCTTTAGGCAGACGTAATCGCGACAGCGATGAATCCTCGTATCCACAGCCGGGCACCCAAAACCAAACTGAGTTCCGGAGCTATTGCTGTTTATGTCTCAACTCTTACTGAAATGTAATCTGCTATCGGAGGAATCGATGCCAGGCCATGCTCCAGAATCTGGACCCCTCCTCTGTTCTCGATTTCCGTAAATCCAGCAAACTTGTAAGTGACGTACATCATGCGGTTGCGGTCATTCGATACAAATTCAGAAAGCAGCCGGACCCTGGATTCCCGCGCCTTCCTCAGAATATGGTTCAACATGATTGTGCCCACACCCCGGTTCATCACCCGGCAGGACATGAGCAGCAGCTCGATCGTCCACACTTCAGGATCGCATTCCACCAGGGCAAGGCCAATTTTTCCGTAACTGCCAAACTTGTCAGTCAACTCAGACATGAGCAGGAGGTGGCGATCTGAGCACCGCAGTTTTTCCAGCTCTTCCCGGGAAAAGGTGCGTCCCGTGGTGTTGAGTTGATTGGTACGGTTGGTAAGTTCCTCCGCCCGGGCCAGGTCTTCGGCACGCGCAGGAGAGATCGTAAACACCATGCCGAGAGTAGCGAGGAATTCCTCCTGTGGTCCGGTGAATGTGTCTTCTGTCTGCTTACGTCGCATTTCGCCCAGATACATCTGGCGTCGCATGCGGGATTCTGCCGTGATGGTCTCAGGGTTTAGTTCCGGCATCCGCAGCAGATGGAGCAATTGGGTATGGTCCACACAAAGGACCTGCGGCAGTGCAGCCCGGACTTCCGCAAGCTCAAAGGGCTGGTCGTCAATAAAACAGATGCTATCCAGGCCGATGTTAAGACTTTCAGCGATCATCCGTATGGAAGCCGCCTTGGATCCCCAGTTAATCTGGGGATACAGGAAGTATTCTTCCAACTCCAGTTCACGCAACCGGGCCAGCGCCGATTCTGGATGATTGCGGCTAGCGATGGAGTTCAGAATGCCGCGAGCATCAAGTACGTGGATGATTTCCAGAACACCATCGCGCAGATGTACCTCATCGCCTTCAAGCAAAGTCCCGTCCCACAGGGTATTATCCAGGTCCCAAACGACGCACTTGACCTTGGGCCGTTTCACGGGCGCCGCGGCGTCTCTTGAAATTTCGTTTTGGATTCCGAGTTCATTCACAAGTAACGTCTCACTTGGCCGTGACTGCGCTGTCCGCAACTTCCTGACAGGCACTCTGCGCAATCGTGATTTCCTGGATCTCATTGCTGCCTTCAATGATCTCCATTATCTTGGCGTCCCGATAAAAGCGTTCTGCCGGATATTCGCTGCTGCATCCGTTTGCGCCGTGTATTTGAACAGCATCCCGGGCAATCTTCGCGGCGGTCGTGCAGGCGAAGTATTTCGCAATCGAAGTCTCAATCATTGAGGCGGGATCGCCGGCATCCTTGAGTTGTCCGGCGTTGTAGCACAGCAAACGGGCTGCTTTCACGCCCACCACCACGCGCGCGATGATACGCTGAACCAGCTGGTGGTCCCGCAAGAGAGCGCCGAACTGTTTTCTCCGGCCGGTGTATCGCAGGCACGCTTCCAAACATGCCTGGGCAATGCCCACGCAGCCCCAGGCCACACTGTAACGGCCGCAATCCAGGGCTGAGGAGGCAACATGAGAAAGGCCGAACCCGGGAGCGCCGATCATGTTTTGTTTCCGCACACGGCATTGTTCCAGGTGGAGTTCAGCCATCATGGAGGCGCGCGTGCCCAACATGCCATGCACAGGCGAAATCACCAGTCCGGGCGTATTTCGTTCCAATAAGAAGGCACACGGGGCCCGCTGGCTTCTGGCGAATACCAGAAACAAATCTGCAATCTGCGCAAAGGTAATCCATTTCTTATGTCCGCTGAGAAGAAAATCATCACCGCTGGCCACGGCCTCTGTCCTGATTTCCCGCGCATCACTTCCGGCTTCGGGCTCGGTGAGAGCAAATGCGGCTATTGCCTGCCCCTGCCCCAGCTTTTCCAGCCACTGGGCCTTTTGCGCTTCCGTTCCCCACCGCCATATTGCCAAAGCAGCCATGCTATGCACGGTCAACAAACTGCGGAGGGATGAACAGCCTCGCCCCAATTCCTCATTCAGCAGGCCAAATTCAACCATATTGAACCCGGCGCCGCCACGATCAGCCGGCAGCACTGCTCCGAGATAGCCCTTAACAGCCAATTGCCGCACCATCTCCGCCGGCATGACTTCTGCCTGGTCCCAGGCATTGGCGTAGGGTACGATCTGCGCGTCCGCAAATTCCCGGAACGCAATCCGTAGCCGCTGCTGTTCAGGAGTAAGTTCCATAAAGATCCAGCGTCAATTCGCGCCGTTCTGCGAGTTCGAAGTCTTTCTCTCTATCAGCTCCGCCATGGCGTTAACGCTCTGAAAATTTTTTAGCTCCAGGTCCTCGTTGCCAATGGCGATCTTAAAGTTCTTTTCCAGGAACAATACGAGTTGCATGGCAAACATAGAGTTGACAAACCCAGCCGCAAAAATCTGATCGTCATCAGCAATCGTCCGGCCGCTGATATGTCGCCCCAGGAAAGCCCTCAGTTTTTCTTTCGATTGCTCCATGAATTTCTTTCCTTGCAGGATTGACTAATCTTCGTAACTATAAAATCCGCGTCCGTTCTTGCGGCCGTACAGGCCGGCATCCACCATCTGCCGGAGTAGCGGACAGGGGCGGAATTTGCTGTCTTTAAATTCGTCATACAGGACCTCAATAGAAAGCAGAATGGTATCCAACCCAATGAGGTCGGCGGTTTCCAGCGGACCCATCTTATGCTCGAAGCAGTTCTTGAAAATATCGTCCACTGCCTCGGGCGAGGCGACTTTTTCCTGCACCAGAAAAATCGCTTCGTTGATGGTCAGCATCAGTACCCGGTTGGAAACAAATCCGGGCGAATCATTCACCAGGATGGCCTTTTTGCCCATAAGACCGAGCAACCGGGTTGCTGTAGCAATGGTGTTGTCGCTGGTGTGATAGCCGCGAATCACCTCAACCGCCGCCTTCAGCGGTACCGGATTCATGAAATGCATACCAAGTACACGTGCGGGCTGGCGCGTTAAGGCGCTGATCCGGGTGATAGGAATAGCAGAGGTGTTGGCGGCGAAAACGCATTGCGGAGAACAAATCGCATCCAGCCGGCGATACACCTCCGTCTTGACCGTCAATTTTTCCGTCACATTTTCAACCACGAAATCGGCATCCCGCAGAACGTCATAGTCGGCAGAAACCTTGATGCGCCCCAGGATTTCTTCAGGACCACTGCCCTGATTCCTGTGAAATAAACGCTGGAAACGAACGTTGTTTCTGATCTGCCCAAGGGCGGACTCCAGAATGGGATCGGAGACATCTATCAGCAGGGTGCGCAACCCGCTCTGGGCCAACGCATGGGCCAGGCCCACACCCATGACTCCCGCTCCAATCACACCTATGGTTTCAAGGCGGGGAAGACCCAGGTTGTCCCCGGATTGCTTGTCGTCAATCACCGGCGGATGGGCGGACATCATTTGTCTCCATTCCGGACAGTGCGGACTCATCCATGTTCTCGATCATGGTCAGCAGGGCGTCCTCAACAAACAGGGCGATCTCAGATACGGTACCCGATTTCAACAGCGCGCCAAGGGGGAACTCGATTTGAAAGGCTTCACGCAACTCCGCGGCTACGCGTATGGCTAAAAGCGAATTTCCGCCTAAACGCAGAAACTCGTCATGAATTCCAATGGGATGCACCCCCAACAACTCCTCCCATATTTCCACAATCTTTTGCTCGGTGAAATTACGCGGCGCGACATATTCGGCGCTCAGGTATGACCGCGAATTCACCATGCCGTTGCCTTCCGGCTGGGTGCCTTGGTTTGATGCAACTATTTCGTGTGTGAACGGAGCAGCCATTGCATTAGCCTTCGCGGGTTCGGCTTCCCGCTTTTCCTTACGCCGCCTGCTGGGCGTGTGCCAATAGGATTGCCGCTCGAAAGGATACGTCGGAAGCGGGACGCGGTTTCTCCGTTCATTGCGATGGACTCCGATCCAGTCGGGTTCAATGCCTGCCAGCCATAAATTTCCAAGAGTACTGAGAATAAAAGCACGATCCGGCTGCGCGTCCGATGCATGCGGCAGGGAAGCCAGCGCGACCCGATCAGCCAAGCCTCTACCGCCAAGATACTGTTCGGCAAGTGACGTCAGCATTTGACCGGGTCCGATCTCCAGAAACACTGGCGCAGATGGTGAGCACATCTGTTGTAAGCCTGCCGCAAACTGGACCGGCTGCGTCAGATGCCGCGCCCAATACGTGGGATCAGTGGCTTCAGAATCCGTAATCGGTTTGCCGGTCACATTGGAAATGTAAGGAATTTTGGGAGGACTGAGACGGATTGAGCGCGCAATTCTGGTCAATTCCTCGGCTACCGGCGCCATCAGCGGTGAATGGAAAGCATGGGTTGCAAGAAGCCGCCGGCACACGAGTTCGCCTTCGCGCAGCAGGCGCTGTTGCAATGCATCAATCGCCTCCAGTGTGCCCGCAACTACGCACAGTGATTTGCCATTGATGCCCGCCATGGAGATTTCCGGGGTGAGCAGCGGCCGGATTTCTTCTTCTGACGCCGCGATGGCCAGCATTGCGCCAGGGGCAAGCGCTTCAATTCTCTGCGCCCGAACTGCCAGCATACGTAGGCTGTCTTCCAGTGAGATAACGCCGGCCAGGCATGCAGCCACATATTCCCCAATGCTATAGCCCATCATGCTTTCCGGAACCACGCCCCAGCTCATCCAGAGTTTAGCCAGCGCATACTCGATGATAAAGAGCGCGGGTTGCGCCCACAAGGTACGATGAATTTCCTGCAAAGCCGGGGAGCTTTCATCGCGCGCACGCTGCACCAGGTTGCGGAAGTTCATACGTTCTTCCGTCCTGACTTCATTCTGCTGCCGCACGCGGGAATCGGGATACATGGTCTTACGCAGATCAACCCCCAAAAGCGGCTTGAGGAACTCGGAGCAATGGTCAACATGGCGCGCGAATTCAGGCTCCGATTCATACAAGCCACGGCCCATATCGAGGTATTGATCTCCCAATCCCGGCAACAGGAAAGCAACAGGACGCCGTCCCGATGGCGCCACAGCAGTGAAGACCTGGGAAGGAGTCCGAGCCTGTAAGAGGGTTATAGCGGCGGAAGCGTCGCGAGAGACAACCATGCGCCTGTGCTCGAAAGCCTTTCTCCCTTGCTGCAAAGTGAATGCGACATCGGCAAAGTTCTGCTCCGGATGTTGCAGCAGATGTGCGGCCAATTGATCCGTAGCTCGCTCCAGCGCCTGCCGGCTCCTGGCAGAGATCATGATGAGTTGCCATGACCTTGCCGGTTCCGATGGTTTTGTCTTCGGCGCTTCCTCCAAAATCACATGTACGTTGGTGCCCCCGATCCCAAATGAGCTTACTCCCGCTCGCCGCGGCTTGTTGCTTTCCGGCCAGGGAGAAAGCGTGTGATTGACCCGGAAAGGACCGCGTTCGAAGGGAATTTTGGGGTTCGCCTTCCGGAAGTTCAAAGAAGGCGGGATATAACCATGCTGAAGGGACAAAATAGTCTTAATCAACCCAGCCACTCCGGCCGCTGCGTTCAGATGTCCAAGGCTGCTCTTCACAGATCCCACGGCAATGCTTGCGGACTTGAGAGCAGCCTGGCCATAGGCCTGATTCAGCGCCGCGATCTCAATCGGATCTCCCATTGTTGTGGCGCTGCCGTGAGCTTCGATATAGCCGATGCTTGCGCATTCCACTTCCGCTGCCGCAAGCGCCATGGCAATGACTTCCGCCTGCCCTTCAACCGCGGGAGCAGTGAAACCGACTTTCCTGCGGCCATCGTTGTTGACTGCTGAACCCTTGATGACTGCGTAGACGGTATCGCCATCGGCAACCGCGTCCTCCAGACGCTTCAAAAGAACAACGCCAACTCCATCACCGCTTACCGAGCCACTGGCATCGGCATCAAAACTGCGGCAATGACCATCGGCGGAAGCAATGCCTCCGGACTCGTACATGTACCCGCAACGCTGGGGTACGCTGACGGTCGCGCCGCCGGCCAGCGCCATATCGCACTCATAGGTCATCACTGCTCGAGCAGCCGCATGAACGGCGGCAAGCGAGGTGGAACATGCCGTTTGGATATTGAAGCTCGGACCCCGCAGGTTAAGGCGGTAAGAGACGGTCGTCGCCAGATGGTCCTTCTCCGCGCCACCCATCAGGAGGCGAAAAGCGCTTACGGAGTCTCCTTCCATCTCCTCTCCTGCAAGTTGCCATATATAAGAGGTGAATGACATTCCAGCATAGACGCCGATCATCCCGAGAAATTTCTCCGGCTCCCATCCCGCAGATTCCAGGGCTTCCCACGCGCACTCCAGAAACAACCGTACCTGCGGGTCCGTCAATTCTGCCTCGCGTGGCGAGTAACCAAAAAAACCAGCATCGAACAAATCAGCGTCCTGCAGCACTCCTCGGGCTTTCACATAATTCGGATGGCGCAGCAGCTCAGGGCTGATTCCGGCTTGTTCCAATTCTTGGTCAGAGAAAAACGACGTTGCTTCAATTCCCTGGTACAGGTTCTCCCAGAACCGCTGGAGATTGGGGGCCTGGGGAAATCGTCCCGCCATGCCGATGATTGCTATTCCGTCAAGTGCGTCCCTGGTCATGGTGTCTGTATCCTTCTTAACTTTTGTACGGCGCTTTTTTGCCGCTCCGCCCGGTTCCGTGTTTCACGGGACTTCCCCTCAAAATTGTAACCCGCGTGAAGAAAGCGGACGAGAGAATCAATCGTGGGAAATTGAAAGAGATGCAGGAGTTCAATCTCAACCGAAAGTTCCGCGCGCAGTTTCTGATGGAGCTGGATCATGAGGAGCGAATGCCCGCCAAGATCAAAAAAGTTGTCATGCACTCCCACCTGATCTACCCCGAGGGCGGTCTGCCATGCAGTGGCAATGGTTTGTTCCAATTCGGTTCGCGGGAGCACAAACTCCGTGGTTAATTGCTCCTGGCCCAGAACGGACAATGCGGCTCGATCCACCGCACCTCTGGCATTCTGCGGCAACTCCTGCAACGTAATGAAAGCGTCTGGAATCATGTAGGGAGGTAGCTTGTCATCAAGGAAGCTGCGCAGCTCATTCTGACCCAATCTCTTTCCGTTGTGGACCACGACATAAGCAATCAGTTCGCCATTGGGACGTACAACGACCGCCGCTTCCTGCACGCTTTCGTAATTCGCCAGCACGGCTTCAATTTCTCCCAACTCGATCTCGACGCCCTCCATCTCTACCCGATCATCAAGTCTGCCCATAAGTTCGATAGTTCCATCCTTTCTGTATCGAGCACGCTCTCCGGTTCCACACATACGCCCACCCATTTCCGATGTAAACGGATTGGGAAGAAACTTCTCCGCCGTCAGTGACGGCCGCCCCATGTAACCACGGCCCGCGGCAGGTCCGGCAATCCACAGCTCCCCTGGAACGCCAATGGCAACCCGCTGCAGGTGCGGATCGAGGACGTAGATCTCTGCGTTGCCGCGTGGCCTGAATCTGGTTCGTTCTCCTTCTGCAAACGACGTGAGAAAGGCAGAGCTGGAGACCAGAAAAGAACTTGACGTTAAACGCGACAAGATTTCCGGACAGCTATTCTCTTGGGCATGCCCATTTTGGTTCGCCGTATCAGCGGCCTCGCACTCCAATACAAGATCCATCAGCGCGCTGTGCTCAAGCATCAGACCTTTGGCGTGTCCCTCCTGTGCGCCGGTATAGATGACACAAGCGAGGTTCCGGGGATTGATGTGAACATCAGGGTTTGTTGCGCTGTGCTGCCCTATCATCTCCCATTCCGAATCCAAACAAACCACGGGCGCATTGGTCTGCGGGAGACGCTTGCGCAGGCCCTCCAGGGTCAGCAACACGTCAACGTCAGAACTCTCAAGAATGACCCGCAGACGATCTTTAGGATTCAGGATGTCCAGAGGCAGATAGGCCCCACCGGCTTTTAGCACTCCCATGGTGGCCACCATCATCTCCTGCGAATGCGGCATGAAAATGCCGACCATTGATTCCGGCGCCACTCCCATGCGGGCGAGATAATGCCCAACTTGGTTGGCCCGGCGGTTCAGATCCCCATAGCTGAATTGCGTTTCGCCAAAAGTTGCAGCCGATTCTTGCGGCCGGTGTTCTGCTTGCGCATCGAAAATCTCGGTGACGTTGTTCTCCGGGCGAGAGACCAGGCCAACTTCGTTCCAACTGGACAAAACCCTCTCGTCCAACTCGCTCATCATGGGCAATGCCCAAACCGGTTGGTCGGCGTCTGCAACGATTCCCTCCAGCAGACGCTCATAACGTTGCAACATCTGGCGGATGGTCTCGGCCTCAAATAAGTCTCTGCTGTAGTTAAGGCCAATCACTGCGCTCTGCCTGGCCTCTTCCACGCCCATAATAAGATCGAACTTAGAAGTACCAGGGTCCAGTGCGAACGGGACCAACTCCAACCCTCCTAATTCCGACTTACCCGCAACTGCCCGGCGCAACGTAAACGCCACTTGAAAAACAGGGGTACGGCTAACCTCACGGTCCGGCGCCAGATCTTCCACCAATTTTTCAAATGCCAGGTCCTGATGTTCGTACCCGCTCAGCACCGCCTCCCGTACTCGCCGCAGCACCTCGCGGAAGGTGGGTTCTCCGCCCAAGTTCGCGCGTATCACCAGCGTGTTCAGAAAAAAACCAATCAACCCTTTCGTCTCTTTCCGCTTGCGATTGGCCACCACCGTGCCGACTCCAAAATCCTCCTGCCCGCTGTATCTCATCAACAGCACCTGGAACGCCGCCAGCAGGGTCATGAGCAAGCTGGCCTTTTCTGTCCTCCCGACCGCATTCAAACCTTCCAACAAATCGCTTCGCAAAATTCCCTGCTCTGTCCCTCCGCGAAAACTCTCCCGCGCTGGCCGCACATAGTCCGTCGGCAACTCCAGCACTTGCGGCATCCCGGCTAACTGTCGTTTCCAGTACTCCATCTGCTGCTGGAACTTCCCTCCACGCAGCCCTTCTCTCTGCTCCAGCGCATACTCCCCATATTGCATTTCCAATTCCGGCAGCGGCGACTCTTCTCCTCTCCCATACGCCTCATACAATTTTCCCAACTCCTCCATGAATACGCCCAAAGACCAGTCATCACAGACAATGTGGTGCAGCGTCAGGCCCACAACATGCTCCCTGTCTCCCGTCTGCACCAACACTCCTCGCAGCAAAGGCGCATGGCCTAAATCAAATGCTTTTCCAGCCTGTTCCGCCAGAACCTTCTTCGCCTGCTCCTCTCGCTCGCCTGCCTCTAGCGCCCGCAAGTCCACTACCGGCAATCGTAGGTCGAGCTGCTCCGCAAGAACTTTCTGGCTTGGTTCTTCGTGTTCGTCCGTCACAAAGCAGGTCCGCAGGACTTCATGTCGCCGCACCAGTTCCTGAAAACTCCGTTCCAGCCGAGGAACGTCCAAGTCGCCTTTGAGCTTCCAGGTCATAGGCACGTTGTAGAACGCATTGCCGGGATTGAACCGGTCCAGAAACCAAAGCTGCTCCTGCTGGTAGGAAAGCGGGAAGACAGAGAGTCTTGAGGCAGCAGCTCTCTGCGCCGGTTTGACGCCTTTGTCGGCTCCTGATTTCCTTCCCGGCAATTTCAAGCCAAGCTCTATCACCTCTGCCAGTTCCACAAGGGTTGGTGATTCAAATATCGCTCGTACCGGAACATCTATTCCAAACGCGTTCTCCATTCTGGTCGCCAATAATGTCGCAAGCAATGAGTGTCCGCCCAGGTCAAAGAAATTATCGTGTCGTCCAACGCGCGTGATTTCCAGCGCCTCGGCCCAAATCTGCGCCAATTGCTCCTCTACCTCAGTATGAGGAGCTTCGTAGTGCTCAGCTCCCAAATCCAGATCCTCAAACTTTTCCAGTGCCTCCCGGTCTACCTTCCCATTGCCCGAGAGCGGCAACTCGTGCAAGGTCACGATGAGGCTTGGAACCATGTACGCTGGAAGCTTGCCTTTCAGGTCTCGCCGCAACTCATCACGGTCCCGCTCTCCAACCACATACGCCACCAGCCGTTTACTTCTATTTGCGCCAGTCTTCGCCACCACTGCACAGCCCCGTATCCCGCTCTGCTGTTGCAGCATCGCCTCAATCTCTCCCAATTCCACGCGGTAACCGCGTATCTTCACCTGGGAATCATTCCGTCCAATAAATTCGATCGTCCCATCCGGACGCCATCTCCCAAGGTCTCCTGACCTATACATCCGCGATCCCTCTTCATTGGCAAACCGATTCTTAAGAAAACGCTTTTCTGTCAAATCTGGACGGTTCAAATACCCTCGCGCGACGCCCGCTCCCCCAATGTACAGTTCTCCTGCCACTCCCACCGGAACGAACTGCTCGTACTTATCCACTATGTAAATCTGCGCATTCGCAATTGGGCGCCCGATCGGCGGCAACAGGGGCCAACGGTTCCTTTCCATACTCAAATGGAATGCAGATGCAGCGTGGGTTTCTGTCGGACCATAATGGTTGTTCAACCGGCAGTGCTCCAGGCGCGTAAAGAGTCCTTTTATCTTGTCATTGATGCGCAGTTGCTCCCCGGCTACGTTTATTTCCTGCAGTGCACAAGCGAAAGGCTCTTTGCCGATCTGGGCCACGCCATCGGCAAACATTTGCAGCCCAACATAGGGAAGAAATAAGCGCTGGATGCCTTTCTCTATCACATAGCGCGTCATGTCTGTGGCGTTGCGTCTCTTCTCTTCATCGATCAGGACCAAAGTCCCGCCTGCGCATAAGGTGCTGAAGATCTCTTGAAATGAAACGTCAAACCCGAGTGCGGAAAACTGCAAGGTGCGCTGTGGTCCAGTCCACGCTGATTCATTCATCTGCCACATAATCATGTTCATCGCGGCACGCGCCGGCATGGCAACGCCTTTGGGCAGACCAGTAGAACCCGACGTATAGATGACGTATGCCAGGTCCTTGGCGCTCAATCCAATGGTGGTGTGCTCCGGGTTCGAGTCGGGTTGGTTACTCCACGGCTCTGCGCCTCTCAGGTCAATCAACTTCAAGTCCTCTCTGACTTCCGTGAACAACCCGCGAAGATGGCTTTGGGTCAACAACACCCCCGGCCTGCTGTCCTCCAGCATGAATCGCAACCGCTCTTCCGGATATGCAGGATCCATCGGTACGTATGCCCCTCCCGCCTTCATCACGGCAAGCAGCCCTACAATCATTTCCAGGCTGCGGTCCACGCATACGGCTACCAGCGTGTCCGGTTTCACCCCCAACGCTCGCAGATAATGGGCTAACCGGTTGGCCTGGCGATTCAAATCACCATATTTAAATTTCTGCCCTTCGTACTCCACCGCCACAACATTCGGTGTCTTCGCCGCATGCTCTTCGAACAATCTTCCGATGGTCTTGTCGCGCGGATAGTCTCTGGCGGTCTGATTCCATCTTTCCAGTTGCTCCCTCTCGGGCTCGGTCAACAAGGGCAGGTTCCACACCCGCTGCTCCGGATTTTCCACCACCGCCTTCAGTAACTGCTCGTAATGTCCCAGCATCCGCTGGATAGTTTCCGCTTCAAACAAGTCAGTGGCGTAGTTGATCGTAACCGCTGCGCCCTGCGTGGCCTCCTGCACACTTATGACGAGATCGAACTTAGACATCCCAATATCTATCTCGAAGCCGCTCAACCCCAATGCCCCGAATTCCAATGGGTCGGGCTCGCCCAGCGTCGTAAACAGCACTTGAAATATGGGGGTACGGCTGACATCACGGTCGGGCGCCAATTCTTCCACCAATTTTTCAAATGACACATCCTGATGCGCGTACCCGCCCAGCGCCGCCTTACGCACTTGCCGTAGAACTTCACGGAAGCTGGGCCCGCTGCTCAAATTTGCGCGTATCACCAGCGTGTTCAGGAAGAAACCGATGATTTGTTCCATCTCTATCCGCTTACGGTTTGCTACTACTGTTCCAATTCCAAAATCCTCCTGCCCGCTATACCTCATCAGCAGCACCTGGCACACCGCCAGCAGCGTCATGAATAAGCTGGCCCGCTCTCCCTTTCCCACGGCATTTACGCCTTCCAGCAGGTCGCTGCTTAGGCTTCGCTGCTCAATCCCTCCACGGAAACTCTGCCGCGCCGGCCGCACATGGTCCGTCGGCAGCTCAAGCACTTGTGGCATTCCTTCCAACTGCCCTTTCCAATACTCCATCTGCTGCTCTAACCCTCCTCCACGCAACCCTTCCCTCTGCTCCAGCGCATACTCTCCATATTGCATTCCCAATTCCGGCAGCGGCGACTCTTCTCCTCTTCCATACGCCTCATACAATTTTCCTAACTCACTCATCAATATTCTCAACGACCAGTCGTCACAAATAATGTGGTGCAGCGTCAGCCCCAAAACGTGCTCCCTTTCTCCCATCCGCACCAATAGTCCCCGCAACAACGGCGCTTGGGTTAAATCAAAGGCCTTGCTACCCTCTTCCGCTATAATCTTCTTCGCCTGCTCCTCTCGCTCACTTGCCTCTAACTGCCGCAAATCCATTACCGGCAACCGCACATCGACTTTCTCCCCAACAACTTTCTGCTTCAGGTCTTGATGTTCATCCATCACAAAGCAGGTCCGCAGGATTTCATGTCGCCGTACCACCTCCTGCAGACTCCGCTCCAATGTGGCGACGTCTAGATCGCCTTCGAGCCTCCAGGCCAAGGGCACGTTATAGAAGTCACTACTCGGCTCGAACCTGTCCAGAAACCAAAGCTGCTCCTGTTGATAGGAAAGCGGAAAGAGAGAAGGTCTTGAACTGGAATTTGCCTGCTTCCGTGCTACGCCTTTATCACTTCGTGACTGCAAACTGCGCTCTATTACCTCTGCCAGGTCCGCAATCGTCGGGGACTCGAATATCGTGTGCACCTGAACATCTATTCCAAATGTGTCTCGAAACCTGGATACCATTGCGACCGCCAGCAGCGAGTGTCCGCCCAAATCAAAGAAATTATCATGCCGCCCGACTCGAGTAACTTCCAGCACCGCTGCCCAAATCTCCGCCAGTTCTTCCTCTATCGACGTTCGAGGGGCTTCGTAGTGCTGTGCTGAATCGTCCAAACCCAAATTTTCCAGCTTTTCCAACGCCTGCCGGTCTACCTTCCCATTGCTCGTGAGCGGCAGTTCCTGCAAACCCACTATGACACTCGGAACCATGTATGCCGGAAGCTTGCCTTTCAGATCGCGCCTTAAGCCCTCATAGTCCCCAACCACATATGCAATCAGCCTCTTACTTCCATTCGCACCAGACTTCGCCACCACCGCGCAGCCCCGTATCCCACTCTGCTGTTGCAGGATCGCCTCAATCTCTCCTAACTCAATTCGGAAACCGCGGACCTTGACCTGAAGATCATTCCGTCCCACAAACTCGATTGTCCCGTCTCTCCGCCACCGCACCAGATCTCCCGTCCGGTACAATCGCCCTCCACCCTCCTCGCTATACCGGTCCGGCACAAACCGCTCCGCCGTTAAATCCGGTCGCCGCAAATACCCCCGCGCTACACTCGCTCCCGCTACATACGCTTCTCCCACCACTCCTATCGGCACTACATTCATCGCTCGATCCAGCACATACATCCGCCGGTCTCCTATCGGCTTCCCGATGGGCAGTGAAATCACACTCTCCGGCAATTCCCCCGGCACCACATAGCAACTGCTGAATACCGTGCATTCCGATGGCCCATACCCGTTCACCACCCGCATTCCCGGCATCTCCGCCAGAGCCCTCTTGATGTGCGTCACCGACGCCGTCTCGCCCCCCGTCAGCAGATACTTCACTCCTTGCAGGCACTCCACATCGCTTTCCACAATCGAGTTCAACAGGGCCGCCGTCAACCACAGCGTATTCACTCCCCGCCCCTGCACGTACTTCCTGATCTCTTCTGCGCTCAAGATTCGCTGCTGCGCCAGTACGCTCCGTCCTCCCGTCAACAACGCCCCCCACAGCTCCAGTGTGAATGCGTCCCAGCTCACCGAGGAATGCTGCAGCAGCACCGTTTCTTCATCGAAACGCACATAATCAATTCCAAAAATGAATCCGGCAATACTGCGATGCGGAATCTCGCTCCCCTTCGGTTCTCCCGTCGATCCCGATGTGTAGATCACGTACGCAAGATTTTCAGCGTCCACTCCCGTTTCCGCCCGCTCCAGGCTCGTCTCCGGCAAGCTCCTGAACGCATCCTCATTCGCTACATCGATAACCTGGATGCCTTCATGGATTCCACCTGCCAAATCCAGCAAACCCGGCCAATCACTTCTCACTAGCAGCGCCACCGGAGTGCTGTCCTCCAAAATGAATTGCAATCGTTCCCTGGGGTACGACAGATCCAGCGGCACATACGCTCCACCCGCCTTCAACACTGCCACCATCCCCACCACCATCTCCAATCCGCGCTCCACACCAATTGCTACGCGCGTATCCGGCCTCACTCCAACGGTTCGCAGGTAATGCGCCAGCCGGTTGGCTCTGCGGTTCAGCTCCGCATACGTCAACTCCTGCCCTTGGTGCTCCACCGCCACGGCGTTCCCCATTCTGGCCGCACATTCTTCGAACAACTCATGCACGCACTTCTGTCCGCCTTGCGTCTCCCCCAGGTTCCACTCCACTAAGAGCTGCCGTGTTTCATTCTTGGCTAACATTGCCAGGTCCCAAATTCGCTGCTCCGGATTCTCCACCACCGCCTTTAGCAGCCGCTCGTAATGGCCTAGCATCCACTCAATGGTCACTGCTTCAAACAGGTCAGTACTGTAGTTGAGCGCAAGCTTTGGCTCATTGGATTCTTCAACAATCATGGTGAAGTCAAATTTGGAATGTCTAATATCTGCTCCGAACTCGCTCAATTCCAATCCCGCAAATTTCGAGTCCGTGGGTCTGCGCACCGTAAACATTACTTGGATTAACGGGTTACGGCTGATGTCGCGGTCCGGAGCCAGTTCTTCCACCAGCTTTTCAAATGGCAGGTCCTGATGATCGTACCCGCTCAGCGCGGACTGCCGGACCTGCCGCAGTACTTCGCGGAAAGTCGGATCGCCTTCCAGATTCGCGCGTATCACCAGCGTGTTCAGGAAGAAGCCAATCAATTCGTGCGTGTTTGTCCGGCTGCGGTTAGCTATGGACGTGCCAACTCCAAAATCTTTCTGCCCGCTGTACCTCATCAGCAGCACCTGGTACGCCGCCAGCAACGTCATGAATAAGCTGGCCCCCTCAGCTCTCCCCAGTGCGCTCAAACTTTCCAGCAAACCGCTTCCCAAACTTCGATTTTGTATTCCTCCGCGGAAACTCTGATGCGCCTGCCGCATATGGTCCGTCGGCAACTCCAGCACTTGTGGCATTCCGTCCAACTGTTTTTTCCAGTATTCCATCTGCTGCTGAAACTTCTCTCCACGCAGCCCTTCCCTCTGCTCCAGCGCATACTCCCCGTATTGCATTTTCAATTCCGGCAGCGGCGACTCTTCTCCTCTTCCATACGCCTCATACAACTTCTCTAACTCTTCCATCAATACTTCCAACGACCACTCATCACAGATACTGTGGTGCAGCGTCAGCGTCAAAACATGCTCCGCTTCTTCCATGCGCACCAACACTCCCCGGAATAAGGGTGCCCGGCTTAAATCAAATGCCTTGCCGGCCTCCTCCGCTACAACCTTCTTCGCCTGCTCCTCTCGCTCGCGCGGCTCTAACCGCCGCAAATCCATCGCCGGCAACCGCACATCGAGTTTCTCCCCAACAACCTTCTGCCTCGGTTTTTCCTGTTCGCCCATGACAAAGCAGGTCCGGAGGATTTCATGCCGGCGCACCACTTCCTGCAGGCTCCGTTCCAGCCGGGGAACATCCAGGTCGCCTTTGAGCTTCAAAGTCATAGGCACGTTATAGAAGTCGCTACTGGGCTGGAACTGGTCGAGAAACCAAAGCTGCTCCTGCTGGCAGGAAAGCGGGAAAAGGGAAGGTCTTGTCCTTGAATCTTCTGATGAAGAAACGGGCAGTTGCTCCTGAGTCGCATCCCGCGGTGTCTGAGCGCTCGGAGCGCCAAGGCCCTCTTTCTCCAACAAACGCCGCAGCAGTTCCCGTTCTTCTTCCAACCGGTCTTTTTTCGGTACAACTCTTCCCGAAGCCATCTCTTTAAAAACCCTTTCTAGAAGTCTTTTCCATCGTCAAACTTTCTTCTCTATGTTCTAGCTTCTCTGCCAGCAAGCGCACAGTGGGATAGGAGAAGAAGTCGACGAGCGCTATATCCTTCTGCAGTTTCTCCCGCAGGTTGAAACGTACACGCGCCACCAGCAGCGAATATCCACCAAGATCGAAAAAGTTGTCATCGAGGCCAGCTCGTTCCACCCCCAGCGCCTCCTGCCATACACTGGCCACCATTTGCTCCAAAGGGGTCCGAGGCGCGACGTACGGATTTCTCGCTCTCCGTTCCGCCTTTCCGGTCTGGGTTACTCCCCGAATCTTTAACTGCTGTATCTCGCTCGCGCTCAAGATCTCCAGATCGCAGATAGGTTTCTTCAGATCCTGCATCGCCGCTGCCAGCAATCGTTCGTAATATCTTGCCATTTGCTCTATGCGCCAGCGATCGAACAAATCCCGGTTGTAGATCCAGACGATGTCCAGTTGTCCATTGCGTTCAATGGCATGGACCTCCAAATCAAAGCGCACGGTCCATGCTTCTGTTCCCAACTCCTCAACTTCCAGTCCTTTCAGTTCCTGAGTTCCCGAGGAAGCATTCTGCAGGGCAAAGACCACCTGGAAGATGGGCGTCCGATTTAAGCTGCGGCGCAATGGCAGGACCTCTACCAGCCGCTCAAACGGAATATGTTGATGCCGGTACGTCTCCAAGGCCAAATCGCGCACTTCCTCAAGGAGTTCTCCGAAACTGGCATTTGGGTTCACTTCCACTCGCATGACTAGCATGTTCGCGAAGAAACCGATCAGGCCTTCCAGACGCTCGTCCTGGCGGTTAGCAATGGGCGACCCAACCACGATGTCATCCTGCCCGCTATAGCGATGCATCTGAACAGCAAAAGCCGTGAGCAAAGTCATATATAAGGTGGAGCGGCCACATCGTTTCAATGCAGCTACTTTTTCCTGAGGCAAAGTTATTCCGCAGGCATCGGCAGCGTAAGTCTGTACCGGAGGACGTGGCCTGTCCTTGGGAATCTCCAGCTCTTCCGGTATTTCTGCCAGATGTTCTTGCCAGAACCGAAGGTCCTCATCTAGTCCCTCATTTGCATCCTGCATCTGCCACAAAGCAAAATCCGTGAATTGAAGCAGCAGGTCCGGCAATGGATTCTCGCGGCCCTGCGAGTACGCCTCATATAATTCCCTGAACTCCCGCATAAATATACCTAGCGACCATCCATCCGATACGATGTGGTGGAATGTTTGCAGGAGAATATGATTTTCTTCCGCCAGCTTAAGCAGCTTGAGTCGTAGCACAGGGCCATGCGCCAGATCGAATGGTTCACGCCATTCTTGATTCACGGACTCCATTACATGCCTCTGCTGCTCCGCTTCGGAAAGCCGGCTGAGGTCCTTGATTGGGATTTCAAAAGTAAGGTCGGGCGCAATGATCTGCACCGGCTCTCCCCGCTCTTCTGCGAAGTGTGTACGCAAGCTCTCATGCCGGTCCACAATCGTCTGGACGGCGCGGCGTAGCGCATCCACATCCAACCTGCCGCGCAACCGCAGGGCCTCGGGCATGTTGTATTCCGCGCTGCTGCCTTGCAGTTCATTGATGAACCATAACCGCCGCTGGGAATACGACAATGGCGCGTGCTCAGCTTTGGGATGGCGTCGCAGCGAGATCTGGGCTTTCCGGGCTCCCCCATCGTCTTGAAGTTGAGACGCTAATTTAGCGATCGTGGGTGATTCAAACACGCTGCGTAGCGCTACATCTATTCCCAAAGTAGCGCGGATTCGGCTTATCAGCCGGGTAGCCAGCAACGAGTGTCCGCCTATGGCAAAGAAATCATCATGCACACCCACCCGGTCCCGATTCAACACTTCCGCAAACAGACCACACAATATTTCTTCCTCGCCATTGCGTGGGCCTGTGTAGCCCCTTCTATCATCCCATTCTCTTTTCGGGGCGGGCAGTGCTTTGCGATCGACCTTTCCGTTTGGCGTCAACGGCAATTGTTCCATCTCCACAAAAGCAGATGGAACCATGTATTCGGGCAACCGCTCTTTCAGGAACTCCCTGAAAGCCTCCGCCCTCACCGCACCATTCTTGATTACGTATGCCACTACTCGTTTTTCCGCGGGTTGATCTTCCCGGACTATTACGGCGCACGCCCTGACTCCCTCATGTGCCTGCAAAACCGCTTCAATCTCTCCCAGTTCGATACGGTAGCCCCGCACCTTCACCTGCTGATCCAATCGGCCGATGAATTCCAGATTTCCCTTCCGCCCCCATTTCACCTGGTCCCCTGTTCGATAGATCCGCTCTCCTCCGCGCTCAGAGAAGGGATTGGGAATGAACTTTTCCGCTGTCAAGTCCGGCTGGTTTAGATATCCGCGCGCGACTCCCTGGCCTCCCAAAAACAATTCGCCGGTCATGCCTATAGGTACGGGTTGATATTCCCTATCCAGAACGTAAGCTTGCGTATTGCTAATGGGCTTTCCTATCGGCACTCTTTCATTTGTCTCGCCTTTTTCCAAACATGCATATGTGGAGTAGGTCGTATCCTCCGATGGTCCATACAGATTGAAAACCCGCTTTACCTTTAATTCTTCGTAGAGCTGTTCCACTGTGTTCGGCGGCAGAGCTTCTCCAGCCAGGTTCACAGTTTGAATCGAGTCGGGTACACCCTTGATTCGCAGCAACTCTGCCATCGCTGAGGGTACCGTGTTGAGCAACTTCACTCCGGACTCTTGCTCCATCTCGGCCAGGTTCAACGCATCGCGTACCACGATTGTCTTTCCACCCCAACTGAGAGGAGCAAAAATTTCAAATACCGAGAGGTCAAAACAAATGGATGTGGACGCCAGAACTCCGCCCAATTCTTCTGCCGAGAAGACCTCCCGCGCCCATTGCAACAGCGCATTCGCACTACCGTGCTGGACGGCCACGCCTCTTGGCCTGCCCGTGGAGCCCGATGTGTAAATTACATAGACAAGATTTTCCGGATAAAGTGGAAGCCCAACATCCTTCCCGCTCTCATGCGCTATCTCAACAAGTTCCTTATCAATACAAATCACCTTCGGCGATCCGAGCAACTGCTCCAATAAGCCGCTCTGGGTCACCAGCACTGCAATGGATGAATCCTCCACCATGAATTTGAGACGTTCCACTGGGTAATGAGGGTCCAGCGCGACATAGGCTCCGCCTGCCTTGAGAATTCCCAGCAACCCGATCACCATCTCCAGACTGCGCTCCATGCAGAGTCCCACCCGCACTTCCGGCCCCACTCCCAGCTTCCTTAAATAATGTCCCAGTTGATTTGCTCTCCGGTTCAGCTCGCCATACGTTAACTTCTGTCCCTCAAACTCCACTGCTGGCGCTTCCGCGCTTCTCCCCACCTGATCTTCGAACAACTCATGCATGCACTTCGGGGGATAGGGCGCATCCGTCCGGTTCCACTCGTATAAAATCTGATACCGCTCGCTCTTCGGCAACAAGTCCAGACAATCCACTATCTGTCCGCTCCCGGCGACCATACCTTCCAGAATGCGACGCCAATATCCCATGTAGCGTTCGATCCTTGCTCTCTCATAAAGCGCCGTGGAATATTCCACACCACCGGCAATTCGTTCATCCATTTCCCACAATGAAACCGTTAGATCAAACCGCGCTACGCGATGCGTCGCCATCTCCAGTCCCATCGTCTTCAACCCAACAAGATCCAACGCGCCTCTGGGAGCGTTTTGCCAGGCAAACATCACCTGAAACAATGGACTGTGGGCCAGGCTGCGTTCCGGCTGCACAATTTCCACCACCTGCTCAAAGGGAATGTCTTGGTGTTGCTGTGCTCCTAACGATCGGCTCTTCACACGTTCCAGCAGTTCCCCTACACGAGGTCTGTGGGATAAATCCGTCCGCAGCACCAGCGTGTTCACAAAAAATCCGATCAGCCCCTCAAGCTCTTCTTGTCCCCGGTTGGCAACCGGCGTCCCAATCAATACGTCCTGCTGCCCCGATAACCGCCCCAGCAGCACCGCCCACCCCGCGAGAAGGGTCATATATAAGGTGGCGCCATGCTGCTTGCTCAACTCCTTTAGCCCTGTCGTCAACTCTTCATCCAGCATCATCTCGTGCCATGCGCCCGCATACTCCTGGTCCGCTGGCCGCACATGGTCCGCAGGTAACTCAAGCAACGCCGGCGCCCCTGCCAGTGTGGTTTGCCAGTACTCAGCCTGCTGTCTTAGAACTTCCCCCTGCATCCAATGCCGCTGCCACACCGCGTAGTCTGGATATTGCACAGCTAACTCCGGCAACGGATCGGCTTCCCCGCGTACAAATGCCCGGTACAATACGCTCAATTCGTTGAGCAACACCGCTACTGACCAGCCATCGGAAACGATGTGGTGCATGGTAATGAGCAGCGCATATTGATCCTCTCCCTCCCGGATCAGCAGCCCACGAATCAGCGGACCGGCTTCCAGATCAAAACTCGCATGCGCCTCTTCTTCAAGTAGTTGTCGTAATCCCGATTCCGAATCCACCTGTTGGCACAAATCCTGATCTCGCAAATCATGGTCACGCAATAAAAAATGGCTGTCCTCGACGGCTGCAATCCGTTGCAGTGCTTCGCCATCCACCACCACGAATGTGGTGCGCAACGCTTCATGACGCTGCACGAGCCGATCCAGAGCCAGGCCCAATGCATGCCGGTCCAGCTTGCCCACGAGACGTACGCCAAAGGGAATGTGATAGACCTCGCTTACCGCTTTCATCTGCGCCAGGAACCACAACCGCTGCTGTGCGTAAGAAAGAGGAAGAGGCCGCTTGCGATCAGCTTTCGTGATCGGTGGCAATTGCGTCTGTCTGCCGCCTGAGATCTTGCTGGCTAATTCACTCAGACGGGAATGCTCGAATACCTCGCCGATTTCAACTTCCAATCCGAGCATTTCCCTCAACCGCCCAATCATGGTTATCGCAAGCAACGAGTGCCCGCCTAATTCAAAAAAGTTGTCGTTCCGCCCCACCTTTGCTGCTCCAAGCAATTCCCGCCAAATCGCTACCAGCGTGGTCTCAATTTCTCCTTGTGGTTCCTCATATCCATTCGCCGAATACGCATTTCCATCCGGGGCTGGTAAGCGCTTCCGGTCCAGCTTCCCGTTGGGCGTCAGCGGCAATGCCTCAAGCCGCACATACGCCGCCGGCACCATGTACTCTGGCAGTCTTTGTGCCAGATGGCTGCGCAATTCTTCTGCTCCGAGCTTTCTTCTGCCATCGCTCTGCTGAAGATCACTTGCGCCTTCCGTGTAATAAGCCACCAGACGCTTGCTCCCAGCCACATCTTCCTGCGCTATTACTACCGCTTCTCTCACTCCCTCATATTCCAACAGCCGCGCTTCAATCTCTCCTAACTCAATTCGGAAACCGCGCACCTTGACCTGAAGATCATTTCGTCCTACAAACTCGATTGTCCCATCTCCCCGCCACCGCACCAGGTCTCCCGTCCGGTACAATCGCCCTCCACCCTCCTCGCTATACAGGTCCGGTACAAACCGCTCCGCTGTCAAATCCGGTCGCCGCAAATACCCCCGCGCTACACTCGCTCCCGCTACATACGCTTCTCCCACCACTCCTATCGGCGCTACGTTCATCGCCGCATCCAGCACATACATCCGCCGGTCTCCTATCGGCTTCCCGATGGGCAGCGAAATTAATGTTTCAGGCATTTCCGCCGGCACCACATAGCAACTGCTGAATACCGTGCATTCCGATGGCCCATACCCGTTCACCACCCGCATTCCCGGCAACTCCTCCATCGCCCGCCGGATGTGCATCACCGACGCCGTCTCTCCCCCGGTCAGCAAATACTTCACCCCTTGCAGACACCCCACATCGCTTTCCACAATCGAGTTGAACATGGCCGCCGTCAACCACAGCGTATTCACTCCCCGCCCCTGCACGTACTTCCTGATTTCTTCAGCACTCAAGACTCGCTGCTGCGCCAGTACGCTCCGTCCTCCGGTCAGCAACGCCCCCCACAGCTCCAGCGTGCATGCATCCCAACTCACCGAAGAATGCTGCAACAGCACCGTTTCTTCATCGAAGCGCACATAGTCAGTTCCCAAAATGAATCCGGGAATACCGCGATGCGGAATCTCGCTCCCCTTCGGTTCCCCGGTCGATCCCGATGTGTAGATCACGTAGGCAAGGCATTCAGCGTCCACTCCCGTCTCAGTTGGCTCCAGGTTCGTCTCCGGCAGATTCGTGAACACATCCTCACTTGCTAAATCGATAACCTGGATGCCTTCATGAATTGCACTCGCCAAATCCGCCAACCCCGGCCAATCATTTCGTACCAGCAGCGCCACCGGAGTGCTATCCTCCAAAATGAATTGCAAGCGTTCCACGGGGTACGATAGGTCCAGCGGCACATACGCTCCGCCTGCCTTCAACACTGCCACCATCCCCACCACCATCTCCAGTCCACGCTCCACGCCAATCGCCACTCGGGCATCCGGCCTTACTCCAACGGTTCGCAGGTAATGCGCCAGCCGGTTGGCTCTGCGGTTCAGCTCGGCATACGTCAACTCCTGCCCTTGGTGCTCCACCGCCACGGCGTTCCCCATTCTGGCCGCACATTCTTCGAACAACTCATGCACGCACTTCTGTCCGCCTTGCGTCTCCCCCGGGTTCCACTCCACTAAGAGCTGCCGTGTTTCATCCTGAGTCAACATCGCCAGGTCCCAAATTCGCTGCTCCGGTCCGTCCAGGGTGGCAGCCATTAAAAGCCCAAAGTGCTGAAGCATGCGCTGAATTGTGTCTGCCTCAAACAATCCAGTGTCGTAGTTAAACGCCAGTTTGGGAATTTCATCATCTACCGCAAGTAGCGCCAAATCGTACTTGGAGGTAGCGGTTTCCCACACCATCGGACGCATCTCCACACCTGGAAGCTCAAGCGATATGGCCTTGCCGTTCATGAACGTAAACGTCACCTGAAACAGGGGCGAGCTACTCATCTGCCGCTCCGGCGACAATTCCTCGACCAGTTTCTCCAAGGGCAAATCCTGATGATCGAATGCATCCAGCGTCGCTTTTCTCACCCGCCCGAGCACTTCCCTAAAAGTCGGTTCGCACCTTAAATCAGCCCGCATGATCAGAGTGTTCACGCAGAATCCGATCATGCCCTCTGTCCGCACGTGGCTGCGGTTCGCTATTGGCGTTCCCACTCCGAAGTCCGCCTGTCCCGTATACCTAAGCAGCAGCACCTGGTAGATCGCCAGCACTGTCATAAACACGCTGGCGCCTTCCTGTTGGCTGAACCACTTCATTTTTTCCCAATAGTCCCTGGCAATCGTTACCGCCTCCGTGCTGCCACGATGTTGGGGGATGGCAGGCCGCGGCTTGTCCATGGGCAACTCTAAAAGTTCCGGCATTCCAGTCAACTGTTTCGTCCAGTACTCCATCTGATGGGCGAAAACTTCTCCCTGCAGCCATTGGGTCTGCCACAACGTGTAGTCCGCATATTGGAGCGGCATCTCTTTGAGCGGCGATTCCTGCCCTTGTACATAGGCCCCGTAGAGCAATGCCATTTCCTGGTGCAACACTCCCATTGACCACTCATCCACTACGATGTGATGAATGCTCAATGCCAGAACATGTTCCCGCTCTCCTAACCGGATCATCACTCCACGCAACAAAGGTGCGCTTTCCAGATCGAACGGCTTTGCTGCTTCCTGCCTCACGATCTCCTGCGCCTGTTTTTTTCTGTCCTCGGCGCCCTCATGCTTGCTCAAATCCAGCAGTTGCAGCCGGAACTCTATTGATTCCTCGACCTTCTGCACTGGCTCGCCGTCCTCTATCACAAAACTCGTCCGCAAAGCTCCGTGCCGCCGAATGATCTCTGCCAAACTCCGCTCCAGAGCCCGCACGTTCAAATCCCCGTGCAGCTCACACGCCAGCACGACGTTGTAGAAGTCACTGCTCGGTTGCAGACGGTCCAGAAACCAAAGGCGCTTTTGCGCCCAGGAAAGCGGTAGCCGCTCCCGAGTTTCTGCTGAAGCAATTTCCCAGTCTTGGGGGCCAAGACCCTCTTTCTGCAGCAAAAGATGCAGCAGTTCCCGCTCTTCTTCCGCCTGATCTTTTTTCAACACAGTTCTTTCAGGAGACATTTTTTAAAAAACTCTTAATTTTTTGATGGGGCTTAAATTCAGGAGCTCCCTGATTGGAAGATGGAATACCCTGGTCATTGATGGAGGCGGACCAAAAATGTGGAAGTCAGAGCCCCTGATTGATGACCTGCAAGCGGACTATCACCACCCGTTTAACAACCTACTTATTAGTCTATTAGTTTAAAAGGTTTTTCGGGTTGATTGTTTACATAAAATCCAGCTCTCGATTGGAAAAATCGTGAGTGGCATCGCTACCGCCCCATCCTTCTCATCCGCATACTTGTTTATGCAAATGCCGATAGGGGTCTGGGATGAGGTTTATTAGACCAATATAGAAAATACTGATGCATTCGTAGAATGCTGGGATAAAGCTCAAGAAAATATAAGCTGTTACACAAATCTTGGCTGGCACAAATGCGCAGTGATCCAATTCAGAAAAGGACGAAAATCCCTTTCAAACTTTTGCGGGGCATGCATAATTGGCATGCATCATTTCTGTATGGATTCTCTTTGAAATCTTTCTTAACCCAATTGCGGATTAATTAAGCTTTTAGACGCGGAACCTGCAACTACATTTTCCAAGGCCGCATTCGCTTCGCTCAAGCCAAAAAATTTCAGAGGAATCGCTGACCAGGCAGCGGAGCGAGAGGGATCTGTCATCATCCGCACGGATTTATAAAAGTGAGAAAAGTCAGCGCCCCAACAGCCACGCACGTCAAGGTGCTTTTTATTCAAATCCAAGTGCGGATTGAAAAGTACGTCGCCCGCATTCGTGTATTGACCAACAATGACCACACGTCCCGCATCGCGCGTGTACCGCATTGCATCAACTACAGCGGTGGGATTGCCCGTGGCTTCAATCGTCACATCCGCTCCTCTTCCATCGGTAAGGTCGCGGATCCAGTCTAATCGTTCGGCTTCTGTACAGGTTGAGAAGTCCTTGGTTTTATGTGCGCCTACTTGCCTGGCCACCTGCAAGCGAGCTTCCGGGGCGCCCAGGCAAAAAACGCGATGTGCGCCACGCAGCAACGCACAAATAATGATGGATATACCCACTGGACCACTCCCGAGTACCAGCACTATGTCTCCCAGTGAGATCTCCGCGCGCTCCACTGCGTGCAGGGCCGTGGGCAATGAACAACCACCGGCCATGAATCTTTGCGGATCCACGCCATTCAGGCTCAAACAGCGCGTATTCGGCTTAAGATAAATCGATTGGGCCCATCCGCCCGCCAAGCCATCCTTGACTCCATATGTGACCCCATAAACTTTCCTCTTCGGACAGCGTGTACTTGCCTTTGCCACAGCGCAATACCAACACACACCGCATGTTCGATGGACATCAAGAAATGTGACTTCATCTCCTTCGCGAAATCGGCGGTCCTCAGAGTCAACTAAATTGCCACGTATTTTGCTCAGAAAGCCCACTGAGACGTGCCCGGGAATGATTGGATAGGGCACATCGGCCAGGTGCCCCGCATGCAAGTGAATATCTGTGCCACAGACCTCGCTTAGGCGAACATCCAGGATCGCTGAGTTCATTTCCAGTTCGGGTTCTTCAAACTCGCACACCTGTATAGGGAGAAACGGTTTTTGCATGACCGCTGCTAAAATTTTTGGCAAGAGTTTACCTCGGCTTCCTGCGAATTTACCTGGAGTGTGGCTCCCAGGGACGGAAAAGACAAGATTAGCCCCGGGCCTCAAGCAGTAGAGGGAATCGGGATAAATACGTGAGATTCCGGCGTTCCAATGAATTTCCCGAATACCAGCTTTCGTAAACCATAACCCGGCAGCACCGCATTTCCAAACATAAAATAAGTTCACATTTGCGTCTACATTCCGCCTTGATGCCTGACAATAGCAGGAAGGACTTTATGGGCACGGCAATCACACCAATCGCTTCTACCGCTACGATCGAGCATCCGCTACGCAATCCCCAGTATCGCCTTTGGCTGATCGGCGGGACGATATCATTTCTCGGCGACCAGTTCTATATGGTGGCGTTACCCTGGTTGATTCTGCAGCAGACGGGATCGGCTGTGGCCATGGGCGCGGTCCTGATGGCGGGATCCATTCCGCGCGCTCTTCTAATGCTCATGGGCGGGGTCCTGAGCGATCGCATGTCCGCGCGTAAGATCATGATGACCACAGCCGCAACGCGTACCATCTGTGTGGCCGTAATCGGAGTTCTCATCTGGTTCGGCATTCTTCACATGTGGGAACTCTACGCGTTGGCGGTTATTTTTGGCTTGGCCGATGCATTTGCCGCTCCCGCATCAACAGCCTACTTGCCTTCTCTGTTGCAGCCTGAACAACTGGTGGCGGCCTCCTCGGTCGGCCAAAGCACGGCACAATTAACAAGCATCGTTGGCCCCGTTCCGGCAGGATTTGTAATCAAGGCCCTGGGTGTAGCATGGGCGTTCTTCGTGGACGCAGTCAGTTTCCTGTTCATCATCGGCGCACTCTGGAAGCTGCCTGACCCACCTAAATCTCAGGCTGCGACGAAAGCGGTATGGCCCGCGATTGCAGAGGGTATTGCCTACGTGGGAAGAGATGTGCCCCTGCGCTCTTTGATGCTGCTGGCCATGACCATGAACTTCTGCTTTACTGGGCCGGTTGCGATTGGTCTCACCTACCTGGCCAAGACCCGCTTTGGTTCACCTGCCATATTGGGGACTTTGATGTCGGCTGTTGCCGTGGGAAGTCTGTTGGGCGCGCTGCTGGCCGGCGTGTGGAAGATTCGCAGGCGCGGTGTCCTGATGCTTCTGGTGGCAGCGGCATTGGCTCCTTGCCTCGGATCCATTGGGCTCATAGGCAGTGTGTGGCCCCTTGCCGGGGTGCTATTTACGATCGGCGTTTTGGCGGCCTTGATGAACGTCCACATCGGTGCCTGGGTAATGCAGCGGATTGATGCAGCGGTGCGGGGGCGAGTGGCAAGTGTGCTCATGCTTGCCACTTTCGGAATCATGCCCATCTCTTTCGCCGTTGCCGGATTCCTGATTGCATGGAACCTGAAGTTCACGTTTCTGATCGCTGGCCTGGCAATGTTCCTGACTGCTGCCGGAGCGTCATTCCAGAAGCCGGTCCGAGAGATCGAATAGGAAGGGCATTCCTAGCTATCCTGGGCTTGGTCACTCCCATTCGCGGCGGAAATCGATACGTGCAACACTTGTCTTATCTGGGCAGCACGGTGGAAATTGCAGAGACGCGAGCATAGGTCCCGTATTCACTCAGAACCGCTTGCAGGCAAGCCGTTCTCTTAAGCGGATTTTGCGCTCACTTCCATGCTCTCGGCGTTCTTTTTGTTGTCGAACACCTGGCTGAGTTCGGAAAAGAAAGCGATCCACAAGCGCCACATCTCTTCAGCACTACTTACAACCCGTTGATAGTCATCGGTTGAGAGCTCTGGTTCCAGGGCGTTACTCGCCTTATCAACGTGGTTTGGTTCCTGAAGAACGTGTATGTCCACCCAAGGAAGGTTCTTCATGCCGCTCACTTGCCGAACCGCCGCGCCGATTCCGGAAACCATGGCCAGATCGGCTACCTCGGTCCCATATACAAAGCCGAGCGCGCTGGCGTGCTCAGCGGATGCGGATTCGTATCCCTTAATAAGTTTGCGAGTGGATTCAAGTGGAGGAGCTTCGGCGACCTCGTGTTGAGAAAAGCCTGCGGCAGCCATCGTTTCCAGGTAGATGCGTTCATGGGCCATGGCCGGATTGCCTTCTCCAAGTTCCTGGGACAAAATGGCACAAATCGCGGTTTTCGTCTCGAGCCAGGGGACGACTGAAATACTTCTTGAAAGAAAATTGGGGAAATAGTGTAAGGGATGCCACCACTGTCCCAGAAAAATTGCGACGTCACTGCGCGTAAGCAGTCCAGATTTGATCTCACCGAAAAAACGATGGTGAATCAGGTCTTTTCTCAGAGCATTATTTTTCAGTGAATCAAGAACAGTCATGGTAAAGCTCCTTTTATGAATGAAGTTCTTCGCTTCTTACATTTTATTTGTGAATGGATTTATGATCGCGCAAACGCACCTTATCATCGCTCTCCACTGCATCATTGCTCTCCACTGAGTTCCTTGTCAACACTAGTTTATTTTCAGAGGGGTTGTGATCGTGCGAGCTACTCGGGATCGAACACTTCACACGTTCCAAAATGGAACGTGTGGATTTTGCTGTCAATTGCAGAGTGTCTAAGAATGCATCCAAGTGCATGCCCATATCAACGCTGAAGCCATGTTATTGTGTGAAAAGATGATGAGCGACGCACGGCTGAAGCTGACTTCCTGAAGCTTAGCGCACGCATGTCCGGTCAATGTGCGCCGATATAGGACGAAGAAGTCCGAGTCCGCGGATTTTTTGATGAAGGAGTTGAACGATGCCCGATAACGAGCAGTTGTACCTCAGACCGAACATACAGGTTGAGCCTTTGATCGATGGCTGGTACGCCTGGCCTCACCTTATTCCTCCCGCAACTGCGGCAAGAAACATAACCGAGCGTCATATGAAAATCATGGATTCCTACATCAATATGCCGCTGGTCCATGCGAATGCGGTCAAAAACCCTAAAATGCTGGGCGGACCGTTCATCGATTATGGAGGGAAACGGGTCGATGAGATTCGTGCCTTGCGGAACCATATTAAGCGGGAGCGTGCGCACCTGATTGAATTATCCGCTGCACTCGTAGAACTGGACGTCGCATTGAGGGGAAGCGCGAAGGGGTACAGCCTGCTTCCTTTATACGAGAAAATTCCAGCCATCCTGCGAGGTTATGTAGAGCTCGTTTACGACCTGAACAATCATCCTTCTTTCCGCCTGATCGAACCATTGCTGTACAGAAGCCGCTATTATGACCGCTCACAGCAGAGCGTGAGACTTTCGAAGATATCAAATGACGATCGGCCATTTGTGCTGAGTACGCCCAGGCTGGAAAGCGACGACGCGCTTCATCTCCATATTCCATTCGATAGTCCGGTGATCGACGATCTGTTCCGGCTGAAGTCATCTCACCGTCCATGGTGCGAGATCAAGGAAATGCTTCAGGTACCGGCTTCCCATGATGAGCTGCTGCGCTCCTTCCTTACGCCGGAGCCGTCGCCGCACTATTCGCCTTATACCGGTCCCGGGGTGCGCTGGAGATATTTTGGGCACGCCTGCATCCTGATAGAGTCGCAGGGCGCCAGCATGGTATTTGACCCGGTCCTCAGCTATACCTACGAGAACGGAATTTCCCGCTACACTTATCTCGATTTGCCCGACGAGATCGATTACGTCTTAATAACCCATAATCATCAGGACCACATCCTGTTTGAAACCTTGCTGCAAATCCGGCACAAGATCAAGAATATTGTCGTGCCGCGCAATAATCCTGGCCATCTCCAGGACCCTTCTCTGAAACTCATTCTCGAGAATTGCGGCTTCCGAAACGTGATTGAGTTGAACGAACTTGAGGAAATCCGCGTTGGAAACCTGTCCATCACTGGACTTCCTTTTCTTGGCGAGCATGCAGACCTGGACATTCATAGCAAAATGTCATGGTTGGTCAAGCTGGGGTTGCACACCCTGCTGTTTGCAGCAGATTCCTGCAACATCGACCCCGCACTGTATGAACATCTGCACAGGGAATTCGGAGATGTAGATGCACTTTTCCTCGGAATGGAATGCGATGGCGCCCCGCTGAGCTGGCTCTATGGACCGCTTCTTTCCAAGAAGCTTGAGCGCGGCATGGATGAATCGAGGCGGCTTGCCGGCTCCAATTATGAACAAGCAATGAACATCGTTAATTCCCTTAACTGCAGGGAAGCATACGTTTATGCCATGGGACAGGAGCCGTGGCTGAATTACATCATGAGCGTAAAATACACAGAGCAATCACGCCCGATTATGGAATCGACCAAACTAATTAATGCTTGTCACGAACGCGGAATCGTCGCGGAAAGGCTCTACGGAGAAAAAGAAATTCTTCTGGAACCGAAGTCTGCTCCACATGTAGCGCAACCGGTGGCCATAAGAGCGTGACCCCAATGTGAACCTTGGCGCTACGGCAGTCGACAAGATGGAAATGATGGCAATTCCCATGTTTGCCGATGATTCCTTTCACTCTCCTTATTTCGATCGGTCGTATACGCAGCTTTCGCCCACAACGACACTCGTAAAACTGCGAGGGATTAAGGTATTTGAGTTAATAAACCGATTGCGCGTTCCAAAATAGAACAGCTCTGCTTTTCCAGCTCTCAATTACGATTGAATCAGACTAATGAATCTTGTTTAATTGGTTTACTAGCCGCTGGCCCCTTCTCACCTTGACCGGACTGGCGTCTTAATCACCACGATCTTCGACCGTGTGCAGCGGTAGTTTTTTCTGGCACCGGCGCTCGATGAGGTTCTGTTCTGTGGACGCACGCGTTAAGCCCGTTGCCTTGATAAGCATGCCCTGCCTTTCTGCGCGCTTTCCTTCCTTTCAGCTTGCGCTGCTTAAACCCACTCTCGAAGAGGCAGGCATTCCAGCACAGCCCTTTTCCATGTTTATGTACCTGGGCAACCAGATTGGCTGGCGCATCAGTGAAACCATTGCTGACGTATGGCCTTCGCTGGTCGGCGAGTGGATCTGGTCCAAGGCCGCATTTGGCGATGAAATCAACACGGACGACGACGAAGAATACTTTGCCGCGCATGAAAATGTGTTTGCCGCCGTTTGTCATTATGGCAAATGTACTCTGGATGACCTGCGTCGCGTTCGCTATGAGTCTGCTCCTCAATTCATTGATTTTTGTGTGAATAGCACAGACTGGAACCGCTTCGGGTTGATCGGCTTCACCGTAGTGTTCCAGCAGCTTATTGCAAGCCTGGCCCTGGCCCGCGCTTTGAAGCAAAAGTATCCGCATATTCCAATCGTTCTGGGCGGAGCCAGCCTGGAAGACGATATCGCAGACGAAGTGATGAAAGGCTGCCCGAAGGTTGACTATGTGCATTGTGGCGACGCTGAAATCTCTTTTCCTAAAATGGTGCACAGGCTTTATGCCGGTCAGAGCATGGAAGGCGTTCCCGGCATCATGTGGCGTAATCGCGAAGGCGAGGTGCGCTATGCCGGGCGTGCGCCCAATTTTCTGAATATGAATGACACACCTGTACCCGATTTTGACGAATATTTTTACGCTCGCAAGGCCAGCGGCTATGAGGCATCCCCCGGCGCACGTGAACCGCTGCTCCCCTTTGAAGCCGCGCGTGGTTGCTGGTGGGGAGAAAAGAACCATTGCACTTTCTGCGGCCTGAACCGTTCAGGGATGGAATTTCGCGCCAAGGATGCAGACAAGGTGATTGAGCAGTTGGATGTGCTTTCCCGTCGCTACGGCCAGCTTCAATTCAATGCCATAGATAACATCATGGCGCCCGAATACACGGAAAAGCTTTTCGGTAAACTCGCGGCCGCCAACAGTGACATTAAGGTCCACTATGAGATTAGGCCAAATTTCTCCCGCCAGCAGCTCTCGCGGCTCAGACGTGGGGGATTGTTCTCCGTGCAGCCCGGCGTTGAGAGTCTCTCCACTAACATTCTCAAGATTATGCGCAAGCTTTCCACCGGCATGCGCAATGTGGAACTTATTAAGTGGTGCACGTACTACGGAATCAATAATCTCTACAACATTCTATGCCGTTTCCCAGGTGAGACCGTTGAGGACTACGCAAGCCAGTGCGAGGTAATCGCCAGAATTCCACATTTCCAACCGCCTTATGCAATCGTAAGGGCGCGGGCAGATCGCGGATCGCCCATGTACACAGAGTCGGCATCGCAATCCATTTCAGATCTGGTCCCGGCCAGGTGCTACAACTACCTGCTGCCTCGAGGCAAATTCAATTTGTATCGCATCTCCTACTACTTTGAGCACAAGATGGCCAACACCGTGGATGATTCGGTTTATGACGAAATTTTCCGTCGCGTAGAAGCTTGGCAGGAGCAGTGGAAAAATGCCAGGCGTCCTTACCTGCGCTATCAGAAGGCATGGTCCTCCATCCGCGTTTTAGATGGAAGAGGTGAGAACCTGCGCACTTTTGTCATCGCAGACGAGCCGGCAGCGCTCTATGAGTACTGCGCTGAAGCCCGGACACCGCGTGACATCGCTGCGAAATTCGGCGCTGAGCCGTGGATTCAAAATGCCTTGAAAGAATTTGTGGATAAAAACCTGACGCTGCACCTGGATGGCCGCTATCTGAGCTTGGCCTTGCCGGAGAACCCGTATTTTGATCTTGCGGATGTGCCCGACTTCCGTTCCCCCGATTTCCGTTCCCAGGAAATCGAATCGGAAGGCGCTAGCCGCAAGATGCCGATCCAGATTACGTAAAGGACATGCTTGTGCGCCGCGATCTTGCCTCCATTTTGTCGTCGATGCCGGAGACGTTCCAGAACGATCGCAAGGAACTGCTCGCGTTGCTGTTGCAACACGGGGTCCTGCGCAAATCTGTTACGCAACCAATGGTTTCCCGGGATGGTGTCGAGGCGCGCTGGATGCTAAATTCTCTGGGTGTTACTTTGACCGCGCGCGGCGCGGAACTGGCTGGCCGCTGCCTGCTTCAACTCTTGCAACACTTTGAGGGCCGCCAGCTTGCCGCCTATGGCCTGATCGGCGTACCGGTCATGCAATCCTGCGTTTTGCAGTCCGGCGGACAATACCGTGGTCTGCTGGTGCGCAGAGAAGCCAAGCCTTACGGCGCCATGCGGACGATAGAAGGGGAGATTGACCCGCATGAACCCGTGGTCCTGGTGGATGACTCCATCGCCTCAGGAACTTCTTTCAATGAAGCCCGCGAGCGATTGGAAGCCGCCGGACTTCGTGTGGAAGGCATCGTCTGCCTTGTGCGCTTCGGATGGTTCAGCGGCTACTCCGCGATTCAGGAACGCGGCTATCACGTGGAAGCGCTCTTCGATATTCATGACGACTTTATGGCCAACATGGAAGGTGAAGAGAAGCCCGTCACCAATCCGAGCAGGAGTTTTCCTGCTTTCGAATGGAGCACAGAGAAAGCTCCAGACGGACTGCATCCAGCGGAACTCGCCAGAACGGCACTCAGGGAATATCTAAGTACAGGAAAGTTGTTGCGCGTGCCGGAACATCTCGACCGCGATTATGACTCATCCGGCGGGGCCTGGATCAGCGTCCGCTCCAGAGCCAATATTCATCTCCGCCACGCGCGCGACGGTTTCTGGAACTTTCCTGGTGAGCCAAGGTGGTCGACAGCAGAAGATATCGTACGCGCTACGCTGCTCACAACCCAACTTCTGCGGCGTGGCAAATCGGGGCTGGATCAGCTTGAATCCAGCTATATCGCAGTAACTTTCTTTTCCGCTCTGGAAGAATGCACTTTGGGCCAGCTTGACAACGAACGTTACGGAATCGTAGTCCGCAGCCGCGAGCGTTCCGGAGTCATGGGCGGGGCACTGCCGCGCATGCCGGGCATCGGCAATGAATTCCAGCAATTTCAACAGGCCCGTGTTGCTAACGGAAAGCTGTTTTCCATCGAGCCCTATGCGATTTTCCGGCACGACGTAAACAAATTCGTGGAGCCGGGTGCGGACTGGCAAAAGACGGGCGTTCCCAAAACAGCGCCTTCTGCTTGCGAAGATGGGTTGATCTGCGCCGCCATCGCCCGTCGCGCGCACGATATTGCTATTGCGCATCTGCTTGGCGTGCCGGAAACAACCAGCCCACTTGCGGACAACAGCTTGCCGCAAGGCCTGCATTCTTTGTTTGTCACCCTTTATATATGGGGCCAGTTGCGCGGCTGCATGGGCGATGCGGTCACAACGGATTCCGATCTTCGCCGATTGGTTCTGGCTGCCTTGGCGGACGAAAGATTTCCCCGCGCCGAAGCTTCCACGCCAGAAGCGATTGCGGTGAGCGTTTCCCTGCTTTCCAACGCTATCACTCTCGGCGAATTTCTACCCGACACGGTCATCCGCCGCTCGGTCCACGGTCGACAGGCATTGCGGGTTTACCAAAACCAGCGTCACGGAATGCTGCTGCCATTTCTCGCGGCAATGCATGATCTGGACCCTCTTGGCTACGCCAGAGAAGTAATCGACAAAGCGGGCATCACCCGTCCTCCTTATTACTGGGAACGTTTTGACTGCTCTACCTGGTTGGCCGATAGCGAAGGTATCGGTCTAATGGAAGGCGCATTCCGGCGGGATGAACAAACAATAGCTCCGCAAACTCTACTCCCGGAACTTGCTGCCTTATATGCGAACTACCTCGTCAGGCACCAGAAGGTGGACGGTTTCTTCCACGAAAGTTATGAACCATTCCGTAATCGCCTGCGGGATTCAGTCACGCCGCCTCGAGTTGCGCACGCGGCCTGGGTCCTGGCCCGTGCTGCCAGAGCGCTGCGCGATCCTGCGATCCAAGAGGCTTCCGAAAATACCGTTGAGGCACTGCTTCGGAACCTGCGCGTCAACGAGGCCGGCACGTGGCTGGAATTGAACTGCGGCACACCATCGGTCGCTGAGATTGCATTCCTTGTTCTTGCGCTGTGTGAATTTCCTCGTGGCGACCATCGCCGCAGACTCGTCCGCTCTCTGGCTGACACGCTCTGGTCGCGTATCGACCAGCACGGCCGCATTGCCACACATCATACAGACAAAAAGGTTGCTGATGTTCATCAGGACTATATGCCCGGACAGGCACTGCTGGCTCTGGCCGCAGCCGCCGAATCAGGCCTGACGGAAATCAAGCATTCAAAGCTGAACGACGCATTTCGTTTTTACCGTCATCGCTTCCGTCATGATCGAGACTTCGGCCAGGTTTCCTGGATGATGCAGGCTTTCAGTCGATGGTACCGCATCCAGTCCGAGCCTGAATTTGCCGCCCTGGTGTATGAGATTGGCGATTGGATTCTGGAATTTCAGAATGAAAAGACTGGCGGATTTCTGACCGGCCATCAATCCGACACTCCGGGATTTTCCACTGCTTTGTATCTGGAAGGCATTGGGGCCGCGGCTGTCATTTCCGGCCAGGGCAAATACCGCGATGCTTATATGCATGGAATGCAGTTCCTCGACCGTCTAACCATCAAGCTTAGCCACGCATCGGTACTGCCGAACAGTGAACTGGCCATGGGCGGTCTCCGCCAAAGTCTTTATACAAGTTTTGTCCGTCTCGATTTCGTCCAACATGCGCTGTCATCTGTACTCGAGCAGTATTCATCCCTTGCCGCTGGGCGTTCCCCGGCGCTTACATCTACCGAATCCACCGCCGCCGCGGCGGCAATCTCGTAAGGAGTAAAGATATGAGCAACAATAAAGAAAATTCGCAGCGTCCCCAGGCCACCCCTGAAGTGGTGCAGGAAGTGACCACGCAAGCCCCAACCAGACAACCAGAAGCCGTGCGAACTGAAACCCGCGAAGCTCTGCCCACACCCGTTGCTCGTCCGATTGTGGAAGTCGTAGCCGAAGTGCAGAATCCGGCCTTTGCTCAGGGCGAACGTGAAACCCGTGAAGCTCTGCCCACGCCCGTCGCTCGCCCGATTGTGGAAGTCGTAGCCGAAGTGCAGAATCCCGCGTTTGCTCAGGGTGAACGTGAAACCCGTGAAGCTCTGCCCACACCCGTGGCTCGTCCGATTGTGGAAGTCGTCGCTGAAGTGCAGAATCCGGCCTTTGCTCAGGGTGAACGCGAAACCCGCGAAGCTCTGCCCACACCCGTCGCCCGTCCGATTGTGGAAGTCGTCGCTGAAGTACAGAATCCGGCCTTTGCTCAGGGCGAACGCGAAGAGCAGAGTACGGAAGAGCCCGAGCTGGTTGGTGGCTCGAGTCGCGGCAAGTAAGAGTAGCTGGCGACACATAACGCCTGAGAGTGGGACTCGCATCGCGGCTCCCGCTCTCAGTGGAGTAAAAACAAGGGACACCCCGATGCCAAAGCGTATCTTGCTGCTGGTAATGCCGTTTATTACTCTCCGGCGTCCGCATCTTGGAGTTGGCTTGCTGAAGGCTGCACTCAACCGGAAGGACATGGAGTGCGACGTTCGCTATTACAACTTCCGTTTTGCCGATGCCATAGGGACAGGCGTTTACGAACGGATTGCCGAGGACTCACCCGCGCACCACATGCCGGGAGAATTTGTCTTTGCTCCGGCCGTCTTTGATGAGGTGCGTCCTTTTGCCGATTTCAAGTCTGTTGTGACAGGCGCGGTCAAACCTTATGACGATGTCTTTCTCCAGCAGATTGAACATGCCCGCAACCTGAGTCCGGCTTTTATTTATAAATGCGCGGCTGAACTTGACCTCGATCAATATGACATCGTTGGCTTCACTTCCACCTTCCAACAGAACCTGGCGTCCCTGGCGATGGCGCGCGAGATCAAGCGGCGCGCGCCGCATATCATCACCGTTTTCGGCGGAGCTAACTTCGAAGGCGAAATGGGCATTGAGTTGCATCGCCGCTTTCCGTTTATTGATGTGGTCTGTTCCGGGGAAGCCGACGATCTTTTTCCTGAGCTGGTACGCCGGCTGCGCTGCCTTGAGCCTGTGCATGAAATGGGCGGCGTTACCTGCCGCCTTGGGGGCGAAACCGTCACAGGCTCGACACCGCAAACCTTCATCACCAATCTCAACCAGCTCCCCTATCCTGACCACGCTGACTACTTTCGCGACTTCTACGCTTCCCGTAGCCAGTCCCTGATCCGCCCTGAAGTCACCATGGAAACTTCACGCGGCTGCTGGTGGGGACAAAAGCACCACTGCACTTTCTGTGGACTAAACGGCCTCAGCATGACCTACCGCAGCAAAACCGCGGACCGGGCTTATCGTGAAATCAAGCATCTGGTATCGATGTATCACGGCTTTGATATTTTCAACACCGATAACATCGTCGATCTTCGCTACTTTAACGAATTGTTCCCGCGGCTGCACGCCGAAGGATTAAAAATCCAGCTATTCTATGAAACCAAAGCAAACCTGAAAAAGTCACAGCTCTTGGTGCTGAAAAATCTGGGCAGCAATTCGTTTCAGCCCGGAATCGAGAGCCTGAGTTCTCACGTCCTCGCGCTGATGGATAAGGGAGTGCGCGGCATTCAGAATGTCCAGTTGCTTCGCTGGTCCAGAGAGATGAGTTTCGATGTATCGTGGAACATCATCTGCGGCTTTCCCCAGGAGACACCTGAAGACTATCGCCAAATCACGCGTTGGGTTCGCGCTATCCCCCACTTGCAGCCGCCGTTAGTGGTTACCCGCTTCCGCCTCGATCGATTCAGCCCCATGTTCAAAGACCCCGAGAAATACGGCATCGCCAACGTGCGCGCCTACCGCGGGCACCAGATCTGTTATCCGTTTCCTGAAGAGTCGCTGCGCAAGATTGCATACTTCCTTGATTGCGATCCTCCCATCACCACCGAGACGCACCACGAAATCCAAATTATGTGGAAGGCCGTGGACGAGTGGAGACGAATCCATCCACAGAGCACACTCACAGCGGATGTCACGCCAACATCGCTCATTTTGCATGATCGGCGAGCAGGCTATCGCCATGCAGACTACACCTTCGCAGGCCTGGACCGTGACCTTTACCTTGCACTTGACGGCGTCCACTCGGATTCTCATCTGCTGGAATTGGTGCGCAAGAAATACCCTTCCGCTGGCTACACGGGGGAAGACGTTCGGCGAATCCTCAAAGAGTTCGTGGACCACGACCTTGTACTTTGCGAAGACAATCTCTATCTCGCGCTGGCGCTGCTGCCGCTCGATCGCATGGAAGAGGAGATTCCGGAAAAACTGGGTACTGCGGCAGAGCGGATGCCAGAAGCTCTCGGAATATAGAGGAATCGTTGTCCATGCCCGGCCAGCAATTGCGCTCAGTTTCCGATACCGCTTTCTGGATGGCGCAATACCGGGCCATCGAAACCGACCGTCCAGACGCTATCATCAAAGACCCGCTGGCGCGTCTACTTGCCGGCGACCGCGGCGAGCAACTGGTGCAACAACTCACGCAGGGCCAGGGTATGACCTGGCCGATTCTGCGCACGGTCTGCTTCGATGAATTGATTCTTGCCCTGGTCGAGCAGGGAGTGCAAACTATCCTGAATCTTGCCGCCGGTCTCGATGCGCGTCCTTACCGTTTGCGATTACCGCGTTCGCTATCCTGGATCGAGGTCGATCTCCCGGAAATCATTTTCTACAAAGAAGAAAAACTGAGTGGCCAGAGACCGGCTTGCAGCGTGCGGCGTGTGTCAGGGCAGCTTTATGAGCCTGAATTGCGTCGCGCATTGTTTGCTGAAGTCAACGCTTCTTCCTCGAGCGTGGCAGTGCTGACCGAAGGCTTGCTAATGTACTTGCGGGCCGAAGAGGTCGCGTCATTGGCCCGGGACCTTCACGCGCAACCTCGATTTCAGTATTGGATAACCGACCTGGCTGCTCCGTACATTGTCGAGCGCATGAAAAAAATCATGGGCAAGGATTTGCAGGCGGCCAAAGCCGACATGTATTTCGCACCTGCCGAAGGCCCAGAGTTTTTCCATCCTCACGGCTGGAAGTTCCAGGAGTTTCGGGAATTTTTAAATGAAGGCCAACGCTGGAAGCGTGAAATTCCCATGGCGCGCCGTGCTCGCCTGCTCGAATCGGTTTTCCCATGGTACATTCGAAAAATGCGTGCGCAATGGCGGTCCGGCGTAGTTCTCATGAATCGATGAGCGGGCTTCAGTACTCTAGCAGCGAACTACCCTGGACACGATGCGTATCCGACTGACCCGAATGCGCCCTAACTTCATTTGGTCTCTAATCGGTGGTCACGTCGCAATGAATGCCTGGACGACCGACACCCACGGAGATGCAGTCCCAAGCAACAGCTGTGCTGTGCGAATGAGCTACGATCTCAATGCAAGTGGAGTGACTATGCCCCAAGAGCAAGGGAACGGTATTAGGCGCAGATGGTAAGCAGTACTTTTTGAGAGTTGCTGACTTTCAAAAGTTTCTTGTTGGCGTTCTTGGTCAGCCGCAGCATCTTTCAGGCGGATCATTTACTGGCCGGGGGGTGCCACCGGAATTATCTCGTTCAATACCTTTCAAAGATGCCACTGGCCACTTTCACGCTATGGAACGGAAGCAATGTCATCGATCCAAAGGAGCCATATGGCTCGTGGCCTGCACCAACGAGCACTCTATTTTGGGGATAAAATGAAAGCTACTCTGATCGTTTTTATGCTATTCGTCTACGCTGCATCTGTCACAGCTCAGAATGTCAGATCAAATTTTCTCGGTGAAATCAAGCAATGGAATCTCCACACACAGCATAGTGAAGTAACCATCAAGCTATCAGGCGCTCCAAATGGAAGCGATTTCCGGGCTCTTTTGTCGTTGTCACCAGAGGGCAACGCGGCTCCAACAGTTAGGGAAGAAGAGAATTTACTCCGTCAGGTTCTCAATGACATGACGGAACTTCATTACGATCCGAGCAAACTGGAGATGATTAGTACATGGCTGCAGAATTCAGAATTTCAAGAAGGGGTGGAGCATGCAGTATCTGAATCTAGGAAATGGAAGTCCTGTTTAGGACGCAAGTATTGTCATCAAGGAGAGGTTGCGGCCAATCATTTCCTGTCATCCGTTGACGCATTCAAAGATTTTGACGCGGTCCTGCACAAATACGGGCTAAAAAGAAAAGCGGTCCGGGTAGATGATATGGCAGTGGGAATAAAGGCGGGGCGGATTCTATGCCAAGGCCTAGTCGTTATCTCTCTTGGGAAGGAAAAGTGAAGCGCGCGCCGGCCCGGGCCTACGGCGCGAGAAAGAATCGTTTGTTTCTTTTTCCGGGGACTTCCGTCCCTCTTATTTCGCCTATCGGCTCACACAGGCGCTGCCCTACCGCAGCTTTTGGCGTCCCCTGCGGGGCTTTTTCCCTCAATCAGCGGTCAGTTTTCGCTTGACACAAAGGCGAATAAACGGTAAAGTTTTACATTGGCCTCCGAATGGAAGTGTCCAGGGAGGATGATCTTTGACATAAGAAGCTGTTAGCGCCTAGCTGCTGGTTACTAGCCAGAACCTTTTACCACAGAGGACGCGAAGAAACACAGAGGAAAAGCTCGGAACCCTACGCCAATTTGGGCCAAATCGCTGAAACATACGCCAATCTGGGATGACCTTGAGATGAAGGCGCTCAACTCTACGCCAATCTGGGATGACCCAGGGAGGGGGAGGGGGTATCAGACGGCTTCGCCGATTTAGATCGTTCGACTCCCGGCTGCGCCGCTCCCCTTCGGCTACGCTCAGGGCTCCAGCCTTCGGCCTCGGCAAAAGTGACGACAGGTTGAGGCACGGCGATTTTGCGCCTCGCGGCTTAAGTCATCGGTGAGCGGGAAATCGGGTGATCGGGAAAAGCGAAAATCTCCACCCCAGAGGACACAAAGGAACACAGAGGAATCTGTTGATCGGGAAGAGCAAAGCCGGCAAAAACCTACCGCTGATGACACTGATCCGGAAAGGACGTATCGCCGGAACGGCCGTGATCGCTGTGGTGTTCAGCTCATCCGCCACTTTCACGCTTCCATCGAAACAAAGCTGGCATCTGGATCAGCTTCTTCCGGCAACTGCTGGTCTTTGGCCGGCGATGCGAGGTAGTCGTTCCAGGAGGGAAATTCTGACTGCTTTGTTTCGAGCATCTGCCGTGACGATCCGGCCGGCGCGGTCAAAAAAGCCAGGAATTTCTCCTGCACATGAAGACCAGCGTTGCACGCGTCGAGCCAGAGGAACTGTCCACCTTCGTTGACTTCCAGGAACCACCACCGGTCCTGATGGTCGATGGCGAAATCAAAGCTGCCGCAGGCGATACCAGACTCCGCTGCAAACGCCAGCACGGATTTTTCAACCGCAGCCGGAGTGATGATGAATTCTGCTTTCAGCAAGCCTTGCGTGGCCTCCTGTCGCCAGCCGAGTGCGCCCGTTGGATTGTGGAGAGAATAGGAATACACTGCTGCGCCCAGCAGCACCATGCGTACATCGAACTTCTTGACTACCAACTCCTGGTAGACGGCGGGTGCATAGGTGAGTACTTCATCGGTGGGCAGCATGTCCGCTCTGAGTTCGAAGGTCTCGGTGACCGCCACAGGCCCGCCCTGCTTCTTCTCCCAGATGTGCGTGGAGAAGGCTTTGCAGATCATCCGTTGAGGATTGCCGCGAAAATACTCGCGCACGGCGTGAGGCGAGTTGGCCATCAACGTTCGAGGCACGTTCAGCCCGCACGCGCGAGCCAGCAAGAGCTGGACGGATTTATTGTTGATGAAGCGCGAGGCCGTGTACTTGTTGATCACGCGCACCGGCAAGGTTTCAAGAAGATACATCAGAGAGTGATAAAAACAGCGGTATTCATTGGCGGCAAACTTCGCATCTTCGGGAGACGTTTGCGGATTGGACTTGGGTTCCAATGGCCGGCGAATCCAAACCACGTCGCCGGGCTCAACCAAATGATGGCCAAGTTTGAGTTGCGTATCTGCGAGCAAAGAGATGGATGCCTGCCTGATCTCCGTCCATCCCAAGCCGGCCCAGCAGGCCACAGAGTATCCAGCTTGCTCCAGCGCCCACTTTAACGGGGCTGTGTGATTTTCATTCTCCGGAGCGGTGATCAAGATCTTCAACGAATGTCCTCTCCTTGCTGGCTGCGGCGGACGGCATGATTGGACACCCCGTCCGCGCAGGATTGGGTTAGTACTCGCCAACGTCACCATCTTTGGTGGCGTCGGGATTGAATGAGCATACGGTCTAGGTTTTCAGGCGTCGTGGGAGTTAGCCCACCGTATCGCAGTCCTTGGCTCCGCGATAGGGATCCCAGGAACAGATTGTCAAAGTGTTGATGTTGCCGCTGACGTGATCAACTTCCGCCGGGGTCAGCTCGCGTGCGTGCTGGCGATTCAGGACTCTGTTGTTTTCGTTGTTTCCGTTCATAGTCTTTCCTTTCTTTCATGTGTAGTTGTGTTGTGCCGCTGGATGCGGCACTTCCCATTTAAGATATTAGTGCATCGTGTGGGGTGGTTTGAAGGGTACCAGGGGAGCGCCCGCAAAGTTTTTGTCCAAAGCACAGTTCCAAGCGCGTCGTTAATTTCTAATTTACCTCGAACGCGCGCACGCGCGGGGGAGGCTTCTTTCGATACAAGACTCTAAAAGTTCGGAAGTCGTCCCAACCTCCTGCCAGAATTACCTGCATAAATGCACACACCTTCACATTTGCGGTGGCGCCATGCGTAGCAGGACCTCCGTCCCGCGTTGCAGCTTGAAGTTCTTCTTTTTGGCAGTCATTACCGTCGTTGCTGGGCGTTTGTCGAGGACCCAATTCAGCTTTAGTCCATCAATCCCGATTGCTCCACTTGAATCTTCCGCAAGGTTCGATTTCGGATCTGCTGCGCCGCGCTTCAGGATCGCGGTTTGCACTGCCGCGCCTGAACTTGCGATTGAAGCCTCTGCGTTTCCAGTCCGCTGCGTAGGCTCAGTGGAGTGATTCATCCCGTAGAACGGGTCATCTGACAGATTGCCCGGCGGAGTTGCCACTGCTGCAATAATGCCCATCAGTGGGACCTCTTGTCCCGCCTTTGGTGTCGCTTTGTCAAGCACGATTGAAACTGTATTTCCGTCCTTTGCGTTAACCACTATAGCGGTCAACGCGGTGCCACGTGGCATTAGAGTTTTCCCATCGACCACCAGATCGCGAGCAAGGTGCAGGGCGATCTTGTCTCCTGCTTTGGCTATCTTAAAGTCCAATGGTTGGTCCAGAGCGCAGAACGCCATAGCGGCGTGCTGTGCGCCTGCTGCCAGATTCACAAGAAATAGCATTAAAAGAACTGCAATCATTCGACGCATGGTTACTCCTGGAGGGTCTCGGGCGGAAGTGTAGCACCCTACCTGAGACGTGAAACAAGCAATCTATGGCATCAGCTCTTGTGCGGTCGTTTTTATTCCAGGGCCGCGGCTGCCGGGGGAATCTTCTCGCCTTCCGCGGGCTCACCCGGCAATATCTCCCGCAATGCCCACTGAATGCGATTGACCGACTGCTGGATCAGCAAAATCTGTTTTGCCTGCTCCGCATACGGCACATAAGAAATGGCTTGCAGCGCATTGCGGACATGGTGGTTCATGCCGGCAATCACCGCCAATTTTTGCCGGATATCTTTGGATCGACGCTGCTCATAGGCAAATACGACCAGTCCAGCGAGCACAGCCATCACCACATCGTCAATGTAAATGCTCAAACCATTTACGCGGCGCTGATCCAGCACGCTTTGCAGCACTGCGCCCAGCACAAACAGGCCAAACCCAAGCAAAAAGCTAAATCCAACCTGGCGCAGCAATGAAGGTACCTTGGGGATCCTCGACATTCCTATATTATTCATGCGGGTCTTTCCTTGGCACATGCGGCAAGTCATGGCGGGACCATGACTCTTAAGAGGGTACCCAAATGATAACAAAATCCATAACAAGCTTTTTCTTTTTTCTTTTTGTTCTTGTGGCAGATGCACAAACCGCAACTCTGCCGCCGGCAGAGATGCCTCTCGTCCCACCCCCAATCTACTCTGCTTTGGCCGGGGACGGAAATACGCTGATCGCAACCAAAGCCATACAGTCTGCAAACGCTCAGCCCGATACCGCAACTTCTAAGCCTCATTCTTCTGTGACTCACACCGCCGCGCCGGTTTATGAGGTCTACGCCATCCGCTACGCCTCCATTCCCGACTTCCCTGTCAACGCGCTAATCACCGGCGCTGCCCCAGAGCGCAAATTGGCCATTGCTATGACCATCTGGCTCATCCGCGGCAACGGCCGCGTCATCCTCGTTGATTCAGGCTTCTATCGCCCGCAGTTCTTCAAGGAATTTAAAGTTGAGGGTTTCCTCAAGTCCTCTGACGCTGTCTCCCAATCCGGCATCACGCCCGCGCTTACGGCAGAAGACGTAACCGACGTCATTATCACGCACATGCACTGGGACCACGCTGACGGAATGGATCTGTTTCCCCGCGCGCGCATCTGGCTGCAAAAAGATGAATATACCTACTACACCGGAGAAGCCTGGCAAAGCCCTCGCACGCATGGCGGCATTGAACCGGAAGATGTTCTTGCGGCAGTCAAACTCAACCTTGCCGGCCGAGTCACCCTGGTCAATGGCGATTCTCAGGAAATTTTTCCCGGCATTACCTGCTACACCGGCGGCAAGCATACATTTCAGTCGCAGTTTGTCGGCGTGAATACCAAAGCGGGAACCGTGATTTTGGCCAGTGACAACATGTATCTGTATGAAAATCTTGAGAAGCACGTCCCTATCGCCCAAACTCTTGATGCCGCATCCAACCTGCGCGCCCAGGACCGTATGAAACAGCTAGCTGCTTCGCCCAATCTGATCATTCCTGGCCATGATCCGCTGGTGTTCGATAAATTTCCCAAGATTAACGATCGGACTGTAAGAATTGAGTAAGCTCGATACGCGGCTTTCCGTGTTCATCGCATCCATTCATGCGTTAAACAGCGTTACGTAACCCAGATAAATCAGCAGCCAAAATTACTCCGTCCTCAATGCCTCCGTCGGAGAGACTCTCGCTGCGCGTCTGGCGGGCACATAAGCGGCTACCAGTGCTACGACCACAAAAATTGCTGGCGCGGCAATAAAGGTGAGGGGATCGCGCGGGCCCACTCCAAAAAGCAGGTTCTTCATCAGCCCCGATAAGGCAAAAGCCCCTATCAATCCGGCTCCCCCTCCGAGGAGGACCATGCGCGCTCCGCTGGCAATGATCATTCGCACAATACTATGTGGCTCAGCCCCCAGCGCCACACGCACGCCAATTTCTCGTGTGCGTTGAGTGACCGAGTAAGCCAGCAGCCCATAGATTCCAATAGCCGCAAGCACCAATGACGCCAGGGAGAAGCTTCCAAGCAGGACTGTGCTGAACTGCTGGCGTGAAAAAGTTTGTCTTACAACCGTCTCCATGGATCGCAACTGCGACACCGGCAATTCCGGATCGAGTTCCTGAATCATCTTGTGTGCGCTTGCTGCAAGGGCCAGTGGATCTTTTTGAGTGCGCAGAACGAAAACCATCTCGCCATAATCAAGGTGAGAATAGATGTAATACACCGTGGGCGCAGGCTCTTTGTCGAGCGTTCCTTCCTTCACATCGCCCACCACGCCCACAATCTCTCCAAATGGATTCTCTTTCTGCATTGAGGGACTGATCTGCTTGCCAAGAGGATCTTCGCCCGCCAGATATTTACGAACAAATGTTTCGTTCACGATGAATCGGGGTGGTGTTGCCGCCAGATTGTCGGCGGCGGTAAAGTCGCGGCCGCTCTTCAGCGGAATACCCATGGTGCGAAAATATCCCGGCATGACTGTGCGAATACTTGCAACCAACTCCTCCCCGGGCTTTGCGGGCGGATGGCCGCCAATCTGCACGTCCGTTCCGGCCGCCAGACCATTAAATGGCAGGTAGCTGACAGCACTGGCCGAGCGCACACCCGGCAATTGACCCAGCCGTTCCGTTGCACCGGAAAAAAACTCAAGCCGCTTTTGTGTACTGTCATAGCGCTGCTTGGGCAATGACACCCGGAACGTCAGAACGTTGTGCTCGTCAAGTCCGGGATCAACATTTTGTAGTCCCACAAGGCTGCGGAAGAGCAGGCCCGCTCCAGACATGAGCGCCACTGAGCAAGCGATCTCGAGTGCGACCAGCCAGCGGCGCAACCTGTTCCCCGTGCCGGTGCTCTGCCGGCTATCTTCACGCAGCCCGTGGTTCAGGGTCCCGCCGGAAGCTACTAATGACGGCGCCAGACCAAAAACAATGCTGACTATCACCGACAGGAGAAAAGCAAATACAACAATGCGCAGGTCAAACGTGATCTGCACGGAGCGCGTCAATTCAGGCGGCGCCAAAGCAACCAATCCAGAAACCGCGAAATATGCCAAAACAATTCCGAGAATGCCTCCTGCCAGACCCAAAATCAGGCTTTCAGTAAGCAGTTGACGCACCAGACGGCCGCGAGCAGCTCCCAGCGCTCCTCGGATCGCCATTTCTCGTCGGCGGGCGGTGTAGCGGGCCAACAACAGATTGGCAACGTTGGCGCAAGCCACACAAAGCAGTAAAGTAACAGCGCCCAGCAAGACTAGAAGCGAAGTTTTTACCTCTCCAACAAAAGAATCACGCAACGGTTCAACAGCAGCGCCCCAGCCCTTATTGAATTCCGGATATGCAATTTCCAGCCGCTGGGCAATACCGCTCATCTCAGCGCGCGCCTGGCTGAGAGTGACTGTAGGCTTCAATCTGGCTACGGCCCACATCCATCTGCCTTGCGTCTTGCGCAGGTTGTCTGCAGGATTCAGGCCCAGCGTCAACCAGATATCACAGGAGCGCGTATTAAAGTAAAACTCAGGTGGAAGCACGCCGATGACGGTAAAGGGCCGTGAATTCACTTGCAGTTGACGTCCGATCACCCCGTCATCGCCGCCAAACCAGTTTTGCCATAGACGATAACTGATCACCGCCACGTGTGCATCTTCCTTATCTTCCTGTGTGGTAAACACGCGTCCGCGAATGGGCTGCACACCAAGGGCAGGCAACACCTCTCCGCTCATGGCCTGCGCATCGATTTCTTCCGTACGCTTGCCATCGCCAACAATTACATGAAAATCAAAAAAACCACCGATGGCGGAGAAGGATGTGCTTTGCGCCTTCCAGTCGAAGTAGTTCGCAGGGGAAATCACGTTATGTTTCGAACCGTGATGCGGATTCGTCTCATACAGCATGACCAGTTGCTGCGCCGCTGGATATGGAAGCGGGCGCAGAAGAAGATTGTCTGCGACCGTATAAATGGCAACGCTGGCGCCGATCCCCAGGGCCAGCGATAGAATCGCAGTAATAGCAAAGCCGGGGTTCAGGCGCAGCCCGCGCGCAGCATATCGGGCATCACTAACCGTTGTCTCAACCCAAACCAAACGCGAAGTTTCGCGGACAGCTTCCTTGGCCGCCTCCATGCCGCCAAACTTCACCAGCGCTTCTCGCCTTGCCTGCTCAACGTCCATGCCGGCGCGAACATTGTCATCAATGTGCATTTGCAGGTGTGATTCGAACTCCTGCGCCAGCTCGCGGTCATGCCTATTCCTGCTAAACAGTCCCTGCACTCGCGCCCAAAATCTCCAGAGAACCTTCATAAAGTTTCCTTTGCCGCCAGAAACCGAGCCACAATGCTCGACGCTTCTTGCCAATCCTGAGTTTCCTGCTTAAGCTGCCTCCGCCCCGAAGATGTGAGCCGGTAGAACTTTGCCCGCCGATTGTTCTCTGACATACCCCACTCGGATGCGATGGCGCGCTCCTGCTCCAGGCGCAGCAATGCCGGATAGATACTGCCGTAGTTCAGCGAAAGCCGGTCACCGCTGATCTGCTCGATGCGTCGCGCAATCCCGTAGCCGTGCAGGGGGCCCATGGCCTCCAGGGTTTTCAAAACCATCAGGGCCATGGTGCCCTGCCATACATCGCTTTTTCTATTTTGATCAGTCATATGGGAACACTATAGGAGCGTGCCCATTAGACTCCTATAGCCTACCAATAGGAAGCAAAAAATGAAGGAATTTTAGACCCGATCAAAATCCGCGCAAAATTCGGGTTCAAAACCGATAGTCGGATTTCAAGAATTAACGAGAGAAGCCGCAGTAGCTTTTACGCTTGCTCATCGTCAATTAGGCGGGAGTAGTCTTGAAGCTTTTGCGGGCTAAAATGTCTTTGTTTCCCGAACTTCACAGGGTGCGGCGATTTGGTTCATCCACTCTGGGAGCTTCATAATCCCATCGTATTCGTAGACACAGGTCCGCTTTGGGCCCGCTTAACTGTTGCTGTCTTGCCAGCTACCGTCCAGAATCCGATTCACCACGTTTTCAATGACGTTCACAGCTTCATCCAGAGCGGCCTGAACTGTGACGCTCAGCCCCATATGCCCCTCTGCGCCGCCCAGCGTCTCCGGTTCGCAACCCACCACTAACAGCCGCTTCAAGGGCACGTTCATGGCTTTGGCCATGCGAATCACGTTCATTGGGTTCATACCGTGAGTCTCAACCACGCTCTGCTGCTCGGAGCTTCCGGGCGAGTTCAGATCAGGTTCCATCACAAAAACTGTTCCCGGCAGCTGGCCTTGTGGAGAGGCATCCACCAGAATCGTAGTTTCATATCCGTCCTGAAGAGCATAGACAAGATCAAAACCGCGAATGCCGAAGTCAGTAACACGAACTGTTTCCGGCAGTTTGCGCGTGGCAAGGCGTTTTATGACTTCTACACCGAAGGCGTCATCACCCAGAAAAATGTTGCCGATACCAGCAATGAGAATGCGTGGCTTCTGTTTTGCTCGTTGCGGTTCACTCTCGGTCTTCGGCAGCGGCTCGACTTCTGAAGGGCCAAAAAAAAACCTATGTCCGGGCTGCCGCATCAACCCAAGATCGCGGCCAGGATCGTCATCCAGCACCACGCAGATGTGCTGCTTGCCTTCATAGTCCTGCTCGATTGCTTCAATGGTCGCAACTTGCCCCGCCAGGGCAATATCCATCACATCTCCGCCTTTATGCGGCTTCAGACGAACGCGGTCCCCTGCCCTGACATCGACGCCGCCGATCTCTACGTAGTCAAGAACGTTCTTGTCTTCCAAAAGCTGCCACTCCCATTCGTTCACGAGGCCTCCTCGTCTTCCAACAGATTCAACGATCTGACAACGCCGTGAAGTTTCATGAGCTGTTCAGGCGGCAAAGCCTCCGTCCGCTCCAGTATCTCGCGCGCGCGTACGTCAGACTCACGCATCTCGCGCTTCTCATCATCCGTCAATGTCATGATGCGAAGCGAAAGAATCTCGTCGATTTCTGTGCCGTCAAACAGATCGCCCGCGCTTTCAGGAGCAATTTGCGGATAGTCATACAGAATGATGGGGGAAGAGAGCAGCGTATCGCGCTGGCCAGCTTCGCCCACCAGCACAGGCCATGTGCCGATGTTCTTACAGTTCAGGGCTATTTCCCGCAAGTGTTCCGGAGGTTCCAGCAAAGAAACAAACTCACCGCCAGTTACGCCGAGCACCACATGGGCAGAGAGAAGCGAGGATTTGAGGATTTCATCACGAGTCTTCTGTTCAGCGTGTTCCAATGGTGTGGTATTGCTGACGCGAATTGTCAGCTTGAGTATGTTCGCGCTTGTACTCTGTTCAGTTGAAATTTCAACTTGGCCGCAAACAGTTTCACTCTTGCGGATGATCAACCCACTGACAACGCCGGTTTCATCGCGCACCTGCTCCAGTCTTTTGACGCCTTCAAAATTGAATGGATGGATGGTACTGGCCAGCAGTTCCTGGCCGGTAAGGGAAAGTACAACTTCGCGTTCTTCCGCTTCTTCCCATGGCTGCAACACTTGTCCAGCAACTTGCAACCTCTCCACCAGTTCAAATTCCGGCTCCTTTACCGATTCACCGTCCGCCTGCGGCCTCATCAATCTGCCAACTGTGCGCGCAATCAGATGCAGGAACCTGATTCGCACTTCAATCGTGCAGTCGGGACTGGCATAGACCAGACACTCTGTCTGTGAAAAGCACGGATCAGTGCCGCCCTGGAGCGCTGAGTACGCTTCGGGAGAGAGCACGCCAAAGTTCCAGCGTTGTTTATTTTTTACCGACGAGGGCCGATACGGGTACAGCATGTACCCTTCATAGAGGACAGCCCTGGCGATCTGTTCCACCGCAGCAAGGTTCATTTGCGGGCTGCCTCGCCGGCTGCAATCACCCATTCCATCAGCGTTTCCCATTGTGCTTTACCGGTCGGGGATCCACACACTCCGATGCTGCAAGTCAGGGTGTGACATGACATCTCATTTCCCCGCGCTTCTATCCATATAACTCTCACCTGCAGGTTACATTGACTCTATTTTCAAGTAACGGCGCAGATCAGGCAGCATTGAAACAAACATAGCTGCAGCAACTACCACAGCAGTAGCTCCCATCAATTTCCAAACAGCCTTCGTCGTTAGATTCATAGTCTCTGCTCTTCTTTCTTGTTCAGGCGGTAACTTTCTTCCCAAAAAGCCAAAACTGCGGTTGGACGGATTTGAGGGACCTTCAAATTCCATCATCTTTCGGTTTCCCCAGCCGCCGCCAGGACATGATCCACCATTTGCTCCCAGGTAGGCAGCCCATGCCGAACCTTGTAGCGGTAGAGCCTGTTAAAAGCATCCTGCCGCAAAGTCAGCCATGCTGAATCTGCATAATGCAGCGTCATCATCTCTTTCCACACCGCCGCCGGGACACTGCACGCCAGTTCCTGCGACCAGGGAATCAGCGCTACCTGCACCGACTCATCCACAATGTAAAAGACGGTGCCGCTAAACAGCAGAATCACAGGAATTTCACCTTCTTCAACAGCATGAAAATACTTTGTCGCCGCGACGTTAAAATCAAAGGTGCAGGGAACGCGCAACTCCGCTATATACGTGTCTTGAAATTCAGGAACGGTCACGGAAATATGCGTCCAGAACAGCGGACGCAGGGTTGTGCCCCATCGTGCCGGTTCCCCGAATAAGTCTGCCAGCGCCGCCTGCTCATTCGGGGTATAGCGCCGCCGTGCCGGCTGAATGTGCAGTTGCGTATTCAGCGAAATCGAGTGGACGCGCTCCTCAGCCATAAGATTTGAAATGCGCACGTGGAACACCAGTACCGGCGTGGCGGAATCCACCATGCTGCTGACTGATTCAATGTCAAAGCGCAGATTTGGCATGCGCCACCTCTGTTTTGTTCCCCCGCAGACCGTCAAAGAAGGCGTTAACTTCGCGCCAAACTTCTTCTCCGCCGGTAAACCCGTGCCAATGCTTACGCACTATTCCAGTCAGCTCGTAACAGCGGTCAATGGGAGCCAGAAAGTATTCGTGCGCCTTTCCCAGCCGGTTCACTAATAAGGCTTCCACGTCTGCCTGCATGCGTTGCAACCGCGGGTGACGCTGCGCGACATCTCCCCAAGCTTCAAGAGACAGCGTGGATTCCATTGCTCCCCCGGGACTGGGATACATGGCAACCACGCGGCCAGCGGCACTGCTGAAAAAAAAGAACGCCAAGCCGATGGGAATAGACAGATTTTCCCACTGCACATCCTCAATGTTAAATCCATCAAGCCTGATGGCATCCCGCGGAATACGGCGATACTGCCCGGTAGTGTTGTCTTCGAACAGAAGGGCGCATGCAGTACATGCACAGGCGATCCGCCGCGCTACAGGTTCGATCAAGTGAGGGTGCACGGGGCCGAGTTCCCGTGAGCACAGTTCGCAAAATTCAACAAACTTGCGTTTGCGCCCAAGCTGCTTGAGCGCAAGCAATGCGCGAACCTCACCACCGCGGATATCAGAATTGTTCATAGGTTCCGCAATGATTACGCCGGAAGAAGGTTCGGCATTTTCTTATCAATCGGGCCGCGTGCATTTGAATTAATCGAGGTGGCGCTACGGGCCGTAGGAATGTCCTTTTCCCGCCCTGGCTCCTTTCCTCCTGTCTTTATTCTTTCTTCCCCGCGCAATGTTCCAGGGGTATGCGATGGCTTGCTGGCTTTTGACGTGTAATTGTCACTCACTGATGCACCTCTCTCTCTGTTAATCCGCTCACATGCGACGGGCGGGCAGGTTGGACAGACTCGATTGGAACAAAACTGCTTACCGGTGGGGGCTGCGCTAACTCAACCACGATCTCCGGAATATCCGGCGCGGCATCGGCCAGCTTTCCCTCAATGAGAGATCGCACCATTTCGGCGGTTGATCCGCAAGTGTGGTCCTCCAGCCGCACCTTAATGATCAGGACACTCTCATCGGCCCTGGCTACCTCCGCCGTAGCCCTGTGCTTACGAAGAGGCGCCTCCAATTCTGCCAGGGCGCGGGCAATCCGGGAGCTCGCTGGTTGTGAATGAAGGCCGTGAAGTAAAAGCACGCTGCGTACAAGTGCGTCGCTCTCAAGGCGCGCCAGCACTGTTTCCGAATTGTCGCTGGTTTCAGCCACAATACGAAGCATGTTGCCGAGCGCTTCTGCATGCAGATGCAACACGGTAAAAAGCAGATCCATTGTTAAGGACCGCACCGCAGGATCGGCTATCCTTTCGAGTTGCTGGATTTGCCGCTCAAGCTCAAACGAATCATGCTCCGATATTGCGGCTGGCATTGCGGTATTTGTGCTCATTCCATGACCCCGAACATTGGAACATGCCGGACTTCCAGAAGTTTACCTTTGCCGCCAAAAATGTGGACCCCGCACGGCAGGCATGGATCAAAGCTGCGGACCGCCCGCATGATGTCAACGCCTTTAAAGTTGGCCGGGCCATTTTCTTCGAAAATCGGCATGTCTTGTACTGCATCTTCATAAGGCCCGGGCGTCCCGTAAACGTCGCGGGGGCTTGCATTCCACGGCGTAGGTGGATATGGATGGTAGTTTGCGATCTTGCGATCGCGTATGACTACATGATGCGATAACACGCCACGCACTGCTTCATGGAACCCGCACCCAATGGATTCTTCCGGTACTTCAAACGGCGCCCATGTCTTGCTGTGTCCCTGCTGCACGTCGGCGATTGCCTTCTCCACAAAGTACATTGCAGCTGCTGCGGCGTATGCCTGGAAGTAGGTGCGCGCGCGATTACGCTCAATGGCATTGCTCCATTTGGGTATCTTCCACTCAAATTCCACTTCAGGTTTAGTTGTGGTCTTTGGCAGGTTGATCTTCACGCTCTTGCCGGTCGCTTTGATATAGCCAATATCCACCAGTCCTGAGAGGGCCGTTGACCATAATCTGGCAATCGGTCCACCACCGGTATCAAGCGCCAGATAATCTTTGGTTTTTTCCTGATACCAGCGTGGCGACATCACCCAGCTATAATGCCCGTCAAAATTGCGCTTCTGCGGGACTGGGGTGGTAGTCTGGTTCCACGGATGGCGCTTATCAACCGGATTACCCAGAGGGTCTTTCTTAACGAATACCTCTTTGTCCTCCCAATCCTCGTAATACGAACTGCCCAGCAGAATGCGTATGCCCAGATTGATGTCAACCAGATCATTTGTGACCAGTTCGCCATCCACTATCACACCGGGAGTCACAAACATTTTCTTGCCATAACTAGACATGTGCTTGTATTGATAGTCACAATGCTCCGGATCGTTCCAGGAGCCCCAACAGCCTAGAAGGACGCGGCGCTGGCCAACTTTTTCATATCCCGGAAGAGCTTCATAGAAAAAGTCGAATAGATCATCGTGCAAAGGCACAGCCTTTTTCATATATTCGATGTAGCGCATTAGGCGTACCAGGAAATCTGTGAATAACTGGATCGTCGCAACCGTTCCCGTGCCGCCCGGGTACAAGGTGGAAGGATGCACATGCCGTCCTTCCATCAGGCAGAACATCTCTCGCGTCAAGCGGCTCATCTGCAAGGCTTCACGGTAATATTCGCCGGTAAACGGGTTGAGGGCCCTCATAATGTCCGCAATAGTCCGGTATCCATGCACGTTGCTATTTGGGGCCTTGGTTCTCTCTGCCTTGTCTAGTACCGCGGGATTGGTTTCCTTCACCATCCTCTCGCAGTAGTCCACGCCGACAAGATTGTCTTGAAACAGGTTGTGGTCAAACATGTATTCGGCGGCTTCGCCCAGGTTAATGATCCACTCTCCAATATTGGGAGTCTTAACTCCAAACGCCATGTTTTGCGCATAGACGGCGCAAGTTGCGTGATTGTCACCGCAGATACCGCAGATGCGGCTGGTGATGAACGGCGCGTCCCGCGGGTCCTTGCCTTTCATGAAAACGCTGTATCCCCGGAACATTGATGACGTGCTGAAGCATTCCGCTACTTCACGGTTTTCGAAATCAATTTTGGTATAAATCCCAAGGCTGCCGACAATTCGGGTGATCGGGTCCCAGTTCATCGAAACCAGTTTTTTATCGACTGTCGTGCGCTGAGCACGCTCTTCACTAGCGATTGGCATTGTCTGCATCCTTTCCGTAGGTTGTTGGTACATATCCTGTATTCAGTTTGTTGCCACTGTGCCGCCACTTAGGCTCTCTGTTGCCGCTGGCATTGGTGATGGCGCGCAACACACGGATAACCCGTCCATAAGTCCCGGCCGCCGCCGTAGAGACACGGGCGCCGGGAGGCTCATCCATAAAAGGCATGAATTTGTCCGGGAAACCCGGCATGGTGCAGGCGATACAGATGCCGCCGACATTGGGACAGCCGCCGATTCCGCGCATCCAACCGCGCTTGGTGACATTACAGTTCACTACCGGACCCCAACAGCCGAGCTTTACCAGACATTTCTGCGATCCGTATTCATGAGCAAAATCACCTTGCTCGTAATAACCCGCACGGTCACAGCCTTCATGGACCGTTTTGCCAAACAGCCATGTTGGGCGAAGCTGCTCGTCCAGCGGAATAAGAGGCGCCATCTGCGCCGCCTGATAAAGAAGATAGAGCAAAGTTTCAGTCATGTTGTCCGGCTGCACCGGACAGCCTGGGACGTTAATGATTGGTACGCCGGCCCACGAGCGCCACTTCCAGCCAAGATAATCTGCTAATCCCATGCTGCCGGTAGGGTTGCCGGCCATTGCATGAATGCCGCCATACGCTGCACAAGTTCCGGCGGCAATTACAGCAAAGGCCTTTGGAGCGAGCCGGTCAATCCATTCATTCACTGGGATCGGCTGTCCTTCGCTGTTAGTTCCCAACCCTGTCCAATAGCCCTCGCTCTTAATTTTCTCGTTTGGAATGGAGCCTTCAATCACCAGGACGAAAGGCGTCAATTTACCTTGTTCAGCTTTATACAGCCACTCCATGAACTCTTCACCACCTTGCTCGTAAGCGAGCACACGATTGTGAAGCACCACTTTGGGAATCCCGGGAATTGCTCCCATAATCAAATCTTCAATTGAGGGCTGCTCCGCTGCCGTTACGGAGATGGTGTCGCCATCACAACTCATGCCATCAGGCAGCCAGATAACATGGACATCAATAGGAATCGGATTTTTAGGTTTTAAGAAAGGAAGATTCAGCAATGGCATAGGCGGCTCTCCTTGTCGGCAATTTTGTGGAGGTAGGTGTATGAATTGCGTTTGCTGCAATGTGAGGATGACAGGACAGATGTGTTCTGAATGAAGAACGGCAATGCCCGATTCTTCAGCACAGGCATTACCAATTTATTTAGAGGAAGATTCACTTCACTTCCGATCGCGTGCAACTTACTTAGTGATGCCAGCGGTGAAACACATGTTGGCCGCAAAAAAGCGGGTTAAGGCGGGCTAAGTCGTGGTAACTTGCGCCATCCGCATCTTGATCAAGATCAAGCATTATCCGCTGCGTTGTTGCGAACCGCTTGAAAGGTTTTTCGGAACGACCTTGTCAATTGCTGCTTCCGCCATTTGACGGCCAATATCGGCACCGAATTCACCCACCTTGTGCTGCAGATCCTCGATCTTTTCTCGTGCCACTTCGCCTGGCTGTTTTGTAAGCCGGAGGAGTTGCTCGCGTGTCTGGCTGCCCGCTTTGGGGGCAAGCAATAGCCCAACACCGACGCCGGCAGCAATCCCTGTGAAAAACTTCAGCATAATTATGTCTCCATTTATCTTCTTTCAAAATGGATGCAACTTTTGGCCCTCCTTTTGCCAAAGACGGGAAGTATTCCTCCGTGCAAAAAAAAGAAACATTTGAAGACATTCCGGCGCATTTCCGTCGAAGCACCCCCTTGAAAAGCAACGTTTTTCAATGGCATGAAATTGCCACACGTCCGATTCGGACGTGTATGCTTGTGGTGTGGCTTGAGCGCGCATCTAATGGTTCCGGCGAAAAGAAACTCTGGCTTCTTTTTTGACCCGAACATTCTTAAACGGAGAAAAACCATCGTGCGACAAACACAAGATCAACGCTTACAAGATACCTGGGTGCAAGATCCCCGCTGGACCGGAATCGAACGGCCTTATTCGGCGAAAGATGTGGTGCGGCTGCGCGGGACTGTGCAGGTTGAGCACACACTGGCTTGCCTGGGATCGAAACGACTCTGGGACATGCTCCACACCCAATCTTATGTAAAAGCGTTGGGCGCGATGACCGGCAACCAGGCTGTCCAGCAGGTGCTGGCTGGCCTGAAAGCGATCTACCTGAGCGGCTGGCAGGTGGCGGGGGACGCCAACCTGGCCGGGCAGATGTATCCGGACCAGAGCCTGTATCCCTGCAACAGCGTTCCCAATGTAGTGAAAGAAATTAACAATGCCTTTCTGCGCGCCGACCAGATGCACCATGCCGAAGGCAAAAACGGAATGTATTGGTTTGCTCCCATCGTGGCCGATGCCGAGGCCGGCTTTGGCGGGTGCCTGAACGCTTTTGAGCTGATGAAATCAATGATCGAAGCGGGCGCGGCCGCAGTGCATTTTGAAGATCAGCTTGCTTCAGCAAAAAAGTGCGGCCACATGGGCGGCAAGGTCCTTGTGCCAGCGCAGGAGTTTGTTCAAAAGCTGGTAGCAGCGCGGCTGGCGGCGGACATCATGGGCGTCCCAACAATGCTGATTGCCCGCACGGATGCCAATGGCGCCAAACTGCTGACCTCAGACAGTGATCTTCGGGACCTGGAGTTCCTCACCGGTGAACGCACGCCCGAAGGGTACCTGGGCTTCAAGGGTGGAATCGATGCAGCCATTGCGCGCGGCCTGATCTATGCGCCGTACGCGGACATGATCTGGTGCGAAACATCAGAGCCGAATATTGAAGAGGCGCGGCGCTTTGCTGAAGCCATTCATGACAAGTTCCCCGGCAAGCTGCTGGCTTATAACTGCTCGCCCTCATTCCACTGGAAGAAGAAGCTCGACGACGCGACGATCGCAAAATTCCAGGATGAACTAGCGGCCATGGGATACAAATTCCAGTTTGTCACGCTGGCGGGCTTCCATGCGCTGAATTACAGCATGTTTGAGCTTGCGCATGGCTATGCCCGTGAAGGCATGACCGCCTATTCGCGTCTCCAGGAAAGAGAATTTAAAAGTGCCGATAGAGGCTATACGGCGGTCCGGCATCAGCGATTTGTGGGCACCGGTTATTTTGACGAGGTTGCGCAGACGATTGCCAGCGGCAAGTCTTCCACTACTGCCCTTGAAGGATCGACTGAGAACGAACAGTTTGATGAGCCTGTAAAAGTGACGGTACTTAAACCTGCTGCTTAGTTGCCTCTTCACTAAGGTGACTCGACCTTCCTGCCTGCCCGGGCAGGAGGGTCTTTTTTTTAGTGTCGCTGCGCTACAAACCGCTTATGCAGCTATTTCCTCCGTGCAATCCTATAGCTCCTGATTGTAGGCGGCTCCGCGCGCAGGTCGGTCTCGCCGCTTTTTTGTCGGAAGAGTTCTATTCATCGCACCAGGTTGGAGGGTCATATTTCTTTCTGGACATTTGACTGAGAGTTAGGGACATTCGCCACTCACTCCGATGATCCTGTCTGCAAAGTAATAAAGGGCTTTGTTACATGCCAAGCGTTTTCACCAGCAGCTTCGTATCGTCGGAAATAATTCCATCCACGCCCATTTTTGCCAAACGCAACATTTGTTCTGAATCGTTGACGGTCCATGTGACTACGGTTTTACCGGCGGCGTGAAGCGTCTCTATTAGTTTGGGCGTAAGCAGGCTATGGTGTGGCACCACATAGCTGACGGGCAGTTTTGTCCAGCGTCGCAGGTGCCAATAAGACTTTGAGACCGCACCCAGAATCAGCGTTTTATCCAGAGTATTCAGTTTGCGGACAACACTGGGCAGAAATGACGAGATGAAGTATCCACGTTGTGGAGGAAAGCGCTTGATGGCCTGAACGACGACCTGCTCCAGGCCTCGAACCTTGACTTCAATGTTGAGGAATGCCGTGCGCGAGTAGAGCTCAAGCACATCTTCCAGACAAGGCGGTTTCGTATCCAGCGGACAGCTTGCCTGAATCTGCTCCAGGGTACGCGAGCGCACCACCATGCGGTTAAATTTTCTGTCATGGCAAATGATGGACTGTTTATTGCTGGTACAGCGGACATCGAACTCAAAACCATCAACGCCGTGTTCAAGTGACAGATTAAAGGCGGTGACGGTGTTTTCCGGCGCATAAAGCCGGGCGCCTCTATGTCCGAGAAGTAGGAGTTTCGCGGGCAAAGCGGTCAGCTAGTCCAGATCAAAGTCGCGCAGAGGACGGCCCTCGTCAGGCGTTTCCTTGGCCTTCTTTACTGCTTCCTGAAACTTCTTTTCCAGCAGGCTTGCGTTATTCTTCTGCGCGTCCACGGCCTGGCGGAAGATGGATTCCTTACGCCCTTCCTGCTCGCGCATGGCTTTGGCAGCGGCCTCAAAGTCATTGAACATTTTAGGCTTGACTGCCGCCACGTGCGAAAGCACGGCCTTGGTCTCAGGATCGATTTTTAGCACCGCATTGCAACACGGGCAGCCAACTTCAAAAGATTCCAACGAAGACTTTGCCATAAAAGAGATTGTAAGCCCTTGCCCGTGAACCCTGCCACTATTGGCAGATAGCAATCAGAGTTCTTCATCCAGGAACGTCAGCACAAAGAAACAAAAAAATTCCCTCTCACCCGCCTGATTACAGGGAAGTAAGGTTAATTTCTCGAGAAAACAAATTTCAACGGCACCGAGCTGGCAACTCCATTTGAGCAGCTCCCATCAAGAATAGTCAGGACGACTGAAATCCCCTGGAAGATCCGGATTTAATTTTCAATCGACACGCTGGAACGAGCTGCGTTGATGCGTGTAGGTTAGATGGATGAGGTATCAGTTGTGAAGCAGTTCAGGGCCCCAGCAGTATCGTTTCTTCTTCTCGTTATCGTACTCGCCTTACTCACCTTTCTAGCCAATTGCGGCGGCCTTGGCAGCGGCAATAACAACAAACCAGGATCCAGCGGGGCGGTCAGCGTCACCGTCGCGCCTCCGTCGGTATCGGTTGCCGCCGGAACCGCGTTCAGCGCTTTTGTAGCTACTGTGACTGGTACTACAAATACCGGCGTTACATGGATGGTGGACAATGTGTCGGGTGGAAATAGCACTACAGGCACAATCGATTCCTCGGGGCATTATCAAGCACCTTCCGTGCCGGGCAATCACACGGTTACCGCGGTCAGCATGGCAGATCCCAGCAAAAGTGGGAGTTCTCAAGTTACCGTCACTGCAGCCTTCAGCGTAAGCATCTCACCAGCGTCGGCGACGGTTGCTGCCAAAGCAACTCAGCAGTTCACTGCCACAGTCACTCCCATCCCGAATCTCGGCGTGGCTTGGTCGGTGGATGGTGTAGCGGGCGGAAATGCTTCAGTCGGGACAATTGATGGAAACGGCCTGTACACCGCTCCCGCCACGTCCGGAACACATACAGTTACTGCAACCAGCAAGGATACGCCAACCAGCACCGCATCTGCCCAGGTAACTATTCCGGCTGGGCTTTCGATCAATCCGGCGGCTGCGAGGATGGCTGTAAATGCGACTCAGCAGTTTATTGTCACCCCCACAGACCCATCGCTCCTTCCTGTGACCTGGTCTGTTGATGGACAGGCGGGTGGCAGCAGCGCTTCCGGTACTATCTCCAGCACCGGTCTTTATACCGCGCCCGCGGCCGCCGGTACTCACACCATTACAGCAGCCAGCGTGGCAAACAACGCCCTGAGCGCCACAGCGCAGGCGACTATTGTGGTGCCCGATTTCGGTTCGGTATCTATGCTTACCTACCACAATGATGGCCAGCGCACCGGTCTGAATGCGAACGAAACCATTCTGAATCCTTCCAACGTCAATGCTTCAACCTTCGGCAAACAATTCTCGTATCCCGTGGATGGCCAGGTGTATGCCCAGCCACTGTTCGTTTCAAGCCTGACCAATATCGCGGGGGGCACGCACAACGTGGTGTTCGTAGCCACTGAACATAATTCGGTCTATGCCTTTGACGCTGACGGCCTGAGCCCGAACGCGCTCTGGCAAAAAAATCTTGGCCCAAGCGTTCCATCGAAAACGGTAGAAGGAGTCAGCATTGAAAAAGGAATCACCGGCACACCGGTGATCGACGGAACCACCGACACTTTGTACGTTGTGGCGGAGACGCAGGGAGGCATTTTCAAGCTCCATGCTTTGGACCTTCATAACGGCTCCGAGAAATTCGGGGGGCCGGTACAGGTGACCGCTACCGTCGCCGGCACGGGCTTTGATAACGTGAACGGCAGCATTACGCTGGAACATTCCTGCCTGCAGCGGCCCGGACTTGCGTTGGTCAATGGCATCGTGTTCGTCGCTTTTGGAGCCTGCCCGCACGGATGGCTGATGGGCTACAACGCTGCTTCCCTGCAGCAGGTAAGCAAAATCAATACCACGCCGAACGGAGGCGGTGGCGCACTCTGGATGGGCGGCGGCGCCCCTGCCACCGACGGCTTAGGCAATCTGTATTTGATGACCGGAGTTGATTTTGGCGATCCAGCACCGGGCTTTAATGACGCATTCTTGAAATTGAATGCGGCCGATCTTTCCGTGCTCGATTCCTTTACCCCGTCGAATGAGGCTTTCCTGCGGGCAAATGACGCCGACCTTGGTAGCGGAGGGCCCATAGTGCTGCCTGATAACGCTTCCGCGCATCCACACGAACTGGTAGGTGGAGGCAAAGACGGCCGCGTGTTCGTGGTTGACCGTGATCACATGGGCGGGTTCAATGCTCCCAGCAATCCGGCCTGTGATGGCACTTCCACCACGCCAACGTCCTGTGACAACGTGGTGCAAACTGTTCCTGATATTGGCAATGCGCAATTCGACAATATCTTCAGCACACCCGCCTACTTCAACGGATTGGTATATTTCCATCCTCAAACCGCAACCTTGCAGGCCTTCCAATACAGCAATGGAACGCTTGCCCGCGTCGCGTCCGCGTCCACCACTTTCGGTGACCACGGAGCCACGCCGTCTGTCTCAGCCAATGGGACCAGCGGCGGAATTGTTTGGGAGCTGCAAACGGACGCATGGAATACCAATGGACCAGCGATCCTGCATGCGTCCGACGCGACGAATGTAGCCAACGAACTTTACAATAGCAGCCAGGCTGCGGGTGGGCGCGATACCGCCGGTCCGGCAGTTAAATTCACCACTCCAATGATTGCCAACGGCAGGGTCTATGTAGGCACAGGCAATCAACTGGACGTGTACGGTCTGCTTACGCATTAACTCTAGTGGGCGTTTCTCTGAAACGCCCGCAAAGAATCCTGGGTTAACAGGCGACAATCGGCGGGTGGCTTTGCCGCAATTTGCTAGAATTTGTTGCAGGGTCATCCGCCATGCCAGCCAACAACGGATTTATCGACGTCCCCACTGCAATTGAAGAAATTTGCGCCGGGCGGATGTTGTGAACGTGGATGACACCGTGCTAAGCCCGAGCGTCGGCAGTTTCAGCGACACTGGGCCTGTGTGAGAGGCGAGCTACGCAGGCCCACCGGATTTCCACTTCAAGCGATGAAACACCCCCAAATTTGCGGCCGATAATCTCTACCAGTATGTAATGCTCATCTGGTCTACCCAGATCGAGAAGTCGTCTTGCTTCTCATCGCCATCCAACTGCACCGCTGCGTTCATCTCAAAACTATTGACCTTAACCGCCGCGTAAGTCCGGTTCACATACTGCATGTTGCCATTCATGGAAACGGAAACGAACCGCGTGTTGCCGTCCGGCTGGCGGTAAAACTCCAGAGTGACATGGTTCCAGGCAAACGAATTCACGTGACAAGGCAGCCCGGTATGCTGCCATGTGTCGATAACCACGTCGCTAACCTGCCAGGTGCCGGCATACATGCCGCGCGAGTCGCACTCGGTGAGGAAGTAGTTTTTCAAGCCATCGCGCGAGTAAAAGATGTCAAACTCCAATCCTTGTGCGACCGTTGCATTAGCGATCCAGAAGTCGAAATCAAGGATGAAGTGTGTAGCGCCCGTCCGGCCGCCAAGCGGCTTGAAGAACAAAGCATTAGTATATGGATGCGTTCCTCCCAGCCAGAACTGGCCAGAAGCTCCATCCAGCGAAGGACTCTTGACACCCTGCGTTAGCGAGTGGGCCGTATTTATACCATTTCCACCTGGCCCCGCGCATGCGCTGCATGATTGCCAACCAGACATCTCTTCTATTTTAGAGACGACACTCCTGCCTGGAACGGCCGGGGTGGGGGCTGGACTGCTGCTGTTAACAGCGATGGAAAGCACCTGCTGGAAATAGTTCCCTTTGCTGTCCCACGCCTTCATGATGACGGAATGTGACCCGGCCGCCAGGGCCACGGACGTGTCCAGACTGTTGGTGAATGTCTTGTAGACGTCTTTGCTGTCCACATTGATGGTCATGGAAGCGATCAGCCCGTTCGGAGACATGGCCGACGCGACGAAGTGCGTGGGCGAGCCAACGGTAGCACCGTTCACGGGAACACTGGTCGAGACGCCGGCAAAGCTAAGCGCGGGAACCATCAGGCACAGCAGAAGCAGGGAGCTTATTCTTAGCAATGAACCATCCTCAAAATGAAGTCATAAAAAAGCAAACCCGACAAGTCGGTGTCGCTCATGTGCGAGGGTACGGAAGCATCTACTCTGGTGAAATAGGCACTTTCACTTAAATTTGGTTAGGTTAAGGGAGTAGTAAGGATCACGTTCCTTGTCAATAATATCTGGGGCTATTCTCTTCGCCGCGGGAAAACGTCGCCAGCGAACCTTATATAACAGCTGCCAGGCCGCGGATTGAGCGATATCCTGTCCGGCTGTCGAATTCACCACCCTGGCAAGGCGCTGGATATGTAATAGCTGCTGTCACACTGGCGTTGGCGCTTCCATTGAAGTAAGCCCGGAACAATCTTCGGGGCACGGGTGGACTGAACTTTGCCACAGATTTGCTAGAATTTATTGCAGAAGCTCATTCTGCCATGCCAACCCACGGCGCATTTACCGACGTTCCCACGGCCATTGAAGAAATCCGCGCCGGCCGCATGATTGTCGTAGTGGACGATGAAGACCGCGAAAACGAAGGCGACCTCACCATGGCCGCCGAGAAGATTACGCCTGAAGCCATTAACTTTATGGCCAAATTCGGACGCGGGCTGATTTGCCTCGCAATGACGCCGGAGCGGCTGGATTACCTTCGCATCGGCCCCATGACCCGCGAAAACACCTCTCCTTACGGAACTGCATTCTATGAAAGTGTTGAGGCGCGGGAAGGCGTAACCACGGGAATTTCCGCCCATGATCGCGCACGGACGATTCAGGTGGCCATCGATCCGGCAAGCCGCGCTGCTGATCTGGTGCGTCCGGGACACGTGTTTCCCCTTTGTGCGCGCAAAGGCGGGGTTCTGGTCCGCGCCGGACAGACGGAAGCCTCGGTTGACCTGGCGCGGATGGCCGGCATGATTCCTGCAGGCGTGATCTGCGAGATCATGAATGAAGACGGCACCATGGCCCGCGTGCCTGATCTCACTGAGTTTTGCAAAACGCACAACCTGAAAATGCTTACGGTGGCGGAGTTGATCCGCTACCGGATGGAAACGGAGAGCCACGTCGTGCGCGTGGGAGAAGCCATGCTGCCCACGCGGCACGGCGAATTCCGCATGATCGCATTTGAAAGCCAGCTTGACGGTGAGTCGCACGTTGCGCTGGTCAAGGGTGATGTGGAGCACGCCACTAGCCCGGTGCTTGTGCGCATGCACGCGCATTGTCTTGCTGGCGATGTTTTTGGCGGATCGTTATGCGATTGCCAGCAGGTGCTTGACCGCTCGCTGGAAATCATTTCTCGTGAAGGCACCGGCGCACTGATTTACCTGCACCAGAGTTCCAAGGGTTTTAACGTTGACGAAAGCAAGCGCCTGGCATTCCATCGTGAAGCCCGTGCTTCAGCGCCGGCCCACCAGAGAAAAACGCAGCGTGATATTGGCGTGGGAGCGCAGATTCTTTCTGATCTCAATCTTCGCGCTATCCGCTTGCTGACCAACCATCCCAAACGCGTCGCAGCGCTGGAAGGATTTGGCATCAGCATTGTGGAGCAGGTACCGGTACCGACGAAACCAGTGGTGAAGTAAGCAGCCTCTTAGCCAGGGCGTCTGTGCCACACACTATGGCTATCAACGCAGCTTCAAATGCGCGGCCTTCACGTCGTTTGAGGTAAACACGGTAACAAAGGGCGCGGGCGCGGCCGCCTTTTCAACCGCTGGCCGTCCTCCGGCTTCCAATCTCTCCACCAGGCAAGCCACTCCGGCAATGTTGAAACCGAATTCGCGCGCTGCCTCAATAGCCTGAATCGTGGAACTGCCGGTGGTGCATACGTCATCCACAATCACCACGCGCGCTGCTTTTTCCTGAAAGCCCTCCACTCGGCGGGCCATGCCGTGCGCCTTTTCTGCCTTGCGAACAAGAAAGCCGTGGATGGGGACTCCCGCCTGCGCGCTGATCACTGAAGTGGCCACCACAATGGGATCAGCGCCCATGGTAAGCCCGCCGACGGCCTGCGGCTGCCAGCCCTGCTGCTGAATAAGCTCCAAAAAGACACGCCCCGTCAGTTCTGCCCCGCGGGCGTGGAGTGTGGTGGTGCGGCAATCAATGTAGTAGTCACTCTTGCCGCCGGAAGAGAGAGTGAATTCCCCCAGACGGAAAGAGTTAATGGCCAGCAATTCAAGAAGCTGTTCACGCGCGGAAGGCATAATGTTTTTGAGTTCACCACTTACTTCACCCAGGATTGCTGCCTAAATTCCCTGCATCTGCCGGAACCCATGCGTAACGATATAGGTCTGTCCCAGGAGCACAAAATTATAAGTCATGTGGACGATCACGCAGGTTGCGACTGACTTAGTGACCACGCGAGTGACTGTGAATATCACGCCGACAATAAAAATCAGCAGCAAAGGCGCCCATGAGTAACCTAACTGCGCTCCATGGAGAAGGGTAAAAACCGAGGCCGTAATCACGACAGAAGCAGATACGCCTGTCCATCGTGCGAGAGCTGGATAAATAAAACCGCGAAACATCATCTCTTCCATCAACGGAGCCACCAGAATGCCAAAGGCGCCGAGCAGCAAGGCCGAAGGACGGTCCTTAAAGTATTCCGTGATTGGCAGCGAATCGGGAATCCATCGATGCAGCACGATTTCTCCAATATCGGAGACCAGGGCCAGGGCAGCGCCTGTCATCAGCGCGTTGACAAAATATCTTCGATTGGGCGAATTCCAGTGAATGGCTTCCAAAAGAGAGTTCTGGTGCCTGGCCCAGACCAGAAACGCCATAAAACCCACAATCACCAGATAAGTTACAAGTTGCGTGGGCACAATGAAAAAAGCATTGCGGCTCAGGGTTTCTTCCATCACCTTGGGGGTAAGTCCCATGGAACGATGCGTAAGCAAAAAGGCCGCTGCCGCCAGGCTACCCACAACAATAAAAGCTACCCCCGCCGCTGCGATGATCAGCAAAACATCCAGCAGGTCAATTTCAGTCGGCGCTGGCGTGAAAGCCGGGGGAAGAATGGCCGCTTCTGCCGGGAGTGGAATCGGCTCAGGCTGCGTGTTGGAATCCAGGGATTGCACAAAAAGAGGCGGTCGGCCCTTAAAGCCAATGTACACCATCGGATGATTTCTCAGGAAAGACTAAAGGGGTAGCGTTGAAGCATTTGGAAGCCAAAGTCGCTACCCCTCGATTGTGCCCAGGTATAAGGAGAAGGTTGAAAGCAATGTACTTTAATCTTTTAATCTGCTAACCGAAAATTATGATTTGTTACGAATATGGAACGAGATCGAATAAATCCAAATTTTTCAGCTACTTACGCCGGGGACTAAGATAATCCGCCAACGCCTGTCCCGTAAAGGATTTCTTAATTTTCGAAACCTGGTCTGGCGTTCCCTGCGCCACAAGCCTTCCACCGTCTTCCCCACCCTCGGGACCCAAATCAATGATCCAATCAGCATTGCGGATGACATCAAGATTATGTTCAATAATAATCACCGAATTTCCCAAGTCAGTAAGCCGGTGAATGACTTCCAGCAGCTTACTCACATCTTCAAAGTGCAAGCCGGTTGTGGGCTCGTCGAGCAGGTATAGCGTACGACCTGTTTGGCGCTTTGAGAGTTCCTTGGCCAGCTTCATGCGCTGTGCTTCGCCGCCAGAAAGCGTGACTGCGGACTGACCCAGTTTGATGTAACCCAGGCCCACGTCTTCGAGCGTTTGCAGCTTCTGCCGGATTTGTGGGATATCTTCCAGGATCGGCAGGGCATCAGTAACGGATGTCTCCAGGAGATCAGCAATGGATTTGCCCTTGAACCGCACAGCCAGCGTCTCATGGTTATAGCGATGCCCTCCGCAGACCTCACATAGGACGTAAACATCCGGCATGAAATTCATCTCAATGCGCCGCTCGCCTTCCCCCTGGCAGTGCTCACAACGGCCGCCGGAAACGTTAAAAGAAAAACGCCCGGCTTTGTAACCGCGTTCACGTGATTCCGGCAGCATGGCATAAAGATCGCGGATGTGCGTGAATACGCCGGTATATGTCGCGGGATTAGAACGCGGTGTCCGGCCAATGGGCGACTGATCAATGCGGATGACTTTGTCAATATGCTCCGCGCCGGAGATTGCCTTGTGCGCGCCGGGCTCTTCACGTGAACGATAAAGCGCCTTTGCCAGTGCCTTGTACAGAATGTCATTCACCAGTGTTGATTTTCCCGACCCGGAAACGCCGGTCACAACGGTGATCACGCCCAAAGGAAACGTCACATCCACAGCGCGCAGATTATTGGCTTTGGCACCCAGCACGGTAATGGCTTTGCCGTTAGTGGCGCGGGGTTCAAAGCGCGCGGCAATATTTTTTACGCCGGAAATGTACTGGCCGGTAAGCGAGCCGGGCTGCGCCATGATCTGTTTCGGCGTGCCATACGCCACCACGCCGCCGCCATGCAGTCCCGCCCCTGGACCAAGATCAATCACATAGTCGGCGCGGCGGATGGTTTCTTCATCATGTTCAACCACGAGCACGGTATTTCCAAGATCGCGCAGACGCTCCAGAGCTTCCAGCAGCCGGTTATTATCGCGATGGTGCAGGCCGATCGATGGCTCGTCCAGCACATACAGGACGCCGCGAAGCTTGGAGCCGATCTGCGTCGCCAGGCGGATGCGCTGGCCTTCACCGCCGGAGAGCGTAGCCGCTGAACGATCAAGCGAGATATAGCCCAGTCCAACTGCATGCAGGAACTGCAGCCGTTCGCTGATTTCGTGCAACACGCGGCCGGCGATGGCCCGTTCGCGATCATTTAGCTGTATCTTGCCCGCCACATCCACAGAGCGCGAAACCGGCAACGCCGTAAAATCTGCAATCGAAAGCCCATTCACCTTTACTGCAATGCTTTCGGGGCGCAGCCGCTTGCCCCGGCACACCGGACACGCTGTCGCGGACATGTAACTCAGCATCCATTCGCGATAACTTTCAGAGGTAGATTCTTCCAGATTCTGTTTCAGGAAGCCGAGCACACCGCGAAACCCAAGCCGAGGCGCTTCTTTTTCGTCCGGTCCATAGAGCAGCAGATTCTGTATCTTGGCGGGAAACTTCTCAAACGGCGTGGAAAGATCAATCTTGTAAGCCGCCGCCACGATATCGACCATCCGCTGAAGGTAGGTCGATCCCGAGCCCGGTCCTAGTGCTCCGTCCAGCAGCGGTTTGGACCAGTCCACAATGATCTTTGCCGGATCGAAATCATATTTACTGCCCAGCCCGTTGCACTCCTGGCATGCGCCATACACGCTGTTAAAAGAAAAAGAACGCGGCTCCAGTGACGGGATGTTGATGCCGCAATCCGGACAGGCCATTCGCGCTGAGTAAAGATGCTCTTCTCCGTTCACCACGGCCACCTGAACCAGCCCCTTACCCAATTTCATGGCGGTGGCCACGGATTGCTCCAGCCGCTTCTCAATTCCGGGCTTGACCAGCAGGCGGTCAATTACCACTTCAATAGTATGGTTCTTGCGTTTATCGAGTTGGATGTCATCCAGTTCTTCGTCCAGATGGCGAAGTTCGCCGTCAATCCGGGCGCGCACAAAACCGTGTTGCGCCAGTTTAGCCAGTTCTTCTTTAAATTCGCCTTTGCGCCCGCGGACCAGCGGGGCCATGATCATGACGCGCTCTTCCGCTTTCAACTGCATCACGCGCTGCACAATCTGGTCAGACGACTGGCGGCTGATCGGCTTTCCGCATTGCGGGCAATGCGGCACTCCCACGGAAGCGTAAAGCAGGCGTAAATAGTCATAAATCTCAGTGATTGTCCCGACTGTCGAGCGCGGGCTGCGCGAGGTAGTCTTCTGCTCAATGGAAATTGCGGGACTCAAACCGTCAATGGAATCCACATCGGGGCGTTCCATTTGATCCAGAAACTGCCGCGCATAAGCCGAGAGCGTTTCCACGTAACGGCGTTGGCCTTCGGCATAGATCGTGTCAAAAGCGAGCGAAGATTTGCCCGACCCGCTCAGCCCCGTGATGACCGTAAGGGTATTGCGCGGGATCTCAACCGAAATGTTTTTCAAATTGTGCTGGCGGGCGCCGCGCACGGTGATGTTGCTGATCGCCATGGGACCTTTATCAATTTGGTTCGCAATGCCGCCGTCAATCCCACAAAACCAGAGGAAACCGTTACAGTAGCTCCCGGAGGGTCGGCACACAGCTCTACTCCGTATGTTAGCTTCTGGCTGCGGGAATGGTCAATTGCGCCTGCCGGCTCAGGGATTAACCTAATAACTTCAGTTACTTGCAGACTTCATGACGAAAGGGCATCATGCGCTACCGAGGGTCCAGCAACGGCGGTAATGCAGACTTTTGAACCAATATTGCCGACAATGCATTTGGACGGTGAAACCAACCGGACCGAGACAAGGACCATCAAAGAGATTGGACAATGAACCCCATTCTGGCTTCCTCCACCGTGCTCTTTACCATTCTGTTTTCACTCGTCTTTGGTATTGCCTGCGGCTACGCTGTTATCAGCGCGATCCTGCACGCTTTTGCCCATAACACAGCGGAAGTAAAGGCGCCGGCCACCGCGGTGATTGCTACCACGGCTTCCAGCCACTAATGCGCTTTTGAAGCTCGCAGCCCGACTACAGCGGCTGTTGCTATTCCACAATAGCTCTTCCTTTTTTTAAATCATGAACAACGCCGCTCAGCGTGTGGCTTCAGTTTTGGCAAGGACGAGCGCCGAATGCCTGGCGGCTGATTCGTAGTAACTGACAAACCTTTGCGGCTCCGCCGCTTTATACCCTTCAAGATTGTGGGCCCAGCGAAATCCAATAGGTTGATACCAGAGCTCTACTTCAATATGAAACGGCCCTGAAGCCCCGCCGGTATCCACAACGTAGCGCACCAGGCTGCCTTTATCAGTAAAGTTAGGATCGCGGGCTGCCTCTCCCACCACCGCAATTTCCGAATCGGCAGATTGCTTATCAAAGCCGCTGGGTAACAGCCGGTTATCTTTCAGGTATCCGACGGCAGACAGGAGCCCGGTGGTCACCTTGCCCTGCGAATCTTTCAGGATTGGCTCAAAAATCTCTACCTGCTGCGGGTTGGTGATTTCCGCGCGATGCGGCTCAAACTGAAGCGGGTCAGCATCGTTGTGATTGCCGACGATGGAACCATCTGGATTGAGCGCGCCTGATTCAAAAACTACGCGCCCATTGCTGTCACGTACAACCACATGCAGCCATACCCGGCGTGAAGGATATGCCGTTGGGAGTTTATGTCCGGTAAGATTTTCCACGAAGATGTTCATGGCAAGGCCACGGGTTGTTGATTGGAGATCGCGAATCGTGACGCGCGCGGATTGGGTCTGTAAGAAGTCAGTAGTGCGATCTACAGCTTCAGAAAGCTCTTGCGGCAAAGCTTTTACGCTCAAGTCGTCTCGATGATCGTTGAGAATACGTTCCAGGAAAAAGTTTCCCCCCACAAATTCATGGCGGTGCATTCCTTCACGCGGCTGCCCATATAGAGCAGTGATCGCAACGGCCTCTTTCACCTCAGGCATGTGGCATGACTGGCAGGTGTTCCGCTGAGGATAGTCGCTATGCAGCCATTCCTGGTAGGGCATCTGTTCGTGAAGAGCGCCGATTGCTTTTCCGCCCGGGCCGCGTGCCGTAGTGATGAGGGTGTGGCAGCTTCCGCACAACGCCGAATCGCGGATATGATCGCCTTCCACTGGCAGAAATCCGCCGGTGGAAGATTGCATGATGCGCTGATGGCCGGCATCGGGAGCAAACGGGCCGTATTCAGGGCGTTCATCTTTGTTTTTGGGGCCGGCAATTACTACGTTTCCATTAAAAGTTGCGCTGGTGCCCAGTCCAGTTTTTTCGACCTGATGACATACGGAGCAGGAAACACCGTCTGCCGCAGCGTCATTACCTTTTGCCGAAGAAGATAGCGGGAGATGAGCAAAGATTTCTGCTTCCCTGCCCTGTGATTTGGCCGCAAGGTGCGTCAGCGGCATGTGGCAGGTGGAGCATTCATCTTCAATCGCCGAGGTCGCTTCCGGATGGTCCATCGTTTCTCTGCGCACACTGCCCTGCCAGTAGGGATCGCGGGCAGCGTTGGCCATGATGCTGGCGCGCCATTGAAAGCCGATGGAAATGTCCTCGCCGGAGCTGGTCTTCAGCCCGTTGTGGCAGGCCACGCAGCGATCAGAGGTACGGAATTCCGATTTTAGCGTGGCACTCGAATCAGCCCGCTTCGCATCGGCTTTCGAGTCTGTCTTCCTGGAATCCGCCGATTGCGAATTCTGTCTAGCCGACTGCGCAAGCAGCAGGAGAGGCGCCACGATGAGCGCGCTCAGAAGCACCAATAAGCTGGAAGTGTGCTTCATTTCCAGCCTTCCCATAGTTTTCCGTCTGCCCAATCCCAGAGGATGTAAGTGACAACCTGAGGCGTTCGGCCTTGCGTATTAGTCACAGGTTTTCGCACACCGATCGCGAAACGAACGTGCTGGCGGCGGCTGATGGTCACCTGCATTTCAGGCAAGACGTCCCAATTCGTTTTGGCTCCATCCTGCAAGTCGCGATCAGCTAGGAATTCGACCATGGGCGACCATAATCGTGCCAGGCCGTGGTCTCCGGCAAATGACTGGCCGAGAGTTGTCCGCCAGAATAAGCTGTGCGGGGTGATATCGGGATGGCGACGAAGATCGGCCCCGGCCTGAAACTGGATAAAAGTATTCGTCGGGAAAAGCTGGTCAAACGCTGCGAAGGGTTCAAACGTAGTAGTGCCGCTGCCAAATCCGCGTTTGCTGTTGCCGGTGGGCGGCAGCACTCCGGCTTGCAGACTCAAAATTGATCCAGTGCGCAGGCTGGAAAACATCTCCCGCTTTACGGCGAATGTAATGTCACCAAAGCCGCCGTTCCAACTGTGGTTTTGGTCCTGTAAATTGACCGGCACATCGACCTCAAGTTGGTTGTGGACGCCAAATCGCTGCTCGTGGATAACATCTGTCGTAAAACCCGGAGCGCCGCTGGCATTGACTGCGGTAGAGACCACAACTTCGTCTTCAGGGAACGCTTTTTCCGTGATCAGCGCACGCGGCAGATTCAACTCTCCCCGCGCCCAATGCTTGTTAGTACAGAACTTACGCATGTAGGAAATAACGTCATCGATATCAGTTGAGCTAAGCAGTTGGTCGAAGGCCGGCATGATCTGGGAAAAAGCACGCGACGGTCCTCCGTGAAGGATTACGTCTTTCCATGCTGAATTGGGTTCAGGCGTTGTCTGGTCGCATAGGGTGAAGTCGGGAAACGTGTCAGGGCGTTTAAATTCTGTGCTGGTCTCAGGTGCGCCTTTTCCATCAGCTCCATGGCAGGCGATACAGCCGCCTTTATAAATGCGCTCGCCATTTTTTGCGTCCGGAGGCTGGGCATATCTGATGGTCTGGGAATGGAGCACGGAAGTGCTTAAGAGCAAAAGCACCGCTGCCAAAGCAAGCAGAGCCGGAGCGCCGAAAGCAAGCAAGCGCGCAGCCAACGAGCCGCGCCGGAAAACAATGCATCGATGAATGATTGCTGCCAGTGCTGCGTACACGCTTCTATATTAAACAAATAGTCTGCGAGCAGCGGTAGAACCAAAAAGGAGAGCCTGCTTCGCATCTCGCCAATAATAAAGATTAGTGCGGTGGCTGCTTCTGCGGGGCCTGGGGGGTATTCGCATCCCCTTCGGGAGAATTCTTTTGCCTGCGCATTTCCTGCAACTCCTGCAATAGCTGCTCAGGCGTTTTGGCTTGCGGCGTAGCCTGGGCTTCTGGAGGCGGCTGCTGCTGCGGAACCGGCGAGGGTTGCACCTGCTCAGTATCACCGGCGTTCACTGTCTCGTCAGGAGTTTCTTCCTCATCGCCCTGTTGTGCGTTAGGACGAGGCTGGGCCTGAGCTTCGGCGGGCGCTCCTGGTTTGCCCTTCATGGTCAAAATAACTCGCTGCACAATGGCCGGATTGTCTGCCCTGCCGATGGCCAGGTAGTCATACCTGGAGCCGGCCAAAATGGCCGACAGGACATCGCCTTCAGGCGCTGGCCCCATGGAGATTGCCACCCGTTCAGGAATATTTTCAGCGCCTTCAAATTCAATTCCAGTCTTATTGCGGATTGCCGATAGCACGCTGCTTAGCGTTGAATTCAGGGCCTGCACCGTGAGCATGCCATCGCGATATGAGACCACCGGCGGCACCGGAGGCCCAGTCGGAACTTCCGCCGGGCGAGTAGCCGGTAGAACTGGCTGCGCAGGGTTGCTGGCCGGGGGCAATGTTGATGGCTGCGGTGGCTGTGCAATGCGCGGTGCTGCATTGGTGGCAGGCGTTGGACGCGGTGCGGGAAATACCGGACGAGTTTGTGCCTGGGCGGCAAGCGCACATAGTAAACTCAACGTCGCACAACCTATGAAAAGGAAACGTGCCATAAGGAAATTCCAGACCGAGCCTTGCTGCATGGTATCTGCTTAAATTCTACTCCTTATCCCAAAGAACGGTCGATGCAGCGAAACTTGCCTGAAGACTTGCCCGTTATTCGTTACCATTTCTTCGAACTGTCCCCAGCGCCCCAAGAATAGCCTCTGATGGGCTGAATTGTATTTTTCAAATTCGCTTTGCGATACAATTGGCACGTTTGGCGCCTTCCGGCAAGGGCTTAATGGGCGATTAAAAAACATTTTTTCTCCGGTGCTGTTTTGCATCTAAGGGAGTTGGTCATGAAGGGAATAGAAAACAGCCTGCAAATGCCTTCCCGTCAAAGCGTTAAACCTGATGAAGCCCCGCTTCCCTCCACGCTGGCTTGCGGCCATGCCGTCCAGTTCTATGAAAGTGACTCCGCTTTAATTGAGACGCTTGGGGCACACGTTGGAACGGCCCTCTCCTCTGGAGACACCGTCATTGTGGTGGCCACCAAGCCTCATCGCACGGCTTTGGCAGACGAACTCCGGCTGCGGAAGATAGACGCTGCATCCGCGATTAAATCGGGGCGTTTTATCTGTCTTGACGCCGCTGAGATCCTCGCCAAATTCATGGTTGGTGGTGGTCCTGATAAAAAACGGTTTGCCGATACCATTGGAGCGCTTGTAAGCGGAGCTGAAGCCCGCACAAGGCAGGGACACCGTCTGGTGGTATATGGCGAAATGGTAGCGCTGTTATGGGCGGAAGGTAAGCGCGACGCCACGGTCCGGTTGGAAGAGTTGTGGAACGAGCTTGCCCAAAAACACAACTTCAACCTGCTCTGCGGATATCCGGTAAGCGCATTCACCCGCCTGGAACACCGCCAGCTTTTTTTCAACATTTGCGGCGAGCATACGCACGTGAATCCCGCTGAAAGCTATCCCGCGGCGGGTAGTGAAAAGCAGCGCCGGCGCAGCGTGGCCCGGCTCCAGGTAAAGGCAAAAGTGCTTGAATCCGAGATTCGCTTGAGCCAGGAACGCATCTCTATTCTGCAAAAAGTCACCAAGGCGGGAACATGGGAACTGGACATTGTGAATGACACTTTTTCTTTTTCCTCGGCTGCGGCAAAGCTGCTCGGGTTCCCATCTTCCAACCGCGTTCGTCTTGGGCAGTTAATGGACCTCATGTACTACTCGGGCGATCGTGAGATGGTTTTTCAGCATTTGCAGGCAGGCCAGCGCCATCGCAAGGAATTCTCCACCACATTCCGCGTAAGACAGGGAAACGAAACCCGCGTTATCGCAATTCAAGGAAAGACTTTCTACAACGGTGGAGCGCCGATCATGCTGGGAGTGCTCTCAGACGTAACTCCGGCCACGGAAATCTCGCCTGCGAGGCAACATAATTCCGCCAAGAAAATTGCGCACGTTGCCCACTGAGGACTCCGGCCCTGAATAAAAAAGCCGGCTCGCTGCCGGCGCTTTTTTTTGCGTGAACTTCTGCAAACTCAAAGAATATTCAAAATACCCTGTAGAAATAATTCTCCGGAAGGCAGGGTCCTCTAAACTAAACTTATTTTCCGCTCTCCTGTGTCTCTGCTTTAGGCTGCTCATCCTGCAGCACGTCTGAGATCGTTTGCAACAAGAGCTTTGGGTCGCCCTTGTTCACAAAAGCCACAGCTTCTCCGCGCATTTCATCAGGCATCCATTGCAAGTCGGAAAGAATTACGATAGGGACTGCGGCAAACTTATCTCTGATCTGGCTGACTACCTCTAATGTCGTAAGCGAGCTTTTGAGCCTGTAATCCAGCAGCACCAGGTTCACTGAAGCATTTTCAGGCAGATCAACGGACGAGCTTTGGACCAACGCAGTCGCACATTTATAGCTTTTACGCTGAAGGATCCATGAATACAGCTTCAGATGAAGCGGGTCGTCATCAACTATCAGGATGGTCACATCTTCGCGCGAAATTGGCATCAGCGTTTTGGCGTAATTGGAAGTATATATCACTCCTTTACGTGCGGAAGGCACAAAGGCATATTCCTGAACTTGAAGGAAAATCGCGCCTGCCTTACAGTTTCATCCATGTGAAGGTGGACAATTTTGCATCTAAATAGATTTGAGGACTGAATGGTTCCCCTTGAAGCCACGCCTAAAGCCGGCCCAAATGTCATAACACCTGGAATCACGGAAGGTCATTCCTTACAATCCGAGCGGGTCTTCCGGCTTCTGGTGGAAAGCGTGCGCGACTACGCAATTTTTCTGCTCACGCCTGACGGCATAGTGGCGTCCTGGAATCCCGGGGCAGAGCGCATGAAGCAGTACAAACCCCATGAGATTATTGGAAAGCCTTTTACTCTTTTCTATTCTTCCGCTGACAACGACTCAGGTAAACCGCAAATGGAACTGAGGGTTGCGGCTGAGGTCGGCCGATATGAAGAGGAAGGCTGGCGTATTCGCAAAGATGGCACGCGCTTTTGGGCCAATGTGATCATCAATGCAGTGAGGGACAAAGATGGCTCTCTGCTGGGCTTTGGCAAGGTCACCCGTGACATTACCGACCGGCGCGAAGCTGAACTCAGGTACCGCTTGTTGATCGAGGGTGTCACCGATTACGCCATCTACTCTCTGGACAAGACCGGAACGATCACAAGCTGGAACTCCGGGGCCCAGCGAATCAAGGGATACTCCGCCGACGAGATTATCGGCAGGCACTTTTCGCAGTTCTATACAAAAGAAGACGCTGAAGCCGGGCTTCCGGCAAGAGTGCTGGCAACGGCTGCCGCCACGGGCCACTATGAAGGCGAAGGCTGGCGCCAACGCAAAGACGGCACCAGATTCTGGTCCAGTGTGGTGGTCACACCTTTGCGGGATGAGGCCGGTGAGCTTGTAGGTTTTTCCAAAATCACCCGTGACATTACAGACAGAAAGCAATTGCTGGAAAAGATACGGGCCCATGCGGAAGAACTGGAGGTCCGCATGGCCGAAAGCGAGCGCAGCAATGCCGAACTGGAGGCTTTCAGTTATTCCGTGTCGCACGATCTTCGCGCTCCTCTTCGCGCCATTGAGGGCTTCTCCGATTTCATTCTTACTGATTTTGGCGGACAGCTTCCGCCACAAGTTATTGAGCTGTTGCAAAACATAGTCCAGGCCGCCGACCGCATGAACCGGCTGGTGCAGGACCTGCTGAATTACAGCCGCCTGAGCCGGATTGATATCCAATCCGTGCCCGTGAATGTTGCCACGGCGATTAAGGATGCATCTGAGCAGATTGAGGAAGATTTGCGCAGGAATATCACCTCATCGATTAATCCTGCGCTTATGGTGAAGGCCCACAAGGCCACTCTCACCCAGGCAATTTTTAACCTGGTGAATAACGGTCTAAAGTTCTATCCGCCAAAACAGACGCCGCACGTGGATATTAAGGCTTATCGCGATGGCCACAGCGTCACAATCGAGGTTTGCGATGAGGGCATTGGAATCGCTCCGCAACACCAGGAGCGGATTTTCCAGGTCTTTGAGCGGTTGCATACCGCGGAAGCCTATCCTGGGACCGGCATAGGCCTTGCCATCGTCCGGCGGGGGATTAATCGCATGGGCGGGGCAGTACGGGTGGAATCGTCACCCGGAAAGGGGAGCAGGTTCTTCATTTCCCTGCCAGCCGCATGACAAATGAGAGAAGGTTAAAAGCGAACCCAGTCGTCCTCCTGGTGGAAGACGATTCATTTGACGTCCAGTTGATCAAAACCGCGCTGGGCCGCACGCCGGGAGAAATCAACCTGATTCGCGTGGACGACGGTGACAAGGCCGTGGATTATCTCAGCGGCGTGGCGCCTTATGACGACCGCAAAAAATATCCCATCCCCCTCACCATGATTCTGGATATCAAGCTGCCCAAACGCTCTGGCCTGGAAGTGCTGCAATGGCTTCGAGACCAGTCCGGGCCGATCTGCCGTCTGCCAATTCTGATGCTTACTTCATCCAGCCATCAGGTGGATATAAACCGCGCCTTTGAACGCGGCGTCAATGCCTACTTCACTAAACCTGAAAGCGTGAAGGAACTTACCAGCATGCTTGGAGAGTTCAAGAACTTCTGGCTCAATCGCATGGAGTTTCCTGAGATTGTGGTGTAATCAGGATTTGCCCCTGGCCTGACTCATTTTTTACTTGTGTAAGCGCCACCCGTTTATCAGGCTCCTTCCACCGATTCCGATGTACATTTGCTGTGTTACACTGATACTGCTTCCTGGGTGTTCCTCTTTTTTGTGATTTCCACAGCAAGGGCGCGTAGCTCAACTGGCAGAGCAACTGACTCTTAATCAGTAGGTTGAAGGTTCGATTCCTTCCGCGCTCACCAAATCTTTTCAACAGCTTAGAATGGCGCGAGAGCAACTGACGCGGACATCGCAGATTCGAGAAGTGTATACTTGCTCTCCCATGAAGGCGCTTCATCCAGCAACGATTCTCGCGGTTGACGATACTGACGCTCAACTTTACTTTGTGAGCCGAGTGTTGCACGAAGCTGGTTTTAAGGTGATAGAGAGTAAATCCGGTACTGAGACTCTGAAGTTGGCTGAGGAAAATCCCGACCTCATCATTTTGGATGTAAAGCTGCCAGACCTGAATGGATTTGAGATTTGCAAGCGTTTAAAGGGAAATCCGGCTACGGCCGACATTCCCGTGGTGTTCTTATCTTCCCAACACGATCCTGCTGACGGCAAGAGAAGAGCACAATACATGGGCGCGACTGAATTCCTAAGCTACCCTATCAACCCCGAACAACTAACGGTGATCATCAACGCTGTCCTCGAGAAGCAAAAGAAACGCAGCTCCTCAGCTTCGTAAAGTTTAGACGTGACCTTGACGCCTTCTCGTTTGGTTGTCCAGCAAAAAATATATATTGATCAGCAGTATTGCCTGCATCTCACCAAGAGTGAATAAAAATCGTGTTCTTCTTGTCGATGATGAAGCCAGCATCCGCTTAACTCTAGGCACCATTCTGCAATTACGAGGATATGAAGTAACCGCCGTGGGGACTGTGCCAGAGGCTTTGGCAGCAATTCAGGGTGCCCCTTATGATGTACTTGTCTCTGATTTAAACATTGGGCAGCCCTATGATGGCTTTATGATCGCCAGCGCCATGCGCCGTGTTCAGCCAGGGGTTGTCAATGTAATGATTACCGGCTATCCCGCGTTTGAGTCAGCACTGGAAAGCATTCGCCAGCAGATTGATGATTACCTTGTAAAGCCTACCGACGTCGATGAGTTGGTTGATTTGATCGAGGGCAAATTGCAGGCCAGGAAACTACCGCCTACCGCACATCATAAACGCGCGGTCCAGGTGGTACATGACAATCGGGACGCTATTATCCAGCGATGGATGAGTACCGTCGAAGCTGACGAGGAGCTTGCTGCAGTGGCAGTCAATAAAAGCCAGCGCAAAGGTCATCTGCCGCAATTTCTGGACGCATTGGTGGTACAGATCGAAGCTCATGAGCCACAAGTGAGTCAGATCGCAATGGATGCCGCCGCGATGCATGGAACACATCGCTTCAAGCTCGGCTATTCAATTCCACTGGTGATTAGGGAAGCAACTATGTTAGAAACTGCGATCTTTGAACTCCTGCAAGAACGCTTACTGGAAATCAAGATCAGCCGCTTTTTCTCGGATGTTTGCGAATTGAGTCGCAGTATCAATCAGCAGCTCGAAACCAGCATACGAGCATACCTTTCCGTGCCCGCTTCATCCGCAGCATTGAAAAATTGAACGGGTCTTCATTTCAGCAGTGTTGATCATGCGGAGAGCAACTGACGCGGTCATCGCGAACACGACGGCTGTTGCAACCCACTCTTGTCAACCAACGGCGGCAAGCTTCCCGCCTGTATTGAAGCAGGCCGGTTCGCCTTTACATATCCTGAACAGCGCCACGCATCTAGAGGTTAGGAGAAGCTTGTGGAGCACCACACTGGCGAACCTCTCGATTCAACGCGGAAAGCGTGGCTGGCAATCGGACTTACCTGGATCGCGGGCTTTGTGGATATTGTCGGCTACACCGTTCTCGACGGAATTCTCAATGCCAACATGAGCGGCAACACCGTTGAGATCGCTTTTAATTTTTTGCATCACAACCATGGTAAAGCCATGGCGCGTGCCTGGGCCGTGCTGCTGTTCGTTGCTGGCCTGTTTGCCTGCGCATTGATCCATGAGGCCTGCAAGCGGCGCGGCATTGAAACCTCTGCGGCCATCACGTTCGGCCTGGAAGCATTGTTTCTTGCTCTCATCGTCGCCATCGGAGTCCATGGAGGGCGACCGGAACTGGCGACAAAATCCGCGCGCGAATTCTATTGCCTCCTGGCTCTTGCTTGTGCCGCGATGGGCCTGCAGAACGCCACCCTGACGCGAATAGGCGCTCTGAGCGTCCGCACGACACACGTAACCGGCACTCTGGCCAAATTTGCCGAATCCGGCTCACGCTACCTCTTCTGGTTTTATGACGAAACCCGCGGCCCTCGGGAGCGCCGGTTTGGTGAGGCCCTAAGGCTCTCGCCTCATCATGAAGACTTCAAAGATGCCATGATCACAGCATTGCTGTGGATTGGCTTCCTAACCGGCGGATTTTGCGGAGTCACACTCTACCGATCCTGGGCCTGGTTTTCGTTGTTGTTGCCTGCTGGTTTCTTGATAATTCTTGCAGCCGCAGATCTGGTTCGGCCACTCACCAGCAGCAAGACAGGCGAGGGTCCTGAGGGCTGATTGCCGCATTTGGGAAGCATCTCCCGATTTCAGTTATTGTGAACGACCAGTCCAGCATCCTATATTTCGGCGCCCAAAATACATTCAGATTGCAAGGCGCCGAGGAATTCCGTGAACGATCCACTTACAATCTATCTTCAAGATCATCTGGCGGGTTCAGTACATGCAACAGAGATTCTCCAAACAATGCGAGATGATCATGCCAAAGATCCACTGGGCCAGTTTGCGGCGCGACTGCTGGCCGAAATTGAGGCAGATCGCGATGTGCTGGTTGGATTGATTGAACGAATTGGTGCTGCTCCCAGCCAACCGAAAGAATTGGCCGCATGGTTGGCAGAAAAGGTGAGCCGGCTGAAGCTGAAACATGACTCAAAGCAAGGGCTGGGGACGTTTGAAGCGCTTGAATTTCTGATGTTAGGAATTCATGGAAAATGGGCGATGTGGCGCATGTTGGCCATCATTGCTGGTCACGATTCCCGTTTGCAGGGCACGGATTTTGGCCAGCTTACCATCCGCGCTGCAGATCAGCATGATCGTGTAAACGAGCGACGGATCGATTATGGACGCTCCGCTTTAAAACCAACAACAACGGCCAATCACCATCGCAAGACAGGCTAGGGACTTGAGGGTTGATTGCTGCGTTCACCTGTACGAATCATCACCTGTATGAACCATCCGCCTATTGGTTTTCAAACCCTCATATTTGCGTGCCAGCTTTTTTCAATTTTACCCCCCTCAAAAAAATGTAGCTTTCCCCGCTAAAATTGCGCCTTTCATGAATCTGACCACCTTAATTTCCAAAAGCGATAATTTTTTCTGCCATTTCGGGAATTGGCTTCAAAATGTGGCATATAAGAGAGTCATTTTGTGGGCCTTCAAGGGCTGATTCTCGCTTAAAATCCGTGTCCAAGCCGCTACTGCGGCGTGGAGAGGCACTGTGAAAGCGAAGATCCTGATTGGCGTTCTGTTGATGGTAGTGGGAACAGCGTTGGGAGTGGCAAGGCAATTTGGCGGCGATCCCACACCCCCTTGTCTGCCCGGAAGACCCTGTATACCAGGAAATTAACTGTGGCCCTGGCGCTATGGGGCACAGAAAGGAAGTCGGCCTTAGGCGCTATGAAGGATTATTTGAGCAGTCCTGATCTGGCGATGTGGCTCGTCCTAATCGCTGGCAAGGTTGTTCTTTGCTTGTGTATTTTTAAAAAGCGGTTTTTTTCCCGGCTGCCCTGGTTCTCAGCTCTGATATTTGCGTCCAGCAGTCGAAGTTTCGTACTTCTTGCTCTGGCTTTTTTGAGCAGCTACAAGGCTTATTATTACGCCTTTTATATCGGCAGTTATATCGAATCAGTGTTGGTATTGTTGACACTCGTTGAATGCGGTCGTCAAGTATTGCCTGGACTGGATCTGCCACAAAAGGAAAAAGCCTTCGCATGGTTAGGCGCCTCCCTCGCGGCTGTCATTATGTTTCTTGTCATCTGGCCAATGCCGTCCGTCGCACATGAAAGGAAAATTGAAGCAGTCGCCTATCTCGCAGTAGCAGTGGTTTTTATCTTTATCGCCGCGTACTCGCGTTATCTGGGCCTGTATTGGTCACGGCTGTTGGCCGGAATCACTGTCACGCTGGGCTCACTTTATTTGGTTGAAGGTGTGTACGGCGCAATCATTGGCCATTACCCTCCCAGACTCGTAACGCATGTACGCGAAATGCGGCAAATCGCCAATATCCTTGCCGTCCTCTCTTGGACCATTGTCATTCTCTCGCCTTGGGGAGAACGCATACTGACACACGAAGGCGTGCGCAAAATCGAAGCTGCTTTTGCCAGAATTGAAGCCAGTCTTAGCGGGGAAAGGGGCTGAAACAGATGACCCCTGTAAGAATCGCCCGCCGTGATATGCCGCTGGATGATCTGGTTGCGCGAGTTTATCACCTGGAATTATCAGAATGCCGCGACCTATCCGAATTTAAAGAAGGCATCCGGCTTCTGCTGGGCAATGTGGATGAGGTGCTGGACACGCTGGGCTGCTACCGGCCAGAAGAGCGCAGGGTGCGCAGGGCCGTGGACCGTGTGAAACAGAGGGCCATAACTTTAAGAAATCTCTGCGCGGCCATTCCTGAAACTTTTGATGATCCGGAGGGATGGCGCAATACGGCAGATTACATTATTGCCAATTATGATCAATTCCGAATTGAAGCGGGCTTGCTGTATCAGATTGCCGTGCCCGGAGCGAGTTTTGGAGTGCTGCGCGCCGCCTTATGACAAAAGCGATGCTTAAAGAGAAACAGGATAAACCGGAGATTTCCCGCACGATTGAAGATTCTCCCTTAGCGTCAAACGTCGGGGTGATATTGCTTGAGCTTCATCATGCGTTGCGAACAGCCGAACGCTGCAGGGTGACGCTCAGGCAATTGGGTTATTCGCAAAAGCGATGGCAGGAAATCGTAAAAGACGTTAACCCTGAACTCAGGTTCATGCTCCGTCCGCAAATCCTGGATGCCATCATTTCTCATCTTCAAAGCGGAGGCAAGCCGGTAAGCAGAAAGATGCTGGCCCGAATCCTGAATTTGCAGGGAGCAGGCCAATTGATGCGAATCAGGCAGGCGATTACAGCCAACCTGCGCAGCGGAAATTTAAAGCGGTTCGGTGAAAATAAAGTCGGGCTTCCTGCATGGAGCGCCAAAGAAAACCGAGGTTAGGCAGGCGTGGCCCCTCTCAGACTCAATAGCCGCGAACGCCTGGATGTGTACACGGGGCTTTTTCTTCTCAATAACTCATTCAGCTTCATAGTCCAGGTGTTAGACGAACTCGCCCAAACTCCCATTTTTAGCGCCCATGATTTGCGGGAAATGTGCGGCCTGATTCAAGAAGTGCAACTTGAGATCAATACGTCGCTGCTTAATCCGCTGGAATCGGCAGAGCAAACCGACTGGGCACGATTCGGCAATCTCAGGAAAGCGATGGAAAAGAGACTCCGAGGGCCGGAATCCAAGCGCCGTAAGAGGTGATAAATGGGCGATTAACACAGCTTTAACGGTCTATTCATCCAATGTTAAAGCCCCTGGCGTAAAAGTATTGGTATCGGCTTCATAAAATAGATTCGAGCACAGATTCTCTCCGCGGTTTAAATTTTTGATAGGGTCCACTGACCTCTGGGCCCTTTTTTCTTCGCAAAATTCCTGGTTTTGTATGTTGCCGTAAAAGGTAACTGGGGCTTTTTCACGCGATATTCACCTTACTGTCGCGGGCCTTTAATGTTCGATTGCTACAAATATAGTGCATGCAGGAAAATTGCTTTGACACTGTGATCTTGTCCGACCTGCACCTTGGCTCTGAGATGAGCCAGGCAGGCGCGGCCCTGGCGTTGCTGCAATCCTTGCGGTTTAAGCGGCTGATTCTGCTGGGCGACATCTTTGCCGACCTTAACTTCCGCCGCCTCACCAAAGAACACTGGAAATTTCTGGGGCATATACGCAAGCTCTCCAACCCACGCCATCAGGTTGAGGTTGTGTGGGTTGAAGGCAACCACGACCATGGGCTTACGGAAGTCATGTCGCACCTGGTGGGCGTGCCTGTGTACCAGGAATATGCGTGGAACTATGGTGGCAAGCGCCACCTGGCCATACATGGCCATCAGTTTGACAGGTTTGACGCAGCCAATGTCTTCCTGAGTAAAGTAGGCCAGCTCATCTTTCTGCAGTTGCAGAAAATGGATTCCAAGCACCAACGATTTGCCCGTTACCTGGACCGCCTGAATACGAGGTGGTTAAGACTATCAGAGCAGGTAGCGCAAGGCGCGCTCAGTTACGCAAAACCTGGCAAGGCTGAGCGCATTTTTTGTGGTCATACACACGCACCACTGTCCCGCGAACGGGACGGCGTGGAGTACTACAACTCGGGCGGGTGGGTTGATCAGATATGCACTTACATCACTATCGGCCTGGAAGGAGTTTCTATCCATGAATACGTTGCCGAAACTGACCATCGTGATACCAGCGAAGAACGAATCGCGGCTTTTGCCGACACTCCTGGAGTCGCTGTGCCGGCAGGATTATTCCCAGATGAGGTCTACGAAAGTCTTCCTGGCTGATGCCGGATCGACCGACGGCACACAGGAACTAGCCATATCTTTTACCGGCAGGCTTGATATTGAAGTGATTCCCGGCGGCTTGCCATCTGTCGGCCGCAACGCCGGGGCGAGCCGGGCCATTACGCCTTATGTGCTTTTTATCGACGCCGATATGGAATTGAAAGATTCCACCTTGTTGCGCAGGACGATGGACCTCGCCATCCGGCGCAAGCTGCACTGCGTTACCACAAACATCTGGTGCGCCCAGGGCAGGCTCGGCGACCAGATTCTTTATATGGGCAACAACGTTGCGCAGTATGGATCGTTTCTGGTAAAGCCGTTCAGCACGGGCATGTTCATGCTCTTTGAAAAGCAGATGTTTGACCAGCTTGGCGGCTTCCATGAAGGCGCGTTATATGCGGAAGATTATCTGCTCAGCAAAAAGGTGCGGAGCCGTAAATTTGGCATTGTCGGCGGCTGCATTCATACGACGAACCGGCGTTTCAAAAGCATGGGATACCGGAAGATCGTAGGCATGTTCCTGAAAACCATGCTGAATTCCTGGAACGACAATTATTTTCTTCATGATCAGGGATATTGGCGGCAGAAGGTCTAGAATCCAGTTTAAGAATGGATACAGGACCCCGTAGTCAAGCCTCTGCCTTCCCTGCCGATTTTGCCTGGGGCGTGGCAACGTCATCGCACCAGGTGGAAGGCGGCAATTCAAAGAACCAATGGGCTGCGTGGGAGAAGCTCGGACGGATCAAGTCAAGAGATTGCGTGGGACGCGCCTGCGACTGGTGGCGCAATGCCGAGCAAGACTTTGATCTGGCGCAATCGCTGGGCGTGAATGCGCTCAGGCTCTCAGTGGAGTGGAGCCGCATTGAGCCTGAAGAGGGCCAGTGGGATGAGTCGGCGCTGGCGCGATATCGGCAGATGCTGCGCGCGCTGCATGAGCGCGGGATAAAGCCGTTTGTCACGCTGCATCACTTCACCAATCCGCAATGGTTTGAAGACAAAGGTGCATTTGCGGCGCCTGAATCAGTTGGGCTATTTCAACGGTTCACGCAACGCGTAGTCAGCACATTGGGTGACCTGTGCCGCGACTGGGCCACTTTCAATGAGCCGAATGTGTATGTTTCAATGGGCTACTTTCTGGGGGAATTTCCTCCGGGAAAAAAAGGGCGGTTCATGCAGGCAGCGCACGTGACCAGAAATCTTTGTCTGGCCCATGCGGCCGCTTACCGGACGATCCATGCTTTGCAGGCAGATGCCAACGTAGGATGGGCGCAGCACTATGTGGTGTTCAAACCGCTCCGGCCTGAGTCTGCCGTGGACCGATGGCTTTGTGAGTTCACGCATCGCCGGTTCAATGACAATTTTGCTGAAGGCATTCGCAGCGGCCGGGCGCCTTTCCCTCTTAATAAGTTTGGCAGCAGCCTTACAGAGGTGAAAGGCACGTGTGATTTCGTGGGAATTAATTATTACAGCCGGCTGCGCGTCGGCTTTAACCTGCGAAGCGCGAAGACGCTGTTTTTACAAATCTCCGTGCCGCCGCACAAGCCGCAGGGCGATTCCGGCATTGAAGTCCCTTATGGCGAAGTTTATCCAGAAGGATTACAGCGGGCAGTTGAGCATTTTGCCGACTTCAAAAAACCGATTTACATTCTGGAAAACGGAGTGCCTGACCGCGAGGACAGAATCCGTCCCTGGGCGATAGAGTCGATTGTCAACCAGATGCAGGGGCTGCTAGCTGAAGGAGTGGACCTGCGGGGATACTTCCATTGGACGCTGGCGGACAATTTTGAATGGAATGAGGGCTGGCATCTGCGCTTTGGCTTGTTTGAGCTTGATCCGGTCACGCAAGTCCGTAAGCCACGGCCGAGCGCTAAGGTTTATGCCGAACTGATCAGCAAGAGTATGGGCGGAAGTGAAACGGGTGCAGCACAGAATCTATGCCGCCCGAGCCGAAGCTGATCCTTTATTCCCCGCCAATCGGGCGGCGCTCACCAGCAGGGTTGAGGCGAGCCAGTTCCAACAATGCAAAGCACTTGGCGTCTTCTTTACGAGCAGTCTCATAGAGAACTACCACTTCATCGGACTTTTCCTGCTTGATCACGCAACGCCAAAGATTCGGAGCGCCGGCACTCTGCGGAACAATTCGAACCTGGTACGGCGGTTGGACAATTCGCATGTATTCTCTCCCTGGGGGACGGAAGGGAAACCACTTCGCGTCAATCCGACTATTAAACGCCTGTTCGGGAGAAGGGAATGTTAAGAACATGTTAAAAAGACGGGTAGGCTGTGGAATACTAGGCTTAAATACTTATCCATGTAAACGGCAGAAAATAAAAGACTTTTATTTGGGATTAGGGTGAAACTCCCGCTCGAGCTGGCTCGTTCGCCATTGTTACATGCTCAGAAGTGGGTAAAGCCGATTTTATGTGCCAGATGTCGCGGGCATATTCGGCGATTGTGCGGTCGCTGGAGAAGAATCCGCACCGAGCGACATTGAGGACGGACTTGGCGGCCCACACAGCAGGGTCCTGATAATCCTTTTCCGCACGCTGGCTGGCCTCGACATACGATGAGAGATCAGCCAGATGAAAGTAGCGATCACCACGGTCAAGCAACTCGTCCACGATCCAGCGGAAAAGGCCGGGTTCATCGGGGCACAGACGGTTGGAGCCGATGCAATCAACCACGCGGCGGACCAGCACATCACTATTGTAAATCTCGCGCGGATTGTATCCCCTGGATTCCTGATACCAGCTCACATCTTCACGGGTAAGTCCAAAGGTGTAAATATTCGCCGCGCCTACAGCTTCCATGATTTCAATATTGGCGCCGTCGAGCGTACCCAGGGTAAGAGCGCCATTCATGGCCAGCTTCATGTTGCCCGTACCGGAGGCTTCCATGCCGGCGGTGGAAATCTGCTGGCTAAGGTCGGCAGCGGGCATGATGATTTCCGCCAGGGAAACTCGATAGTCAGGAACAAAGACAACCTTAATTCGATCCTTAACCCGCGGATCTGAGTTCACCACCTTGGCCACGTTGTTGATTAACTTAATGATCTGCTTGGCCGCCCAATATCCTGGCGCTGCCTTGCCGGCAAAAATATATGTGCGATGGATTTGCGGGTCTGAACCGTCATCCACCATGCTCAGATACTCGTGAATCACGCGCATCACGTTCAGCAGTTGGCGCTTGTACTCGTGAATGCGCTTTACGTGCACGTCAAACATGGAATGCGGATCGACCATTACAGCCGTGGTGTTGAATACTTCACGCGCCAGCTTTTCCTTGTTGCGCCGCTTGATGGCGCGGAATTCTTCCAGAAAAGCGGGATCTGAGGCTCCTTTTTCAATGGCGCGCACGCGCTCCAAATCGGTGATCCACTCTTCTCCCACGGTGCGCGAAAGCAGTGAGGCCAGACCGGGGTTAGCTTTCAGAATCCAGCGCCGGGGCGCGACGCCATTGGTCTTGTTGCTGAAGCGTTCCGGCCAGAGCTGGGCAAAATCCGGCACCAGAGAACTCTTGATCAGGTCAGAATGCAACCGCGAAACACCGTTGATAGCGTGGCTGCCGACAATGGCTAAATTGGCCATTCGCACATGCTTTTCCGGGCCTTCTTCAATGATGGACATGCGGCGCTGACGATCAAAATCACCAGGCCAGCTTCGCCCAACCGTACGAAGAAACTGGTGATTGATGCCAAAGATAATTTCCATGTGCCGGGGCAGAACGCGCTCCGCCAGCGAAACTGTCCATTTTTCCAGAGCTTCCGGCAGCAGCGTATGGTTGGTGTAACCAAGCGTAGCCACGGTCAGATCCCAGGCCTTGTCCCAATCCACAGAATGCTCATCCACCAGCAGGCGCATTAGCTCGGCCACGCAGAGACTGGGATGCGTATCATTCATCTGGATGGCGACTTTTGCAGGAAGATCATCAAAGCCGGAATGTGTGGAGCAGTAATGTCGAAGAATGTCGCGGAGCGCGCAAGCGACGAGGAAATATTCCTGGGTCAGGCGCAGCTCTTTGCCGGACAACACGGAATCGGATGGATAAAGAACGCGCGAGATGTTTTCCGAAGCAATCTTCTGTTCCACCGCGCGGATATAGTCGCCGCGATTGAAAATCTCAATATCAAAATCTTCTGAGGCGCGAGCAGTAAAAAGGCGGAGATAGTTGACGGTGGTCCCGCCGAATCCTGCTACCGGCATGTCATTGGGCACGCCGACAACAATCTTGCTATCCACCCAGCTCTGGCGGCGGTTGCCGTGAGAATCACGCGAGGACTGAAGGCGGCCATAGAGCGGCACGGCGCAAAAATCCTGCGGGCGGTCGATATAAAAAGGTGTTCCCTCCACCTTCCATTGATCGGGCTTTTCTCGCTGGAAGCCGCCGACAATCTCCTGCTTGAACATGCCGTATTCGTAATCAATTCCATAGCCAAAACCGGGCATGCCCATGGTGGCCAGCGATTCAAGAAAGCAGGCGGCCAGCCGGCCCAGACCGCCGTTTCCTAACCCAGCGTCTGGCTCAACTTCCAAAACGTCTTCCAGCCGGATGCCAAATTCAGCGAGTACGGCGCTGCATTGATCGCCCAGGCCGAGGTTGCACAAATTGTCGCTGAGCCAGCGGCCCATGAGAAATTCCATGGAGAGATAGCCGAGCCGCTTGACGTCCTGCTCACGATAGCGCTGCTCGGTGCGGAGCAGGCCGTCAATCAGAAAATCACGAATGGTGAGCGAGAGAGGCTTGAACAGCTCGCGCGGAACAACATTGCGCTCTGACCGGGCAAGCGTGTAATGAATGTGCCGCAGAATGGACTGACGCAGCGGTTCGGGGTCAAACGATGTTCCGGTCAATAAATCAGCCGACATTCTCGAATCTTTGGATGCACCCTGCCGCCAAAACACGTAAATAAACGGCAACTATCCTCTAGTATGGCACAGCGAGAGGGCCAAACACACTCAGGTGAAACACCTGAGGTTAAGGCGGTTAACTTGTAGTTTTCGAAGCGGCTTGAGCAAATTTGACGCACTCTCAGTCTCAAGCGAGTTTAGGATGTTTGAGATGCCAGTCTGTCTGGCGCTGGAAGATGCGCGCGGCCTGCACGACCTTGGCATCATCCAATGCTCGGCCAATAAACTGGATACCCACAGGCAAGCCATGCTGGCCGAAGCCGCAAGGCACGCTGATGGCAGGCAGCCCACATATATTGCCAATGCCTCCGATGGGGTCGGCAAAGGTCAACGCCTGATCAAGGTTGGCGTCCACTTTCGTGGCGGTTACAGGGAGTGAGGCGGTCGCCAGCACATCTACTTTAGTGAAAATTTCGTCCATTTTCACCTGAAGGATGGCGCGGATGCGCTGGGCCAGAATGAAATCGGAGGCGCTGATCTCTTCATTCATGTAGCCGCCAATTTTTCCCAGAGGATCATTCAACTCAGCCACGCGGCCGGATTGAATGAGTTGACGAAACGCAGTTGCGCCTTCCACTGAAACAACAAGGCCGGCAGCGGTCTCCCATGGACCTTCAGGAAGCGACACATTGCTCATTGTGAGCGAAGGACTCTTTTCCAGTACCTGCCGTGCGGCCATCACGGCCTGATTCACATCCGGCGCAATCTCTTTCCATTGGTTCACCAGCCACCCGACGCGCAAACGGCCTTTCACCTCGGCTGCGCCGGTATATTTTGCAGCGGCTTCCGGCAGCGAGCCCAGATCTTCAGCGTCATGACCGGAAATAGTCTTCAGAACCAGGTCGCAATCGTCGGCACTGCGCGTAATTGGACCGATTTTGTCCATGGTGTAAGAGAGTGCCATGGCGCCGGCGCGGCCCACGCGTCCATAGGTAGGCCGTAATCCAGCCAGGCCGCAGAATCCTGAAGGACAAAGAATTGAACCCCAGGTCTCAGTGCCAATGGCAAACGCCGCAAGCCCTGCGGCGGTGATCGCAGCAGATCCACTGGATGATCCGCAGGTCCAGTAATCTGTATTCCATGGATTTCTGGCTGCGCCTGTAGCTGAGGCCGAGGCATAACGGTATCCCATGCCTCCCGCCAATTCGATCATCGCGGCTTTGCCCAGCAGCACCGCGCCAGCAGCTTCCAGCTTTTTGATGACTGTAGCGTCATTGTCAAAACGCTGATCGGAGTACGGCCGCGCTCCCCAGCCGGTGGGATAGCCTTTTACAGCCAACAAATCCTTGGCGGCATACGGAATGCCATGCAGCCGGCCGCGATATTTTCCCTCGGCAATTTCTTTTTCGGCGGCATGCGCCTGCCTTAACGCGAGATCAGGCGTAAGCGTGGCGTACGCATTCAGCTTTGGGCCGATGCTACGGCTGCGCTCCAGATAACTTTCTGTGAGCTGCACCGGCGAGAGCTGGCGGGCATGGATCCGTTTGGAAAGATCGGCAACGGAAAGAAAGAGAATGTCTTCACTGAGCATTTATTTTTTTTCGTCCCGGGACTTGGGTTCGGCACGGTAGGCGCGGAAACTATCGGCTGGCTGGTCACTGTTTTCAAGATGAAAGGTACGCATCTTTTCCAGGCCTTCCTGTGATTCGGCCATAATGCGGCGAATGTCGGCCTTTTCTTCAGCGCTAAGGCGGCCACCGTACTTGCGGAAAATTGACGCTACCTTCATCTCGACTTCCGCCTGGGCAGAGGCCGAGAGCTTGGCCATGGCAGCGCGGGTCTTTGCGTCGAGAGACTCGTCCGTGACCACGGCTGTCTGACCCAGGGCATCGCCGGGGGAAATAAGTGCCGTAGCGGCGGCAGCGGCGGCGCTGAGGGCGAACTCGCGCCGCCCGAGAAGGAATTTTGGCATCCTGGTCTTCTCCGATTACAAAAGTCTAATGCGGGAGAGTACATGAATGCATCCAGAAGCGTCAAACGCGGGACGAGCAACTTGCATCCAATCAAAAGCCACTTCATCTTAAGCCCAAGCTCCCGGACGGTATCCCATGGCACGGTGGATTGCATTTGATCAGGAAACAACTTCATTTCTGCGCTCGGCTCTGGCGCAGGGCACCAGAATTGACACACTTCTTCGCGGCCCAATCGATTACGCGCTGGCCCGGCCAAGCGCTGTAGTGGCAGTGTTGCCCGCCAGCGGGAGCGGCGCGCTTGGAATCGCCGTATTCCGGCGGGCGCGAGCTGCCATGGCGCAACGAACGGCAGCGGCCCAGTTACAACGTAGCCCAATTCCACCCCAGGCTGCCAGCAATAAAACAAATACCCGCGCCGGCGGATTTTTGGGGTTGAGCGATGAAGCGATGTTTGAGGACGAAGCACCGCAAGAAAAAAAGAGTTGGTGGCGGAAGTTCTGGGACGAATAGGTTTTTCTGAAATCCCGAATCCCGCGAAGCGGGTGAGGGATCGCTATGGGCACGAAAACTCTGATCTCTTGGTTAACTGAGCGTGCTCAATACTCTTATTGACGGCAGCACGAATCGTCACAACCCGGAAATGGCCCTACCTGGCCGCACAATCCTTCCGTCCGGTATCCGCAATACTTGCGATGAGCCATTGCCCATTTGTGTGGACAAGATTGAATAAATCCGTCCCGCAGTGGTCTACCTTGCCATCCACCAGGAACTCGAACGGTGCCCACACCACTGCCAGATCGTTATCGATCCGCACAAGCGGATCGTGGATTCGCTCTTCGATTTGGGCCTTCCCAGGTTTTCCCACCATGTCAGCAAAAGCTTCAAATGTCATCTGGGTTGGCTTGCCATCCCGCATCAGAACAAGCGTGCCTCCGGCCAGCAACGGCTTCTTAATGGCCGCAGCATCGCGTTTCGCCATGCCGTCAAACATTTTCGTTACGGGAGCCAGGACCGCCTGCTCTTCCGCTGTTGCAGCGTGAAGAGAAGAAGCCACCAAGACGGCGGCTGTTGCTGAGACAAGAAACAGAATCAAACGTGATTGATTAGAAATCTTCATGGCTTCCGATTGTAAACCGAACTGTGGATTGTCTTGATGAGATGTAAAACCAGATCGTCGTCAAGCACAACCTGCATGCCTTCCTCCACAAAGCGGTTGCGGTACGTAACTCCGCGACCATCAGGTATGTAGCCACGCTTGACATATAGTCTTTGAGCAGCGTTATAGCCAGGATGCAGCCCGACGCCAATGCCGACGACGCTCGAACGGAGTGCAGCTTCTTGTTCCGCTCGATCCAGCAACTGCGTCGCAATGCCCTGTCTCCGGAATGGAGGAATCACATTCAAATCCTGTATCTCTGGAATTTCCTGCTCGGCGAAGGGCGCATATGGGGGAACCCAGTTCACGGTTACATAGCCAACAAATTGCCTGTTCACAGCAGCAACAAGACATAATCGCTTCCCCGCCGCCTGCTCGGCTAAATACCGCTGATACTGGGCTGCCGGCTTGCCCCACCCAATATTCTTGAATGCCGCTGATATCGTGTCGGGATCACTTTCATTGAGAAAGCGAATCTCAACATTCTGTTCCATGGTCTTAGGCTCCTAATCCTTCTCCCCAGAACGCGGCGGCCTGCGAGCATTCCACAGCCAGCGTCAACTTGGAATGTGAATGACAATGTCTACCTGGCATGGGATGGGAGAGCCATCACGTTTTGCCGGGATATATTTGAAGTCGCGGATCGCTGAGAGAAGCGTGTGCTCAATTTTTGGCGTTGCCATTCCCGTCACAAGCCGCGCATCAGCCACTCGGCCGTCGATATCAATGGTAACTTCCACGATTAGATATTGCTCAAAACGGGGCGGAAGGTCAGATGCCGGAATAATGGGAATCGCTCCAGAAGTCTGAACAGCAAGTTGATACTCCGGGCCCGGGGAGAACCCGTAGATATGGCGCAACTTGAAATTCATCATCAACCCTTTGGTTGCTTCCTTTGCATGCTCACGGAGAATCTGAAGGCCAGGGCTGTCCGCCGGGTTGACAGGCTGCGGCGCGCGCGCCTGCTTTGTTCTGCGAGGCATATGGAAGCGGTTGGCCTGTGCTCGCGCGGGTGGCGGGCTGTTGGAATTGAAAGTCACATGAGGCGACCCTGACACTGTTTGTGCTGTTATGTATTTCTCAGGGACGAGATGAGGTCCCGCTGAGTGCCGGAACAGGAGGATCAAAGCCAACGCAACAACATGCGTGAAAACGGACGATGCGAGGATGGATGTACGAGGCACTGGATTGTCTGGAACAAATATCTGGCGTTGATCCAACATCCAGTTCTCTCACCCCCCTTTTACCTCATCGCTTTTATCTTTCTATACCAAAGACCAGTGGCGGCGTCATCATTTTGCCTGGTTTATCTATAGAAATTCTCTCGCAAGCAGGCCCGCATCAATTGCTGGGATGAATGGTCTTAAAATTAGTCCGAAATATTGCGGTATTGGCGACTATCCCAGGCATCAGAACAACTCCCCTCTTCCTGAGTAAACGCATTTTTTTGCGAGTATCGCGAAGTTTTATAGGCGATAGGGTTCCCTCCCCTTCGACAAGCTCAGGGTCGGGATTTCAGAAAAATTTAGAAAGTAAACGCCAACCCGCCACGAAGAGAGCGCGCGGACTGGACCATATAGATGGTGCGTCCGTCCTGGCCCATCACAGGAAGGTAACCCTGGGCCAGCAGGTTGCGCAGATCGAGCAGCGCGTCCATTTTGGCGGGGATAAATGAAGTTCCGGGGATTGGCTGGCGGATAAAGAGGCTGAGGTAAGGATCAGTCTGGCCGGGCGAGGCATTGAATGCATCAACCGTGGAGAGTGCATTGCCGCTGGTCCATTTATAAGAAGCAATCCAGCGCGTACCGGTACCGGGTATGTGTCCGTATAACTTTGTGCCAACGGAATGTTGACGGCTGGTACCCAGCATCTGCGCCAGCCCCTGCCAGTCAGTGGAGCCATCCGCCACAATCGCCTGTCCCGTCGAATAGTCCACCGTGGCTGTGAGATCGTCAGAAATCTTGCGCTGCACCACCACGCGCGCGCCAGCGCTGTTCACTCCGGGAGCGTAGCCGTAAGAAAATGTGCCGGAATAAACATCGGGAAGCACATTATCCGAATAACTGGATGGGTCGCCCGCCCCGGTGAGGATGGCGTTGCTTACATGATCCAGAAACGCCGCTACCTGCACGCTGGTGTTTCCCATATGGCGCGAAACGGAAAGCTCGTGGTGGGCCGCTTTTTCCACCTGGGGCTGGCCATTCAGCAGGGCCATTCTTGGACCGGATTCGGTGAGGTCGGCGGGAGCAGTATCAAAACCCTTGGCCGCGCGCGTGTCAGGCTCAGAGGTGGCATAACGATATTCAACCACCATATTGGGCGAGAGATGCACATCCACCGAGCCGTGCGGGCGCAGGGCCGTAACACGGTTGCCGAACTCCATGGATTGCAGGTCAGCGCCATAGCTGAGATCAATGAAACCGGCAACAGTCACATTGTCAGAGCTGCTCATGGCAATGGCGGAATACGGCGAGTTCTGGACCGCAGTGCCGGGTGCGGCAAAATGACGGTAGGTTACGGCAAACGTGGGGCGGGAGCTGTCGCCAAAATCATGCGCGTAAGAAGCCCGCAACACTCCATTTGGATCACCTGAGGAAGTTCCGATATTGCCGCCAACGAAGAGCGTTCCGGAAGAAAAAAGCGATTTTTCCAGGGCAAACGCCGTTGTAACGTCGCCTGCGCTGCCAAAACCACCGGCTTCAGAACCTGCCATAAAAGCCACGCTGGCTTTCATCGCACGGTCGCCGCCGCCGCGCTCAGAATTCTTTTGTGAAACCACAACCAACGACTCGCCGTCTCCGCTGTCCTTGTCTTTGTCCTTATCCTTGTCAAGCACGCGCAGAATGGGACGGTTGGTGGCAGAGCGCAGAGTCCAATGCCAATCATCGGGTTCGTCAGCATCAGAACGCCGTGCAGGCATCATCTTGAGCGCATCGGCCAAGGTATTGACCGTGAGATTAATGATGAGATGCGCGCCGGAACGAAGGATAACATCTTCCCGAAGCGAAGGCAGGAAAGAAGCGGCTGTAACTTTGACCTGATAGATGCCCGCCGGGAGATTGTCCGCCCGGTAATAACCGCGCGAATCAGTAAATACCGTGGTACCGACCCTGGCAGCGGAAACAAAGACCTCCACCACCGCGCCCATCTGGGGCGCTCCCGAACTGTCTTTGACGTATCCTGCAATACCGCCAATGCTCGCCGCGTTAAGCGGCGCCAATCCCAACACGACGACCAATAGACATTCGAGTTTGCGGGTCATATCCACCACCTCAAATAAAAGTGGAGCCCCTTGCTTTATTGCAGAACGGCGAATTTCGCTGTAGGCGAAATCGTCTGCTTGGAGATCTGGTCATTCACTTTTATTGTTACCTGGTATACACCGGGGTCAAGCTGGCTCAATTGCAGGCTCTTTCCAAGGGTCACCTGCTCACCAACGTTCCCCATCTGGGCCGTTGATTCTGTGAAGTCTAGCACATGCTGATTGGTTGCCGTGTTAACTACCTGATATTCCACCGTGGCAGAGGGTTTATTGGTCTTCTGGTCCACGCCAAGGTTATAAACCTGCAACCAGAAATTCACCTTTTCTTTCTTGGTAAAGGAAGCCGGCTTGCCATCCGATGGCTTTACCTTAGGACGGACCTTGTTGGTGCCGATCACGAAATTGCCGGTGCCCACCTCGCGCGCCGGAACAGGTTCCATCTGGTCAGCCAAAATCAGAGTGGATGATGTAAGTTTCTCGTCACCAAAATCCGGGACCGTATAGCTGCGGCTGAAAATACCAGTTTTATCGCCATTTACGTCCTTCATGACCACGTCAAGGCGGTAGAGACCGGGGCGCATGGGCAGCGCCTTCCAATATAGCGAAACATTATTAATTTCTTTTTCCAGCAGTTCGGCAGGAATATCGCGATGCAGGGTTTCTTCAAACGTCTGCACAATCTGCCCGGAAAGCTTGGTCAACTGGCCGTAAACGTTCACCACCGCGCGCTGAACACCGTCTTTGTTGGCGAAGGTCAATCCTTTGAGCGGAACTTGCATGGTGATTGGAACCAGCACGGTGTCCGAAGTCAGTTTTACGAAGTCCACCTGCACATCGAAAGGAAGGAGATTGGTGCGGAACTTGTGCGTGACCAGTTCATTTTGCAGGTCTTTGAATTTAATGTCGGGCGCGCGATTCAGTTTGGCGAATGTATCTAGCCGGTCAAACTGCTTGCTCTGATTACCCTGGGTAAAAGGACCTGTGCCCAGGGATTCAAGACCGCCATTGAAACGCTGTGCTTTTGTGGCCATGCCCATTTCTTCCATGGTAGTCAGGCCGGCGTTGGGAACATGGAGAAGAGCATCTTTCTTGGAGCGGTCCAACGTCATTTCATACGCGCCGCAGTTGCAGTCGTCAACAAATTCGATTTCGATTTCCTGTCCAATGCCTTCCAGATACCGGTAGCGCCACACCTCAAAGGGATAGGTTTCAGTCTGGCCGCCGCCCTCTTCGGCTGGGCGCTGATACGGCCCACCCATGGGATGAGCGTCGATTGAATCTGGCTTTCCATACATAATGTAAATTCTTCCGCGATCGGTGCGCCACCCAGGGATGCCGGCAGCGAAATGCTCATTGGCATAAGCGATGCGCCGGTAGTGCTCTTCCTTGTATTCATTTTCCGCTGTATCCGGGGTAGGATCACGGCGCTGCCAGAAGCTTTCAATAAATGTGTCGCGCTCCGCGTTGTTCGATAGTTTTTTGAAAGCGGAAAGCTCTTCATCCGTGATGATCCAGCGAACATCCTCGTCCAGCCACTTCTTGTAAACGCCGCCTAATTTTTCTTTGATCGCGGCTTGATCGTCCTTCTTACGGTCACGTTTCAGCGGGTCCTGCTGGTCATCGGCCTGCGTCCCGGCAGTCGCCGATTTCTGATCTTTGTCTTTATCTTTGTCCTGGGCCTGGGCCCGGACAACAAAACAACCTGAACCAACCAAGATAACGAGTAAAAACAGGGAATAAAAACGGGAATTACTGGAGAGCACTAGAGTCCTCCTCGGAGCGACATATAGCCGAATTTTAGTTCTTTTCCACCCCTATAATCAAGGATGGAAGCCCATTTTGGCCTTTTCTTTCCGACCTTAGAACGCCTACCAAGGCATATTTTGCTTCCAAATTACGGTACTTACCCAAAGAAATCATGTAGAACCGAAAACTCACTGCCGTTATAATCAAGAGCGGTACCCGCCATCACAGAGACACGCTCAATTTTGTCCACCCGCCTGACGGGAAGGAACTTTCCCGGCATTCGAGGCGTATATATAAGTGGATGAAGCGCTGGTGTTGTGCCGGAAGGTAATTCATGAACGCAAAGAAGATCGCCATTATTTTAGGTGTGATTGTACTGCTGGGTGCCATTGTTGGCTTCACGGTGAATCAGAGCCAGAAAAACGTTGTCACTGTCCAGAGCGGCAAGGTGGTCAAGCAGGATATCTCCTCCCAGGTAACCGCATCCGGCCAGATCAAGCCAAAAACCCTGGTCAACGTGGGGGCCAATGCCATGGGCCGGATCGTCCACCTCTATGTGAAGGAAGGCGACAAGGTAAAAAAGGGCCAGGTTCTGGCCCAACTGGAAAGCGTGCAGTCTGCGGCGGACGTGGCCATGACGCGCGCAACACTGGAGAGCAGCCAGACCGATGCTGTCGCCGCCGAAGCTGCACTCAATACAGCTAAGGCGCAGTTCAAGAGCAGCGCCGCGGATTTAGCCCGGGCCAAGCTCGACTATGAACGCTATCAAGGTCTCTTCAAAGACCAGCTTGTTTCCAAGGCTGATTTCGACACCAAGAAAGCGGCCTATGAAATGGCTGACGCTGTTCATGCTCAGGATGCAGCGCGCATCGCGCAAAGCAAAGCTCAGGTCGATTCCGCCGAGGGACGCGTTGGCCAATCCAAAGCACAGCTTACCCGAGTGAATGACGTTCTTAGCAAGACCACTTACACCGCTCCATTTACCGGCACTGTAACCAACCTTCCCGTGCATGAAGGTGAAACCGTTGTCATGGGCATTCAGAATTCTCCCGGCAGTACCCTGATGACCGTGGCAGATATGGGCGTAATCACCGCTGAAGTTCAGGTGGATGAAACTGACATCGTAAACGTCACCATCGGGCAGCCGGCGGAAGTCACGATTGATGCCATGCCCAACCAGATGTTTAAAGGCACCGTCACTGAGATCGGCGACAACGCCATCATCCGCTCCACCGGTGTTTCCACATCGCAGAGTGTGGCTGGTAGCCAGGAAGCAAAGGATTTCAAGGTCGTCATCACTCTTACTGATCCTCCACCCAATCTCCGTCCCGGTCTTTCCACCACCGCAAAGATCACAACCGGCGTGGCCCATGACGCAGTCGCCATTCCGATTCAGGCCCTGACCATGCGTGACAAGAATGATCTTGAAGCGCAGAAAAATCCCGGCAAGCCTGCCGACAAAACTGCTCCGGTGGCAACCACTGCCAAAAAAGAAAATACTGATATTCAGGGTGTCTTCGTCATCAAGGACAAGAAAGCTGAATGGCGTCCGGTGGTGACCGGCCTTACCGGGACCACGGACATCCAGGTCAAGAGCGGACTTGAGCCCGGCGATGAGATCATTACCGGCAGCTATAAAGTCCTTAAAACCCTGCGCAACGGCGCTGGCGTGAAAGTGGATAATTCTTTGGCCAACAAAAGTGAATCGTAAACTCTCACGCTTTCTACACGTCTAATTAAAAGAGTGGGGTTCTGTGCCGCCAGACCAGGAGAAAAGGATGTCAACACAAGTCGCCGACATTTCTGATCGGATCATCGCGCCGCCTACAGAGTGCATTATCTGCACTGAAGACCTCTGGAAGACCTACCAGATGGGGCAGGAGCAGGTACACGCGCTGCGCGGCGTCAACTTGCGAATTGATCGTGGCGAATACGTGGCCATCATGGGCCCTTCCGGCTCTGGCAAATCCACGCTGATGAACCTGATTGGCTGCCTTGACACTCCCACCAGGGGCCGTTACTGGCTCAATAGCAATCTGGTTAGCGAACTCGATGACGACGAACTCGCGCGCATTCGCAATAAAGAAATTGGCTTTGTCTTTCAGACCTTCAACCTGCTGGCTCGCGCCACTGCGCTGCACAACGTGGAACTTCCGCTGATTTATAGCGGCACGCCCTCTGACGAACGGATTGCCCGCGCAAAAGCAGCGCTTGAGGCAGTTGACCTGGGTGAGCGCATGAACCACAAGCCCAACGAACTCTCCGGCGGACAGCGCCAGCGCGTCGCCATTGCCCGCGCTCTGGTCAACAATCCTTCCATCATCTTGGCCGACGAGCCTACCGGCAACCTGGACTCACAGACCGGAAATGAAATCATGAAGCTGATGGAAGACCTTCACAACAAAGGAAACACCATTGTGCTGGTCACGCATGAAGCCGACATCGCCGAACATGCCTACCGCGTCGTCCACATCCGTGACGGCGTCGTCGCCAGCGACGAGCGCAGAAGCAGAATCGCCCCGCCGGAATAGCGGGCACAGGCGGGGAACAGCCGCGGATTGCACTGATAACGCAGATCAAAAAATAGTTTTTACGGGACGCTCGATGCGTCCTGTTTTTATTTTCCTTAGAGAATTAGTCGCACTCCAAGGATCGAACATCGCAATGCCAACACCAGACGCCCATACCCTGGAAGCACCGTCATCCCGACGACCGTAAGCGAGCATGCGCTGTCATCAGCACGCGAGTAGGAAGGAGGGGCCTTGCTTCTCTTTCCACCAACAAAACTCATCATGCTCAACAGCCATCATCCGCTCACAACACTCCCATCCCGAGCGCAGCGAAGGGACCTGCTCCCGCTGCGCCTCAGAAAAATCGAATCCCAAAAATCTGACGGGACAGGATCAAAAGTAAGCAGTATCTAATCCCATCCTTTCGCAAACCGCGCGAAAGGATGGGCGCCACATATCCAGGGAACGAATAATTTTATTGCGCGGGGAATTGTCTAAGTGTGAATCCCAGCATAAACGGACTGGGAGCCTGTGCGAAATTGGATTTCGGGTGTCCAGGTACGACATCCGCAATTGACCTGCCTATGCTTCCTTCAACGGGAGTCGCCAGAAAGGCGTGAATATCTCCCGCATGCGGCCCACTGAGCACCGTTGCCATGCCGGAGATTTGTCCGCGCTCATTGATCTTGTTCGCCATGGTTATGAAGAGGTTGGAATCTGCAGGAAGCAGCGTATTAAGATCGGTCATCACGCCATCCTGCCAGATAAAGCCATGCGACCAGTTGAAGCCGGCGTCCAGAGTGCTACCGACCACCTGGCCCCGGTTGTTGATGCCGGTGCCTATGGCGGCAAAATCTTCCGGCAGAGTGCCAAGGTTAGTGAGTACGCCGTTCTGCCAAAACGCGGCAAATTCGGTTGAGCCGTCAGCGCTGCCGATTATCCCAGCAATTTGGCCCTGGTCGTTTATGCCCTGGGCGATGGCGCCGCCTCCGATGTCAGGAAGCGGGAAGGCCATACCTTTTACCCACGATACGGCGTGAAGCGCTGAGGTGCAGGTACCCGAGTAGCCTACCGTCTGCCCGTGCTCGTTGATGGCGAATGCGAACCCATCTGGGTCGGTACCGATCGTAGGAAGAGCGTGAGCTTTGCCCTCTTCCCATACCACCGGCAAACTAATGTGGTTCGGTGGACATCCTGCGTCAGTGGCCGCGGTTTCCGCAGTTCCTGCGATTTCCCCGTGGTTATTGATATCACTAGCCTGCCCGTTATTTCCGCCCACCGTCGGGAGAGCGCTCATGTGGCCGGCTTGCCAAATAAATGGGCGACAGGTAAGCTTTGTGCCGAAAGTGCAAATATCTTCGCCGTCCGGGTCAGGGACAGCTGTTTCGGCCATACCCACGGCTTCCCCGATATCGTTGATTCCGCCCCAGTTCATCCAACTGTTCGGTCCTCCAAGAGTGCCGAGGTCGATTTTAAATCCGTCAATGTTGATCGCCGCGTGGCCCGATAAGACTTTCGCACCACTAAAATTGCTGGCAGGGTCCATGAGACCATTCATTTCTATGGTCCAGCCGCGATTATTGAGGGCCATGGCACAACCCAGATTGTCATTAGGTAAATTGCCCAAATCGATAATTCTGTAGCTTCTTTGAACTTTGTGGCCGTCTTGAGCGACCGCAGTGCTGAAGCAAACCAGAACGAGCGTTGTAACCCAGGGTATCCAAAGATTCCGCAACTGTCTTAGGGTATTCATAATCCTCTTTTCCTCAGATGAAAGTCGTCTTGCCGAGATGATTGGCGATTTACGTCGCGCAGCTCGGCGGTTAATGAGGATGCACGTGGTGTTCCACGTTCAACATGATTACGTGACACAACGAACTCAACATTTCAGATTTCAAAATAGAGTGACCAACTAACAACCTTTTGGTGTGGCCCCAGACCAACTAGCACGACTGTTCCTCCAGCTTTCCATACATACACTGGCGAGATGCTACGAAATTCGATAACCCGAGCTGTCAGGAGTAAGTCATTAGGCGTTTGGATTGATTTTTAAATGATTAAATTACATACTAAATGGTATGTTAGTTGCTCACGAGAGGAAGCAAAGGGTCCGTGATCCAGAGCGGACACGGGAACGCTTGCTGCAAGCGGCTTTTCATGAGGTCCATAGATCAGGCTTCCAGAGTGCGAGCATCGATACAATTCTCGCCGCCACCAACGTCACCAAGGGAGCGCTCTATCACCACTTCGACAGCAAGGAAGCATTAGGCTATGCCATCGTCGACGAGGTCATCGCAAAAATGGTACGCGACAGGTGGTTGCGTCCTCTGCTTAGCGACGGGCAACCCATAGACGTTTTGATTGGCATTGTCCGGCGGCTGCCAACCAGGCCCAAAGATGTCCGGCAAAGTTGTCCGCTGCTCAATTTGTCGCAGGAGATGTCTCCGCTGGACGAGCAGTTCCGCAAGAGACTGGAGAGGCTCTTCCTTGCCTGGCAGGAAGGAGTTGCAACCCTCTTGCGGAAAGGCCAGTCCCAGGAAACAGTACGCCGCGACCTGAATCCGGAAGAGACTGCCAGTTTTCTGGTGGCGATGGTCGAGGGCTACGCTTCGTTAGCAAAGAATGCTCAAGACGCGAAGGTGTGGGAACTGGGAACCAGAAATATCGTTGGGTGGCTGAAGGCTCTCAGGGCGCCGCATGGTCGACGGCGTCAGTCGCCGAAGTCTGTTGTGAGGCGGCTGCAGTGATTCTGCCTCAGGAGGAACCGATGAACCGAAGCATATTAGTAGTCGTAGCTTTTCTAAGTTTCGCTTTGATCCTGGGGCTCATTACAACGAAGCCAGGGCAGGCACAAGCGCCCAAAACAGCCTATCCGGACATGGCGCCGTTCGATCAGTACCTCATGGCAGACCGCAACGCCGAGATTGCCATGGCTCGAAGCGCGGCACCGGATGCTATTTCGGGCGAGGCAAAAATTATGATCCTAGGACGCCATGGCTACGAGACTGCCGTCGAGGGAACGAACGGTTTTGTGTGCGTTGTGGAGCGTGGGTGGATGTCTCCTTCCGACGCTCCGGAGTTTTGGAATCCTAAAATTCGGGGCCCAATCTGTTTCAATCCGCCGGCCGCGCGATCTGTTTTGCCGGCCACTTACAAGAGAACCGAGATGGTGTTAGTGGGGCGAACGAAGGCTGAGATTATCGATGGCAACAAGGTAGCATTCGAAAAGGGTGAACTGCCACCGCTGGAACCCGGCGCGATGAGTTACATGATGTCGAAGAGCGCTTATCTCACCGATCACGATGATCACAATCTGGCTCACTTGATGTTTTATGCGCCGGAGTTGGATGGTAAGGCCTGGTGTGCCGATCTGCCGAAATCACCGGTCATGCTGAATCCACAATTCAAAGGCGCCCAACCCGTCGACG
>DASXMN010000012.1:0-135006 GCA_036495645.1 Candidatus Angelobacter sp.
TCAACACCTTGTCAACGATGTTGGCCGTGGCATAATTGCTGTTTGCATTGTGCTGGTATGTGTATGTTGTGCGACGAATGAGCGCGCCGGGAGCATTTTGCCCGTAATCGTATTCCCGCTTCTCGGTGACGTTGGAACGGCTGAATGAGATCACGCCGTTGGTGTCAGGAAGAGGGTCGTAGTCGGTTTCAATCTTGCTGGTCAGTCCGTTGTCGAGGATAGTTGTAATGCGGATGGGACGCCCCAGAGTCCGGGCTGTTACGATGGGGTCGTCCGCATCTCCGACATTGACGGTAAGAGTTGAATAATCAGTTCTTACGGTACGCAACAATGTCGCAGCACCCTCATAAAAGCGCGTCTCCGTTTCAAGGGGAGCAGGGCTGCCAACCGCAAAGAGGGTGTCAATAATTACGTGGGCGGTTTGATTGCCATCCTGGTCTGTGACAATCGTCGTGTTGTGCGAAGAATCCGGCGTTTGCAACTGATATGTATAAGTCCAGGCCTTCTCGTTGGCCGCACTACCATCAGCGCTAACGGCGCGTTTTGTTACTGTGCGAATTGTTTTATAAATTGATAAGGTGGGCGAGATCGGCGCATATTCATAGCGAATATAACCACCGGAAGGAAGGTCGATACGGAGGAGTTCGCCATAGTGGCCCGGCGTAGTTCCCGTATCGTAAGTGAATTGGTAAGCAAGGCCATTGGGGAGATCAATCTTCCGGGCCAACTTGATATCTCCACCACAAGTGTCCACTGTATCGCCTTGTTGGAAGTTTGTGCACACAGGTAGCGTCGCCCATTCGATACGCGTTCGTTGCGGATTGCCCAATGAATCTTGAGTTATCCAGTCCTCGTATTGTGCCCCATCAGGCAGCGTGCCCGTTAGATGCTGCACGTTGCGGCCAAGCGTATCAATCTCTCCGGTGCTCGGGACATTTGCCGTCATAATTGAGTTGCCATTTGAATCCTTAAACAGGGTAGGCCCTCGTGCCGTAGTGCCATTCTTCAACGTGATAATGCCTGTGCTGGTATCGAGCCGCATGCCACTATTGTCAAGCGAATAACCGATTAGTTTTGGGTGGATGCAGTTTGGCAGGGGGGTTTCCACAGGGGTCACTGCATCAAAGACATGTGGCGTCCCGGAGGGATCAACATATGTGTAATTCGTCCATTCCGAATGCATGTGACCGTCATGGCAGGTTGCAGTCCGGTATTGCTGTATGCCAGAGAAAGTATTCGTGTAATCGGCATAGGCCCATATTGCCGGAGTTGGCGGTGGGCATTGGATAATGCTCGGATCACAGGGTGAGGTGGTTTGTATCTGGCTCCATGCCTTGCTCGTATATGTCCAGGATTTCCCATGCGCAAGTCCACGTCCTTGGCTTGAAAACAGCGGGATGTGAACGTCTAAGGCCCCATTAGCAAAGCCGACATTGTCAATATCGCTGCTTTGATAAGCGCCAAAGGGCTGGTCTCCGTGTGGCTCATTGATTTGTGCCGGTGTAGCTTGAGCATTCAAGCGCGGCATTAAGCTCAAAATTCCGATCATCCACGTCGCAAGCAGAAATATCCACAGTTTCGCCGGTTTCATTTGCATCCTTTCACTTGAAGCTGGTAAGTGTGTGAATCCAAAGCTGTAGGCTGGCTTCCACCGGCAAAATTGGACAGAGAGAGCACAAGTCGATGTTGACTCAGGAAATCAGAGGAATTTTCTTTCAGGGGGTGCGGCAGCTAAGATTTATAAAGAAGCAGAGTAGCTTTGACAAGTATCATACTAGTAAACTAATTAAAAGTTTACAAAGGCATAGGCTCGAGCAGGCTATGGAAGCCCTGCTGCTATCTTGAGCTACTTCTGCGAGTGGGTCATCTGCCCAATTTTCTGCTTGACAATAAGGCGAACAAATGGTAAAATTCAGCATTAGCCTCAGGATAGGAAGTGTGTTATGGAGGATGATCTTTGAAAACTTAGCTGCTAGCGATTAGCTGCTGGCTTCTAGCCAGAAAAACTTAAGACCTTTTTTACCGCATTTTACCGCAGAGCACGCGAAGATCGCAGAGGAAAAGCTCTGAATTCTACGCCAATTGAGGGTCAATCGCTGAAGTGCACGCCAATCTGGGATGGCCTTGGGATGACCCCTCTGAAGTCTGCGCCATTCTGGGATGACAGGGGAGGGGAGGGTTGGAAGTGTCAATATTGCCAAAATTGGTAATCGCCGAATTTTAGGTCAACCCCGGGGCGGGTGATCGGAAAGCCAAAACCTTACCGCTGATCAACACTGGTGATACTGATCCGGAAAGTTAAGGTCGGAACCAAGCCAACCGTCCGAAAGCATGAAACTACTCTCCCGACCTTGCCAACTCCACCGCTCTTACCAGCGCGCGGGTCTTGTTCAGGCATTCCTGGTATTCGCTTTCAGGGACGGAATCGGCCACGATGCCCGCGCCGGCCTGGACGTAAGCTTTCTTTCCCTTCACCAGCATGGTGCGGATGGCGATGCAGGAGTCGAGGTTTCCGGCGAAGTCGGCATACATGATGGCTCCGCCGTAAATGCCGCGGCGCACAGGCTCGACTTCTTCAATGATCTCCATGGCGCGGACTTTTGGCGCGCCGGTGAGAGTGCCGGCGGGAAAGCAGGCCGCGAATGCGTCCACGGGCGTGAGCCCCTGGCGCAACTTGCCTTCCACGGCAGAGACCAGATGCATGACGTGGGAGTATCGCTCCACGAACATGAGGTCACGCACCTTGACGGTGCCAAATTCACTGACGCGGCCAACGTCATTGCGGCCCAGATCCACCAGCATTACGTGTTCAGCGCGTTCTTTTTCGTCATGGCGCAACTCGTCTTCCAGGCGCAGGTCGTCGGCTTCATCTTTGCCGCGCTTGCGCGTCCCGGCAATAGGACGGTATTCCAGCTTTTTGCCGGTCACGCGCACCAGCATCTCCGGCGACGAGCCAAGGATGGTCATCTCTTCACTGCGGAGAAAGTACATATAGGGCGAAGGATTTACCCGGCGCAAAGCGCGATACACATTCAGCGGCTCCACGCCCGGCTCAAGCTCAAGACGCAATGACGGCACGGTTTGGAACACGTCGCCAGCCATGATGTATTTCTTGATCTTCTCTACGGTACGGATGAACTGTTTCTTGCTCACGGAAACCGCAACTTTCAGCTTGCCAGTTTTGGGTTTGAGCGTGCGCAGGAATTTTGCCGCCAGCGGCGCTGCCAATTGCTTTTCGATCCGTGCTATATCGCGCAACGCCAGCGCATACGCCTGCTTTGGCGATTGCCGGCGCACGTCCGCCGTGGCGATGATAAAAATCTCATGCCGCACGTGGTCAAAAGCCAGCAGCCGGTCAAAGAACATCAGCGTGCAGTCGGGGGCTTGCAGGTCGTCTTTGGCGAGTTCCGGCAGCTTTTCAAGTTGGCGAACTGCGTCGTGGGAAAAAAATCCTACCGCGCCGGCGGTAAACGGAGGTAGTCCGGCAACGTGCGCCGGCGTATGTTCGCGCAGCAGGCCATCCAGGATTTTAAAAACGCTGCCTTCCGTCTCTGTCTTTTTGCCATTGCGTTCCAGCGTGATCTTGCGGCCGCGAGCGCGCAGGACCATATATGGGCGCGCCCCCAGAAACGTATACCGCCCAATCTTTTCGCCGCCTTCAACCGACTCCAGCAGGAACGCGTTCGGCTCTTCGGCAGCCACGCTCAAGAAAGCTGAGACCGGCGTGCGCAGGTCGGCAGCCACGGTTTTCGCCACTGGAACTAGTGACGCGGTGCGCGCCAGCCGGGAAAACTCGTTGTAATCGGGAAATAGCATGACCGCCTATCTTAATCGATTCTTATCGTCGCCAACGTATGCCTTACCCAAACGTACATGCACCACTTATCTGGTGCAAAGTACACATTTGATTAAGTCTTGGGACTGAAACCCTATGGTTCCAGAGGGCCAAATTGGTCTATACTTTTGCCCAAACTTGGAATATTGCAATTACCTCGCGAGCTTAAATGTACTCCCTTGTAGCCGCGGGAACGAACTTTATAAAGATGCGGGCGTCTCCAAAAGAGCGCCACAGGTGAATGCGGATGCTAGTCAGATTCTGGGGTGTACGCGGCTCAACGCCAACCCCGCAATCAGAAAACCTGCGTTATGGCGGCAACACCTCCTGTGTTGAGGTGCGCGTCAACGGGCACATCTATATCTTTGATTGCGGCACCGGCTTCCGCAACCTGGGCAAACAGCTTTCGCAGGAAAACAACGGCCATCCGCTTTCCGCCCACATTTTTCTCTCGCACTTCCACTGGGACCACATCCAGGGCATCCCGTTTTTTGCGCCGCTGTATGGTGACCGCGACAGCTCTTTTATCTTTCACTCTTCCAGCCGCACCCGCAGCCTGCAACGCGCATTGGAAGAACAGATGGCCGATCCGTATTTCCCTGTAAACATGAGTGAGATGGCGGCGCATCGGCAGTTCTGCAACATCGACGAAGGCCGCATCGCCTTCGATAACTGCACCGTAGAATCCATGTGGCTCAATCATCCTCAGGGCTGCCTGGGATACCGCATGGAAGCCGGCGGCAAAGTGTTGGTCTATGCCACGGACAACGAGCCCGGCGATCCCGTCTTTGATAAAAACCTGCGCAAGCTGGCCGAGGGCGCTGACGTGCTCATCTATGACGCGCAATATCTGCCGGAAGAATATGCCACGCGCAAACAGGGTTGGGGACACAGCCACTGGCGTGAAGCTGTGAACGTGGTGATGGAAAGCGGCGCCAAAGAGCTGATTCTCTTCCACCACGATCCTGACCATTCTGACTCCTGCATTGACGCGGTTGTGACCCAGGCTCGCGAATATTATCCCAAAGTGCGGGCGGCATCTGAGGGTATGGAGTTGGCGCTGTAATCTGCGAGATACAGGAGTTATGCGGCTCTGCCCGCTTCATCTTGCTACAATATCTTCATGCCACGTATGGTCAAATGCGCGAAGCTGGGCCGCGAACTGCCCGGCCTGGATGAACGCCCCTTCGACACCGAATTGGGACAGAAAATTTATGAAACCGTGAGCGCGGAAGCATGGCGCATGTGGGCGGATCACTCCAAGATGCTGCTGAATGAATACCGCCTTCAGCCCTGGAAGCCTGAAGCGCAGCAATTTCTGGTGGAACAGATGGAACAATACTTCTTCGGCGCTGGCGCCCAACTACCTAAAGAATTTGTTCCACCGCCAAAGTAGAGTCAGGGCGCGGAAGAGGCCACGCCGATTTAGGATTGGCAGGCCGGCAAAAAAAGGATTTCCACTCATCAGGTGCGGCGTATGCGGCCAATTATTTTTTCCGCTTCAGCACGGCCTTGACGGCCTTTACGATGAACGGTGCGGTGAGCCCGTATTTCTCCATCAGTTCGTCGGGCGTGGCGGATTCAGCATACGTATTCTGGATGCCCACAAACTCCATCGGCACTGGAACCGATTTGCCCACGGCCCGCGCTACCTGGGAGCCAAGTCCTCCATCCAGCAAGTGCTCTTCCGCCGTAACAATTGCTCCACACTCCTGCGCGGCTTTGGCGATAGCGGCCTCATCCACGGGTTTGATGGTATGCATATCAATCACACGCGCATTAATGCCTTCTTCAGCCAGCTTCGCCTGCGCTTCCAGTGAATAGCTCACTTCCAGCCCGCAGGCAATGATTGCCACATCACGGCCGTCGCCATGCTGTTTGGCTTTGCCGATTTCAAATGTGTCGTCGGGGCCGTAGATAATCGCTGTCTTGGGCCGTCCGGTGCGCATATATGCGGGGCCTTCATGTTCCGCCATGCGATGCACCAGCGCGCGCGCGCAGAATTCGTCCGATGGACTGAGCACAACAAAGCCGGGCAGCGCGCACATAAGCGCATAATCTTCTACGGACTGCTGGCTCGGGCCGTCTTCTCCAATGGAGATGCCGCCGTGCGAGCCAACATACTTGGCATTAGCATGGGGATAAGCCGCGCCCACGCGTAGCTGGTCCATCCCTTTGTCGCAGATGAAGACCGCGAACGACGACGCAAACGGCAGCTTGCCTGCAAGCGCCAGTCCGGCAGCAATTGATACCATGTTTGCTTCCGCTATGCCGACAGTAAAGAAGCGGTCAGGAAACACCTTCTGAAATTTCACGCTATAGGTGGACTTGGCCAGATCGGCGTCCAGCACAACTACATTGGGATTGGCCTTGCCCAACTCAACCAGCGCCTGCCCATACGCCTCGCGCGTGGCGACGCCCATTTTGGGTTCGTACTTTGGCTTCGAATTTGGCGTTGCGGGATTGGAAATTGTGGTTGAGCTCAAAGCGTATCTCCTTATTCCTATTGCTTGCTTTCAATTGCTAGCTTTATTCCGATTGCGAAACTTTCGTTATTCCGATAGCTAAAACGTTCCGATTGTGAAAAACCAACCGTCTTGCTTTTACTTATCAGCGCCCATCTGCGTCAAAAAAATCTTCTTTATTTCTCTCATTACTACCTCAGGAAATTCTTACCACTTCTATCTTTCTTTCATTCGCGTTCTTCGCGTTCATTCGCGGCTAAATTCCTAAAGCTTCTTCGCCGCTGCTTCCAACTCCGCCACTGCCGCCGCCACCTGATCAGGCTTGGGAGCCACGCCGTGCCACTCCGGATTGTTTTCCATGAATGACACGCCTTTGCCTTTCACTGTATTGGCCACAATGCAGGTTGGCTTGCCGTCTTTTGCGGCGCGTGCCGTTTCCAGCGCGGGCAATACCTGGTTGAAATCATGGCCATCAATTTCCAGCGTACGCCAGCCAAAGGACTCAAATTTCTGCGCCAGCGGAGAGAGGTCAAGAATATCCTTCACAAAGCCATCCAGTTGTATGTGGTTGTAGTCCACAATCAGCGTCAGGTTCTGCAGTTTGTGGTAGGGAGCAAACATAGCGGCTTCCCAGTTCTGGCCTTCCTGGGCTTCCCCGTCGCCAATCATCACAAACGTGTGCCAGTCTTTTTTGTCCAGCCGCGCGGCCAGCGCCATGCCGATGCCAATGGAAAGTCCCTGCCCCAGCGATCCTGTATTAGCTTCCAGCGCGGGGAAAAAGCGCCGGTCCGGATGCCCCTGCAACGGCGAACCCATTTTGCGCAGCGTGCCCAGAACAGAACGGTCAATGTACCCAGCTTCCGCCATCACGGCATACAGCGCCGGGCAACCGTGCCCCTTGGAAAGAATAAAGCGGTCGCGGTCCGCCCATGCCGGATCTTTGGGGTTGTAGCGCATCACGCGGAAGTAGAGTCCGGTCAGCAACTCCACTTCAGAAAGCGATCCTCCCGGATGCCCGCTGCCCGCCTCGCCAATCATCTTGATAATGTCAATGCGCAGACGGTTGGCCATGCGTTTGAGTTCGGTTATGGATTCAATTCTCGGCGTGGTGCTAACGTCGGCAGTTGTGCTCATGGGACGATTTTTCTTTCTCCGGTTGCGGCCTGCACATGGCCAGCCCCGCAGTGAAAGGCCTTTGGGGACCATAAGCAAAGACGCTGGCGGATTCTGAGAGTATTCGGCTCTGTTTTTAAATCCTGTTTGGGCGCAAAGGATCTCAATTTCAAGTTTAAATGCCGCATAAGGTAGGGTCAACGAAAGAGCGGCAACTCAGCCGATGCACAAGGTATTGTGCACCCGTTCGCTTCGCTCCCGGATTACGAAACAATCTTTGTTCCATCACTTTAATTTATCTGGATGTAGAAACAAGATTAGCGCGCTCAATTAGCCCCGATTGATTGCAAAAACTTCACTTGCGGCAGTAACTCTCTGGATTTCATCTCGCAAAGTTTTAGTATCTCCTGCCGGCACTAGTGTCAGCAGTGGGTGCTCTGCGATCCCACATTCTGGCGTTGCAATCACCGGAATACCTGCTGCCAGTGCCCGCAACAATGGCCGTGGATTGTTCTCTATGAAAGCTGGTTGAACCACTACTGCCGCACGGCTCAACCAATTTTCTGGTATATCCAGCAGTTCGATACCGCTCCAAAAGCGTTCTGATTCCGCAGCCTTATTAAGTACCGCCAGAGGTCGATGAAGTTGCTGCACGGCTTCGCGCAATTCGAATGCTCCCTTACGGGAAAGCGAAGGACCGGGAAAGACAATGTCCAGTCCACGCTCGGCAGATTTAACTTGGGGCAGCTTCCAATCCAGAAATGTGGTTTTGAACGGGAACAAACTGGCGAACAAGGAATGGGACGTGATGATCCTTTCAGCTTGCTCCAGTGCCTCAGCTTCGGCTTCCACAATCCAGCCAGGAGCGCGGAATTCCTGAAACGTTTTTCGTTCAGGAAATTGTGCAACTAATCTATCGAGTTTCTGATGCAGAACTTGCAGCGGCAGGCGTGTCATGAAAACTGAAAACGTTCTTCCGCCCAGATCACCTCGGCGCCAAAGAAAAGGAAGGAGTGATTGCGCCACGTACAAATGTGAGGCGTCAATGGGGAGGCGATCGCCGTAATAGTCCGCGAGTGCTTGCGAGCGGGCAATCTGCATTGCCACCGGAGGCGCGCTGCTATTCAGATGAAAGCGGGACCTTGCCGCGGCAAATGCTGTCTTCATATTGGCGGCAATGGTCCGCCGGTAACCATTGCTATTCCAGTTATATCTTGCGATGCTTCTCAGACCCGAATGATATGGAAGAAACAGATCATCCGTCTGCAACCGTATTTTGCTGGAAAATTCTTCAAATTCCGGCCAACATTCTTCGATAAGGAAAACAGTTCGCCCAGAAAATCCGGGAATATCAGGATTTACATGGCGAAAGCACTGGCTGACTCCGCAATCCGTGCATGTGTTGATAAATGACTGTTTTTGTAACACCGCCGATTGGCCGCCAATCGAAATCAGACGCTTCTTCCCCCAGAAGCGCACAACAAGCTCATTTTTGGTTAGAACTGCTGTGATCATCGTGCCCTGTTTGGGTCGAAAACGCAGATCCACATAGTTCCAGAAGATGGTTGCATCGCGCCCGTATTCCGCCGCCGAACCTGGCACAACGGCGCTGTGCGCGTGTCGCTCCACTATTTCGCAATCACTCTTGAGCGCAAGATCATACAAAGAATTCGATAGCTGACACAGACCTCCTCCAATGGACGGAATCAAGCAGCCCTGGCGGAGTTCGCGGCCTTTCGCGTAACCGGCATAACTTTTTGACTTGCCAACTTGCTTCCAAAAGCTGAAAGTCTCACCCGCAGGTATTTCCACCAGGTGCAATTGATGGCAGGCCTTTCGCAGATTTTGTATCTTGCCGAATTGCAGGGTGTTTTCTACTACGCTTTCGGCTGTCCATAGCGGTGATCTGCATTCGGCAAGAAGCTCAGGAAAATGGGCCTGTATCGTGTGTCTCATCCGACGCACGGGTTGCGTCATATCGGACACGGCTCTGGTTCCGCGAAGAATGGCAGCCTTGGCGATAAAGATTGCAGAAGCTGTACGGGATGGTGTTTTAGAGTGCAAGCAGCTGATTTTCAGACTATGTGTTACTTGTGCAATCTTTTCAAGCTACTTGTATTGCAAGAGAGTCTCCAAAGGACGTGTATACAACTGGACGGAAGAAACCTGATAAAACGAAGTGGTAGTTCTAAATACCCAGCAACTCCTCATCATCCTCAAACTCAAACTCTTCCTGCTCCGAGCCGTGGCACATCCAGACCGGAGCAAATGAAAGCCTGTGCAGCGGCGTGGGGCCGCACTCGCGCAAGGCAGCCAGGTGCTTGGGCGAGCGGTAGCCTTTGTTCGACGCGAGATCAAACTGCGGATAGACTGGCGCCCAGCGCCGAATCATTTCGTCGCGATGGACTTTGGCAATAATTGACGCAGCCGCAATCGAAATGGAAAGAGCGTCGCCGTGGATGATTTTGGTCTGCGGACAATCCCAGTTCACGCGCACCGCGTCCACCAAAAGATGGTCGGGGGCCGGCGTAAGTTGCGCCACCGCTTCGCGCATGGCCAGCAGCGATGCCCAATAGATATTCAGTTGGTCGATCCGCGCCACGTCCACCGCGGCAACGGCATAGGCAATCGCGTGTTTCTTAATCCGTTCTGCCAGCATTTCGCGGGTTTTCTGGTCAATCAATTTGGAATCGCGCAGCCCTTTGATGCGATAGTCCGGTTCCAGGATCACCGCCCCGGCGACCACCGGCCCAAACAGGCAGCCGCGTCCAACTTCATCCACGCCGGCCACCAATCGCGCACCTGACATCCACGCCAGCTTTTCAAATTTTTGCGTACACTTTAGCCGCTTGAGCAGGCGCATCTTCATGGTGCCTTTGGAAAACGGCAGCCCGGTCCCTGGATTGAGCGGGATCACGCGTTTTTTGCGTTTCTTGCGGGCGGGTTGGGGCGCGGCAGACATTGTTAGATCAAGTGGTCAGATTTCGAATACGGTCAGATTTCAAACACGCCTCCGTCGGCGGTCTCCTTCCAGAGATTGTAACCTTCAAGCTCTTCGGGCTTAATTTCAGCATAAGTCAGAAAAATGGGTTCGCGCTCCATGAACACCGCTTCCCGCAGCGGCAGGTGCCCCATGCCAAAACCATCTTTGTCATGGATCGTCCCCAGCGTAAGAGCGCCAGGATCAATCGAGCGCGGCCGCTGTTGAAAACTTTGTTTGTAGATCCTTACGTGGACGGTTTCCGGTTCCAGCTTGAGCACCTTGGCGATACTGAAGACGTCGCCATCAATGATGGAATAATACCCGCCCTCAAAGAGCTCTGACTGGGCGTTGCGGCTGAAATCCGAATCAGGCATGAAATAAAAAAGGACGACAGAAAACTCTGCGTTCTTAGTATTATGCGCCAGAAGGCGTGTAACTCAAGATGGAAGTTGCGGAAAATTCTTCATCTAAGTTCCAACGCCGCTATCAATGGTATTTTCTGCTGCCCTAGGGCTCCCCCTCGCTATGCTTCGGGAGTCAAAAAACGGTTACTCTCCCATCCACTCGCCAATCGGGCGCAATGAGGTCATGTGATCGCAGATGATTTTAATGGCACCCATGATGGGCACAGCAAGAATCAGGCCCATGGCGCCCCAAATGAAGCCCCAGAGCAGAAGAGAAATCGTGACCACCAGCGGGTTCAGTTGCAGGCGGCTGCCCAGCACTTTGGGATAGAGCACATTCATCGCCAGCAGGTGCAGGCACAGCACGGTGCCTGCGATAAGAAGCAGTTTGGTGTCGCCCAGTGTGCCAATGGAAGCGGCCACTGGCGGCAGCATGGCCAGGGCGATCCCCAGATAGGGCATGAGACTGAGAAAGCCGCTAATGAAGCCGATGAAATAAAAATACGGAACGCCAAGCAGGCCAAAAACTATGACGCTGCCCACGCTTATGAACAGGCCGATGACAAAGTTTCCCGAGATAAAGCTTTTCATCATGGCGGAGATCTGCCCCAGCGTGACGTAGGCAGTGCTGCGGTTTTCCGGACGGAACAATTGGACTGATTTTGTCCGGGCGTGCTCCTGCCAACTCAACATAAAGTAGGTTAAGAAAGGGATAAAGCACAGGGTGAGCACCACTTCCGTGACCGCGCCAAGTTTTTCCGTGACTATGCTGGAAGGTCCCTGGTTTTGCACGGTGACAGGCATAGGTTTCTTGCCGCCACTTTTTTCTTCGGGAAAAACCTGTTGCGTGGTTTTTTCCAATTCACTGGTTTGCTGGCGGACGTGCGCAAGATGGGAGCGAATCTTCTCAGAGTACTTGGGCAGTTCATGGACAAAACTCATTGCGCGTCCATAAAGAAAATAGCTGCCCGCATAGACTGCCCCCAGCATCAACAGCACTGCAACAAATGCTCCGGCGGAGCGGGGCAGGCGGACTTTCTCCAGCAAACTCACCACTGGTTCAAGCATGAAGGCCAGCAAAACAGAAATGAACAAAGTGATCAGAATGAGCTTGGCTACATAGCAGATGGCCAAAATCACGGCGCCGCCCACGACTATCTGTGCGATCGATCCGGCATGCAGAGCAGAGTTGAGCCTGCGCTCTTTCTTTTTCTCTTGCTCCTTTTCAAGAAGCTCGGCGTCCGGGGCTTCCTCCGGCCTGAGTTGCTCGGGTGCGGGAGGGATAATGCGATCAGTGGCCATACCTGATCTAAGATGCCGTTCCTCGTATAATCGCCACGTGGAAGTTTCCGGACGCATTCTTGCCATCGATCATGGCAGCCGACGCATGGGGTTGGCCGTGACTGACCCGTTGGGCATCACCGCGCAAGGGTTAGACACACTGGAGCGCAAGAACAACCGTGCTGACTTTGGCCGGCTGGAGCGAATTATCCGCGAATATCAGGTAAAAGAGATTGTGCTGGGTAACCCGCTGCGGATGAGCGGCCAGGAAGGTACCCAATCGCAAAAAGTGGCTGAGTTTGCGGAAGAACTGCGCAAGCGCTTTCAGCTCCCAGTCCACCTCTGGGATGAGAGACTTACCTCGGCGGAAGCCAACCGCTTATTGCGCGATGCGGAGGTGAGCACAAAGAAGCGCGCCCAGGCTGTCGACCGGATGGCTGCGGTGCTGATCCTGCAAAGCTTTATGCAGTCGCGAAGCGTTTACTAATTCTTAATGCCCTGAATGGCAACTACTCTGCTAAATTCAAAGGATTGTTCACTACCAGGTCCAATTTTTTGGCGTTAGCGACACTGGCATTGTCATGCATTTTGCTTTCTCTTAACGCAAGCGCGCAGGATAGCGATACCGAACCTGCTGAATCGGCCACCACAATATTTCCTCATTCAGCTACCGCGCGATGGTGGGTGTCCGGCCAGATCAATGTCGTTTTTCAAGCCCATCCTGACTTTCATGCGCTGTATTCCGGCCCAAACAGCCTTTCCGCGAAAGGCGAGCATGCTACTTCCCGCGTGCTTACCTTGTACACCGGCTACCAACTGACAAATCGCACTGAGGCGATATTCGATCTGGAAAGTGCCGGGGGCCGTGGTATTAGCAATGCGCTTGGTCTGGCTGGTTTTACTAATGTGGATGTAGTCAGGAACCCTGCGCTTGGATCAAAGCCATATCTTGCCCGCTTGTTGCTGCACCACGTGATTGCCTTGCCTGGAAAAGAGAGCGGAGAAGAGGAAAACGCCGAACGCACGCCGACGGCAATTCTGAACAAGCTGCCGGTGCGCCGTCTGGAACTGCGGGCCGGCAAGATGAGTCTGGCAGACTATTTTGACGTGAACTCCGCCGGCAGTGACACCCATTTGCAGTTTCTCAACTGGACAGCCGTTAATAATGGCGCGTATGACTATGCGGCGGACACACGTGGCTATACCGTTGCGGCCATCGCTGAATATCAGGACCGGAACTGGGGCGTACGTTTTGGTGAAGCATTGATGCCCAAAGTCGCCAATGGGCCAAGCCTTGATTTCAATATCTTGCGGGCCCGGTCAGAAAATATCGAGCTCGAACTGAGGCCGGAGTTGCAGAAAGAGAAGAAGGCTGTGGTGCGGCTGCTCAGTTATGTCAATCATGCAAATATGGGCAGCTATCGCGAGGCGATTCAGGCATTTCTTGCGGGAATTGATGCCCGCCCCACCATTGAGGCACACCGCCGGCAGGGACGCATCAAATATGGCTTTGGATTGAATGCCGAGCAGGAGATCACAAAGACGGTGCGCGTTTTTGGCCGTCTTGGCTGGAATGAAGGCCAGAATGAAAGCTTTGCTTACACGGAGGTCGATCAGGCTGTGGAAGCTGGCGCCGACTGGCGGCCAGAGCGGTGGAGACGCCCCACAGATAAGATAGGTTTGGCTTTTATCAGCAACGGAATTTCAAGATTGCACCAACTCTATCTTGCGCTGGGCGGCAATGGCTTTTTGCTGGGAGATGGCCGGTTGACCTACGGACGTGAAGATATTTTAGAGAGCTATTACACCGCCCATCTTTGGAAAGGGCTGTATTTCTCGCCTGAACTGCAATGGGGTGGTCCATCCCGGATACAACAAGGATCGCGGTCCAGTACTTGTGCCCGGACTCAGGCTCCATCTGGAGCTTTGATCCATCTTATCCAGAGCAGCCTCCTTACAACTCAATCTGAACGGTTCTCTTCCAAACCTGAGAGCGCGCCGTGAGTTCATTGACCATTCGTGATGCTCCCACGCAAGGGAAATCGGCGGCGCACGGCGAATTCGCCTTAGAATGGAAGAAGCAAAAGAACTGATCCATGCTGAAATTTCTTTTCAGAGCGATATTTATTTTCCTGCTGCTTGCGGCCGCAATGCTGGCTTATGGCTTGCTTCTGCCCACAGGCCCGACGCAGGAAAAACTGGTACGGCTTAAGCCGGGCTCGTCTGCGCGGCGTATTGCCGCGGACCTGGCGGGTGCTGGAATCATCCGCAGCCAATATGCATTTCTTGCATGGCATTATCTGCATGGACGCAAGCCGCTGAAAGCGGGCGAATACGCCTTTGATCATCGAGCGACAGCGCGCGAAGTCTATGACCGCATTGCCCATGGCGACATCTTTTTTCACACGTTGGTGGTGCCGGAAGGCTACAACATGTTCGACATCGCCTCAGCGGTGGAACAAGCGGAACTGGGCAAGCGTGACGACTTCCTGAAAGTTGCGCGCACAGACACAAGTTTGGTGAAGGATATTGATCCGCAAGCGCCCAGCCTGGAAGGCTATCTTTTTCCGGATACATACCACTTCACGCGCACACAGTCATTGCACGACATAGCGGCGGCCATGGTCCGGCGCTTCCGCCAGGCGGCGAAAGAAACCGGATTGACCCAGAACTTTCATGCCGTAGTAACCATGGCAAGCATCGTGGAAAAAGAAACCGGAGCGCCGGAAGAGCGGCCTGAGGTTGCCAGCGTGTTTTATAACCGTCTGCAAAAGCACATGGTGTTGGCCACTGATCCCTCAGTGATTTACGCGGCGCTGCTGAATGACCGGTATACTGGCGTAATTCATCAATCAGACCTGCATTTTGAATCGCCGTACAACACATACAGGAACGCGGGGCTGCCGCCGGGACCAATCTCAAATCCTGGAAAAGCATCCTTGCTCGCGGCCATGCATCCGGCCCAGACTGACTACCTGTATTTTGTCAGCGATAATCAGGGACACCACCGTTTTGCCCGGACAGATTCAGAGCACGCGGCAAACGTCCAGGCATACCGGCGAGCAGTGGCGCAGGCGGTAAACCGCTAGCGGGCGACAGTTGCCGCAAAATGTCATATTTTGCCGCGTAGTGCCAGAGCAGGGCGAGCCCTTACTTCCGTTATACTAAAGTGCATCCAAATTACTGGAAGCTGATCTAAGACTGGACGGATGTACTTTCATTTTGCCTAAAACTACTACTCTTTTATTGCTAATCAGTTTGTTGGTGCTCAGCGGATGCGGGTTTCGAACGTCACATCCGGTGAAAATGCGCGCCAGTTCAGCCACGCTCAGAGACGCCACCCTGGAGCAGCTGGTTGACTTCGTCAATTCAAACGCCGAAAAGCTTAAGACGCTGAAGGCGACGGTGGATATTGACAGCTCAGTCCTGCAGCTAAGTAAGAACAAGGTAATAGACAATCCACAAGTGACGGGTTATGTGCTGGTGCGCAAACCGGAAATGCTGCGCATGCGCGTATTGGTTCCTGTGGTCCGCAATACAATGATCGATATGGTCAGCAATGGCCAGACTTTTGAGCTGGCGATTCCGCCCAAAAGCCAGTTTATTGTGGGTTCCAATAAGCAGCCGGAAAAGCCTTCACCCCAGCCAATCTATAATTTGCGTCCGCAACACATTTCTGACGCACTGCTGCTGAAGCCTATTGATCCGCAGAAAGAAATCGCCGTACTGGAGAACACAACGGAGATCGTAAAAGATCCCAAGACGCACAAGGATGCGGAACAGGCCACGTATACGATAATAGTCATCGACAAAGACAATAATGGCTACTATCTTTCCCGCAAGATCGTTTTCAGCCGGACAGACCTGCTGCCGCACGAGCAGAGCATCTACAATCGGCAGGGCCAACTGGTGACGTTTGCCCGCTATGAAAACTTTTCCGATTACGGCGGCATTCAATTTCCTGGGATTGTTTCCATTCAACGTCCCGTTGAGGGCTATGGACTCACACTCTCCATCGTTAAGCTGGACGTGAACGTGCCCTTGACTGATGAACAGTTTGTGCTGACTCAGCCACCCGGCTCGCACTTGATTAACGTTGATTCGCCACCCTCTGCGGCAGCCGTCCATGGAACAGGGGACAACAAGAAACCGCCGCAGTGAGGGAGCTTGCCCGAAAGAAGCTGGTCGAACGCTTGTCCACGCAGCCTAAAATGATCTTATGAACAAAATGATTGTGGCCAACCTGGTGCACCGCCCTGTACGGTCCTTCATCAGTATTCTTGCGGTGGCGATTGAAGTCACCATGATTCTTCTCATGGTGGGCTTGATGCTTGGCATCCTCAACGATACCAAGGACCGGCAGCGGGGTCTTGGGGCCGACGTAATCGTGCGGCCGCCGGGGTCGGCAAATTTTGGCGCTTTCAGCAGCGCCCCTGCGTCCGTTCGTTATGCCGATGTGTTGATGAAACAGCCACATGTTGCCGCGGTAGCTCCCGTTGTGCTTCAGACCACCACCAGTTTGACCAATATTGAAATCTTGAATGGCATTGACCTGCCATCCTTTGAATCTGTCGGCGGCCCGCTGATTTATCTCAAAGGCGGCCCGTTCCAGGGACCTTACGACATGATTGTGGATGACATTTACGCCTCCGCTAACAAGGTGCATGTTGGGTCCAGGATCAACGTTTTAAACCATGAGTTTCGGGTTTCCGGCATTGTGCCGCACGGGCGCGGCGCCAGGCGCTATGTGCCGATGAAAACCCTGCAGGACCTGATTGGGGCTGAGAACAAAGCATCCGTGTTCTATGTAAAAGTGGATGACGCTAAGAACACGGACACGGTCGTGAATGAGCTCAAAGGCACTCTTCCTAACTTTGTGATTACGTCCACCCGCGAGTGGATGCAATTGATGACCCCTGACAATATTCCGGGCCTCTCAACTGTGATAAAGGTGGTGATTGGGATCGCCGTAATCATTGGCTTTATTGTGATTTTCCAATCGATGTACACGGCGGTAATGGAACGGACCCGTGAAATCGGGATTCTGAAGTCATTGGGAGCGTCAAAGGCTTACATTGTGCGTGTAATTCTGAGAGAAACACTTTTGCTGGCGGTGGCGGGAATTGTGGCGGGCTTCATCATCAGCATGGCGGGACGGGCTGGCCTGGTACACCGTTTCCCAACGCTAACAGTGCTGCCCATCACGTGGAAATGGGCCATTTACGCTACAGTGATCGCCATTGGCGGAGCGATGCTGGGTGCTATCTACCCGGCATTCAAGGCGGCCCAAAAAGATCCCATCGATGCGCTGGCGTATGAGTAAGCGGTGGCCTGCACATGTTTTTGGCCCGCTTCCGGCCCCAGGGTGGCGACCTTTCACTCCGCCAGGGTGAGTAAAGTTACAATAGAGTCTGCACTTTTCTCTTGGAGGATTCATGGACCCGCTTGCAGGAATGATCGGCCCCCGGCGCAATGAAGATATTGCCCTGGATATGATGAAATTCATCGCTTCCACCACGAACTATGGCAAGACGGCGGCGACCAGTGCGGGTTTTCACGGCGGCGCGGAGAACAAGTCAGAAGACTATGCCAGCCATCTTCTTGAGCTATATAGCCGTTGTCTGGCAACGGTCAACGGCAGGAAATAACAAAACTTAGTTTGCGCTGAGGGCTAAATCCAAGGATAATCAGGGCAGCCGATGCCCCGGTTGCCTTTTCCCTGTGAACCTGCCGAACTACATCACGCTTTCGCGCATTGCCGCTATCCCCCTGATTATCTGGGTGCTCACCACAACGTACTTCAGCTCTCGGGAAGAGACCCTGCGCGTGGTGCTGGCTTCGGGTATTTTCATTCTGGCTTCAATCACTGACGGCCTGGACGGCTATCTGGCGCGGCGTCGCGGCCAGATCACCACCATGGGTATGCTGCTGGATCCGCTGGCGGACAAGTTGATGATCGCGGCCTGCTACATCACTCTGCTGCGCCTGAGCCCGGAAATTGTAAATATATGGGTCGTAGTGCTGATTATCGGCCGGGAATTTCTGATCAGCGGCCTGCGGTCCATTGCGTCGGCAGAGGGCTTTACTATTGAAGCCAGTGAACTGGGCAAGCTCAAGATGGTGGTGCAAATTGTTTCCGTAGTGGCCACGATCCTGGCCCTGCGCTGGGACGTGTGGCACTTCAACCTTGGCCTGTTCTCATTTGTCCTTGACGTGGACCTTGTGGCCCGCATGGCGATCTGGTTTATGGTGGCCGTGTCTGTGATTTCCGCGGTCGATTACTTCTGGGGCTTCTGGAAGAAGATTGACACCCGTGTGGAGCGGAGAAGGCGACGGCCGTTTATCCTGAGCCGCCGCAAGAAAAAGGCCTTACAGGAAGCAGAGGCCAACAATCCGGCCAAAGTGCATTAATCAGCCAAACTCACTATTCAAAAAGAGCTTATCGCATTCCGACAAGCGTAAAATGGATTCCCATGTCGAGTGCCCCTCTCAATTCCACAGCTTCCCAGGTATTCAAAGCCAGCCGCTGGACGCGCGGCAATTTTTTCTTTCCTACACGCATTGAAGTTGGGCCTGAGCGCGTGCTGCGCATCAAGCCCCGGCTCTTCGGCAGCACTGAAGAAAGCATTCCAATCACCAAGGTTGCGTCAGTATTGATCAGCACTGGGCTGATCTGGTCGGACATCCGCATTGATTCTACCGGCGGCACCGACCCGATTACCAGCCACGGCCACACTAAGAGAGATGCCGTACGGATTCGCAACGTAATCGAACAATATCAGGGTCTCCCGCAAAAGTAAGCCGCATCCTGGATACTGTCCATGCCCTCTTGTTGCCGGACTTTCCTTTGGTCCGTCGCGCATCCTTCTCTCCTGATAAATTGTTAGGGTGAACATTGTCCTGAACCCCGCTGAAGCCCGGGTGCTTGGCGCCCTGGTGGAAAAAGACATCACCACGCCGGACTACTATCCGCTTTCACTGAACGCGCTGGTCAATGCCTGCAATCAGAAGAACAATCGCGAGCCGGTGACAAACTTTGACGAAGACACCGTCAGGCTTGCACTGCGCAATCTGAGCGATAAACGGCTGGCAGGTCCGGCCAGCGGCGCGGATGGCCGCGTGACGAAATATGAACACCGGCTGCAGGAGGTGTTCAACTTCACGCGGCGTGAAACAGCGATCTTGTGCGTGCTACTGCTGCGCGGCCCGCAGACCCCGGGTGAGTTGCGTGGACGCACCGAGCGTATGCATCGCTTTGAAGACCTGGACGAGGTGCTGAGCGGGCTGCAACAGCTCATGCGCCGCGAGCCTCCGCTGGCCAAGGCGCTGGGGCGCAGGCCGGGAACCAAAGAGGTCCGCTATGCGCATCTGCTTTCCGGCGATGTGGAAGCATGGGAGGGACCGGCCGACACGGCCAGCGCGTCTGAAGATTCCGGCAGCGCTGAGCGCCTTGCACAACTGGAAGAGCAGGTGGCGACACTGCGCGGCGAAGTCGCCGAACTGAAACAGCAGATGGCCGAATTCAGGAAGCAGTTTGAATAGTCGCTGGCTGGCGCTTACGCGATGTTAATAAACAACGCCGCGGCATTCGTACCGGCTGCTGTGACGCGGCGTTGAGAATCTGGCAACAGCAGCTTAATTGCCGCCGCGGCTGGCTGGCGGGACTATTCCGTTCATGCGCAGGTACTCCACCATCTGTCCGTAATGGTCAAAGCCGTGGGCCACTGCGAAGGTAGAGACAAACAGCTTTGAGATTGGCTTGGGGCTCATCATCGGAATGTTAACTGTGCCTACAATCGTTTCTGCTGTGAGCGTAGCAGCCGCCTTGTGGCCGAGGGCATACGAATCTTTTAAATATTTCATGATCTCTGCTTTGGTCTTGATGCTGTCCGGCCCGTTGGGTCCGTTGGTGCCGGGCAGCATGGAATCCCCGGTGATTGCGCCCCAGAACATGTAATTGGCCGTGGCGACATGCTTCACTTCTTCGGCAAACGTCCGGACTCCCTTGTAATCACTTCCCTGGAGATTTAGCCCGGAGGGCGTGAAGTTGTATTTGTCTTCCGGCATAGCGTCAGCGGCATCGACAAATTCTTTTTCAATGATGCTGATTTCGCGATCAATTACCGCGCTGACGGTTGGCGCTGCCTGCGCGGCGGGCGCGGCGGCCGGCGTGGCTGGTTTGGATCCCTGGGCAAATACGCCCGTAGCCACGCATGTCACAGTAAGCAGGCAAAGATTTCTCAGATGTTTCATTCGGTTTTCCTCTTTTCTCTCAAGTGAATTCCTGGATCCTGGCGGATACCTCTGCTCGTTCCTAGTGCTGGGCAGATTCCTGTAAACGATACCACGGCGCCAGCAACAAACCGCCGGTAAGCGCGGCTGCGGCAAACGTAAGCGTAAACTGCACTCCGGCACTGGACGCTAAAGCCCCCCAGACTGCGCTGCCAAGTGCAAGTCCGCCTTGCAGCACCAGTACATACATGGAGATTACGCGCGCACGCACCCATCCGGGCGCGGCAGTCTGCGCCGCCAGGTTCAGAGTGGCAAGAATGCTGATCCAGGCCAGACCGGCTGCGGCAGAAAAAATTGATGCGATTGCAAGCGAGTGTGAGCGGACAAGGCCGCAAAGCGCTACGGCAAAAATCACAGTCGCTGAAGCTATTACAATGTCGGGCGAGAAGCGACGCCGCGCCAGCGCCAATAATCCCGCGCCGCCCAGCGCGCCCAGCCCGAAGAAAGCCAGCATCACGCCGAAGCCTTCCGCGCCAAACTTGCTGGCGATCAATGGCAGCAATGCCCAGAACGAACTGGCAAAGAGCGAGAATGCCAGCGTCCGCACCAGCATTGTGCGGATTCGCGGTTCCTGGCTGGCATAGCGCAGGCCAATGGCGATTGCGCCGGAAAAAGTCGTGCTCCCGTTCTGATGATCGGTCTTTGCCGGCTTCCAGACGTAGAGAAAAAGAATTACTCCAAAGAATGAGATTGCGTTCAGCAGAAATGCCCAGCCTGATCCGGTAGTGCCGCAGCATATGGCGGCAATTAACAAACCACCCAGCGCAGGGCCCACAGCGCGAGCGATGTTGAAACCGGCGGAGTTCAGCGCCACAGCCGCAGCCAGTTTTGAAGGTGGAACAAGATCAGGAGTAAGCGATTGCCACGCCGGATCATTCATCACCGCGCCGACGCCGAGCAGGAAAGTAAAAACCAGAAGGACTTGCGGCGTCACGGTCCGCGTAAGCGTCATCACCCCGAGCACCGTGGCTGCCGCCACCATTGAGCTTTGGGTGAATAGCAGAAATTTGCGGCGATCAATGATGTCCGCCAGAGCGCCGGCAGGCAATGCAATCAACAACACTGGCATGCTTACCGCGACTTGCACCAGCGCAACCCACATCGGCGAACTGGTGAGCGAGGTCATCAGCCAGCCGGTGGCGACGTTCTGCATCCAGCTTCCCGTATAGGAAATGACCGCCGCGATCCACAAACTGCGAAACAGCGGCTCGCGCAAGGGGGAAAGTGCTGAATGGTGCGCCGGAGCAAGCTGCGTTGAGGCCGGGGTCTCCATGGGTCTAGCGGGCCTCGTGGGGATGGCGGACATGACAAATCATTGGACTGCTTCCGGCACGGAATCGTGAGCAGGCTGCCCGGAAAACGGCCACTCCTTCCGCTTCCAGGAGCGGACCAGAAAAAGGATGATACCAACCAGCGCAATGGCCGCGCCAAACCTGATTTCCTTTAGGTTTGGACGGGCATAAAGGACGTAAATAAACCCCAGAGCAGCCAGCAACGCCGGAATGGGATAAAAATACATACGGAAGGGCCGGGGAAAATCCGGCCGGCGCGCGCGCAAGAGCAGAAGCCCGATGACCTGCATGAGAAATTGCACCATAATGCGGATCACCACCAGAGCTGCAATCAGGTCTTGCAGGCGCAGCATGCAGAAAGCGGTGGTCACAAGGCCCAGCGTAAGCAGCGATCGATGGGGAAATTGGTGTTTAGGATGCAGCTTGGCGTAAACGCGAAAGAAGTTTCCGTCTTCTGCTGCGGCGTATGGCACGCGTGAATAGCCCAGCATGAGTGAGAAGACGGAAGCAAACGCAGTCCACATGATCAGGAACGTTCCGAACATTCCCCACCAGTTTCCAAAAGTGCGCTGGAGCAGCGTTGAAGCGATATAGTAACGTGCTTCACTCGCGCCAATCTGGTCCAGCTCCTGCCACGGCAGCACGCCCAAAATGCTGATGTTCATCACCATGTAAAGCGCGCCCACAATGACAATGGAAAGCAGGATGGCGCGCGGTATGTTGCGCTCCGGGCGCTTGATCTCCGCGCCGAGGAAACAGACGTTGTAATAGCCCCAATAGTCGTACGTGGCCAGCAGCATGGCCGCGCCCAATCCGGTGATGAAGCCAGACGAGAAATTAAATGCTCCGGCAGGAAAAGTAAAAGCGCGCGCGGTGTTGAAGTGGCTTAGTCCGGCGACCGTAACCAGCAGGATGGCCCCCAGCACTCCGACGGAAAGATACCGCGCAAGCTGGCCAATGACGGAAACGCGACGGTAGAGCAGCCACAGCGCAAGCAGGCAACTTCCCATCGCCACAAACGTGCCATGGGTAATGAATAAACGGAACTCAAGGGAGCCAAGATGTCCAAGACCGAGGCCCACAGTACGGTCCAGCATCACATGAGCAAGCGATGGCCAGGCGAATTCCGCGTAACGGGCAATTCCCAGGCAGCCGGAAGCGATGGACAGCGGCGCGCTGAAAATCAATTGCCAGACAAACAAAAATGACATCAGCCGTCCCAGCCGCTTTGCGCCGTAACTCTCTTTTAAGTATTGATATGACCCGCCAGCCTGCGGCATGGCAGATCCCAGTTCGGCCCAGACCAGCCCATCGCACATGGCCAGCAGCGCGCCCAGCACCCACCCAAGCATGGCTTGCGGCCCGTGCATGGCATGAATAATGAGCGGAATCGTGACAAACGGCCCGACGCCGATCATGTCAATGATGTTGAGCGCCGTGGCTTCGCGCAGGCCGACATCGCGGGCCAGACCCGGCAGCGGACCCTGAGGGGCATCAATCATTGCAACCCCAGTCATTGCAACCCATGGTCATTGATGTCCCGCGCTCACCAGGTTCACAAATAGCCGAATAGCGCCGGGAACCCCGGCCGGCAACTGGCGTGAAAATCCGTAAGCGGAAAAGATGTAAATTCCTTTGCCATAGTGCGCCAGCAGCAACCCGCCTTTTTGCAGCGGCTCGCCGGGATCATTGCAAGCCAACAGTGGCTTGTAATGCGGGTCCCATTGCGACATGAAATAAAGGCCGCGCTCCTGCACCCATCCGTCAAAATCTTTTTGCGTGATTTTGTTTGGCCAGTTGAAGACCCGGTCGTCCGGGTCAAGAATTTCCACTGGCTGCTCTTCAACTGAAACGCGGATGTTTGCTTCCGTGGCCGGGTAAGGCGTGTAATGGCCTTCATTGAATGCGCTGGCGCTCTGGTTGTATTGCACAATCAGAGTTCCGCCGCGGTTTACATAGTCCAGCAGGCGGCGATTGTGTTCGCGCACGTCAGTTCGCGTGTCATAGGCGCGGATGCCGACAATAATGGTGCCGTAGCGGTCCAGATCGCCGGAAGCCAATTCCTGCGGTGTGATGATGCTGGTATTTAGACCAACGCTTTGCAGCACTGAAGGAATTTCATCGCCAGCACCCATGATGTATCCGACTTTGAGTTGCGAGGGCAGCTTCACGTCCACGGCCTGAACGTTTTCTGTTGCCGGACGATACGCATAAAAGGAATCAAGATCAGGGCGCGTGATGACTTTGAAGCCTTCGGCATATTCCTTGCCGTTGTATTCGGCGCGGGCCGTGACCTTGTATGTACCTTCATGCAGGTTTTGTGGCGTGATCTGGAAGCTGTAATTGTTTACGTCGCCATCGTGATCCAGATCGACGGGAATTTCTGTGGGCTCAACTTTCCAGCCTTGCGGCATTTCCAGCTTTAGCTTGGCATGGACTGTGCTCTGCACGTTACTGCGTACGCTCACTTCAATCTTTGGCTCGGCGTTGCCGCCTACCGGGGCGACGGCGACAGGTGAAGTCAGCAAGACAGAGATCGGCGGCCCGACGGCAAGCGGCCGTTCAGATTGTCCCAGCGTGGGATCGATGTATTTGATCTTTGCCACGGCTGACGCTTCGCCCTGGCTGTTGCCGAGCATAAAATTGGCGCGCGCATGCACCGGATACGGCGGTAAGAGATCGGTAAGGAGCTTAGGGTCATTGACCGTGTAAACCGTTTCAGTCTCCGGATTCGTGCGGCTCCAATATGGCTGCGTATAAGGCGCATTTTCCGGAACGGTGATTTGAAACTGAACGGAACACATTTCACCTGAGGCCAATTCATGCACGTCGCTTTTCAGCACTGAACTTTTCCATCCTTGATAGAGTTCCAGCGCCATGTCAGAGACTTTCACCGGCAACTTTCCACGATTATAGAAACGTGTCGTGGCCGTGAAGGTCTGTCCAGGAACTGCCACGCTGAGGGTCTGCTCCATGCGCGGAAAATAGGACGGCCCGGGCGGAGGACCAGGAGGATCAACCGTAAGGTCAAAGTAAATGCCTATCGCTTCATTGGCCGCTGCCTGAAACTGCTGTTGCTTGGTTTCGAGAGCCGTCGTTAGCTCCGCCTTCTCACTGGGTGCTATTGCCGCGTCAGAAAGCCGCTTAAGCAGCTGCGAAGTTTCATTCAGTCCTGCCAGCAGTGGCCCGGAGCAGGCAGATGCGTCCTGAACAGTAAAGGCTTTGCCAGCTTCTTCAACGTGCTTTTGCAAAGATTCCAGCGCAGGTCTCAGGAAGGGCACTTTCGATTCTTCCGGCCCCAGCCGCGAAGCCAGTCCCACCAACGAAGTATCAATTCCACCAAAGAAGTCCTGCTCGTGCCCGGCTGGAGATTTAGCCTTAACTGTGGAATCCGTCAGCTTGTAGTAGGTGTAGCGAGGGCCGGGAGGAACGCGGATACCGCCCGTCCCTTGTGATGTCTGGTGAGACAACCCCTCAAGCGCAAATTGCGTATATGACATGCCTAGCAGCGGGCTGTATTCTCCGATATTCAGTTTGACGGAATAATCCTGTTCGGCCACATTGCGCTGAAACATGCCCGGCGGATTGCCTACGTAAAGCTTCTTGGGCTGCCACGGCGCCAGACCTTCTTTAATCTGCTCCGGAAATTTGTTTGGATCGCCGGCAGCGCGGAAAGCTTCTACGGTAAGAATCGCCGAGGCCTGATGATGGCCATGGCCATCGCGGGGGGTGCCGCTGAAGCGCGCGATCAGAACGTCTGGGCGAAAAATGCGGATGGCGCGAACCATGTCGCCGAGCGCAATGTCATGCCCGTGCCACTTGTTAAAAGTCTCTTCGGCTGTTTTGGAAAAGCCGAAGTCAGTCACATGGCTGAAACGCTGTTCCACGCCGTAATATTTGTCGGCTTCCAGAAGCTCCAGCGTGCGCAGGATGCCCAATTCATCTGAACTCTCAGTGCCAAACTTGTTCTGCCCGCCTTCGCCGCGCGTGATGGTAAACAGCAGCGCGCTTGCGCCTTTACCACGTGCTTCCAAGGTCAGCATGCCGCCATCTTCATCGTCGGGATGGGCGGTGGTTTCCATCAGTCGCGCCGTGGTCTTCAGCTTGGTGAGCAACTGCGCTAAATGCACCGCACCAAGGTCTTCAGGAAGCGGCCGGGTATCGGAATGCAGGGCGGTGATGAGAAGGAACGCTACGCAGGCACAGCTCAATACCAGCCGAGGGAGCTTTGTTCGCATGGCGACCATTGTCTCTGTTAGACGGCCATTCCGGCAAACCGGGTGCAATTTGTCTTTTGAAGTCTTACGCTAGCTTGCATCGAGCGGCTTATGTTGCCGTGGCACATCTTAAAATTGGACAAACAGAAGTCAATGCAGAAAATCACCCCATTTCTGCTTCTATAGCCGATTGCCAATAACGAACGGCAGCAGCTTGTAAGCCGCGCGAGTCGCCACTATGCTGGATGTTACCCGCCCATGACATACCGGCTTAGCTTGAAATGTTGGTTTTACTTGGTCGCCCTGCTTGCTTTCTCAGCCGGAGCGGTGCTGCATCCTGGCGCGCAGGAACCCACCACAGAGTCGGTTTTTGCCGACGCTCCTTTTGACGCATGGCAGGCCCAGGGCCCTCAGGCACAGGTACCGTGGCAGATACACATGGTTGCTGACAAACTATCATTTCATCAGAGGCTGATCGCGAACATTCAGGTGGAAGTGCCGGGGCCTGAGCTGCTTAAACGCAGGGGTGATGGGCAGATACTGTTGCTGGTTCAGGTAAGAAATGGGCTTGGCGTTTCTTCGCGAGATTTCGAAACGCTAGAACTTAGCGAGTTGAAACCCGAGGCGAAGCGGAGCGACGTTGAGTTTTCCTGGCAGGCCTTCGCCGTGCCCGGCCAGTATGAAGTGTCCGTGGCGCTGTGGGACAAAAAATCCGGCGAGCACAACTTTATGCAGCGGCTCTTCAATGTGAGCGCCTATAAAAATGATCCGCTGCCCGGCATGTGGCGCGGGCTGGAACCTTTTGAATTCTGGTCAACCAACCGCGAAGGCCCAGGTTTTATCTTCCATTCGGACATTGAAGGGCGTTTGTATCTGCCATTGCAGACGCGCCGTCCCGTGCACATGGAAGTGCTGCTAGATATGACTCCCTCAGCAGATATTTTTCGCGGGAGTTATGGCTATTACAATCGCTATCTGAGCGCGGCCTTGCCCATGTTTAAGGTGTTCAACCAGATTAATGTTACCAACGGTTCCAAAAGCGCCGCGGCCCTGGATTTGCTCCAGCGGCAGGTTCGTTTTGAACAGGACGACGGCAAAGATCTGGATTGGCCGAGTTTGAGTAAGGCGCTGGCGCCCGACAACGGGCCTGGCGTGGTCAGCGTGAAAGACTTGAAGAACCGGCAGCAGAGTCCCGTGTACCTGCGCGAAGAGATTTTGCGCCGGATCAAAGCAGATACGGAGCAGAAGACTAAGCAACGGGAAAAGCCGCTGCATGTGATTGTTTTGATCGGCAATCCCATGGATACATATACTTTCCCCTCACTGCCTGCAATCGAGACTGGCAATGAAGAGGATTGCCTTATCTATTATTTGCAATTCGACTTCTCTGAGCATGAAGAGATCAGGTTTGGTGGGGGTAGGTTTCGAGGGGACAGATTGGACAGACGCGACAAAGGAGATAGAGGATTTCAGCATTTTGAACGCCAGGGATACCTCGGCGCCGCAGGTAACGTGGAGAAGATGTTGAAACCGTTGAAGATGCGAACGTTCCAAATCAGGTCGGCAGATGACGTACGCCATGCGCTGGCAAAAGTGCTGGAAGAGGTGGGAAAGCTTTGAGCCGCAAAGGATACATTCACCCGCGTCCTGCCTTGCCAATCCCCGCAACTTACGCGATAATAACAACTTGCCCGGCTTTGCCGTGCCCTCAATAGGAAAGGATTCAGTGCAACTGTGCTAATGATACGATTGGCGCGCATTGGTGCGCGTAAGCAGCCTTATTACCGAGTGGTGGTGATTGACAAAGAGCGCGCCCGCAATGGACGCTCTGTGGAAGTTGTGGGTCTTTACAATCCCCGCACCAATCCCACTACCATCGACCTGAAGCGTGACCGTATTGATTATTGGGTTTCAAAAGGCGCTCAGCTTTCTGACACCGTGGGCCGTCTGCTCACCAAGTCAAAGGCTGCGCCTGCGGCGTAGGCTGCTAATAAGGAGTCAGTCTTTCCGGGAACAGTCGAAGGATTTTGGGCCCCAAGCATAGCAGGTGAAGGACTCCCCATATGACGGATGCGGGCGGCGATATGCGTATGCTCGTGGAGCAGATTGCTCAGGCTCTGGTTGACGCTCCAGAACAGGTTCAAGTGACCCCAGTGGAAGATGGTGACGCCACGATTTTGGAACTGCGTGTGGCCCAACCTGATCTGGGAAAAGTGATTGGCCGGCAGGGACGCACTGCCAAATCCATCCGCACCATACTGGGCGCGGCCAGCATGAAGTTTAAAAAGCGGTACATGCTGGAGATCATTGAAGATGAAGAAGATCAAGCGGATGGCGCGGCGGAATAACTTCATTCCTGATCTACCCTGGCAGTTGCGATGAGTGATGATGCCGAGTTCGTCACGATTGCGCGCGTGGCCAAGACACAAGGACGAGTTGGCGAAGTAGCTGCAACCCTGCTCACTGACTTTCCTGAGTTGTTTGCAACGCGTAAGAAGCTTTTTGCGCTGAGTGAAGCAGCGACGAGCAGTAAAGCGCCGAGCGGCACAGACGGATCACGGCGGCGGGCGTTAGATCTGGAAGAGCACTGGTTCCACAAAGGCATGATCGTGCTGAAGTTTGCCGGCGTGGACTCCATCAGCGACGCCGAGACGCTCGTGGGCAGTGAAATCCAGATTCCACTGAGTGAACGCGCCACGCTGGGCAACGATGAATTTTATGTAAGTGATCTGATTGGCTGCACAATTACCGACGCCGGACGTGAGATCGGCAGGATTAAAGACGTGCAGTTTGGCAGCGGAGAAGCGCCGCTGCTGGTGATTGAAGGCGAGAAGGAATACCTGGTCCCTTTTGCCACCGCTTACATTGAGAAGATTGCGCTGGAGCAGAAGCGCCTGGAGATGAAGCTGCCGGAAGGGATGCTTGAGTTGGATGCGCCGCTGAACCAGGAAGAGAAACAGCGGCAGCAGAACAAGTCCTGATTGGACCCGCAGATGAAGTTCGAGATCGTAACTATTTTTCCGGACTTTTTTCGCGGGCCGCTGGATTACGGCATTGTGCGCAGGGCGCGCGAAGCTGAGTTCATTGAAATCCTGATTCACGATCTGCGGGCCTTTACCACGGACCGGCACAAGACGGTGGATGACCGTCCGTTTGGCGGTGGTGAAGGCATGGTGCTGAAGCCGGAGCCGCTGTTTGAATGCGTTGAGGCATTGAATTTGGCATCGCGCGAGCAGCGCCTGAGCGGCGAAGCCAGAGAAACTGTAGTGCTGCTCTCACCGCAAGGCCGGATGTTTACGCAAGCTGTGGCGGAAGAAATGGCATCGCTGAAGCGGATTGTTTTGATCTGCGGACGCTATGAAGGCGTGGACGAGCGAGTAGCGGAGTCACTGGCTGACCAGGAGATTTCCATCGGCGACTACGTGCTGAGCGGCGGAGAACTAGGCGCAGCGGTGATGATAGATACCATCACGCGGCTGGTTCCGGGAGCGCTGGGCAATGCTGCTTCTGCCCGGCAGGAAAGTTTCAGCGCGATCGAAAAGATTGGCGTTGACGGCCCTGATAGCACTTGCGGATCAGGCGGATTGCTGGATTATCCGCATTACACTCGACCGGCAGAGTTTCGCGGGATGGCAGTGCCAGAAGTTCTGATGGGCGGCAACCATGAGCAGATACGCAAGTGGCGTCGCGGTAAAGCGCTGGAAAAGACTTTGCGTAACCGTCCGGACCTGCTGGAGCGGCAGCCGTTGAGTGAGGAAGACAGGAAACTGCTCAATGAGTTGAGATTAGAAAAGAGAGATTGAAAATTTCAAATTTGAAATTTCAAATTTAAAATCCGGACGTAGGAACGTCCTTGAATCTGAAGAGGAAAAAGTTATGTCACAACACCCCATTATGGAAAAACTTGCTGCTAAATTGCAGCGCAAGGACATTCCTGACGTAAAGCCGGGCGACAGTGTCCGCGTTCAGGTAAAGATCAAAGAAGGCGACAAAGAGCGTGTGCAGGCCTTTGAAGGAACCGTAATTTCCATGCGCAGCGGCCCGCAGGGCAGCTTTACCGTGCGCAAGGTCAGCTTTGGCCAGGGCGTGGAACGCATTTTCCCATTCAACTCAAGGGTGCTGGATAAGGTTGAGATTGTGCGGTCAAACCAGGTGCGCCGCGCCAAGCTGTTTTATCTGCGCGCCCTGAAAGGCAAGGCGGCCCGCTTGCGTGAAGTGGACCATCGCGCCGTTGCCGCCAAGGCCGCGGCGGCGGAGACAACCGAAGCTTAAGCTAATCAGGCTGCGTTCTGTGTTCGCTGCACGATTCGGCGACCTTGAATGCAGGCCTGGTGCTTTGCTTCCAGAGCACATCGAAGCAGCATCGTAATCCCGCAGTGCTCGCTTTGCTTGACAGGTTTTTGAATTATTTGCGACAGGATTAAAGATCTACCAGATTGTACGCGCAGGAGAACTCCCATGAGATCTAGCGCTCTTGCAATTATCCTCGGCCTACTATCGATAAACCTAGCCGCTACGGCCTACCAACCAGCGACACCTCAATCTGAGCCGCAAAAGACGCAAAAAACAAGTACTTCGGAGAGTCACGCTTCCGCAAAGCAGGAGGATATTTCCGCCAGCGGCTACCGACCTGGAGCTGGGACCATGATCCTCGCGCAACTCGCGAAATCGCTCAATGTAAGGAAGTTGAAGGTAGGCGGAGAGGTGGAGGCCTATGTGATTCAGGACCTGCTTTATAAGGGCAAAGTCATTGTTCCACGCGATTCGAAAGTGGTTGGGCACGTGACAGAAGCCATTGCATCGAGTAAGGAACAGCCACATTCTCGTCTAGGATTGTTGTTTGACAAGGTTGTGTTAAAGAACAAAAGGGTGCTTAAGTTTCAATATCCTGCCTTGATTACAGCGTTAGCTCCGGCTATAAAATGGGGCTTGGTCGCCACTACAAAAATGCAGGATATGCCAGTGCAGATGCAAAAGGGCGTCGACACCGGGGGAGCTGCCGTTGGCGCCCTAGTGGCGAATCCAAACCTGGCAGGGGCCAATATGAGGGCTTCCGAAACTGGCGCTATTGGTACAGGTAGTCATGGCGTGACTGGAATAAACGGTTTAGGCCTTGATACTATGAATCCCGCAACAACTGTCATTGTTTCTCGTAAGGGCGATATTAAGTTGCCATTTGATACCCAAATGGTATTGCGAGTGATGGATCCTCCAAAGTAATGGGCGTCGCAACATATACTGACCCAGCCTGAAACGATTGTGCCCCTGCACTGGCGCGCGATGCCTTTGTAAATTGTTTGTTACTTCTCAAGTCGCCTCAAGATATAATCTTGCCGCGGGTCGCCACACAGAGCGCAAAATACAACGCAAGATTATTAAAAGCAACACATTTCTGATCGGCATTGCCCTCTAAAATCAGAGTCCCGCGGACCAATCTCAGGAGACAAAGCAATGAACCGCTATATATCCATCGTATTCCTAAGTCTGGCTGCAGCCGGCTTGAATGCCAAGAACCACGAACCATGCATAACGGAGTTTGGCTCCGCTGGGACTCAGGCCACAACGCAACCGGGAGACCCCGATATCACCGGTTCTTTCAGGCCCGGTGCTGGAACTGTCATAGTCATAGAACTTGTGAAATCAATCGATATCAGGAAAGTAAAGGTTGGCGACCAGGTAGAAGGCAGCGTACTTCAAGACCTGGCATACAAGGGCAAGGTGATTATCCCCCACGATGCAAAGATTGTGGGACATGTTACCGAGGCCACTCCAGCAACCAAGGAACAGCCCCAATCCCGTCTTGGATTGGTTTTCGAGAAAATTGTTCTAAAGAACAAAAAAGAGCTTCCTATGCAGTATCCGGCTGCCGTTGCGGCCCTGGCCCCTCCAATACAGATAAGATCAACTACAACCACCCAGACATCTGACATGCCCATTCAAATGGAAAAAGGACGCAGCTCCGGGGGCGCTGCAATCGACGCGGTTAACGCGAATTCAAACCTGGCTGGTGCAAATATGCGGGCCATGGGTTCGGGGGGTCTAAGCGCGGCGGATCACGGCGTAATTCGCATGAAACACCTGACCCTTGAAACCACGGACGGGGGGATGACCACCATCGTTTCCGATAAAGGGGACATAAAGTTGGAATCCGCGGTACAGATGGTTGTGCGCGTGATGGACCCGCCAAAAGGACATTCGTAGCGCACTTTGAGCGTGCGTTGAGACGCGGGAGAGCAATTTCCAACGTCGGTTGTCGCTTCGCTGAGGAGTTTTGATTACATCTCCTGCTTCGAAAATGAAGATCAAAAATAAAAAGGCCAACCCAAAGGGGCTGGCCTTTTCGTTATTGCAAGTCTCTTAGAACTGATACCGCAGAGCGACCTGCATTTGCCGCATGTTTGTGGCAGTGCTGGTGTATGAGCCGAACCCTGATGCTGTTGGATTCGATGTTAAGGTGTTGAGGAAGCCAGAGAGATTCGGATGATTCAAGGCGTTGAATACCTCCCAACGAATCTGGAAGTTCTGCCCTTCAGTAACTCGAATCTCTTTGCTGATCGCAGCATCGAAATCAGTAAGTCCAGCAAGGCGCAGGTGATTGCGTCCGCTGGTACCCTGATTTCCTGGAAGAGGCTGAGTCAGACCGCCGATGTTGATGTCACTGGCAAAAGCGCTGGGGTGTACTTGAGTGGCATCACCATTCGCCCAGACAGTTCCGGCACCGAGGAAGAGCGGATCGGTAACAGACTTGCCCGCAATCACTTCAGTACCTGCGAAGATGGTGGTTGGGAAACCGCTTTGCGTGGAGAAAATACCGCTCGTGCTCCAACCATCCAGAACGCGCCGCATAAAGCTGTTGGTTAGATTACGCGCAAATGGAATACGGTAGGTGTAGCTCAGGTTCATGCGCTGACGCAAATCGAATTGCGAATTAGCGCGGTTCGCCGAGAGTGGCAGGGTAGGATTGGCAACGGTTGCGGAATCATTCGTGAGTACGCCAAGAACGTCCGATATATCGTCAATGCTGTGACTCCAGGTGTAGTTGGCATTAAAGGTGAGCCAAGCGCCGAACTTGCCCAGCGCTTCAACTTCCAGGGCATTATAATCTGAAGTGCCAACGCTCTGTACCTGAGTTACGGTATTGAATCGGGGATCAATCCGGTTGTTTCCCACGGCTGCGTTTCCATTTTCGCCAGCAATGAAGGCCCTAATGGCGGTTAGCCGAGCGGTTGCATCCGCCAGACTGGTGGTCGGGGTGGGTCGCAAGGCAGGATTAGTCAAATTCAGCGGCACAGTCACCTGGAGACGATCGTTCCTGGTGCCGACGTAGCTGGTTTTGAGAGTCAGTGATTTCAGGATCTGGTATTCCACACCCGTATTCCACTGCTGGTTACGCGGGTTTTGCAGGTTCTGGTCCACTGCTGAGATAGAACCGAAGTTTATCGAAGCAGGATTGAAAGAGCCGATTGCGGCGATATTGGATGCCTGGATCGGGGATGTGCCAGCCACTAGGTTGGCAAAAGTGTTGCCACCGGTAAACTGGCCGGTGGTAAGCGAAAGTGAAGGAATGAATGGCGCCGCAAAGCGCAGGTTCGTAATGGGGTTCAGGAAGATGTAGTCATAGGCAATGCCGTAGCCGCCACGAACCACAAGTTTACCCCGCCCTGGATTCCAGGCAAATCCCAAACGGGGAGCCGGGTTCCAATTGCGATGGAAAGCTTGGCCGCCCAAGTCGATGCCACCCAAGGGTCCCGTACCGAGCGCGCCAATAGGAGTCGTATTGTTTGGATCGAGATTTGAGAGCAGGTTATTACCTTCACTAACGCCGCCGGAGGATTCAAGACGGAAGCCGAGATTGAGGGTAATGGTGTTGGTCAAGCGGAAATCATCCTGCACAAAAGCGAATGCATCCAGGGCAAAGTTGTGGCGGTCCGAAGTGCCAACACGCTGGCTGAACCCTGAAGGTATGCCGTTCTGGAAGTCCGAGAGAGAGGCAAAGGTGAAGGTGCCGCGGAAGTTCGCGTCAAACGTGCTGGGTGACTGGTAGCGGATAAAGTCCGTGCCAAATTTCCAGGTGTGACGTCCATGGACCCAGGAAACTGTATCGCCATATTGAAACGTGTTTTGAACACGGCCCTGAGGAATGATGTTTGATTCGCCAAAGGTATCCAGACCGGAAATGGAAATTGTCGGTCCCAATGGGAATGGGCTGCTGGGTGAGAATTCCGCTACTGCGCGGCCAAAGCCAAATCGGAACTGGTTCACGATGTTGCTGGTCGGCGACCAGGTATGGCCAACCACAAGATTGCGTGAGGTTCCACCGAACTGGGCGCCAAAACCGGGAAGGTTGCTGCCTACGAATGTGAGCCCAGGATTGATCTGAACATCCGGGTTCTCACCATAACGAACAAACACATTATCTCTTCCACCGTGCAGGTTCTGGTCAACACGGACCGAATAAGAATGTCCGTTGTCCTGGTTCGGGCCAGCGTTTGCAACTGTGCCGGAAGCAGACTGTGGCGCGCCATCGGAGTTGAACAGCGCGCGTGAAGTAGGATCAACAATAGCGGCAGCATCGGCTGGCGTCATGACTTGCGCAACAGAAGTTGAGCCGCCACCGCGCGTCTTATCAAGCTCCCAGTGGCCGAAGAAGAAGGTATGGTCCTTGTAGATTGGACCTCCAAAAGTGAAACCACCCTGATTTTGCACGAACGGGGTAGGCGCCCCAGGTCCTGGATCGCCACTCGGCGTCACATTATTGAAGAAATCACGCGCATTGAAAAAAGTATTCTGGTGGAACCAGTATGCGCTGCCATGAAATTTGTTAGTGCCGCCTTTGGTAATGATCTGTACCTGGGAACCAGAGTTACGGCCGAATTCAGCATCGAAATTGTTGCTGATCAACTTAAATTCCTGGACGCCGTCATAGCTGAAGGTACCGGTTCCAGCTTCGCCAGTCGTCGAGAGATCGCTGCTGATGATGCCATCAACGGTAATGTTGTTGGCGCGACCACGTGAACCGTTGGAGTTAAAGCTTCCCGTTCCAAGGAAAGGATTGTCTTTTGACACGGGAACTGTACCAGGTGAAAGTGTGGCGTAGGCCACCGGATCACGGGCTTGATTGGGCAGGGACTGCACTTCCGCAGTTTCAAGTGAGTCGCTCATCTGCGCGGTAGCAACGTCCAGAGTAGCGACAGTTGCGTCCACTGTGACCACAGAATCCGCCGCTCCAACGTCTAATTTTGCTGTAATGCGCGAATTCTCGCCGCTTCTGACCAGAGTGGTTCCCTTATAAACCTTGAATCCACTCTTTTCTATCGAAACCGAATAGTTGCCGATTTCGAGCTGAGGGACTGAAAATTGTCCTTCATCGTTTGTTGTGGTTTCACGAATGGCTCCGCTGGCCAGACTCTTTACGGTGACCTTTGCGCCAACAACAACAGCGCCGCTTGCATCCGTTGCCGTTCCGCTGATGTCGCCTGTAACCGCTGCGAATGCGGGGAGAGAAACCAAGCAGGCAATAAAGATGCCGGCCAGGATTTGTCGAATGTGTTTCATTTGGACTGCCGCCTCCATTTGGTGGTCCGTAATATGCCTGAAAAAACGAGGCGCGGAGACGAGAAAAACTTCTTAACATCCCGTTCATCATTCTTTACTGTCATTTACGGTTCTTTAAATATGACCAGACACATGCAATCCGAGTTCCACCTTGTACACAACAGAAAATTAAGTACTTAAGTGCTTTTAACTCAAAAAAATATGTTAAATGGTATTCTTTGAAAACATTTCATTCCAACATACGTATTCATTTCGTCCCGAAGCCTCTTTAAAGATGAGGTGGAAAGAGAAGATGAGGTAAGAAGCTGGTTGTTTTGATTTGTAGAGGTTCGCGATTCATAGCGCCATTACCATGGCTCAGGCGCAACGGAGCCCAGATTTTCGGGATCAGCAAGGCGCTATTTGCTGTCTGCTAGATGCTCTTCCGCCCCCAGCCTGCATCTCTCCAGAGTTTCCTGCATTTGCCGGTGCAGAGCCGCCATTTGGTTGTCCGTGGCATCTGGGGGCACGCTCATCGGACTACTGGCATAGATGAACGTCCGCGAAAATGGCTTGGGAATAATCATCTGGTCCCAGGAATTCAGGATCCATGCCCGCTCCACGGCAACATAAAAACAACTGATCGGCACGCCGGTTTTCTTGGCCAGCAGCACCGGCCCAGGCTTGGCAACGTAGCGCGGCCCACGAGGCCCATCTATGGTAAACACCACGCCATGCCCCTGTTCCAGTTGCTTGCGCATGCCAATCAGCGCTCCTACGGCCCCGCGTGAGCTTGATCCACGCACCGCGGTGAACCCCAGCTTTTGAATAATGCGGGCAATATATTCACCATCAAAGCTGCGGCTGGTCATTACCGCCAGGCCTTGATTGCGGAAACGGTAGGCGGCAGGCAGCACGGAACGATGCCAGAAGCACCAGATGGTTGGGGGCCCTCCGCCATGCGAGTCGTGAATACAGCCCGGTTCAAGGAAGAACTCGTAGTGCAATGTTGCGCCGACCGTACGAATGAAGAGATGTCCAGCCCATGTGATCAGCCAGAGCTTGATGCGCTCGCTTAAGGAAAACGAGCGGAAGATTTCCGCATTCGCGCTCTCAATTCCGGCCTGGGCAGCGTCACTCACGGCTCCGATTGTATAAGGCTTTACATCCGAGCAGGCCAGGAGTAAACAAGTGCCAGCAGAAGATAGGGACGGCAGAAGCATAAAAGGGCGCAGCTATCTGCGCCCATCTGTTTAAAATCTGCGGCAATTGTCCTATGCGTATTTGATCCACTTCACGATTTCCGGCAGCGTTGGTTTCTTGCCGTACATGAGGATGCCGACGCGGTAGATGCGGCCGCAGAGCCAGGTCATCGCATAAATAGTTGCCAGCATCAGGCCAATAGAAAGGGCGATCTCCCATACAGCCGGTGGTGGCTGCATTGCGATCCTTGTAAACATAATCAAGGGTGCCGTAAATGGAAAAATGGAACCCCAAAATGCCAGGGGGGACGCCGGATGCTGGAAAATGTTCACGCTGACAATAAGGGCAAGAATGATTGGAAGCATAACGATAAATTGAAGTTGCTGAGCTTCCTGATCAGAGTTAACCATGGCGCCAACGGCAGCGCAAAGAGCACTGTAAAGTACATATCCCAGCAGAAAGAAGACGCCAAACGAAATAAGCAGTTTGGCGCTCACCACATTTTTCAGCAATGAAGCACTGGCTATCAATGTGCCGGCAGAAAATATCGCTGCCGTAGCAGCCCAGATCACCACTTGCGTGAGCCCAACAGCGCCTACGCCCACAATTTTGCCGGCCATCATCTCATTGGCGCTGGCCGTAGAGAGCATCACCTCCATGACACGTGAGGTCTTTTCCTCCAGAATTGAGCGCATCACGTTAATGCCATACAAGAGCACTGATACGTAGAGAACCATCACCATGCCAAAAGTAGTGAAAAACATCACTTCAGGATCGGGAGCATTTTTGCCCAGCGGGCTTACAGCTTTCACATCCACCGGCTCAAGGGCAGCGTCAATTTCATTCTGGTTGAACCCTTTGCTTTTAAGCGCAGCGCGATGCAAAGCATCGCTAACAGCCTGGCCAAGCAGGCCGTTGTCAATAAAGCTGGAGGTATCACGGGTAACAAAGTCCAGCTTTTTTGCCGCAATAGCATCTGGCGTGGCCCAGAGAAAGCCATCCAGCTCTTTTTGGTTTACCTTTGCGGTAAGCGCGGCGCGCTCGGCGTCCGTGTCTACAGTATTGATTTCAACGGTAAAATGCATTGGCGGCAGGCTTCGCTTGGTGGATGTCTGGGTGTCTGATTTTTTCTCATCCTCCCGCTGTTCAATGCGGCTGCGAATCATCTCGGCCGTATCGCGATCAGGAGACACCACCACCACTCGCTTGGTCTCATTTCCAGTACGGGTCATGAGGAGCGCCGGACCACCTACGGCGGCAAACATCAAGAGCGGAATAAGGATTGTCATGATCACGAACGAGCGCTGGCGCACGCGCTCCAGGTATTCCCGCTTGGCGATAAGAAGGATATTACGCATTAGTTTTGCCTACCGTATTGATAAAAATCTCTTCCAGAGAAGGTTCCATCAGCTCAAAGCGATTCACGCGCACGCGGTCTGTTACTTCGCGCAGCAGCTTTTGTGCGTCCGCGCCGGGCGCGAGTTTGATCTCAGCATAATTGCCGTAATTGTTGCAGTTGGCCACCAGAGGATTGTTTTTCAGGAAATCTCCGTTTCCTTCATACGCAATCTGTACGTTGCTCTTGCCGTAACCTGCCTTGATGCTCTTGAGATCGCCCTGAAGCACCGCCGTGCCTTTGTTGATGAGGCAGATGGCATCACAGAGTTTTTCCACCTGGTCCATACGGTGGGTGGAGAAAAGGATGGTTCTGCCTTCCTTTTTCAGATCGAGCATGACGTCTTTGAGTATCCCCGCGTTGACCGGGTCGAGTCCGAAGAAAGGCTCATCCATGATGATGAAATCGGGATCGTGCAGCAGAGCTGCGATGAACTGGATTTTTTGCTGCATGCCTTTGGAAAGCTCTTCCACTTTTTTCTGCAACCAGGCGTCGATCTCCAGTCTCCTTGCCCAGTCCAGCGACTTTTGCCTGGCATCCGCGGCGGACATGCCGTGCAGCTCACCCAGAAAAATAAGCTGCTCAATGATTTTCATCTTTTTATAGAGACCGCGTTCTTCCGGCAGATAGCCAACTTTGTTCAGGCTCTTGCGCTCAAACGGCTTGCCGAACAAGTTGATCTGTCCGGAATCCGGCACAGTAATGCCAATCATCATGCGTATGGTGCTCGTTTTGCCTGCTCCGTTAGGCCCCAATAGTCCGAAAACGCCACCCTGTTCAATGTTGAAGGAGAGGTCATTCACGGCCACAAACTGATCATAGGATTTACGGACATTTTTGAGTTCAATGGTCTGCATGTAGAGAGAGTCCTGCCTCGGTTGTTATACGCTGGGAGTATCTTAAAGTTACACGATTTCCAGATATTGGTCGATCCAGCCGCGGACCTTGAGGCGGCGTTCGTCACTGGAATCAAAGCGCAAGCCGTAAACCTTGTCCGTTTCACGGTACCAGCAGATGAAAGCGCGAACGCTCAATTTTTCTATTCCTGGCAGCGCCAGCATCAAGCGAACAGGGTCAGACTTGGGCAACGCCGTATTGCAACGCACGGATATGCCTCCGGAACTGACTTCCAGAGTCGTTGCCACCGCGGGCGTCTGGCCACCAAAGTCGATTTCAGTCTGGCTGGCAAAAGGAACCCTCACATAACGCCGTAGTTCATGAATTACCAGCAGGTGGGTCGCGCGGACCACCTTCAGGACGCCCTGGCGGTCCAGTGGTTCATCCAGCACCGCATTGATTCCGTAAGAGGCGTAACGGAGGGCTTCCTGCGTATTGCGGGCAATGCCGTATATAACTACCCTGCGATTCGAAGGTGAGTTGCGCGCAGCTTTAAGAATTCGGTCCGCTTCCGGGTCATACAGCCTGAGCACGCAGGCCTCAAATTTCTGCCGGTTAAACAGCGCCGCCAGATCGCCTTCGGCAGCCACCACTGTAATGCCGAACTGCCGGAAGCAGTCATTGAGAAAAGCATTGCACGCGGGGTCAATATGGATGCTGGCGATCCTGGCGGTGATCTTGCCCGTGATGGCCGCGACTGTGGTGCTGCTCATATTCCCCTGTATTTATTTACCTTGACGCAGAAAATTCTTTCCTGACTGTGGCTGAAGCAACTTTATTTCGCCCCAGTTGCTTTGCCTGGTAAAGTGCGCCATCCGCCGCAGCCACGACCTCGTCCCGGGTTATGCCGTGCGCAGGATAATCGGCCACGCCGCAACTGATAGTAACCGGGCGCGGCACTCCCGGAAAGAAATGCGTTTCCACCTGGCGGCGCAGTTTTTCCGCTACCTTCACGGCGCTCTCGCCAGTGGTTTCCGGCACTACAATAGCAAATTCATCGCCGCCATACCGGCAGACCATGTCCATCTTGCGCAATTGCTGTTTCAGGATGGTGGAAACCGAGCGCAGCATTTCATCGCCGAGCAAGTGTCCAAACTCATCGTTCATCTTCTTGAAGTGGTCAATATCCACCATAATGACGGACATGCGGCCCTGGAAGCGCCCGGCGCGTTCCAGTTCTTCCACAATGCGCATTTCAAAATAGCGGCGGTTGTGAATGCCGGTCAGGCCATCCACGTATGCAAGCTGCTTCATGCGGTCAAAGTTATGCGCGTTCTGGATTGCGGCCGCGCAGATGTCTGCCACCGACTCAAGGGGCTGAACGTCGTCCTGATCAAAAGCATTCTTGTGGGCGCTGTCCAGAGCCAATACTCCCAGCTTTTCGCCAAAGATGATCAGAGGCACGCACATTTCAGATTGCGTCTCCGCGAAGCCGGAGATGTAGCCTTCAACATTGAGAACGTCATTCTCAATCACGCTGCGGCCGGACACCAGAGAGCGCGCAGCCAACCCAGTGCCTTGGGGAAGAATTGCCCCCATGGCCAGATTTGGGGTCAACCTGCCTTCATGAGCACGCACGCGCAGGCTATCGCCTTCTGCGAGCAGGACTGCCGCATGATCGATTCCAAACAGGTCCATCAGCAACCCGCAAACCACGGTAAGCAACTCGTCCAGGTCAAGCACCCGCGTGGTCTTCTTAGCCACGGCGTTGATGGCCTCAAGCTGCTTTGTGCGCCGGCGTTCAGTGGAATATAGGCGCGCATTTTCCAGCGCCATGGAAGCCTGGGTGGAAAACAGCGTGAGCAGGTCAATCTTTTCCGGATCAAAATAGTCGATCTGTTCGCTTTGAAAATCCAGGACGCCCACCACCTCGTCACGTACCAGCAGCGGGATCGCCACCTCAGACTTCGTCTCATCGACTTTGGCGAGATAGCGCGGATCTTTGGTGACGTCCGGAGCGTAGACCGGGCGCTTGATTTCCGCTGCAGCCCAAGTGAGCCCTGATCCTCTCGGTATCCGATACCCGACATCCAGGTTGCTGCGGCCAAGGTGGGCGCGAACCTGAAGTTCCTGGCCGGATTTATCCAGCAGAAGCACTGCGCCATTTTGTAACTGGAAGAAGTCTCGAATAATCGTGAGGATGCGGTTCAGCACCTCATCCAGGTCAAATGTAGACAGGATCGCCTGGCTGGCGTCATACAAAATGGCGATCTTTTGCATCGATTCGAGCAATCGAATCTGTCTCCGTTGAAAATGGACCACGCGACTCCCGGCGGGGTGAATACCTTACGGTCTGCCGGAGGGGGATATGAGCGCGTACCTGGCTTTTCAGTAGATTCTACAGCGGAAAGCCCTTTGGACAAAAGCGATTTTAGTCACTATGGCCGTTATTCTTTAGTTCTGGGCCTGGAACTGAGGAAAATCGGGTCAATTTTACGCGATGATCTTAAAGAAGCTTTACAACCCTGCCTTTCAGGCTTAAACCGCCAAACAAGCACCTGTTCAGCCCCAAAGCTGGTAGCCCTATCTGGTTGTGCCAGATCATCGTTTGAGCAGGTCGGGCGGTTCTTTGACATCGGTTACCCGGAAGTATTTTGCCAATGACGGATGTTTCCTGGCGACTTCTTCATACATGGCATAAGCGACATTACGATAGGAAAAGTGGCCTGCCGGGCCGCTGCGCAGCTCGGAAATATAGACTGCTTCCGCGAAGTCCATCTTAAACAGCGTACGTTTACGGAAGGCCATAGGCAAAAGATACAGCCCGGCATGATGCTGTCCTGCGCTCAACTTTTCGCATCCATGGGCCACCTTCTGCATGGCCGAGTCATAACGGCCTTTCAGACCGGCGTCCACGATATCGGGTGGCGTGTCGTAGCCATGAAGGCGCGTGAATCCCTGCTCAATCTGTGTGCAGCGGCGGTGGCGATGCATGTCACGAAAGCCGCCTACATCCATGAGAATATCGAATTTGAATTGCTGGCCGGCATGGAATGAACGCAAAAGCTCGTCATGCGGGCCACGATGGCGCATACCCAGATCGATGATCTCGCTGCGTTGCGTCCCGGTAAGAGCCTGCACACGCTCTTTAACCTGCCGATAGGAATGATGGCAGGCTGAATACAAAAGGGTTGTGGCAATCTCTACTTCCAGCGGCCCATTTTCTACCAGATCAACCAGCGGCGTTGCGGCCAGCGGCACGCTTGCCATCAAACTCGCGGCCGCATGCTCCAGTTCTTTGCGCGTCTGGCTTTCATGTTCATTAGCATTCGCGTACTTGACCAGCGTTGGGGCAACGCGTGTGGGACGCAGAAGCTGTTGCTCCGCTTTGACTCCAAGTTCAGGATTCACCGCTTTAATCTCTGCTACTAATGCGCGCAACGATTCAGCCTGCACATTGTAGGCGGCGTCACGGGCCGCATCTTTCAACAACGCGCCAAGATGACGCACCTCGGCATACGGGCTGGAAAGCAGGCGGGAGATTTGCGTTTCCAGCGTGCGCGCATTCACGATCTGGCCAAGAGAAGTGTTGGTTGCCAGTGGCAGAAGGTAACGTGAATTATCGAAAGCGCGTGCGCGCAGGGTTCGCGTGTATTGGTCCTCTTCCATGCTATCCGGACGCGGCACTTTGCCAATGTAATAGCGCAGCATTTCCTGCGTGAACACGTCATATTCGGCAAAAAGAAAATCTATGGTGCCGCAATATTCGGCTCGGCTTACCTCGTCACCGCCAAAGTCAGGAATGAAGTAGCCACTCTTCTTGAAGTTCTGGTAGCGCGTGGAGCGCTCCTGCCCATCCCAGCGCTGCTCGTCGACCAGGACGATAGCTGCCAGGATGGAAAGCTTCTCAATGGCAAACGCCAAGTGAGCCAGATCGGCAATCGAACGGTGGCCGTACTGGAAATAAAACGTGTTGAGAAACTGTTCGGCCTTCTGCTCGCTGATCTCCTTGAGTGATTCCTTCATGGAGAGCGCGGAGCGCGAATACTTGGCCATGGCATAGGCCTGCACTTCAGGCTCAACGCCGTGAACGGCGAATACATTCACCTGCGGGCCGGAGCTGGCCCCGTTCTTCTCGGTTGCTGTCGGCTTGGGAATGGTGGAATCGGGCATGGGAAGACAGCCCCGATTTTATTCCATTCTGTGTGAGGCGGGAATCAATTCTGCGCGCGGCCGCAACGTTTTTCGTCCAACGTAAAATATTCAATTGCAGCGTCTTTATCCACAGCCGCGCTCTTTCTATGCAGCCGCTTAAGGTGTAAAATTCTTAAAATCCACTCCTCGGAGTTCCGATGCAGGCTATCCTTGCGCTGGAAGATGGACGAATCTTCAGCGGCATAGGCCACGGCGCGAAAGGCGAATGCTACGGGGAAGTCGTTTTTAATACCTCCATCACCGGTTATCAGGAAATTTTCACCGATCCTTCTTACGCAGGGCAGATTGTTGTCCTGACCAATCCGCAGATCGGGAATTACGGCACCAACCCTGACGACAATGAAGCGACGCATCCCTATATCGAAGGTCTGGTAGTCCGGGAGTTTTCTCCCATCAGTTCCAACTGGCGCTCACAGCAGGTGACGGACGAGTATCTGGAAAAATTCAAGATCCCGGTGATTGCCGATATTGATACACGTGCGCTGGTTCGGCATCTGCGCACTAATGGCGTGATGCGCGGCGTGATTTCATCGATTGAGACTGATCGCGAAAAGCTGATCGCCAAAGCGCGTTCTATTCCGAAGATGGACGGCACAGATCTGGCCAAAGTCGTGACGACGAAACAGCGCTACCAATGGGAGACCGGTACGCGTTCGCATGAACCGACGGAAGTTGTCGGCGTAAAAGACCTGCCGCCGAGCAAGCATGTTGTTGCCTACGATTTCGGCATCAAGCAGAACATTCTCCGTATGCTGGTTGATCAAGGTTGCCGCGTGACGGTCGTCCCGGCCATGACCAGCGCCGAAGATGTGATGTCGCTCAATCCTGACGGAGTGTTTCTCTCCAACGGTCCCGGCGACCCCGAGCCATGCACCTACGCCGCAGAGAACATCCGCCGTCTGCTGGGCAAGACGCCGGTTTTTGGCATATGTCTGGGACATCAACTGGTCGGGTTGGCGCTGGGCGGAAAGACGTACAAACTGAAATTCGGACACCACGGCGGCAATCATCCGGTAAAGCAGCTTGAAACCGGAAAGATTGAGATCACGGCGCACAACCATAATTTCGCCGTAGATCCGGATTCGCTGAAAGAATCCGAAATCATCAAGACGCATATTGATCTGAATGACAACACGCTGGAAGGGCTGCGGCACCGCACCCTGCCGCTGTTCAGCGTGCAGTATCATCCGGAAGCCTCGCCCGGCCCGCATGATTCGCACTATCTATTCAAGGATTTTATGGGGCTGATGGAGGAGTGGAAGGCGAAATGAGAACATTGCTCCACTCTGCTTTTGCTGGTTTGGCGGCTCTCATGCTTGCATCGCCGGTTCTTGAAATTCAGTTGCAGCATAACGATGAAGATCGCGAGCAGAAGACCAAGGTGCAGATGGAAAAAATTTTGAAAGAATACGATTTAAGCAAGTGGACTTTTACCCGCAAAATTGTGATTGCTGCACGAGTCATTCCTCACAGTCATCCGATACTCACATTGAGTACGCGCCATCTGGACTCGGACGATCTGCTGCTCTCCACCTACGTTCATGAGCAACTGCACTGGTGGCTGGACGCAAATCCCGATCGCGAGAAAAATGCAGAAAATGCTCTGCGGAAAATGTATTCTCAGGTGCCGGTAGGCAATCCAGATGGGGCCGACAGTGAAGAATCCACCTACATGCACCTGGTTGATTGCTATCTGGAAATGCAGGCAGATCGTGCTCTGATGGGCAGACAGCGTGCTGATAAGGTCATGGAATTCTGGGCTGGCGACCATTACCGGTGGATCTATAAAACCGTGATAAGCGATGAGCCGAAAATCGCCGAGATAGTGCGAAAAAATCATCTGGAAGTGAAATGAACCATTAAATGCCACGCCGTAACAACATCTCGAAAATCCTGATCATCGGTGCGGGGCCGATTGTGGTCTTGGGTTTGTGCATTGCTCATATGGCCCAGGCATGCACTGTGTTCGGTATCCCTTTTGTGGCTGCGGCAAACTTTGATCTGATTGTCCAGGACGACGGTAGACCCGTGGCAGGAATTCCGATTGTGGTAACCCGTGTCGGAGACAAGACCAACAAGCCGCTCCTGGAGTTAAAAAGCGACCAGGATGGGCGAGTTCCTATCCGAGGCTTGCTGCCGGGCGAATACGCCATCGACAACCTGGGGCCGCTCAAGGCCGACGAAATGCTCGCCGTAGTCAAGAAACATGGTCCGGAGAAGTTGGCCAAGCCGGTGGTCTTTCCGTGGCCTCTGTACGGGATCGTAAATTTCAAGAGCCTGCAAGGCACATTGCGTGCCGCAAGCGCGCAATATCCCTTTGCAGCAGTGGATGTTGCGGTGATGACCGTGGACACAGGCACGCAACTCAAGGCCTTGCGCACAGGGGCCGATGGTCATTTCAAATTCAGCGAAATGCCGCCTGGCCTTTATGTCGTGCAGGTCCATGGCAGCCAACCGGGGATTGGTAAGAACTGGGAGGTTAATGGCCCAATTGCCGTAAGAATTGTTCCTGATTCTCCTTCGGCGGCCGACAATGTGGAATTAATACTCGGAGAATCGAGTTGTGGGATCTGGTACGCACATTGCCCTCCTAAAAATTCAATCGATCTTGCATCCCGGCGAATACAGGTCACTGACCCACTGGGCGCAGTTGTCGGCTCGGCGCAATATGCCGTTGAAGACACATCGGGGAAGAAGGTGGCCGAGGGGCATAGCGATCAAGAGGGCGTCATCGTGTTGCCTGCCGAACTCATTGGCGGCGCTTATAAACTGCGCGTCTCCCGCCTGGGATTCACACCGCTGGAGCAGCCTTTAGAATTTGTCCCTCCCCTGGCGGGCGCGAAGACGCTGAACGTGGTCTTAAATGTTGATGGAGTTTGTAGCCAGGCCAGTCTGGAGAAACATGCCACGCCGTAATGACATCGCGAAGATCCTGATCATCGGCTCCGGGCCGATTGTGATTGGCCAATCGGCGGAGTTTGATTATTCCGGCACGCAGGCCTGCAAGGCGCTCAAGGCTGAGGGCTATGAGGTGGTGCTGGCCAACTCCAACCCCGCCACTATCATGACCGATCCGGAGATGGCGGACCGCACATACATTGAACCGCTGACAAAAACGTATCTGGAAGAGATCATCCGACAGGAATCAGAGATGCTGAAAGCGGATGGCGGCCCTGCGCGCGGGGGAAAATTTGCTTTGCTGCCCACGGTCGGCGGACAGACAGCATTGAATCTCGCGGTGGAACTGGCCGATTCCGGCGTTCTGGAAAAATACAATGTTGAGCTTATCGGCGCGCAGCTTCGCGCTATCAAGATGGCCGAAGACCGGTTGCTTTTTAAAGACGCCATGACGCGCATCGGGCTGGACGTGCCCAAATCTGCGCTGGTGAATAATCTTAAAGATGGACTCGATTTTTCCGGCAAGATCGGCTTTCCGCTTATCATCCGGCCGTCATTCACGCTGGGTGGCAGCGGCGGCGGCATTGCTTATAACCGCGAAGAACTGCTGGAAATCCTAGCCCGCGGTCTTGATCTTTCTCCGGTGCATGAAGTCCTGATTGAAGAATCCGTGCTCGGCTGGAAGGAATATGAGCTTGAGGTCATGCGTGACCTGGCGGACAACGTGATCATTGTCTGCTCGATAGAAAATTTTGACCCCATGGGCGTGCACACCGGCGACTCTATTACTGTCGCCCCGGCGCAGACGCTAACTGATCGTGAATATCAACACATGCGCGACGCCTCTATCAAGGTGATCCGCGAAATCGGCGTGGAAACCGGCGGCTCCAACATTCAGTACGGGGTGAATCCAAGCAACGGTCGCATGGTGGTGATTGAAATGAATCCCCGCGTTTCGCGCTCGTCGGCGCTGGCGTCTAAAGCCACAGGCTTCCCTATTGCGAAGATTGCCGCCAAGCTGGCAGTCGGCTATACACTGGACGAAATTCCCAATGACATCACCAAGATGACTCCGGCCTGCTTTGAGCCGACCATCGATTACGTAGTGGCTAAAATTCCCAAGTGGCAGTTTGAAAAATTCCCTGGCGCCGATGAAGGCCTGGGGCCGCAGATGAAATCAGTAGGCGAGGCGATGGCCATTGGGCGCACCTTCAAAGAAGCACTGATGAAGGGTATACGGTCACTGGAAACTGGCAAGAAGGTTGGCGCAGAAAAAATTGAGCCGCGCATCCTTACGCAGCGGCTGGTTACTCCACATCCTGAGCGCCTTACTTATCTGCGTTACGCGCTGCATCAGGGCATGACGGTAAAAGAGCTGCACAAAATGACCAGCATTGATCCGTGGTTCCTCTATCAGCTCAAAGAAATCACGGCCATAGAGATTGAGATCTCCGGGCAATCGGCAGAAACGATTTCCACTGAAATGCTACGTCAAACCAAGCGCGTAGGCATCTCCGATGAGCGGCTGGCGCTGTCACTCAAAGCTGGCGTGCAGACCATCCGGCGCATGCGAGAAGAACGCGGCGTGCGTCCGGTGTACAAACTGGTGGACACATGTGCTGCGGAATTTGAAAGCTATACGCCCTATCTTTATTCGACCTACGAAGAAGAAGACGAAGCGCCGCCCACCGATAAGAAAAAGATTCTGATCCTGGGCAGCGGCCCCAACCGAATCGGCCAGGGCATTGAGTTTGACTATTGCTGCTGCCACGCGGCGTTCGCGCTGCACGACGACGGCTACGAAACCATTATGGTCAACTGCAATCCTGAAACGGTTTCCACCGACTATGACACCAGTGACCGCCTTTATTTTGAGCCGCTCACTTTTGAAGATGTGCTGGCGGTTTATCAGCATGAGACGCAGGGCGGCGCTCCGGTCGGCGTAATTGTGCAGTTTGGCGGACAGACACCGCTGAACCTGGCGCTGCCGCTGAAGGGCGCGGGCGTAACGATTATCGGCACGTCGCCTGAGTCAATTGATCTGGCGGAAGATCGCAAGCGTTTTGGCAAGCTTCTGGAAGAGTTGGATATCCCGCAGCCGCCGGGCGCGATTGCCACCAGCGTGGAAGAAGCTGTGTCCGGCGCGCGCAAGGCCGGATACCCGGTGCTGGTGCGCCCATCTTATGTTCTTGGCGGACGTGCAATGGTGATCGCCTACGACGATGAGAGCGTTGTTCGCTACATGAAAGAGGCGGTTGAATATTCACAGCAGCGGCCGGTGCTGGTGGACCATTTCCTGGAAGACGCGGTTGAAGTGGATGTGGACGCGCTTTCGGACGGCGAAGATGTAGTAATCGGCGGAATCATGCAGCATATTGAAGAAGCCGGCATACATTCCGGTGACTCTTCCTGCGTGCTGCCTTCCGTGGGCCTGCGCAACCCGGTGCTCGATACCATCCGCGAATATACGTTTAAGCTGGCACGCGCGCTGAAGGTGATTGGGCTGATGAATATTCAGTTTGCCATCCAGAATGAAAAAGTTTTTGTCATTGAGGTAAATCCCCGCGCTTCACGCACGGTGCCTTACGTTTCCAAAGCTACGGGCGTGCCGCTGGCCAAGATTGCCGCGCGGCTGATGACCGGACGCAAGCTGCGCGAATTCTTGCCATCCAACATTGAGCAGGGTATTGATCTGGCGACCGGCGCGGGATACTTTGTGAAATCACCGGTCTTTCCCTGGAACAAGTTTCCCGGCGTCGATACCGTGCTGGGCCCGGAAATGAAATCTACCGGCGAAGTGATGGGCTCCGCCGATACATTTGGCGAAGCCTTCGCCAAAGCGCAGCTTTCCGCCGGGCAGGCGCTGCCAACGCGCGGCACTGTCTTTATCAGCGTGATTGACCGCTATAAGCAGGAATCGATTGAGTTGGCGAAGCGCTTTGTTGAACTTGGCTTCAGCATTGTGGCTACGCATGGCACAGCCGACCGTCTGGAAAGAGCGGGCCTCTCGGTTGACCGCGTGTACAAAGTAAAAGAAGGCCGTCCGAACGTGGTGGACTTAATCAAAGGCGAAAGCGTGCAGCTTGTAGTGAATACGCCCCACGGCGCTGAGCCATGGTTCGACGAAAAAGCTATACGCCGCGCCGCAGTGACCAATCGCATCCCAACCATCACCACCATGGCCGCTGCCTGGGCCGCCGCGGATGGCATTGCCGCACTGCAACGCAATGAAGTGAACGTGCGGTCTTTGCAGCAATGGCATGGGGACAAAAGCATTCAGCACTCGGCGGTCAGCAATAAGTAAGCCTGATGATGTTGAGTCTCTGCTTCACGTGCTCAAGCATTTTTCCGCATTATGGCGCGGATAGGTTCGTTGTCGGCAAAGACCTGCCAGACCGCGATCTTTCCATCTTTCACCACGGCACGCCAAGCAGCGGGAGTCTTCCAGAAATTTTCTTTTTTGAGCGTGCCATCTTTGGAGAACGTTCCCTGGGCCGAGCCGAAAAGCGCTACGGTGTTACCATCAGCAAAAATTTCAGAATAGGAGATGGAATAATCAGGGACCATCTTGAAATAACCTTCCCATGCGGCCTGCAGTTTGGCTGTCCCTTCCACGCGATTGCCCAGTGAGTCCACAAATACAGCATCGGCAGTCATGTCCGCGGAAATTGTTTTAGGATTTCGCGCATTGATGAATTGCTCAAATTGCAAAACCACCTGAATCGGCTCATCCATGGGATCGGTCCTTTCTTTTAATAATTGCGTGTTTGCTGAAAATTGCCCGGCGTAGATTAGAATCCCTTGTCGCATCTACTTCAGGAGATCGTTTATGCATCGTTGCGCAGCTATTTTATCTGCTCTGTCGTTGGTTTTATTCTCGGTGGTTGCCGTGTCGCAGGAACGGCCGCTTCGTCCGGTGCACACTTTTTCCATCGTGGCTTTTGATCCCACGACCGGAGAGATGGGCGTAGCGGTGCAGTCGCACTGGTTTGCAGTGGGTGGCGAAGTTCCGTGGGCCGAAGCCGGCGTGGGCGCAGTGGCAACACAATCTTTTATTGATCCCAGCTATGGGCCGCTGGGCTTGAACCTGATGCGCGCAGGCAAGAGCGCACCGGACGCGCTGCACGGACTTCTGGTCGCTGACGACGCATGCAATGTCCGCCAAGTGGCGATGGTAGATACACAAGGACGCGTGGCGACATTTACCGGAGCAAAGGACATACAGCCGGCGGGCGGGATTGCGGGTGCGTCGAATGGTAATGCGGCTTCATCTCCAAACCAGATTCAATGTGGGGGGCAGCCCGGAGGCACAATTCAGGTCGGCAAAAACTATGCTGTGCAAGCCAATCTGATGAGCAATGACAAGATCTGGCCAGCCATGTCCAGGGCGTATGAATCGACCAAAGGCGATATGGCGGAACGAATGCTGGCCGCGTTGGATGCCGCGCAGGCCGCGGGAGGTGACGTAAGAGGACGGCAATCGGCGGTGATTGTGATTGTTCCCGCCAAAGGCACAGGCAAGCCGTGGCAGGATTACATTTTCAATCTGCGCGTGGACGACAGCCCTGAACCGCTGAAAGAATTGCGCCGCCTGGTAACGCTACAACGGGCTTATAACCACATGAACGCCGGTGACAAAGCCGTGGAACTGCATGACAATCCGGGAGCGTTGCGTGAATATGGCGCGGCGGAACAGCTTGTCCCTGACAGCGCTGAGATGGTCTATTGGCACGCTGTGGCTCTGGCCAATATGGGACGCGTGGATGAGAGCCTGCCGCTGTTCAAGAAAGTTTTCGCCATGGACCATAACTGGGTTGATCTGACTCCGCGTTTGCCGAAAGCAGGCTTGCTGCCGGATGATCCGAAGCTGATCCAGAGGATTGTGGACCAGGCGAAGTAAGAAAGCTTTTCACCGCGGAGACGCAGAGGCGCGGAGAAAAGGAGATGCGGATTGAGGTTAACCCGGACATCGGGTGATCGGAAAACCAAGCGATTAGAAGAGCGAACAGGATCGGAAATCCGGATCATCGGACGAGCCAGTGACATAACCCACACCGCCAAGGGCGGCGGCGCCACATTCTGAGGGTGCGGAAAAAGGTTCAGCATAAGAAAAGAGCTTGAGCGGTTTGGAACAACGCGACAGAATGAAACGTGTTTACTTATAAGGGCGTTGACCACATTGCTCTGGTGACAAAACGGCTTGCCGCGATGAAGAGCTTTTACACTGAAAGCATCGGGCTGGTTCTGGAGCATGAGGGCAAAGCCAAGGCCGGTTACAGTGTGGTAACGCTCCGTGCCGGGGAATCACTGATTGATCTGTTTGAGGCGTCACCCACCAATCCGGCGCCATCGGCCAATCTGAGCGAAGGACACTTCTGTCTATCTGCCACGGGAACAAGCATTTATGACGTGATTGCCACTCTCAAGCGCAAGGGGCTTGATCCCTCGCAAGCTGAGGTGAACAGCGGAGCTAAGGGCAAAGGTCTATCCGTGTGGGTGCGGGATCCGGATGGAAACAAGGTAGAAATTAAGGTGGACTAATCGGAGAGATACACAGAATCGCCAGCACCGCCAAAATTGCCGGAATTGCCAAAATTGGAAAGCTGATTTGCCGCAGATTTGCGCACATGGGTGCAGATCATAAAGTAGTTGATCTTGTGCAGATTCAATGGTTTGTCTGGAATTAAGAATGCGTTTGTCCCTGGTAAAGATGCAATTTCCTGCATGGCTCGCCAAATCACTGCAAATCGCGCTTTTTGGTATTTCTGGCAATCTCGCAAGATTGGCAAATTTCTCTAACTCTCAAACGTGCATGCCCTTTCCGCTTGGTACATGTCCTAAATCCATCTTGCGCAGGTACTAAGTAAAAGCTTCTAATCACAACTGCCCGAGTAAGTCAGTAGATCAACATAAAAATTAAAGATCAGTTGGCGAACCCTCACCTTTATCCCCCGAGTCGCCGGTGCTCTAGTTTTCTCCAGGAGAGTTTATGCAGATCGGTGTCTACGGTTGTGGATATCTGGGAACTGTAGTGGCTGCGTGTCTTGCCGATTTTGGCGTGCCCGTGACAGCGTATGGCAGTGATTCCGTCAATACCACCTTGCTGGCCAGCGGCATTTTGCCCTTCCATGAAAAGAATTTAAGTGACATTGTGCGCCGCGGCGTCCGCTCCGGACGGCTTATGTATTCCACTCACCTGCAATCCATGGTGCAGCGGGCGGAAATCATCTATCTGGCGGAAGACGCCAATCGGGACATGGAAGTCATCTCCGCGGAGATCGCCAATTATTGCGACCACGGCCAGATTCTGGTGCTGGTAACGCCTGTACCAGTGGGCACGGCGCAACGGATTGAAGAACGGCTGAAGGCTTCCGGACGGAATATCACTGTGGTGTCCCATCCGCTGTTCCTCTCTGAAGGCTGCGCGGTGGAAGACTTCAACTGGCCTGACCGAATTGTTCTTGGCACCAATTCCAATGCCGCTGTAACTTCTCTGAAAGCCCTGTATCGTCCGCTGGTGATGCGCGGTGTGCCAGTGATTGTAACCAGCCATCAGACTGCGGAACTGGTGCGCGAAGCTTCCACGGCTTTCCTGGCGACCAAAGTTTCATTCATCAATGAACTCTCAAGTCTGTGCGAGCGGATTAACGCCGATGCAGTCGATCTTTCTTTAGCTCTTGGTCTGGACAAGCGCATCGCTCCGCGCTCACTGCAACCCGGCTCGCTGGGCGGAAGCTTTACCGAATCCGACATGGACTCATTAGCTAACCTGGCCGCTGGTTCGGGCGTGTCTCTGAAAATTTTGACTGCGGCGCGTGAAGTGAACCATGAATTCTGTGCACGCATTATGAGGAAAATCTCAGGCGCCATGGGAACGATTGATGGCAAGCAAGTCGGGCTGCTTGGTTTGGCTTTCAAGCCAAATACGAACTCGGTGGTTAGCTCCGGCTCAATTCGTTTAGCGCGCAGTTTAATGGAAAGCGGCGCGCACGTGAAGGCTTATGATCCTATTGCCATGCCCGACGCGCAGCAGGAACTGACCGGAAACGTTCGCTATTGCGACTCAGCGTATTCCGTGGCGGAAGGCGCAGACGCCCTGGTGCTTGGCACTGGCTGGCCGGAATTCCGCACACTGGACTTTGACCGCATCCGCCGGATCATCCGTAATCCTGTGGTTGTGGATACCAAGAACCTGCTTGACGGGCCGCGCATGAAAGCGCTGGGATTTGAATATCTGGGCGTAGGACGCGCCTAAGGGCTTTTCTCAAGTTCAAATAAAGAGCCCCTGTCTTTTGGCAGGGGCTTTAGTGTGTGTGAAGTAAGTTCTAGAAACAGGGGAAGAACACGCCGCTATTTCCGTCATTGGGTTTCAGGTGGTCATGCAAGCTGGTCTTTTGCCATGACCACGCGGAGCCGGTTGAAGTCCAGTATTGCCACTTCACCCAGCCGTATGTGCTGTTATAGGTGAACTCCTCTTTGAATTTGCAGTCGGCTGGGCCTCCAGCGCCGGTAGTGCAGCTGTATTCATAATCGACCGGGACTACCGTGAGGCTCAGCGTCTGGTTGTTGACGTCATCATGAAATGTGAATCCGGATTGCGTGGATTGCACGGTCATCCGCGAATACTTGAGGTTTGCCGTGCTTGAGGGCGCAGTGCAATCCGCCGATGAAGGGTTTTGGGGCAGCGTGGCAGGCTGGTTGATGTAATTCGTGTTGTTATTGGAATCGACGCTGGGCGGCGCGTTCACGATCACGCTGGTGTTTCCGTCTCCGGGCAGGACGCAACGTCGGGCAAAGCGCATGGAGTAATCATTGCTTCCTGAATTGAATTTTTTATAGGCCCACGGATCGGACCACGATTGTTCGGTAATCCAGAGATAGATATATTGGCTGTCATACAAATTGATGTCCCAGGGATAGCCTTTTAAACCGGTTTGTCCGGGCGCGGTTTGATAAGTCTTTACATACTGCAGCTTGCCGGAGCTGCTGTTATTGGTGGTTGGTATGGATTCATTCAGGTATGAGTTTCCGGCGGACCCGGCAGGAGTTGTGATGGTCCCCGCCAAATGGTAATTATTGTTTCTGAGGCTCTGGTCCATCATTACTACATCAGCCATGTCCCAATAACCGGCGGGACATGTGGTTGTTGCCTGGGCATGAGCAAACGTTTGAGCAATTCCCAGTACGAACAGCGCAGTTAGGCCCATAGTAAGAAAGTTACGCATGGTATTCTCCTTTCTTCATTTTTTAGGGATGTCACTGTAGATGTCCGGAGCAAAGACCTTGTTGTCTGTGAGTGTGAGCTCCAGCCTGATCCAGAAACGGCACGAGTAAACTCGTGCCCTGACACGTGTCTCGCAGAGAGAGTTTTTTTGTAAGCAACAGCGCTATCACTGCCGAATCGCAGAAGCCGGCTCTTGTACCAGATACTTACAAGGTCTGGTATGGATCGCGCAGAGAGTCTATTGGATAACTATGCGCTCTCATTGCCGCTGTTCTCGGCAGTAACTAAGCCGTATTTGGGGCGGATGAAAGCGATTACGCCTTAAGCGCCTTCTCATCCAGAACAGCCAACGGATGGTACTCACGCCGTGCGGGCCACCTCATACAAGTAATCCACGTATGACATAGCCGCGCCATCAATTCCCTGAACTTTCGGGTTGCTGGACTCGATGACGTAATACTCATTTGGCGCATGAGCGCCGTTGCCGTGGCCCAGTCCAAAATGCCCTGCTGGCAGGTGGAGCGGATCGCCGGTGAACACGTAACCGGGCCATGAACCAGCAAGCCGAGGTATCACGATGGGATCAATTCCAGCGCGTTTATAAACTGCATGTTCGGCGCGGACGAGTGCCGCATCTGCCGGCGTGCTTGTGGGATCATAGCCTCCGGTCATATTCACTTCGATGTCGGCAAAGCCGTTTTTTGCCAGATGCGCCTTCAACGCCGCCAAAGCGTCTGCGGCAGTCATATCCGGCACCAAGCGTAAGTCCATTTTGGCCACGGCGCGATGCGGAAGAATAGTTTTTCCGCCGGGGCCAGTGTAACCACCCACCAGGCCTTCGATATTCACTGTGGGCCGCGAAACCAGAAGCTCCAGCGATTCCTGAAAGCTAACATCATGCACCCAATGCTCTACGCCCATTTGTTTCATCAACGTCTTTTCGTCCAAGCGCCGGGCGGCTTCGGCGATCATTGCCTTTTCCTGCGCGGAGAGTGGTCTGGCTTTATCAGCAAAACCGGCAATTGCGGGATCATTTCCATCGGCGGAAACCAGTGTGTTGAGCGCTTTTACCAGATGCCAGGCGGGCGAATCCAGGCGCGCTTTGTTGCTGGAATGAATATCGGCCTTGGGGCCGCGACCCCATTTTTCACCGCTCGAAACCAATTCAAGTTCCACCACCCCTTTGGCCCCAAGGAATGCGGTTACCTGTCCATCAGAATCTTGCGCGGCAAAGGGCATGAAAATTCCCACGGTACGTTTCAGTGCTGCCAACACCTCCGGACGGCGCACCACCTGCGGAAAGTGGGGCGAGCCAATTTCTTCTTCACCTTCGGCCGCCAGAACGAAATTCACGGGCAGTTTTTGCCCAGCGCCGCGAATAGCATGCAGGGCCGCGATGAACGTTGCTTCCGGGCCCTTCTGGTTTACCGCACCACGGCCCACAATAGCTTTGCCGAAACCCGGCTTATCCACCAGGCGGGCTTCAAACGGCGGCGACGACCATTCTGCCGGATCAGCCTGTTTGACGTCATACATGAAGTAGAGGCCAAGAGTTTTTGGCGCGCCGGCATCAAGTGTGGCAAAGATCCCCGGCTGCCCATCAGTGGGAACTTTGCTGACCTGCTGGAAGCCGGCCTCGCGCAGCATTTGCATGGTCAATTCGCAGCCTTCATTCATGCCGCGATTTTCAGCCGCAATGGAAGGTTGCTGTATCCAGGTTTGCAGACGCCGCACTGATTCGTCATGGCGCTTAACGATCTCAGCGTGAATTGCATTGGTAATGTCCCCGAATGAAGCCTGTCCGGAATCCGGACTGGAACCGGTCCCCCGCGCACTTGCCCATTTTGGAAGCGCCAGCACCGCACCGCTGGCGGCAGCTCCTGCTAAGAAACGGCGGCGATCAAGGGATGAGCGCTTAAGCTGCTCCACGATCTTATCCTGGTGATTGGCATCATTCGACATGTGTTTGATCTCCTTCTTAGGTGTACTCACTCAATTCTGGCAATTCCAGCACAGAAATCTGGCCATGCAAGAATCTCGCGTGGGAATTGTAGCCGAGAGATGGCAGAGCGGAAAGTTGCGGTTGGCACTGATTGGGTAATTCGCAGCTAGCTCACCTCAGGGCAGGCCCACACACGTTCTGAAAGCAACCTCGTTTCCCCAGTTGCTCTCTTATTCATAAGTTCCCCTTCTTAACCGAAGCATCGACTGAAATCGACTGAAAAGGTTACAGGAGGCCCAGTGTTACGCAGAGTAAATGCTTTATTGTTTCTTGCCATCATCTTCAGCCTGACGATATTAGGCTTGTTCATCGGCTTGCGGTTCGGTTTCCAGCAACATGCGGCCAACTCCGACTCCAATGCCAACTCCTGGGCCGTCGCCTAGCCCGGTTCCTTCGGCTAGCCCGACCCCCGGTTCGTCTGACGCATTTCTGTCAACCTGGTTCTTCGACGTCGGCAGAAATCCGCAGCCCCAGGGCACTATTACCGTCGATACAACGGCCAACAATGGCGCCGGAAACATCCAGGCCTTTTTGCCGGCGAACAACTCTACGTTTACTTTGCAGTTCTGTCCCTATCCGCAGGGCTTTTCCAACTGCACGAACATCACTTCGCTTACCAGCAACTCGATGGGCGCAGTCAATGCAAACTTTACCTTCCCGGTGAAGGGAACGTTTTCCGGTGCGTTTCAGATCGTTGACGCCAGCGGGACCCAGGGCGAATCTACGAGTACCGCTTCCACTGGAATCAATTTCAAATCGGCGCTGCTGCCGGCAGCTACGGTCACCGGCGGCATCAATCAGACCACAGGGACTTCGCCAGGCTTTGGTTCCGTCATCATGAACGGCACCACGGCTCATATCACGCTGACCGGCGCGTTTCCGAATCATACTTTCAACACCGGGACGCGCGATAGCCAAGTGCTGGGGCTCACGCTTGAAGCCACCAGCACCCCAAGTCCCAGGGCCATCAGCGGGAATCCAATAACCGTTCCAGAAAATGACCAGCGGTCAACGAACAGCCACATGGCAGTAGAGCACGTGGCAATGGCGGCGATAAGCAGGAGGTGTCCGTGGGCCATGGCTCGAGTCCACCAGATGGGACGAAATGTTTTGATAGTCGCCAGGACCACGCCCACCAGCAGGCCGTCCAGTCGAGTGTAAGTGGGATAGTAGATCTTTTCGACATACTGCAATGTAAACGAATCGTCGGCGGCATTGAGCAAAGGCCGGAGTTGATGTAGATAAATCCAGGCGCGCACGGCGATTCCAAACAAGAAGATGGCAAGGACCACGCTTAAGGTCTTCCCGAACCGGGGCTTGCGCATCAGCAGCAAGACCAGGAGTGGAAGCACAAGATAGAAGTGCTCTTCCACGCACAGCGACCAGACATGGGAAAATGCCTGGTGATGAAGGTAATCAATGCGGAAGTTTTCCGTAAACGTAAGGAACTGCCATGCCGGTGACAGGCCGGGAGCTTCGCGGAATATGGGCACCGCAAAGTAGAGAAGCAGTACTGCCAGATAAGCTGGAAGCACGCGAAAAGCGCGGCGAAAATAAAATCCGCCTAAAGATGGCGTGCTGTTACGAAGATAAGGGCGCAGGAGCTGTGAGCCAATCAAGTATCCGCTGAGAACGAAGAAGAGGTCTACGCCCATCCATCCATAGCGACCGGAAAAGAAGATGGGAAGCTGCCGGAGACGCATCTGGAACAGCATTATCCAGAAAATTGCGATGGCCCGCATCAGGTCAAGGCCGGGCTCGCGGGCGGAGGATGTGTCGAGGAATTTCAAGCAAGAGTGCCTAGCGATGATGGCCCATGAGCAATAAGCTTGCTTTTAGAGCACATTCATAATTTCCAGGCCCTTACATTATCATCAGATACTCCATGGCCATCACATCTAAAAGTTATTTCATGCTTGGCGAACTGGAGTATCCAAAGGGGATATATGTGTCACCGCTGCTCGTTCCGCTCATCCTCCAGGATCACGAGATATTCAGCCCTGGCTGAGTTGAAAGCAAGGTGTGTGACCGCATACCCAACTGGGGTGAAAACAGGATCATTCAGCTTGGCCTCAAGATCCTGGGCATCTTTTCCAAACACTATCTTGTAACGCTGACGGCCGGAATAGGGTGGTGGCATAGGCTATAAAGTTTACACTGCAGTACGTAACTAACCAAAGTTTCTGTGCGACTACTCCATCACAATTACAACTTTTCCTAACGTCTCATTCGATTCCAGGCGCTCGTGAGCTTTGCTGATTTTGGCCAGCGGAAAGACGCTGTCGATATTAGGATGGAGAATGCCGCTGGCGAACAGAGGCACAACTTCAGCGGCGAAGAGGCGTGTGGCGGCCATTTTTTCTTCCAGCGACCGGGCGCGCAGGAGCGTTCCGCGAATCTGCAGGCGCTTGCCCATGACAAAGCGCGAGTCGAGTTCATAACTGCCGCCGGCAACGGTACCGACAAGAATCATGCGGCCTTTGTGGGCCATCACCTTCTGGCTGGCTTTTACATATGGGCCGCCGACGAGATCCAGCAACACGTTAATGCCTTTTCCGGTTGTCCATTTTTCTGCGGCTGCGGTGAGGTCATCAAAATTGTCGCGAATGGCAATGCCGGCTTCCAGCCCCAATGCTTTTGCCTGTTCGATCTTGTCTGGCGTGCGGGAAGTTCCATAGGGAACAGCCCGAATGGCACGGGTCAACTGCACGGCGGCAAGTCCAACTCCGCTGCCTACGGCATGGATCAGCACTGTTTCTCCGGGACGGAGATTTGCCTGGGTCCAAAGAGCGTCATGGGCGGTGATAAAGACTTCAGGCACGGCCGCGGCTTGTGTCCAATCAAGGTTGGGCGGGATTTCAGCCAGCAGGTCCTCATAGGTGACGACGTATTCGGCATAAGCTCCGCCGCCGATCAGGCCAAAGACACGCTGTCCCGGCTTCCACCGGCGTACCGACGCGCCAACTTCGGCCACTTCACCGGCAAATTCCATGCCGGGAATTTCAGGTGGAAAGCCCGGCGGAGGCGGATATTTGCCCTGTCTCTGCAAAAGATCGGCGCGGTTGAGAGACGTTGCACGAACCCGGACCAGCACCTGATCGTCATTAAAGGTAGGTTTGCCCAAGGTGCGAATTTCCAGCACCTCAGGGCCGCCGAATTTCGAAATCCAGACTGCCTGCATGGTATTCATGGAAGAATGTAACGCGCAGCCCTGATTATAGAGACATGCCCTTAAACCATGGCAAAAGCTTGCGAGAGTCCACGCAAAACACACACCGGTAGGAGACTATTCAGGGCTTTCAGCTTTCAGCAGATGATGGTTGTTTAGGCGACGGACCAGCTTTCCATGGCAAATGAGATACACGCTAAGTACCTGAACATACTATGATTAGAATCAGATCCCGAAAGCGGCATCGGGATTGATATTTGCTGATCTGAGGTCGCTCCGCTATATTTTTAGATAGCATGTATGAGGACTTTCACGCCACCGACCGCTGGACCGGACAAAGACTGCACTGTGTCTACCAAGCCCTGATTGTCGCTATTGCTACCCGCCACGCTGACGCCGTGGATATAAAGTTTCTTGCCAGCGGACGTCCCGTATGGATCGCATTGCCGCATCCAACATGGGTGGAATATAAAGAGCGCACCGGGCGGGTCATCACTGATCCGCTGGCCATTCAGGCCGCTGGGCATTTTTTAAAGACGGCGATTGAGTCTGGCACGTACGAACATGGCCGGGAAATGTATACGTTGACGGTGGATGAATCGCTCGGACACTTGAATGCCGTCCTGAAGGAAGTTGGCGCGCCCCAGGACGCAATGATTAAAACGGCCTAGCCGTAGCACGCCAAAGCCGCTGCTCGCGACCAGCCTTGCTTATCGCCAACAGCAACAGGAGAACTGTTCTACCATGTCACAGACTTTGCCCGCCATTGATGCAGCTTCAGCCCTGGAAACACTTCTAAAAAGTACTAAGGTCCACCACAATCTATATTCAGGCGTCCTGGTGGAACACGCGGTGCGGCGGGGCGAAGGACTGCTGGCCGATAATGGAGCCCTGGTTGGTTACACCGGCAAGTTTACCGGACGCTCGCCCAAAGATAAGTTCACGGTCAAGGACCAGGTCACGGCGGAGCTGATCAACTGGGGCGGCTCGAACCAGCCTTTTGATCAGGAAAAATTTGACGCGCTGTTTGACCGCGTTGTGGCGTCATTGCGCGGCAAAGAACTCTTTGTGCAGGACCTGTATGCCGGGGCAGACCCCAAATATCGGCTGCCTGTGCGCATCATCAATGAATATGCCTGGCACAATCTTTTCGTCCGCGCTCTTTTTGTGCGCCCCACGGAAGAAGAGCTGAAGACCCATCGCGCGGAATTTACCATTGTTTCCTCACCGGAATTTCAGGCCGATCCGCAGCGCGACGGCACGCGCTCAGAAGCGTTCGTTATTGTGAGTTTTACCCGCAAGATCATTCTTATCGGCGGCACAAAATATGCCGGCGAAATGAAGAAATCGATTTTCGGCATAATGAACTTTCTGCTGCCGCAGAAAAATGTCTTCCCCATGCATTGCTCGGCCAACGTCGGCAAAAACGGTGAGACAGCTCTGTTCTTCGGGCTTTCCGGCACGGGCAAGACAACGCTTTCGGCCGACCCGGAGCGCTTGCTGATTGGCGATGACGAGCACGGCTGGAGTGCAACCGGCATCTTCAACTTTGAAGGCGGCTGTTATGCCAAGTGCATCAAGCTTTCCAAAGAAAGCGAGCCGCAGATATGGAACGCCATCCGGTTTGGCTCGGTGCTGGAAAACGTACCGCTTGATCCAGAAACACACGTTCCAAACTACAACGACGACAGTCTTACGGAGAACACACGCTGCGCCTATCCAGTGGATTTTATTGAAGGCGCCGTGATTCCGGGAATCGGCAGACATCCGAAGAACGTGATCTTTCTGACTGCTGATGCTTTTGGCGTGCTGCCCCCAATCTCGAAATTAACCACCGACCAGGCAATGTATCACTTTCTCTCCGGCTACACGGCCAAGGTGGCAGGAACTGAAGCTGGCGTGGAAGAGCCACAGCCGGATTTTTCCACCTTGTTTGGCGCGCCGTTCTTTCCGCTGCGGCCCAAAGTCTATGCGGAAATGCTGGGCCGCCGAATGCAGGAGCACGGATCACAGTGCTGGCTGGTAAATACCGGCTGGTTTGGCGGGCCGTACGGCGTAGGGTCGCGCATGAAGCTGCCTTATACGCGCGCGATGGTCAATGCCGCCATTGAAGGCGCTTTGGACAATGTGCAGTTTGAGACAGATCCGGCTTTCGGCCTGACAGTGCCCAAATCCGTGCCGGGCGTTCCTGCTGAATTCCTGCATGCCCGCGACGCATGGAAAGACAAAGCCGCGTATGACAAAGCAGCAGCAGAGCTTTCAGCCCGGTTCGCCAAGAACTTTGAAAAATTTGATGTGCCAGCAAATATCAAAGCAGCCGGACCAGGGTAGAAGAAATAATCAGCTACACTGATTGGAAATTAGAAATAAAAGAGACGTGCTGGGCAAGGGCGTCTCTTTTCAGTTATATCGATGGTCAGGTAGATCTTCTGTTTTTAGATCTTGCCGATGTTTCCAGGCGGCTTAGGTGGACGCGTCCCCAGGCACACATCAGTTCAAGCACAGGGACCATCGTCATTCCGTATTTTGAGATCGAGTAATACACGCAGGGTGGAATCGTCTTCCGGTCATGGCGGAGAATAATGCCGTCTTTGACTAGTTCCTGCAGGTGGCGGATCAGCATCCGCTCCGTAATCTCCTGAATGCTTCTGCGCAGCTCACTGGTGCGCTTGGGACCGTCGAGCAGTCTCCACAGGATGGTGCCTTTCCATCTCCCGTCAATGACTGATAGCAACGCGTCAATAGGGCAAGGGGAGCTCTCTTTTTTTGATACAGCCATGGTTTTTTTTCTCAAGCTGACAAATTTGTCCGTACATTGAATTTTGTCAGTACATACAGCATAGTTAAAGAGGAGGTAAAATGCAATGCATCTTCTCGATATCTTCATAATCCTGTGCACAGTGTCAATGGTCGGGACCGAGTTCACGGTTTCCGTCATTCTAAATCCAGCACTTGACCGGCTTGACCAGCCGACCTGGCTGAAAACTATGCCTGTGCTGGCGCAGGCTTTTGGGCGCGCCATGCCATTCTGGTATGGGCTGGGGCTGCTGTTGATTGGTGCCGAGACCTACCGCCATTGGGGAACTGGTACTCAAGAATGGCTGGGCATTGCTGTTCTGCTGTGGGCAGCTTCAATCGTTTACTCGGTCACGATGCTGGTGCCAATCAACAAGCGCATCGCAGATATGAGCGCAGGCTCAGCCTCTGCCACGAACGAAGACCATGAACGGTGGGACGCCCTGCATCGCTGGAGAGTGGTGCTGTTGCTTGCGGCAATAGCATTTCTGCTTACAGGGATTGCGTGAAAGAAAGCTCAAAAAGCGAAAGAGACGTCTGAGGAGACGTCTCTTAATTCTTATGAAAATGTTTTCTAGATGCCGGACTGACATCGCTCAGGCAGTTGCGAGTCAGGCGGCCTTTTCGCCCAAGCGCTCTTTTACCGCCGCATTCATGCGCTCGATAAATGAGACGGGCTGATCGTCAGAGCTAGGCGCCAGCCGCTTGCGCAGCAATTGCAGAAATTTGGTGACGCGATGCAGTCTCTGCGCCTCCAGATTTGCCTGAATGCGCTGGGGATTAACTTCAGAAGCAGTTTCAATGTACTGCCATAACAACAGCCGCATATCGTCTACCGCACTCTTCAGTTCGGAAAGCATATCCACGTTGAGCTCTGCGGCCGGTACCGCAGGCTTGTCATTGGCGTTTGGTGGCTGCATGGCCAGCCAATAGAGATCTTCATGTACCGCGGTCAGCGCAACCGTGAGATCTTTAAGATGGGTTACAAGTTCAGTAGAATCGATATTTGAGTGGCTGTCCGTCATTTGGGGCCCCTTTATTACATCTAGTACGTTTATTAGTGTCTAGGATGCGCCGATTGTTGCAATGCTTGCAGTTACCCAAGGACATGTCCATGGACTAAAGCCTCTGTTTTCAGCAACTCTGGATTTTGGTACAAGGCAGGATTGCCAATTCGTAATGCGGCTGATTTGGCTTGTTTACAATAGGATAGACCGAATTTAGAGAAGACCATGCCTCAAACAATGGCTGGACGCCTGCCAAATGATACGTTGGAGCCACCATCCACCTTAGAACCATCGGAATAAATACTATAGGGTGAATCTCACACGAAACACAGTTCGAGGGAGAGCAAGGTCCATGTATTTGCGGCACATCTCGGTGCAGTATCCAGTCAACGGGCAGCTTGAGCCCTGCCCTATTAAGTGGCTCGACAATTTTTCCATGCGCAACTTCACCAACGATTCCATTTTTGATGACACGCTTCCTGTAGCCGATGGACTGATGCGGATCGGCGTGCGCGTGCCGCTGGACCGCCTGAAGGATGCCATGGAAGATTGGTTTAAGAGAAAAAGTTACATTCCGAAAGAGCAGGAATTGGTGTTGGAAGAGTTATCTGCCGGCAGCCAGCGAAAAACCAACGCCTAATTTTTCCCTTCTTCAACCGTGGCTTCTTTGTCTGCGGTAACTTTCAGCACAATGAGCACCTTGTCATCGTCATTCATGCTGGCGGTTGAATAGGCGGAGACTTCAGCCAGGACGGCATCGGCAATCCCCTGAGCGCTGCGCTTGCGATGGCGGCGCACGAAGTCGGTAAAACGCAAAGCGCCGTATTCATGCTTCTGCTCATCGGAAATATGCAGGATGCCGTCGGTGGTGCAGACCAGAACGTCATCTTTTTCCAGCTTGACTGAGCCGCGAGTGTAATCGACCTGCGGAAAAAGGCCGATGACGGTACCGCCCTCTTCCAGCAATTTCACTTCACCGGTCCCGCCACGCACCAGGATCGGGGGAACGTGGCCGGCATTTACATATTGCAGGACATTGCGGCGAGTATCGATCAGTCCCAGGAAAACGCTCAGGTGCTTGCCCGCTTTTGTATAGGTATAAAGCATTTCATTCAGCGAAAAAGCCAGCACTTCAAGCGAGTGCAGGTGCATCACCAGGGCGCGCAACGTGGCCTGAAGGTTGGCCATGATCAAAGCAGATGAAACGCCTTTGCCTTCGACTTCAGCACTTACGACGAGGAGAGATTGCGGGCCGAGATTGATGAAGTCGTAATAGTCAGCGGCCACGTCGAAGCAGAAATCGCTCAGGACGGCGATGTCATATCCGGGAACAACGGGCGGAGCTTCCGGCAGCAGGCGGTGCTGGATGCTGCGGGCAAGAGAGAGTTCGCGCTCCATGCGCTGTTTTTCCATGGTGTCACGATGCATCTGCGCGTTTTCCAGCGCCATGGCCATGTGGCCGGAAAGCTTGTTGAGGAAGCCCACGTCATCGGCAGTAAATTTTCCGCTCTGCGCGTTCAGCAATTGCAGCACCCCAACAATTTCACCGGAATGGTGCTTAATGGGAATGCTGAGGACTGATTTGGTGCGGTAATTCAGGCGCTGGTCAAAGCTGGGATCGAAGGACTCAAGCGTGTACGCATCTTCAGTGTTCACCAGTTCGCCGGAGACCGCTACCTGTCCGGCTATGCCTTTACCAAATGGAATGCGTATTTCCTGATGGTCCAGGCCGGAGGCCGCAATGGACCAGAGCTCCTTGCGCTTGCCATCGACCAGAAAGACGGTGCCGCGTTCAGCTTTTACTTCAGTGCGCGCGATCTTGAGGATCAGTTCCAGCAGCTCTGCAAGATCCAGCGTGGAATTGAGCAGCCGCGTGGCTTCAAAGAGCAGAGAAAGCTGGTTGATGCGCTTGTCTTTATCCTGTGTGGCCAGGACGTTGTTGAGCTTGGCGGCGCTCATCTCTGAGTAGAGCCGCCACCACAACAGAAGGTCTTCCGGCGCTTCAACATTGGTATAGATGGCCAGCACGCCGGCAAGCTGGCCGGCGGCAAGCAGAGGATAGCCGGAAATATGTGTGAGGCCGCTCTGGCGGGAAAATTCCAGATCGTCACCGCCGAAAGTGGAGAGAACAATATTTTCAATCGTGGTTTTGTTGTGCGCGATCTTGCCCACGGCGCCGGCCCTGGCAGCGGCGTATTCCAGGCGATGCGTAGCTTTCCGGCCCTCGGCATGGGTGAGATAGCAGGAACCGGAAGAGCCATCCCAGAGCCAGAGTTCGGCGCGGACAGCGTCAAAGTCCGTGACCAGCATTTCCAGCACGCGCGCGGTCAGGTCTTCACCGGCGCGGCTGAGAGCAGCCACGGCGCTGGCGAATGCGTTCACGTAATTCTTGCTTTGTGTCTTTGTTTTAATCACACCAGGTTTTAATCACACCAGGTTCAATCACGCCAATATCATGCCAGTTTAATCACACAGTGTTGGATCATGCCCCATGCTGTCCATGGATTCCATGTTCGCACGGAAGAGAAATGGGTGCCAGTCCCAAAAGCCCACTGGGATTTAGAAACTTCCTGGGGAGAGTGAGTTTAGTTTATGAAGGACGAACCTGGATGTAAAGGAAAAGCTGGCTACGGAATACACCAGGGTACTTGCTTGAAAATAACTTGCCTGCTTTGGCACAAGATCCCGGTTCTCGATGCGGAAGTGGCGTCAGAAGTGAATCGCTGACCTGATACTGGGAATGGGTCAGCTTTTTAATCTGACCCATTCCCCAAAGTAACCTCTGGCCTCGGCGGTTTCCGGGGCCTTTTCTTTTGCAATCGTGTGACAATGGGAGAAAGAGATTGAGGTAACTGTTGGGATTCGAAGCTGCCGTTACAGGGAAAGTCTCGTCCAATAGACAGGTATGATGAGGGCAGCAAGGTCTCATAGGGAGTTCTGTGTGAAGCGTTTAAATCTCGTTATCCTCGGCGCTGCGCTGACGTTGCTGGCTGGGTGCGAAAGCAAAGACACTAAAAAATCTGCCAGCCCGGTTCCGCAGGCTATGGCGCCAAGTATTCAGGAGCATTCAGTAACCGCTTCTGCTTCATCGCAAACCCCGGCGCAGACACCCACCCCAGCGCAAACGCCGCAGCCAGAAAAAGCTGATCCGGTGCCAAACATCATTGCGGATGCAGAAAAAGCCTATGAAGCGGGCCAGGCCGATTACACCGCCGGACATCTGGATGCCGCAAAAAAAGATTTCAATGATGCCGTGGACATCCTGATGCAAGGCCCGGTGGACGTTAAGTCGGACGACCGGCTACAGCAGGAATTCGACAAGATCACCGAAGAAATCAACAAACTGGAAGTCGGCGCATTTAAGGAAGGCGATGGTTTCACGGAGCAGCAGCCTGAGCCCGCTCCCATTGACGAAGCCAACCAGGTAACTTTTCCGGCCGATCCGAACGTGATTGCTAAAGCGGAAGCCGACCTGAAAAACACCCAGTCAGACCTGCCGCTGATGATCAACGATTACGTGGCCGGCTACATCAATTATTTTTCTACGCGCGGCCGGGGCGTATTTGAAGGGGCATGGGCCCGCTCTGGCCGATATCGTGAAATGATATTGCGCATTTTCCGGGAAGAAGGCGTACCGCAGGACCTGATCTATCTGGCGCAGGCGGAATCCGGATTCAAGCCTTTGGCCCTCTCCAAAGCCCGGGCCCGCGGCATGTGGCAATTCATGGCCAGCCGGGGCGTGGGATATGGGCTGCGGAGAAGCTGGTGGGTGGACGATCGGCAAGACCCGGAGAAAGCTACCCGCGCGGCAGCAAGGCATTTGAAAGACCTCTATAAGCAGTTTGGCGACTGGTATCTGGCGATGGCCGCCTATAACTCCGGCCCAGGGAACGTGCAGCAGGCCGTCCGGCGGACGGGCTATGCCGATTTCTGGGAGCTGTATAAGCGCAACGTTCTGCCGGGAGAAACCAAAAACTACGTTCCTATTATCCTGGCCATGACCATCATGTCCAAGAACCCGCAGCAGTACGGTTTGGACGCCATAGAGCCCGACCCGGCGTTGAAATATGACGCGGTGAAGGTCAATTATCCGGTGGACCTGCGACTGGTGGCTGAATGCGTGGACGTGCCAGTAGAGCAGATGATCGATTTAAACCCCAGCCTGCTGCGCCGCACCACACCCAAAGACGAGCCGTTTGAACTTCACCTGCCGGTAGGATCAAAAGAAAAGTATGAAGCCGCAATTGCCACCATTCCGGTAGAGAAGCGGGTTGTGTGGCGTTATTACAAGGTCCAGCAGGGCGACACGCTGGCTGCCATAGCTCGCAAGTACCGCACCACGGAGCGGGCGATTGCGCAGGCAAACGATTTGCAGGGAAAAGAGCTGACGGCCGAAACCAAGCTGGTGATTCCGCTGAATGGTTCAGGCGCGGCAGGCAAGATCGCATATTCGCGCTATGCCTCGCACTATAAGACCCATACGGGTGACACGGTGCTCACGGTGGCGGAAGATTACGGCGTGCCTCCAGACCGGCTGCGGCGCTGGAACCGGCTGAAAGGAAATGACTTACGTCGAGGCCGGGTGCTGGTGATCTATAAGCCGCTGGGGCCGGGCGAGGCCGACAAAGCCCCCGTACGCCGACACAAAAAGAACGCTAAAGGAACTGCCGGAACAAAGTCCAAGGCCACAGCCGCTAAGGGCAACCAGCAATCTCTCACTGCCAAGAACCAATGAACTTGATTATTCGCGCCGCACGTTGCACACTGAATGGTCAAATGTTGACAAGCAATTCATCCGGCTTGATATAATCCGCGCCTGTTTTATTTTATTCTTGATGTGTTTCTCACGGCCTTAATTTTTCTGGAGGAAACATGAGCTTTTACGACGAGACCCTCAAAGCAAGACATGAGGATGAAGAAGACGACTTCGGCGAACCTGGCGGTTACGGCAGCAGCTCAACCGAAGAGGATTACGAGGAAGAAGAGGAAGAATCCATCGGCGGCGAGAGCGACGGTGATTCTGGGGAGTCAACCGACGAAGGCGAATCCGCTCCAGTGAGCACACCTTCGCGCAGCAGCGGTGGAGGCGGGGGCGGAGGCGGCAGCAAGAAAAAGAAGGCCGCATCCAAGAAGAAATCTGCTCCCAAGAAGAAAGCTGCCGCTAAAAAGAAGAGCGCCGGCAAAAAAGGCGGAAGCTCACGGGGCAAAAAAGCCCCGGCGAAGAAAACCGCCAAGAAAAAAGGCGGCACAAAGAAGAAGGCCGCTAAGAAGAAAGGCCGCCGGTAGAAAAATAGATTTTGATCAGATGAAAGGCCGCGAGAAATCGCGGCCTTTTACTGTGCTGCTTCGGCTCGGGCCAGGGCTTCGCGCGTACATATCCAACCTTCAGCGGTTCCGGCTCAGACATTATGGGCGCTGGTCAGCGCTCCCGTGGTGTGAATCCAGTTGTCCGTCAGCTGTGACGCTCAGATTTTCCGCGCCACACTTCGTAATGCTCTTGTTCAGAAGATTGCCCCAGGCGTCGTAGCCGTAGCTGTTGCCCCAGTATTTCCGTCTGCTGTTCAATGTTGACTTAGTGCAGTCCGTTCCGGCATTCTGCGCAGCGGTGACGCGGTTCAGAGGGTCATAGGTAAAGGTCTGGGAGCGTGTCGTGTCTTTGTAATTGGTTATGCCGAAAACATTGCCGTTGTCCGTGCCAGAGCCCCGCAGATCCGTTACCGGTGTGGAAGCGATACTAATGAAATAAATACATAAACTTTTACCTATTTCATATATCTAGCGGATAACCGCACATAGGGATGCCACTCATTCAAAGATATACAAATAGCATTATTGCTGTTTAGTGAAGTGGCTATGTCAGGCAAATCAAATCCTTTTGATTTTAGATAAGAAACATTGAGTAAAGAGCTTTGACTACCACAATGATCTTGGCCCGATGAAAGCCACGATGAGTATTCGACTGCAGCTTGTGGTTCATTTTTCAATATCAAAAAAACATCGCCGCGAATACGACTGAGCCCAGCATTGTCGCAACATGTGGCACTCAGGGAGGATAAGAATAACAGTGCATCTATCGGTCGACCGGCACGCAAGAATGATTGAGTAATCCATGGCCAGAGATGAACTGCAGTTTTAGGATGTAAGGTCGCAGCGTCGTATGTAAATGCAGGAGTCGTAACCTGATTCTTATTATTTACGATGAGAGTCTTCGGCTCCGCGGTGCCTTGAATCACATTCTTTTGCAACAGGTTTCCCCAGGCATCCGCCATCAGCCAAGCGGACCGAGAGATTGATCAGCCAGCCTACAGAGTGTCAGTAAGGCTTAGGTGGTCTCAGCGGATGAACTTTTAAAAAAATTTACCGCGGATCAACACAGATTTTACGTTGATTGAAAATCATTCGATGATCCGGCCATGGTAGCTCAGGCACGTTCAATTCAATTACCTTGTCATAGCTGACGGGGTAATGCATTTAACGGTATCTAAATCTCTCCCATCCAATTGCAAGCAGCGGTCCAACTAGAAAAAAAATAATACTCACAATAATTATCTCCGGTTGGTTTCGATGCTCGTATGCTCTTATTAAATCGACTACTCCTATAAGGAGGATTGGCAATATAAACAGAGCCAATCTCTTCCTCCTGGGAAGAGATTGGATGAATCGAAACCGCTCTGGCATAGCGCCCATTTTTGAATTCCTTCGTTATGCTCGAATTATAGTACAATTTGGCTTATAGTTATGGTGTGTGCTGGCCGCAAGCATGAAAATGGCGCAATCCTTTCGGCATGGCTGATTATTCAATCCCACCCTTCGCACCCACCGCGAAGGATGGGGCATCCGGCAAACCACACCTGCGACAACCCAGGGATCATCGCTTGGCCGTAATTTATCACAGTTTCGCCGCAACTAACCCTGCTACAGCCGCGAGGGCAAGCACAACAAAGAACTGCCAAGGTCTGAGTCTGGGCCTAACAAAGTTTTGAAGAACAACTCCTACTACCAGGCCTAGCCCATAAGCAAAGTGAGGATAAGCCGTCCAAATCCTAGGAAAAATGTTACTAGGAGCCACAACCAACATGGCCTTAATCACCACAATCATTATCATGTGGCTGCTATCTACTTTAGTTGCCATTCTTGTCACCATACGTGTTATTTTCTCCACACTCTAATTCAGATTTGGTCGCCGAGCCGCACCTTAATTTCCAACGGGGACAAGAAAAGGTCCTTGTTGCGCATAACACGCCATAAGGGCAGCTTGCGCTCTAGCGCCACCTTCAGCATAGTTCTGCAGTGGCGTTTCGGCTGTTCCAACACCGACTCCCGTCACTGTGCCAAGGATGCTTCCTCCTCCAAATGCTTCGGGTAGAAAGAATGTAATGAGACCTGTGACGATACCGCCGATAACAGCCCGCTTGTCCAGTTCTATTGGTGGGGCTAAAGCCACTGCGGCGTTCATTTCAGCCGTACAGTCGGGTGCTGGCGGTTTAGGTGTAGGTTTTGGTTTAGTTGGCTTCCCGCTGGCTGCGTGCCCACCAGCTCTGCCAGTTCCTTTAGCGGGACCTAGGGAATTCGGATCAGTCCCTAAAAACTCAAGAAACACGCACATGCCATCTAGGCTAGGCTCTGGTTCTGTTCCAAAAGGACATCCACCCGCTACTAGACCCAGAGAATCGATCATATTCGTCGCATTATTCAACACATATGCTTGCCGGTTCAACGATTGTGGATTGGTAAGGTCAATACTACCCAAACTTGGATCCGGCGATAAAAACCGACCCCAACGGCCGGATTGAAAACGGGCATTAGCATAATTATAACCTGTCTCTGAATCATTTTCGTAGCCGGTAAACTCGTAATTATTTCCAACAATATTAGTGAATATCTGCTGAACTGATCCAAATGGGAAATAATCTGCCTCCCATTGAATCGTCTTTCCATCACCGCTGGCAACCACTGCCGTGGACCCCAGATGATCCGACAGATAATAATAGGGATTACCGGAGGATAAGGGAACAAAGGCGATCCGCTTGCCGCCGAGGAATATGTAATCGCGCGTGATGGAGCCGCTGGTCGTACCCACCGACAACGGTCTGAGAGAATCGTCTACCCAATAAAGAGTTCCGTCCGATTTTTGCACGCGACGGCCATTGGCATCATACGTGTAAGTCACGCCAGCAGTAGAGAGCAGCCGGTTTTCCTGGTCATAAATGTACTGCCCTGGCGCTGTGTAATTGGTGAGATTTCCCTCAGCGTTATACCCCAGCCCTGCCGCCTGATTATTGGCATTTCCCGAATGCTGGAAGTTACCGCCATGGGCCTTGCGGGCATAGGCGCAATATGCAAGTTACCCCAGGCATCAATGGAATAGTTCTCCCCCAAAATGATCGAGCCCTGTTTCGTCGCGTTCTTTGCCGGGAGAACGATTCACTCGCTGCACGCAGCAACGGTATCAGAGCCGATAATGCGATATTCCATCGCAGCAAGACTAGCCAACTGGAAATTGCGATCATGGAGGACACTACGAAAATCGAATGAAGTCGTCGGCCCAACATAGATCCCGACGATGCCCTTGGAATAGGCATAGTGGAACAAATATTTTGGGCCAGCATCGAAAACCATCCATATGTCGCTGTTGTGCAGCACTGATACGACTTTTGGACGAAATCTGAGGCGCTTATAGTTGCCGGATCCCGCATCGTTACACTTTCGAAAGTAAGCGAACGCAAATCCGTGGTGGTCGGTTAGACACACTTGAACTTTGTCACTACAATCTTGGAGCCGAGTATCTCGTGAGCGTGGCGTAACGAGAGTTCCAGTCCGTGTATCCAGTTCAATCACATCTCCATTCGATGCCGCAAACGTAGCGTGGGGCCTCGCGAGGTCCGGCGATACCGACTGCGTAGTCGCTGCCGAAAGCAGTGCCACAAGCAGGATGAGCATTTGGGTACTGCGCGTCATTGGCAGCCTCCTGGTATAGAACAGTCGAATGGAGCGCCAACAGCTTGTGACATTCGGCTGCCCGCGGAGCTCGCACCACGTTCGCGCGGCCACGAAATCGCAGGCGTTACTGGATATTGCTTGGTCAACGCCTCTCCAAAATGGGTTTCATGGCCTAGTTCATGAAACGTCAAAGTACTCAGGCCGACGAGCGGAGCCTCGTTGCGGGCAGATGCCGCGTTAACGTAGGCCGAGATCGCTCCAGGATTCAGCTGGCTATGGCCTGAGAATGAATTCCCATTCCAGGTGCCACCTGTTCCGCCGCCAGCACCGCCGTTATTGAAACTCTTGTTCGTCACCGTAAATGACGTCCCGTTCCAAACAGCCTTAACCTCCTTGCCCGTCATTGACGCAATGACCTTGCCGTTTGAGTCCTTGATATCTAACTTGGCCTTGTCATTTAAAGCGTTAACAGCCTTGTCAAACTTGTTCAATACGCCTTCCAGTTGCTTGCTAGCTTGTATGCCTGCGTTTCCCGTCGCCGGATCGACATTTACCTTACAAGACCCGTTAGCATAGTGATCGGCGCAATGCCCGTCCGCATCAAACCGCGTCGTCGGGAGGTTCCGGACGTAGCTGTAAAGATTTAAAGATTGCGGGTCTGCAAATTCAGCATAAGGAACAGTTGTGGCCTTGGCTGCCCAGTCCGGCGTGGCGAATCTTCCCAGGCCATTGGAGTCGTACCGAGCGCCGAAGTAGTCGAGGCCGGTTTCGGAATCGCGTTCTTTGCCGGTGAACTTGTAGTGATTTGAGTCGTTGTTCGTGAACTGAAGTTCGCCGCCCCATGGATAGTAATCTGATTCGGACTTAATATTGCCAACCGCATCAGTGATGACTGACGCATTCTTAAGGCGATCCGAGAAATAGTAAAACACCCCTCCTACACCGTTAAACTCCATCCCTACGAGCAATGCGTTCTTCATCGAAAAACACATACTCGCTCGTCGTGTTTCCGGCAAGATCGCTCTCTGCCACGATGCCGGGAGTCATCGCCCAATACAGAGTTCCCGTGGTTCCATTGGATTTTATGACGCGATTTCCCTCGCCATCGTAGGTGTAGGTATATCCGCCAGCGCCAGTAATCCTGTTCTCCTGGTCGTAAGTCACGGCCACGTTTTCCGTCGCATCATAGGTCATATTGCCAGCAGCATCGTATTGATAATCTGGCGCTCCTGTTGCATGAATCCAATTGTGCGTGTCAGCCGTGACACTCAGGTTTTCTGCGCCACATTTCGTGATGGTTTTGTTCAGCAGGTTGCCCCAGGCGTCGTAGCCGTAGCTGTTGCCCCAGTATTCTGTCTTGCCGTTAACGGTCATCTTCGAACAGTCCGTTCCCGCATTCTGCGCGGAGATAAGGCGGTTCAGCGAATCATACGTGAAGCTCTGATTGCGACCTCCGGTTGCATCCTTGTAATTCGTAATTCCCCACACATTACCATTGTCGCTTCCCGTGGTGCCATTGCCAACGTGGAAGTCATAACCGATGGAGTACAACGTCTGACTTGGCGAAGCCGCCGACATGTTCACCGACTGGAGACGTTTGTTGTAACTGTAAGCGTTTGTAATTCCCGCAAAGCCAGAGCTGCTGCCACTGACAAAACCGGTCATCGCACTGTCCGGCCCGTAGGTGGCGCTTGTCACATAGTTGATATTGTTTCCGCTATCCACGGCAGAAAGCGTGAGTCCGGCAGCGCCAGGCGTATACGTGACTGCTGCGCCACTTGGATAATGCAACTTGGCCAGCGAGCCGTCAAGGTTATATTCATAGCTCAGGTTCTTGGAAATGCTTGCTTCGCCCGCTCCGGTGAGCGTCCGTGTTTCAGTCGCAAGTCTCCCCACAATGTCATACGTGTAACTCGCTGTGCCCGCCTGATCAACGAGCGATGTGAGATGGGCAATGGCGTTTGCGCCGGAGTCATAAGCATAGCTCACCACAGGAGTCGCCAGCGGACAGCCCTGTGCTCCATAGCCCTTGCCCATCACGCGATTTAGCGTGTCATAACAATAGCTGACCGTCTGCGTAGCCGTACCGGTCTGGTGGGTGCAGGCGATGTCTTTTGCAGCAGATTGCCGTCAGCGTCATAGGCGTAGGTGATGGCCCCGGATTCCGGGTTCTGTGCCGTCAGCAAGCGGCCTAGTGAATCGTAAGTGAAATTGCGCACCCGCCACTGGCTGGAATCGCTCGCACTGGGGTCGCCCTTCTGCGTGACTTGCAGCAGGTTACCCAGGCCGTCATAGCCGTACTAAGTGACATAGTATATTTCTCCAACAGCCTTGTCTTCTAAATTAACCATCCTGTCACTTGGCCACAAAAAGTATATTTGCGATAACAAGTCCAGTTCTGGTACTCTGCTTTGCACCAACCCCCTTTTGGCATACGCCTGCCTCCGGCCCCAGGCGGAACAGTTTCACATTTCAAAATAGGACCCCACCTGAAGAGAGGACGGTTCAGAAAAATGCATTCAAACTCATTGAAAGCCGCTATTGTGCTGGCGATTGTTACCACTTGCTTTGGCTCTTCCACTTTGGCAGCTCAAACCTTGAACTGTGATGTTGAATGCTACCCCTCCCCGGGAGGAGCAGGATATTCTGGAGTGATCCGGGCACGAGGCCAGCGGCAGAATGTTCGTGCACGAGCGCCAATGGTTGCCATCGCTAAAGGCGCTGCAGGAACCGTGTCATTGCCAGGCAGTTCCAGTTACAGTTATGCCGTCCCGATCCTACATCTACCGGGAAGGAATGGCTTAGATCTCGCATTGACCCTCTACTACAACAGCGCCATATGGAATGCAGACGTGGCTGATGGATCCATTAATTTTAATGCCGACCGTGATTTTCCCAGCTACGGTTTCCGCCTGGACTTTGGTTATCTCGAATACGACGCTGCAGATGACTTATACATCCTGACGGACTCAACTGGCGCCAAGCAAACATTAACGAACTCTGGAGCAGGAGCGGGATACGATTCTACCGATGGCACCTTTTCCCACTATGACAACGCGCATCTTACGATCATTTACCGCAATGGCACCTCCATTCAATTCCAGGCCTTTCCCAGCCAGGCCACATTGTTCCGGCCAGTCAAAATAAAAGACACGAATGGAAATTTTATAGCGATCTCTTATGTGAGCGGCACTGGAACTGATCAATTCATTTCCACAATCATCGACACTGTCGGCAGAATAGTGCACTTCAATTACACCAATAATCAACTTCAAAGCATCACGCAGGCGGTGCAGCCTTCTTCGATCGATCCCAGCGGCACGCATACTTACGCCACATTCTCTTGGGGCCAAAAATACGGTGGCAACTACGTTTGGTACAAATTTTCCAACACTTTTGCGGTCGTTGCGCCACCGTTAACATCCGCACTGAACGTGCTTATGGGATGCACCTACGCCAATGGAACTGGCTATCGTTTTTCCTATGATGATTGGGCCATTGTTGATAAAATTGAAAAACTCAACGCAGCTAATCCACAACAGACCCTTAGTTACTTTAGCTATAATTTTCCTGCGGCTTCCGGCACTGCGCTTGCCAATGCGCCGACTTACACGCAGCAAACGGTATCGCCTGATGGTGGCACGGCTAATCTGGCTATTTCAAAATATGGTTTCAATATCACAAGTTTTGGTGTTGTCACCAGCGAAACCATTACCGATCCAAATGTGAACGTGACAACCATCAATTTGAATACTGACGGCACCCCAGCTTCCACAACATTCATGGATGCCCAGACAAATACGGTTGTGCGCACAATCAATTACACCTGGAAGCTTGTAGGCAGTTCCATGTTGCCGGACCAGGTAACCACTGTTCTGAATGACTTGAGCCCGTCACAGCAATCATCTGTGCAATATTTTTACGATTCCAACGGAAATATAACCGATCTCTACGAGAGAGGCTTCACGGGCGCAACTTTCCGTCACACCAATACTTCGTTCAAAGGAGGCAATTGGCTGGCGCAGCACATCCTCAATCTGCCTTCAACGATATATGTCAAGGACGGATCGGACACGATTGTTTCACGCACCGACTTTGGTTATGACGAATCGTCTTTTACGAACACCATAAGCGGACTCTCGACGCATGATGACACCACGGGCACCGTTCGCGGAAACCTCACTTCAATGACGCGCTATGCCTCACCTGTAGCCGGTGCAGGACAGGTACCGCGAAATTATGGCTACGATTCTCTCGGCAACCTTCGAACCGCAGATATGGATTGCTGCAATCAGAAAACATTCAATTTTAGTGCAATCACGCAGTATGCTTATCCCGATTCAGTGACCCGCGGCATCAGTCCCCAATTTACCAGCAGCTTCACTTACAACTCTGACAATGGGCTGCTTCTGACAAGCAGCGACGAAAATGCGCAAGTCACGCAATACCAGTACGACGTGATGTACCGTCCTACCAACACAACTGCACCGCCATCCAATGGACAGACGGTGCAAAACTCGCTGGCTTATGCTGACAGTGTCCTGCCATTAACGGTCACCATTAGCAATGCCGTTAACAGCGCTATCGGCTTAGAGACCTTTGACGGTCTTGGCCGCCTCACGGAATCGGATACAAAGAATGCAAGTGCTTTAGTTAACTCACTCACATATTCCTATGACAAGCTCAGCCAACGTATTCAGGCATCTAATCCATTTGCTTCCGGAGAGACACCGGTATCCACTAATTATGGCTATGATGGTTTGGGCAGGGTTACCTCGATTGCTCCTCCAAGTGGCGGATCAACGGCAATTAGCTATGCCGGCAATATAACCACTATCAAGGACCCTGCGGGTAAGCAACGCAGGAATTATGCTGATGCCGCCGGACGCCTCATCCAAGTGGATGAGCCCGGACTCGCATCTGCGGGAACTCCTGCCGGGGGCACCTTGCCAGTGAACGGTATCTTGCAACAGACTGGTACTCCGGCTAGCGGGCACGTCGACATAAGCGGGTTTGAGAATTACACGACTGACTTTAATAATTGCACCATCAATCAGCATGGGATTACGACTTGCGCCAGTATTTATGATTCTGGCACCGTCAGTGTCACCATTAACGGCTTTACCGTAAATGCTTTTTACGGGCAGAATTCAACCAACGTGGGAGTCGCCACTGCAATCCGGAACGGCTTCAACGCAGCGAATTCGCCAGTGACCGCCAGTTTGTCGGCGCTTACCGTGTCCTTTGTCACCAAGGCGGTGGGCGCCAATACCAACTACTCGATGACTTGTTCTGCATCCAGCGATGATAACTTTGATTTTCCAAGCCCATCGTTCTCCGCAAGCTGCTCGGGCGCAGCCCTTACTGGCGGCCAGGCTATTTTCGATAGCGGGACAGTCAATGTAACCATTAACGGCTTTACAGGTAGCGCGTCCTACGGCCAGCCGGGTAACAACACAGCTACACTTGTGGCGACCGCGCTTGCCGGGTCTGGTTCCACTGGCCTGAACCGCGCAGGTTCACCTGTGCATGTCACTGCATCCGGGGCCAGTCTTATCATTGCGTACAACACCCCCGGCACAGGCGGGAATGTGGCCGCAATTCTCAGTTCGACTACGACCCAAACCGCCTACTTTTCCAGTGGGTCTTTTAATGGCAGTACGACGTTGGGCAACGGACAAGATCCCTACTCTTCCGGACTTGACCACCCATACACGACAATTTACACCTATGACGTCATGAACCGCCTCACTGCCGTTTCCCAGGCTGCGGGTATCGAGAACGGCCAGTCCCAGCCCGGCCAAATCCGCACCTATACCTATGACGGGTTGAGCAGGATTCTGGCTTCCACCACTCCGGAACAGGGAACAGTCACTACCTATTACACCAACAGTTCCGGACTTGCTTGCGCTGGAGATCCCTCTCTTGCATGCCGCATTGTGGATGCGCGCGGCGTCACCAAAAATCTCTCTTATGACGGTATTAACCGGCTCTCTGGTGTTACCTACACGAATGATCCAGCAAGTACCGCGCCAGTCACGTACCAGTATGACACTGGGGGGCAGGGAGCTTTCGCTCTTGACCGTCTCACCAAAATCACTGAAGGTTCGAATTCGCAAACCTTCACCTATGACAATCGCGGGCGCATCACCTCAGCCAACATGATCATTGATGGCACGCCTTATCCACTGAGCTATGCCTACAACGCTGCTGACCAGGTTACGTCGATCACTTATCCCACCAGCCGCATTGTGTCTCAGAATTTCGATGCCCTGGGCCGTATGCAATCTATCGCCAGCAGCGGCATTAATTATCTAACCATTAATTCTTACAATTCCGCCATGCAGCCTATCGCTGTCACTTACGGAAACCAGGTGCAGGGCGCGTTCCACTTTAATGATCACCTCCAGATTGATACGCTGCGGTATTACATGGCAGGTGCTGCTTCGGACATCCTTAATCTGAGCTACGACTACACTACCGGTGTTTCCGGCAACAATGGCCAGGCCCAGGTGGTCCGGTATTACACGTCTCCAGGTGTTGAGGACACGACTAAATCCGAGTACTTCAGCTATGATAATTGGTCGAGACTGAGCGCCGCGCATACCGGCACTGTCAATTCTACCGCCGGTACCTGGAGCTTGAGTTGGACGTATGACCGTCTCGGGAATCGCCTGTCACAAACCCTGAACGGCGGCAACGTTTCTATTGGGCAGCCGCAATTTACGGTTGATCAGAATACGAATCGGATCACCAACGCTGGCTATACTTATGATCTTGCGGGCAACATGACTCACGACGCCAACACGGCTTATGGGTATGATGGAGCCAACCGCCTGATCTCTGCCAATAACGGCAGCACGCCCGCGACATATACTTATTTCGGCGCTATCCGAGTCAAGAAAGCCGTGGGCCCCGCCACCACAATCACCATTTACTACGGAGCAAAACCGATTGTTGAATATGTGAACGGCAGCGTGAGCAAGGAATATATCTACGGCGGCCCATCGCTGTTGGCTACTATCAGTGCCGGCGTAGCTACCTATCATCACCCTGACCACCTCTCGAATCGCGCAGAAACCGATTCATCTGGCAATCTGGCTCGCAGCTATGGCCATTTTCCGTTCGGTGAAACATGGTACGAAACCGGTACGGCTGACAAATGGAAATTCACCGTATACGGACGCGATACGGGCGAGTCAAACCTCGATTATGCCACCTTCAGATACTATGGCTCCGGTTTGGGCAGGTTTGCATCGGTCGATCCAGAGGCTGGACTTCTAGGTATACCTCAGTCGCTGAATAGATACACGTACAGCATGAACGATCCAATTAATCTGACAGATCCGCTGGGAAGAAATTGGTTCACCTCGCTGCTGAATGCGATAGGCAGTATGTTTTGTTGCGATGAAATGTCAGGCGCTCCAGCAGGCCCCATGGATCCCCCGGGAATTCCTCCTTTGGAAACCGGACCCGATGATGGGAGCGGCAGTGCAGATCAGAGGGCTCCCTCGGTGAACGTCAAAGCGTTAGCTGATTGTATATTTAAAATCTTTGGAACGGTTCTTACCAGCTTTAAACCTGCAGAGATTGGGGGGAAAGATAATCCAAATGCAAATGGAACATTTACAGGACTAGGAACAGATGTGTTGAACGGTAATCCAAATGCCGATCCCCCGTTATTTTCGGAAATCAGGATTGATACTGATGCGCAGAGCAAAGCTACGCCGGATATAGACAAAGGAAGGCATCCAGATGACCCAAGAAGAGGTGTGACATATCTCGATGCTCCTTATGTAAATTTTGTCGCAAATGATTTATATGTCTCGCGTTATCTTTTGAGTGTAAATATATTCGAGTTGGGAAATGCCCTCTCAAGGATCACTGGGCAGCCCGGAGGCAATGATCCGAATAACGAAAAAGATGCCAGTAACTTGATAGATTGTTATGCTGATAGCGAGAAGAAGCCGTAATGCGGTTCATGGGGGTGAATATGAATCTCTGGTATGCATATGTTGTATATTTCGGACTGTCGGTAACGAACGTACCGGCTAATTGTGACTCTGATGCGATCCGTCCTGTTGTAATTCAAAATACTGAAGAACGCGAAAAAGGTTCGGGTATCGCGCATGACGGAACTGCCCTTGCACTTACGAAGTACAAAAGCAAAACCGGAGAGCAGGTTTTTGTAACTCACGGGAAATTTAGATCTCGTGAGGCAACCCAGGACGAGATACATATTCGACTTCAACGAGCTACAAAAATTGACGAACATACAATGAGGAAGGACTCTCTAGGAAATGTAATTGGAGAGAGGGTTCTGATGCAGCTTTCTGACCAGCAGCACAGGAAGTATTATTCAATTTTGTGGACCCAAGACCGGGAGCTTTATGCACTATCATCTCCTCTCTTGCAACCAGTTTTGGAGGCAGAAAAGTGTTTGATCGCTCACGAGTGCCCGGACAGATCAGTGCAGAACAAATAGGTGTTCAATTCTTCGTTTAAAGTTTAGCTCCAAAGTGGGCGCTCTATTTTTCATCCCGGAAACGGTCGGATTATCGCGGCCCGAATCTGCTGGCCATGGCAACAACAAACTCCAGGAGAATTGTGGGAGCACAAAATGAGGTCTTTAATTAAGTTTCTGGTCGGAGTAACATTCTCGGTGCTTGTCACATCTGCTGCAGGCCAAGTTCAATGTGGAAGGGTTGATTGGATCAATACAGCATACGATTATTACCCTGGCCACCAACTAGATAACTCCAAAGCTGCAGCTGTTGTCCAAGTTTCTGAAAATGTTGGACACATATCAATCGTAATATACAAACCTGCTCAGAAACGAGCTTTTTATTACTCGCCTGAATACTTTGAAACACAAAACAATGGAAGATCATGGCAGGTGCTCACTCGCGACCAGCCGCAGCATTTGCCAATCCTGCCCTATACCTACTTCCAATCACCTTCGGAGTCTCGAATCCTCTATAAGCTGCTTCCCGATATTGGACTTTATCTTCGCTCCGAGGATACTGGGCGGACTTGGATATTGCCGCAGTATGAAATCGATGGGAAGCCAGCCAGCAAATTTGCTGAACAAATTAGTGGTAGTCATGGATTTCATCTAGAAATCCGCATTGTTGCTGTTCATCCCCATGAACCAAAGACTCTTTACGCGGCAGCATGGGTAAGGCCATGGCCCAATTCTGATGAGGAACTAAAGGATCACAAGCTCGTAGGAGTTTATCGATCACTTGATAGTGGGGATCATTGGAATAGTTTCAGCGAAGAAGTACTGGCATTTGGTCTAAACTGGACCGAAAGCCTGCCTCTCGGCATAAATCCATCGAACCCAAATTTCTTTTTGGCTGTAGGTCGGCATGGAATCGAGAAATCTGAAGACGGAGGGAAATCGTGGGAGCCAGTTGGTCAAGCTGATCTCTTCAACACAAGACCGATCTATCGTGCGGAGAACAGAACAAACCGAAAGATGCTTGGAGCTCCTGTCGCAACTGAAGTTTACGAATTTCTTTTTGATCCTCATGCGGAACAGATTATCTATATGCTGACAAATAAAGGCTTATTCAAGACAACCGATCGCGGTAAGTCATGGCGGCTGCTGGAGCTAGGATTTGACGAAATCGATGCGATTACATCAGTAGGCTTGAACCCAATTCACAGCAATCAGATTGTAGTCGGATCCAGACATGGGCTCTATTTGTCCAATGATGGTGGATGCCACTTTCAAGCTGTCCGTTCTCCAGGTGAACAGGCAACGACGTCCGTACAGCATGAACGGCCCAATTAACACATAATGATTTACTTTTTATGGTTCATTCTTTTACTGGCGCTGCAAACCCCGCACATGGCATCGGGTCAATCCGCATTGAATGCTCTGGCGACCGAAATCAATGGACCTACGGACATCGCCTCTGATGGTTCAACGAATCTCTTCATCGTGGAGCAAGTGGGCAGGCATTTGTCAAGACTTGACCTCCAGCAGGGGACGATTCATCGGCTCAGTTTAGGTAAAGGGGACAGTTACGCCCATGCCATTGCCGCGGATAAAGCAGGCGGCCTATACATCGCTGAGTTTGATGGCGGACTGCAACATCTCAATCTTCGCTCGGGTGCGCGCGACATCATCATAAAAGGTGTTTCCGGGTCCTTGCGGGAATTTGATTCAATAGCCGTGGATTCAAGTGGAATTCTTTACCTCAGCCAAAGCCACGATCATAGAGTGCTCGCCTGGAATCCATCCACCCGAGCCTTTTCCGTTGTCGCCGGCACGGGAAAAAAGGGCTTTGCCGGAGATGGGGGGCCAGCTGATAAATCAATGTTAAGTTTTCCGGAAGGGCTTGCGCTCACTCTTGAGGGAGACTTGCTTGTTGCTGACTATGGTAATTGCCGCATTCGCAAAGTGGATCTCCGCTCTCATGTAATTACGACTGTGGCTGGTACCGGGACAAACCCGGCCGCTGATGAATGTGGTTTCAGCGGAGATGGTGGACCCGCCCTTCAGGCGCAGCTTAGGCCGAACAAAATTGCTGTCGATCCAAATGGCGCCGTCCTCATAGTTGGCTCGGGGAATCGGGTGCGCCGCATTGATCCGATTACGGGAGTTATCTCCACTTTGGCTGGAACCGGTGAAAACAAGTCAGCAGGCGACGGCGGACCTGCATTAAAAGCCAGCCTTGCGGGTGCGGCCGGAGTAGCTGTCGATTCTAAGGGCAATATTTACATCAGCGAATACACCGGTAATCGCATTCGGAAAATTGATGCGGTATCGGGCATAATCACGACGGTTGCCGGAAATGGTAAACCGCTGCGGGCGGATGCGATCCTTTAGCGAGCAAGAATAAATGCGGAAAGCGGACCACATGACGCTCATGGGCAGTCGACGACTTGGCGCATCTGGGCCTTTGGCTTTACGCGAGGATCACTAATGAAGGCCGGGGCAATGATGTGTCGGCTCGCACGGCGGCGAGCGCACCAGGCAATTTCAGCAAGCCGGCCAGAATCAGGGGCTTGGCAATCATTAAAAAATTGTTAATGTCGAAGAAAAAGGACAGCCCGAGAGCTGCCTCCTTTTGTTCATTAGCTTTCATTACTTTCATTACTGACGCTCTTACTAACGGACTAAATATGGTCAACCAACAGGCAGGCTGCTCATTTGTCTGTTTCTTAGCTAAAAATAATTCTTATCTTAATTGTTGGTTTACCCGGCTTTGCTACGTGGGGGCGGCTACGCGACCCGGACGAAGTCGGCTATGCCAAAAGGCTTTTTTGCTCCGATTTTGCTTGACCTATAAGCGAACAAATGGTAAAGTTACACATTAACATCCGAGTGTGGTTCTCTGGATGGTGGTCTTTGACAAACTAGCGTTTGGCTCTTAGCTTTTGGCCAGAAAGAGCAATACCGTGGTGAGAAAGAGCAACACCGTTCACTTGACCAAGCAAATAGCAGATGGATGGATTTAGTCCGATTCAGCCCCGAAACGAGGCATAGGAAGGGGATCGACCGTTGGGTGACCGTTCAGTTGAATGGAACAAAGGTTTTGTTTGCAATAGGCGATGACCGGAATATCGGCCATACAAAAATGTCTACCCCCAGGTTGGGAGTAGACAGGGATTACCCAGCCTAAAACACCGCTTCAGGCGTAGATCCCACGGAGCTTGATGGTATGAGCTACTCTGCTGATTGCGAGCATGTAAGCGGCGATCCGATTATTAACGCCATGCGTGTCTGAGAAATCAACCACGCCTTCAAAGGCTTCGCGCAGGATGAACTCAAGCTGCTCATTCACTGCCGATTCCTTCCAGAAATATCCTTGCCGGTCCTGCACCCACTCAAAATAAGAGGCAGTAACGCCGCCGGCGTTGGCCAGAATGTCTGGAATGACAAAGACTTTTTTGTCGGCGAGAATTTCATCTGCGGCCGCCGTGGTGGGACCGTTGGCGCCTTCGCAAATAATCTTGGCCCGGATGCCCGCCGCGTTCTGGCTGGTGATCACGTTTTCCGTCGCCGCAGGGATAAGAATTTCGCAGGCGTTCAGCAGCAGTTCTTTAGGGTCAGCGGCTTCAGCCTCTTGGAAGCCAACAATCGACTTATTGCGGTCACGATGCTCCAGCAAATTATCAATGTTGATTCCGTTGGGATTGAAAAGACCGCCATCATATTCCGCAATGCCGATGATCTTGTAACCAGCGTCGGACATCAGCTTGGCCGCGTTTGATCCCACGTTGCCAAAGCCCTGGATAATCACGCGCGTGGATTCGCGGCTCATCTCGAATTTTCTGAGCGCTTCGTCACAGTTGATCATCACACCGCGGCCAGTAGCTTCGCGACGGCCACGGGATCCGCCAATGTTGATCGGCTTACCGGTCACAACAGCGGTAACCGTCTGCCGCATGTGCATTGAATACGTGTCCATCATCCACGCCATGGTCTGCTCATTAGTGTTGATGTCAGGAGCAGGAACATCTTTCTCCGGGCCCAGGAATTCAATCAGCTCGGCGGTATAGCGGCGGGTCATTTTTTCCAGTTCGGTAAGACTCAGCTTTTTGGGGTCGACAATAATGCCGCCCTTAGCTCCGCCGAAAGGAATATTGACTACGGCACATTTCCAGGTCATCCAACTGGCCAGGGCGCGGACTTCATCCAGCGTGACGTCGGGCGAGTAGCGCACGCCGCCTTTCGCTGGTCCGCGCGCAATTGAGTGCTGGACGCGAAACCCGGTAAAAACTTCCATCGTCCCGTTATCCATGGCCACGGGGATATGCACAATGATTTCCCGCTGCGGATAGCGCAGGATCTTCCACAGGCCTTCATCAAGATTGAGTTTTTGCGCGGCAAAATCGAAGCGAGCAGCCTGGGCTTCCCACGGATTCAGTTCCTGTTCAAGTGAAACGGTTTTCATCTTTGCTCCAAGAGTTTCAAAACAAAAAAATTAAGGCGTCCTTATTGTAAGCACGCCGGCGGAATCCCGCATTCTGACCTGTAGTACTATATTCGTGGTTCGGCGTGTTCCGGGTCAAATGCTCTTTGGTTTCCAGCGGCTATCAATTATAGCTGTTTCCCTGATAACCCCCTTTCAGGCGGAAACCCTAGAGAGCTCAGTTATTGCGTGCGGTGCCATGCTTGTGCAGCGGTCTCAATTCTTTTTGGCATGGATCAACGCAGGGGGCCCTTTCACTTTTTAACTCGATTGCAGCTCCAGAACTTTATGCAATCAGCTTTACAAACTGGGGAAGCTTCCGCAGGCTTTGCTTCCTGATGTCATGTATCTTGGCCTGATTTTCTGCCCATTTAAATGCTGGGGCAAGCACAGGGGGAATTATGGCAAGGGTGCTCTTAGTCGGCTATGTTGCCGAATTTCTGCAAAGCTCCGACCGCGTTTTGCGGGCGGCGGGCCATCAAGTCACTACCGCGCCGTCTTTCATAACCGCCATCACCACCATTGAGCTTGGCTCGTTTGACGTTGCCATTCTGGGCTTCAGTGTGCCGGCCCCGGAGCGTAGCCAACTGGCGCGCAGGCTTAAGCAAGCCAGCCCAGGCGCCAAAATCATCATGCTTTATTTTTCCGATATCGAACATACCGAACTGGCTGACGCTCTTCTGCCCACCACTTCCAGCGGTGAAGACGTGTTGCGTACCGTCAATCATCTCCTCGCCGACCACCGGCCGTCGCAAAGCGGCTGATCATTTTCTTTGATCTTCTCCGTGGTCTCTGTGTCCTCTGCGGTTAATGGTTTTGTTTTCGTCTTGCTATGATTCTTGGGCGGAATTCTTTAAATGAAAATCGAGCTTTGATCGCATTAATTGTTTTTCTAATTTCCACCCGGTGACTCCAAAAATGCCCATCACGCAATCGCGAAAAGCCTCCCGGCTGCTGGAACTTCATCACGGCAGCAGTCCTCTGGTATTAATTAACGTCTGGGACGCCGCCAGCGCCGCCATGATTGAACATTGCGGCCTTCCAGCCGTGGCCACCAGCAGCGCAGCCCTGGCCAACGCGCTCGGCTTTCCCGACGGCCAATACCTTCCCTGGGCGGAAATGGTGGAGGCTGTTGCCAAAGTCTGCCGCGCCGTGCAAGTGCCCGTCACTGCCGATATCGAGGCCGGCTTTGCCCCTGACCTGAAAGGGCTGGAGGCTTCCATTGCGCAGATCATTCAGGCAGGCGCTGTGGGCGTGAACCTGGAAGATGCTATGCCCGGCAATGGTGAGGGCGGCCCACTGTATCCGCTGGCCGATCAGGTGGCGCGTATTCAGGCCGCGCGACGTGTCGCCCAGGCCCAAGGCATCCATCTGGTCATCAACACCCGCACGGACGCCTATTGGCAAGGCGGCGTCACACCGGAAGAAGCTCTGCGCAATACTCTCGAGCGCGGCAAAACCTACCTTCAAGGGGGCGCCGATTGCATCTTTGTTCCCGGCCTGCGCGATCCCAGCCATATCAAGACTCTTCTTGAGCATCTGCGTGGCGCTGATCCGCGTGGCGTTGATCAGCAAGCCGTTAATCAGCAAGCTGTTTCTCCGCAAGGCAATCATCCGCACACCCCGATCAATATTCTGGCCGGCCTCGGCGTGCCGCCGATCCCCGAACTGGCCAAACTGGGCGTCAAACGCGTGAGCTTTGGCTCCGGCCCACATCGTGCGGCTATGGGCCTGCTCCGCCGCATCGCCGACGAAGCCAAAACCTCAGGAACTTATAAGGCTCTTACCGAGAGCTCAGTGCCATACGCAGAGATCAATGGGTTGATGGGAAGATAAGGGCAGAGCTTACGGCCGTAATGCCAAAACAACTATGCCAGCTCATCGAATCCAGAACAAATTCCGCTCTGGCATTCCAGCGCACGACTCCAACGCTCAGCGCCGTTAGGCGCGTCACGAGTTTAGCCCAGCATGGCCCAAGGCGCGCAACGCGCGCTGCAGGGGTAAATGCTGGGTAAAGGGGCAAAAGCACGATTCCTTGCTGCCGCAGGCGCGTCGCGCAGCGCAGCGAAGCGACAATCAAGAGGCGCAGCGAAGCGGAACGACAATAGCCCGCGCACCTGCAAAGCTGGGCGTCAAGCGCGTGAGCTTCGGCTCCGGTCCGGCATCGCGCAGCCATGGGGCCTGCTCCGCCGCATCGCCGACGAAGCACAAACCTCAGGAACTTACGCCGCTTTGACGGAGGGCACGGTTCCGTATGAGGAAATTAATGGGTTGATGGTGAGATGAAAGGCTGCGCGATCCAACAGCCCGTCCCAATTGCTACTTGAATATGGTGATGTGACCGTCAGTGGTCACGTGCAGCGAGCCACCAGGCACTCAGAGGGTGATCAAGCGACGGTCTAAATTTGGCTCTAACCTCAATCGCCCTAAGTACTTCAGCGACAGGTGCTTGATTCTGGGTGGCAGCCCAAGCATATACGATTTGCGGGGTGCTCAAAACAGAAATTCCATCTAGTGTTGCAAGTCGTTGCGCTTTACGATCATCAGTAATTAAAGTAAGTCCGCGCATACTGGCTATTGCGAGTGACATGGCCTCGCCGTCGTCTACTTGGCTGGCATAGATAAGGAACTGTTCCTCTTCAGATAGCGTTAACACACAGTCTTGTAAAATTCCTGCTTCAATCCATTTTTCCAACCCAATAGCCTCAACAGAAGTTCCGTCTTCAGATCTCAAATAAAGGCATTCTTTTTCTCGCACATATGTGCAAATTAAGATCTGATTGCTTACCAATGCCAATAATTCTTCTGCGCGACCACTCGCAATGATATTAATGATGCTGCTTGCATCCATTACTGCAGGCCTATCGCTGATCATTCACTAGCTCCCCGTTAAGCGTTGGCCTAAATCAGAAGAAAAAGGAGCAAACTGGGCTTCTTCCGAATGGAGTTCGTATGATTCTGATTCTAAAATTGTTCGCGCAGCAAGCCGATCCGTACGCAAAAAACGTGCGAATTGGCCCTCGCTTATGAGTCCTCGACGATAAGCATAGATCGCCATAACAACATAATGCCGTGGAAAACGATCGCTGTGCCGAGTTGAGGGGTCGATACCAAGCTGCTTTTGGGCCGTGCGAACTTTGAATCCTTCGGCTATAAGGCGCTCCCAAGTACCTATAGGAAGCCTCTTCAAATTCTCAAGACGTTTTACGAGTGCCTGCACTGATACTTGATAAAGAGCTGCTAGTTCACAAATGTGCGCTAAAGTTATGCCTGAAGGCAATGAGCGTTGGAGTTCGGTAATTCTGCGATTCAGCCCTGTAGCTGGCATCGTAAAGCATTCAGCAAAGGCATCCGCCAGCCGTTCTCGTTGAGCGGATCTCCTGTTAGTAAACAGGACTGTGACCTCAGGTTGATAACGGCTCATTAAAAAATGGCCATATTCGTGTGCGAGGGACCATGTTTGGCGGTCAATTGGGTGGTTCTGATTGATGGCAATGCAAGCACCTAAAGGCTCGTTGTAAGCGAATAAACCAGCAATTTTGCTAGGCATCTCGAAATAAAAAATACGAATGCCAACTTGAACAGCCAATCGGTCTCGGAGATCACTAGCAGCACCGTCACCCATCCCAAGGCGAGCCCGCTCTGCTGACGCAACATCCTCGCCAATTTGTTCGGGGCCCGCCCCGGAAGTCTCATAAACGGGAGGATATATTCGGGGCGCCGGCATCTGAGTTGTAGACTCAAGCTCTGCATAATCCTCAGCATATTCTTGCAGCTTGATAGCTAAACGCTCTACCTCATCATCTAACTGCTGAGTGGCGCGAAATTGCGGAACGAAGCTTTCTGTCACAATTTTTTTACTAAGTAACTCCGAAACAGGACGGTTGCAAACAGAAGAAAATTTTATGAGCTCGTGGGCAGAAATCTGACGCTCCCCCTTCTCTAGCGCAACAATCGTGGTCCGGGCTATTCCTAACCGATCTGCAACCTGCTGCTGCGTAAGCCCAGCTGCTTTGCGAGCATCTTGTAAGCGTTGACCAAGCACACGAGGATCAATTTGTTGAAGCGAATTATCCATGTGCCCCCTTAGGCTGCTAATCTTCCCTGAAAGTGGTGAAGAGCTGAAAATCTAAACCATTCTTCGACGTGTTGGTTGTATAACCGACAAAGTTCTTGAGGGACGTCTTCAGATTCGCTTGTTAAATCCGCAGCTGCAAGCTGAATTTCGGGAAACTCTGAAAGCAAAGAACTCCACGAGTTGAGGCCCTTAAGGCAGCTCCTCAATCGAGCAGCTTGCCAGGCCATTGCTCGTAACCCCCAAAGCTGATGCAATTTTGGGTGAAAGGCGCGATCTGTAAGGTCGTTGAGATATTTGCCGTGGTCCAAAGTCTGCAGACCAGCACTTTCCAAGGCAAGTCGACGGAGTAAACAAGATGTGCAGTAGCCACAGTGATAACCCGTTCGGGTTAAGCCATCACACGAGAACGTATCTTTGATTACGCCAGCAACGACCTGAGTAGCCGCTGTCTTACACATTTCTGCCTTACTCATGAAAATCGAATCGTTCCTTATCGCGAACGGTTGACCAGTAATGAACGAAATCAATTCAGAAAAGTTTTGCAAATTTGTTGGATGCATTGCTCTTGTTAGATCTACCCCAAGCTGAGAAGAATCGTATGGCAAATTAACAGCTCCAAACCCGTTTTCATGAACAGTGAGTCTCTTAACACCAGCAGTCAAAGCTGTCACGGCGCCCAATACGAGAAACACAAATCCGCGTGTTCGCCTGCTTGGCTCCTGCAAGCTTTTAGAGGCACCACGCATGCAATATTTAAAAACTACATGAGTGCCTTTAAGCGAGAAAGCGTTCTTTACTGCTTTAAATTGCTTGCTTTGGCGGCCCAAATGAATGTTGCTGGGAGAAGCAGAAACGGCGATAAATGGACGCTCTGCACATCTCGCCATTTGGTTGGCGGAGCCAGCCAAAGAATCAAGACCGCCGCTGAACAGAGCAACTTCAGCATTTGAAAGGTTACTAGCAGAAAACAGCAGCTGTTGCGCTTCAGACTGGCGACGTTCACGTCTTTGGACGAAGTCGAAGCTCCAAGTATCTTGGCTTAGGAAGCCAAGCACTCTACGGAGTCTTTGCAGAATCTGTTCATCGCGCCACAGCCTGCAATCATCGACCGCTATTCTAAGATTAATAAGCCTATGACAACGGACAAGCTTATCATTAATGAAGCACTCCTTTAGCGCTAACCTGTCTGCTAAATGGATTGAGACCGCAACATTGACGAGATCAGCGAGCAAAGGCTCTACTGCTGACATCAAACCTCTAGCAGGCGAATCATCGTCGATTTGAAACAACACGGGTTCTTCCGGAATCCCCAACTCTTTGTCTTGACCGCACCACTTCCACGCGATGCGATTTGGAATTGAAAAGTCGAAGTGGAAATATTTTCGAGAATTCATCTTGCCTCCGGCATAACAGGAAGAGTTGTGCTCAAGGTTGGAGAGGTCCTATGGGATCTGCGCGGTGCTCTAATTTTTGAAAGACTTTGGTCGTCGCGAACCTTCGCCGCTATCGGCCTCGCCATTTTTGCTACTCTGGAAAGGATTCTTTTCTCGTATTCGATCTGTTCTTCGAAGGTTCTTTCGCATTTCTGAGCTACCTCTTCACGGCTTACAGCGAGGCAGCGGCGGCCAACAATTTCTTTTGCGAGTTCTCCCACAAATGCTTCCGCTACTATGCTTTTATCTACAAGAGCATTGGTTGACTTTTGTTGCACAAAAACACGCAAAGCCGCTCGTTGACATAAAAGCGATGACTCAGAGTAGTCACATTGTTCAACAATCATGTCGAGAGCGACAGAAACGTGAGTAGCATCGCTGAGGCCGTGTTCCTGCTTCGCAGCAAACATTGACGGGGCTGCTAGGGCTCTCTGCACCAAGTCAACAAAATCGTGGCAACATGTTTCGGGATTTTCCTTCAGATAGTATGTGACAGCATTAAGTGCTTGGTTTGCAACCAATTCGTCGTCAGCCTTGGCTGTCATCAGGCTGCACAGTTTCCGCCAACCCTTGCCTCGTAGTCTCCGTAGAAAACGATCTCCATCTGGCATTTTTGGAATACCCTTTCTTGAACCATCATACCTTCTGCATCTGACAATGTCAATAAAATACCGATTAAATAATATAAATTGTCATAAATACTATTTATCACATATAAGATGTTTATTTTGATTATATTGCAGCTATTAAATTTTCGACATATATTATTTCGCCCTGACCTGCATTGTCGCTTTCATGCTTGCATTCGTTCTTTATTCGCGCTATAAGATACCACCCCGCCTGGCCGGCGGGCTGGTTCCAAGCGCCCTGCAACGCGTTGTTTTTCAAAACAGAATTCAAATTTCAGGGAGAAGTGTGTCTGCTTTCAGGCGCACTGCTCCGGTTGCGAGGGGTATTGCCCGTGCCAAAATCCAAACGGTCCACCAAAAAATCGCCAATTTCAAAACGAACGGCCAAAGAGCTTTTTATCAAAAGAGCGCCAAAGACAAACCAACAGATCATCGCCGCTCTTAAGTCGGCAGCGCGCAAACTGGGGCATGCGCCCACCAGCAACGAGTTCACCCGCCTGAGCGGTATCACTATCAACCAAGTCAGGGAGCGCTTTAGCGGCTATCGTGTTGCGGTACGCGCCGCCGGACTCACGCCTCGCCAGTGGGGCCTAAGGGTGGAGACCGCTGCCCTGCTTGAGGACTGGGGTAAGGCGGTTCGCCAGGTGGGCGGAGTGCCATCGCGAAGAGAATATGAGCGCCTTGGAAGCTACTGGTACGATTGCCTCGCAAACCGTTTTCAAGCCTGGTCGCAAGTCCCGGCAGCGTTTTCCCGGTTTGTGGCCGCCGGGGGACTCGCCGGGGATTGGACGGATGTGCTGGAAAAGATCCGATGCGGTCCCATACCCACCCGTGGCGGGTGCCCCGATCTCCCAGAGAAGAGACTCGCCAGCCAGAGATCTATAAAGAAGAGAGAAGCCGCGCGATTGGCCCATGAAGCCCATGCCAGACAATCGGCACAGCCAAATCAGGCGCTGGCGCCGCAGGAAGCCCAACTGCGGCAACCTGGCATCGATACCGCCAACGCGCAACTGCTTCCACCGCCTTTGCACGGCAGAAAATGCGTGACCACCACGATGCTTGCCGTCTTTGTGGCTGAGCTCGCGCCCTCAGCTTTGCAGTGGATCACCGGCGCTTGCTTTCCGCGCCGCACTTTGCAGGGCCGTCCGCTATTAGGCGCGCCCACCCGCATGCCTGGCTTGGCCTATGAGCCGGTGAATGAAATGGGAGTAATGATGCTTTTTGCCATGCTCAGCCGGCAATTGGGCTTTGTTATTGAATCGGTGCAGGCGGGCTTCCCCGACTGCGAAGCCAAGCTTGAAGTGGAGCCGGGACGATGGCAGCATTTCCGGATTGAGTTTGAATATGAAAGTCGCGGCTTCAAAGCCCACGGCCACGACCCGAGTCAATGCGATTTGATTGTCTGCTGGCGGCACAACTGGAAAAGCTGTCCGCCGAACATACAGGTGCTGGAACTGAGCAAAATAGTCAGGTCACTGCAGATCGGCTGAACGAACTGCGCAGGAGATTGCTGCTGGATGTCTTAGCCTGGCTGCCTTAACAAGGATTTACTACTTCCGCTTTCGCTCCCAGGGCAGATAAGCCTTTTAGCCTACTTTTGCCGGAACCATGGCCGGCTCGCTCTGGTTATTGCTGTTGGATGGCAGCCGCATAAACCGCAAAGCCAGAATCAGCAACGCGGACACTAACGTAAGAGCAGCGGTGCCATAGAAAGCAGCGCTCCAGTTCCCGAACTTGCTGAAGAGCCACGCAGCAATGCCGCCGCCGCCGATAGAAGCTACGCCTTTTGCTGTATAGAGAAAACCGTAATTGGAAGTGGCGCACTGTGGGCCGTAGTAGTCGCCAATGATGGCCGGAAACAAAGAGAACATGCTGCCCCAGGTGAAGAAGACCAGAATCATAGTAATGATGAACCATGTGCCCGAGAGGCGCCCCAGGGTAAGCACGCCGACCAGGCAGAGCGCCTGCAAAGTGAACGGAATGAACATGGCCAGTTCGCGTCCGACAAGATCAGAGAACCAGCCCCAGAAAATTCTGCCCGCGCCATTAGCCACGCGGCTCCAGGAAACCGCATAGACGATGGCCGCGGCTGGTATTGCCATGCTCTTGCCCACGGGGGAGGCCTGCGCGGTGATCATGAGGCCGCCGACGGAAGTGAGCACGAATGCGAGATACATCACCCAGAATTGCGGGGTGGCCAGCATTTGCGCGCTGTTGAATTGTTGCGGGTTGCGGCGGATACGCGGCGAGACCGGCTTCCTGGCCGTTGGCGAGATTTGAAATTCGGGTCCGGGATTGTGCAGCACCTGCGCGGCAATAATGATCAGTACACCTTGTATAACCCCGGTGTACAGAAAAGCTGTCTTGTAGTCGGAGTGGTGCAGCACGCGGGCGATGATGGGAATAAACAGCGCTGATCCGGCGCCAAACCCCGCGGTAATGAATCCTGAGACTGTGCCGCGTTTGTCAGGAAACCATTTGAGCGCTGTGGCAATTGATCCGCTATAGATAAAAGCCGCGCCTACTCCGGCGGTGCCATAAAGGATGTAAAGCTGTGTGAGGGTCTGTGCGTAGCCCATGCCAGTCCAGCCCACGCCGACGAGTATTCCGCCAATCGTCAGAAAGATGCGCGGCCCCAGGCGGTCTATGAGCCAGCCTTCTACCGGGGTAATCCAGGTTTCAAGAAAAATAAATAGCGTGAATGCCCATTGGATCGCGGTTAACCCCCAGTTCTTGTGCGCGGCTTGTATCGGAGCAACAAATAACGTCCACGCATATTGCAGGTTAGCTATCATGATCATAGCTATCACGGCGCTGCCAAACTGTATCCACCGCTTGCTCATATCTACCTCTTCAGATTAGTTTTTCTGCGCCGCCGCGCTACGGCGCTCAGCCAGCAACTTAGTACAGGCGTACACGCTATGCGTATGTGGCATAGCCAAGCCTATTCGGGATCCTACTTCCAAAACTGCTCCAACTATCGCTTCCAATTCCAAAGGCCGTCCTGCCTCAAGGTCCTGGAGCATGGATGTCTTATGCTCTCCTACCTTGGCAGCGCCGGCCATTCTTTGTTCAATAGAAACCTGCATCTTCACGCCTAGTTTCTCCGTTAGCGCTTCCGTCTCCTGCATGATGTTGCGGACCAGCTCTGTTGTTTCCGTATTGCTCAGCATCTGCGCCAGCGTTGCTCCGGTAAGAGCGCTGATAGGATTAAAAGCTACATTCCCCAGTATCTTTACCCATATCTCATTGCGAAGATGCGTAGTCACGGGCGCTCGAAGACCGGATGCAATCAGCGCCTCTGCTATCTTCTTGATTCGCTCTGAGCGTGTCCCGTCCGGCTCTCCCAGTGATATTCGATTGCCTTCGTTGTGCCGCACCACGCCGGGCTCGGTGATCTCCGTAGAAAAATAAATGAGTGATCCGATCACGCGCCGCGCCTCTATCGCCTGCGAGACTACTCCGCCCGGGTCCACGCGTTCCAATCGTGTTCCGGCCAGCGGGCCATTGTCACTCTGGAAATACCACCAGGGAATGCCATTCTGCGTGCTCACCACAGCGGTATCAGGTCCCATTACCGGAGCAAGTTGCGCTGCCAGCGGTGGAAGACCGTGGGCCTTCACGCATAGGAACACTACGTCCATTATTCCGGCATCTTTCAGGTCAGCCACCAGCCGCGGACGTGCAACGAAATCATCATCGGCGCTGACCACGCGGACGCCTTTTTCCTGCATGGCGCGGAGATGCGGCCCACGGGCGTGCAGGGTCACGTCGTACCCTTTGCGCGCCATCATCGCGCCAATGTACGCTCCCACGGCCCCGGCCCCTACAATCAGATACTTCACTTCTCTCCGCCGGCAAATGCGGCTGCCACCGCTCTGCGCTGAATCTTCCCAGTAGCGGTGCGCGGTATCTTTTCCACAATCAGGAATTTTTTCGGAAGCTTAAAGTCTGCCAGCCTCATTTTGCAGTGTTCCAGCAGCGCGGTTTCCGTTGCTGGCTCTTTCAGCACAATGGCCACAGCCACTTCTTCTCCCCAGGTTGGATGCGGCATGCCAAATGCCACCGCCTCAGATACAGCCGGATGCGTCATCAACACTTCATCAATTTCCAACGGGGCAATCTTCTCTCCACCACGGTTAATGAGTTCTTTGATTCGCGCCGTCAGGTGGAGGTATCCGTCGGCATCAATCGTTCCCTGGTCGCCTGTGCGAAACCATCCATTGGTAAATGATTTTGCATTTGCCTCAGGATTGTTCTCATAACCTTCAATCACGTTCAAGCCCTGGATCACTACTTCGCCACTCTCTCCGCTAGGAAGAAGATTGCCGTTTTCATCCATGATCCCGATCCTGACACCTGTTCCCGGCCCCACCGACGCAGCCTTGCGGTCCCGCGGCGGCGGAGGGTTGGAGCACATCTGGTGTGAAGCCTCCGTCATGCCATAGGCTTCCAGCACCGGGACATCGATTAACTTCTCTATCTTTTCCATCAGCGCCGGTGACAGGGCTGAGCTGCAGGAGCGTACAAAGCGCAGCTTCTCGATTCCCTCCGGCTTCTCATGCAACCGTGCAACCGAGAGTTGATGGATCGTAGGCACGCATGAGTACCAAGTCACGCCGTAATCGCGCACGGTCCGCCAGAAGCTCATAGGGTTAAACTTGGCTGGGACCACCACTGTGCCGCCGGTCAGAAAAGTGGAAAGCGTTGAAGCCACCAGTCCATGTATATGGAAAAGCGGCATCACGCAAAGGGAAACGTCATTTGCTGTCAAGCCGTAAGTTCTCGCCACGTTCGCGCAAGAGACAGCAAGGTTACGGTGCTTCAAAGGCACGCGCTTTGGCCGTCCAGTGCTTCCGCTGGTATGGAGTATCAGAGCTATGTCATCCGGGCTGGGCGGCGCTACCGGAATACCTTTTGGGGCATCCACAATGCTTACATTCCCGCGCTCATCCATCTGCACCGCATAGATGGGAATATTCAGGTGTTTGGCCGCGCGGCGGGCTTCATCGGCGCCATCCGGTGGGACGAGTAGCACCTTCGCAGAAGTATCTTCCAGATAAAATGAGAATTCCTCAAATCGGTACGCCGGATTCAAGGGCGCTGCTGTCCCGGCAATCGATCCCGCCAGAAACGCCACAATCGTGGGCAGCCCATTGGGCAAAACATTGGCCACCCGCTCGCCCTTTTTGATTCCAATACCGGCCAGAGCTTCCGCCATGGTCTGCACCTGGCGGCGAATCGAATCATACGTTACAGCGGTTCCGGTCTCTGGAATGATGATGGCCGTGGAATTCCCAGGGGCGGCGTTCAACAGCGAAGGAAGGTCATTCATAGAGCCTGGCTCCGTGACAAGGGGGTTTTGCCTTCGTATCAACGTTCGGGCGGCAAGTATATACCAGATAAATTATGATGCAAACGAGCTGCCTTTCGGGTAGTGTCCTAATTTGAACTGCTCATTACTGGACTGCGGCATCTACTGTGCTCCTAATCCACTCGGAAACTGTCTGATTTTTACCTTTTGCTGCTGCCTCTACAGCTCTCAACGCTTCATTGGTAAAGCGTACCGGAACGATCTTCCCTTTGGCCTCACCCTTGGGCAGTTTTGGCCGTCCAACTTTTTTCGCCTTAGGCATTGTTTCTGCACTCCTGAATGATGGCTGCTCGGACTGCGATTTGTGGCGAGATAACAGGTGGAATGTGGAGCACTGTCACATGTCTTTTGGGTTTTTTAGGCTCGTCAGTTTCATGTGACCAAGCATAAATGGGATGAGTTTCTGGATGGCCGATTAGATCAAACACTTCCACAACTCCATCCCAGACTGTTTTTCCCTGATGCGTCTCTGTTATCGGAACGCTCTCCACGTGCTTTGCGTCTGCGCCATGTAAACGCTGAATGACCTCTCGCAAATCGTGAATGTGGCTCATGCTGCTGCCTCTATCAAATCGCCCACAGTCAGAAAACTCGATTCGATTCCAGCAGCCATCGCGGGAGTACAGCGCAGCGTATTGTGCCGTCTTACGAAGTTGTAATAAGCGAAGTGCAGCCCGACTGCTGCCTCGAAGTTTTCTAGCTTCTTGCTGAATGCCAGTGTCAAGCGTGTTAGTCGTCTCATGTGAGTCCGTGTTGTCCCATTCAGGCGTTCAACGTAGCTGGTAGAGATGCGGCTTATGTCGGGCGAACCGCTGAAAATCTTTTTCTCAGTCGTAACGATCTCAGGTGCGCTGTACCTGTGATTTGGATTCATCTCCACATCGTGCGTATAAGTTTTTACAATCTGGGCATAATCGGCATCAGCACCAAACGATTTTTCCACGGCTTCAACGTATGCCCTGAGTCCATCGGTTGAAATTTGGACTCTGTTCTTCATCCGTGAGGCTACGTCCTGCACGAAAGCATTGGCCGTTGCACGGTCACGCTTGCCACAACGGAATGTCAATACAATTTTCGTTTCGGCATCCACAGCGCAGAACGTCCAAACATCTCCCAATTCCGGCGAATCATCCACCGTGCAATGCTTTTCTTTTTTACAGATGAAACCCCAAATCTCATCCAATTCCAAATAGTGACAAGGTAGATCACGCATTTTGGCATCCATCATCGCAGCGCAGCGCAGCCCTTACCGACTTTCACGCCTAGCCGCATGATCGTATCGCGGTGAACGCCTGTGATGCGCTCTATTGAGCGGATGCTAGAACCTTCAGCCAATGCTCCGATTACCGCGATTTGCTTGTCGGTATTGAGTACGTTTGCCATGTAATTACTGTATTACAATAATTATTTCTTGTCAATAGTTTCCGTGTTACGATATTTCCGTGGTCGAACGAGGGTGTAAATGGCCAGCCCAAGCATTAAGACTGAACAAACGCCGATAAATGCCTCGCCAAACCAGAAGAATGAGTCAAAGGGGTCTTCCGTGTCTCCCGATATTCCGCATTTAGAACACTTATTCAGGGTGCTTACAAACTGGAATTTAGGGCTGCTTATTGTCGGTGGAGCAATTGCTTTAGCAATTGGAGGTCTTTCGGTTGCTATTGATCGCGTAGGTGGGCAGCTCTTTGATGCCAAAGAAGCAGAAGGAAAAACCAAACAATTGGAACTGGCAAAGGCGCAGAAAGAAGCGGCGGATGCGCAACTTTCGCTGAAAAAGGCATCTGCATTTGCTGCGGAGCCTCGTCGGATCATAATGGGCAGCAGAAATGGAGACGATAGTAGGCGAGCAGAGCGATTCAAAGAACTTGAAAAATATTCAGATACCCCCACAATAATCGTATTTGTGCGCGATGAAGAAGCCGAACTGTTGGCCAATGACATCCACAGCGCACTTATCAAATCTGGGTGGAAGCACGTGTCCATCATAGATCGGGCTGCCACGCCAATTCCCTTGGGATTCATCCAAAGCGGAGTCCAAGTCAGGAATTTCATGCGAGTAGACAATGCCCCGTACGCTGCGAGTCCTCCTCCTAATGCCAAACCACCCGCTGTTGTTGAAGCATTATTAAACTTGCTGAATATGGATTTAGGGCAAGATGCTGCTGGAACGCCATTTGGGGTAATCTGGCAACCCGACGCAATAGTCAACGGCCAGCCCTTTGGCATTATCAGGTATGGCTTCAAGTTCCCTGAAAATGGACTCGTCATAACCGTCGGGCGTAAGCCGACTGAGCAAATCTTTATGTTTCTGCCCAACCCAGCACCAGCAGAGCCGACAAAGTAGACTATTGCCATTGCCAGAACCCAAATTAGGACACTACCACCTCAGAAACCGACAGATGCAGGCCAACCATTGCCGTATAGAATAGGCTTTCGGCCCTGGGGCACATGAATACCCGAAAAAGCCTGATCGCAAAGCATTTTGGCCTGCGCGGCATTGCCTTGTTAGAGGCATGCAAGGGGCTGCTTGCCATTTTGGTGGGTATTTGGCTGTTAAGCCTGGTGCACAAGGACATACAAGATGTGGCCGAACATCTGCTGCATTTTCTTCACCGGGCGTTACGTTTAAATCCTGATGGCCATATCGCGCGGGCTATTGTTCGCGGGGCCCGCCGTGTTACTCCCGGAAATATCCATTTGTGGGTCGGGGGAACTCTGGCTTATGCAACCATCCGCTTTGTTGAGGCGACAGGGCTATGGCTGGAAAAAGGCTGGGCAGAGTGGTTCGCGCTGATCAGCGGCGGCCTCTATATACCTATTGAGATTTATGAGCTTGCCCATCACGCTACGCTCATTAAATGGGGCATCTTCGCCTCAAATATCCTGATTGTGGCCTATCTGGCGTGGCTGCTGCGTGATTCACACGAAGACAAGAAGAGAACGGCTGACGCCATCATCGCGTCAAAAACAGAACCTGCACCGTAACACGGCCCGAGTTCTGTCGTATTCCTGCCTACTTTGCTTCATAGACAGTCTTGCCGCCCACAACCGTGCGCAGGACTTTCGTCTTCAGAATTTCCGCTGGTTCTACCTTGGTAATGTCGCGATCAAGCACAACAAAGTCTGCCAGCATCCCCGGCGCCAGGATTCCCTTTTGTTTTTCTTCAAACTCAGCGTATGCCGCGCCCGTGGTATAGGCGGCAATAGCCTCATCGATGGTGAGCTTCTGTTCAGGAAAATACTCTTTGGTTCCAGCTTCATTCTTGCGCGTCACTGCCGCGTAAAGCCCGCGGAAAGGGGTGATTGGCTCAACTGGATAGTCGGTGCCAAAAGCGAGCGGAACGCCCTGCTTTAGAAATTCTCTCCAGGCATAAGAATACCTGGCGCGCTCAGCCCCAATGCGCGACTCGGCCCAGTTCATATCGGTCAGCAGGTGGTTCGGCTGCATGGAAGCGATTACGCCGATCTCTTTGAACCTTTTGAAATCCTCCGGCGCAATCACCTGGTCATGCTCAATGCGGAAGCGGAAATCTTTTGTCCCGCGCGGATAGTGCGCCTTGGCATAAGCAAATGCGTCCAGCGCCATGCGCGCCGCACGGTCCCCGATGGCATGGAAGCCTAATTGAAAATTCTCTTGCACCCGCTCGGCTGCCATGGCGTTGAGCTTTTCCTGTTCATAACGTGGGATGCCGGAGTTTTTAGGATCGTCGTCATAGGGTGCGAGCAAGGCGGCGGTGCGTGATCCCAGCGATCCGTCCATGAACCCCTTCAGCATGGTGGTGTGCAGCATGGAATCATTGGCGGGGTGATAAGCGCGTGCTTTCTTCAGTTGCTCCAGCGGAGCGTCAAATGGCAGCCACTCAGCAATGCGCAGAGTGAGCTTGCCTTCTTTTTCCATCTGCTGGTAAGTAAGAAAATCCTCCCAGTCAGAGTTGTCCTGCGCTGAGGTGATGCCCGACTGCGCGGCGTCTGCGAGCGCCAGTTCCGCCGCGCGGCGGCGTTTTGCTGCCGTAGGCGGAGGAATCTTGGTGAAGACAGCGCTCATGGCGGTTTCACGCAGAATGCCGGTTGGCTCGCCTTTGTCATCGCGATCAATCTTGCCGCCGTGCGGATCGGAGCTTTGTGTGGTGATGCCTGCGGCTTTCAAGGCTGCGCTGTTAGCAACGGCAATGTGGCCATCCACGCGACTAAAGATTGCCGGATGGCCGCCGGTAACTGAATCAATGTCGGCTCGGGTGGGCGTTTTCTGTTCCGCCCAAAGCGTGTGGTCCCAGCCGCCGCCCTGGATCCATTCGCCGGGCGGTGCCGTTTTCACTCGCGCAGCGATGCGCTGCTTCATATCGTCAAGAGATTTGCTGCCGATTAAATTTACGTTCAGCTTTTCGAAGCCGGCAGAGCCGAGATGCACATGCGCATCATTGAAGCCGGGCATTACGAAGTGGCCGCCCAAATCGAAGACTTTGGTTTGCGGGCCTTTGAGCTTTTGAATTTCTTCGTTCGATCCGACGGCGATGATCTTGCCGCCGGAGACAGCAAGAGCCTGTGCTGGCCTGGATACAATCGTTAAGTTCGCAACCTGCGTGCCTGAGTCAACATGCTCGGCCCGGCTTGTACTAGCGCCAGTGAAAATATCACCATTGATAAAAATCACATCAGCGTGTGTCGTTGGTTGCTGCGCTGAAGACAAACTTGCCATAGTAAGCACCGCCAGAACAGCCAGGAAAATTTTCATTCATTCACTCCGGTCAGGGCCAATAAGACCAGCAGAATCCGCTTGAGGCCAAGATCACGATTGGTGCAATCGAACCACTCACGCATCGTGTGCGCGCCGCCGCCATCACCGCCGGCGCCTATAGTCGTAGCTTCAATTCCCAGAGAGAGCGGAACATTGGCATCCGTGGAGGCCAGCCGTGGAAACGATTCTATCCGCAGGTGCTTGTCCGCCGCCCGGATGATTTGCAGTATGCGCGACTCCGGCGGCAACTCCGCGGCGGGCCGGTCGCCTATGCTCTCAATCGCCAGCGTGACCCTGGATTCCCCGGCACGATGCGTAAGTGGGACCTCGCGCCACGCTTCCGTCACGCATTCCCGCAACCGGTCTTCCAGTTTTTGCAGCTCTTCCATAGAAGCCGAACGCAGGTCTACGCGGGCCGTTGCCGACTCAGGAATTGAGTTTACTGATGTTCCGCCGGAAACCACGCCCACGTTAAAGGTGGTACGCGGCGACTCCGGAGCATGCACCTCGCTGAAGCGGGCTACAGCGCGCGATAGCAGCACGATTGGATTGGGAACGCCGAAGTCACTCCATGAGTGTCCGCCCGGGCCGCGAAAAGTTACCTCAAATCGACGGCTGCCAAGCGCCTGGTTTACATAGGTGTCAGTGCCTGCGCCATCAATTACCAGCAGCGATTGGATGGCATCACGCCACCGCGGTGTAGAAAATAGATGACGCATGCCGCGCAGATTGCCTTCACCCTCTTCTCCCACATTGCCAATGAAAACAACGTTGGTAGCCAGTTTCACCGTGGTCCGCTTGAGCGCGGTGGCAATCGCCAGAAGCGCCACCACCCCAGCGGCATTATCGCTCACCCCCGGACCATAAAGACGATTGGCTTCTTCGCGGGTTTCCAGCGCAGTGCCTTGAGGAAAGACCGTATCCAGGTGTGCGCTGATGCCGATTACCGGAGCTCCACGGTCGGGATAAAGAAGAGCGAGCACGTTCCCCAGTTCATCCACTTCCACATGTTCCAGGCCGAGCGACGCAAATTTTGCGCGCAGCCATTCGCTGCGGGCGGCTTCTCCATAAGGAGGCGCGGGAATGTGCGTAAGTTCGCGCTGCCAGCGGCGCAGTTCCATTTCCTGGTTGTGCAGAGAGACAAAAGCCGCGTGGACGCCACGCATCTCCGCGATACGGGCAATCTCGCGCGGCAGGGAAAATCGCGAGGAATCAGAAATCGGGGGGCGGCTGGCCATGCTTGAATGACTACTATATAACCCGCTCGCCAGCGTTCCAAATGAGCACAAGAAAGCGGCCCTATTCAGGCCGCTTTGAAAGCAAATCAGACGGCAATTATTTCGGGGCAGCGGTCCCGGTAGTGTCGGAAGAGTTCTTTTTGCTCTTCTTGCCGCCCTTGTGCGCAGTGGCCTTTTTGCCGGATTTCGTGGTTGCCGGCTTTTTATCTGTGGTTTTGGTGTCAGTGCTTCCGCCTGTGGCCTGGGCCAGTGAGAGGGTGGCACCCAGGAGCATGGTAAACACAACTGCAAGTATCTTCTTCATTCGGTCTCCTTTTGAGGTGAATCAGTTTTTTTAAAAGCAGCTTCGACGACTTGTGAAATCAGGTACTCACATTGTACAGAAAGGCACAAATAAAGCGGCCTGCGCGGGCCGCTTTACTGAAACAATTTCCAGGAAGTTATTTCGGGGTGGTGGTGTCAGTGGTCGTGCTTTTTTTGCTCTTCTTACCACTCTTGTGATGGGTCTTCGATTTCTTGCCTTTGGTGGTGGAAGTGGTATTGGTTTTGCCGGTGTCATTGCCGGCTGCTGGTGTGGGTGTCGATGCCTGTGCAAAGCTCAGGGCGCTGCCAAGGACCAGCGTGCATGCGAGTATAAAAAGCTTCTTCATTCGTTCTCCTTTAAAGGGAAATTCAAAGTGTTATTAATCCAAACCCATGGCTGGGAAAATAGTTTCGCGTTGCTTTAATCCCTTTTTTCGTAACTCCAGCTAAGTGCCAGCCGCAACGTTCTGGCAGCAGGCCAGAATCTCTTCCTCTGTAAGGCACCGGTCAGAATTCTTGGCCCGTTGAAAAATGCTGTCCACCAGCTTCTCGGAACCCGCAATTCCCCTCCGCTCCAGCCAGAAGATCACATTTGACTTGCCGGACATTGGGCCGATCTCAATGATCTGCTCCAGCCCAAAGTAATGTGAGGGTACACCGGAGTAGACGGAATTAGCCAGCTCAATATCGCCTTTGCGGAATGCCTTTATGACAGCCGCGGCATGTACTCCCGTCGCTGTACGAAAGGCATCTTCTCCCATGACTGGGTAATTGCGAGGAATGGGCACTCCGGTAGAATTTGACACCGCTATGCAGTAATCTTTCAACTTTGTGAGGTCCTGCTCTGCCCAGGGCGAAACTCCCATCAACTTCAGGTTGACCAGCATCTGGTCCATCTGGGTGTTCCCCACGCGTTCGCCGATCCCCAGGGCCGTCCCGTGTACACAGTCTGCCCCGGCAGCAATGGCCGCCAGGGAGTTGGCTACGGCAAGTCCGCGATCTGAATGCCCATGCCAGTCCACGCGGATCTTCTGCCCTGAAGGCTTGACTACTTCATCCAGCACAAACCGGACCAGCGCCTGCACTCCGCTTGGCGTCGCATGGCCGACCGTGTCACAGATCACGATTGCCGTGGCCCCGCAGCTAATCGCGGTCGAATAGAGCCGTTTCACTGTCTCAGGGTCACACCGGGACGTATCTTCCGTTACATACATTACTTCCAGGCCCAGAGATTTCGCGTAAGTCACGGCGCTTTCCGTGGTGCGCTGGAGAAAATCGTCAGACCAGTTTTCCGTGTACCGGCGAATAGGGCTGGAGCCCAGGAAGCACGCAACTTCAATCGCTATTCCGGCCCGCTGGGAAATTTCTGCCACCGGCCGAATATCATTTTCGTGAGTGCGGGCGGCACAGTTGGGCTTGATCTTCATCCGGCAGCTTGCGATCTCACGCGCCAGCACTTCCACATCCGCCACCGCTCGCGGCCCTGCTCCGGGCAGGCCAATATCGGCAAAGTTTATTCCCAGGTCTTCCATCAGGTGAAGGATTTTGAGCTTTTCATCAATCGCGGGATCTTTTACTGACGGAGATTGCAGACCGTCACGCAGCGATTCATCGTCCAGCATGACCTGCCGTTTAGGAGAAAGTTCCGTGCCGGGAACCGAGTTCCAGTCATAAACCAGATGAGAGTGTTTCAGCATCACTTTTTAAAGCCCCGCCGCTTTATAACCCGATTTTACTCTCAAAGAAGGCAGCAGCGGATATAGGATTGAGCGCTTTTCGACGCTCCTCTCAGGCGTTTTGTTAATTTTTTACGAACAGCAGCTCAACAAATCCGTTCATTCTGCTGCACCCATCCCAAAGGATCGTCTCCCCAAGGGTGCCACTTGAAATTGCGAGCATAAACGCCGGAGCTTGTTTCGGCCACGGCCAAAGCGCCCGCGCGGCCAATATACCCATTTATAGGGTATGCAGTCTCCGCAGTAAATTAGAATTATTGCCAGCCCATGGACAACAAAGCCATTGCCAATGTTTTTTATGAAACCGCTGACCTGATGAAGGTCGCGTCGGCAGATCCGTTTCGCATTCGCTCCTATGAGCGCGCGGCAGAGGCGCTGGAAGGCTGGCCGGAACAGGTCTCCAGTATGGCGGAGAAGGCAGTACTGGAAATCCCCGGAATCGGCAAAGGAATGGCGGCAAACATCCGCGAGCTCATGGCCACAGGCAAGCTGAGCATGCATGAGGAGATGTTGCAGAAGTTCCGGCCATCGATGCTGGAACTGCTCAAAATTTCCGGGCTGGGACCCAAAACCATTGCGCTGATCTGGGATGCCTTCCAGGTCTGCGATGTTGAAGGCGTGGCTAAGCTGGCCAGCGAAGGCAAGCTGCGTACCCTCCCTCGGCTGAGCGAAAAGTCAGAGCAGAAAATATTGAAATCGATTGAGAACTACAGGCAGTTGACTGGGCGATTTCTGATCAACATTGCCGACGAAATTGCCACCAAAATCACACAGTTTCTCGCCGGGCTTCCCGGCGTGGAGAAAGTCACTCCGGCAGGGTCATTGCGGCGGGGCCGCGAAACGGTAGGCGATCTTGACTTGCTGGTAACGGGCAAGTGTTGTGAGAGTGTGCCGCAGCGCGATGCAGTAATCGAGCGCATCGTCAACTTCCCCGGAATTCTTGAAGTGCTGGCCAAGGGCGAGAACAAAGTCAGCTTTAAGCTGCGTAGCGGCATGCAAGTGGATGTGCGCCTGCTGCCGCCGGATTCTTTTGGCGCCGCTCTGCAATACTTTACCGGCTCCAAGAACCATAATGTCCAACTCCGCCAGCGCGCGCTCAAGCAGGGTTATACCCTGAACGAATATGGCCTGGTCCGGATGGAAGACAACCAGCGCGTGGCCGGCAAGACGGAAGAAGAGATTTACAAGACTCTTGGCTTGAAATTTATTGCTCCGGAGCTGCGTGAAGACTGTGGCGAAATCCAGGCTGCGGCGGAAGACAAGCTGCCGGACCTGATTACGCAGGCCGATCTTCAAGGCGACGTCCACATGCACACGGTTGAAACGGATGGAAAATGCACGATCGAAGAAATGGCTGAAGCGGCTCTTGAACGCGGCTACAAGTACATGGCCATCACAGACCATTCAAAAAACCTGGCCTTCGCCAATGGTCTGGATGACAAGCGCGCTGAAGCACATATCCAGAAGATCCGCGCAGCGTCAAAAAACATTGAGGGCATCACGATTTTCGCCGGGATCGAAGTGGACATACTTGCGGATGGAGAACTAGACCTATCAGATTCTGTGCTGGAGCAAATGGACGTTGTCATCGCCAGCGTGCATTCGCACTTCAACCAGGAACCGGCACAGATGACGGACCGCCTGCTGCGCGTGATTGAAAATCCCAATACGTCCCTGATGGGGCATCCCACGGGGCGGATGCTGCTGCGCCGCGAAGGCTTTACCTACGACTATGACAAAGTATTTGCCGCCGCAGCCAAGGCAGGAGTCGCCATGGAGCAAAACGCCTATCCTGACCGGCTTGACCTGCGCGACCAGCACCTGCGCATGGCCAAAGCCAAGGGCGTAAAATTCATCATCAATACTGACGCGCACCACACATCGCACATGGAAAAAATCCGCTATGGCGTGCTGCAACTGCGCCGTGCGTGGCTCACGCGGCAGGACGTGCTCAATACACTGCCGGCGGCGGAATTCGCAAAGATAGTACGCAGAGGCAGACCCGTGCTGGCCGCCGTTTCATAGCGAAAACAGCCTTTCAAATTCAGAGACCGTGATTTCAGCATCTCACAAGAGTATCCTGTAGCCGGAGCGATTCCATGCCTGAAGAAAACCAACCCGCACCGCCAACACCATCGAAGGCGAACACGCCTGCCAAGCCTCAAGCGGCAAATGCGCCCGATGCCGGACACGTTTCCATGGCGGAAGAGATGGACAGCGCCAAATGGACCCTGCCTCCAATTGTTCCTTTACTCATAGCCGGTGCGCTGGTGGGAATATTAGTTGCGGTGATCGCGTTGTCCAACAGAACAAAACCCAGCGCGGGGCTGGCGATCACGAAAGTGGTTTCGGCGGCGCAGGAAGCCAATACGATGGTGGCCATCCAAATCAAGCTGGATAACCAGGTCGAGGGACCGCTCTGGATTAAAGACGTCCGCGCGGAAGTGGAAACAGCAGACGGGAAAAAATACAGTGACAGTGCGTCGCCTGCCTCGGATGCCCCACGATATATGGAGGCATTTCCCGCGCTGCAGGAAGCTAAAGCCGACTGGCTGCACGAGGAATTAAAGATCCCCACCAAAACGACTTTCAACGGCGTCGCGATTTTTTCCTATCCCGTGGACAAAGCCGCATTTGACGCACGCAAGCAACTCACGTTGCGCATTCAGCTATATGACCGGCCAACGCTTGTCGCAGTCAGCTCGCCTGCCCCAGCAAAATAAATGCCTGACTGAACTAGAGATGCGGCATGTGCCCGTAATCAGGCTGCTTCGACATTGAAATTAATTCTTGACATTTCATTTCTCTGATAGACAATGGCCCGCGCTGGGAGCGGAGTGCCCCGGAATAGCGCGAGCGGCCGTGTGTTTCTTCTGGGGGCTGTTCGAGTATTCGTAAGCCTCTGTTCCATTCCCCCTGGAGGGACCATGAAACGTTTTTCCGCAGTTCTCTTGTTTGCATTCGTTCTTTTCCTCTCCTGCAACACAGCGTTGGCGCAGGTCAGCGCCGCGGAGGCCCAATTGAACGGTTCCATCCGCGACCAGACGGGAAGCATGGTGGCAAAAGCTGCCATTACCCTGCGCAACGTGGATACGAACCAGGTTTACAAGACCGCCTCCAACGGCGTGGGCACTTATATTCTCACCAACATTCCTCCGGGGAATTACGAACTGACAACAGAGTCACAGGGATTTGCCAAATATTCCCAAACTGGCATTGTTCTGCGCGTGGCCCAGGTGGCAACCATTGATGTAAATCTGAAAATTGCCGGCACCACGCAGGAAATCACCGTCAATACGGAAGCGCCGGTGATCGAACCCACGCGCACGGAAGTAAGCCAGGTGGTGGAGACGCAGCAGATCCAGGCCCTGCCGATCTCCGGGCGGCTGTTCACGGATTTTGCTCTGCTCAGCCCCGGCGTAACCACGGGACGAATCAGCCTGCAATCCACGTTTACTGATCCATCTGTAACGCGCATTTCTTTTGGCGGCCAGCGTGACCTGAATAACAGCGTGACCGTGGACGGCGCGGACAACATCAACACCGCAACGGGTTCGCAACGGGCCACTCCCTCGCAGGAAGCCGTGAGTGAATTTCGCGTGGTGAACAATAGCTTTGCCGCCGAATATGGCCGTGCGCTGGGCGGAATCGTGAACATCGTAACTAAATCCGGGACCAATGACGTTCATGGGTCGGTCTATGAGTACTTCATGAACAACAAGCTGAATGCCGAGCCCCTGCTGACGCAACCTGGCTTTGATACCTTCCGGCAAAACCAGTTTGGCGCAACCCTGGGCGGCCCGCTGAAGAAAGACAAGACTTTTTACTTCGTGAATTATGAAGGCCAGCGGCGCGCGCAGTCGCCGCAGTATCCTGGTCTGCTGATAAGCAACATAGGCGCGATCAATGCGCTAAAAACCAGTCTGGGCATTGCGCCGGAAAACCTCAATGTGCTCAAGACAGCCGACGTGGACAATGGCTTTGTTAAAGTCGACCACCAATTGAATAACAGGAACCGCCTTTCCGCCCGTTACTCCATACAAGACGCAACCAACCTGAACATGCTGGTGGGCGAGACGCTGGATGGCGGCGGCGTGGGAGCGCCCAGCAGCGGACGCGATGGATCTTTGCGTGACCAGGACCTGGTAGGGACCCTGAGTACGACGTTCAGCGAGAACAAGGTCAACTCGCTGCTTTTACAATGGGCGCGGCGCAATTATGGTTTTACCGGCGTTACCGGCCAGCCTAACCTTGATGTTCCCAACCTGCTTCTTTTTGGGCACAACTTCGGAGCGTTTGACCGTTATGACGAAACGCGGCTTCAGGCTTCCGATACCTTTTCTGTCGTGCACGGAAAGCATTATGCCAAGTTCGGCGTCGATACGAATTATGTGCGTAATTTTGTGATCTGGCCGGGATTCACGCCGGCGCGCATTATCTTCCCCAGTCTGGGTGATCTGCTGGTTTCAGGCAAATCAGGATGGGGATCAGCGCCGTGTCCTGCTCCGCTGGTGGGGTTGGTAGCTCCATGCCTGGCGGCTTTCTTCTGGGGCGCGCCAATTGGCCCAGGGCCGTTTAATCCCAACGCGGCTTCGCCTTCGGTTCCAACCACATGGGACCAGGCATTCCTGCCTTCAGAAGCTTCGAATTTCTTCGTTCACTTGAATCACAGCTATTACGGATTTTTTGCCCAGGACCAATATCGCGTTACGCCAAAACTTACGGTTAACTACGGCCTGCGCTATGACGTTGAAACGGGGCTTGGGGCTTTCGTGAATGGCGACCATAACAATTTCCAGCCGCGTGTCGGCTTCGCATATGCGCCAGATTCAAAGACCGTGATCCGTTCCGGCTTTGGCATCTTCAACGATAAATACAGCCTGACCTTCTTCTTTGTGCCGGCCCCGCAACGGCCACCCATTATTGCCGGATTGCCCCTGGTCCAAAATCAAACGACCGGCACCTATCTGCTGAACAGCATCTTTTTGCCCACGCCATGCGTGATCGCCGGATGCCCGACGCCTCCGCCGGGATCTCCGCTGCCGCCGGGCACTGTTCCGCCACCGCTGCTGACCTCAGCTTTTGAAAATCTGATCAACAATGGATCATTCCCCAACAATTCGCTCTTTGCCCAGGGCGGAACGGCGGTGGACCGCAATTTGCGCTCGCCTTATACGGAGCAGGCCAATCTGGAAATTGACCGTACCATTGGTGGCGGGCTCACAATGAGCGTCGGATATCTCTTTGTTGCGGGACATAAACTTGTCCGCCCCATTGATCTTAATGTGGGACCGCCCGTTGGCGTGGAGCCGGGTACCGGCAAGGACATCTACGCTTTTGCCGTCCGCGATCCCAACATTCCCGCGCCACCGGCGGGCTCACCGGGGACCAATGGCATTTTCTACTTCACCGATTCCACCGGGAACTCGGTGTATCACGGCTTGACTCTGCAAGTGATCGAGAAAGCTGGCAAATACTTTTCGCTGAATGCCAATTACACGCTCTCACACACGCTGGATGACGGCACGTTTGTAACTTTTGTGAGCACGCCCCAATCCAACGCGCAACGCAACCTGGAGCGCGCAAATTCTAACCAGGATGCGCGGCACCGCTTTGTGGCCAACTTTGTGGCCGACGCTCCGCAAAATACCTTCCTGCGCAACTTCCAGTTGAGCAGCATCGTTACGCTGCAGTCCGCGCGTCCATTCACGTTGTTTGTGGGTTTTGACGCAAACAATGACGGCAATCCGGTCACAGACCGCGTGGGCAATTCGCCACGCAACAGCTATCGCGGAGACAATCTGCAAACTGTGGATTTGCGGCTGGCCCGGGCAGTGCATCTTGGTGAAAGAAAAATCCTGAACCTTTCCGTGGATGCTTTCAACCTTCTAAACCATTCCAATATCGACGAAGTATTTTCCGTCTATGGCGCACCGGACTTTATTCCCGGACAAATACCGACCAACTTCGGCGATGGAATCTCCGGGCCGAGCGGAGCTGTAGGCGCGCCGCGAACGGCCTTCAACACACGGCAACTCCAACTGGCTGCAAAGTTTACGTTCTAGCTTAGATAAATGAATATTCAGACGGCGCTGCGGCGCCGTTTTTTTTGCCGCAAGTAGCGCCCTGGCGCTAGACATTTGAGCAGCCGTCATAACCGCAAAGCATTTCTGCGGGGATCGCTATTAGCTCATTTGTAAATTTCCCCATCACTTCAAAAAGTCGGCCGTCTCCTTCAGGAATAAATCCAGTTGATCGTGATGCACCCAATGGCCGGCCTTTGGCACCCTGATCAGGTGATTGTTACGGAGAGCGTTCACACGCGGATCGTCTTCCGGGACCGGCGCAAAGCTTTCCAGGCCCCAGAAAAGTAGTGTAGGGCAAGCAATCTGGCCATAAATTTCCGCTGTCTCGGTCAGGTTGTGGCCGAAAGGCGAGATGGCGCGGGCATAGTTATCGAACTTCCAGGTGAGGCAGCCTTCTGAATCCCAGTTGGTGCCGTGCAGGGTAAGATGGCGCGCGACTTCGTCGCTCAGGTGCGGATTGGCTTCCTTCATCCGGGCCATGGCGGCGTCAAGGCTGGGATAAGGTTTGCTCTTGCGCTTCTCCATGTCGCGCCGGGCCTCAATCCAATGCCGCAGCCTGCCGGATGCCGGCCCATGCACGCGATGACGCTGCGGAAAACCAATGCCTTCAATGGAGATGGCTTTGCTCACGCGACCGGGATACACACCGGAATAATGCAGCACGATAATGCCACCCAGGGAATGGCCAATCAGGCGGATGGGAAATTCGTCAATAATATCGAGCAGCGCGGAAAGATCGAGCACATGCTCCGCGACGTTATACATTGCGCCCGGCGCCCAGGCGCTATTGCCATGTCCGCGCAGGTCAAGCGCATAAACGTGGTAGTGCTCACGCAGGGATCGCGCCACCCAGTCCCAGTTGCGCGCGTGGTCAAGACCGCCGTGGACCAGCACCAGCGCGGGCTTGCCGTCTTGTCCGTAATCCCAGAACTGCAGCTTCAGGCGGTCAGAATAAAAAAAGTGCGAAATAGGTTCCATGTTTTCAGCCGATTCAGTCCTGAACATTCTAAACGTGCAGCTCTGATTTTTGCCGGGTGATTGTGCAGGTCGTCGCGCGGCTTGACACGCGTAAGCCCGCGACTTAGACTCCCATGCTTCACGGCATTGTTTGCACTGGCATCATCAGCTTTGGCCGGACGGGTCGCCCCAAGTCTTCATTCTGGAGTCCTATACATGGATGTCTTTCAAGAATTTTGCATGCACGCTACACACAGAGGAGCAAGATACGATGCCATTCCGCATTTTGAAAACACTGTCAGTCCTGGCGCTGGCTTTTTGCGCGTTGGGAATGGAGGCGCAGATGTTGCCTAACCCTTACGGCCCACCCGTCGGCGTGGAAGCCGCCAAGAAAGCTGCCGCTGCTGCCCTGGCGGAGGCGGCAAAAAATCACTGGAACATGGCCGTGGCCATTGTTGATCCTAATGGCACGCTCATCTACTACGAAAAAATGGACAACACGCAACTGGGAAGCGCCAATGTTTCCATTAACAAAGCGCGTTCCGCGGCGCTGTATAAGCGGCCCAGCAAGGCATTTCAGGATGCTCTGGCCAGCGGCGGCGCAGGCATGCGCGTTTTGGGGCTGGAAGGAGCCGTGCCGGTTGAGGGCGGTATTCCTCTGTTGGCGGATGGCAAGATTATCGGCGCGATCGGCGTCTCCGGCGACACCAGTGAGCACGATGGCATGTGCGCAACAGCCGGAGCTGCAACGATCAAATAGAAACGCCAACCGATCTGAAATGAGGAATGGCCTGCTATGAACCTGTCTTAGCAGGCCGTTTTGTTAAGAATGTGTTAAATGTAGTGGAATTTGGCATTTCCATATAGTCCGCCCTCACATGACAACCAGAGCTGCTGGGCTCTCATCTTATCTGAGCAACTCTGGAAGTGAGTGGGCCCCATGATCAGTTGGAAAACGAAATTAGCTTTCTCGCAAATACTCTTCGTCTTCATCCTTACATTTCTTTGCGGCTGCGGCAGCGGTTCGGTTGCTGCTGGTGGTGGCGGCGGCAATACAGGACCTTCGCAGGCAGTCATCGCTATTGCGGCATCGTCGGACACCATTGTTCAAGGCCAAAGCACCACGCTTACGTGGAAGGTCAGCAATGCCGCGTCTTTTACTATTTCTCCAGCGGTCGCCAGCGGTACGCTTCCCATGTCCGGCTCGGCCAGTGTATCGCCGTCGCAGACCACCATTTATGTGGCCACTGCAACGGACGCAAACGGCAAGGCCGCTACATCTTCGCTTACCGTGACTGTCGTTCCTGCGGGCTCCGCGCCCTCGATGTCGATGAGCCTCTCGCCCAGCGTTGTGGCTGCTGGGCAGACCACTACTTTGTCATGGGCGAGCTCCAACGCAACGTCAGTAGTAATCACGCCTTCGATTCTTGGCGATGACGTAACTTCGGTTGCGCTTTCCGGCTCCGCGGCAGTTGTTCCGGCCGCGACGACCACCTATGTGGCCACTGCAACGGGAGCCAACGGGCTGACCGCGACAGCTTCAGCCACTGTAAATATGCTTAGCGTCACGCTAACCGCCAATCCTGCCACGATTGGTCCCGGACAGACCGCTAGCTTAAGTTGGACAAGTGCTAACGCGACTTCATTGAGCATCGACCAGGGAGTGCCACCAATCACTGCCGCGAGCGGTAGCATTAATGTTTCACCCGCTGCTACAACCACCTACACGATCACCGCGACCAACGGCACGGCAACAGCAACGGCGACAGCAACCGTCAATGCCCCGCTGGCGGTTACGCTGAAGGCCACGCCAGCCAATATCGCTCCGGGCAGCTCTTCAACCCTGTCATGGATAGCGCAAGGCGCAGTGTCACTCAGCATCGATCAGGGAGTAGGCGTGGTGACAGGCCAGACCAGCATTTCCGTTTCTCCCACGCAAAATACCACTTACACCATCACCGCTACAGACGCGCAGGGACATATCACTACGGCCGCAACCACCGTCAACGTGGTCACAAATACAGGCTTACAGGGCATTAAACACATTATTGTGATGTTGCAGGAAAACCGCTCATTCGATAGCTACTTCAGCAACCTGGGCACTTACGCTGGCAAGAAATTCCCTGGCTACCAGATCAATGCCGGCTATGATCCCAACATTATTCTTCCACTTTTTAATGACAACGGCGGCACCGGGCATCTCTTCCATGAGCCTACGGTTCGCACAGACAATCTCTCTCCCGCATGGAATGAAAGTCATTTTGATATCGACCAGCAGTCTGACGGCACGTTTAAGATGGACCGCTTTGCGCTGACCAGTGGCTCGGTCAAATCCGCTACAGATCCTCACGGTTTGCGTGCGCTCGGTCAGTATGACGAGACTGACCTCCCCTATTACTACGAACTGGCTACACAATTTGCTACCAGTGATTCATTCCATTCCTCGATGCTGGCCAACACCGTGACCAACCGGCAATTTATGTTCTGTGCCACGTCTCAGGGCAGAATATTTCCATCACCCACTGGTTCGCCGCAATGGACGTGTCCAACCATCTTCTCCAGCCTTCAGAATGCCGGCGTTCGCTGGTCATACTACGACAAGGATGGAATTTTCCTGGCTGGCTTTACGGATTGGAACAATCCCGCAATTCAGACGAAAACTGCTCCCATCCAGAATTATTTTGATATTCTCGCCCGGCCCACGGCTGACCAGGATCTCCCTTCCGTGGTGTGGATCGATCCCGGCTCCGGCGGCAGCGGCCTGGACGAGCACCCGGACAACAATATCCAGCTAGGCGCCGCGTATGTAAAAACCATCATCGATGCATTGATGAACAGCTCTGCCTGGAATGACTCTATCTTTATTCTGGCTTATGACGAAGGCGGCGGACTCTATGACCATGTCCCGCCGTTCACGGTTGTTCCGCCGGACAGCACTCCGCCGCAGCTTGGCCCCAATGATCTGCCCGGAGACTTTACACTCAGCGGTTTCCGTGTGCCCATCATTGTGGTGTCGCCGTTCGTGAAGCCTCACTTTGTTTCTCACACCAACCGCGAGCTGACTTCAATTCTTGCGCTGATCGAAAAACGGTTTAGCCTCAGTCCATTGACCGCGCGTGACGCCGCAGCCGACGATATGGAAGAGTTCTTTGATTTCATCAATCCGCCGGCCTTCCTCACGCCTCCTCTGCTGCCGGCGCAACCAACCACAGGCTTGGATGACATCACCAAGCAAGCTCCCCCGCAGTAAGAAATTTGCTGCTTCCCCCGGGAAAGGCCGCCAACCAGCGGCCTTTTTCTTTCTCATCACATTCGGCCCTGGGCCGCCGTTCACACTTCCATTGCATGCGTTCGCCAATTAAAATTTATTGCGGACCTTCACCATCCATGAAAAAAGTCGTTGAACGTGAAAGAAATAAAAACTATTACCGTGTGCTGCACGTCCCTATCTGGATCTGGGTTTTCTGGATTCTTCCCGGCCATCTCACTGCTGCCTTGTATGCTCATGGCCCCGACCGTCGCCATTGGATTTGGCTTGCGGTTGTAACCGCCGTCTGTATCTGGCGCGGATTCGCCGGACGGCTTCCCGGCGGAGAGCCCCGGCCTTACATCACGCATTATGGCGAGCCCAAGCCGAACCTATGGTATAGGGTGGTCTGCTACACCGCCGCGTGGATTGACCTGCTGGTGCCTTTCGCCATCAACCTGATCGGTTTGGCGATAAACTTTTTCACCGGCCGCTGGATCATCAATGATCTGTTCATCAAACTGTATTACCCATTAGCGGCGCTTGTCGTCCTGGCGACTGTTCTTGATTTCACGCCGCGCGCCAGGCGCTCCACGCGCAATGAAGGCGCGGAAAAGGGCTGGTTTTATGTTGCAGTCTGGACTGTGGTACCCACGCAACTTGCCGGCTGGGCCATGTGGCGTCTGGGGAAATTCTTTGATCTTTCTCCTGCCAGCCTGGGACACATTCGGCTGGCAACCTTCCTGATCATCGCCGGCGGTTTCTTTACCCTGGGACTGCTCGGCAAATTGCCGCGAGCACAGCGCTATCACATTCCTGAGGGCGTTATCTCTGACATGCCGGTTTCCGCGGGCGCATAAATTCCTGTCGCGTTTACGACGATCACGCGTCATCGCGAAGTTGTGATTAAAACGCGCAGGCAATCTCAAATTTTGTTGCAAGAGCGCTATGGAACATGCAAAGCAAAGCTTTATGAAGAAATCGAGCTGCAAGCTAATCTGTTACCCGCGCCAGCGCTTCACAGAACCAACCTTGCGGATCGGTCCAGCTCTTTTCTAGCTTGAAGCCGCTCCGGCGCAACAGGCGGGCAATGGAAGCAGGGTTGAACTTGTAACTGTTCTCCGTATGGATCCGTTCGCCTTTCTCAAAGTGGAAGCCGCGGCCCAGGTCTTGCACCCAGACCGTTTGTTCAAAGATGCTTTCCAGGTGCATTTCAATGCGCGACTTGCGCCGGTTCCACAGGGCCACATGTTCAAATGCATCCAGATCAAAGCTGCCGCCCAATTCGCGGTTGATGCGTACCAGCATGTTCTTATTGAAGGCTGCGGTTACGCCCTGCGCGTCATTGTAAGCGGCATGCAGAACGTCAGCTTTTTTGATCAGGTCAAAACCGATCAGCAGAGCATCACCAGGCCGAAGAGAGTTATGAACATTTTTTAGAAACCCCATAGCTTCGTCAGGCTCAAAATTGCCGATGGTTGATCCAATGAAGAGCACCAGTTTGCGTCCGGGCAGAGCGTTTAGGTCGGGGAGCTTATGGGTATAGTCGGCCACCATGGGGCTTACGCGCAGCCGGGGAAAGTGGCCGTTCAGAGTGGTAAGCGCTCCTTGTAATGCTGAAGCTGAAACGTCTACTGGATAGAAATCCGCGCGCAACTGGCGGCGCAATAGGGCCTCGATCAAAACCTGTGTCTTGCTGGCGCTGCCCGCTCCCAACTCAACTAGCGTGAGATTAGTGCCTGCCTGGCGGATGATCTCACCGGCAGACTTTTTCAAAATCGCGCGCTCGGTGCGCGTGGGATAGTACTCCGGGGTCTCGGTAATTTGCTCAAACAGGTGCGAGCCTGCGGCATCATAGAAGAGCTTGGGCGGCAGCTTGCGCGGCTGTGCGCTCAGGCCGCGCAGCACTTCTTCGGCGATTGGACTAATAAGGATTGCCGGACTTTTAAATGCCGTCATCTGCCAGCCTTATGCCGGAAAACTGCCATCGGGTTTCCGGAGGAAAGAAGTTGCGGTACGTAGCGCGAATATGCGAGCGCGGTGTAATGCAGGAACCTCCGCGCAGGACCATCTGGCCGCTCATGAATTTGCCGTTATATTCCCCCAAAGCGCCGGCAGCGGGAGTGTATCCCGGATACGGAAGATATGCGCTGGCGGTCCATTCCCAGACATCGCCAAATAACTGGAGTGGTTGGCCGTCAGTCTGGGCAGGCACGGCAGGTTCTGGATGAAACCTTCCATTCTCCAGAAGGTTACCGGCAACTCCCTGCGTGCGGCTTGCGGCTACTTCCCACTCAAACTCAGTAGGCAGGCGTGCTCCGGCCCAGCGAGCAAAAGCGTCCGCTTCATAAAAACTCACGTGGCATACCGGCTCGGCTTCTTCCACCTTGCGCATCCCTGAGCAGGTGAATTGTATCCACTGATCGCCGGATTTTTCCCAATAGAGCGGCGCCTTCCAACGGTTGGTTTGTACGGCCTTCCAGCCGTCAGAAAGCCAAAGCTCAGGGCGAGAGTAGCCGGCGTCTTCCATAAAGGAGAGATATTCGCCGCAGGTGGCAGGACGCATGGCAAAGCGAAATGGCCGCAGGAATACCTTGTGCCGCGAACCTTCGTTATCAAAATAAAATGACCCGCCGTCCGCGCCAATTTCGTACAGGCCTTCTGGATAAAGCTGTGGGTTCTGCGGTGGCGCGCTGTCTACGGCAGCAGTCGCAGTTGTGCCTTGATACCCGGGATGGAGTGGATTGCTCCAGAATCCGTGTTTGATATCGGTGATGAGAAGTTCCTGGTGCTGCTGCTCATGGTTCAGGCCCAACGCCGCCAGCTTCTGTGCTTCACCGGAAACTGCGCCCGACTGAAGAAGCTGAAGCATGTGTTCATCGACGTGGGCACGGTATCTGCGGATTTCGTCCAGGCCAGGACGGGAAAATGTATTGCGCAGAGCTTTCTCCGGCTGTTGTCCCACAGCATTGTAATAAGAGTTAAAAAGATCGCGAAACTGAGGATGGAAGGGACGATATCCAGGTAAATGGTTGGAAAGAATAAAAGTCTCAAAAAACCAACTTGTATGGGCCAGATGCCATTTGGCTGGACTCGCCTCGGCACAAGACTGCACCATCATGTCTTCCGCACTGAGCGGGGAGGTGAGGGCATCAGTCTGTTGGCGCACCGAAAGATACTGGCTTGCGAGAGAGGCTGCCTGTTGCTCTTCCGCAGATGCCGCCGGGAAAGTTAAAATCGACTTCAGATGCGCCATAAAAGTTCCAGAGTTGCAGAGCGGCAAACATACTAAATGTTTGGCCCGCGAATTGCATCCTTAGAGCAGCTAATAGGCAGGCAAACTGCCTCAAATAAGATGCTCTCGTGGCAGCTAAAGTTTCGATAATCCACTTGGTAGCAGAGCTTTTTGGGTTGCGCTCAAAGCAGTTTCAGCCAGTTCAAAGGCTATAAATGTCCCTGGAAATAATCCGGCTAAGGGCCTTCTTAACTGGTGTATCTTCAAGGATGTGGCACAGCCTGGCCGAACAATTTTTCATGTTGATATGGACGCCTTTTTTGTGTCCGTGGAGGAGCTTTCCAACCCTTCGCTCAAAGGCAAGGCCGTGGTGGTGGGAGGGCAAAGAGACGAGCGTGGCGTAGTATCAGCCGCCTCCTATGAAGCGCGTAAATTTGGGGTTCATTCGGCCATGCCGCTGCGCACCGCAGCCAAGCAGTGTCCACACGCGATCTTTGTGGATGGACATCCGGACCTTTATCGTGAATATTCCCAGAAGGCGAAGGAAGTGCTATATGACTTTTCACCCGCTGTAGAGATGGCTTCCATTGATGAGGCTTATCTTGACATGAGCGGCACGGAAAGGCTGCACGGCCCGCCACTGCTCTCCGCCCACAAATTACATCAGTATATGAAAGACCGGACCGGATTGAACTGTTCCATCGGAATTGGCAGCTCGCGGTTGATGGCCAAAATCAGCTCGGATAAAGCTAAGCCAAACGGCGTTCTGTATGTTCTGGCAGGGCAGGAACAGAGCTTTCTGTCGCCGCTGGATGTGGGAAAGATCCCCGGCGTGGGCAAGGTTACCAAGGCAAGGCTTAACCAGATTGGCATCATCTATATTGGCGACCTGCTCAAGGTTGAAGAGCAAGTACTGGAAGAAAACTTTGGCAAATGGGGACCAAGTTTGGCCGGTAAGGCCCGCGGAGAAGACGCAGGAGCATGGTTTGAAGGTGACGTAGGTGAAGAGTGGGAGGCAAAATCCATCAGCCATGAACATACTTTTGATCGCGATACTGCTGACCGCGGAAAACTGGAGCCTACGCTGGCCCATTTGTGTGAGAAAGTAGGCCGGCGGCTGCGCGAGCAAAACTTCAACGCCCGCACTCTCCAACTCAAGCTCCGCTACTCAGATTTCAGCACCATTACAAGGGCGCATTCTCTATCTACCCCCACTCAGATGGATACCGAGATCTTTTCAGCCATTGAAAAGCTGTTCCATCATAATTGGAACCAGAGCAGGAGTGTCCGTCTGCTGGGAGTACATGCCTCCAACTTTGAAGACAAGCCCGAGCAAATGGACCTGCTGGAAGGTGAAAAGATGCAGAAGTGGGCGCGCGCTCTCTCCGCTTCCGACCGTCTGCGCGACAAATACGGAGATTCCGCCGTCTTTCTGGCAAAAACCATGGGCGGCACCTTCCGTGAGCGGGTGCATGAAAACCCAGCGGAAAAGCCTGATAAAAAGCGGTGAGATGGAAGAAACTTTGAGATTGCCCTTCGGGGCTTCGATTTCCAGAGTTCGAACAAAATAAAATTTATCTAATTAAACCATCAATTTAATGGTACTTTTGTGTCCTTTGGTACGAGAGTTTAACTCTATGCAAAACATAGGCATTACTCGAAAGTTCCAAACTGTTCTTATTTGGAAATCCTTGCCCTGAGCAAGGATAGAATTCGCAGGCTGTATGTCTCCGCGTTTTGAAGAACTTGTCGTCTTCGCCGTAATAACTATCCTGGTTGCCCTCTTCGCTTGGATTTACGTTCGTGACCGGCAGAAGAGCACCGGCTTATGGATGCTGGGGTGGACCGCGATCCTGGTCCATTTCGCCGCGCCTGCGCTGGATGATTATATTCCCCACATGATCCGGCTCACTCCATGGATCATGGTTTGTACGCTGATTGTTGCGGCCACCTGCTTCCTGCTTTCAGTTTCTGAGGTCTTCCTCCGAACGCCGCGGCGTATCGCGTTTGGCATTTTAATTAGTGCTGCAGCACTGCTCTACGTTACCGGCTTACAGTTCGGTTTCCGATCACGATGGTTTTATGCTTCCTTGTTGCTGATCAGCAATGTATACGGCTTAGGGCAGGCAGTTCATTACTATCGCTGGAAAAGCCGGTACCTTTATTGCCTGCTGCTCTTGCTGCCCTATGGCGGATGGGCCATTTTTAAAACCCTGCATGGCGGTTTTCTGCACGGTCTAAACTTCTATCTGTTCGGCTTCTTCTATACCACCGGGCTGGCATATTTCCGCCGGTTTCGCAGATTCACTCCCGGAGTTATTCTTACCTCCGCCTCGTTTATTGCCTGGGGAAGCGTGTTCCCCTTATCCGCGATCCTTGCGGCATTGGCTACAGGACCTGGCCGCGGGAGCTTCTTCTGGGACCTGCCAAAATTTTTTGTGGCGTTTGGAATGATTTTGACGTTGTTTGAAGACCAGGCTGACAGGGCTTCGACGGTGGCCCGCCAGTACCAGATACTCTTTGAAAACAACCTGGCTGCGGTTTACGTCTCCACCCCGGAAGGCAGGCTGTTGAATTGCAACAGCGCCTTTGTGCGCATGTATGGATTTAAGTCAAGAGAGGAGGCGCTGGCACACCCAGCCAACCTTCTTTACTTACATTCGTCTGACCGTGAACAATTCCTGGATGATCTGAGGCTGCATGGCCAGGTGCTGAACTATGAGTGTGCGCAGCGCCGCTGCGATGGGACCATGTTCTGGATACTGGAACGGGCCACTATCGTCGCGGACGTAGATGGCAAGAGTTTTATTGAAGGCACGGCGATTGACATCACAGAGCGAAGGCAGAGTGAGATTGCGCTTAAACAATCCGAAGAGAGATTTGCCACAATTTTCCGGCAGAGCCCAGTCGGGTGCGGCATTATTTCATTGGATGGGGCCTTTCTGAACGTGAATGACAATCTTTTGCGCATGCTGGCGCTCCCGGCAGAAAAGGTGATCGGAAAAAACGCGGTTGAACTGGGGTTATGGAAGTCGCAACATGAGCGCGCCGGGTTTTACCAGAGACTCAAGACCGAAGGTTCAGTGCAAAATTTGGAAATCGAATTCAAGGATGCCACTGGCGCTGAGCATGTGGGCCTATACTTCGCTACCCTGGTGCGTATTGACGGTAAAGAGTGCATCTTTGGTATGCTGCTTGACCACACTGAAGAGCGCGAATTGGAGGCAAAATTCCTCCAGGCACAAAAGATGGAAGCCCTGGGGCGGTTGGCCGGAGGCGTAGCACATGATTTCAATAATCTTCTTGGCGTGATTGGCGGTTACGCCGAGCTGCTGGAATCAAAGTTGGAAAATAACGAGAACATTCAACGATATTGCACCAAAATCATCGATACCACACAGCGCGCCAGCGGCCTCACGCGGCAATTACTCACCTTCAGCCGCAAGGAAATTGTGCGGCCCATGCCATTGCAAACCGGGCAGGCGCTGCAGGAGCTTACCGCAATTCTGCCTCGTCTGATCGGCGAAGACATCGAATTGGTAGTGAACCTGGGCGCGAACGGGACCGTAGTGATCGATAAGACGCACTTCGAGCAGATCATTTTCAATATTGTCATTAACTCACGTGACGCCATGCCTGGCGGCGGCCAGATCTTTATAGAAACCGAAGACCTGCTTCGGCCGGTGCTCACTTCTTCCGGCAATGTAGCTATCGGGCAATATGTTGCCATCCGCGTCCGCGATACAGGCGTGGGAATGGACGAAGAAACCCGCTTGCATGCTTTCGAGCCCTTCTACACCACGAAAGAAGTTGGACGCGGAACCGGCCTTGGTCTGGCCACTGTTTATGGCATCATTCATCAATGTAAAGGCGAGATCACGATTGAATCCACGCCTCGTAAAGGCACGCAGGTCGTCATTTTGCTGCCTGTTGTCGATCCAGGAGTGGCTTCCACTGGCGAAGCTACGGATCAAAACGTCAGAAAGGGCCAAGGCAACATCCTGCTGGTGGAAGATCAGGCAGATCTGCGCACCGTGAACGCCGAATTTCTTACCTCACTGGGATATACCGTAAATTCCGCCAGCAATGGTCCGGAAGCGCTCGAATTTGCCGCTACCTCCGCCCCGATTGATCTTGTAATCACAGACGTGATTATGCCGAAGATGAACGGCCGCGAATTTGCCGACCAGCTTCTCCATTGCCGGCCCAATGTCAAACTGCTATATGTCTCAGGTTATCCTGATGATGTCATCCTGCAAAACGGTATTTCCATGCAGGGCAAGCTCTATCTGCAAAAACCCTATTCGCTCAAGCAGCTCGCGCGTCAGGTGCAAAGCTGTTTATCCATTCCCGCTGCCTCGTAGCATTTGGATTGTTGGCTGAGCAGCCTTGGCAATTTAGAAGGTCATCTCTTTTGCTCGGGATCGCTGCTCTGGCGTCCAGGCCGCAGCGCCCATTCCACGGCAAAGCATACCAGCGCGAGCGCACCTACGGCGATACCGGAAATGACCCAGGCCAAGCCGATCCAATCCGCGTCACCCATACGGTTTTTGATGTCCGCCGGGACCTCCCGGACAGAGAGGTGAGGCCCCACCAGGCACAGCAGAAGACTTGCAGCCAGCAGCGTCCATCCCAACGCAAGCAGCGCGATGCGCTTCTTTGCAGCCGGCGCGCTCAGCCGGGCTTTCATGCGCCCTTGCTGACTAACTCAGGCATTTCTATTTCCTGTTGCGGCTTCAACTTCATCGGCAGCAAACCACGCACCAGGATGTATAGCACAGGAATGATAAAGAGGTTCAAAAACGTAGATACGATCATTCCACCGAACACGGTAGTCCCAACAGAGTGACGGCCCGCAGCGCCTGCACCGCTGGCAAAAACCAGCGGCAGCACGCCAAGAATAAACGCGATAGAGGTCATCAGGATAGGCCGCAGCCGGAGCCGCGCAGCTTCAATCGCCGATTCCACCAGCCCCAAGCCGCGATGCTGCAATTGCTCGGCAAATTCCACGATCAGGATTGCGTTTTTACTGGCCAGCCCAATCAGCATCACCAGCCCTATCTGGCAGTAAACATCGTTTTGCAGGCCGCGTGCCGCCTGCGCAAGCAGCGCGCCCAGCATGGCCATGGGCACGGCCAGAAGAATAATGAAGGGCAAAACAAAGCTCTCATACTGGGCAGAAAGCGTAAGGTAAACCACCAGCAGCCCAAGCCCGAACAGCATGACGGTTTGCGCGCCGGACTGAATTTCTTCCAAGGAAATTCCCGTCCACTCAAACGTGTATCCCTGGTGCAAAACCTCATTGGAGATTTCTTCCATGGCGTGAATGGCCTGGCCGGAGCTGTAACCAGGAGCGGCGCTGCCGTCGATTTCAACACTGCGGAACAAATCGTAATGGGTGATCACGCTGGCGCTGGTGCTTTCTTTTACGGTGACCAGATTATCAAGAGAGATCATGCGGCCATCATCAGAACGCACATAGAATTGGCGCAGGTCACGCGGCTGCGAGCGAAATTGCTGGTCAGCCTGCACCATCACGCGGTAAGAGCGGTTGTTGAAATCGAAGTCATTCACGTACTGTGAACCCATATAAATCTGGAGTGCGCTGGTGATCTGCGAAAAAGGAACATTCAGGCTCTTGGCTTTTTCGCGGTCAATCTGCACCACAAATTGCGGATCGCGCGCGGTGAACGTGCTGAATAAAGGATGGGCCAGTTCTGGGCGGGTGTTGGCCTTGGCGATAATTTGCCGCATCACGCTTTCCAATTCATCCAGAGTGCCGCCATTAGTTTGCTGCAGCTCGTAGGCAAAGCCGCCAAATTGTCCCAGACCCTGAATGGCCGGCGGATCAAACGGAATGACCATGGCCTCATTGATCGGCATCAACTGGCCACGGATCGCATTCAAAACGCCTTCGGCGCTGTGCGCTTGGCCGCTGCGCTCGCTGATGTCTTTGAGGCTGGCAAAAATAATTCCCTGGTTGGCCGCACTCCCACTGAAGCTGAAACCCGGCACCGAGAAAACGCCTTCCACATCGTGGTTTGCGCTCACAATAGCGGCGGCGCGGTCCATGACTTTGGTGGTGTACTGCAAGGACGCGCCAGGCGGGGCCTGCACAATCACAAAGAAGTAGCCCTGGTCTTCCTGCGGCACAAAGCTGGTGGGCACGCGCTGATAAACAAAATATGTGGCGGTCAAGCCAATGAGGAAAACCACAACCACCGCAGCACGCCAATTTACCAGCCGATGGAGAAGCGCCTGGTAGCCGGTGGTCCCACTACGAATGACGGAGTTGATGCCGGCAAAGAAGCGGCCCTTCGGGCGATCCTGATGGCGGAGCAGCAATCCAGCCAGTGCGGGAGAAAGGGTGAGGGCATTGAACGCGGAAATCGCAATGGAAAAAGCAATAGTCAACGCGAACTGCTGGTAAAGGCGGCCGGTGGCGCCGGGGAAAAGCGACACAGGCACGAATACGGCAATCAATACCAGTGATGTGGCTACAACCGCGCCGGTAACTTCGCGCATGCCAATCCGTGTGGCCTCATGCGGATCGCGCACTCCTTCCTCAATATGGCGCTCCACGTTTTCAATGACCACGATCGCGTCATCCACAACCAAACCTGTAGCCAGGGTTATGCCAAACAGAGTAAGCGTATTGATGGAGAAGCCGAACACTTTGGCAAAAATGAATGTTCCTACAAGCGAGACAGGAATTGTGACCGCGGGAATAATCGTGCTGCGCCAGCCTTGCAGGAAAAGAAAAATCACGATGATTACGATCAGGATGGCTTCCGCCAGCGTCTTCAGCACCTCGCGGATGGATTCACCGACGGCCCGCGTAGTGTCAAAGGCCACCTGATACTTGAGTCCAGGAGGAAAGCGTTTGGCCAATTCTTCGATCTTTGTCTGCACGTCACGACGCACCTGAAGAGCGTTGGCGTTGGAGAGCTGCATCACGCCCAGACCCATCGCGTCCACGCCGTTGTAACGGAGCTGGCCGCCATAGCTTTCCGCACCCAGTTCTGCACGGCCTACATCACGAAATTCCACCAGCGAACCATCTTTGGCGCGCTTGATCACCATGTGCTCAAAATCTTTGGGATCGCTCAAGCGGCCGACGGCGCGTACGCTGATCTGGTAGGCCTGATTTGCCGGAGCGGGCTGCTGGCCCACCTGCCCGGCGGCAACCTGGACATTTTGCTCGCGTAATGCCGCGGTAACATCGGCAGCGGTAAGGTTACGCGCCGCCAAGCGCACCGGATCAAGCCACAGCCGCATGGAATATTTGCGCTCGCCAAAAATCACCACGTCGCCTACGCCCTTGACCCGCTTGATGGCATCGCGCACATAAAGATCAAGATAGTTGCTGATAAAAAGATTGTCGTACTGTTTATTGTCGGAATAAAAGCCGTACGCCACCACAAAAGAACCGGTGTTTTTGTTGATGGTTACGCCTGTAGTCTGGACTTCCACCGGCAGGCGTCCCAGCGCGCTGGAAGCGCGGTTCTGGACATCTACTGCAGCTATATCAAGGTTTCGGTCTAAATCAAAGGTCGCGCTGATGGAACTGCTTCCGTCATTACCGCTGGTAGAGCTCATGTAGCGCATCCCCTCGGCGCCGTTGATGGCCTGTTCCAGCAGCGTGGTTACGCTGGTTTCAACGGCTTGCGAGTTTGCGCCCGTATAAAAGGCGCTTACGCTTACCGTGGGCGGCGTAAGGTTGGGATACTGCGCCACCGGCAGCGTGGGAATACATACTGCGCCGCCGAGCACAATCAGCAGCGAACATACTGTGGCAAATACGGGTCTGCGAATAAAGAAATTAACCATGAATCCTGTCGCTTCGCTCCAAACCGCTGGAGCATCTTCAGCAAAATAGTTCGTTCTGCGCGTGGTGCAGGCGGCTCAGCATATGCGGGCCTCGCCGCTCGCTGATGTCCTGAAAGCTCCTGGTCAGCGTCTATCTGCGCCAATCTGCGGCGAAATATCTTTTACGACTGCGGCACTACGGGCATGCCGTCTGCCAGCATCTGCACGCTGGTCACAATAATTTTGTCGCCAGGCTTGATCCCGTCGAGCACCACATAATCATTTCCTATCAAATCCCCTACCTCGATGACCCGTTGACGTGCCACGGCTTGTTGTCCCTGGCCTTCGGCCACAAAAGCAAAAATCTTTCCGCTTAGGCGGGAAACGGCAGTTACGGGAATGACTGGAGCAGTACGCTCAGACCAGACTACCCGGGCGTGGACCTGCTCCGCGTTGCGGAACTTATGTTCCGCGTTGGGCACCTGTGTTTTCACCAGCAGGGTTTGTGAATCGGTATCAACATGCGGAGAGATAAAGGATATCCGAGTGCGCGCCAGGGTTTTGCCGGTGTCATCCACAATGTCCACTGGCATTCCCATGCGCAACGCCGAGGATTTTTCCGCCGGCACGTTGATATAGGCTTCCAGAGCGCCGCCCTGATCAACCGTGGTAAGCATTGTGGTGGCGCTCACGTGATCTCCTACATGAACCGGGATATCGCCGATGATGCCATCTGAGGGTGCGTGGACAGTGTAATAATGCAATTGCACCTGTTGTTCGCGAATAGCGGCTTCCAGGGCGTCGACATCCGCTTTGGCGGCATCATAGGTGTTTTGCGCCTGGTCAAGATCGGCCTTAGCGGTAACTCCTACTGCGTAAAGCTTCTTTTTGCGTTCCAGGTCAACTGCGGCCTGCTGCATGACCGCCTGCTTTGACTTCAGGGCCGCTTCCTGATTATTGACCGTGGCTTGCTGCTTGCGCGGATCAATTTCCAGAATAGGCTCTCCGGTGGCCACATGCTGGCCGGAAGTGACAAAGATTTTCACAATGTCTCCTTCTACCAGGGGTTGGAGCGTGGCGCCATTCCGGGATTTCAGCGTAGCCAGATAGTCAGTGGAGAGCGGAACCACCTGAGACTGGGCAGTGATGACCTTTACCGGGAATGCCTGCGGCCCCGCCGGAGCTCCGGCCTTGGCACCATCAGCGCACCCAGCGAGCAGAAAGGCAATACAGGCCGTTACGGCCATTGCCATAAGTATCTTTATTGGTTTCATCTGTAATATATGTTAACTAAATTTTGATTGCCGTGCTGCCGGAGCGCTATTCAATTTAGACGTTGCAGGCGGCCAGATGTGGCACTTCGTCCCAAAATTAATCAAGAATTTATGATCACGGAGCCACGGAAAAGCCCGCCAGGCAGATAGACGATTCGCTGTGTTGCGCATCTTGTTCAAGATGCAGGACATAGTTCAAGATGCAAGAGACAGCACTTAATTCTAAAACAGGGGATGCTATAATTTTTCTAGGCCCTCCGCTGTGTTACCCCGTTCTTTACCAGCGGACTTTCCTTACCGTCGGGACGTGGCTCAGCCTGGTAGAGCACTCGCTTGGGGTGCGAGGGGTCGGCAGTTCAAATCTGCCCGTCCCGACCATTTATTTCTGCGCGGAAATCCTACTAGATCGTGATGAAATCCCCGTCGTGGGCCGACTTACGAAGCACCCCAAGGTCATGCGTAGAAGTGAAGCGGATGCGCACAAATAAAAGCTTTGCGAGGCGGATCGCGCGGTCAGCAGGTTGGCGACGTTGGGGCAGGCGATCAGCAGCATGCATCCGGTGGAAGCCAGCAACATGTACAACGCGGGCTTAATCTCGCCGATCAAGACGTACCAATTACGACCTTAAGCGGTTCTGCGCTGTCATATTCATTCACCGGAGCTCTTCTATATTGATGTTCAGAAATATCACTACTGCGCTTCCTCAGTGCAGCAGTTAAGAAACGAGAACGGCAATCTCCTACTGATTGCCAGGTATTGCGGCAGCCAGAAAAATGTTCGGTTTTCGGGAAACAGAAACTTTGAGGCTGTGGTCTTGACTATTCCGAGACCCCGCACCATAGTGCTTGTGTCTAGTGAGACTGCGTACGCAATTCTCAATGTGATGATTAGATGGAAGTGACATATGAGTGTTGAGCTCCGACCTCTGAATGTGTTGTGCAATATCCAATGCCGATATTGCTATCAAGACCCGCAGCGTAAGTCTGGTCATATATCGCGCTTATATGACCTTCAAAAAATGAAGGACGCCATTTTAGCGGAAGGAGGCCCTTTCATGCTCTTTGGGGGCGAGCCTCTGCTTTTGCCACTTAAAGATTTGGAAGATCTTTGGTCCTGGGGATTTCAACAATTCGGCGGAAACAGTGTACAGACCAATGGCACTCTGATCGACGATTCACATATTCTTCTTTTCCATAAATACCGCGTTCATGTAGGCATTTCAGTTGACGGCCCCGGCAGTCTAAATGACATACGCTGGCACGGTACTCTCGATAATACCCGGCGAAGCACAGAGAAGACGCACGCAGCAATCAGGCGCTTGTGCACCGAGGGTATTCCTCCAAGCTTAATCATCACACTACATAAGGGTAACGCGAACACAGAGAGACTCAACGAATTATCATCATGGGTTTTAGATCTCCACTCCCTTGGTGTTTGTGAGATCAGGCTTCATCTGCTTGAGAGTGAGAATCAGGAGATCCGACAACGATTTGCTCTCACCACTGAGGAAAATATCCAAGCTCTCAGACGTTTTATGTTTCTAGAACGAGATACACCGACTTTGAGATTTGACGTGTTTCGCGAGATGCGGCAGCTCCTGCTAGCGAATGATAGTAAGACATCTTGCGTTTGGTATGGATGCGATCCCTATACGACTCATGCAGTCAGAGGCGTGGAAGGTCAGGGACAGAGGAGCAATTGTGGGCGCACAAATAAAGATGGAGTAGATTTTGTAAAAGCGAGTACTGCTGGCTACGAACGGTACATTGCTCTTTACAACACTCCTCAAGAGGCAGGGGGCTGCCAGGGTTGTCGCTTTTTTTTGATGTGTAAAGGACAATGTCCAGGAACAGCGATTGATGGTGATTGGCGCAATCGTACTGAGCACTGCGATGTTTGGAAGGCACTCTATGAGGATTTAGAACAAGAGTTGCTTTCATCTGGCATCACCCCATTTTCTCTCTCTCAATCATTACCGAGCGTGGAAACAGAAGCCATTCAGAAATGGTCTGTAGGCTCTCGCGTCGCAATGCACGAATTGGTAGGAACGTTATAGCAGGTGCTTGAACAATGACCCTTTCCCCTTCTTTGCTTCAGTTCAGATTGCCCGATTTCTTTCGACTCGCGTGGGCCAGCGACTATGCGAGGGATGCTTGGGCGCATAAACTTAGCTCAGTCGTTCGGCTCGTCAGAGCGGCAGAGTGGATTTCAGTGGCCTCCGGGATACGCCCCTGCGCAGAGATTCGAATCTCGCAAAATTCATTAGAAACCTCCGCGAAGAAGTGGTCTGAACACGGTCTCTCATATTTGGCTCTCCCACAGGACGCTGCTTCCCGCGATACTGGCCATTTGCAACTTGTTATCGGAGCGCCCTCTGCTTTAAATGACTATATCGATGCGGTACAAAGGGCAGCTCACGATGAAGTTGGCAGACTACTCGGCTATCCCGCTTGCTGCCGCAATTCATTCTTAACACGAATCCAGAGAACCGGCTTTATGGATCCTATCTGGTGGATCGTGAGCGAACAGACTCCGGCTGATTTCGACCCAACCCTTGCAGAGTTGCAGGTCTACAGACCGCTAACGAATATATTTCTGCGCCGTATGGGAGTTACGGCTATATTCCACGTTCCTTGCTCGTTTCGGTGCATCGCCAGTGAAGCGCTTGCGCAGCAGATACTTCAGAGCGTTGCGGCCAACCCTGAATCAGAGATCAATGTTTTGAGAGAGCTCCTCCATTGGCCTATGGAGTGGTCCGGCCTGCACGGAATTGCGGAAATTAAGACTCCCATATTCAGGGTTTCAACCAGAACCGATGCAACGGCAAACAAAGTGACTTTCCGGCTATGGGGAACGCTCTATCCCTCCGAAGGTGCTCGCGGCGTCAGATTCCCATTCAATCAGTCGGCTAGATTTACGCCGGCTGCTCCTGATAGTCGTGCACTCAACATATTGCATTAACATGTGCCGGGCCGATATGTTCCCGACAATGAGTACGTTGTCGAGAATCATGACAACACTGAGAAAGGAGGTTCACAATGGACGAAACCCTTGATTCGGAGCTGATTGATAGCTTGCTTCGCCAGACCCCTGGCGCAGGAGTGATACCTAGTCTCCCTCATATCGATGGCCACGTCGATGGCCACGCAGACATTTAGGCTAATCAACACTCACGTGCCGCATCACGTTAAGTTTACGCTTCACGAGATGCGGCACTTTAAAAGGCTGCCTCTCAAGAACTTCGGGAAGAAACCTCGGGGCGCCATTAAGAAAAAGCCTGTGAATACTTTATTTGGGTGCGGCTAGGCTAAGTTTTAAATTTGAGGCTTCCCGTATGAATGTCCATTGCCAGCCTGGGGTTTATTCACTGCATCCCGTGGTGGACGTCCACATGCCCAGTCCGCAATATTTGCAACCGCCCGCAATTCAATGGCCCGGCGGACAGACTCTACCGCGGAACCCAAATGCGGGGTAAACAGCGTTGCGGGATGTTCCAGCAGGCGTGATGGAATGCCCTTTGGGTGCCCTGGAATGGACCAGTCTTCACATTCAAAGACATCCGCAGCGTACCCGCCCAGCCGTCCACTCTCCAAGGCGCGGATTACAGCGGCTTCATCCACAACAGAGCCGCGCGCGGGATTAATAAGCAGGGCGCCCTGTTTGCAAGACGCTAGCGCATCATCATTCAAAAGGTGATATGTACCCGCGTTCAAGGGTAAGGCTAAGACCAGGAAATCGCATCTGGCAAGCAATTCCGGCAGAGCGCAACGAGTAAGCTTGAGCCGCGTCTCCAAATCCTTCTGGATGGGCTTGTTGTCGAAGTAGAGCAGCGTGGCGCCAAAGCCTTGAAGTCGATCAGCGATTGCGGTACCGATCATACCTGTTCCGATTAGACCGACCGTGCTGCCGAAGATCCCTGTCCCATACAGATCGGGCTGCCATTTCGAGTGTCTGCTCTTTCGGATTCGGCTATCTCCAGCCCGAATCTTTCGAGCCAGGCTGATCATCAAGCCAATGGTGAGTTCGCTGGTCGGGGCGGTCAGCAGATCAGGCACATTCGATACCCATACGCCACGACGCGTGCAGGCGGCCAAGTCGAAGTTGTCATGGCCCTTCAGTGCGGCGGCAATCACGCGCAATTTGGGCGCCCTTAATAACCAGGCATCATCAATCACATCGGGCATGAAGGCAAGAAAAGCATCGGCGTCCTTCGCAAGCTTACTAAGCTGGAGCTTCGCAAATTGTTGCCGGGGATTGGGCGCGCATACATTCCCTATTTCCGCGAGGGCGGCTAAAGTCTCCGGAAAGACACGATGGCTGGCAACGATTGTCTTAGAAGGGGAAGTGTGTGCCGTCATGCAGTCATTGCTCCGTTGTAACGCAAAGATATGTTGTATTACAGAAAGGCGGCTCGCCGTTTCATGCAGTGCTTGACTTGTAGCGGTACCGGAACACCTTTTGACTACTCGTCACAATCACAGCTCCTCAGAAACTCGCCAATGTTTGCGAAGGCGAACATTTACCGCGTCGGCAATCATGATCATGGCCCATGTGATCAGGACATAAGCCATCATCTGACGATAGAAAAAGAGTTGTTGTGCATTAAAAAGAGCGCCGCCAATGGCGCCGGCGCCGATCATACCCACAATCGTGGCGGCGCGCATGTTCCATTCGAAACGAAAAAGAGTGTGGACGGTCATCGGCGCAAACGCGAGCGGCAGCACCGCGAAGCCGGCGATTGACAGTGCCGAGCCACCCGTAGACGCCATGGCGATCACTGGCTCAGAAGCTACATTCTCGAGCGATTCGGCGTAGAGCTTTCCCAGAGCGCCCGTACTGTGAAGACCAAGCGCCAGAATGCCTACTCGCGGTCCCAGCCCGGCAATCCCCAACAGAATCAGGCCCCAAACTATTTCAGGCACAGCGCGCAGCGCCTCAAGCAGGCGCCGAACAGGAAAAGAAATGAATAATGGCGAAATATTTCTGGCAGCAGCCACCGCCAGCGGCACGGCGAAGACTACTGCCATGAAGGTCCCGCCGAGTGCAATCAGCAGGGTTTCGCCAATCAGAGTAGGAAGCTGCCGCAGAGCTTCGGCCGGGAGCTGCGGGGGGACCATGGTACTGAAGGTCTTCAACGCATGTGTAACTGCGATGAGGTGTGGCCAATGACGCCAGGCGGCGGCTGCGCCAAATGCGGCCAGCACCAACAAGAGCCCCGGTTTTTTACGCACATACACGACAAGCAGGTCAACGGAGGCAATCAACGCCACCAGCATGATGATCAGGGTGGTGGCACGATGGTAGTCGGTCATATTAAGAGACCCGACGAGTTCCGTTCCAATACCTCCAGCGCCGACTGCGCCCACAATTACGGAAGCGCGAATAGCGCTTTCAAACTCGTAGCCGCCATATGTGAGAAGGTCCTTCAAGCGCAAAGGCAAGAGCCCGTAGAATGCGACCATGCTACGCGTGGCGCCGGTGGCATGCAGGGCTTCAATGGCGTCAGGATCGGCTGAGGAAAAAAGGTCGCTGAATATCTTGCCCATCGCGGCAGCATAGAAGACCGTCAGTGCCAAAATGCCGGCCGCCGGTCCCAGGCCTACCAGCACGACACATAAGATGGCCAGTGTGAGGTCTGGGATGGAGCGAATTGAGGTAAGCAGGGCATAGAGCGCGCGTGAGCCAGGCAATCGCGCGCCGATTATCAGAGAAAGCAACAAGCCGATAATCAGCGCCAGGAACATAGCTCCCGCTGCGATCTCCAAAGTTTCAAACAAGGGAACACTTTCAGCCCTGATATAGGAAAAAGAGAGATCAGGCGGAAAAAACTGGCGCAAAAGGGAGAGAGCGCTTTCCAGTCCAGACATCAGGCCCCTACTGCTACTGTCGAGCTAGCTGCAGGTTGCAGCTGTTCGTCCAGAGCAACCTTGCCAGCTTCAATTCTGATGACACGATCAAAGTATTCGTAGGCAAAGTCTGGCTGATGCAGAGAGCACAACAACGTAAAGCCGTTCTCGTTGGCCAAGCTGCAAAGAAGAGAAAGAATTTGCCCACTCAAAATGGGATCAAGAGAGGCTACGGGTTCATCCGCCAGCAATACCAGAGGCTGTTGCACCAGGGCCCGCGCGATGGCGACCCGCTGGTGTTCACCTCCAGAAAGATCAGAGGTGCGCGAGCGTAGCTTGCGTTCCAGGGCAACGCGAGAGAGCGCGCGCTTGGCTTCCTCCATTTCGGCGGGCTTTGGCCGTAGCAGAAATCTTAGGGCATGGGCCGTTGTCCAGCGTCCGAGCGCTCCGGCCATTACGTTCTGATGCACGCGCAACCTGTCTACTAAATCGTGCCGTTGAGAAATCATGCCTATCTGGGAGCGCAAGTTTCGCAATCGCCGGCCGCGTAAACCATTCACTTCAACCCCATCCACGGAAATGCTTCCCGAAATAATGGGAAGAAATCCATTGATAGTGCGAAACAGGGTTGTCTTGCCCGCGCCGCTGGGCCCAAGAATGGCAATTTTTTCGCCCCGGCGGACGCTCAGCGAAATTTGATTCAGCACGGTGGTGCTTTTGTGGTCGCGGCAAACAACGAGGTCATGAATCTCAAGCATGGGGTAATGGAAGAACCAACTCTAAAAATGAAACCTACAGCCGTTGTAACCTAAAACATCTTCAGGTCCTCGGCAACCATCCGCAAAACCGTATATTCATCGTTGCTAGCGCGGATAAAACTCGATCCACGGAGAATCTTGAGGATGTCACCGTTCTGAGGTGCTTTAAGATCGGTGAAAGCTTGAGCAAACTTTTCCTGCATGGCCGGATCAATGTCCTTACGGGCTACCCATACATAATCAACAAAGGGTTTCGACATATAGAAAACATGTACCTTGTTGGGATCGAGCTTGCCTTCAGCTATCATTGCGTTATAGACCGACTCGTCCAGAGCGCCGGCGTCAACCGCCCCCGATTCAACCGCCTTGGCCGTGGCGGGATGACTACCTGTATAGCGATATTTCAGAGTGTTATCAGGATCTACACCCGCCTGGCGCATCTCCAGATACGGCATCAGATGACCGCTTGTGGAATTGATGTCGCCAAAAGCAAAAGTCTTTCCTCTCAAGTCACCCAATGAATGAATACTGGAATTGGAGGAGGTAATAAAGCAGGAGCGGAACTGCAAATCGCTACTGCGTTGTACCAGCGGCACTACGCTGTACCGAGCATGCGCCTTGATGTAGGTAAGGCCGCCGAGATAAGCAAAATCGAGCGAGCCATTGCCCAGGGCTTCAACAGTGGCGTTGTAATTTGTGGGGATGACCAAGTTGACGGGACGCCCTAATTTTTGTTCTAAATAGGCTTTGAGCGGCTCCTTTTCCTTTACGGAAACCTGTGTTGCACCGGCATCGGGAACCATGCCTACGTTGATTGGAGCATTATCTGCGCCTATGGCCGCCTGAAATAACAAGAATAGTGATACGAATCCAACCACCATTCGATGGTTCTTAAGCATCTGGCCCTTCTTCATTTCTTGTATGGCGCGCAAGTATAAGTATGTATCCGGTAATGCGCAGTTAATTGCTAGAAAATTTCCGAAAACGGAAACTAAACATTAAATCCCCTTAATATCCAACAAGCACAGCGCCTTTATCTACGAAGATCACCTTAGCTTTCTGTCCCATTTTGGAACTGTCGTCTTGATTTCAGAATAGCGGTGCGGAGTAGGTTGCCCCCCACCGCTGCAAACCATGTTATTTTCGATTGCGTTAACAAATACTGCCTTCAGTTTTTCGCAAGAGGGGATTACAGAAAGAGGGGACCAAATGACCGCTTCTCAGCCATCACTCGC
>DASXMN010000013.1:0-50494 GCA_036495645.1 Candidatus Angelobacter sp.
ATTTCATGCTGCCGCTTTTTTGCGTGATCTGGCCACTGCCGTGACATTCGGGACACGGACCCGGCTTCTCGATGTAGCCTTGTCCGTGACAGTTGGAGCAGACCTCCAGGCGTGGAATGCTCAGCTGCAACTCGGCACCGCGTATCGCCTGCCAGAACGTGACGTTCACCTGGTATTCGAGGTCGGTGCCGGGCTCGGCGCGTTGCACCGTTTCGCCCCGCCCCCCGCCACCACCAAAGATGTTGGAGAAGATATCGCGGAAGCCTCCGCCACCGGCGCGCCTTCCGGCTGCGCCTGCACCTTCTGAGAAATCGTTGAAGTCGAAGCCGCTGAAGTCGAAGGGAACTTCCTGCGAGTAAGTCTGTGTCCTGCCGCCTGAGGGTTGACCAGAGGCGCCGAATCCGCCGGCGCCAAAGCCTCCACCACGCGCATAAGCTTCGGCTGTGGCGGGGTCGATGTTGTCCGAGTAAAAGCCAAGCTGGTCGTAGATTTTGCGCTTCTTGGGATCGCTCAGGACGTCATTGGCTTCAGAAATTTCCTTGAACTTCTCTTCTGCCTTCTTGTCATTCGGATTTACGTCAGGATGGTATTTTCTGGCGAGCTTCCGGAAAGCCTTGCGGATCTCCTCCGCTGTGGCGGTTTTCTTTACGCCAAGAAGGCCGTAATAATCTTTTTGTTGGGTGGTCGCCATTTGCTAAATGCTATTTGCTATTTGCCTCTTCCGGCACTTTCGTCGCTTGCCATGCTACAGCCTGCCATTTTCCATTGCGCTTCAGAAACGTTCCCGTATTTCGATAATAAGCAATCGTCGGCTTGCCATTCTCCACGTTATGCGCGATCAGCCTGAAATTGACGACCGCCATCTCACCATAGGGATGGACGGTGAAGTCGTCAGCTTCAAAAGTTATCTGCGGAGTACTCGTCGCCCGGACATCGATGTTCCTTAGGATGTCAGCCTTTGCGACCGTTAAGCCTGTGGCGCGCGTATAGATAACGTCGTCAGCAAAGAATTCCTGAAAAACCTTGGGATCGTTCTTCGGCACGTTTGATAAAAAATCGCTCACGAGCTGTGTAACCTGCTGGGTTGTAGCGTCTGGCGGGCCGGCAACTTTGCTGCCTTGCGCCAGCGCCATCATAGGTAACAGCGCAGCCACAGCAAACATCTTCAGGCCACGGCGTCTCATGTATCTCATTTGCTCTCCTTGCAATTAGCAATTAGCAGTTGGCAATTAGCCAAGCCAAAACTAAAATTCGAGCCGCCCTTGGGTGATGTCTTTGCCGGCCTAACACGCTCAAGCTAGTTGCCAATTGCCATTTGCTAATTGCTTCCCTACGCCGCGCCTACTTCCTGGATCATATAGCGCGCTTCGGGCTCGTCGGCCACTGCGCTGGCCACAAACTGCTGCGCCGCTTCCATGGTATAGAGCCCGGGCATCACCACCCAGTTCACAACGTGGCTCCATCCTTCCGCCATTTTTACTACTAGATATTTTTTCAACGTGTCTCCTTTTATCGCATAGGCTAAAGGCGGCTCACCCTGGGCCCCGTGCAAGCCCGCTTTTGGCTTGCATGGGTAGAGCGCCGCCTTAAAGCCCGTGCAGTTAAGTGGAGAGGACTTACTTTTTGTCCTCCACGTCCACATATTCGGCGTCAATCACGCCTTCATCCTTTTTCTCATGCTGGCCTGCGCCATTCTGCTGGGCGCCAGCCTGCGGCCCTGCGCCCGCGCCGCCATCCGCCGGCGGCTGCTGCGCTTTGTACATGGCTTCGGCCAGTTTGTGCGAAGCCTGGGTCAGCTTTTCGCGGGCTGAATTCATGGCTGCCGCGTCAGTGCCTTCCAGCGCTTTCTTGGCATCCGCCACCGCCGACTCGACCTGGCCCTTGTCATCGCCAGAGATCTTGTCGCCGTTCTCTTTCAGCATCTTCTCTACCTGATAAACCATGCTGTCGAGCTGGTTGCGGGCCTCGATTTCCTCGCGTTTGGCCTTGTCCTCTGACGCATGCGCTTCAGCTTCCTTGGCCATGCGCTCCACTTCTTCCTTGCTCAGGCCGGAAGAAGAGGTGATCTGTATCTTCTGTTCCTTGTTCGTGGCCTTGTCTTTCGCAGTCACGTTCAGGATTCCGTTTGCATCAATGTCAAAGGTCACCTCAATCTGTGGCACGCCACGCGGGGCCGGAGGAAGTCCGGTCAGGTGGAACTTGCCCAGTGTACGGTTGTCCTTGGCCAGCGGACGCTCACCCTGCAACACATGGACCTCTACCGAAGGCTGGCTATCAGCCGCCGTGGAGAAAGTCTCCGTCTTCTTGGTCGGAATCGTCGTATTGCGTGGAATCATCTGCGTAGCCACGCCGCCCAGCGTTTCGATTGCCAGCGTCAGCGGTGTTACATCGAGCAAAAGCAGGTCTTTCACGTCTCCTGCCAGCACGCCCGCCTGCACTGCTGCGCCGATGGCAACAACCTCATCCGGGTTCACGCCCTTATGCGGCTCTTTGCCAAACAGCTCTTTCACCAGCGCCTGTATCCGAGGCATGCGCGTCTGTCCGCCTACCAGCACCACTTCGTCGATCTTGCTGGCGTCAACGCCTGCATCCTTCAATGCCTGCTTGCACGGCGCTACGGAGCGCTGGATGATGTCATCCACCATCTGCTCCAGCTTGGTGCGCGTCAGCTTCTTCACCAGGTGCTTGGGACCGTTCGCGTCCGCGGTGATAAACGGCAGGTTGATCTCGCTTTCCATCGTTGTGGAGAGCTCGATCTTGGCTTTCTCAGCCGCATCACGGAGCCGCTGCAATGCCATTTCATTACCCTTGGCCCGCAGATCGAGTCCTTCATCCTTCTTGAATTCTTCTACCAGCCAATCCACGATGCGCTGGTCGATGTTGTCTCCGCCCAGGTGCGTATCACCGTTGGTGGACTTCACTTCAATTACGCCTTCGCCGACTTCCAGAATTGAGATATCGAAAGTGCCGCCGCCGAAGTCGTAAACCGCAATGGTCTCTTCCTTCTTCTTATCCAGACCGTATGCCAGCGCAGCCGCTGTGGGCTCGTTGACAATACGCTTCACATCCAGGCCGGCAACTTTCCCGGCATCCTTGGTCGCCTGGCGCTGTGCGTCATTGAAATACGCAGGAACCGTTATCACGGCTTCCGTCACAGACTGGCCAAGATAGTCTTCTGCCGCTTTCTTGAGCTTCTGCAGGATCATCGCTGAAACCTGCTGCGGCGTGTATTCATGTCCCTGCGCCACCACGGCAACGTGGTCGCCCTGGCGGACTACTTTGTATGGGACCATCTTCATTTCTTCATTCACTTCATCAAAGCGGCGTCCCATAAACCGTTTGATCGAATAAACCGTGTTTTCCGGGTTGGTGATGGCCTGCCGTTTGGCCACCTGGCCCACAAGGCGCTCACCCGATTTGGTGAAGCCGACCACCGATGGTGTGGTGCGGCCGCCTTCTTCATTGGCGATCACTTTCGGCTCGCCACCTTCCATCACGGCCACCACCGAATTGGTGGTTCCGAGATCAATTCCAATAATTTTGCCCATTGGCTCCAGCCTCCCTGCTTATAAGTGCTTCAAAATCAGTGCATATCAGCTCACAACAATGTCATTATTATATGTGAGTGACTTACTGTCAAGGGATTAGATGTGGCCTAACCTCCCCAAGTTGCGATAAAAATGACCCTGAAATACCTCAATTCAATGAGGATGAGTGGAAATATAGATTTTCCATTGGATGACAGTTATCTTTTCTCTCCCCCTGAATGCCTGGGGCTGTCACATAGCCACGTTTGAGGCTCTGGGTGTCGGACCTAGTGACATTTGCATGGGCGGTTGGTTACACTTGAGTGCAACGGCTGTAAACCAGGTAATTTAAGTCTGTTCAAATCTTGACGATATGAATACCAGTTAAGCCTGGGCGATATGCCCTGGGAAGAAACTGGTATCGACATGATAATCATGGATGCAATTTCAGAAACCAGCTCACACCGCGCTGGTATGCCGAGCGAAATTGTGCGCGCAAATTCGGTCCTTGTAGCCGAAGATGACGCCGTTTCCCGCGCTCTGCTTGAATCCCACCTGAAAAAATGGGGCTATGACGTCACCCTGGCCAAGGATGGCTTGTTCGCGTGGCACGAACTTCAGAAAGAAAACGCACCCAACCTGATTATTCTTGACTGGATGATGCCGGAAATCTCCGGAGTGGAACTCTGCCGCAAGATTCGCGCGCGCAAGAGTGCGCACTATCCCTACATCCTTTTATTGACCGCCAGGGACAACAAGCAAGATGTGGTGGAAGCGCTGGAGGCCGGCGCCGACGATTACCTGATCAAACCTTTTGATACTAATGAACTCCGCTCACGGCTGAAGGTTGGCAGCCGGATCCTTGGGCTCCAGAATGACCTGCTGCGCAAGGAAGAAGAACTGCGCTTTGAGGCGATGCATGACAGGCTGACAGGATTGTGGAACCGTGGCGCGATCCTGGACTTCATGGAACGTGAGACCGCACGGGGGAAACGTAGCGGAAAGAACGTGGGGGTTCTGCTGGCGGATGTTGACCACTTCAAGAGCATCAATGACAATTACGGCCATCAGGTAGGCGATGCTGTACTAAAAGCGGTTGGAGAGCGTTTTGAGCGTGGCACGCGCAGCTATGATTGGGCCGGACGATATGGCGGCGAGGAGTTTCTCATTCTGTTGTGTAACTGCGACCCTGATTCAGTAGCGGCGTGCGCGGAACGGCTTCGCGAAATCATTGCGTCAGAGCCGGTGCGGGTTGGTGGCCTGGAATTGGCGGTTACAGTGAGCATTGGTGCTGCCATGTCGTCAGCAGAACACGCATTCAGAAGCGACCAGTTGATCGGTATTGCGGATGCAGCGCTGTATAGCGCCAAAGATCGCGGGCGTAACCGGGTGGAAATCGGCTGGTAAGCTGGATCGATTGCGCTGCACCAGATTCCAGATCGCAAGTTGCTTATGCGGCAGGTCCCATTGTTTTTGACTGCTCTTCATCCTCTCTTCCCGTATTGTGGCCATTGATCGGATATCGCGGCAGCACTTCCCGCAAAGCCCACTCAATTCTTTCTACTGAGTCATTGATGAGTTGAAGCTGCAATGCGTCCAGCCCGCTGCGCTGCTGCCCGCCCAGAAATTTGATCACTTGTAGCGCATTTCGGATGTGATGATTGAGTTCCCCTATGGTCTTCATCCGCTCACGCACCAGGTCACGACTGGCCTTTTCTTCGCGAGCTAACTGAAAAACCAGCACGCCTGCGAACAAGCCGGTAAGGACGTTACTGAGGATCATCAAATCGAGCCTTGGCAAGCCTTCTTTTATTAAAACCCGGTCGAAAATAATGCCAAGTATGGAAACAATGAGGGCAACGGCAAATGAGATCTGGCCGCTACGACGGGACCACAAAGATTCACCTGGAAGCTTATTTTTTGCCACGGTAGCCCAATTTTAAAACAATTCAGTGTGTCTCTTAACGAGAAATGCAGGCTTTACCAATCTTATTGGGCAAAATGCTTTCTGGTTACTCCACGGTAACTGATTTGGCCAGATTGCGTGGCTGATCTACATCGCATCCGCGGCGCACGGCAATGTGATACGCCAGCAATTGCAGCGGTACCACCTCCAGGATCGGCAAAAGCAGTTCCGGCGCTTCCGGCACATACACTACATGGTCCACGGATTCTTTAATTTCCTCGTCGCCTTCCGTCGCCACGGCAATCACGATTCCCGAACGCGCCTTCACCTCTTTTATATTCGACATGGTTTTTTCATAGCGCAACACAGAATTCGGGTCCTTTGTATCGCGCGTGGCTACCATTACCACCGGCAGGTTCTCATCGATTAGCGCATTGGGGCCGTGCTTCATCTCGCCTGCGGGGTAGCCTTCAGCATGAATATAGGAAATTTCTTTGAGCTTGAGCGCTCCTTCCAGTGCGATGGGGTAATGAATTCCCCTGCCCAAAAACAGAAAATCCTGCACACGGGAATACTCCCTGGCCAGCGCTTCACACTCTGCGTCACGCGCCAAAATCGACTCCAGTTTGGCAGGGAGTTTCAGCAGTTCGTCAATGTAGCGCCTGGCGTCTTCCGTAGATGTAGCGCCGCGCAGTTCGCCCAAATATAAAGCCAGCAGGAACAGCGCGGTCAGTTGGGCCGTAAACGCTTTGGTTGAAGCCACTCCGATCTCCGGGCCGGCATGCGTATAAACCGTGCCCGCGGATTCACGGGCAATCATCGCTCCCACCACGTTGCAAATGGCCAGTGTCTTTGAGCCTTTGGCTTTGGCTTCGCGCTGCGCTGCAATGGTGTCTGCCGTCTCGCCCGACTGCGTAATCAGCAGCGTAATTTCCTTGCTGCCGGTGATGGGATCGCGATAGCGCCATTCGCTGGCATAGTCCACTTCCACGGGAATGCGCGCCAGCCGTTCAATCATAAATTTGCCTGCCAGCGCGGCGTGCCAACTGGTGCCGCAGGCGGCTATGTTGATCTTCTCCACTTTGCGCAGCTCGTCTTCAGTGACATCCATTTCCTCCAGAAAGACCTTCCCGGAATCAAGGGAAACGCGGCCCAGCGTGGTTTCGCGGACGGCGCGCGGCTGCTCATAGATTTCCTTGAGCATAAAGTGCTTGAAGCCGCCCTTTTCCGCCATGATGGGGTCCCAGGTCACATGCTGGGCTTCGCGCACCACCGGCTTGCCGTCAAAGTCAGTGAGTTGTACGCCGGAAGGTGTGATCACGGCCATGTCGCCGTCATGCAGAAAAAAGATATCGCGCGTGTGGTGGAGAATCGCCGGAATATCGGAGGCAATAAAGTATTCGCCATCGCCCAGCCCAATTACCGCAGGCGGCCCGTTGCGTGCCGCAACAATTTTGTTGGGCTCATCTTCAGAAATCACCGCCAGCGCAAATACGCCGGTAAGCTGCTTCACGGTTTTGCGTACCGCCTCTTCAAGACTGGAATGGTGGCCATTGGCTTTGTGATAAAACGCCTTTTCAATCAGGTGCGCGATGACTTCAGTATCAGTTTCGGTAGAAAATTTGTGGCCTTCTTCTATCAGCTTCTTCTTGAGTGAAAGATAATTTTCCACGATGCCGTTGTGCACCACCACGATCTTGCCGGTGCAATCGCGGTGAGGATGGGCATTCTCTTCCGTGGGACGTCCGTGTGTGGCCCACCGGGTGTGGCCAATGCCGTAGGTTCCTTCCATTGGCTTCAGGCGGATAACTTCTTCCAGGTTGCGCAGCTTGCCTTCTGCGCGCCGCAACTGAATGGCGCCGTTGCCATTGCCAGTGACCGCGGCATTGCCGCACACAGCAATACCGGCGGAGTCATATCCGCGATATTCCAGCTTTTTGAGGCCATCAATAATGACTGGCACAACCCGTTTTTTGCCTACGTAACCTACGATTCCACACATATCTTTAAAAGTCCTGTCGACTGATGATGGGTAAAGCATTCTTACTTGCACGCCAATCGCCAACCTTGACCATTGGACTCGGGGCTTTACACGGGGGATTCCGATTTAATTCTACTCTGTAAGGGCCAACCCCATGTGGGTGACGCGGAAACAAAGAATGCAATCGTTTGCACCTGGCGGAACGAATTTAGAATATTGGTACAGATAGGAGGTCCGAGATGAAGAATGGGAGTTATACACCCGGGTACAGTGTTCCAGTCCTGAGCTTTATGGGACAACGTACAGCAGAGAGTCATGCGGGATTCTTTCTGCCCCAACTACTCCCCGGCTGGCGATTGCTGGACGCAGGCTGCGGCCCAGGCACCATCACGCTGGGTCTGGCCCGCAAGGTTTCTCCGGGGCCGGTAATAGGTATCGATATTGAGGAGTCGCAGTTCGCCAAAGCTCGTGAGCAGGCCGAGCGAGAGGGCCTGAACATTGAATTTCAGACGGCGAATATCTCTCATCTTCCATTCAGCGATGGCTACTTCGATGCAGTTTTCTCCCATGCTGTACTACAACACCTCACCGATCCTGACGCCGCGCTCGCGGAACTTCGCCGGGTATTGAAGCCAGGAGGCCTGATTGGTGTGCGGGCAGGAGACATGGGCGGGACGCTCATCGATGCAGAAGGTGAGGGGCCGGCCCAAGCCCTTGCGACATATCTCGCAAAAAGCGAGAAGGGCGGAGGCGATCCATACATCGGCCGAAAGCTTGGACGCCTCCTGCGAAAAGCTGGGTTCATGGTTGAGGCAATGAGCGCTTCTTACGAAGTAATTACTGAAAACCTGCGCCGCATCGGACCTTCGCTGGCCGCCCAATTTGCAATTCCTGAAGAAGAGCACGGCTTGGATGCTGAGAATGATATGCCATTCGTGGCGCTGGCCTGGTGCGAAGCAATCGGCCGAGTACGATAGCCGGCCTGGCGCATCCTGCCAGGCAGAAAGCTGAAGCTGATACAAAGCTGGAGATCGAATCCCTGGCCCGGCGGCTACTCTTCCAGCCGGTAAGAAAACTCCTCAATTACCGGATTGGTGAGCACTTCTTTGGCGATTCGTTCTATCTCGGCTTTGGCGGCATTCTTATCCAGGCCGCCATCAAGGTTGAGCTCAAAGAATTTGCCTTGGCGCACCGCATCTACGCCCTTGTAACCCATTTTTTTTAGCGCGCCGTGAATGGTCTTGCCCTGAGGATCAAGGACGGTGGTCTTGAGCATGACTGTGACGTAAGCCTTCATGGATAACAAATTATAAACTGCAAGGGGCGAGCCGTCCCGAACCAATCTGTTCGCTATGGAGAACGATCTTTACACTGATCGCCACTGAATACACTGGTCTGCAAGTCGTGAATAAGAAGTACCGCTGATAAAGGGCATTAATCGCGGATCCGAAAACGAACTGGCATCCGATGGGAAAGGGTGCTGCAAATACAAAAAAGAACCATGCAGCGGGTTGATCATGCGCCGCATGGTTCTCCTTGTTGATCGGCTACTGCACCCGGAAAGCGGTAACAAACTGCACTCCCGAACTATCGCTCACGCGGAAGATGCTCCAGCCTGCCGGCTGAACTGTGCCAACGTCAGCGCTGGCATTGCCCTGCGCGTCTGTGGTGATGTTAGCCAGAGTGGCGCATGGCGTCTGCAGGGCAAGGCTGCACACGGCGGTATTGAAAGTGTGATTGGGAAACGCGCCGGTCAGCGTGATATGCGCGGTGGTGCCGTTCACGACCACGGAGCCGATGCCAGGAGAATTCCCAGTGGTCTGATTAATGCCGCCTGTAACCGTGGCGGCGGGCAGCAGGGCCGATTTGAAACTGATCCCTGTAGAAGCGGTGGCAGTGCTTTCGCTCTGGGTTCCGGTGGCATCAACAATCTGAAAACCGCCGGAAAATGTTCCCTTTATTGGAAAGGTGAAGTTCAAATTGACGAAGGCAGTTGCACCGGTAGTAATTGGAGTCACGTTGATGCAGTTGGCGTCGTTCTGCGGATAGGGGCAGAACTGCAGGATGAAAGTGGAGTTGTTTGCCGGCATATTGGCCTGCACGTTGCCCGCACCATTATTGGCCGTTGTGTCGAGAGTGATATTGCCCTGGGGCATGGGATTTCTGCCCACGTCGAAGAACCAGGTCGACAAGAACGCATCTGAAACCGCTGCGGGAGTTGGGCTAGGCGACGGGGTGGGAGTCGGGCTGGGTGATGGGGCTGGACTTGGCGAAGGCGAGGGCATTGGAGTTGGAGTAGGAGTCGGCCGCATATTGTTGGAAACTGAGCCGCAGCCGATCAGCAACCACAAGCTCACGGCAGACAGGAAGATACTAGTTCTAGGCAGCATAAGGATTCCTCTCAATCCTGAGGTTCATGGATCGGTTTATAAGTAGGGGACTTATGAAATAAGAGAGCGGCTGCGGAAAGCGGGTTGCCAGGAAAAGGTGAGAGGCTATAGGTTCGATTTCAGAGAGAGCACTGGGTTTCAAGCTGTGACGTAAGCCTTCATGTGTGCTTCTCTTATAAGCCGGGCCGGTTAGGCCGTAAGCGATGCGCAAACTTGCAAGGTGGACTCGGCACTGTGTTACCTGCCTGCGGCATCATTCCTGTAAACTTTGCCGCCTTTCATTACAAACACCACGCGCCGCACCGCAGTAATGTCCTTCAGGGGATCGCCATCCACGGCAATGATGTCGGCCTGCATGCCGGGAGCGATTGAGCCAATTTCATCCTGCATATTGAGTGACTCAGCCGCGCGGGAGTTAGCGGCCACAAAAGAGTCCATGGGCCCCTGGCCAACCTGCACGCGATAGATGAACTCTTCAGCGTTGCGGCCATGCGCGCCGGCTACAGCGTCCGTACCGAAGACAATTTTCAGGTTCTTCATCGCCAAAGCGTGCTTAAACATCTCAGCAATCACGGGCAGCGCCTCCTGCATTTTGGTAAAGCCTTCTTCCGTGTAAGAACTGCCCCCGAGAAATTTCTCTTTGTTATCCAGGTAATTGTGAATCACCAGGCCAATCTGGGGATCAAAAAAAGTGCCATGCTGCGCCATCGCGTCCAGGTCTTCCTGGGTTGCAAAAGTTCCGTGCTCCACCTCAGTGCAGCCCGCGTTGGCCGCCGCACGCACGGCTGATCGATAAGCATGGACAAGCGTACGCAAGCCCTGGGCTTTGGCTTCAGAGCATGCTGCCTGAAGCTGCTCATCGCTCAGCGTCTGTCCGCCACCCTGGCGGATGCTGCGTGAAGCAAAGATTTTCACCAGGTCAGCGCCATCTGCTTTGAGCTTTCTTACGGTTTCGCGAATCTGTTCAGGAGTCAGCTTGGGATCTTCAATCGGCTGAAGTGATGTGAGCAGCCGTGGCCCCGGAAGAGCGCCGCTGTTTATGGCGGCTCGCAGATCCTTGTCATCCGGCGAGCCTACGCTCTGAATAGTGGTGAAACCAGCCATCAGGGTTATGTAGGCATTTCCGGCGGCAGCCAGTGCTGCCTGCGCTGGACTCTCGCTCTTATCTTCCGCCCGGCCGTTGGGACCAAAGTGCCAGATAATATGATCATGCAAATCAATCCAGCCCGGCATGACTGTCGCGCCATTGAGGTTGTAAACGGCAGCGCCCGGAACACGCAGGTTCTTTGCGTTCCGCTCAACGCGGGTAATCCTGCCACCCTCCACCACAATAGAGACGTTATTCAGCGCGTGGCCTTTGCCATCCAGCAGCGTTCCGGCATGAATTACGATCGGCGAATTCTGGGCGGCAGCAGCCAGAGCCGGCGCCAGAAAGAAAACAAGCATCTTCAGCAGTTTCATTGATGAACATTGTAACAATGTGTGTCACCCGACTCTTGCAAAGCACTTTCACTTCAACTCATTCTGCGCTACAACATCATGCATGACCCATCAGCAGCTCGTCCGGCTCGCCGAGCAATGGCTTCGCACCCGATACCGCTGTGGCATCGTTCTTTCAGAGCAATCCTGTGCCAGCGGGGAAACACCCGACGTGATCGCCTGGAAAGGCGCATGCCGTTCCGTGGTGGTGGAGTGCAAAATCTCCCGCGCCGACTTTTTTGCCGATCAGGAAAAGCCCTTTCGCAAAAATCCGGAACTGGCCATGGGATGTGAGCGCTTTTATCTTGCGCCTCAGGGCCTCATCTCCGCCGACGAGCTTCCTAAAAAATGGGGCCTCTTAGAATGTAAAGGCCGTGAAGTACGCATAGCGGTGAAATCATGCCGGCAAAGCCAGCGCAGCCCGGACGGACTGATGCGGGAGATGAACCTACTGCTTGCCAGCCTGCGCCGCGTTGAGGTCCGCATTGAGCCGCAAACCATCACCGACTTCCTGAAATGGAAAAACCGGCTAGCCGAATATAACGGCGGCCGGTTGCCTGAGGGAATCGCCGCTCCTGAAGCTGAACCAAATGTTCATTTGGTTTGAGCCTTAAGAGAGTGAAAGCTTCTAAGAAGCTCGAACTAAGCACAAAAATTACTTGCTCTTAAACTCTGCTCATAGCACAATCCGGTAGTTTTTCGCGATTGGAGGCATTGAATGAGTTCCACATCGACCGCAAAACCGCAACCGCCGGAAACCAGCTCTGCGGATTCTCTGGGGCCGATCACCAGAGGACAGATTGAACAGGCTCTTTGGGTAGCATTTTGCGGATGTGTCGGTGGCATTTTATTTTGGGTCTTAAGTAAATTGTCCGGAACGGCCATATTCGCGGGGTGGCCCTGGTATGGGCAGGTTCCCGCGCTGGCTTTCCTTGGGGCAGTAGCAGCACTGTTCGGAGTGTTCTTACTCACGGCCTCTAACCTGAATGCCATGAAGACCTACATTTTTGCCATTGTCTGCGGAGTGGTCTGGCAGCCAATCATCAACACTGCAATCAAGTCTTACAGCGATGTGGGCGTAACCAGACAGGTACAGCAGGTCAGCACGCAGGCCGACCAATTGCAGAGCACAGCGAACAACGGCAGCGTGGAGCAGGTGCAATCCGCGGTAAAAACAACGGTGCCGGCAGTTACACAGGCGCTCCAGCAATATTCTGATGTTCAGGATGCGGACAAGAAACAGGCCATTGTTGATAGCTCAGATAAAGCACTCGTCGCCCTTGAAGCGGCAGCAGTGAAGGCGCCGGATTCAAGCATCCAGGGAATCAAGGAAGTAGGCATTGCCGCGAATGATGGTCATCATGCAGACGTGGGACTTCACGCGATCCACTCCCTGCGAGAGATTGGCATGGCCAGCGCCAAAAACAACAAGCCTGAAGTAACAAAGGCGACAATCGACTCCTTACAGGCACTAGCCACCACTGGAAAGGACCCCGTATTGAAGAGCACGGCCACTTCGTATTTGAAAGAAATCCAGGCTGCCGCGCAGAAATAATGACCGCTTTGTGAATGCGGTGGCCGGCTCAGGGCGTAACGCTCGCTGGGCCAAGAAAAAATTCTTCCACTTCCGCCAGGTCCTTGGTTTTTTTGTAGGCAGGCAGACTGTCAATGAAAGTTCTGCCATAGCGCTGCTTCAGAAGCCGGTTATCCAGCAGCGCCAGCACGCCACGGTCTTTTACTGAGCGAATTAACCGGCCGAACCCCTGCTTGAGCGCGATTACCGCCGCGGGGACCTGGTACTCAAAGAATGCGTTACCGCCGCTTGCGTTAATAGCGCTGATCCGCGCCGCCACTACCGGATCGTTCGGCACCGCAAAAGGCAGCCGATCAATGATGACGCAGCTTAGCTGATCGCCCTGCACATCCACGCCCTGCCAGAATGATGCCGTGGCAAACAGAACTGCGTTGGGCGTAAGGCGAAATTCCTCCAGCAGCGCGTTCTTGGGCGCTGAGCCCTGCAACAGCATGGGAAAAGGAAGCTCACCCAGCAGACGGTCATGGATGTCATGCATCTGCGCGTAGCTGGTGAAAAGGCAGAAAGCGCGGCCCTGCGTGATGTCGAGCAGGCGGCGAATTTTTTCCGCAGCGGCGCGCCCGAATTGCGTAGACCGCGGATCAGGCATATCCGGAGGCATATAAAGAACTGCCTGCTTGCCATAATCAAAGTGCGACGTTACCACCATTTCACGGGCATGCTCCAGGCCAACGCGCTGGCGCACATAATCAAAATTGCCGCGATCAGGATTTCCTGCAACAGCCAGCGTGGCGGAAGTCAATACGGCAGTTTCCAGGTTCTCAAAAAGTGTTTGCTTGAGGATTTGCGAAACGTCAATCGGCGTGGCTTGCAGGACAATATGCATTTGCCCGCCGCGCGCGCGCCGGCCTTCACCACGGTACTCAATCCAGAACACCGTGTTCTTGTCTTTTGACTCCATGATGAACGCCAACTGCGCCTGCAACTCCTGGGTGCGACGGGAAAAGCCGAAGACTTCTTCCGGCTTTTGCGGCAGCAACTCAAGTTCAGCCAGCACACGGGCCAGCGACTGCATTATCGCGTCATAATCGTCGCTGTGTTTCTCCAGAAATCCGTCACGGTTGGTAAATGCAGAGCGGCCTTCTCCTGGCGGCAGCAGGCCAAAGAAAAATCGTGAGCGTTCGCGCAGGCGCGCCAGTGCCTGAATCAGGCCGGGAGAAATGGCTTTTTTGTGTTGTAGAGTGGCTTCAATATCGCGCGCCAGTTCCTCAAACCGCAGATTGCTCACGCTTACGCCAAAATAGCTTCCGGCCACGTCTTCCAGTTCGTGCGCCTCATCAAAGATCACTGCAGAAAAGTCCGGCAGGACTCCTGCATCCGGGCCGCCTGACTGGCGCAGTGACAAATCGGCAAAGAATAGATGATGGTTCACAATAATAATGTCGCTCTCGGCGGCGCGGCGATGCATCTCCGTGATAAAGCAACGGTCCCACTGCTGGCATTTTTGCCCGGTGCAGCGCTCAGTGCGGGCGTCCAACTTGGCCCAGAGCTGAGTGCTTTCGGGGAGTTCTTTGATTTCCGCGCGGTCTCCACTCTCGGTCGTCGCTTCCCATTCGGCGATCTGCCGGTATTGCTCAATCTCCTGGAGCCCATTCAGGACTGGCTGATTGGTGAGATCATAAAGTTTCTGGCGGCAAAGATAATTGGCGCGGCCTTTCATATAACACACGCGCAACTTGCCTGGATTCCCGCCGAAGAGATGCTGTTCAAGGAATGGGATATCCTTAAAGAAGAGCTGTTCTTGCAGGTTCTTGGTGCCGGTGGAGATAATTACGCGCTTGCCGCTGCGGATCACGGGCAGAAGATAGGCCAGCGTCTTGCCTGTTCCCGTTCCGGCTTCCACGATCAGGTGCCGGCGCTCGTTCAGTGCTTTTTCCACGGCTTCAGCCATCTGCAACTGGCCACGGCGGAACTCATAATTAGGATGCGCCTGGCTCAGCAATCCTCCGGGCGCAAAGAATTCATGCAGCGTTGGCAGGCGCCGAACCGGAGCAGCAGTTTCGGGCTGGTAAGAAGAGGCCATGGCGAGCATGGTTTAATGATAGCTGGGAAGTGCAATTCCAAGCGAAGAATCAGCGATTCAAACTACATAAATGTTACGCGGGGCTGAGACACCCGAAAGACTAAGACAATCGAAAGGAATTTTTGAAATCTCTATCGAACACATCGAGCGCTCCGCTGATTGCCATTGTAGGCAGGCCTAACGTGGGCAAGTCCACGCTTTTCAACCGGCTGACCGGCTCGCGGCGGGCCATTGTTGGCGATGAGCCGGGCATCACGCGCGACCGCCTCTATGGCGAGACCACATGGGAGGGCCGGCGCTTGCGCATTGTGGACACCGGCGGAATTGTCCCTGACGACAAGGATTTTATTCCCGCTGAGATTTTCCGCCAGGCTAGATTTGCTTTGGAAGAAGCTGCGGCCATTGTGCTGGTGGTGGACGTAAGGACCGCGCTTGCCGCCCCTGATATGGAACTGGCGCGGCTGCTGCGCCGTCTGGGCAAGCCGCTGTTTCTGGCCGTGAATAAAGTTGATTCCACCAAGCTGGAAGCGGAGGCAGAAAACTTTCGCACGCTTGGGATCGAAGACCTTTATATGGTTTCCGCTGAGCATGGTACGGGCTCTGCGGAATTGCTGGATGCCATCCTGGAAAAAATTCCGCTTTCGCCGGAAGAAGAAGCAGAGAGCACAAAGACCGACGCTGCCGAGAATGCTTCAAAACAAATTGCTGATGACGCAGAAGATGCCGGTGAAGGCGATCACAAAGTCCGCACGCCACGGCTGGAAACTCGCGTCGCCATCATTGGCCATCCGAACGTAGGCAAATCTACGCTGCTCAATATTTTGACGGGCAGCTCGCGGGCGATTGTCTCTCCCATTGCCGGAACCACACGCGATGCCGTGGATGAAGTGATCCAGAAAGACGGCAACACTTACCGTTTTATCGATACGGCTGGAATTCGACGCAAGGGCAAGACGCACCTGATGGCGGAGAAGCTTTCAGTCGTAATGGCGCGCAAACACCTTGAGGCTGCCGATGTGGCGCTGCTGGTGATTGACGCCGTGGAAGGCGTGACCAGCCTGGATGCAACCATCGGCGGCTATGCGCATGAGAGCGGCCGGTCAGTGATTGTGATCATCAACAAATGGGACCTTGTGGGGCCGGGCCGCACCGACGGCCGTCCACCTGCCGACCGCGAGCTGTATGAAAAGCAGGCGCGGCGCGCACTGAAGTTTCTGGATTATGCACCGATGATTTTTGTTTCTGCTGCGGCGGGCAAGAACATTGACAAGATTTTTCGCGCGCTGGAACTGGTTTCCACCGAGCGGCGCAAGCGCATCGGCACCTCACAGATGAACCGTTTTCTGGAAACCGTGGACTTTGACCGCGCTTCCGTCCCGCATCGCCAGCAGGTAAAAATTTTCTATATGACGCAGGCGCAGGCGTCGCCGCCCACATTCATTCTTTTTACTGACAAAGACGTGAAGCTGCATTTCTCTTATGAACGCTTTTTGCAAAACCAGATCCGTAAAAAGTTTGGGTTTGTCGGTACACCAATCTGGATCAAGAACCGGCCCCGCACCAAGGTGGAGCTGCCTCCGCGAAAGTCGAAGCGGAGAGGTTAAAGCGAGCTGTGAATGTCTGAGTGTAATTTCGCCTCTTTCTGGCAACGCTGCTGCACTGAGCAGTGGGGGTGGCTATCATTACACGCCGGTTTCTGGGGCCAAAAAATAAATATAAAAAAACATGTCCCGGAAAGCCGAGATTTCTGCATATATAAGTAGAGGGTAAAAATAGCCGTTAGCCGTTAGCCGTTAGCTCTTAGCCGTTAGCCAAAACCAAGACCAAACCAAGACCAAATCTTTCGAAATCAGCCACCCGGCCGGGTGGCTTTCTTTATTTCAAAAAATTCCAACTGGAGAGAAAATGATGAACAAACAGGAAATCCTGAAGGCTATACGTGTGTGCGCGAAAAAGCTGGGCCGCAATCCGGGTCTGCGCGAATTGCGGCGGATAGGCGGAATCACGGAAGCGGCGATCACTAAGCATTTTGGCCGGCTGGGCAAGGCGCTGGCAGAGGCGGGCCCTGGAGGCGGCGAGACCTGGGTTTGAGGTCCCTATGTCAGCGCTGCTGCTGGACTGGGCGACGGTGGCGCGCAAGCTGGGAAAGGTCCCGACCGCGCGCGAATACACCGAAACCGGCAAGTACAGCCACGGGCCGTTTGGGCACGATCCGAAGAAGTGCGACGTGATTGTGTGCTGGATACACAACTGGCCGGAATGTCCGGAATGGATTGAGGTGGTGGAGCTGAGCCGGGAGGTGGAAAGAATCGGGAGATCGGGCGATCTGGTGATCGGGTGATCGGAAAACGCGCGGCTGAAGCGCGGAGGATTGAGTTTTTGTTCGCGATTCTTCTGCACGCTCCGCTTGCGCTGCGCTCTTTGGCACGCTGCGCGCGAGCCTACGGCATGCGGAAGTGATGTTTTGCCGATTCTGTCGCGGCCATAAATGGCCGCTCTTCCACCATCGCGCCGAAGGCGCGTCAAATGAAATCCTTGCTGGCGCGGCGGTGGCCAAAGGCCAGTGGCAGAACCAGAGCGTCGAAGTGGAGGTATACAGCCGAAATTTCGCCGCGAACGGGCACGATCCGAAGAAATGCAACGTGATTGTGTGCTGGGAGCACAATTGGCCGGAGTGTCCGGTAGAGATAGTGGAGCTGAGCAAGGAGGAGGAGAGGATAGGGATCGGGTGATCGGAAAAACCGCGGAGGCGCGGAGAGGAGTGACTGAATTGGTCCGTATCAGGGCCCGGGCTTTAGCCGGGCCGCTAAGAGCCGTAGTAGAATTCCGGCTTTAGCCGCTGCGTATGGTAAAGCTCATAAGAAACTCGGACCGTCGCGATATCGTCGCTGGCGTACGGACTTTCTTTGCCAGCTCGCGGCCTTGTCGGCAAGGGCCCCTCCTGAACCATCTCTTTACAAAGGGTTTACCGTCTCTTTACCTCGAGCTTTCCTGCCTTGTGTTCCCATCGTATAAAGCTATCTATATATGTTCCGGCCCGTCGGATGCCCTGCCAGTTGCCGGAATTGAGGATTGAATGTCACGGAATCTTACTTTTGTGTTTATCTGTTTTGCGTTTACCTGCCAAGTGCTTTTCCTGGGCTGTCTTTTGCAGGCACAGCAATCGACCCCAGCGCCGGATGCCAAACCGGCTTCAACTCTGAGCGTCACGGTAAAGGTGGTGAATGTGCCGGCTACGGTTTACGACAAGCATGGGAAGATCATCTCCAACCTGTCGAAAGACGACTTTCTTCTGGAAGAGGATGGACATCCGCAGACCATCCGCTACTTTGCCCATGACACTGATCTGCCGCTCACGCTGGGCCTGCTGGTGGATACCAGCCAGAGCCAGCGGCGCGTTCTGGAAGATGAACGCAGCGCCAGCTACAGCTTTCTGGATGGAATGCTGCGCCAGCCCAAGGATGTAGCTTTTGTGATCCATTTTGACCGTGAGGTTGAGCTTTTGCAGGACCTCACATCATCGCGGCCAAAGCTCCAAGCGGCGTTTCAAGCTCTGCAGACAGGACAAGCTGAGCCCGCAAGCACGCAAACCGGCAGTTCGGGCGGGAGCGGCCCCAGTGGAAGCGGTTATCCCGGCGGAGGAGGGTATCCAGGCGGAAGGAGCGGCGGCCATCACGGCCATGGCGGCGGAGGAGGTACTCATCTGTATGACGCGGCTTACCTAGCCTCAGACGAACTGATGCAAAAACAGCAGGGACGCAAAGCACTCATCATTCTTTCGGATGGCGTGGATTTCGGCAGCAAGCTGGGTCTGCAAAGCGCGATTGAGGCGGCGCAAAAGTCTGACACCGTGGTGTACGCAATTTTGTTTGCAGACGAAGAGTCATATGACCGTGGCGGATTCGGCGGCCATGGAGGATTTGGCGGCGGCATGGGCCGCCGTGGCGGTGGACGCGGCTATCCCGAGGAAGCGCGGCCGGATGGGAAAAAAGTTCTGGAAGAAATCTGCAAGCAAACTGGCGGACGCTTGTTTGAAGGCAACAAGAAGCATCCAATCGACAAAATTTACGAATCCATTGCCGAAGAGCTAAGGAACCAGTACAGCCTGGGCTACACGCCGGATTCGGCGGATACAGGCACCGGTTATCACAAAATCAGTCTTAAGGTGAAGCAGAAAGATTTAACGGTGCAGGCCCGCGATGGATATTATTCAAAGCCCTGAACGTAGAGGAGCAGAAATCCGCGCTTTAAATAAATTTAGTGGTATTGTGATTAATCAGTAGGAAGGACTTGCACCCGCACTGATCAAATCTGCGCAATCACTTCAGATATTTTCCCAGCACGGATGAGATCACGCCAAGCCCGACGATTGCAATTGGGCCATGGTTTTGTTGCAACGCGCCGGCCACGTCTTTGGTTAAAGTTACAAGATAGGTCCCCCAGCAGATGCCACCAACAATGGCGATGGCGCCAAGAATTCGCAGCAGCGGGCTGCCAGGCTCTTTTTGGCGCGGCCGCGGCGGACGAAACGTGCCGCGATCTTCATAGCCTTCGCGGGCCCCTGTTCCCCATTCATCCTGATAAGGTTTCTGCGCCATGTGCCAAATTTGACTCAATTCAGGAAAAAAAACAACTGGCAAAAATTCTTAGACAGATACTTTCCTAGGTTCATGTCCTTTAGAATGCAAGACTTTGCACACAACGGCGGAATCTATCCGCCAATTACAATAGTCAATTCACTTATGGCCCATCTATTCGATCCTCTCCAGCTTCGCGGCGTGAAACTAGCGAACCGCATTGTGGTTTCGCCCATGTGCCAATATTCCTGTGTTGATGGCTTCGCCACGGACTGGCACTTTGTCCACCTTGGAAGCCGGGCCGTCGGTCGCGCTGCCGCCGTGATTGCAGAAGCCACGGCTGTTACGGCTGAAGGGCGCATCAGCCCACAGGACCTGGGTATCTGGACTGACGCTCACATTGAGCCTCTGCGACGCGCCTTTTCTTTTATTGCCGAACAGGGATCGGCGCCCGGCATACAGTTGGCCCACGCCGGACGCAAGGCAAGCACCAGTGAACCGTGGAATGGCGGCAAGCCAATTACTCCTGCTCAAGGCGGTTGGACACCCATTCTTGCTCCCAGCGCGCTGGCGTTTACCGATAGATACCAGGTCCCTCATGCCATGAGCGTGGCGGAAATCGCGGCTGTTGTTGAGGCGTTTGCGGCAGCCGCGCGGCGCGCTCAAGCCGCCGGCGCAAAATTAATCGAACTTCATAGCGCGCATGGGTACCTGTTGCATTCTTTTATCTCGCCCCTGAGCAATCAACGGACTGACCAGTATGGCGGCTCATTCGCGAACCGCATAAGAATCGTGTGCGAAGTCGTTACTGCAGTGCGAAAAGTGTGGCCGGAGGAATATCCGTTGTGGGTGCGGATTTCCGCCACGGACTGGACGGAAGGGGGCTGGACCGTGGAAGAATCAGTGGAACTAGCGCGAACGCTCAAGCCGCTTGGCGTCGACCTGATGGACTGCTCTTCCGGCGGCAATGTCGCGCGCGCCAAAATTCCAGTGGGAGCAGGTTATCAGGTTGAGTTCGCTGAACGGATTCGCCGCGAGGCGGGCATGCTTACCGGCGCTGTAGGGATGATCACTGATCCAGCGCAGGCCGACCAGATTATCCGTTCCGGGCAGGCGGACATGGTGATCCTGGCGCGCCAGTTCTTGCGCGATCCTTACTGGCCGCTGCTGGCCGCCCGCGCGCTGGGGCAGGACATACAATGGCCCTTGCAATATGAACGAGCAAAAACAAAATAAGGGAACGCTGGAGCGCTTTTGCCCGGCGGAGCGGCCCAGTAAGCCGCCAAACCAGCGAATTTATTTATTTCGCTGCGCTGCCTGCGCCGTTTGCGCTGCATGCGATTCTTCCATGCGGTTCACTGCGCGCTTTTCCACTGGCGACGATAAAACAATAGATGTAGAAGTTGTGCCGAATGGAGTAAGCCGGTCAATCAAGGCTTCAAGGTGCTCCACCGAACGCACATGGACCTTCATGATAAAAGAGTCCGCGCCGGTGCCGCGGTGGCACTCCACCACTTCAGGCGAGTTTTTGACTACGGCCGTAATTCGCGTAAAAACATCGCCCACAACAGACATGCGGATGAATGCCGTAATTGGCATGCCGACCTTCATCGGGTCAATGTCAGCATGGTAGCCAATAATAATGCCGGCTTCTTCCATGCGCTTTACGCGCTCCACCACGGCAGGCGTGGTAAGGCCCACACGCCGCCCCAGCTCGGCGTAAGAGAGACGCCCATTGATTTGCAACTCTTGCAGGAGTTTCCAGCCAATTTGATCGAGCAGCTTGTCGGTTCTTAAATTCGTTTCCATGTTTTACCTGACATTATAAAACAAATTTTACATTTACCTGAGAGCACCGGGGCGATAGCAGCATATAAAATGCTTATCGGCGAAAGATTAGCGTTCTTTAATCTTCCTGTGCAGGATGTTTATTTAACACCAGAAAGCCGATTTTTGGCTACAAATAATGTGGATGGGAATGGTTCATTCAGGTCAGAAACGGGAAAATCGAAGAAAAATCCTCTTAAAGGTTTTGGACGCTGTTAAACAGCTTCGCTGTTGATCTTTGGGAGCATCGTGCTTCCGCTAGAAAAATTTGAGCCGGAACCAAGTTAGACACTCCCTTCTTCATACCGTTGGATAAAACCCATCATATTGCTGAGCTATCCCGGCAAAAATCGCATGTACCAGGATTGTGACTTTTTAAAGCATGAATGTGCGATTTTCCTTCAAGTACAAACATTCTGCTGATGTTTCCCGATAATACGGGAGTCATCTCGGCTTTTCGATTTAAAGCCATTGCTTCATCACGAGACGCGTTACGACGCAGTTTGACGTCAATTGGCCCGCTAATACCTGACCTTCTTTTCCCGTTTTCAGATTCCGGAATTCTGCTCACCTTGTGCTTTTGCTTCTCCTGTCAGTGCTAGACTTCGGCAACATTGAGCCAGCTTTACGGTCTTCCGGTTTTCTATCTGAAAAGCGAACGATAAATCATCTTCATAACGGACAACTTGATCGTGAAAACATTCATATCGGTCGCGGCTTCTTCTGTACATGTCAATTCGGCAGACGCAGCAAAATTCCAAATGATGAGGTCACAGAAATGAGATTTCCCCACGGAAAGATCAAATTCGCGTCAGTTTTTCTCTTTGTGGTTCTGGCTGTAAACTTTATGGCAGCACAAAAACCCCTGCATACCGGTGGTAATGGAGATGAAACCCCCAACGGCAAGCACGGCCAATCAGGTCAAATCACTGCCGCCGTCCCTGGTCCCGTGGGGCAGGCCGTTGTTACTGGTAACGGCATCAATTACCACGGTGGTCCGGTGTTGAAAAGCAATCCGGTTCCGATTTACCTGATCTTCTACGGCAATTGGAACAGCACAGGCTCAAACACGCAGGCCAGCGTCAGCTTGATTGAGCATTTTGTCAGTTCGCTCGGCAACAGCGCTATTGAGCACGTGGCCACCACCTATGGTGACACTACGGGCAACGTCAGCGGCAATGTGAGCCTGGGCGGAGTGGCCACTGTGAGTAGCTCCACCAACCTGACTGACGCTAGTTTGCAGACCACGGTCAGCAATGTTCTCAACAGTGGCGCCCTGCCGCGCAATGCCAACGGCGTGTACATGGTGCTGACTTCCTCGAACATCAATGAAACCTCAGGATTCTGCACTCAATACTGCGGCTTCCATGCCCATGCCACGTTGGGTGGAGTCGATATCAAATACGCGTTTGTCGGAAATCCTGATCGCTGCCCGTCCGGCTGCGAGATCCAGACTACCGGCCCGAACAGTCCCGCCACAGGCGTGGGCGGCGCCGACGGCCTGATTAACGTTTTCTCGCACGAGCAGTTCGAGGCCATTACTGATCCGGACCTGAACGCCTGGTTTGATACCAGCGGTAATGAGGACTCCGATAAGTGCAATTTCAATTTCGGAACAACTTCCACCTGCAACGCCAACGGGCTCTGTGCGGCGGCTGGCACGTCAGCCAAAGCGAAATACAACCAGACCTTTGGCAGCAACAACTGGATGATCCAGCAGCAATGGGAAAACGCCGCTGGCGGCAAGTGCGTACAGCATCTGTAAAAAACTCTGGGCCGCCTGCTTCACTGGCGGCCCTTGTTTCTTCTTCAAAAGCGTCAATAGTCGGGAATTATGCTGCAAATTGTTTGTAATGGGAAAACAAACAGGGCTGGATTGCCATCCCAGCCAACGCTTTAAAAAGCGCATATTGGCGTGAAAAGACGCATTTTCATGGATTGTACTCAGCCCATTCCCGTGATAATCTTTCCCCAATTCTGTTCTGCTCGATTCCGGGGGGCCGCGAATCAGAATCAATCAATCTTTTCATTCATAAAAGTTGGTCCATATAAATGCTATTTGGCTTCTTCTGTTCTTTCTTTTTAAACAGACGCAGCAATAACACTAGGTCATCGAGGTCAAAACAAAAATGAAAACTCCCCATGCAAATGTGAGGTGCGCAGTAACTTTCTTCTTCGTTCTGCTGTCTGCCAACTTCCTGGCGGCCCAGAGCCTGCGTCCTGGTTCGGATGGCGACGTAAGACCTACCGGCCACGTCCAAGGCGCTGCGGCAGAAAAACTTCCCGCGGCTCCCAAAGGTGGTACGGTCGTCCAGGGCAACGGCATCAACTTCCACACCGGCGGCACGGTGTTGAAGGCCAATCCGGTTCCCATTTACATCATCTGGTACGGCAACTGGACAAACGGCGCGAAGCCTTCTGACAGTTTAGTAACCAGAACCCTGATTGAAACTTTCCTGGGGAGCAATGCGCTCGGCGGCTCCAGCTATGAAGCCATTAACACCACGTACGGTGATGCCACCGGCAACGTGAGCGGCCATTTGAACTTTTCCGGCTCGGTGCTTGACAATTACTCGCAGGGAACCCGTTTCGGCGACAAGAACCTGACCACGATCGTCAGCAGCCATGCCGGCCACGATCTCCCGCTGGATGCCAATGGCGTTTACATGGTCCTGACCTCCTCTGATGTGAACGAGAGTTCCGGGTTCTGCCGCACCTACTGCGGGTTCCATACTCATGCCACTATTGGCGGCGCGGACATCAAGTACGCCTTCGTCGGCAACGTTGACAGGTGTCCCTCCGGCTGCGAAGCCCAAGCTACTGGCCCCAACAGCCCGGCCACTGGCGTAGGCGGAGCGGACGGCATGGCAAACGTGATCACGCACGAGAGCGAAGAAGCCATTACCGATCCAGACCTGAACGCATGGTTTGATTCCAGCGGTAATGAAGATGCTGACAAGTGCAACTTCAAATTTGGTCCCACGCAGACGGCTGCCAATGGCGCCCACTTCAACCAGACCTTTGGCGGCCACAACTGGCTGATGCAGATGGAATGGGAAAATAGCCGCGGGGGCGGTTGCGACCAGACCCTTGGCGGACCATTCTTTACCAACTAATCGTGTTTTTTCATTAAAGCCGTCCGGCGTTGGACGGCTTTTTTATTTAAAATTTATTTGTTATTGAGGTATTCATCATGCTCCCTCGTTGTTTTTTCCTGGCCCTTTCAATCACAGTCGGTTTATTTCTCACAGCCCAGGAACCGGTAAAGCCTCCCGTGAGCGCCAGAATTATTACCGCCACCCGGCAGGTTTCGATCTTCGCCGATCTGGAGACACAGATATTGCGCGCCGTTCAGAACAAGGACCAGGGTGCGTTAGCGAAGCTGGTCTCCCAGGACTGCATGATTGAAATGCCGGACGCCGATCCGCTTACCGCCGAAGATTGGATTTCTTCTGTCCTGGCCAAAGACTATTCCCTGAAGTCATTCCTGGTTCGCCAGGTTTCGGTGCTCGATCAGGGTGATTCTGCGCTGGTAAAGTTCGACCGCGTACAGCAGTCTTCCAATAAAGGCACGCCTGATGGTGGCGAGTTTTTTGTGGTCGATTTCTGGAAAAAAGAAGGCGATGCGTGGAAACTTTCCAACCGCTATGTTGCCAAGGTCAGCAGCGTGCCGTGGACCCCAAAGGGTGACGTTCGTCCTACCGGGAAAAACTAATCCAATTTATCCTGTGAACGATTTTTATGATCGGTTCGCGTCTTCCAGCAGCTTACGCAACCTGTCAGCGTCTTCCCGGGCGGCATCCGTTACTACATAAAACTGTAGTCCGCCCTGACGCCATCCGTTTACCGTGAATGCGTTGTTGCCTGAGGGCGATTCATTCCCTACATCACGCGATTGAAAGATGAACACTGAAATTTTGTGCTGGCGCACCTGATAAATCAGCTCCGCTCCTGGCGAGTGGCGCGCATAAACCAATTTGCCGCCAAGCAGCTTGAAATCCGAATTGGCCAGCTCAGGCAGATTGAACGTAAATGGAAGCTTGCCTTGAAACCACGGTTTCACCGTATGACGGTCTTCTGAGATCACGTCCACCGGATTGGCGCTGGCCAGCATGATTACATGCTGGTCAATCAATTGCGTTACGGTCCCGCCCTGCGTGCTGGAACGCAGGAATCCGAACGCGATCACTGCCAGTAGCGCGGTTGACGCCATAACAGCAACCCATCTTTGCCACAGCCGTACTGTTGGCCGCGAATGGATCTGCTTGCGCACGCTGGCGTAAAGATCTGGCGGAGCGCTAAAGCGTTTTCCCGCGCGGCGTACTGCGGTTTTAATTTCATGCTGCTCCGCCACGGCTGCGGAACACTCGGGGCAGCTTTGCAGATGGCCGGCAAAAGCCTGCTCCACGGCGGGCTCCATTTCACCATCCACATACAAGCCGACTTTTTCCCGCGATGGGCAGATCATGACCTTATACCTACAATCTTCTTTTTGCCTGAAGCCGCAACCAGATGGTCGCGGACCTGTTTTCTTGCCCGCGCCAGCCGCGACATCACCGTTCCAAGCGGTATATCCAGCGTCTCTGCAATTTCCTGATATTTCATCTCTTCCAGGTCGGCAAGCAAAAGGACTTCTCGAAACGCAGGCGCAAGCTGGGCGATGGCAGCCTGCACCAGTTCCGTGTCCGCGCGCCGAACCAGCGTGATCTCCGGCGTTTCCTGGCTGACGGCGCTTGCTTCAAAGCCATCCTCATCTTCCTGCTGGGTATTGCGGTGCTCCAACCCCGTTCTGCTGGTCAGAAATGAGTTGCGCAGGATACGGTACATCCACGCGCGAAAATTTGTTCCCGGACGAAAAGAAGAAAAACCTTTCAGCGATTTCAAAAAGGTTTCCTGCACCAGATCGCGCGCCTCGTCTGGGTTGCCGCTCAGCCAGCAGGCAAAGTTGTAGAGCCCGTCCAGCAGCGGGACTGCCAGCTTTTCAAATTCCCTGTTTTCCTGGCCGCTCACATATATCCTCGCGCAATAATAGTGGCAGCCATTTTATTCCTCTTGCCTTGCATATTGCCTGCAATCTGGAGCGTAATTCATCAGAGCCTGGTTTATACCTGCGCGTTAACGCCACTTAAAAATCCGCCCAGATATGCTGTGAGTGCTATTAAGGCGGCTGCAATGGCCTCCATCGGAAGCCGGTATATAGAAGGAGTCCGCGCATGCCGGCGAGCATAAAAATGTATGCTCCAGACCAGGCAGATCATCGCGCCCGTCGCCACCCCGAGCACCAGATGCTGAAGAAGTATTCCTTTAAGCCTCTGGCCCTCAAGCTGCCATCGCCAGGCCAGCAGCCCGGTCGCTACTACCGGCAAAGCTGCAACAGCAGCCAACGTGATGTTGTAATACGCCACCGTTGCAAAAATTGCGTTGCGTCTCCATTGCCCGGCGAAGTCAAAAGCAACCCCGGCCAGGAACAACGCAATGGGAAAGTGTATGAGCACAACATGTTGGGCGTGCCGCGCCAGCAAGGCAGATTTAAGGTCAAATGGGTTCATCACGATCTACTGGACCACAATCTTTCCTGTCATCTTCGGATGAATTGAGCAGAAGTAAGTGTATGTGCCCGGTTTGGCGAATGTATAACTGAAGCTTTCGTCGGTATCCATCACTTTTGATTTGAAGCTCTTGTCTTCACTGACCACGTTGTGCGGAATATCATCGTGGTTTGTCCAATGGATCGTACTTCCTACCGGCACTGTCAGGGTATTGGGCGAGAAAACAAAATTATCGATTTTGATTTCCACGGGTGTCTTATCGTCCATAAAAGCGGGGCCGGAACCGTTTGCTCGGCCCGCCACCATGAGAAGCATGATCACGAGACCGGCAATGCCTAATCTGAAAATGGAACTGCTCATTACAGCTACTCCTTTATTGATTTAATTCATTTTGAGTTTTGGAAAAATTTATTCCAGCGTGGAATCCGTTACTGCCAACGCGTGCTGCCCCTGCACATAATTCACATCACGGATGCCAAGCAAGCTGCGCAGTTGTTCCGCAGGAACTTTCATCGGCCCGGGTGATGGCGCTTCGCCGGGTTTCGGTTGCGGAAAAGCGGTGGACGCAGCGGTGTGGAACGTCACATTGCCTTCAACTTTTTGCATAGTCTGGTGGATGTGTCCATTCAGCACCGTGACCGACCCAAAGCGTTTGAGGTGGCCGAGCGCCTGCGCGCTGTCATCGGTGCCCCAGCCCCATTCGGGATAAATACTCCATAACGGAATGTGTGCGAACACCACCACAGGCGTGCTCTTGGAAAGGTGTTTTACGTCGCCTTCCATCCACTCCAGTTGCTCTTTGCCCAGGCTGCCCAGCCCTCCGGCTTTGAGGTTCATCACGTTCACCAGCCCAATAAAATGGACGCCCTTCTGGTCAAAGCTGTACCAGCCTGCTCCCTGGGTGTTTTTGCCGTAGCGTTCCAGATATTGTTTGCCATCATCGCCGATCACATCATGTTCGCCGGGAACATAGAAAACATCTTTCGCGCTGGCGCTCTTTAGAAGCTGGGAAACGCCATCAAATTCTTCCGGCTTGGATAGATGAGTAATGTCCCCGGTATGCAGGATGAATCCGGGCGCAGTGGGTAGCGCGTTGATCTTGTCAATGGCGTCCTTCAGCGTGCCAGCGACATCAGTGTTTGCCGCCTTGTTAAAGCCCATATGGCTGTCACTGATCTGTACAAAACTAATATCGCCTTTCATCTGTTTCGGGCTGAGCCCGGAAAGTCCGCTCAGGCTGTAAGACTTCAGCACGCCGCCCTGGATCACGCAGAATGCTCCTGTGCCGGCCCAGGCCATACATTTCAAAAAACCCCGGCGATCAATGCCATCGTGGTTGTGGTCATGCAGAATTTCGTCTTTCGGTTTGCCGGACATCGTTCCTCCTTGTGCTCCAGTTGCGCTCGGTTGCTGCTTAAATAACTGAGCGGAGGCATAAATATTCCCGGCAAAAAACAATTCTTTACTTCCTTTGCCATATAGCCGCCCATTAAGCTACAGCTTTGCTCTGCTCTCAGGCGCTCACAATGCATCAAACCTGTTAGTATTCCGGCGATATACAAGGGGAATCCTTTTGTCCGTGGCAGCACGCAACAAGTTTGTTTTCGTGGCGACCGTGGCGATGGCTGTTGTGTCATGGCAAACATCTGCCATGTGCCAAGCCAGAGTGCAACCTATGGTCTCAGCGCAAACGCAGAATCTGGACGCCCTTTTGGACCAGAGTTATAGCTCCATGTACAACCTGCGGTTCGATGACGCGTTGCGCATGGCTGAATCCGCGAAAAAAATGGCGAATGACGATCCTGTGCCCTGGGTGGCGCAAGCCTGTGCCGTGCTGTTCCGCGAATTTGATCGCATGCACATCCTCCGCAGCGAACTCTTCGGCTCTGACAATGCCTTTATCGATGGTCCAGCCATTCCCTGGAACGTGCAGAACCGAGCGGCCTTTGACGCAGCCCTCAGCGGCACCGAAAAATTGGCGCAGCAACGCTTGAAGGAAAATAAGGACGACCCTCGCGCACTTTTTGCGCTCACTCTATCCAATGGTCTTCGCGCTGACGATGCTGCCCTGATCGCCAAGAAAAAGTTCAGCGCCATCTCATATACCAAGAGCGCCAATGGATATGCCGAGCGCCTGCTTGCGCGATCACCCAGCTACTATGACGCTTACATTGCCACTGGAATGGGCAAATACATTATTGGTGGCAAGGCTGCGCCGGTCCGCTGGCTCCTTCGCCTGGATGGCCTCAAAGGAGACCAGGAACAGGGTGTGAAGGAGCTCAAATTGGTGGCCGATCATGGCCGTTTTCTTGCTCCATTTGCCCGCATACTGCTTGCTTTTGACGATCTACGCCACAAGAACATGATTGAAGCACGCAAGAAACTTGACTGGTTGCGCGAGCACTATCCCAATAATCCTCTTTTTTTGCAGGAACTTGCCAAATTGGACCGCCCGCCCACCGGGCAGGGCCAACACTGATTGAGCTTCTCTGGTTTATAATTAAGTTACCTGCTTGGCGGCTTTCTGCCGTTTGTGAGCAACAATGTTTCGGAACCAGTGTTTCGAAATAAAGACATGCCATTTTGCCGGGCATGGGACATACCCTTTCGTACATCGGCAAACTTTACGTAAGCTGTTAGCATGAGGAAAGTATCTGGAGAGAGAATTTTGGAACTTGGTAACCGCATTAAGACTGTCGTAATAATCGCGCTGGCGCTCATTTCTGCTGCCCTGGCGCAGGTCCAACCCGCAGCCACGTCTAAGTCGCCGGCTGTTGAAGAAAAGCTGGCCCAGTCTTATCGCGCCATGTATGACCTTAAATTCCAGGATGCTTTCAAGGCTGCCGACGAAGCCAAAGCCGTTGCCCAGGATGATCCTTTGCCCTCCGTTGCGCATGCCTGGATCGCCTTCTTCCGTGAACTTGACCGGCTGCACGCGCTCCGCAGCGAAGTTTTTGCCACTGACGACGGCTTCAATTCCCGCGAATCTTACGCCTGGGAGCCTGCCAACAAAGCAATCTTTGACTCTGCCCTGGATCGCGCCGAAAAGCTGGCGCAGGACCGGCTGAACAAAAATCCGAATGATCCCCGCGCATTGCTCGCGCTCTCACTCACGAACGGCCTTCGCGGTGACGATATGGGTCTGTTCACCAAGAAAGATCTCAAGGCGCTTTCTTACATCAAGTCCGCGACCACCTACGGAGAAAAACTGCTGGTTATCGCCCCTGATTCCTACGATGCTTATGTCGCGACCGGCCTGGGCAAATACATCATCGGCCGCAAATCAGCTCCGGTGCGCTGGGTGCTGCGCATGGGCGGCTATAAAGGCGACGAAACGGAAGGCGTGAAAGAGCTTTCTCTTGCCGCTGATCACGCCCGCTATCTGGCTCCGTTTGCCCGCATTCTGGTGGCGTTTGAGGATGTCCGGCGCAACAATACCACTGAGGCCCGCAAAAGGCTGGAAGACTTACATCAGCAGTTCCCCAATAATCCCCTGTTCATGGAAGAGCTGAACAAGCTGAACCGCACTTCAGCGCAACTTAATCAAGGCAGCGCAAGTCATCAAGGCAACTAGCCGTCTAATCCGTTAAAGCAACAGAGGCCGAGCCCAGGATCTTTCCGCTGCTCGCTTCCTGAACAAACACCACTGCACGGACATCCGGGCGCTTCCAGTCTTTTCCGACGGTGAGTGGTACGCTTGCTTCAAAGCTGCCCGAGCGCAAGCCGCCCAGTTGCCGCAGTTCACGCACAACCGCCGCATGATGCAGCGTGCGCCCGCCGTTCTCTCCCGAGCCCACCTGGGTTGCCAAATTGTCTTCGGTAAGCGCCAGCATCACCTTCGCGTCACCGGCTGAAGTGGGCCCCTTTACCCGGACAGATAGCTGGTCTGCGCCGGCCTTCTCAATCTTTACTTCCGCCAATTCCGGTTTACCGGCAGCCTCGCTGATGGCGCGCTGCGCCTGGCTGGCATTGCTTCCGACGAACTCTGCTTCGCCATCCACCACCATCTGCGGCGTGTATGGCCCATCGACTTTCAGGCTGCGTGCATACTGCTCCTGCCGCTGGCTGTAGTCGGCTGAGGAGAAACGGTCTTTCCATCCCAGTGAGTTCCAGTAATCCACGTGGAAGCCCAGCGGAATCACCTGAATGTTCCGGGCGGCAAGGTCCTGCCGCAAGTGGCCCAGCAACGCATCAGCCGGCGGACAACTGGAGCACCCTTCTGACGTAAACAGCTCTACCACCACAGACCGGTGAAAAGAGCCTGATTCGGATCCCTTCAATTCCGCTGCGTTTGCTTCTGGCGTTTCAGGCCCTGACGTTTTAAAGCCAGACGTTTTGGCCGCTACGACCGAAATGAATGCCCCCGCCAAGAGCAGGGCCGCCAGTGCCGCAAATCGTCGATTGCGCATACTTATGCATCACTTTCTTTACTACTCATATTCCTTATTACTCATACTCATCGTACGCTTCAGGGGCGTAATCAGATTTATCAAAATTACCCATTTACCAAGTTACCAAATTTGCCTTGCCGCTCCGATCACCTGAACAGGGCTTCCTATGGAAAGGCGCGGGAAATAAAACATCGGGCCACGTGAGCCGCTCAGTGGCGATTCCATTTAAGATATGTACCAGGAAAATGCTTGGCATATACTTCTGCCAGATAATTCCCAGGGTGATTTGCGCATGGACAAGGCCAGAATCGCAAAATTCGAAGGGATTCTCACAAAGAAGCGCGAGGAGTTGCGCCACAACCTGAGCCGGACACAAGGGGAGCGGCAGGAAGCGCAGGATTTTGGGCGCGATGAAGGCGATCGCGCGACTGCATCCCTGTCAAAGGAAATGACCTTCCGGCAGCAGGCCCAGGAGCGCGGATTGCTTATGCTGGTGGAAGCGGCGCTTTCCCGCATCAGCAGCGGCAGCTTTGGCGAGTGCCTGAACTGTGGCCAGGAAATTGGCGCCAACCGGCTGACCGCCGTACCCTGGAGCCGCTATTGTATTACCTGCCAGGAATTGATCGCCGAACAACACTGAGCAAATCCGTACGCAGGATTGCAGAACCAGCTTTTTTACGGGGCGTTTGGCATCCAGCAAAAAGGCAGATGGTAAGAACCGTAGGCGCTTGCGCAGCGCTGGCCCTCCCTTTCCTTCTGAAAATCAAGGCCAACCCGGCCACTCCTATCCGATGCTGTAACGCACTTGCTTACCCCTCCGGGTGTATGAAATGAGAATTGCCGTCCCCAGTCATTGGACATTTAAGTTGGACAAAAGGGTGCCTGACCAGAGCTGGATGCCAGGAGTAAAAGCAGGGGGGAACGGGCAACTCTTTGGGGGAATCGGCGTTGGCCGCATCAACAACGGGACGTTTGGCGAATGCCTGCATTGCGGCCAGGACATCAGCGTGAATCGACTGACGGCGGTTCCGTGGAGCCGGTATTGCATCACCTGCCAGGAGTTGATTGTCGAGCAAGGGTGAGGGAATTGCCAGCGGCAAGCCCATCGCGGAAAAGGAACTGCGCCTGCGATAATTAGCGAAACGCCGGAGGGCTACGGAAGGATTCGTTTTAATGCATCCTCCATCCGAGTATCTGCTCGCACGGGATTTTGGCTTGCGGGATTACTCAGACGCCAATCAAACCGCCACCGGCATTTCGGGGAGCACCACGTTCAAAGCTGCGGTCATCCGCTGTGCTTCGGCTGCGAGATCCACCGAGCCGAGCCAGAGTCGCGATTCATACACACTAATCCCCTTTATGTCGCCAACTTTCCTCATGCCGGCTTCATCGGCGGTGAGAGAGGGGAGAAAGATCACGGTAACGTCAACACCGTACGATAGTGCGTACGAGATCACTTGGTTGAGATCCTCGCGTGAGTAACGAGGCTTGTATTTTACGTCCCCTACCGCGACAACGGCACCCTGAGAATTGTAGATTGCAACGTCGGGATTGGCAGCTGGTACCAATGCGCTATCAAAAAGGGGTTTGGCAGCTTCACGGGCGGTTGCCACGCGAAACCCAGATAAATGCTGGTGTAAAACCCGGAGAATGTACTCTTCGAACAGCGATTCCATGTCGATCAAGAAGGAGGGAAGGAAAATGTCACTTCCTCCCAGCGGTAGCTCGACCCCCTTCCGAGCGATCAATGCGTCTGCCAGACGTAGTGCCCTGACATGGCTTCGTGACAAACCCGCTTCTTGAACCTCATTCTTACTCGGCAAACGAAGCGAAACGCCGGCGCGAACGAACAACTCCTCGAATTGGCCAAGCATTTTGAGAGTAACTGGAGAAGCACCTAGGGTAAGGAAGTGCAAGATTAAGCTGCGGCAGGCAAAATACAGCAACTGATTCTCCGCCACATCAGCCGTCAGTTCGAAATATGAAGAGACCGCTTCGTGCCGTTTACCCCGACTCCAAAGCTGGTGCATCGATTCCGCAAACCTGAGTTGACCTTTTAGAATAGACTGCACTTCGTTCATGTTCACATATGTCTTGAAGAGTCCGGCGACCTCCATTTCTTCAAGATATGCGATAAACGCCCCCGCCATTGCTTCAAGCAAAGGCGGCGCCGTGGATTCCGCGAGTCTGTACTGTCGCTCCCTGCCTAAGGCCACCACACCACCAGCAACGGCAAGCAGGTGAACGAGATTTGCGGTAGGGATCTTCGGTCGAACGTAAATGATCGCCCGCTGATTAAGCGGTATGAAGCCCACGTACTTGCCAGCCGTAATGATTAGCCGGCGTCCCCTGAATCGGATTTCAAAATACTTCTGGCTCTGTACTTCAGGGTAAATATCGATCTCGCCATCTTTCCAAACTTCCGTGATCGGAATTGCGGTTTCTTCTCGCTCGCACGCTTCAAAAAGTGTGGCCATCAGACGTTAACACCTACTATCTCGGCGCACTTCTGTTTGATCTCAATTAAGATTTGTGGCTCATATTTGAACTGTTTTTCAAGGACAAACCTGATCTGGCTGTCCCACGCCCTGCGGAAGGCATCAGCATCTCGAACGTTGAATAGAAAAGTGTGCCCAAGAGGGTATTTCTCCTGAATCCATTTAAAAAATGCGATAACACGGCGCGAAAAACCGTCTGCGACCTTGGCGTCCCGTAGCCAGCCTTCGAGGATGGCGGGATCGGGATTGAACTCGATCTTTGCCATTCGGCGATCGAATGCGTCGTCAATGTCCACTACGGATTTATCCCGCGAATTCATAGTCGCGACGAAGACCACATTCGACGGCATTGTTACCAGCGTGCCGGAAGCCAAAACGAACTCCTCATTCCGCCGACTTGGCTCCATGTAAGTGAGAAGTTCGCCGAAGACGCGTCCGGGATCGCTCCGGCTGAGTTCATCAATGAGTATCACATAAGTCGCTCTCGGATTGTCAGTGGCATCTTGTATTGCCCGTAGCATAAGCTGAGCTTTCAGTTCGAAGCCAGTGCCGCCTTTGTTCGGAACGAAGCCTTCTACAAAGTGTTCGTATTGATAAGACTTGTGAAACTGAATTTTCCGTACCCGGGTGACATCGCCGTCTGCAAGGGCGAGTGCCACTTGCACTGCGTACCAACTCTTACTCGTTCCTGGCGGTCCGACAAAGACAACGCCAGCATAACCATCGTCGAAAAGCAGTGATTTAACGCGTACCAATATTCGGTCGTTCTGAGTAATCAGCAACTCTTGGAACTCGGCGCGGGCTTCCTTGGTAGTCTGTACAACTCCGCTCTCATTAATCGCGCGAATTACATCGTCTCGACTGAGCGGCCGATCCCCAAAATCTCCAATTTCTGTTCGTTCCTCGAAGAGCTGGTTATATTCGCTGTCGCTCATATGGAAGGCTATTTTCAGTTGAGCGCCCAGGTCTTTGGGTCGCATGCTATCGGCGAATTCCTGATGGCGAAACAAGAAGGCAGCAAGGGGAATAGCCGGAACGAGTGTCACCTCACCTCGTTTGGTGAGCGCCTTCTCTCTAAGAATGTTGATGTAATCCGGCTGCAGCTTCCATTCGTCTTCTCCACCGCCGGGTTCCTGTTTAAACGCCGCCGCGCCCCATGACCTTGCGAAAGTTCCCTTGCGCGCTGTTGCCACGTTTGAGTGAGGATGTGTTTCAATTCGATACATGCTGCGGATGGGATCAAAGTAAGGATTCGGATCATCTGCGGCTATTCGAGCAAACTCATTGAAGAATTCCTTATCGTCTGCCTCGGTGTATCGTTTGAACCCTCTGGTTCCAACACCTGCTTTTCGCAAGGCCAGAAAGGACAACACGTGTTGTGCGCCCTGCTGATTGACCTTGGAACGGAAGTTAGCCAGCGCACGTAAGGAACTGACGAGCTGTTGGACGGAAATGTATTTCATTTAGGCCAGCATGAGCTCGCTTACAGGCAAGCACGATCTGAGGGCCTTTATGATCTCCGAGGCCACGGCGCATGCCAAGAGGGGAGGGACTGCGTTGCCAATCTGTCTCTGGACCATTTTGTCGAAGAAAACGTAAGAATCGGGAAACGATTGCAGCCTGGCAGCCTCACGAGGTGTCAACGCTCGATTTTGCGATGGGTGGACGAACGGTCCTGAGGATACATTGGTGAAGTAAGTCGTAATTGTATAGCTGGGCCTATCCCATGCAAGCCTGTAATAGAGGGTGGTACAGTCTCGGCGATACTCCCCATTGCTAATCTTTCTCATCTTTCGAAACCTCTCGGGGAGTTGATGAATCGGAATCGACCTGATGCCGCCTCCTTGCTTTATCTTTTGCACGAGGCTCATTGCTAAAGGCGAGATACGGCGTGCCCGATGCAGAGTCAGCTTCCGACCACTTCCCGCGCGAGCATAGCGCTGATATTCCGTCAAGGCGCGAGAGGCGTACTCCTCCGAAGACCCCTCGGTTCCGAGCTCAGGCAGATCGCTAATAGCTTCCCAGGCCGTGACGTAAGGCTTCAGGCCTGTAAGCATGGGTTGCTCACAAGAGCAGTGAGTTGGCGCAGGGAAAGCAATTTCTGAGTTGGTTCTTGTCGCGATGAAAAACAGACGTTCGCGCAGTTGAGGAACGCCGTAATCGGCAGCGCGAAGTACGCGAGATTCAATCCTGTAGCCAATTCGTTCGAAGCCCTTGTGAATAAGATCGCGATATCGCCCTTTGTCATACGTAAGCAGCCCCTTAACGTTCTCCATCACGACCCAAGCGGGTTGAACTTCTTTGACTATGCGCACAAAATGACGGAATAGGAAATTCCTGGAATCGTTGGGATCACGTTTGCCGTGTGTACTGAAACCCTGGCAACTTGGGCCACCTATGATGACATCAATATCGCGGCCAATCAGCGCGCGGAGGTCTTTTCCCGAAACGGAGGCGATGTCCTTCAGTAGGACGGGGATGCTGGGATGGTTTTGGCGATACGTCTCGATCGCGACCGGATCGAAATCGAGTGCGGCTCCGATATCGAAGCCAGCAAGGCCGAAGCCGTACGATAGGCCGCCTGCACCGCAGAATAAGTCTAGGACAGTGGGCACTTGTACTCCAATATATTGTAGTACCTTTTAACCATACACCAGTAATAGACCGCAACGCAAGATATAAAGAATATACGAATTTTTAGCGAAAGTCAACTAGGGCTAATTAAAATTATGGATACAATTTCACGCGCCAAGAGAAGCAAGATTATGTCTCTGATAAAACCACGGAACACTAAACTCGAACAAAAATTCCGAGTGGCTCTTTGGGCGATTGGTATCCGGTATCGCAAGAATGTCAAGATGTATGGCACCCCAGACATCGTGATCCGTAGAGCGAAGCTGCTCATTTTCTTGGATTCTTGTTTCTGGCATGGCTGTCGATATCACTGTCGGCGACCCAAATCTAACGTTGTTTTTTGGAACGGCAAAATCGACCGTAATCGTGAGCGTGATTTGGCTGTCACCAAGTTTTACCGTCGCAATGGATGGACCGTTCTTCGCATTTGGGAGCACAGGCTGGCAAAGGATTTTGAAGGGTGCATTAACACTGTTGTAGCATTCGCATTTCGTAAGTAACGGGGAATAACCAGCAAAGTTCGGGATGGCATGAGGGAGACGGTGAGAGCGTGAAAATGGGAAAAGGCATTGCAAGGAAAGCAAGACAGACAAGCTCAAGAATCGGCATTTCTGGCGGCAGCAGAAAGCTCTTGCTTTCGTGCTTTATTCGTGCTATAAAGTAAGCTGCTGGAGCGACCGAACGATCCACCTGCGAGCCCTCCAGAGCCGGCCAATCGGCAAGCCTACAAATGGCCGGCGATCCGTTGCCTGATTCATCTACTGCGGCGGGCCTTTTTCGATTTTTCCATTTTGCGAGGCAAGCCATGCAGGGCAAAAAGATTCCAATCACCAAAGAGCAGATTCTTAAGGCCATACAAGACCTGGCGCTGAAGCTGGGCCACCCGCCGACAACCACAGAATTCACGCGGCTGAGCGGAATTAACGACCGCAACGCCAGCCGGCTTTTCAAAACTTATTTGAGCGCGGTGCGAGCTGCCGGACTGGAGCCGAACAAAAGAGGCCAGCGATTGGGATCGGCAGAGCTGCTGGCGGATTGGGGAGAAGTTGTTCGCAAGGTGGGCTGGCCGCCGACACGCCGGGAGTATTTGCGCGAAGGTCGCTATGGATACATTGTGTTCAGAAGCCGTTTTCAGCGGTGGGTGGAAGTGCCGCATGAGTTTTGCAGGTTTGTGGAGACAGGAGGCCTGGCGGGCGAATGGGCGGACGTATTGGAGAGGATCCGGCTAGGTCCACTGCCGAAGTACGGCGGCGGGAAGCGGGTAATGCGATTGAGAGAAGCCGTGAAAGCAGCCCTCGCCCATGAAACGACGCCAATGAGTGCGGCAGGACCGGGAGCGAAGGATACACGGGAATGTGAACGGGATTATGCCATGGCGCAACCCCTTCTTCCGCCACTGGTGAATAAAAAATGCGTTACCACCACCATGCTTGCGGTGTTTGTGGCTGAACTGGCGCCAAGCGCGCTGCCGTGGATTAGTGGAGCCGACTTTCCGCGGCGAGTGCTGCCGGACCGTCCGCTGCTGGGCGCGCCGATGCGGTTGCCGGGAATGGCGCATGCGCCGGTGAACGAGATGGGAGTGATGATGCTGTTCGGCATGGTGGCAGTGCAACTAGGGTTTGTGATTGAGTTAGTGCAGGCGGCTTTTCCGGACTGCCTGGCCAAGATTGAAGTGGAACCAGGACGGTGGCAGTACTTAAAGATTGAGTTTGAATACGAAAGCCGAGCGTTCCAGGAACATGGGCACGATCCGAAAGGATGCGACATGATCGTGTGCTGGAGGCACAATTGGAAAGGGTGTCCGCCCCATTTGCAGGTGCTGGAGTTGAGTAAAGTGGTCTGCATTTGAGAATGCTGAGCCTTTTACCGCAAAGGACGCGAAGGGCGCAGAGGAAATCCGGGGATCGAAAAAAGCAAAAACTTTAACCACAGAGGACACAAAGGAACACAGAGGGGGAAACACCAGAGATCGGCAAAAGTAAAAACCGCTAACACAGAGAAAAGAAAACATCTACCACGGAGGCACGGAGACACGGAGGAGATCGGGTAAGTATCGTGATCCGGGAAGAGCAAAATTTTCACCGCAAAGGACGCAGAGGAAAATCGGAAAGAGTAAACCTTTAACCACGAAAGACACCAAGGAACACGGAGATCGAAGAACAAAAACCTTTACCCCAGAGGCCACGAAGGAACACAGAGGGGAGCAAAGGCATAACGCGATTTGCGGATTATCGGAAAGAAACTCTACCGCAGAGGACGCTGAGGAAATCGGGAACAAAAACCGCTCACCACCGAGGACACAAAGGATCACAGAAGGGAAACGTCGAGATTGAAAAACGAAAACCGCTAACTGATGACCCGAAAGAACACGGCGGGCGTGTAAAGTTCCACGACATCTTTTATAAGTCGAATGTGCCGCTCGGTTTTGGGCGAGAAAAAACCCCTCCGGCCACGAAGGACAGGAGGGGAATGCGTTTGGATAAAAAACTTGCTGAACCTTAACTTGCTGAACCTTACTGCTGCGGCGGCTTCTGGGCCGGCTGGTCAGTGGTGTTTGGCTGAGTCGCTGGCTGAGAAGCTGGTTCCGTTGCCGGCTGGTTGGCCGGAGTCGCGGTTACGCCGCTGGTTGAGGCTGGACCGGAATTGTTGCTGGCGTTCAGGTCAGCCAGTCCGTTCTTGAGCAGGCTGATCTCAACTTTGCCGCCCTTCTGGCGCGTCATCTTGCCATTTTCCGCCTGGATAGGAGCGTTGCCCATGCCGACCGTGTAGATGCGATAGACAGGAATTTCATGGTTCAGGACCAGATAGCGGACGACCATCTGCGCCATTTCACGCGAATTCTCAATGGCCGTGGTGCCGTTGCCGGGCGAGAAGCCCTGCACTTCCACGATGTATCCTTTCTGGTTCTTGAGCGAGGTCGCCATCTGGTCAAGCGCGTCTTTTGCGTTCTTGCTCAGGGCGTTCTGTCCGGCGCGGAAGCGGATTTCAGCCTGCGTAATGGGCTGATACTGATCGATCTTGCTGACCGTGTCTTCTACCGTCGCAATGCGGGCATGGGCCTGCTGCGCGGTTTGCTGGGCCTGGTTGGCGCGGTTGCCCGCGTCGAGCGCGTGCGTATCGGCTTCATTGGCCTTGCTCATAGCGTTGCGAATGCCTTCGGTGGCGCGAGAGTCAACGTCAGCGATCATCTTGGCGTTCTTCGCGGTAAGTTCATCCAGTTCATTGACGCGGCCGCGAACGGGATCAAGCTGCCGGTTGACATATTTCTTGCGGGCAAATGGATTCAGATGGCCCCAGAAACCCTCTTTACGGGTGTAGGTCAACGGATCTTTGCCGGTTGCGGTCTGATCGTTGCTCTGGGTCTGCTGCGCCTGGGGTTGATCTGACGTAGTGGTCTGTTGGTTCTGCTGCGCGACCGCCGGAATTGCGACTGCGGCGGCAAGCGATAGGGACAATAGATAGTTTTTCATTTGGGAAAAATCCTCCGAACCGGGGTCGTTCGAGCATTCGGGGAAAAAAAGCCACGCTTTGTGGCAGGGTTTTCCAGCTCACCCCCGATTGCGCATAACGCTACGCTTCTGACTAATGCATTGCGATTGCCAAACTCCTGATTCCAAAGCCGCAAAACTGTTCCTTTATTTTCATCATTTTACGACTAACACCTTAGTTCCGGCTAGTTCCAGTCTAAGGCTAACCGAGTAAATATTGCTCGCCCCCAAATGGCTTAAATGCACTGTAGGGATGATATAGAGGATGGCCCTCAAATCCCCACCTTCTTCTCCACTCCACAAAACCGCCGATGCTGCTCCAGAATAAACGTATCTGTCATGCCCGCCACATAATCGCACACAATTCTATGCAGCGGCTCCGTACTTGTTTTTTCCTGGTAGCTCGCCGGCAACTCCTGCGGGGACTTCATAAACAACGCAAACATCTCCGCGGTCACCTGCTCCACTTTCTTCTTGTCGCGTTGCAGCCCCGGACTGGAATAGACATTCTGATACAAAAATTCTTTGAGCTGCCGCCGTTCCTTGTCCACTGCGGGGCTGAACCCCGTCAGGCGCTTCGGATGCTCCCGCACATCCTCCACAGATTGCACCCCTGCCTCCTCAATCAGCTTCCTGCTGTTCGCGATCAAATCGCTTACCAGCCGGTCCAGCACGCGCTTTAGAGTTTCATTGAATTGGAGCTTTTCATTTGCCGTGGGAAAAAGCTCTTCCACTTCGTCATGCAGACGTGCAAACAGCGGCACGCTGGCGCGAATCTGATCTTGTGTCAGGATTTCGGCTTCTACGCCGTCATCCAGGTCGGCGGTTGAATAGGCAATCTCATCTGTCAGGTCGATCAACTGTGCTTCCAGCGGCGGACGCTGCTCCAGCAGATATTCCGCCAGCTCAGGAAACTCCCTGGGATCGTAGTCGCGCGAGTGCTTCACAATTCCCTCGCGCACTTCAAACGTCAGGTTCAGCCCGGGAAATTCCGCATACCGATGCTCGAACTGCTCTACTGTGCGCAGCGCATGCAAGTTGTGATCAAAGTAGTCGCCATATTCGTACATTGCCGCATCCAGAATGCGCTCCCCCGAATGGCCAAACGGCGGATGCCCAACGTCATGCACCAGCGCCAGCGCTTCCACCAGGTCTTCATTTAAGTGCAACTCGGCTGCTATAGTGCGCGATATTTGCGCCACTTCAATCGTGTGCGTAAGCCGATTGCGGAAATGGTCGGAGCGCCTGCCGGTGAATACCTGCGTCTTGTTTTCCAGCCGGCGGAAAGCCCGTGAATGTACCACGCGGTCGCGGTCGCGCTGGAAATCATTGCGATAAGCGTGTCTGGCCTCAGGATACCGCCGTCCACGGCTCTCTTCCGCGCGCAACGCGTAAGGGGCAAGCATGAAATGAGTGTAACGTAGACCGGCAATAACAAGCTTGTTGCAAACCTAACCTATGGTCCGTCGCAAACAGATCACAGGCTGTACCAGAGCAGGATATACTCACCGGATGCAGCAACGGCGCGGCTGTCTCTTTAGTCTTTTTGGGCCACTTTTGGCCTTGGCCGTAGTGTATGCGGTGATCGCCGCTCTGGATCCCTGGGCCCTGCATATTGGTGGACGCTCGACACCGCTGTTGATGTGGCGGGGATCCGGCAAGTTGGTTACCAAGGGCGGGATTGTCTATCCGCTATACGTTTCTTTCTACCCATCTTCACATTTTTCCCAGCTTCACCTCGACGGTCTGCGGCCTACCGGCGGTTTGCAGGGCCAGGCTTGGCTGTGTACTTCGCCGGGAGTCAGCCAGCGTTTGCGGTTGAACGGCACGATATATGGCGGCTGGCGCAGCACTCAAGACAGTCTGATGGCGTTTCGCCTGAACGAACCGCAGATTATCAAGCTTGGGCAAAGGCAGGGCTTCTTCGATCTTTACGGCCGGTGGCATGGCCCCACTCTGGTAATGGACGATCGCGGAAGGGTAGGAGGAACGTTCGGCTCTGGCCTCCGAATTGACCATGCCTCAGTGAGCCTGGATTGGGGCAGTTATTCTGACTTCAAGGCTGCGTGCGCGGCGGCAAGTTATCCAGCACGTCGATGAGGCGCCGCCAAACATGAGGGCTCCCAGCGGCGTCCCCGGCTCTCTTCCGCGCGCAACGCGTAGGGGCAAGCATAAAATAAAGTTTAACGCAGCCCGATCAGAACTGGCAGCTTCTATCTAAGTGCCGATTGCGAACATTAAAGTTATGTTATCTTCAGTACTGCATCTGCATCGGGATAGATCAGTAAACCCAGGCACCAGCCTAGTATCGCCGCAACCCCGAGAGAAATCTTTTCGCTGTTTGCCGTGTCAGTCAATCGCAGCATTAGTACCACAATTAGCGTAGCTGTTAAGACGCTCAGAACAATGTGCCGGGTTGATCCACCTCCCCATTTCTTATCAATAGCCAGCCCACCTACCAGTCCGAGAATGCTCCATAGCAACAAATTGGCCGCAACTGTTGAAATGGAATTCACGGTCGAACCAATGAGCCATGGCGCAAATATTGGATGACTGGCGAGAATTTTATTTATAGATGTTGAAACGGGATTCATCCCAGGAACTTTCAGAGACTGGGAGGCAGGTATGTTGCTTTGAATATCCACGCTGCTCTCAGCATTAACGACGGAATTATCAAATGCCAAAAATAACGTCATGATCAGCACTAAGGCCAAGCCGCACCCGGTGATGAGTCCCAGCGGCCCGGCTCGGAACGTTTTTCTTCTTGTTCCAGCAACCCATGCATACGTAATTCCTCCGGATATGGTCAGCATGGCTGCCAGCGTTCTTAGGGCGTCCCATAAGTGATTTTTAAAGTGGATATCTAAGAGTTCATGAGAAAAACTGCTAAATGCCAGGACTAAAAAAATCACAACGCGCAAAATGGGAGTCTGCTTATAGATAATTGAGGAATGATGGCCTTCATGATGATGTTCTTCGCAATGTAGTACATGCCGCATCCAGTCTGCCAGTGGTTCCACAAACTTAATGATCCCTAGTGATACTAGGGTGATTACCGCCAATTCCTCCAATTGCTCTGGTCCGGTTTTATTTTTGAAAAACTCGTTCCCTGCCTGGCAAAGCACCAGGCCAAAACCTGCTCCAAGTCCCGCCGTCCAAGCGAGACTGAATTGCTGCTTTCTTGCGACCGGCTCAGTTTTGGTGAAAGAAACAACCTCCCTGATCTTACGGTTAAGATAAATTCCCACTCCGAACATCACAAATAAGTGTAGAGAGGTAGCATAGAAAAACAGACCGCTTACGCTCCCAAGCAGCAAAGTGAGTCCTGGCCACCATCTACCCATTTTCAATCCAGGCTTGGCGATCTGCAGGAATTTCGCGAGCCGCCGCGGCCATTGCACCGACCAAACCCAACAATAAAGGGGGATAAATTGCGGCCAGATAGCACCGAAAGGTGAAACTTTGTACTTACCATGAGTGGCTCGGGCCATTATTCTATGGATACGAAATGTGCAGAACATCCAATACACCCAAGCAAAAAAACTAATCAAGAGCCTAGCCGTGACCGCTGGGCCAACAGGCATCTTTTGCATGAGCAACCCACCTTCTGTGGCAAGCGCCATTGTGGCAAGCATAAGGCCAATCCCCATGTTGGGAAGCCGGAGCTTTACTTTTTCCAATTCCATTGGAGGTGGGGGAACAATCTTTAGGCCGGGCATTTGCTGTACTGAAACTGCTGATGTGCCCATTTTGCACTCCTTGCGCCGGAGCTGCGGAATTACGGCTGCATTATCCATTTAAAACGCAGGGCGCATTCATCTACCTTCTAAAGCTATTGGGCGTTCCATAGGAATTGCCTCAACAATTAGGATAGTGCTTCTTTTGCACGAAACGTTGCAATACAATTGCGTTGTATTTTTTGCTGAAAAGAACCCGAAGACAAAAGATGTCTTCGCGCTTTTAGGTTCATTGCAATTGAAGTTTTGAGAAACTTACTTCTGCGTCTGCTGAGCCAACTTTACTTTTGGTTTTCCGGTTTCTGTGCTCTGGATCTTAGTGGTAGTCTTCTGCCATATTTTCCCGAACGAATTTTTTAGTCCAATTTTCAAATTTGTTACAGGATGCCTGGCGCGGTCGGGATGGGCGGCATCTTGTTCGGCCCCATAACCGCCATCGCACTGACACGTTTATTATGATTAGCGTGTGCCGAAGGAAGCCTTTGATATTGAGCATATGATGACTATGTTGGCTACTTCTGAAAACGTTGCTTCAAGTACCGCAGGGTTGTAATCGCCGAAGCGCATCGCGATCCAGCGACCCAATCGAGCGAGGATAAATACCATGATGCAGCCAGCCGCAATCGTACAGCTCAAAGATTGGGAGAATTTTTATGTGATTGTCGGCTCCTCGGCGGGAGCTTTGACCGGGCTGCAGTTTGTGGTAATTGCGCTGGTTGCTGAAGCCCGCTCGGCCAGCAGCATGCTGGAAATTCGCGCCTTCGGCACGCCCACGGTCGTGCACTTCTGCGCCGCACTGCTGATTTCCGCCATTCTCAGCGCGCCATGGCACGCCTTGTCCGCTTTAAGCGCCTGCGTGGGAATCTGCGGACTGGCGGGAATCGTCTATTCATTGAATGTCATCAGGCATGCCCGCCGGCAAACCGGTTATGCCCCGGATGCAGAAGATTGGCTCTGGTATGTGGCCTTTCCCTTGATCTCTTACACAGCGCTGGCGGCCGCGGGGCTACTGCTCACATGGCATGCCGTTTTGGCCATGTTTGTGATTGCCGCAACGGCGCTCCTGCTTCTCTTTATCGGGATTCACAATTCATGGGATTCTGTCACCTACATCGCCGTCGAGCACGGACGCCGCGATAAGGAAAACAAGACTACGGGTTGAAAGATCGAAAGATTCAAAAGATCGAAGGATCGGCCAACAGTTGAAAGACCGGCCAATTGCAAGTTCCTGGAGCATGTTTCAAAAGCTAATTTGAAAGTAGCAATTTAGTGGGAAACTTGTTCAGGGGATTTCCCTAAGAATTATGCGAATGTGGAACCTCATCTTAACGACCGCTGTGGTTCTAAATGTCCTGCTGTCATCGTTTGCGCAGAACACTGAGCCTGTATCGGCGCCCGCCGAGGTCGTCCTTAAGCTCGAAACTGAAGGTGACGGACACCAGTTTCACCTTGGAGAATTGATACCCGTCAAGTTCTCTTACACTGCGAAGCCGCCCGGAAGATATATTTGGGTTGGCCAAAGCGGGAAGCTCGCCGGGGGGCGGTCACTCCAAATCTCGTGCTCACCTTCAGTTGAGCGCGTCAGCCTGAACCCAGGACCAGTTGACGACGATATAACCTTTGACCAAATGCTGAATGCACCTTGTGGTGGCGTAGGTTACGGGTTTGGAAGCAGATGCGGAGACTGCGATACGGAATACCCATTGACCGAGACTGCGCTCTCGTTTGGTGTTGTGCCGCTGAATACGTATGTTCGCTTCCGAATGCCTGGGACTTACACCTGCGAGGCTTCATCAGCCGACATTACAACCACCTCCCGCGATGAGAAGATTCGCCCCGCATTGTTGGTGAACTCAAATCCCATCTCTTTGACCATCGTCAATGATCCGGGTTGGGCGCACTTCTCTGTACTTGCGTATGCGGATGCTTACGAGAATCTCTGTCATGGTGATGCCGCAGAACACCGCTTACAGTGTTTCGACCTGGCCCGACGCATAACGTATCTGGACACCGCTGACTCGCTCGCGACAGAGGTGAAGTTTTTCGACGGTAGAAACCACGGTTGGGGGAACGGTTTTTGGGATGCTATTCAGCACTCCTCTGACCCGAAGAAAGCTTTGCCTTTGATGGCCGCTCGGATGCAAGAGCCGGATTTTGAGGTCTCGACCGCTGTTCTTGAATGGCTGGCAAGTTCGGAGCTACGGATGGAAGTGCCGGATGCGTTTCAAAGTGGAACGCCTGCAACATATCACGCCCAAGCCGTTGAGAAGCTCCGTAAGTACGTCCGGCTGCTCGGAGACAGCCTTTCCCAAAAAGACTCGAACGTACTCTCTGAGAGTGAAAAGACCTACCGCACATTTGCCAAACAGCAATACTGTGAACCGCAGTCGCTGATTTCAGGGAAAGAGCAGAATCAGGTCCTGACACGCCTGCGTACCAGGCCATAAGGCATTCTCTGAGTCCTTATCACCGCGTCTGGCCGCAGTTTTACTGGATGCGAGTTTTTCACAACCTGCTTAGATTTGCCAGCATACGAAAAGCGGCTCAGGCACTTAAAGATATATAACGGCCGGCTACTCTGTAACATTCCATTCATCAAAAAGTAATCTGCCGTTCATCTACCGGCCACGCAGACCTGCTATCCGTATAGAGCGGGGCGCGATTGGGTCACTCAGGCGGCTCTAAATGGACCTGAATTCCAGCGTAAGCCACCGAACTTATATGGAGGTATCAATGTCGCACGTGAGACGTTTCGGCATGCTGGGCGTGTTTGCCCTGTTGTTCACAATGGGTTACTTGACCGCTGGCGCGGAAGATGGCAAAGAAGGAATCAAAACGGTTTTCGTGATCGCCATGGAAAACCACAACTGGACGCAGCCGGCGAACCAGTTTTCCGGCCCTATCCAGCAGATTTTTCAGAATCCCAACGCGCCGTTCATCAACAGTCTGGTAAACGGGACCGCGACGGCTGTGATTAATGGCCGCCAGGTCAATATCAGCAACCAGACTGCTTTTGCCACGAACTATCGCAACGTTCTGGCTACAGCGGGCGGGAACAACCCCCACATTCACCCGTCAGAGCCCAACTACCTATGGGCGGAAGCCGGCACGAATTTTGGCGTTTTCAATGACAATGATCCCTTCTCACCTGCGAGTGGCACGGGACAGCTCAGCAACCAGGATAATCAACTGCACCTGGCGCGTCTCATGACCCAATGCGGCGTAAGCTGGAAGTCATACCAGGAAGACATTGACCTGGTTCCGGATGGAACTTCCTTCGACAACGTTGTTCGGCCCCAGGACCAATGGACGTCTCCCATCAAGAGCCTTTCCGGAATCTTTGTCAACGGCGTCAACCAGTTCAACGGCTCCAAGCAGTTTAATTACGCCGTAAAGCACAATCCCCAGGCGTACTTTACTGACACGAACGGCGGCAACGATACCACCACCGCGAATCCTCTGCGTCTGCAATATGCTCCGCTGCAACAGTTCTTTACCGATCTCTCCAACAATGCCGTGGCGCAATACAACTGGATCACGCCAGACCAATTCAACGATCAGCACACCGCGCTCACAGGCGGGTTCAAGGGCCAGATCGGGGATGCCGCGAACATCCTGCAGGGCGACAATTTCCTGCAGCAGGTCATTCCCGCGATCATGGCTTCCAAAGCCTACAACGACCATGGCGCAATCATCATCTGGTGGGACGAGGCAGAGCAGGATGGCGTACCCGGCGACAACCCGGACGACCTGACCCACACGATTGGCGAGATCGTCATTTCTCCTGACGCTCATCCCAATGTCGGTGGCTCTCCTTTTGCCAGCGACGTGTTCCTCACTCACTCGTCTGATCTGAAAACCATGCAGGAAATCTTCAACGTGACCAAGCCCTTCTTCCTGGGCGATGCAATACACGCGAACGATCTTTCCAGCCTGTTTGCAGAAGGCGCGATCCCCAACAACTCGGGCAAGGATGGCAACAACGGTAACGGGTCTTGCCGGGGAAATCAGAACTGACACTAGAACTGGGACAGGTATCACCCTCTGAAGTTTCAAACGGCGCAGCGAATCTAAAACTGAGATTGCTGCGCCGTATCATTTGGAGCGGGCGTCACTCGGCAGGCAGGCAGGCGGTGGTTGTTTTTAAGAAACTGGTTTTGTAGGCTACCTGGGTGGAGCAGGCATTCTCAGAGCCTGCTGTAAAGTTGCTGAAGAAATCGGCGTCAAGCCGCTGAGGTACAAATAATGCAGCCAATCAAAGAAGTGACGTTCGAGCGCACCTATAACGCCCCAATTGCTCGGCTCTGGCAAGCCTGGACTGATCCGAAAATACTAAAGCAATGGTGGGGACCAAACGGCGTTAGTATTCCGGAATGCGAGATTGAGCCACGGACCGGCGGCAAATTTTATATCGTCATGGAAGCAGGAGAAACCATGGGGCCATATAAAGGTACAAAGTGGCCAATGCTTGGTAAGTTCACGGTGGTTGAGCCAAATTCACGGTTAACTTACACTGCCAAAGCCTGGACAGAAGGACAAGACGAAGAGACGCAAATCGACCAGGTCACAGTGCTTACTTTCTCTGAAGAAAACGGTAAAACTAAATTGAAGGTTAAAGCGGCAATTAACAAAATTGGTCCTGGTGCAAAGATGGCCGTTGCAGGCATGCAAGCCGGGTACAACCAGCAACTTGATAAATTGGGTAATTTACTGGCTGCCAAAAAATAAGCATGCGGTGTTTGCCCTAAAGCATTGCTCATCTGGCACTTGCACTGTTTTCCGATGACTCGCCGAGTACATTAGCAGAGTGATTAAGTAAGTAAAAAAAGACTTGTGGGACCGCTTGACTTCGTCCCTGAGTGGCCTAAAATAAATACATCACCTCCGATCCGATTCAGGATCGAATGGGCTTGTGGCCAAGGAAACCGTCACCGCTTCTTGGTCACCGGCCCATTTTGAATTTTGACGCAAAATCAGATGCTGGCTCTTGGCTTGGACGCTGCCTCGCGCTGCAAAATCAGCTCTTCTAAGAGCCTTCGGCCTTGGGCGTCGACTGAGCTCCTGGCGGTTCGCGGAAAGGATCCATCGGAATAGGCGCGTACTTAACGCGAATGATCTCAAGATGCTCCGTCTTTCCCGGCGCGCGCAGTTCCACGCAGTCGCCGGAGCTGGCCTTCATGAGCGCATTCGCGAGAGGCGAGCGCCAGCTGATATAGCCGCGATCGAGGTCCACCTCGTCAATGCCGACGATAGAGATGGCGTGTTCGAGGCCGGCGGTGTCCTTGTAGGTCACGGTTGCGCCGAAGAAAACGCGCGTAGCGGCTGATCCCGGCCGCGGAGCGGCGGGATCGACAACCACGGCAGCGGCAATGCGTTTGCTGAGAAAGCGAATCCGTGAATCGATCTGGCGTAACCGCCGCTTGCCGTATTGGTAGTCGGCGTTTTCACTGCGGTCTCCGTTGCCGGCAGCCCACGCTACCACCTCCACCACCGCCGGCCGCTCGCGACTCAGTAGGAACCGATGTTCGTCCTTCAGCCGCTGCAACCCGGCGGGCGTGATGTAGTTTTTAGGCGCGGGCCCCGCTTCCTCGCGCACCGGTTCTCGGAGAGGTCGCTTTTCTGTCATAAATCAGCTTTTAGCTCTTAGCCATTAGCTCTTGGCTTTGTCTCGTTATTCCAGAATTCATTTTCGCATGAAGGCTCATTCTTTCCAGTTGTGACATTACCCAAATCAAGCAACAGAAAGGGCCGGATTCGCGCATACAACTTTTACTTGACTTCGGGTGGAAGCCCCGGCCTTTATGGCCGGGGTGAGCGCGTCTGATAAAATCCGGCGCTTTAGCGCTGGTGGTTTTTCATTCACAATCAACTATGGCCCATGCTCCTCAGGAGATAAGAACTTTTTTCGTCACATCTGTGACGAACAGACGGCACGCATTTTTCAAGAATGCAGACGCCGCCGAACTGCTCATTGACATACTCTATTTCTATCGCGGCGAAGGAAGATTCGAGCTCCACGAGTTCGTAATCATGCCCGATCACTTTCATCTCATCATTACACCCGAGGAGCGGATTCCGCTGGAGAAGGCCGTCCAATACATCAAAGGCGGGTATGCGACCGCAGCGCGGCGCGAACTGGGGCTGAGCGGAGTCTGGCAGCCCAAACCTACGAACCATCGCATCCGCGATGCGGCAGATTACGAGAAACATCGCGATTACATTTTTGATAATCCCGTGCGCGCCGGCCTGACGCCGCACCCGGAGGATTTCCCTTTCTCATCCGCAAAGCGCCGCGAAAATCTTGACCCGCGACCACCAGCGCTAAAGCGCAAAACCTGAAGAGGAAACATTGCTTACCCCGGCCGTAAAGGCCGGGGCGTCCACCCCAAACACCCCCGTAAATAGAGCCCTGTCATATTGTGCGGTCAATATCTAGATGAAGGCGATAAAAACGATGTCGCAGATTAGGGCTGACCGGAGGGCCGTGCTTCGTATGAGAAGGCGATTGCCTTGGCGCGGCATGAACCGGAACGTCGTTTTCTCACGCGATGGCTCGAGGAATTGAAATAGAAATAGTTCACCGCTGCAAGCATCGGGAGGGAAAACGCAAGGTGTAAAATAAGTCAGCACCTCGGCGTCCGTGCTGAAGGGCCTGATCGCAGGCTCGTCGGCAGAGATGGCCGAGTGGCTTATGGCAGCTGGCTGATACCCAGCCGTACCGGAAACGGTACCAGGGGTTCGAATCCCACTCTCTCCGCCAGACAGTCTGCAGCTCAGAGAATGTTTCTCCGGATCTCTCAGAATTGCGCGCATTACGCCGCGTTTTTGGCAATCTACGAACTTCTAAATTCGTGACGGGGAAACCCTATTGGCCCAATTCTTGGCGTTTTCTC
>DASXMN010000014.1:0-211901 GCA_036495645.1 Candidatus Angelobacter sp.
CAGTCGTTTTGTCCGGTCATTTTTGGGATTGGACACAACGTGCGAACCAGCATACAGCTACCTGTATTGCTTCCAAGTCGAAAGAAGAACAAAGCGTCATCGGCGTCTAAATTGAGAGATGTGAGAAGGGGTGAACTTCGCACCGGATTCTCTGCGGTTCAACCCTCGGGTAGAATCAGAGTGTTGACTTCTTCAAGCCAGTTAAAGAAAGCTCCCGGGCCTCCGACGTTGCGGTTTTTTCTGAGCTTACCGCAATTTCGCAAAGATCCACTCGGCGGCTTTTTCCGCTCCGCTTTGACCTTCGGCGACATAGTCCGGTATCGAGGTGTATGGACATCCCATCAATTGAGCCATCCTGATCACATCCAGCATGTTCTTCAGGGAAACTTCGCCAATTATCGGAAAGGTCGCGGCTATAAGATACTCAAGCTGTCTCTTGGGGAAGGCCTGCTTACCAGCGAGGGGGGCCTGTGGCAGCGGCAGCGCAAGATGACACAGCCTTCCTTTCAAGGCCAGCAGGTGGCTTCTTTTGTTACGACGATGGCCGAGAACACGCAGGCCATGCTGGGGCGATGGACCAATCATGCCGCGCAGCAGGACGTGTTTGATGTGGTTCCTGACTTCATGCGGCTCACTCTTAACATTGCCGCGCAGGTGCTTTTCACCACAAACCTGGAAGCGGATGCAGAATCGATCCGCCGCACGCTCGATATTGGCCGCGATTATTCGGTAGACCGGGCATGGTCGATTTTCCCCCCGCCATTGAGCATTCCCACCCGGCGCAATCGTGAATACCGTGGAGCTCTGGCCAATATCCACGGGATCATTGATCGCATTATTGCCCGGCGTCGCCGGGCCCCAGAGCGCATCACTGATCTGCTTACCATGTTGATGGAAGCGCGCGACGATAACGGCGCAGCGATGTCAGACAAACAACTCCGGGATGAAGTCATCACGCTGCTTACCGCCGGACATGAGACCACAACGCTGGCTCTGGCCTGGACATGCTTTCTGATTGGCACGCGGCCGGATGTGGTTGATGGCATGACCACTGAAGCGGCATTCCTCAACGGAAGAACACCTGCCTACGAAGACCTGATGAAGCTCCGGTATTCGCGGATGGTAGTGGAAGAGAGCATGCGCCTCTATCCCCCGGTGTGGACCCTGGCGCGCACAGCCGTAAACGAAGATCAGATTGCAGGCTATCGCATTGCGGCTGGATCAGAGATCCTGATTTTCCCTTACATCACACAACGCCATCCCAAATGGTGGCAAGATCCGGATGTTTTTCGTCCTGAGCGCTTTGCGCCGGAGAATTCTGGGGCGCGCCCGCGCTATGCCTACCTGCCCTTTGGCGCTGGCCCTCGCACCTGCATCGGCTTGAACTTTGCCATGACAGAGATTCTGGTGGCGCTCACCATGCTGCTTCAGCGCTTTCGTCTCACGCTGGCAATTGATCCTGCTCAGGTCAGGCCAGAGCCTTCGGTTACGTTACAACCGAAGCCTGGAGTGCCGGTGCGGCTGGAGAAGATCAAAGACAGCTAGATTCAACATCGTGCCGCTGTTGTTGGCGAAGTCCGCAACTTTAGGCCGCTGTAGCTTATACTGCTCCAGCTATGAAACTCACCCGCTCCATTTGCTTGTTGTCTCTGGTTGCATTCTGGGCCGTGAACATGCCGGCACAAAACACCTTTACCGTGGGTACTGCAACCGCCGCTCCCGGCCAGAAAGCTACTGGGACTCTGGACGTGCCTGCTGGAGTTGATGCCGCGACATCCATTCCGCTGGTTATTTTTCGGGGCGCCAAACCTGGGCCGGTGCTGGCGCTGGTGTCAGGCGCGCATGGAACTGAATATGCCTCGATCATCGCTCTGGAGAAGGTCATTCAAACGCTTGATCCTGCGCAGATTTCCGGCACAGTGATCATCGTGCCTCTGGTGAACATTGCGTCGTTTGAACAAAAGGTGCCGCACGTGAATCCTGTTGACAGCAAGAGCATGAACCGCTTTTATCCCGGCAGGCAGGACGGCACGCAAACCGAGCGCGTCTCATATGCGATTACAAAGCAAATAGTCGAACGGTGCGATTACCTTGTGGATTATCACGGCGGCGATCTGGATGAAAACCTGCGTCCTTATGCTTACTGGCCCAAGTCAGGCGATGCAAGACAAGACGCCATTACTCACGACATGGTGCTGGCATTTGGGCTCGATCACATTATTGTCTGGAGCGACCGGCCGAAAGACCCCGCCGCCTCGCGTTATCTTGACAACACGGCGAATACACGCGGCAAGCCGGCCATTGCTGTTGAGGCCGGATATTCAGGAACGGTGCAACCTGATGACGTGGCGCTGCTGGTCAATGGAACGCTCAGCCTCATGCGCTATTTAAAGATGCTGCCGGGCGCACCGACGATGGTGGAACATCCAGTCTGGTTTGGAAAAATCGATACTGTAGCCAGCGAGCAGTCGGGAATTTTTTATCCCACGGTCCAACGCGGAACTTACGTTGAAGCAGGAATGAAGATAGGCTATGTAACAGACTACTATGGCAAAACCATTTATGAAGCTCATGCGCCATCTGCGGGAGTGGTGTTATACATTTGCGGCGTACCGTCGATGAAAAAAGGTGACACAGTGGCAAATATTGGCGAAATCACGACAAATCCGTGAATACGCAAAACTTTAGAGCCCCAGGCGTTTTGCCTTCCACGCGTGATAGAAGAAGAGGCCCCAATTGATGAGTGCAACTCCGCCCAGGATGACACCTACATTCGGGTCCCTGCTCAAGAGCCACACAATTTTGTGGTCTTTGACAGTGAATAGAAAAGGAAGGAAAGAGTAGAAAATGGCCATCCATAGAAACTTGACACGAAGCGGCACCGGGTCCTTGCGCTTGCGAGTAAAGAAATACAGGAGCCAGAGGAAAACAGCCACGGCGGCAAAAATGACGCCACGGATAGAGTCCTCCCAGAACACCCATATAATTTTGTGATTTTGCACGCGGAAGAACAGCAACATCAGAGTAAAGAAGATGGCCATCCAGAGAATGGTGCTGCGAGTTTCGACCACCAGGCGGGCGCGTTCCAGAGCGAGCTTTTCTTTTTCCGGATCAAGCTTAGGCGGAGCTACCTTCAGGCCCTCCAATGGGCCGCCCGCTGAACGGGCAATCTTTTCAAAGTCCGGATTCTCATGAAAATAATCTTCCACCAGGGCGCGCGTAGCTGGGCTGGCTTCGCCGGAAAAATAAGCCGGCAATAAATCGACAATGACTTCTCGCTCCATCTTCATGAGCGTACCTCCTGGAATGTTTGTCTGGCTTGCATCAATTTCAAGCGAGCGCGATGCACCTTTACCTTCACCGTGGTCACGGGAAGATTCAGGGTCTGCGCAATTTCTTCATAAGGCATTTCTTCCTGCACACGCATGAGCAGGGCGGCGCGATCCACCTCAGAAAGCCGGCGCAGGGCAGCTAACACAACAGTCAGCTCGGCTTTCTGCTCGGTGCGGGTAGCCAGTCCGACTGCCGGATCAGGAATGGATTCCTCCAGCTCAGTGAGCCGGTTATTTTTGCGCAAGTGGTCGCGATACAGATTGCGCGCAATGGTAAACAGGTAGGCCTTGACCGTAGCTTCCCTGATCTTGCCTCGTGAGGTCCAGGCGCGCACGAACGTCTCCGAGGTGATGTCGTCGGCGAGCGCGGCGTCTCCACATAGGAACAGCACAAAGCGATGCACCTGAGGTGCATAGCTTTGGTAGAGGCTATGGAAATCCATCATCGGCGGTCTGGATGCTCTGGACGATAATGATACGCAGGAAGGATGCGGAAGTTACTTACATAAGGAAGGACCGCCCCGAAACGTTAAGATGGTGGATCAATTCCCGAATATCAGAAACCCAATGGACGTCCGCTCGGGATCATCAGAACTCTCGCACTGCGGAAGCTTGGTCAGGACCAACGCGGCCAGCGGCAATTTCTGCGCGATAATAATTTTCTCCGCGAATAGGGCAGCCTGCCATGCGGCGCAGCATGGCGATTTGTCCAGCGTGCGTGAGTGCGTCGGCTATAGGGCCTTGAAAAAGTTTCTCAGGAGAAGCAGCAAGAGGCGCGTTGGAAGCAAGGTAATCATCAAAAGCCTGAATTGCCTTGAAGAACCGGGCCACTTCCTGGGACCATGACAATGGCTCCGAGTCATGCCATGCCTGTTTATCTTGCGCGATGGAGAGCGCCCAGTCAAAAAGGTCTCCCATGTGGGCCAGTATATGGGCGGGCGTTCTTCCTTTTTCGCCCGTGCTGAACAAAGCAAAACTTTCAGGAGCATCACGCAGGGCTTTTCCTGCGCGATACGCCAGCGTCGCCAGCGTGTGCCGCAGGAGCTGGCGGCTTGAATCAGTGACGGAATCGGATGATTTATGCGTCATGGTTGGTTCCTCTGGTTTGTCGATCAGGGTGAATATGGTGCCGGACGGATCGAGCAAACGTCAAGCATTGCAGCTTCCGTTCCGCAAGACAACTATTTCTTCTGAAAGGTTCTGCTCTATAGTGTTTTCATGCCCCTCCTCTCTATCCGCAACCTCATCAAGGTTTACCAGACCGACGAAGGCGTCTTCGGCAAGCGGCGCCACGAAGTCCGTGCCGTTAATGGCGTTTCGCTCGATATTTCTCAGGGTGAAACACTCGGCCTGGTCGGTGAATCGGGCTGCGGCAAGACCACGCTTGGACGCATGATTCTGCGGCTGATTGAGCCCACTTCCGGCGCCATGACTTTCAATGATCAGAATGTACTGGCCGCTGGCTCCAGCGAACTTCGCCGCCTCCGCCGGGACATGCAGATCATCTTTCAGGACCCCTTCGCGTCATTAAACCCGCGCATGCGCGTGGAACAAATCGTAACCGAGCCGCTGGCGATTCATACTGAAGAAAAGCGTCTTTCTGTTGAGGAACTACATCAGTCTGCGGTTGAGATCATGCAGGCCGTCGGCCTTGACGAATCCGCACTGCGCCGTTACCCGCATGAATTCTCCGGCGGACAGCGGCAGCGCATCGGCATAGCCCGCGCGCTGATTCTGCGGCCGAAGTTCATTGTCTGTGACGAACCTGTTTCGGCGCTCGATGTCAGCGTTGGGGCACAGATAGTGAACCTGCTAAAAAAACTGCAGCGCGATTTCGGCCTCACCTATCTGTTTATTTCGCACTCCATGCCGGTAGTACGTTATCTCTGCGATCGCATTGCAGTAATGCGTCGCGGAGAAATTGTTGAGATTGGCACGTCTGAAGAAATCACTTCCCGCCCGCAGCATGAGTACACGCGAACTCTGCTAGAAGCTACGCCTGAACCAGAATTCAAGCTAGGATAGCTTCTTAGGATTTTCGATTTGGCAATTACGGCAAGTTGGCAATCCTACTTACTCTTTCCCAAAAATCTTACCCGCCCGTTCAGAGATCGATGTCCAGTGCCAAAGAAGCCAAGAAACGTTGGCGAGTTCACATTGTTATCCACAAAGAATGGATTGAGCCGCCCGGTCACGTTATCGACCCCAATGCGCGCCGCCCAGCGATATCCGCGAAATACGAATTTGCGCTCAATCGCCGGATCAGCCGTGAAGAAGTAAGGAAAGCGGAACTGGCCTGGCCCGGAAAGAATTGTGCCAAACTGGTCAACCGTCACAAAAGGGAAGCCAGTGCGATAGATCATGGACCACGCGAAATCGAATTTCTTGAGCTTCCAGAACAGTGGATATGAGCCCCATGCCACTAACTGGTTAGGCGCGTCCCACGGCAGCGCGCCCCCGGCCTGTGTTCCTTCCAGGAACGCGTCGATGGAAAAATCCACTGTCCGGTCCGATGAGGCTTTGGAGTGGGTGTACGCCACCAGCATGGGGTAACCACTCTTCAATTCCTTGCGAACCGTAAGCTGTACCGCGTCATAGCGGTCTTTCTTGTCGCTCAAAAGCGTGAAGCCGCTACCTGGCTGCCCTTCATAGGCCCAACCGTGCTCTCCATGCCGGCTCAGATATTCCGCGCGCGCATAAATCTTCCACGGCAGCCTGCGATCAATTGACACGCTCCAATTCGTGAACCGCGGCATGGTAAGCAACCGCGGGTCCACGGTGAAGGTATCAGTGAATGACTGCACGATTGGGGAAAAGAACGTGTTTGTACGCACTCCCTGGTCAGCGTTGCTCGCCAGTGAGAGATTGGTACGGTCGTAATAAATGCCGATCCCTGCGCTGATTTTTGTCTCACTCGCAAGGTCAGCCAGAACAGTGCCGGCAATCCGTGGAGAGAAAAAATCTCGCTGCAGAAAGCTATCACGGTCCCAGCGCGCGCCAGGCTCGATCAGCAGGCGGCTTACGGGAGTCCAGCGGTCCTGCACATAAGCGCTGGATTCCACTGTACTGAGCCCGAAAGCCGGAGCCGGCGAAAAGGTCACCTCCCGCAATAGCGCGTTGTTCGCATCAACAAACTCCAGTGGCCCACGGTTAATATCTGCGTGGTAGGTCAGTTTGTCGGCTCGACCGCCTACCGTGAACTGGTGCGTGCCGGCCATCTTCCATGGCCGAAGAAACAGGTTGGCAAAGCCCTGCGTACGGGTTGAGTAGTTACGGTTGGTCATGTAATAGTTTCCTGACCTTCCGCCCGGACCCAAAATGTAGGGCAGATCGCCCATCGGCAGAGAAGAGTTCTGGCTGCGATGAAGGGCCGCACCAAACTCCAATACTGTGTCTTTGGCCAGCGTGATCTGGTCTTTAAGACCCAGCAAATAGAGATAAGAATGGTCGTTGAGCGAAACTGAAAATGGATCGATGGCCGAAATGCCTGAGTGTTTTGAATCCAGAACGTTTAGCAGCACGTTGCCCGTCACCACGTTGCCGGGCGTCAGGTTCATTTTAAGCCGGGCAAGATCGGCGGTCCGCCATAGGCGATTGGTATCGGCCCCGTCAGGCAATTCCTTGATCACGTTGTAATCAGTCTCGCCTTCATGGGAAAGATCAAACCAGAGTTTGTCGCGCACCAGCGGTCCTGAAATATAAGCCCGAGGCGTCCAATTATTGAGTTGAAGGCCCTTTACCGTCTGGAACGTGGGGATAAAGTCAGTGGCGTTCATGCGGAAGCGATTGTCGCCATCCTGCACTTGCAGGTCCAGCAGCCCGCCTGAGCCTTTGCCGAACTGGGCCGAATATCTGCTGCTGCGCACATCAACTTTCCGCAGCGAATCAGGATTTAATCTCACACCCAGCGATCCGCTGACCGGCTGGCTGACTTCAAACCCATCAAGATAATCCTGTATCTCTTGTGTCGCGGAGCCAGCCACGTGAATTTGCCCGCCTGTATCCGCGATTACTCCGGGGATATAAGGCAGCACGTTGCGATAGTCGCGCGTGCTGGAATAGGGGATATTGGAAATCTCCGTGGCCGTGACTGACTGCGAACTTGAAGCTTCTTCCGGATCAATCGGAGAAGGCTCCGCCGTAACTTCGATCTCTTCCTTGTACTCGCGCACAGGTTGTAGACGTACTTCCAGCGGGACTGGCTGGCCGGAAACAATCTCCAGTTTTGGAACCATGGTGGTATAAAAACCCTGTTTCTCCACCAGCACTTTATAGCTTCCCGGCGCAAGCTGCCGCAGTATCGCCTTGCCGGAAGGTGTTGTGCGTTCCTGGACAACTGTTTTGTCGTTTTGCTGCACAATCACCACCACAAGCGGCAGCGGCTGTCCATTTTGGTCTGTGACCGTCACTTGTATCTGGCCGGAAGGCATTGGAGAGGATTGCGGAAGACTTCCGGCTATGGCTTTTGGTCCACACCAAGCCAGAACGCAGCTAAAGAGCAGCGCGGCAGGAACATGCCATTTGATTTCCCAAGACATCGTCAAGACCATGGTAGGCCCCGAGAACGCGCCCTATTCGCCTTCTCGGGCAGGTTTAAGCTGGCTTTATTGTATGCGAGCTGCTTGGCTATTCACCAGTCGGGATTAGTCCATGGCCCCACGGTCAAGAGCCTGGTTTGGGAGCGCAGCTTCTAGTCCTGTTTTGGCGTACTGTTTACTCAGAGTGGGGATGCGGCGTTGTTTCCACAATGATCGGCTGCGTTTTGCGCATCTCTGGCTTTGCGCTTTCCGCTTTTGGCTCAATTCTTTCAGCCGCGCGTGAACGCTCGTCAAACTTGCCAAAGATCATCTTTCCGGCCGTAGTTTGCAGTACCGAAGTTACGGCAATATCCACGTTTTTCCCAATCAGCTTGCGCGCGTTATCCACCACCACCATGGTGCCGTCATCCAGATAGGCTACGCCCTGGTTATACTCCTTGCCTTCTTTAAGAATGAAGACCCGCATGGTCTCGCCCGGCAGAACAATTGGCTTGAGCGCATTGGCCAGTTCATTAATGTTCAAAACCTCAACGCCCTGAAGCTGGGCCACTTTATTGAGGTTGAAATCATTGGTGATGATCTTCGCCTCATACATTTTTGCCAGCTCAATCAGTTTCAGGTCAACTTCGCGGACGGTCGGAAAGTCATCTTCCACGATCTGGACGCTGACGGTCACAATTTTCTGTACGCGCTGCAGAATGTCCAGCCCGCGGCGGCCCCGGTTGCGCTTGAGGGAATCGGCTGAATCGGCCACCAGTTGCAGCTCACGCAAAACAAATTGTGGGATGACAACAATGCCATCTAAAAAGCCGGTATCGGCAATGTCGGCAATGCGGCCATCGATGATTACACTGGTATCCAGGATTTTGAAGCTTTTGCGCCCCTGCTTTTCCGCGCCAAAAATACCGCCCAGCGCGGCCAGATTCAGCAGGTCGCCCTTGTTGGCGCCCACGATCAGCCCCACGTAGGACATGAGCAGCATCACCATGAGCATAAGGAAGCGCTGTGTTTCCGAATGCGTGATGCTGTTTTTGATGACCACGCTGAAGAGGTAAGCGCCCAGGATTCCCAGAATACTGCCGATTACGGCCCCGATCAGCCGTTTCAGGCTCACCACGCGCAGCCGCGCTTCAAACCAGACCACGGCCAGACCAATGGCGATTCCAGCCAGCGCAGAAGCCCACGCGGGAAGATTGGCCAATCCGAACGGTTTCAGGTGGAAACAGGCAACCGCTACAACAAGAATGAAAACAGTACGAATAATAAGCAGGTCCATAAGGACCCTCCCGACCGGGGCTGCTGCTGGTCAAGGTAAAAAATTATAGTATTCCGCTATCCCCCAGGAAGTAGCCGCCCCAAACAGCTTTCAGAAAATGCGAGCATTAAGAAACAACTTAAAACCCCGCAATTATTCAATTCGGCACAGTATACATCAGGGTTGGCGGAAATCCTTGCCCCTTGTTCGTTATCGACTAAGTAAATACCATGTCCCGCTTTCGTATTGACCCACCTTGCTGCTGCAAGGCATCTTGGATTGCACGATTTCACAACGGAATCTCGCACCAACCTCTGCTTTGCGTACAAGTTGGCCGGAAGTAGATGAGCGGCCTGGTTCTCCCGGTTTCCGGGAAACCTTTAAAGCCGGCGCTGAAAATCTCGGGGGAGAATAAGCGCCGGTTTTATTTTGAGCCGTTATGCAGGCGTGAGCGAAGCTGAGCGGGAGCCTGCAGGCGAAATCCCGAACCGCAGCGAGGAATCTGCTGCAACCGTGGCTGTTGCTGTGCTACTGCAGTTTTTTGGCTGCTGCCAGCATCTCGTCGGCCTTAGCGCGTATGCGAATATCTTCAGTAAAGTTTTCCCAACGCACCTCGCCATTGGAATCCACCAGAAACTCCGCAGGCCGGGCAATATCGGTACTGTCTGGCCCGCCGCCTTTATGCAGCAGGTGGTAGCGGCGGATAGTCTCGGCGCCGGGATCAGAAAGAATAGAAAATGTATAACCAGCTTTGCCTGCAAGATTGCGCGAAACCTCCGGTGTGTCCACACTAATGGCCACCGGACGAATGCCTGCTTGTTCAAATTCGCTCAGTTTTTTCTGGATGCCTCGTAACTCGAGGTTGCAGAAAGGTCACCAATTACCGCGATAAAAAACCAGCAGAACCGCCTTTGGCGGGACCAGCGCAGCGGTTGGGGTTGGATGGATGTCTGTGCTAGCCGCTGAACCGTTCAGGGGAGAACCAATGGTTTTGCCCAGCAACTGCTCCAGTGACACCTTGTTTCCATTGGTATCGGCCAGCGTGAAATCCGGGACTTTTTGTCCAACCCGTGGCGCTTCCGCCGAAGCGGGCAGGTCACGCGAATGAATAGATACAAACGCTGCGAACGCACATATAAGGAGTGATACCACGCCAAGGATTGAGGCTGAAAGCCCGCCGGAATATACCTGCGGCTGCCGGAACGCCCGCATGATTCCCAAGACGGCGTAGACCAGCGCGCCGATCGCCAGTGCCGCGCTCAGAAGCGGGATGGCTCTTTGCCCAGGAAATCCCAGAAAAAATATGGCATTGGAAAATATGGCAGCCACAGCGAGTAACAAAGCTATCCAGGGTGCCCGGTTGCGCTGCCGTTCAATCGTTGCCGCCATATGAGAAGGAAGTCTAACAAACGTTAGGGAATGCTGCTATCCAGGTATTCGGGACTTCCGCTACGCCCTGGCTGTGCGCTTTGCGATGGCAACTGATACTTTGCGCTTCTACACATCGGCATGATACATATATGTAGAAGCTGGAGGTATAAGCAATGCCGCCGAAATCTGACCTGCCGCAAGGCACTCTGGATGTGCTCATTTTGAAAATCGTCGCGCTCGGCCCAGTACATGGATACGCCATCGCTCAGCGGTTACAGCAGATTTCGCGCGACGTGGTACAGGTGCCGCAAGGATCGCTTTATCCGGCGCTGCACCGGCTTGAAAATCGTGGACTGTTGACTGCGGATTGGAAAGAGAGTGAAACCGGCCGCGAAGCAAAATTTTATAGCCTGACCAGCAAAGGCCGGAAGCATCTGGAAGCTGAAACCGAGGACTGGCGTCGACTGGCTGAGGCGGTGAGCTTGATCCTTGGGCTGGCCGAAGGTGGTGTGCGATGAACTGGTTGCAGCGGTTGTGGCGCAGACAACAAATGGATGAGCAATTGGAAAGAGAACTCAACTTCCATCTTGAGCAGCACATCACTGATCTGCAAAAGGAGGGCCACAGTCCGCAGGAAGCGCGCCGACTGGCACGGCTGGAACTTGGCGGCCCGGAACAGGTGAAGGAGCAGTGTCGCGACGCACGAGGCACACGCTGGCTGCAAGACCTGCTGCGCGATTTGCATTACGCGCTCCGCACGCTCAGGCAGCGTCCAGGATTTGTTGCCGTGGCTCTGCTCACTCTGGCCCTGGGCAGTGGGGCCACGACCGTGATGTTCACCATGATCCGCGGGGTGCTGCTGAAGCCGCTGGCTTATCCGCAACCGGAACGGCTACTGGTTCTACATGAACAGACGGACTGGAGCACGCGCTTTGGCAACCAATGGGGATTTACTTATCCCAACTTTCTCGATTGCCAGCAACGCAGCCGCTCACTTGCTATGGCAGCATGGATGTTCGGCGGAGGCACCGTCAGCCATCCCGGAGAAGCAGAGTACGTTGAAGGCCGTGAAATCTCTGCAGACCTCTTTTCCGTTCTGGATATTCAACTCGCGCGTGGACGTGCCTTTCTGCCAGATGAAGACCGCCTGGGCGGAGCGCCTGTTGCGATTGTTAGTTACAGCTTTTGGCGCAGGCATTACGGCGGAAGCATCGACGCGGGCAACGCTCCAATGGTTTATGACGGAAAGTCTTACACCATTGTTGGTGTTACGCCTTCTGGTTTCCGGCTGGACGGCGACGAAGTGGATGTATTCACGCTGCTTGGGCAGGATACGAACGCGAGGCTTCGCAGCCGGGATGCTCACAGATTGCGTGTTGTGGCGCGTATGCGTCCGGGTGTCACCCTCCCCGCCGCGCAAACGGAATTGGCCATGATTGCGCGTCCTCTCGCAGAGCAATATCCAGACTCCAATAAGGGACGCAGCTTTGTTGCCGAGCCGTTGCGGCCGCAGGTAGGCGACGTTGGCAACACGCTCTGGCTGCTGCTGGGGGCAGTGAGCCTGGTGCTGATGATTGCCTGCGTAAATGTTGCCAGCCTGCTGCTGGCACGCTCAGTTTCACGCGAGCGCGAGTTGGCGATGCGCGTGGCTCTGGGAGCAAGCCGCAGCCGCCTTGTACGCCAATGCCTGACAGAAAGCGCATTGCTCGGCCTTGCTGGCGGCCTATTGGGAATTTTGCTGGCGACGGCCGGCATACGTCCATTTGTGGTGTTCTGGCCGGGTAGTTTGCCGCGCGCGGAAGAAGTGCATCTGGATTGGCAAGTTTTGCTTTTTGCTGTTGCAATATCCTTATTTAGCGGGCTTCTCTTCGGATTGGCGCCTGCGTTGCGCGCTCCAGTACGCGACTTGGAGCAGGTGCTCCGTGCCGGAGGGCGGACTGTCACAGGCGGCGCCCGGCGTCTGCATAGCAGCTTCATCATTTCTGAAGTCACGCTGGCCGTTGTGCTGCTTGTGGCCGCAGGAATTCTGGGCCGTACGCTGTTGCGGCTCTCATCGCTTGATCCCGGCCTCAACTTTCACAACGTTCTGGTCACGCGAATGGCGCTTTCTGCCGCTACTCTTGCCGACCCGCCGCGTACCCGCGCTGCGTGGGATGACGTAATGGACCGGGCGCGGCACGTGCCGGGAGTAGAATCCGTTGCTCTGGTCGATACCGTTCCCATGCGCGAAGGCAACAATCAACTGAGTTACTGGACCAGCGCGGCGTTGCCGGCGCCAAAAGATATGCCGATCGCACTGGCCACCAGCGTAACCCCGGAATATTTGAAGGTCATGGGCATTGCCTTGCTCCAGGGTCGTTTCTTCAACGATCAGGACCGCCTTGGCAACAATCCGGTGATCGTGATTGATGATGTCCTGGCACAAAAGGCATTCAGTGGGCGCACGGCTGTGGGGCAGCGACTCTGGATTCCGGAGGCGGGTACCGGCGCTTTCCAGGTTGTCGGTGTGGTTGGCCATGTGCGGCATTGGGGTCTGGCCAGCGACGATCAATCCCAGGTGCGCGCGCAACTTTATTATCCTTTCGCGCAACTGCCAGACCAGTTTGTGCGCCGCTGGTCTGAACTTATGTCAATTGCCGTGCGGACAAAGCTTGATCCGCTGAATGTGGTGGAAACATTGCGTCGTGAAGTGCGTGGCGTGGGCAACGATCAGGTCCTCTATGAAGTGCGGACAATGGAGCAACTCGTGAGTGGCACTCTGGCGCTGCAACGGTTCCTTTTACTGTTATTCGGAATATTTGCCGGACTGGCATTGCTGCTGGCTTGCGTTGGCATTTATGGAGTGCTTGCCTACCTGACCAGCCAGCGCATACCGGAAATTGGCGTACGCATGGCATTGGGAGCAAGCGCAGCGAACGTGATGTGGCTGGTACTGCGGCAAAGTTTGGCGATGATTTTTGCCGGAGTGATTGCAGGTATCATAGCGGCCCTCATGGCTGGGCGTTTGCTGGAGCGTTTGGTACCGGGCGTGCGGGCCATGGAGCCACTCACCTTTGCCATGATGATTTCTGTTCTGGTGATTGCTGCGCTGATGGCAAGTTTTGTTCCTGCGCGCAGAGCGAGCCGGGTTGATCCGATGATCGCGCTGCGCCAGGAATAGGTTTCAGCCTAGGCGGCTGCTATGGTGATTTTTACCGTGCTGACTTCGAACATTCTTACTTGTCATAATGCAAAAGCGAGAATACTTCCGTACCGTCAAACCTTTTGCGTCCATTAAGAAAATCCAGCTCTACTACAAAGCCCAGGCCTTCCACTTTTGCGCCCAGCGACTGGGCCAGTTGCAGGCAGGCATTCGCGGTTCCACCGGTCGCTAGAAGATCGTCAACGATAATTACGCGCTGGCCGGGCTGGATGGCGTCTTTGTGGATCTCCAGCGTGTCAGTGCCGTATTCCAGATCGTAAGTCCATTTCACTGTTTCCGCCGGCAGCTTGCGTGGCTTACGGATCGGCACAAAGCCTGCGTTCAGGCGATAAGCCAATGCCGGCCCAAAGATGAAGCCACGGGCTTCAATGCCCAGCACCAGGTCGACGTGATGTTCAATGTAGTGTTCAGAAAGAGCGTCAATCAGCGTGGCAAAACCTGTCTTGTCTTTCAGCAAAGTTGTAATGTCATAAAACAAAATGCCCGGCTTGGGAAAGTCCGGCACTTCGCGGACCAGCTTTTTCAGGTGTTCACAGCTCATTGCTGTCTTCGGCTCCATCTACCATGCTCCTTCAATGCGAAATGTTGTAAGCCCATCCACCGGTTCGGCCGGCAATTCTGTAACTTCATCCACGCGGGCTGCCCTCGGCCCCTTGCGCAATTTGCCGGAAAACGCCGCGTGCTGCTGGTCGCTGCCAATCGCAAGCGCTTCCACTGTGCCGTCAATGTTGTTTCTTACCCAACCAGCCAATCCAAGCGAGCGCGCTTCATGGTCAACAAACCAACGGAAGCCCACGCCCTGCACACGTCCGCGAACAATGTAACGCTTAGCGATCATTAGCTATGCCCGTGAGAGGTATGCGCCTTCAGCCGTATCCACCCGGATCTTTTCACCTTCATTGATGAATGGCGGCACCTGCACAACTAAGCCAGTTTCGGTTTTGGCTGGTTTAGTCACACTGGAAGCCGTGGCCGACTTCAATCCTGGCTCAGTTTCCACCACCGTCAGTTCAACGGTCTGCGGCAGCTCGATTCCCACAGCTTTGCCGTCATAAAACTCTACTTTGATTTGTAGATTCGGCGTCAGGTAATCCACGGAATCGCCCAGAGTGTCTTTGCTCAAATGGGTCTGCTCGTAATTTTCCGTGTTCATGAAGCAGTAGGTGTCGCCATCCTGGTAAAGAAACTCCATGGGGATTTCGTCCACCGTGATCTTTTCAATCGGATCGCTGGAGCGAAATCGGTGCTCAAACATGGCATTGGTACGGATGTTCCGCAGCTTAGCCTGGATAAAGGCGCGCAGGTTGCCGGGCGTTCGGTGTTCCACGGTAAAGACCAGATGAAGGTCATTGTTATGTTTAATAATCATCCCCGGACGCATCTGGGTTGCTGGAATCGCCATGTGTTGAGCTCTCTCCTTGAAACGCTTGCTGATTGATGGGTCTTTGTCTGGTTCTTGCGGGACACTGCGAAACAGACGGCCGGGCCTTCCGTTCCTGAGCCGGCGGCAGACGAACTAGAAATTTTACCTCAAATACAGCATTTCATCAGCTTCCGCCGGTAAAAACTCGTCACGCCGCATTTGCGGACAACATTCGCCCGACGCGTGTTTTCTAATAATGAAAGGAAATCATCACTAGAACTGTTTGAGGGCCATCCAGGAGAAACTGAATGAAACGCCGTGGCAATGACAATTCGATAGACGATCACAGCACCGAGCCCAAAAAATCTGCCGGAAAGTCTGCGGGAGAGCAAGTTGCGGAAAAGGAAACCGGATACCAGAGAACGCACCGGGATACTGCAACAGCCGATACGCCACAGATGGGAGGATCGCGTGGTGAAACAAAGCTGAGCGGACGCACTCCTAATCAGTCCAGAAGCCGGCAGAGCATGGTCGATGAGACTGTCAACGTGGAAGGCGAGAAAGAGCCTGAATTTCAAAATGCCGGCGGTGGCCAGCCCAGACAGCGGGCCAACCAGCAAAACCCCCTTGAGCAAAACGCCTTTGAGCAAAACCCGGGCCCTCGCGGACGAGAGGATTCTTCCGTTCGCGGGAGAGAGTCGGGGCCGGTGCGCGGCGAAGATGCTGGCCGGTCCGACAAGGTACAAGGCATTACCAACCGCAGTTCGCGCCAGGAAACCCAGCGGCAACAGAAAGTTGCTCCCAAGCGGGCAGAGGGCAAACCCGCGCGAGGTCCCGGAAAACGCCATGCCAGTTAAATCTGGTAGTAGTTCTCTCGCAAAAGTCAGTGATGACTTCTTTAAGAAACCGCCCTCAGGAGTTTGGGATGATGGAATACGCCCGTTATGAAGAGCAGGAGTGGCAGCCGAAAAGAATCCCCGCTGGCGGCCTAAGTAGCAACGCTATTGGATGGTTGCTGGCAGGAATTGCCATTGGCGCGGGAGCTGCATTGTTGCTCGCCCCAGGCAGCGGTCGCGAATTGCGCGGCGCCATTGCCGGCGGATACCGTCGCACCTGGGATGGTGTCCGCGGCGGAATCAGCCGGGGCACGCGGGAACTCCGTGAGCGCGGTTCCAATCTTTTGAATTTCAATCGCTACGGCGCCAAAGGATAAAGACGCACAGACCTGGGTCAAACCAGTTCTGCGGAAAGCCAACTTGAGCAGCCACTGAGCGCGTCCTAATAGCCTGGGAGAGTTAGATTTATGCTGGGTATTTTTTTCATTCTGCTCATCATGTGGGTGCTCGGGATGATCAGCAGCTATACCTTTGGCGGCGCTATCCATTTGCTGCTGGTGTTTGCATTGATTGTGCTGGTAATTCGCGTGGCCCAGGGGCGCAGTGTAGCCTGACTGCAAACCGTCTTGCCGACCGATGCGTAAATAACCTGGAATACGGACATCACAGGTTAAACACAATGGATTACACCAGGCTTCCCATAGGCGACAAGGCCCCGCATCGCGTAAACGTGGTGATTGAAATCCCCAAAGATTCAGTCAATAAGTACGAGTATGACAAGCAGCTTCATGTTTTCAAACTTGACCGCACCCTGTTTTCGCCTGTGCATTATCCCGGCGATTACGGCTTTATTCCCTGCACCCTGGGGCAGGATGGCGATCCGCTTGACGTACTGGTGCTGGTGGAATCGCCGAGCTTTCCCGGCTGCCTGATGGAAGTCAGGCCCATTGGCGTGCTCCAGATGGTGGACCAGGGAAAGAAGGACGAGAAAATTCTTGCCGTAGCGGCAAGTGATCCGCTATATAGCGATGTGAAGGACTTTTCCCAGGTGTTTCCGCATAAGTCGCGCGAAATTGAGCATTTCTTCTCAATCTATAAGGCACTCGAAGATAAAAAAACTGAAATGGCCGGCTGGGCTGACGCAGATGCAGCGCGCAGGATTGTGATGGAAGGGCATAAGCGGTTTAAGTGGTAGGCTTGGCTCCCGCCGCAGATTGCGCTGATGAGCGCAGATCAGGAATTGGCCGCGAATGAAATTAGCAGTTAGCAATTAGCAAATAGCACTTAGCCAAAACCATAACAGCAGATCCACGGTGAGCCGCGCCTGTTAGCTGCGAATGAACACGAAATCAGCAGCTAGCATTGGCGAATAGCAGTCAAGGGAGGAATGAAACGAACCAAGCTCCGCGCTCGCGGAAAAATCAGAAACCAGCAAATGCAAGCAACGGATACAAGCTCTTCTCCGAGAGATCGTCATTAAACGCGACGGCGGTTGCGTCCTCCGCAATTACCAAGAAACGGGCGAATGCGGCGGTTACGCGCCGAAATCAGGCCATCTCATACTTCAAGCCGAACACCTTGTAAGCAGGGGCAAGGAGCGTGAGCTACGGCGATCTCGCAACATCGTCTGTCTCTGCCAGCGCCACCACGGGTACTGGAAAGAACAGAACGGGCGGCTCTATTGGGGAAACTCATCAAGGAAATCATCGGCCCAGAACGCTGGACATGGATTAAACGGATCAAGGCCGACCGCACTCCTTACCCCATGGGGCTTTACGACTGGCAGAAGATCGAACTCGCACTCAAGAATCAAAGCTCTTACGGGACAGTTCAATGACCGCATTACGAATTTCTCCGTAAACGACCCCTGCCTCAGAATAATTCTTTTTCCCGTTTTCAATTGCCCGCAGCAGCTCAACGAACCTCTCACCAATCTTTTCCCGGTTTACTTCATCTCTGATGAATAATGAGCCGTCAATGGATAACAACACTTTCTTGTCCGCTTCACTCAGCGTCGTTACATCCCGTTTCTCTTTCTCGGACGGAGAACAGTAATAATGGATATATGTTGCGAATGCTTCGCCCATTGCCTTCAATAGTTCTTTGTATTCTTGTTTCTTGCTATCAAGAATCCATTGCGCCCGCTGATTACGCTTTGCCAACTCTTGCCCATACCGAACCCCAACCAGCGGCCCGACAGCCCCCCAGATTGAGAGGATTATCGTAGACCAAACAAATATGTCGCCCATGTAACCCCTTCCTGTGAATTGACGAATCCTGAGTAGGTTGTACGATTAAATCAAATCCTACCGAACCAATGTCCCGTAAATTCAACCGAACCACAAAGATCAAAATGGAAGCAAGTGATCTTGTGGCCCAGGTGCTTGCCGATCCCCGCTTCATGGCCCGACTCTTCCGACCGAAACCGCGCTTCGTTCCCCGATTCATCTGGAAATTGCTTTTAAGACCCTCGTACTCACGACATGAACAAAGTTATAAAAATAGAAGTGTCTCATAGTGTCGAATCTTTCGGCTTTAGATTTGGCTTTGCCGAAGAGAATCAGGGAAGCATTCTCATAAAATTGAATATTGCACCGGATGAAGTGAAAGGACTCTTAGCGTTCATTGAACGATACAGAGAAGTTAATTCGCCGACATTTTCTTGCCTTATAAGAGAACTTCGCCGGGAACATCCTGCCTCCCTGAGTTGTCAATTACTCAAGCGCGCGCAAAACATAGGGGATCGCAAAAGCGGTCCACGCCCCAGGAGGCGAACATGTCCATGATGACTGGAGAGCGCGGTGCACGCTCGTGCGAAATTAACGTCACACCACTGATCGATGTGCTTTTAGTTCTGCTGATCATTTTTATGGTCATTCTGCCGGAACATAAAATGGGAGAGAAAACACTCATTCCGCAGCCAAACACAGAAAGCGTGAAACAGAATCCAGAGTCGCCAATCGTCATCCAATTGAAAGACATCGGCGGAAGCAAGCGGCCTGAGTTGAAGATCAATCAGGAAAATATCAGTTGGGAGGCCTTGGAAGCGAAGCTCAATGTTATTTATAGCCAGAGGGAAGACCGGGTAGCGTTCGTCAAGGGAGATCCGGAAATTGATTTTGAGTTTGTGGCGGAAGCAGTGGATATTACGCATCACGCCGGGGCTGACCGGATTGGTTTGATGGGCAAATAGATTAAATAAGCAATTCACCTGAGAGAAAGTGATTGCAAAAAAGCCATCCGGCCAACCTTCTGTAAACAAATGGCTTATGCATAGATAATTTTCAGACCGGCATTGCGCCGGGCCAGCTCCGCGTTGTCTTTTGTCACCAAAGCGCGTATTATTAAGAAGTTGTAGCTGGTTTCGGCTCAGGCCGGAAGGTGGTCTGGGTGGGTTAGAAGTCCCCAATTCGTGGCGAACGTACCAGTGGGCGGATTGCCCACTTTTATTTTGGTTACGTTGTTTTTGTCGCTTCGCTCCAAACCACTAGTAGTGGGTGTTCTCGTCAGAAGGTTTTGTCTTGCGCTTGTGACGGGCAGCTCGGCGCGCGTGCCGGCCTGGCTGCCGAACTGTGAGTCAAACGGCGAAGGGCGACTATTTTGGCAAATGGCAGCAGACCTTAACACAATTCGCGATATTGCCGGCCGCGTGGCCAAGGCACTTGGAATAGAAGTAGTGGACGTGGAGTTGCTGGGCGGGGGCAAGGCGCGCACCCTGAGAATTACCATCGACAAGCCGGAAGGCGTGACGCACGAAGATTGCGCCATGGTCAGCCGGGATGTTTCAACCATCCTGGATGTTGAAGACGCAGTACAGGGGCCAGCTTACACACTGGAAGTTTCGTCTCCCGGATTGGACCGCAAGCTGACAAGGCCGGAAGATTATCAGCGCTTTATGGGCAGCCGGGTAAAGCTGATGACACGGCAGCCGTTAAATGGCAATCGTCATTTTGAGGGACGCTTGCAGAGCTTTGACAACGGCAGGCTGACGCTGGAGACGATGAAGGGCAAGAAGAAGCCAAAGCCGGGACATCCGCTGCCGCCGGGAGAGAAGATTGAAATTGATCTGGCCAATGTTGAGAAGGCCAATTTGGTGCCGGAAATTTAGTTGATAAAGAATTTAGTCAAGGCAATTATAAGGACCGTTTTGTTATGGCAAGTGAGATCTATAACGTCATTGACGCGTTAAGCCGGGAAAAGGGAATCGATCCGCAGATTGTGGTGAGCGCGGTGGAAGACGCCATTGTTGCGGCCACCCGCAAGAAAGAAAAGAGCCAGGAAAATCTGAAAGGCGAACTGGACAAAGAATCCGGCATGATCCGCGTGTATGCGGTGAAGAGCATTCTTCCGTCAGAAGATGACATTGGAGATCCGCAACTGGAAATCTCTCTGGATGAAGCCAAAGCGATTGATCCCAATGCTGAGGTCGGCGGAGAAGTACGGTTCCTGAAGTCCACTGAAGGGCTGGGGCGCATCTCCGCGCAAATTGCCAAGCAGATCATTTTCCAGAAAGTCCGTGAAGCCGAGCGCGATACGGTTTACAACGAATATATTGGCCGGGTTGGCGAAGTATTGAATGCGACGGTAAAACGCATTGAAGGCCCAGATGTAATCTTTGATATTGGCCGGGCTGAAGCCCGCATGTCAAAGAAAGAACAGTCGCGGCTGGAATCATTTTCCGTCGGTGAGCGCGTACGCGCGGTGCTGGTCCGCGTGGATAAGAATTCCAAGGGGCCGGCTGTGGTTGTGTCCCGTGCCGCGCCGGAGCTGGTGCAGAACCTGTTCCAGACGGAAGTTCCTGAAATTTACGACGGAACAGTGCAGATCCGGGCCATTGCGCGTGAAGCCGGCGAGCGCACCAAGATTGCCGTAATGTCGCGCGACAAGGATGTGGACGCCGTGGGCGCATGCGTCGGCATGAAGGGTATGCGGGTGCAATCGATCATCCGTGAGCTGCGCGGAGAAAAGATCGACATTATTGAATATCACGAAGATCCGGTCACGTTTGCGGAAAAGGCGCTGCAGCCGGCCAAGGTAAGCCGCGTAACAGTGGTCGACCAATCAGACAAGCACCTTGAAGTTGTGGTGGATGACAGCCAGCTCTCGCTTGCCATCGGCAAAAAGGGGCAGAACGTGCGGCTGGCCGCCAAGCTGCTGGGCTGGAAGATCGATATCAAGAGCGAAGAAGAGAAGCGGCAGGAAGTGGAACAGCAGATGGAATCGCTGACCACTCAGCAAGCCACTCCGCTCACAAATGTTACTGACCTGGGCGAGGCTTTAATCGGCAAGCTGAATGAAGCAGGAATTTCCACCGTTGAGGCCCTGGCTGACATGACGCCGGAACAACTGGAAGAAGTGCCCGGCGTAGGCCCCAAAACAGTGGAAAAAATCAGTATTGCGGTGAATAATTACTTTTCTACCCTTGAAACAGGCGCAGTGGCTGCCATACCGGAAGCCGGCGAAACGGCCTCTGTGGAAGGCGCAGAAGTGGGCGAACCGGTTGAGATAGCGGCGGCCGAAGCTGCTGCGTCTGAATACTCTGAAGCGGTAGAGACGGGCCAGGCCAGTGAAGCAGCGGCAATCGCCGGCGTGGAAAACGCGCCCGATGCCGATGTCGCAGAAGTGCATACCCATGGCGAAGAAAGCCCCGCTGAGATTGCCACGGTAGAACCGGAATTGGCAAAGCAGAGTGAAGAAGAAGAACAATCGTAGTGAGATTCAAGGCAAACACCGTGAGGTCATTATGATCGCGTAACAGGCATTTGGAGGAAATAGAGAGCGGATGAAAATTCGAATCAATGATTTGGCCCGAGAGCTTGAGGTAAAAGCCAAGGTAATTCTGGATGTCTTGCCGGAAGTCGGCGTGACCGAGAAGAAGACGCACTCAAGCTCGATTGAAGAAGATGAAGCGGAACGTGTACGGAAGCATTTTTCGGCCAGATCCAGCTCGTCTTCAAGGGAGAGGACTTCCGCGACGGAGGTCAAGCCCAAGATTGATCTCTCCAAAATTTCCAAGCCTGGGGACGTAGCAAGGCTGCTCAGAGAGAGAGAGCAGCAGCAACAGCATCCGCCGGCTCCTCCGGCAAAGCCGCCTGTGGTCAGCACGCCAACTGCGCCACCCGCCGCACAAATAAAAGCACCGGCAACTGTGGCCGCGCCTCCGGCAGCGGCTGAGAAGCCATCTGTTGTAACGCCCAAACCGGCTGCTCCGGCAGCGGAAAGAAGTGTTGTGGTCACACCTCCTCTGGTTAAACCGGCTCCGCCGGTCGTGGTTGCACCTCCTCCTCCTGTCGAAAAGCCAGCTTCACCGCCCGCAGTTGTGGTCACGCCGCCAGCGGTCGTAGTAACGCCGCCTCCTGCTCCGCAAAAGCCTGCTGCGCCTCCAGTTGCTGCGGCGAGCACTCAGCCAGCCGCTGCTCCGCCCCAGGTCAAGCCTGTGCCGGGCCAGCCGATTGTTCCGCAACGGAGAATGATTACGCCCCAGACGGGGCCGCGTCCGGTTTATACGGCGCCGCCACCGCGGGTTGCTCCGCCGAGCGCGCCACAAAGCCGCCCGATGCAGGGAGCACCGGGTTCAAGGCCTATGCAGAGTCAGGGTGGACCGGGACAGCGTCCTCAGGGCGTAGTTCGTGGTCAGCCAATTTTCCAGCGCCCACGTCCTTCAGGACCGGGCGGCGGCGGACCTCCAGGTTCACGTCCGCCATATCAAGGGCGTCCCGGCGAGCAGCGTCGCGGCCCGCATCCAACCAGTTCACCGCGTCCGGGGGGTTATCCACCGCGCCCCGGAATGGGCGGCGTAGGTCCGGGCGGACCACCGCCACCAGCGGGCAGACCGGCACGTCCTGGCGGGCCAACGCGCCGTCCTGGGCAGCCTTTTATCCCGAGGGAAAAAGAAGGCACAATGAAGGGCTTTGTTCCACCGCCGCGTCTGGCGTTGTCGAACGAGCCGCTTCCCATCACCCGATCCATCACCATCGGTGAGGGCATCAGCGTAAAAGACCTGGCGGAAAAGCTGGGAGTACGAGCTAAAGATTTGATCGCCCGCCTGTTGATGAAGGGCGTGATGGCCACCGTAAACCAGAGTCTGGATTTTGAATTGGCCAAGGATCTGGCGCGGCATTTTGGCGCCGAATCTGAATCCATCAGCTTTGAAGATCAGGCAGCGCAGGAAATGGCTGCGCTAACCGGCGTGACAGAAGAAAAAGCTGCGCTTGCCGCAGTCACGCGTCCGCCCGTGGTTACGATCATGGGCCACGTCGATCACGGTAAAACGTCGCTGCTTGACGCCATTCGCGAAACCGATGTTGCCGGGGGCGAAGCCGGTGGCATTACGCAACACATTGGCGCTTACAAGGTGAAGATCACCAAGGAAGATTCACCTGCGTTTGGTCGCCAGATTGTATTCCTCGACACGCCGGGTCACGAAGCGTTTACCCGCATGCGTGCCCGCGGCGCAAAAGTCACGGACATTGTGGTTCTTGTCGTGGCCGCAGATGACGGTGTTATGCCGCAGACGCTGGAAGCAATGGACCACGCCAAAGCCGCAAAGGTCCCGATCATTGTTGCGGTAAATAAGATCGACAAGCCTGAAGCGCTGCCGGACCGCGTGAAGAAACAGCTTGCAGATCGCGGCCTGATGCCGGAAGACTGGGGTGGTACCACGGTGTTTGTGGATGTCTCAGCCAAGAAACGCACCAACCTGAATCTGCTGATGGAAATGATCTGCCTTGTGGCCGATCTGCAGGACCTCAAAGCCAATCCGGAGCGTCCGGCAACGGGCACCGTGGTTGAAGCCAAGATTGACCGTGGACGAGGCGTAGTGGCAACAGTGCTGGTACAGAACGGCACATTGCGCGTAGGAGACAATTTCATCATCGGCAACACGTTCGGCAAAGTGCGTGCCATGTTTGACGATCGCAGCAAGGCCGTGGAAGAAGCTCCGCCGTCAACTCCGGTAGAGGTCCTGGGTCTTGAAGGTCTGCCGCAATCGGGTGACGTGCTGATGGTGGCTGACCGCGAAAAAGCGCGGCAGATCTCCGAATATCGTGAGCAGCGCGCCCGTGAAGCCACGCTGGCCAAGAGTTCCAAGCTTTCACTGGAAGGACTGGCCGAGCAGATCAAGACAGCCGGAATGAAGGAACTGCCCATCATTCTGAAAGCCGATGTGCAGGGTTCGTCGGAAGTGCTGGCCGATACGCTGACCAGGCTTTCCAATGAAAAGGTAAAAATCAAAATCCTGCATACCGGCGTGGGCGCCATCAATGAAAATGACGTGCTTCTGGCGTCTGCGTCCAACGCGGTGATCATCGGCTTCAATGTGCGTCCGGAGCGCAAAGCGCAGGAACTGGCGGACATGGAAAAAATCGATATCCGCCTGCACTCGATCATTTACGAACTGCAGGACCAGATCAAGAAAGCCATGCTTGGGCTCCTCGATCCGGTCATCAAGGAAACCTATCAGGGCCGCGCCGAAGTTCGCGATACGTTCCGCGTACCCAAGGCTGGCACCATTGCCGGTTGCTACGTGCTGGATGGCTTGATTAAGCGCGATTCCGATGTGCGCCTGGTGCGCGATGGCGTCCAGGTGTACAAGGGAAAGGTCGGTTCACTCAAGCGCTTCAAAGACGATGCCAGCGAAGTTCGCAATGGCATGGAATGCGGCATTAACCTGGCGAACTTCAATGACGTAAAGAAAGGCGACCTGATTGAAGCATTTGTGACCGAGCGCATCGCCGCGGAGATGGGCGTCGCGTAAACGAATTGGTGGCTGAATAAATTGGTGATTTTGTAAACGGGTTCGGCGCAGGCCGGACCCTTTACTTTTTTTGCCGTCAAGCGCAATTTGACTCGCATTTCGGAAATGAATCAATTCGTTCTGCTATAAATCCTCAATTACTCAATTACCAAATTACTCATTTACCAAATTCCCCACGTTCGGCAGTTGTGTCAGCTTGGAATTCTGCATAATTTGCCCCTTTTACGTGTCATCCCGACAGCCGTCAGCGAACACGCGCATTCATCAGCGTGTGAGCAGGCTGGAGGGACCTTGTGCTTTTTGTTTCCATAGCAATGCAATATCTCTCATATCTATTTGGGCGCTGATGTGACTCGAGGTGAAGAAAAATTGACACCATGGCTGCACAAAGCATCTTAGGGCACATGCTCTAGGATCTCGTGTGGGCGGAAGTGATCAGATTGAAAATGGCCCGTGAGCGCTTTATCGGGGAAAAGCAGCCTGCAATCCGTCAGCTATCATGAACATTTCTGCTTTCGCGCCGACCTCTGGACCATACTTTCGCTTATTGATATTTAGGCGATAGCGCGAAGGATGAGTCAGTGGAACGACCGTGGTGCTGCCGTGCGGCAACTTGATATGGCGATAAATGTCCGTGCAAGCGGTCAAACTAGATGGTTTTGGAATACCGAAGACACCGGTGGCCAATGCCTTTAATGGTTCTAGTCCAAGCGTGAAGATGAGTTTTGGGCGGAAGAAGTGTAGCTGCGTGTGAAAAAAGTCTAAACACCGCTTGGTAAAATCCTTGAACTCCTGACTCCGGCGAATTCCTGGCAACCCGGGGAACTGACCTTCCTCACAACCACCATCTCGAAGGCCCATATAAAAATTCGTGAAGAAACACCTACTTGCGCTTATGCAACTGGCGGCGAGTATGTTTCCAAGTTCTCTCCATGTCGCACTGCTGTGGACTTCGGTGCCATCCAGCAGTGCTTTTTTGTGTACCCGAACGCTATTGAAATCCTGGCCCACCACCATGATTTGTCCTCTAGGATCATCGTCCGGAGACCACAATCCGTAGCCACCTGGAAAGAATGCAGTTCCCTGGATTGGAGTCTGAACATCAACCACGCCTCTAGGAAAGGGCGCAACCGCGCTACTCATTTTTCGCCATAGACTCTCACTGTCCCGCATTTATATTTTGTTTTTTCTCCTGAGCATGCTTGCAAATATGCTAGCAGCAAAGACAAGCGGACGAGCGGTGACACGTCACAAAGAAGCTGCTCAGGATTCCGATCTCTCACTTGCCGGAATCATTTCTTCACCGCTTCCACCAGCCCTTTCAGCGCACCCATCGTGACAGGTTCCAGAAGAATGTCATGCTCCAGCCCAGGTGCGATTGTCAGCGCCGCATGATTCCCGTGATTACGCAGAGCTTCAGCATAGTGTTCGCTCATTTCCGGCGGGGCCACAGGATCTTTGCTGCCCACCAGCAGTTGCACGTGAACGGAAGGCGAGACTTTGCCGGCTAGGTTGATGGGTGAAAGGCTTTGGATGGGCGCCGACCAGATTGGATTGTTGTTCTGAATTTGTTGCATGTGCCTGCGCCACGCCGCCAGGTCGCAAGGGCATGAAACCATCAAGGCCGCATCCACGGCGGAAGGCCATCGGCCCAGCAGGTCGCCGGTGATCGCCGCGCCGCCTGAATGCCCAACCAGCACCGTGTGCGCAGGATGGAATTTGCTCTTGAACTGCTCGATTGCCTGGGCAATAGCGTCCACTACCTCAGGCGTATAATTATCGCCGGTTGCCAGTCCTCGCTCACCTTCGGATTGTTCACCCGTATCATCCCTGTAGCCCGGACGCAACAACGCCGCTACCACCAGATTATCCATCTGCATTGTTGCTTCATGGGCAAAAATATAGTGATAGGTTGTAGCGGGAATAGCCTTCACTCCAAGCAAATCGCCATGGAGCACCACAATCAACACCGGGTGGCTGCTCAATTTGGCGCTGCGATAAATTTTACTCTTCAGGCGCAGCCCATTCGCCTTGAGCCACAACGTCTCTCCTGGAGGCGAGCCTCCATTTTGCCCGGAGATGTTTGCAGCTTGTTGACTCGTTGACTGCCGGCAAGCTGCCAGCGCAGCGAGGCAACAGATAAAACTGAGTACCTGCATTCGAAAAAAGTGGCGCTTAAGCCCGCACATGAAGGGCAGTATATCTAAACCTTTCATGGCTATGCTGGATACCGTAGCAGACATGAACGAGCAATCATCGGGGATGTTAATTCCATGCGTTCAATGCGACTCTCCACCCGCGGGCATAGCAATGAACGGTAGAATCTCTGTTTGCTTTTTGCTGTATCGTCCGCTACTCTGAAAGAGAACACAAAATCACGCCCGTCAGCCTTTTGGCCGGCGGGCGTTTTTCTTTGGAGCCATGAAACTATGACCGATGCAGAAATCCTCACGCTGGTCGATCAGCTGGAGCGCTGCCTGTTGCCAAAAGAAGAATTCCATCATCGCGACCACCTTACTGTAGCGGTGGTTTACTTATATGCCTCCAATTTTGAATTTGCGGTGTTCCGCATGCGCGAGACCCTGAAGCGCTTTGCCGCGCATCATCGTGTCAGCGGGCTGTATCACGAAACATTGACCCGATTCTGGCTGCAGCAGATCGATTCGCGGCTTGACCGCAATGAGTGTCTGGGAGAATCAGTAAAGCGGATGCATAAGCAGCTCAATGATAAAAATCTGGTGTTCCAGTATTACAGCCGGGAGCGCATTGATTCACAAGAAGCGAAAGCAAGCTGGCTACCACCGGACAAGAAAGAATTTTGAGCGGAAATGCTTTTCGAGGGGAGGGCTTACTTTGCCGCAGCTACAGAGGTCTGGCCATCACTGGCGCCTAAGCCGCTATTCTTTGAAGCCACTTTAACCCCGCTCAGGCTGTTCACGTACTTAGACACACCTTTATAGAGCGAGTCGGCAATGCGCTGGCGATATTCATTGGTCTTTAATTTTCTTGCATCATCAGGATTGCTGACAAAAGAAATTTCCGCCAAGATGGACGGCATGTTCGCGCCAATCAGCACTACGAAAGGCGCTTTCTTTACCCCACGGTTCCGTAGATTCGGGCTTTTGGCGCTCAGTCCGGAATAGAGAGAGCGCTGAACGTCTGACGCGAACTCGCGTGATTCCCCAATCTTTTCTTTCAGGGCAATCTTCTTTACCAAATCCTGCAATTCGTGGATGGATTGCTCTGATACGGCGTTTTCGCGTGCTGCCACTTCCAGGGCATCGGCGCGGCTGGTGAAATTCAGGTAATAGGTTTCCACGCCGCGGGCCGTCGGATCGTCAGAAGAGTTGGCGTGAATGGAGATGAACAGGTCAGCCTGTTCCTTGTTGGCGATGGCGGTGCGCGTCTCCAGCGGAATAAACGTGTCATCGTCCCGCGTGTAAACCACCTCGGCGCCAAGCTTATCTTCCAGCAATTTGCCCAGCTTCAGGGCCACATCCAGCACCAGATCTTTTTCTTCCAGGCCATTAGGTCCGATGGTTCCGGTGTCATGGCCGCCATGTCCTGCATCAACCACAATCTTTCCGATCTTGAGGCCCAGCGCACGGATGAGCGAACGCTCGCCGGAAGCCGTGGGTGCAGCCGTATGCGTGGTGGTTGTAGTCGCATTCGCGGCGCGAGAAGTTGTTTCTATAGTCTTTTTCTTGTTCCTGCTGGATTCCTTGGGTGAGATGGATTCAAACGTAGGCCCGGTAGTGGGTTGGCCTGCGGTCCGGTCTGAATCGTCCATCCCTGTGTCATCGACCGCAGTTTTAGGCGCAACCACCTTCGCGATCTCTGCCGGGGTCTGACTAACAACGCGCTCCTTGTCCTTATCTTTATCTTTACCCTGGCCTCTGATGGGGTCGGATTTACCCGCTTCGGCGCTCTGGATTGCGCCTGCGTCGCCATTTCCCTTTTGCGTGGCAGACTTATGGTTCGACGATTTGACGCTGGTTACAGTAACGTCCTGGTCGGCATCAACGTCGTCTGCAATAGGATTTGTTTCCTGCGCTGGCGGTTTGGCATCCTGGGGAGACTGCTTAGCAGTTTTATTGCCGGCAACTTTGTTCGGCGGCAGTTTGCCGTGAATATCGATGATCAGCCGGTAAGGATTCGGCAGCAGGAACGCTGAATATTCGGCTACGTCATCAACGTCGAGCACAATGCGCGCCATATTGAGCTTGTATTGTGCCACCCGGATTTTGTGCAGGAACCCTGCTTCCACTTCAAAGCTCTTGCCCACCAGATCTGGTGCCAGTCTGGTGCCATATAGATCAAAGAAAATCCGGTCCGGATGGGGCACGCGTCCCGCCTGGTATTTCACTTCCTGCTCCAGATCAATGGCGACACGGGTGTAGTCGCCGGTGGACCAATGGCGAATCGCGGTCAGGCGGGGAAGATGGTGTGGCTGCGAATCATTACTTACCGAAGCAACGTTCGTCGAAGCAGCTTCTTGCTGCTGGGATTGTGCCGGAGCAGCAGATGGGTCATCATCAGCAACTGGAGCTTTGGGCGTATCTTCCGCCGCTCTCAAAGCCCTGGACTTGCCAGCGCGATCGCGCTTTTGAGTTTTGACCCTGAATGGGCTCCGAGCGGCTGACGGATTCTCGATTTCGGCAATCGCTTTGTGCGCTTCCTGCGCTCGCGAGTTGCCGGGATACCGTTTTACGAAATCTTCAAAACTGGCTTTAGCCTGTTTGCTGTCATCCAGGTCGTCGCGATAGATTTCGCCAATGGTGAACAGCGCTTCTGCGCGATGCTTGCTGCCCGGATATTCACGGCGCAGGAAAACCAGTTGGCCAATCGCGTCATTAAAGCTCTTGGGATCTTTCAGGATGCGGCCCTGGTCCTCAAGCAATTCAGCCACGGCCAGCACGCTGGAATCAGCCTTGGCCGATGTGGGAGCCGTGTAATAGACCTTGCGGTAAGCCTCAATTACCTTTTGGTAATCGGCGCGGGTGCGTTGCGCTTCCGGTTTGCTTTCCAGGCTATCGCGGAGGCGGTCCGCGGTTTCAAATTGCGCGCGCGCTGCCTGTTTTTTCTGGGCCACGGTGCGCGCAAAAAGGCTTACCGGCGCCAATAACAGGCAGGCCAGGGCGCAAACAACCGTTTTACGCGTTAGAGTCCGCGAGAGGTTCCTGGGTCCGATGTTCATTACTACATTCTTCAAAGCACCTTACAGAATAAACCCGAAGCCGCGCTAATCGTTGTTGGAAAACACGCGATGCCCGTCAGAATCACGCGTCTCTATCAGCTTGGGCCGCAGCGCCGTTCCGCGATAGAGTTCGGTGATCTTTCTCACGTAATCGCGCGTTTCGCGGAATGGAGGAACGCCGCCGCTCCGCCTGACCGCCCCGCTTCCGGCGTTATAAGCCGCCAGCGAGAGTTCCACGTTCCCATTATAGTTTTCCAGCAGGCTCTTCAGGTGGCGAACGCCGGCGTCAATGTTCTGGTGAGGATCAAACGCGTTCTCCACGTTAAGCGACTTGGCCGTATAGGGCATGAGTTGCATCAGTCCCATTGCGCCCTTCTTTGAAACCGCCCGTGGATTGAAGTTTGATTCCACCTTTACCACGGCGCGTACCAGGTTCGGATCAACGCCATGGCGTTCCGCTGCGGCATCAATTGCCTTGTCTACGGTCACGGAGTCAACTGGACGTACCTGCGTCAGGTCTTCCGATCCCAAATTTACAGGACGGGAAAGCCTGAGCGCGCGGCTTTCATTTGTACTGACCGGTACGGCCACCATGTCATTCACTTCCTGGGCCGCACGGCGGGCCGCTTTCATGGTGGCGGATGTTGCCAGAGGAACGGCTTTCCAGCAGTGCCCCTTATTGCTCCAGTAAACAAGTCCGCTATAGCGCGAAGGTGTTTCAGCACTCGAGACAGGCTGGCTAGCTGAATCCACTGCGGGCTGCTGTGTTTTTGGCTTCGGTTGAGGGTTCGCTTCGTCACTGGCTACCCAGACGGTGTGGCCGTAGGCATCGTGTGTGGCAACGATGTTCTGCGCACGGGCTGGGCTGCCAGCTACCATCGACGCGGCGCCGATCAGGATGGTAAATAGGTGCTTTTTCATCGGGTTACACTCTACATATCAGTTCCCGGCGGCTCACGCCACCTCACTGAAGGCCAAACACCTTTTATCCCAAACCTGATACTAGAGAACTTCCAGAGTATTCGGATTATATGACGGTTCCCAACCGGCGGCAATCGGCTAAAACCAGACGAATCTAGGGGGTGAATAGGCAGAAAACACCAATGAAAACCCTAGAACACCGGTTAACCTGCGCCCTCAGAGGCGGCCCCGCATGGATTTAACAAAACTTAAGTAATTGCAGTGCAAGGAGCGCTAGGACGCCCGTTCAGCAGGTATGGCTATCACAAAAAAACTACGGCTGGTTTTCTACGCGCTCGCGACCCTGGAAATGATCCTACTCTCGGCATTTTATGCATGGGGACGAGTGGCGCACTGAGAGTTCACCTTAAACTCGGAAACTCAGTGAAATTGATCCAGAGTGAGATAGACTGAATGGCGGAAGCATCAATGGCCGGCATCCACAACGTAATCGTAAAAGACCCGCAAATTCTCGGCGGTGAACCGGTATTCCGCAATACGCGCGTGCCATTCCAGGCGTTGATTGACTACCTTGAAGGTGGCCAGAGCCTTGATGAATTCCTGTCCGACTTTCCTACGGTGACCCGCGATGCGGCAATCGCATCATTGGAAGAACCGAAAATAACCGAGTAACAAGATCACAAACTCTCTCCTGGGAAAAGTTCTTTAACCGTTTCTTCCAAGAAAGCCCTCGATCCTTCCTTGATCAATTCATTAGGAGATGCAGGAGCGTTCGCAAGTGCTGTATTTGAGATTGCCCTAAAGGAAGTCTTTAGTGCCGGTTCGGAATCGATACGAGCTTTGAGAATGTCTGCCATTGGGACGTGTTTTAAAAACGGAACGATTGATTCGAATATATCAGCAGACATGCAAAGCAGAGAGGCCACTTCGAAATTGAGATCCAAGGGAATTACTTTTTGAAATTCATCATTCAACAATGAGTTGATGTAAAATGAGCCGCCAATGTCATCGCGAGTAATAATCACTGGATACACACGGCGGATTGTGGATATGTCACTGAGATTCGAGAAGGCCACGTACTTCAGCGAACTGGCCAGTTGGGTCACACCCTTTTTCTCATCATCCCCTCCGACCAGCTTCGTATGTATCTCTTCGAGCAACTTCTTAGGCGAACTGCCATATTTGGCTTCAGCCGTAAAAGTACTCCCTTTTGTCTCGATGAGCACCAGCGACTCGCCGCATCTTATGGCGGTGTCACTAATCTCAATATTGCCGTTCTTTGTTTTTGGATTCTTGGAAACTTGATTCAACGTAGGCTCCGAGTAGTGGTCCAGCATCCAGAGCACATACGATTCAAACAGCATCCCCCAAAAAGCGTGCAGCTTTAGGCGGTCCTTGCCGCCTAGGGATTGATGAGCCGACCAAAAGGCCCCCGTTTCTAGTTTGTCGCCTATGAAAAAGAGATCCACCAGATATTGGTGTTCTTCTCTAAAAACTGGATATTTCCTGAGCGCCGTAAGATCATCAATTCCAAAATCACGGCTCTGCAATTCACCTTGCAATCGCAACGCGTTCCCACTGACTTCCTCGAAAAATCGACTAATGATGTCTGGTTTCACAGGTGCATTCCTGAACCAATCAGGATTGAGGAAAAAACTGTCCTTTTTCTTTTGGTAGTCTTCAAAAGTATAGGTTAGATATTTTGAGAAGATTCCAACATTTAAATGGTTATATGTAGAGATTGGAATACTTGTCGCTTTTTCAAATATTTGTGGTATGTCAACGAAAGTTGGCCCTTTGGGGGCCTCGTTAAAAAACTTGTTCAGCATGTAATAGGTGCGTGCAATCTTGTTCGGAAGGGAGCTTGGCGAATATTCATTGATTTGGACCATGTTGAGCAAAATCTTGTCCGGAAGACGGGATTCCTGGTCATCCCTATACAAAAGATCGTTTGCCATCAGTAACAGACGCGCAAATTCTTCATTGTTCTTGCTTTCGTATGGATCAAGCCCCTCAGTTGTTTGGGATCGGATTCCTTCTTTAATAACATTAAGCAGTTGTCGACGATGAAAGAAAACTCTTGCATGAGTGTCAGACCTGCTATTTTGCACGAGTTCATCTGCGATTTGCGGCGAGAAAAGAATGCGCAGCAAAGCTTCGTGCACATTCAGATTTGGCAGTACTGAATTAAGGTCCTTCAAAACACAATTCAATACACTACAGGCCCTGATGAGTTTATCTCGCGAAAACTTCCGACACTGTGTTTGGAAATCGTTCGACGAAGCCAGATCCCCACCAAAAAATTCTCTTGAAAGATAGAACGAAGCCCAACGTGTTTGAATGATGGTGTTTGGGCTGGTCACTGCAGAATTCTTTCCACTGCCGTATAAGCCTCATTCAAAGCCGCATCAAGCTGCGCGGGATCTTTGCCGCCGGCTTCAGCCATGTCGGGGCGTCCTCCGCCGGAGCCGCCAACTTTTTCCGCGACTGGCTTGATCACTTTCCCGGCCTGCACACGCGATGTCAGATCAGCCGTTACGCCGACGATCAGCGCAACCTTGCCGTCCTGCACTGAACCAAGAACCACCACGCCGGACCCTAGCTTGTTGCGCATGTTATCCACCAGCGTGCGCATCTGCCCGCGATCGAGGTTGTCTACGCGTTGGGCGACAACTTTCACACCTTTAATGTCGCGCGCTTTCTCGCTCACGGAAGCCACCTGAGAACCTGCGGACTTCATCCGCATCTGCTCCAGCTCTTTTTGCAGCTTCTTGATCTCCGCATCTTTTTTGTCCAACTCCTGGCGCAGGGCTTCCGCCGGAGTATGCGATTTTGTCTGCGGTATAAGCGACGAAACAATATTTTCAAGTTTGTGGTCCTGGCGGAAGTGCTTGACTGAGCGTTCGCCACTGATGGCTTCAACCCGGCGCACACCGGAAGACACGCTGCCTTCACTCATAATCTTGATCAGGCCAATCTCGCCCGTTGCGTGGGTGTGAATGCCGCCGCAAAGTTCGGTGGAGAAATCGCCGATCTTTACCACGCGCACCCGCTCGCCGTATTTTTCGCCAAACAGCGCCATGGCTTTGTATTCATTGATGGCCACGTCAATGGGAACATTTTCAATCGTATCCACCGGCGTATTGCGCAGCACATGCTTGTTGATCAGATCTTCTATGTCCTGCAGCTCTTCGTCGGCCACGGCGGCAAAATGCGAGAAATCAAAGCGGAGATGGCCAGGGTCAACCAGCGATCCGGCCTGCTTCACGTGTGGGCCCAGAGTTTCTCGCAGCGCCGCATGCAGTAGATGAGTCGCCGTGTGATTGCGCATGGTGGATTCGCGCACGTCCACGTGGACCACGGGATCAACTTTCATCCCGAGAGTAATCGGCTGGCGCGCCTTCACCTTGTGAGCGCGAACGCCCTGCACCGGCATATAGCAGCCGTTCACTTCCGCCACAATACTGGTATGCGTGTCGTCATAAAGGATGCCGATATCGCCCACCTGCCCGCCTGAGTCGGCATAAAACGGCGTGTGATCGAGCACAACTTCGCCTTCCTCATCTGGCTTGAGCGACTTGACGCCCTGGCCGTCTTTTACGATTGCCAACACCTCGCTGCCTTTGGACCGCGTGGCGCGATATCCTTCAAACTCTGTCTTCTTCAGGTCACGATAAACGGGCGACGCGGTCTGCCTGAAGCCGCCTTTCCATGAGGCGCGGGCGCGTTCGCGTTGCGCTTCCATGGCGCGCTCAAAGCCTTCCACATCCACGCTGATGCCCGCATCGCGGCAGGTATCCATGATGAAGTCAAACGGCAGGCCAAAAGTGTCATACAACTTGAAAGCATCTTCGCCGCGATAGCGCAGTTCGCGGGCGCTCTGATATTGGTGGGTTGCCAGTTCCGCGGGAGACAAACCTTGCTCCCCCAGCGGGTCGCGCGCGAGGGCAATGCGCTGGCTGTCAGCCTTTTCTTTGCGTAGAGACTTCAGGTCTGCCTCAAGGCGGGCAAGCCCTGCATCCAGCGTATTGGCAAATCGGCGCTCCTCTTCAAAAACAATCTTGGCCACGCGCTCAGCTTGTTCGTTCAGCTCGGGGTAGGCATCCTGCATCAGATCGCGGACAGCCATCACCATCTCATGCATGAACGGTTTGGTAGCGCCAAGCAGCCGTCCATGGCGAATGCCGCGGCGCAGGATCTTCCGCAGCACGTAACCACGGCCTTCATTGGCTGGCAGAACGCCGTCGCTGATAAGGAATGTAACGGCGCGGGAATGGTCTGCAACCACACGCAGACTGGCAGCGGAGCGCGAACCTTTTTCTGCCGCCAGCTCTTTATCCAGATCGACGCCTGTCAACCTGGCTGCGGCGGCAAGCAGAGGCATGAAGAGGTCAGTATCGTAGTTGGAAATCTTGCCTTGCAGGATGGATGCAATACGCTCCAGCCCCAGGCCTGTATCGATGGAAGGTTGCGGCAGAGGATTAAGCGTTCCTGTATTATCGCGGTCAAACTGCATGAAGACCAGGTTCCAGAATTCCACGTAACGGCCGCAGTCGCACGGGAACATGCAATCAGCATGGCCTTCATCAGATGCAGCCGGGCCCATGTCGTAATGAATTTCGCTGCATGGTCCGCAAGGGCCGGTATCGCCCATGGACCAGAAGTTGTCCTTCATGCCCATGTCAAAGATGCGTTCTTTGGGAACGCCTACAGCAAGCCAATGCTTTTCCGCGTCGTCATCGCGCGGAATGCCCTGCTCGCCTTTGAAGATGGTGACATAAAGGTTGTCACGCGAGACGCCGTACCAGTCAGAGCTCGTAATCAGCTCCCAGGCGTAGGAAACGGCTTCAGCTTTGAAGTAACTGCCAAAGCTGAAATTGCCCAGCATCTCAAAGAACGTGTGGTGGCGCTTGGTAAAGCCGACGTTCTCCAGATCATTGTGCTTGCCGCCGGCTCGGACGCACTTCTGTGACGTCGCAGCCTTGTTATATTCGCGCTTTTCCGCGCCCAGGAAGACGTCTTTGAACTGGTTCATGCCCGCGTTGGTAAAGAGCAGTGTGGGATCGTTGGCTGGCACCAGCGACGATGAATGCACGCGCTTATGCCCCTTGCTTTCAAAGAAGCGCAGGAATTTCTCACGAATTTCAGAACCGGTCGGCATCATTCATTATTGTAACTAAACCATACCGCGGATTACGCGGATGAGCGCGGGGCAGAAAATTGCCATGAAGCCAAGATTGCCAAAGATCGCCGGAATTGAAGGCCAATACTCTCCTCTTGCATTTCTCGATGTCTCCGTGCCTCCGTGGTGAGATTTGCTTTTTCCGATTACGGCGATTCTTCACCCGATTCCTGCTGCTTGCGCAACAGCGGGAAAAGGATTACATCTCGGATCGAACGCGAATCGGTCAGCAGCATTGTCAAGCGATCAATCCCGATGCCTTCGCCTCCGGTAGGAGGCAGGCCATAAGAAAGCGCGCGGATGTAATCCTCATCCATGGCGTGAGCTTCTTCGTCTCCACGTTCTTTTTCTTTGAGTTGCTGCTCAAAGCGGCGGCGCTGTTCTTCAGGATCATTAAGCTCGCTGAAAGCATTGCCGATTTCCAAACCGCCAACGAACACTTCAAAGCGCTCTACCCAGTCCGGTTCATCGCGTTTGTTCTTGGATAACGGCGAGATTTCCACCGGGAAATCGTAGAGAATCGTCGGCCGAATCAGATGATGCTCCGCGACATGCTCAAACATTGCAGCAATGGTTTTTCCTGCCGGGTCTTTGGGATCATAAGGCATGTGCGGCGTGTGAGCGGCATTGAGCCGCATCGCCAGCTTGCCGACCGATTCCGATGTGGCGAAGTCAGCAATCTCAGGTTTGGGCGCGGCACCTTCCGGCCAATATTTAATGACGGCTTCGCGCATGGAGAGGCGCTGCCAGTCGGCAAAATCAAATTCCTGGCCGTTAAAGCTGGCTTTGGTTGTGCCGTTCACGTCGCGCGCCACCTGCGCCAGCATGTCTTCTGTGAGTTGCATCATGTCGTGATAGTCGGCGTAAGCCTGATAGAACTCGAGCATGGTGAACTCGGGATTGTGCTGCGTAGAGATGCCCTCATTGCGGAAGTTGCGGTTGATTTCGTAAACCCGCTCCAGCCCCCCCACAACCAGCCGCTTAAGGTAAAGCTCGGGCGCAATGCGCAGATAGAGATCAATATCGAGCGTGTTGTGATGCGTCACAAACGGACGCGCAGTGGCGCCGCCCGCGATGGGCTGCATCATCGGCGTTTCCACTTCTATAAAGTTGCGAGCGTCTAAAAAGCGGCGAATGGATTGCACCACTTTGCTGCGCTTTACGAAAACTTCGCGTACATCCTGGTTCATCACCAAATCAACGTAGCGCTGGCGATATCGCAGCTCCACGTCACTCAGTCCATGCCATTTTTCCGGCAGGGGAAGGAAGTCCTTGGCCAGGAAGGTGATTTCTTCCACATGGATCGTTAGCTCACCGGTGCGAGTGCGGAAGAGATAGCCGCCCACTCCAATGTGATCGCCCAGGTCAAGAAGCTTATAAAGCGCAAAGCCTTTTTCTCCGACAAAGTCGAGCTTTACATAAATCTGCAGCCGCTTGCCGCCCTGCTGTATATGTGCAAAGCCCGCCTTGCCTTGCAGGCGTATAGAGATGAGGCGTCCGGCGATCTTCACCTGAACGCGCGGATTTTCCAGTTGCTCGGCGGTTTTCTCAGAAAATTCGGCGAGAATCTGCGGAACTGTATGGGTGGCGGCGAACTTGTGCGGATATGCCTCCTGGCCCAGGGCTTCTATATCGCGCAGCTTTTGCTGCCGCAACTGGTAAACGCTCTCTTCAAAAGACACTGTTTAGTCTGACCTCGCAGGTGTAAACCGTCGATTATAAATGAATGAAACACGGCCCTATGTAGCGGCAATTGCCAGGAGCGATAAAGCTAATTTCAGCAGCCGGAAAACATGAGACATTCATATATCATCAAACCGACTGTTCTGGAGGGGGGGTACCATGCTTAAAGGTTTCCGGCAGTTCATTTTGCGGGGCAACGTTCTGGACCTGGCCGTGGCCGTGGTGATTGGAGCGGCGTTCGGCGCGGTGGTCACAGCGTTTGTCACCAACATTCTCACGCCCTTGATTGCAGCAATTGTGGGCAAGCCTGATTTCTCTGCATTCAACTTCACACTCAACGGCGCGGTCATTTCTTATGGCATCTTCCTGAACGCGCTCATTTCGTTCCTGCTGGTTGCGGCGGCTGTTTACTTCTTTATGATTGCGCCCATGAATGCCTGGAAGGCGCGGGCCGCGCGGAATGCCCTTCCAGTCGATCCCACAAGTAAGAAATGTCCGGAATGCCTGAGCGATATTCCGATCGCCGCGCGCCGGTGCGCTTTTTGTGCGTCTGTGGTCTCCACGCTAACAGCGCCGGGGAATGCGTGATCACAGCATCTAAAGGCGGCCTGGTCCTGATAGCCCGCCAGCGTGTGAAGGCATGACCACAACAACGCAAGTCCCGGAAGCGCCTTTTCTGGTTGTGCTGCGCAGACGAATGGTGCCACCATATTTTTCAACTATTCCACGGGCCATCCAGAGTCCCAGGCCGCTGGCTTTTTCTGTCTTAGTGGAGAAGAATGGCTCAAAGAGCCGGTGGCGATGCTCAGCCGCTACACCGGGCCCATCATCGGCAATGGTGAGGCGGAATCCGGGCCGGGAGTTTTCGGTGATGAATGCCCGGTTGTAAAGCCTGACGCGGACCACGCGACGGCTTTGTTCCACTGCATTCTCCAGAAGTGCCGTAACCAACTGGCGCAAGTCTACGTCTATGCCGTAGAACTCGCATTTCTCAAGGCATTTTCCCAGTTGAATATCCTTTGCCTGTATCCGGGAATCCAGGTTCCCCAGCGTATCTTCCACCACCCGCTGGACCTGAACATGGCGGGCAGGCGCAGTGCGATTGTAAAGGCCAATCATCTGGCGCGTGATTTTCGTGATGCGCCAAAGGGCTTCCTGGGCAGAACTTAGCAGTTCATCGGCAGGGATCGCTTTGCTTTTGTGTCGAAGCAGAAAAAGCGCATTTGTTATGGCGGCCAGTGGATTATTTATCTCATGGGCCAGAGCATTGGCCATGCGCGCTCCCGCCGCATTCAATTCGCTTGCGCTCAATGCTTCTTCCGCTTGTTTGCGCTTAGTGATATCCCGCGAGATTCCAACCATGCCGATCACCGCGCCGGAAGCGTCACGGCAAACATTTTTGGAAGAGTGCAAGTGCCGCACACGTCCGGCCGAGGAGCGGGTTTCCTCAAAAACTTCGGAGATTCCCAGAGACATGATCTGGTGGTCTTTTTCCATGATTGGCCGGGCGCTCTCTTCAGGAAAAAGGGCCGTATCATCTTTTCCAATGATTTCCTCCGCGCTCTTACCCACAGATCGCGCGGCAGACGAGTTGACGAACACGTATCGGCCTTCACGATCTTTCATATAAATGAAATCCGCGGTGCTCTCAATTAACGTTTCCAGCACCAGCCTGTGATGTGTCAGCGCCTGCTCCGCCTGCTTCTGGACATGAACGTCTGAACTGATGCCGACCCACCGCTCCAGTTCACCATTTGTATTCCGCACCGGAATGGCACGGGAACGGAACCAGCGGTACTGCCCATCGCGACCGCGGAAACGATGTTCAATTTCAAAGGGATCGCCGCATTTGACCGCTTCCATCCATTTAGAGCCGCTCTTCTCGCGATCGTCGGGGTGTAGATAGTCGATCCAGCTTAACCCATCCCCTTCACCATGGCAGGCGCCGGTGTACTCATAGAACTTGAGACTTACCCAATCCGTCCAGCCATCAACGCGCGTGGTAAAGAAAAAATCAGGGCACACTTGTGCCATTGCCCGCAATTTCTGGTCAGTCTGGCGAAGCGCGACATCTGTCAACCGGCGCTCGGTAATGTCTTGGGACACGCAAACAATGCCGGCCGGCAAGGACTCCGAATCCCGCAGCAAAGTCAGGCTGAGCTGTATATATATCTCTGCGCCGGATTTGGTTTTGCTGCGCTGTTCCGTATTGAGTTGGCCTTTTTCCTGAAGAGTCTGGAAAACAGAGGCGAGCAAAAAGTCGCGGCCTTCCTCCGGATAGAAGATGGTGAAATTCTGCCCAATCAACTCCTGCTGCGTATAGCCAAACATCTGGGCAGCTGCCCGGTTGCAACCAATGATGGTCCCCTGCAAGTCAGTATTGATGATGGAGTCATGAAGCTGGTCCAGAATCCCGGGCTGTAAAAAAAGCCAGTCAGCCGGTGTTTGTGGTTGGATCGATCTCTCAGGATCGGTACGCGCAGTGATCCTTAATTCATTGCGAGATTCTGATTCGGAAGACATTTAAAAAAACTGACACTGGGCAATTTCCAACAAGTATACACTTGGATTTTTATAAGCTATTGAAAAAGAACACCTTAGTTCGCTCTCCAGATTCTTTGCCGGAAAAGTTAAGGTTTCTGTCGTACTAGAGATCCCCTGAAACCATTCCTGCATGCAATCCATTGCATCCAGATTGACCGAAAACAAACCATTTATCGTTGCCGAATTCCCAAGTCAGAAGAGGTTTGCTGGATTATGGCAACAAGTGCGGTGCCGCGACTATTAGCTGCTATGGTGGAATGGAATTGCTTAATCCTGGGAATCAACTCTCATATTCAAAACGTAAAAGGTCGGATGATCGAAAATGGCTGATGCAAGTTGCGCCGAATTTTTTATTGGCAATGCAGCGTTCAGAGATATTTCTCGCGCAACACCGCAGAGTGATGCGCCACATGCCCGGCCACAATGTAAGCGCAGGCGCGCACGGTGACCGAATTGCCGCTGGCAATGCCGCTGCGCATCCACGCTTCTTCGGGAAGACTGCGAAAAAAGGAAATGGTCGCCAGCCTGATTTCGCGGAACTCTTCCACGTGACGGTCCCAGGAGACCTCGTCCGATTGGCAGGCGGTCGTGGCTACATCCTGCTCGAAGCTGGGCAATGCGCTCTGGTGATTACGGGCAAACCATAATGCACGGAACACGAAGAGGCGCTCCGCATCGTTCACATGGCCCCACATCTGGCGAATGGTCCATTTATCCGGGGCGTAACGATGCAGGGATTTCTCTTCCGATACGCGATGCAGAAGCGGAAGCGTTTCATCCAACTGGTTCTGAAGCACATGAATAATGTCATCACCGATGACTCGATTGATATATCCAAAATAATATGGAACAGCTTCGTTTGGTCCTGGACGTCCGATCATGGAATTCATTTTACAGCGTGAGAGTAAAGATGTGGGTTGTCGGACGTATGCTCTGCTCTCCTTTAATGTCCGGCTTCACCCAGTCCGATCGCCGCAGCCAGTGCTGACGCGATGTTTGTAGCAAGGCGCTGCACAGCTTCTTCCGCTTCGGCTTCCACCATCACCCGGGCCAGCGTCTCGGTCCCGGAGTAGCGCACGTTGACCCGTCCATTGCCGTTGAGCTGCTGCTCGGCTTCGCGAATAGCCGTCATAACTTCCGGCATCTGTTCCAGCGGACGCTTTTCCTTGACCCGAATATTTTTAATCGTCTGGGGAAAAACCCTCAGGCCGGAAACCAGTTGCTCCAGCGAACCTCTGCTTGCCGCGACAATCCCAAGGACGCGAATCGCCGTAAGCAAGCCGTCCCCTGTTGTGGCTTCGCGGGAAAGAATGATATGGCCGGATTGCTCGCCCCCCAGCACGGCGCCGGTTTTGCGCATTTCTTCCAGTACATATTTATCCCCCACAGGAGCGCGTAGCATCTTGATGGCAGATTCGCGCAGCGCAATTTCCAGCCCCATGTTGGACATAGTGGTGGCGACCACGGTGTCATTCGACAGTTCGCCGCGCTGCTTCAACTCGCGTGCCAGCAGGAGCAACACCACATCTCCATTGACAACGTGACCAGTGGTGTCAGCAAACATGGCCCGGTCAGCATCGCCGTCAAAGCAAATACCCAAATCGGCGTTCCGCGCCACAACCTCGCGGGCCACAATTTCAGGGTGTAACGCTCCGCAGTTTTCATTGATGTTGCGGCCATCCGGCGTGCGATGCGTGAACTCAGCGTGGGCGCCGGAGCGTTTGAAAATCTCCGGGGCAACGGTGCTGGCGGCTCCGTTTGCGCAGTCCACCACAATGTGCAGGCGGTCTGCCCCGGGAAGAGAGCGGGACAGCCAGTCAATATAGTCCTGCGGCAAAGCTGGATCGCCGGAGAGCGATGGACTCTCGGCCGCAGCGACATTGGGTGTTGAATTCGCGTTTAACAGGGAAAAGATTTCCGTTTCGATCTCGAGCTCAACCTCGTCCAGCAACTTGTATCCGTCACCGCCAAAAACTTTGATCCCGTTATCGCGCCAGGGATTATGCGATGCCGAAATCACAACACCGGCGGAGAAGCCATGAGTATGCGCAAGGTAAGCAATGGCTGGTGTGGGGACCACTCCGGCACTGGCAGTTTCCACGCCGGAGTCGCGCAGCCCGGCAGCCAGCATATCGGCAATCCACGCGCTCGACTCACGCGTGTCCTGGCCAATGACCACTCGCCGCGGCCCAGCCGGAAGATGGTCGCCCAGCGCTCGACCCGTTGCGTAAACTGTTTTTCTATCGAGCGGGTACTCACCGGCGACACCGCGAATTCCATCCGTACCAAAAAGCTTTCGCATGAACTGTACTTAGTACCTGGTATTTAGTATTTAGCAAATACTTGGAGCTTGCAAATCCATCGTCCGCATTCGCATTTAAGATGAGTTACCTATTCATTGCTGGTCTGTTTTACTTCGGCGGCAAAGCTGCCACGCGCCACACGCGCAGAAATCTTGTCTCCTGCGGCAAGCTGCCGGGCATCTTTCACCAGCGCGCCTCTGGCATCAAATACCAGCGCGTAGCCACGTTCAAGGATCTTCATCGGTGAGAGCGCGTCCAATTGCGCCGCGAGCCGCTCGGTGCGTGAACGCCGCTGAGCGAGTTGGGAATTAAAGGCATGGACTACTGCGCCAGTGGCGGCATCAAGCTGGCTGCGCACCACAGCCAGTGACCGGCGAAAATCGAAATGGCGCACCCGGGAATCGGCAATATAAAGCCGGCGATGATAGTCGTGCAAAAGCGTGCGATAATCGGCCGCCAGCCTATAGGCAAGTTCGTCAAGCCGCTGCGACCGGCGCGCCATCAGGTCTTGTATGCGGGCAAAAGCGCCGTGCTGCGCCAGTTCCTGAAGGTGGTTGCGCGCCATCAGCAGGCGGTAACGGGTGGCGCGGCCCAACCGCTGATGCAAATGGGCCAGATGTTCCGCAAGGCGGTGTTTGGATTCAATCACCAATTCAGCCGCCGCGGATGGAGTAGGCGCTCTCAGATCGGCGACAAAATCGGCAATCGTGAAATCGGTTTCATGGCCCACGGCGGAGATCACCGGCAGAGTGGATGCGGAGATGGTTCGAGCCAAAGTTTCATCGTTAAAGGCGGCAAGGTCTTCAATTGATCCGCCACCTCGCGCCACTATAATCACGTCAACATTCTTTGCGCGGTTAAAGTATTTCACTCCGGCTACTACCTCAGCCGCAGCCGCCTCTCCCTGTACCTGGGCGGGATAGATTAGGATGCCGACGTTTTCATGCCTTCGGCCAAGAATATTGAGCATGTCTTGTAAAGCAGCGCCGCGTGGCGAAGTCACAATGCCGATGCGTCGCGGCAATGGCGGTATGGGTTTGCGACGTGTAGCATCGAACAGACCTTCCTGTGCCAAGCGTGCCTTGAGCTGTTCAAAAGCCAGTTGTAAAGCACCCGCGCCCACGGGTTCAAGGAATTCAGCAGAGAGTTGCAGTTCCCCGCGCGCGTCATAAATAGTTACCCGCCCTCGGGCGATTACCTGCATCCCGCTGTCAGGGCGGAAACGGAGCAGCCGGGCCTGACTGCGGAACATCACAATACGAAGCTGTGCGTCTCCATCTTTCAGGGTGAAGTAAAGATGCCCGGACTCAGAAGGGCGGAAGTTGGAGATTTCACCTTCGACCCAGACATCTGTATAGCCGCGTTCTACCGTAGTGCGAACCGCGCTTACCAGATCGGCCACGCGCCAGATGCGGCGTGTGGGAGCTTGCTCAAAGGTAAAGCCAAGCTGGTCGGCAAAAGACATGAACGAAGTTTAGCAGAGAGCTTTTTGCTAGTGACGTCCGCGGCCAAAGAGCCAGAACAGAAGCGACAATATCACGCTAATGACAATGCAAGTCGCCAATGGAAAGTAAAACACGGTTTGCTTGCCACGATAAACAATATCGCCCGGCAGGCGGCCCAACGGAATATTAAACTTGCCAGCAAGCAGCAGACCCGCGCCCACCACCATGATGAGGGCGCCAAGAACCAACAGAAGCTTTCCTAACTCCGTCATTGTTATCCAGCCTTCCTGGTGAATTCATCTGCTGATTTGATCTCAGAAATCGCCCTTTCTAAGCGCAGGTAGCTTCGCCGAGCCTGAGAACGCCATGGCCCAGCCACTTTGTTTGCGATGTTATGAACTAAATATGCGACAGCTAAGAAGGTATTCATTGCCGTTTTTAAAATTTTACTTATTGCCGCGATCAGTTGGCAGGAATTCCAGAGCAGCGGTCTATAATCTTGCAACAAAAGCGAATCGCTGCATCTTCTTATTCTCGGTCCTGGCGTTTTTGTACAACGACTCCGGGCAATTTGGGTCGCAGTTCGCTGCCGGTTTCCTCCAGAAATCTACCGGGAAAAGCGAGAAATGCATTATGCCCAATTTGTCATCTCATCAGCAATTAGAGGAGTTGGAGCGAAAGCTGGAGCAGCAGAGCGGGGAATTGCGCGACGCCAAAAAGGAACTGGAGGACTTCACTTATTCCGTGTCGCACGATTTGCGCGCTCCTCTCCGTCATATCAGCGGCTATTCACAAATTATCCTTGATGATTACGGCAAGGCGCTGGATCCCCAATGCCTCCAGTACATGGAAAATATCCAGAGCGCGACACAAAAGCTGGGAGTGATGTTGGATGGACTGCTCAAACTTTCGCATCTGGGACAGCAAGAACTGCAACGGCAGGATGTTGACTTAGATCGCCTGGTGCATGGCATTGTTCAGGGTCTGGTGGTTTCCGGGAGGCAGATCGAATGGAAAATTGGCCGGCTTCCAAAAGCCAGCTGCGACGGAGCAATGATCAAGCAGGTCTTCATAAATCTTTTGGAGAATGCGGTAAAGTTCACGCGGTCGCAGTCACAAGCCGTGGTTGAGGTTGATGCCATTGAGCGAAACGGCGGAACTACCTTTTTTGTGCGCGACAACGGCATGGGTTTTGACATGAAGTACGCTGACAAACTATTTGTTGTTTTTCAGCGTTTGCACGCGCAGCGCGAAATTGAAGGCGGCGGAACGGGACTGGCAATCACAAGACGAATCATTCACCAGCATGGCGGCAGGATCTGGGCAGAGTCCGCGCTTGACCAGGGCGCCACCTTCTACTTCACGCTGCATGAGACGGCAGTCGCAACGCCGCAGTCTCGCGGTAGCGGCCAGCATCTTCTTTATGTGGACGACGAAGAGTCGCTGGTTCTGCTGGCAACGCGCAGCCTGGAACGGCTCGGCTATCGCGTGACAGGTTACACAGATCCATCGCGCGCGCTTCAGGCTTTTAGCGAAAATCCACGACAGTTTGCCGCGGTGATTACCGATCTTTCCATGCCCGGCCTTTCTGGATCAGAGCTGACGCGGCATTTGATTGAAATTCGCCCGGATATCCCGGTCGTAATGACCTCAGGCCATATTCGTCCAGAAGACGAACTGGAGGCACGACGGATCGGCGTGCGCGATTTTATCCTGAAACCCGATACGATTGAAGAATTGGCCAAGTCACTGCATCGTGTGTTTAACAGTGTGACAATCCAGTCGAGCTGAGATCGTCTAGGTGGCGGCCTGTGGGTGCTTTTCCAGATACGCTTTTACAAATGGGCAGATGGGCACAACTTTCAGCTGATTGAATTGCGCATAGTCCAGCGCGCCACGGACCAACTGCTCTCCCAGTCCCCGTCCCCGTGAGGCTTGAGGGACTTCAGTATGAATCAGGCTGATACTGTTCGGCGTGCGCCGGTATTGCAGGATGGCCTTCTCGCCGCCGAGCGCAATTTCAAACTGGCCTTGCGCCTCATTATGCGTGACTGGATTGGTGTCCATAAAACCTTCCGTTCTGCCGCGCTTTCGGAGATTCTACGCGAATGCTACGCAATGGCAAAAACTTCTTGAGATGTCACGTCTGAAATTGTGAGTAGCAAGCATCCCAATTTCCGTGTTCAGTTCCCTGCCCGCGCCAATGAGTTGCTCTCCTCAAGCGATAGATCTTTTGCCGGCCACGAACCCGCCAGGCATGCCATCAAATAGATTCCGCCCACAATCGCAAATCCTTCCGCCAAACCACGAGTGTGTGACACCGTTCCCACGGCAAAGGAAAACCCGAGTTGCAGCAGCGTTCCCAGAAAATAAAACGTGTTCTGCACACGTCCCATAAAATGCCTGGGCACAAGTTCCATCATGGTGCTGGTAATGGCAACGCCTCCAAGGGCGCGGCAGCAGCCCATAAGGCAGTAAACCAGCACGGAGAACAGCAGCGCCAAGCCGATGGTGAGCCAAGCCAGATTAAGCGAGCCGTGAACGTGCGAACCAAGGAATGGCAGTGATATCAAGGAAAGGCCCAGCAGCGCCATGGAGATTCCAATGGCACGGCGATGTCCCGTGCCGCGAATCAGCATAGGCGTATAGATGGCGCTGGTGAAAGCGCCAATGGCCCAGCCTGCATTCAACCAGCCATAGCCAACTGCGCCTGACCTGAGAATACGGTCACTGAACGGCGCAGTGATCACGCCCTGAGTCAGCATGCCTCCAATGAACAATGCCCATGCGGTGCCCAGCAGCAACAATCGGGGACGCAGCTTGATGTATGCGATGCCTTCCTTAAGCTCATGGAAAAATTTTGCTACTGCGCTTTCATGCACAATTGTTTCCGCTGCAACGGCAACCGTGTGCCTTCCTTTGCGCACGAACAAATAACAGATGAACGAAAGCACGTAACTGGTGAAGTCGATAAACAGCACGCCATGCAGGCCGATCCTGTTATAGACAAATCCAACAACCGCACCCGCAACCAGCCATCCGCCTTGCACTCCCGCGAGCAGAAAACTGTTGGAGTGAACGAATTGGGAGTCCGGCGTGAGCTCCTGGATCAGCGCAGTGATGGTCGGCCAGAACATCCAGAAGCCGGCGGCCACAATTACCGACATCAGATAAACTTCCCAAAGCGTGGCCACGCCGCGATAGGCCTGAATGGCAATGAATAAAATCACCAGGCCGCGCACTGCGTCCAGCATCATGAGCAGACGACGGCGATCTTCACGGTCAATCACCACGCCGGTGAATGGCAGCATGAGCAGAGCGGGAATGGTTTGCAGCATCAGCAGCGTTCCTAATGCCATCTCTGAGTGAGTTTTCTGCAGCAGAAACCAGGTCACGCCGGCGGAGTTCATGCCGCTGCCCACCATGGAGATGAGATTGGCGGCAAAAATCAGCCGCATTCCGCGATGTTGCAGGATGTTACGCACGTCTACTCACTTTAGCATCCCGGAAAGCCGCCTATATGCCTTGCTCCGACCGCCGCGCCCTGCCATAATCTGCCGAATGCGGAGTCGCTTTCCAATTGCGGTCTCGATCATCGCAACACTCGCTGTGTGCTTTGCTGCCGCCGCGCCAAGACGCGAGGTGATCAAGCCATTCTCCGTCTATCACGATGGCGACGACCTCATCTTTACTCCGGAAGCCGCGAGCTCGCGACGCATTGCCAGCGTGGGGCCGTGGAACCTGGGTGAGCGGCTGGGCGATGACAAGCCTGCCGACAAGCGCCTGAATCTTTACGTTGTGGTGCCGGGCCAGCAATATCGGACAGCGGGCAAGGCCGAATATGACCACAATCTGGTCATTAACAAATACACGGTTGATGGCAAGGCGCGCGACTGGGACGTTTTCTGGTGCTTCATTCTTGATCCCACGCTGCGGCCTGATTTGCGCAGCGAACGCGAGTTGCTGATGGCGAAGCACCAGACATTTCGTCCGGCAACGCTGTTTGAGTTCAGAGATATTCCTTCACACGCCCTTATGGCGGAGCGGCTTAGCCTGAAATCGATGGACGATCTGCGGCGCTTTCGCGAAAAAGATGGCAGCCTGCCCCGGTTGCTGATCCTGCCCGCGCGACTGGCCGTCCGCGCAACTGCCGAAGTGCGCGATACGACAGTCACGACCACGCCGGCACATTAGCCTTTCCACATGCTCCATTTATACTGAGGCTTCAATACTTTCATACCTTGAGGGAACCGACTGCTTCCTTATATACACATTGGGCCGCTGGAGATTCCGACCTTTGGCCTGCTGATGGTAATGGCATTTGCCGCCGCCTACTTTGCCCTGGAAGGTGAGATCAAGCGGCGCAAACTTAACCTTGATCCATACACTATCGTTGCTGTTGTGGCGTTCGCCGGAATTTTGGGCGCAAAAATCTGGCACATTGTCGATACACCTGCTGACCGCCTCAACGCAGAAACGCTCAGGAGTTTCAGCGCGCTCGTGGGCTGGTTCCGCGGAGGCTTTGCCTGGTTTGGCGGATTCGTGGCTGGCATCGCCGCGCTGCTCATCATTGCGCGGCGCAATCGCGTCAACATGCTGACCATGCTGGATGTGTCCAGTTCAGCGGTGGCCGTGGGCTACGCGGTAGGGCGCATCGGCTGCCTCATCTCCGGCGATGGTGACTATGGCAAGCCCACGCATCTGCCCTGGGGCATGGCATTTCCTGACGGACTGGTTCCAACTACCGGCCCGAACGGCACATGCGCGCTGTATGGCTGGCCGCAAAACTGTGCCGTGCATCCCACGCCCATTTATGAATTCATCGCCTGCGTGCTGATCTGCTGGTACATATGGCGGCGTGGTTCGCGGGCCATCCAGCGTCCGCTTGGTCCTGGCGTGATTACCGGCGAATTCCTCATTCTGTTTGGGATTGAGCGCTTTCTGGTGGAGTTCGTCCGCATCAATCCACGGATTCTGTGGGGCATGAGCAACGCGCAACTGGCCGCCCTGCTGACTATCGTAGCCGGAATCATTCTGCTGATTGTTGCGAGGCGTCGATTTCGCAAAGTAGATCCCGTGCATAAAGTGCTGGACCATGTGATCCAGCATGGCAACCAGGAAACCAAGCCGGAATATCATCGCGCCACGCCTGAATGCCCCAACCCCGAACGCTGGAGGATGTTTGACACCATGACCGCTGAAGTTGAAGTCCTGGATTTTCTGAAATGCCTGATGACCACCGTCAAGCCCAATGTGGTGGTTGAAACCGGGACGTTTCTTGCCGTGAGCACCTTATATATGGCGGAAGGGCTGAAGCAGAACGGCTCCGGCAAGATCATTACCTGCGAGCCGGACAAGGAAGTTTTTGCCAAAGCCAAAGAGAAGATTGAAGCGTCCGGGTTGAAGAAGTTTATCGACTTCCGCTGCGAATCCAGCCTGGAGACCCGAGTTACAGGGACCATCGACATTCTGTTTTGCGACTCGTTGCCCGAACTGCGCGAGCCTGAAGTCCGGCACTTTCTTCCCAACATCAATCCCAATGGCCTCATTCTGATGCACGACGCCAGCTCACATTTGAAGACCGTCCGCGAAGCCGCCAAACGGATGGAAGATGAAGGCCTGGTTTCCGTGGTGTTCTTGCCGACGCCCCGCGGATTAGTGATCGCACAGAAAAGGGCGGGCAGGAAGTAACGATTCACGCCGAGTTTCGGAATTTCGCATATTGCTCGTCACCTTCTTCGGGGCCCGGCAATGAGCAATGTTCGACGCGTGAAGTTCCTGCAAGTTCCTTGCAAGAAACAAGGGACTTCAGTCCACGTGGACATCTCTAAAGTTAGGGTTTTGTGGCTTCGCCGGCCTTATAGATGTAGCGGATTGAGGGCTTATAGACCAGCAGAGAGGAGGAACTGCTGCGGTTCACCTTGATGCAGTTGCGGTCATACCACTCAATCACTCCCTGCACTTCTTCGCCGTCTTTCATTACCACCACAACCGGAGTCTTGCCCTGGATCTGCTTCTGGTAATAGTAATTTTCGGCATGGGTCTGTTCGGGAGGCCCATTGCGTCGGGGGCCGGAGGGCATACGGTCCGTGCGTTCCAGCCGCTCACGCCGTTCAGACACAGGTTCTGTGCGGGGAGAAGGCGCACTCAACGATGGCCGAATCAATTTCCGGCTTACAAAATCCTCTTCCTGGGGCCGCTCGGGAGCTTGGCGAGCGGCAGTTGAATCCATTCCATCCTTCATAATTATCCCGTCCCCGCTATAAAAACACTGCACCGGCAAAGTGATGGCCGACCCGGCTAGCCGGGCTGAATCCGTGAAATGTGACCGGGAACTCAGTGCGGATTAGTGCTGTAACCGTACCACAGCTTGCTTTGGCTTTTCAATTGTCTGAAAGGCCAACGACCAGTCTTTATACTTTTTTAACAAACCGATCTTTGGTTCTAGAACGAGAGCATTAGCGTTCCAGAGTTAGGGCAAAAGCATCCAGAGATAACGGACGCAACACGTTGCGGCGCATTCCGCTTTGCACATATCCCAGTTGCTGCGTAGCCTGAGCTATCCAGTTAAAATCAATGGCCGCCGCCAGCGATTTCAACTCCGCTAGGATATCTGTGTTCCGTACCAGCTCCGGAGCATTTGAAACCAGCACGGTCAGATCTTTCAGCAGGCCATACACCGCGCTGATGAGGCGGTCAGTTTTTTCCTTACCTTCTCCGCCCGCGCGATAGGTTTCCGTTGTCTTGAAAAGATCAGAATGTTCAGCGGAGCGGACAGCCGTGACCAGCAGCGTCAGAGCGTCTTTGCGGGCTGCCATGTAATCTTCCAGATTCAGGTTGCGCGCACGTCCAACGGCGCCACCGCTGAGCCGGGCCACAAGCTGGCGTTGGCGCGGGTTCCAGTCCGGCCTGGATTTTTCCAGATAACCTTCAATCTCTGCGAACGGGAGCGCGCTCAAGGTGAAAGTCACACAGCGCGAGCGGATGGTTGGCAGCAGCTCTCCGGGATTACGGGCCAACAAGAAAATTGTGGCGAAATCGGGTGGCTCTTCCAGAACTTTCAGCAGGGAATTGGCTGCTTCTTTCATGAAGGCCGAATCGACAAAAATAAAAACGCGCCGCTGGGCTTCCTGAGGCTTGTAACGCGCAGTCTGGATTACCTGCCGAACCTGATCGACTTTGATCATCATCTGTGGCGGGTCAGGGGGGACCACCAGAACGTCAGGATGCGTTTGGATCAGGATTCTTGTTTCGCGCTTATCGGTTTCGCGCAGCCCTTCACGGGCCTCCACAGCTTCGGCAAAGCGTTCGTCAAGCTCTGCTGCCTGGCCTATGCGCGTACAGTTGGAGCAGACTCCACAATAGTCAGGGAGATCTTCCGTCTGGCGAGGCTGAAGGCAATTCATGGTCCGCGCCAGCATCAGCGCCAGCGTGTACTTCCCAGCGCCCTGAGGGCCGGCCAGAATCACCGCGTGGGGAAAGCGGTCCCGCGCCAACATTTCCCGCAACTGGCGGACTGTGTCAGGGTTCCCCTGGAAGTCAGAAAACGGCATGCGTTTCCCATTGTACCCAGTGGATGGCTGAAGTTGTGCGCGCCGAGAACTGTGGCCCCAAGAAATTACTAAGTTATTGAATCTAAACAGGTATTTAGATTGTTGTATTTTTCTTAACTTTTTTTGCATGGCCTATATTTCCAGGTTCCATTCTGACTCTACTACTACAGAAGCAGGCTCATCCGTCGACTGCTAATAGGGGGATATGGACCCGGAAGCCGTATCCCCCTTATAAATTTTCCAGACCTTCTTCGCTCACCCCTCAAGCATTTACCCAGCTCAAATCCATCAGCAGATTCGCTCACGTTATTAGGTTTTTTAACACCGCTCTAATCACCACCCTAACAAAAGCCGCCGATGATCAGGGCAGGGATTTCCCTCTTCATTTCAATCGTTTTGCCCGTGAAGGTTGGTCATTCCCTCCGATTTTCCCCATCGAGAGGTGTTTTGTGGTCATTGAATTATTCCAACTGGCGTGGTCCGCTGTTTTCCGCTGCCGCCACAAGAAATGCACGCCGCTTATCACATGCCGCAAAGGCCAGCCGCGGTCAAAAGTGGCAGCCATTACCGGCCACTACTTTGTCTGCCTGAATTGCGGCAAAGAGTTTGCCTATGACTGGGAGAACATGAAGGTGATTGATCCGGAGCCCAAGCGCATGAAGATTCTGGCCGAGAAAGCGGCCCAGATGTACGCCGGAAAGTAGCGGGCGATTAGATCTTGTTGCCCGCCAGGCGCAGCAACCTGGGGCCGGAATCCGATGCGGGTTTTGTAGATGATGACTTTTGCGTCCAGGCCTTGCGGATAGAATCGGCGAGGGCATCGGCATCCAGATTTGCTGTAGCCGTGGTTGGGGATGATGCAGGGAAGTGAAGGACCCTCACCGTGGAACGTCCATTGTGCGAGCGCTCATTTTTTGACATGTTTTTCCTGTTAATTTGCAAGCTTTAGATTCAAGGAAAATGCTCAGGCAGCCTCAGCCGCTTCCGGCTTGACTGGCTGCTCTTCTGAAGCAGTTCTGGCTTTTGTCGCGTGTTTTGCTGATTCGAGCGGCCTGGCTCCAGCGTTCATTTCAAGGGTGGCCCGCACCATCCGGCCACGCAGCTTGAATCCACTCATTCTTAGCTCCTCTGCTCGGGCCTTAATCCGGTCAGATGTTACCTTCATGTTGAAAATCCTCTTTTTAAGTCTGAAAGTTATTGGTTTTGCGAAGGAACAAGAGACTAGCGACAACTAGTTAGAAGCAAATACGAAATAAAGGATGCATTTCTAAGGTGTAATCCCTTAACACCGCTCATGTAAATTACCCGATTGCTCCGGGCTGTTCACATCGATACTCTCCCACAATGCAATATCGTAGCTTTTTGCCTGTCGTGTTTCTTGCGCTTCTGCTCTCCTGCGCCGTGAGCGCGCAAACACCCGCGCCGTCGCCTACGCCAGCCGACGAGTTCACCATTGTCGCCCTGCCGGACACACAGTTCTATTCATCACTGAACCCGCAGATTTTTGCCGCGCAGACGCAATGGATCGCCAATCATGTGACCGACCAGAACATCAAGCTGGTGGTTGGACTGGGAGACATTGTGGACGGCGGCGGCATCCTTGCGCAGTGGCAAAATGCAGATGCGGCGGTGCGCCTGCTGGACGGGCATGTTCCATACATGATGGCAATCGGCAACCATGATTACGACCAGAACAATCCTGCCGGGCGAACGGCATCCACCAAAAACTTTAATTCATTTTTTGGCCCCGCACGCTACGCGGGAGCGTCCTGGTACAAAGGGAGCTTTCCTGCAGGCAGCAATGAGAATTTTTATGGCGTAGTGAATGTAAATGGTCGCAATTACCTGATTGTGGTGCTGGAGTTTGCGGCGCGCGATGCGGCACTTGCCTGGGCTGACGGAATTCTGAAAACCAACCAGGATAAAGACGCGATCATTGTGACGCACATGTTTACCTACGCGGACAACATGCGCATTTCAGCGTGCGACGAGAACAGCGCGGCCAGCTTCGGCGTGGGACAGGACAACAACGGCGAGGACATGTGGTGGAAATTCGTGCGCAAATATCCCAACATCCATCTGGTACTGAGCGGTCACGTGGTGGAGGGTGACGGTACGGGCCGGCGTATGGATTTGGGCGTAAACGGCAATTTGGTCAACCAGATTCTCTCCGACTATCAATCCGATCCGCAGGGCGGAGGCGGCTATCTGCGCATCATGAGAATTTCTCCGTCATTGAATCGGGTGAGCGTGACTACTTATTCACCGTATCTCGACAGCTTCAAGACTGACGATCACAATCAGTTCACCGTTCCCTATCACAATCCGGGCGTTTCAACGGCGGCAGGTACGCTTTCCGGCAAAGCCAAAAACGCGATCGATTGCTCTGCCGCGGCGGGAGTGACCGTAAGTTACAGTGGAGGTTCGGCGGTGACGGATGCGAACGGCAATTTCTCCATTCCTGCAAACGCGCGTAAATCACTGGCGATTACAGCGGGAAAGACCGGATGGCTGAGCGACGCCCGTTCAGGCACCTCAACGCTGAATGCTGTGGCCGAGCCAAGCCCGACAAAGATTTTTATCTCCACCGCGGGCCAGCTCAAGGGCAACGTGCTGAACAGCGTAGGAACACCGGTAGCGGGAGCGATCGTGACTTTCACCGGGGGCAAGCTGCGCCTGACAACTACCGTCACGACGAATGCTTCAGGTTCCTATAATTCCGGCTGGATTGCCGTGGGGCCATATACGGTTGTAGTGACGGCAACAGGGAATCCCGGAGCCAGCACGTCCACAACAGTGAGTACCGGGCTGGCCACGCCACTGAACGTTACTCTGAAGTAAAAAAGCCCGGAAGCTGTTGCTCCAGGAAGCCTTCGCTAGTTTGAACAAATTTGTAATTTACATGGCCGGGTAGCGTCTCTCTATTGAGGCTTTCTGATGGCCGAAAACACGGAGATTTCGCAGCCAACTAGCTCAGTCCGCAAATTTCGGATTGTCTGGAAAGTGTTTGTGGCGGTATGCGCCACTTATCTGGCTCTCTCCATTGCAGCCGGAATAATTATTGCCGATGCCAGCCTGAAGTTGCATCGCCTGCCATTGCACCATGCGCAAAATCGTTGCCGCGACAGTACGCCATGTTTTCGCGCCGAACTGGAAAATGTAAGCGTTACCGCGGCTGATGGCGCGGTGCTTAGGGCATGGTATGTTCACCCGCATGAATACAACGGCAACGCTGTCATTCTGCTGCACGGAATTACGGACAACCGGGAAGGCATTGTCGGATACGGACATTTGCTGCTGGAACATGGCTACTCTGTCCTGCTGCCGGATGCGCGCCGGCATGGTGAAAGTGGTGGTGAACTGGCTACCTACGGCCTTAAGGAATCAGACGACATTCACCGCTGGGTTTCCTGGGTTTACCAGCATGATCCACCGCAATGCATGTACGGCTTTGGCGAGTCTTATGGCGCAGCGCTCATGTTGCAGTCCCTAGCAGCGGAAGACAGATTTTGCGCCGTGGCCGTGGAAAGCCCATTTTCCACTGCCAAGGAAATGAGTTTTGAACGAGTGTCCGGGCCGCTGCACCTGAAACCATGGTTTGGCCGTACGCTGGGACGTCCGGCGATCTGGTCAGCGGATATCTATGCGCGCCTGCGTTACGGAATCGATTTACTAAAGCCCAGTCCGCTGGACGCAGTGGTGCATTCCACTGTCCAGGTCTTATTGATCCACGGCGAAGCGGACCGCAACATTTTGCCGCTTCATTCAGAATTGATTGCCGCCGCCGCGCCCGATCATGTGCAACTCTGGCTGGTGCCTCATGCCGGCCACACCATGGCGTGGGCTGCCGCGCACCAGGAATTTGAAAGCCGATTGTTGAACTGGTTCGCGCTCCACCGAAAGTCCCAGTCGAAGATTGCGAATGCAAATGCTGCGGTGCGCGACCAACAGAACCAGGAGTAGAGGCCCGCTTTTTCAGCGGGCCTCTACTTTTGTGTCCGTTATTGACAGCCCGTGAACTGCGCCGGTGACGCAGGATTGGGGGAGTCACCGTGCAGGCCATTGGCAAAAGTCTCGGCATCGGGAGGCTGGCACGTGGGCTTACCATTTGCCAGCGACGATGCATGGAAGAAAAGATCGAAGTTGGCGCCGGACTGGGTTGGGGCAAAGGTGTATCCATTTTTGTTAAAGACCGCTTCTTCGGTGGGATCTGTTGGAACAACAGGAAACGTGTAATTCGCGCATGCCGTACCTGCTGGACACGAGGGACCCGGAGCAGTGTTGAACGCAGGCGGGGTTGGAATCAAGGGATATCTAAAAACGAAATCACGGGTGAAGATACCGAACGGTTCCGGCGTTACATGGACCGGTACCGGCACCTTCTGCGTGGAGTCAGTGGACGTTGCGGTCTCCTCAATGTCGCCTTGTGAAGTGGTGAAACGCAAGCGGATTGTGCCTACGTCAGTTCCGGGAATAATGGGATCTCCGGCGCCAAAGTTCCCGCCGCCCGGGAGCAAAATCGCCGGTGTATAAAAGCTGCCTTGTCCGCCGGGCGCGGTACCCGGATCATGAGCGGCGCGCGCGGACACCACGATGGCGTAGCTGTCAATGTTGGGGGGAACCGCAGGAACATTATCGAAGCGGAAGTGGCCCTGAGCATCCGCCTGAGTCTGTTTAATGATAAAAAAGTCGCCACCACCTTGTTCCAGAGAAACAACCACGGTCCCGACGACCGGTGCCCCTACCGGATCCACTACTCTGCCTGTAATTGCAGCGGAGGCTGGCCCAGGCGTTGGCGTTGGACTGGGCGTAGGCGTGGGAGTTGCCACAGGAGTGGGTGTGGGCGTGGAAGAAGGCGTGGTCCCCGGCGTTGGCGTTGGGGTTGGATTTGAATTTGAACTGACCGAGCCACATCCGGCGGCCAGGGCGGCAATAACAAATAAAGCGGGAAGACAAAGAACTAGCCTGCGGTACGAATTCATCTGGGCCTCAATCCGGGGAACAGGCTGTTCTTTGAAAAGATGGCCAGCAGCAGCTTTGGGTTGTAGCTGCGGATTGAGGTGGAGCTCTGTTTTTTTACTTAGTACCAGCTCTCTCTTTCGTAACGATTTCATTCGTTGAGGGTCGCTTTGATTCTGTGCGGGTGTACCAGCATGATCCGCCGCAATGTATGTATGGCTTTGGCGAATCTTATGGAGCAGCGCTCATGCTGCAGTCCGTTGCAGTGGAAGACAGGTTACGCCGACTTTGATCGGCCCGGATGGAAAGATCAATTCCCAGAACGACGGGCATCTTTTCAGCGTAGGGAAATAGCCTATCGCCATTCCGGGGAGCCATTGATATCCCACGTTCGTCTTGAAACTGAGGCCCGCTTCGACGGGCCTCAGATTGTTTATCTCTATCTATTGGCAACCGGTGAAGACAGCCGTACCTGCGTTTGTTCCGGCATCCGGTGTCAGCGTGTTAACGGGTAGCTCAGTGCTTGGCGGATTACAGTCTGGCTTTCCGTTGAGCAGTGAGAATGCGTTGAGAATCAATGTGAAATTGGCCGGGTTATTGCTGGGTGCAAACGTATACCCAGTCTTGCTGAATATTGCCTCTTCTACGCGGTCTGTGGGCACAGGGCTCAATTGAAAAGAAGCGCAAGATGTTCCCGCGGGGCAGCTTGGTCCCGGCGCTGTGGTTAATTGCGGAGCCGGACCCACCCAGGGATAGTCAAAAACAAAGTCCAGCGTAAAAATCCGCATAGGAGCAAATTTCACATGAATTGGTACGGGCACTTTTTGCGTGGAGTCAGTGGAGGTCACATTCCCCTCGATGTCGCCCTGTGATGTGAAGTGTAACTGAATCGTACCCACGTCCGTGCCCGGAAGGATCGGATCGCCTGGAAACGCCCTTCCGCCAACTAATAGCGCCGGAGCATAGAAACTGCTGGGCGATCCCGGGGCAGTTCCTGGATCATGTGCAGCGCGAGCAGCCACCATGATGGCATAACCCGTGCTGAGAGACGGGGGCGGGAGCGGCGGGACGTTATCGAAGCGAAAGCGGCCCTGGGCATCTGCGCTGGTTTGCATCAACGTAAAGAAGTCACCTCCGCCGAGCTCCAAATCAACAACCACTGTTCCCACAACCGGCACGCCGCTAGGATCAACCACCCGGCCGGTGATGGCAGCGGATGCTGGCCCAGGCGTTGGCGTTGGACTGGGTATAGGTGTTGGAGTTGCCACAGGAGTGGGTGTGGGAGTGGGAGAAGGAGTGATCCCCGGCGTTGGAGTGGTCCCCGGCGTTGGAGTGGTCCCCGGAGTTGGAGTGGGGGTTGGACTTGAGTTTGAACTGACCGAACCACATCCGGTGGCCAGGACGGAAATAATAAAGAGGACGGGAAGACTAAGACCTAGTCTGCGGCAGGAATTCATCTGGAGCCTCAATTGGGGGAACAGAGGGTATTTGTTTGAAAAGATGGCCAGCAGCAGCTTTGAGTTGTAGCTACCGATTGAGGTGGAGCTCTGTTTTTTTACTTAGTACCAGCTCTCTTTCATAACGATTTCATTCATTGAGGATCACTTTGCTTCTGCGCGGCGCTGAAGCCAGGCTGATCCAGGGAGCAGCGATTCCGGTCTACGGAGAAAGCCAAAATGCCAGGTAGGACAACCAAAAGCCAGGATTCAGTTAAGAACTGTTAACACAAACTTCGCGAATCTTCAGGCCGGGGATTTCTTGTTGATAATATAATCAGGACTGAATCTTCGCGTTATTTTTCGGCGTCAATATGGGGTGTTGATGTTCAGCCATGCTGATCCCGAATCAATATCGAACCCGGCATAATTCCAAAGGACTAGCAGATGTGGATAGTTCGTCTTGCCTTACAAAGGCCATATACTTTCATCGTGATGGCGCTGCTGATCCTCATCCTGGCTCCAATTGTCATTCTCCGCACGCCGGTCGATATCTTTCCTGAAATCAATATTCCGGTCATCAGTATTATCTGGCAGTTTACGGGCATGTCCGCACAAGACATGACAGACCGCATCGTGAGCAACACTGAACGAGGTCTGACTACCACTGTCAACGACATTGAGCATGTTGAAACGCAGGCCATGGACGGCCGTGCCATCACCAAGGTTTTTTTTCATCCGACGGCAAACCTGGAAATCGCCCTTTCACAGGTGACGGCCATTTCACAAACTGCTGTACGGCAGCTTCCCCAGGGGACCACGCCACCGCTGATTATCGTTTACTCCGCTTCCAGCGTTCCCATTGTGCAGATCGGCATCAGCAGCAAGACCTTGCCGGAACAGGCGTTGAATGACTTGTCTGTAAATTTCATCCGGCCCCAGATGACGACGGTGCCGGGCGCGGCAATTCCTTATCCTTACGGCGGCAAACAACGCGTGGTAGCCGTGGACATCGATACGGCAGCGATGCAGGCGAAAGGGTTGACGCCGGTGGATGTGGTCAATGCCATCAACGCGCAAAACCTGATACTGCCTTCAGGTACGGCGAAGATCGGCAATTTGCAGTATCAGGTCTCGATGAATGGCAGTCCGGATACCATCGCTGAAATCAACGGCCTTCCAATAAAAACACAGAATGGCGCCACTATATACATTCGCGATGTAGCCCACGTGCGGGACGGATTCTCTCCGCAAACTAACGTGGTCCGCAAAGATGGCCTTCGCGGGACTCTCATTACTGTAATGAGGAATGGCGGCGCTTCAACACTGGATATTGTCAACAACATGAAAGAAACCCTGAAGCGAGTGGAAGCCACGCTCCCTCAGGGTGTCGATATCAAGCTGCTTTTTGATCAGTCGCTGTTCGTGCGCGCCTCCATCACAGGCGTGGTGCGGGAAGCGCTGATTGCAGCATGCCTTACGGCTGCCATGATTCTGCTCTTTCTGGGAAACTGGCGCAGCACCTTGATCATTGCGATATCTATCCCTTTATCTATCCTTTGTTCTGTTATCAGTCTCGCTGCTTTGCATGAGACCTTCAACATCATGACTCTGGGAGGGCTGGCGCTGGCCGTGGGCATCCTGGTGGATGACGCAACGGTGGAGATTGAGAATATTGATCGCAATCTGGCCCAGGGCAAGGAGTTGAAGCAGGCGATTCTGGACGGCGCATCGCAGATCGCCGTGCCTGCTTTTGTTTCCACGCTTTGCATCTGCATTGTTTTTGTGCCCATGTTCTTCCTTACCGGCGTGGCAAAGTTTCTATTTGTTCCGCTGGCGGAAGCCGTGGTTTTCGCCATGATGGCCTCCTACCTGCTCTCCCGGACTCTGGTTCCAACGCTGGTGATGTACCTGCTAAAAGGCCATGAGCACGAAAATAAATACAAGGTTGGCTGCGGCTTCTCTGCTCCATTCAAACGGTTTCAGATTGGCTTTGAACGGCGCTTCGAACAGCTTCGCGACGCATATCACCGCACGCTCCGCGCCGCCATGGACCATCGCGGTCTCTTTGTTAGTGTCTTCCTGGTGTTCTGCATCCTCTCAATGGGACTGGTGTTCTTCCTTGGGCAGGATTTCTTTCCCTCGGTGGATGCCGGCATCTTCCGCATGCATGTGCGCGGACGCGCGGGCCTGAGGATTGAAGAAACTGCCCGCCTCTGCGACCAAGTTGAGAATTATGTCCGAACGAAGATCCCGAAAGAGGAGCTAGTCACTGTCCTGGATAACATTGGGCTGCCGTACAGCTCGATCAATAATTCTTACAGCACAGCCGGCAGCATTGGCACGTCGGATGCGGAGATCCTTTTTTCGCTGAACCAGGAGAAACACCATCCTACTGCGGACTATGTAAAGCAGTTGCGTGAAGAGCTGCCGCGGCAGTTTCCCGGCGTTGAATTCTTCTTTCAACCGGCGGACATCGTTACGCAGATCCTGAATTTCGGGCTTCCCTCACCTATTGACATCCAGATAGTAGGCAAAAACCAGGTACAGAACTACCAGCTAGCACAGGACATGGCAAACCAACTGCGCCACGTTTCCGGAGCCGTTGACGTTCACGTGCAGCAGATGATGAATTCTCCGGCGATCAAACTAAACATTGACCGTACCCGCGCACAGCAGGTCGGGTTGCAACAGCGCGATGTGGCACAGAATCTGCTGGTCTCGTTGAGCGGCAGCTTCCAGACGGCGCCAACGTTCTGGCTGAACCGCGAGAATGGCGTCACCTACAATGTCGCCGTACAAACGCCGGAATACCGCGTGGATTCACTCCAGGCCCTGATGAATACGCCGATTACCGCTCCCGCCGCTCCTGCGCCTCAAGTCCTGGGAAATCTTGCGACTGTAACTCCCGATGTGACCCCATCCGTAATTTCGCATTACAACATCCAACCAGTCATGGACGTGTACGCCAGTGTGCAAGGGCGGGACCTTGGCGGAGTGGCGCGGGACACGCGAAAGATTGTCGCCGAGTTTCAAAAGAAATTGCCCAAGGGATCGCGCATTGATGTGCGAGGACAGGTTGAGACCATGACCAGTTCCTTTGCGGGCCTTGGCATTGGCCTGGTGATGTCGATTGTGCTGGTTTACTTGTTAATTGTGGTCAACTTTCAGTCATGGCTTGATCCTTTCATCATCATTACGGCGCTTCTCGGCGCATTAGCGGGCATTGCCTGGATGCTGCTGCTGACCCACACCACTTTGAACGTGCCGTCTCTGACTGGCTCGGTGATGTGCATGGGCGTGGCAACAGCCAACAGCATTCTGGTGATTTCTTTCGCGCGCGAGCGTATGGAGGAAGGATTGACGGCGTGGGATGCCGCAATGGAAGCTGGATATACGCGAATGCGCCCTGTGGTTATGACTGCTCTGGCCATGATTATCGGCATGGCGCCGATGGCGCTGGGAATGGGCGAGGGCGGTGAGCAGAATGCCCCGCTGGGACGCGCCGTGATCGGCGGACTGGTTTTTGCCACAGTAGCCACGTTGCTCTTTGTGCCGGTCATTTTCAGCATGATCCACGGGAGACGTGAAGCGAAAGCGGCAGCAAGGGCTGAAACCCGGCAGGAAGTTTATTCCGGTAATTAAAACATATATGTCACAGCTTATGGAACAACAAACTCCAGAACACACCGAGAGCGGCGCGCCCGAGAACGTGCATCACACGCAGCCGGCCAAAAAGAGCGGGCTGCTCGCCATAGTTGTTCTGACGATATTAATGGTGGCAGGCGCTTTCGCGCTGGTGCGCCGGTTTACGGAGCGCGGAGCGCTGGCCAAAGAAACAGAAAGCCTCGCCGTGCCCACCGTAAGTGTTGCCAAGCCTGGCGCCGAGCCAGCCGCTGACCAACTGGTGCTGCCGGCGCAACTCCAGGCTTATGTTGAGTCTGCGATTTACGCCAGGACCAACGGATACCTGCTGCGCTGGTACAGGGACATTGGCAGCAAAGTGAAAAAAGGCGAACTGCTGGCGGAGATCGATACGCCGGAAGTTGACCAGGAACTCTCACAGGCAAAAGCCGCTCAACAGCAAACTGCTGCGCAATTACAATTGGCCAAATCTACCGCCGAACGCTGGGCCAACCTGCGCAAGACAGATTCGGTTTCCCAGCAGGAAGCCGACCAGCAGGCGAGCGCCTATACCCAAGCCGCGGCGAATACAGCGGCGGCTGAGGCGAACGTCCGCCGTTTGCAGCAGCTTGAGTCATTTAAGCATGTCTATTCGCCGATCTCCGGCGTAATTACCCGCCGCAATACAGATGTGGGCGCTTTGATTACAGCGGGAAGCGCCAGTGCGGGCAAAGAGCTTTTCGACGTCGCACAGGTTGACCCGTTGCGCGTTTTTGTCAGCGTTCCCCAAACTAACGCGCCGTCTATACGCGCGGGATTACAGGCATATATAGAGCTGCGCGAATATCCGGGACAGAAGTTTGCCGGCAAAGTGGTCCGTACTGCCGATTCCATTGATCCAGCTACGCGCACGCTGCTTACGGAAATCGATGTGCCAAATCCTGATGGCCATCTGTTGCCCGGCTCTTACGCCGAAGTCCATTTCGCCGTCCCCGTGCAGATCACGCGCCTGTCGATTCCGGTGAATGCTTTGCTCTTCCGCCCGGAGGGTCCACGCGTTGCCGTGGTCGGCCCAGATCACAAAGTCCATTTGAAGGCGATCAATATTGGCCGCGATTATGGCACTAAAGTGGAGATACTTGGCGGCCTCGATGCAAATGATCAGATCGTGCTGAATCCGGCAGATTCTTTGGAAGATGGCCAGGAAGTAAACGTTAAGTCCGCTGGAGGCGGAGCGCAATCGTGAAGCAGAGTTTTTTGCGGCTGGCTTCCGCGCTCTCGTTAGCGGCTTTCCTGGGCGGATGTGCAGTGGGACCGAACTATCATCGGCCCGATGTGGCCACGGCTCCGGCATGGAAAGAGCAACCACCGTGGCGCGCCGCCGATCCCAAGGATTCAATGCCGAAAGGCGATTGGTGGACGACCTTCACGGACAGCGAACTGACCGGCTACGAAGCGCAGGCGCTCAAGGCGAACCAGACCATTGAAGCTGCGCGCTACCAGTTAGCGCAGGCACGGGCCTCGGCGCGAATCACGCAGTCAGGGCTGTTTCCTCAACTGAGCACAGGAATTTCCGCACAGCGTGCCCAAACCTCGGCAGGCAAACCAACCACAACCGGCATCCCGCTGTCTGCCCCTTCTACCTCCAATGATTTTCTGATTCCTTTCAACCTCACGTGGGAGGCTGATGTGTTTGGTGGAGTCAGGCGGAATGTAGAGTCAGCCAATGCCACATACCAGGCGACGGCAGCGTCGCTGGAGAATGTCCGGCTGGTCATTACTTCAGAGCTCGCGGTGGATTACTTTTCCCTGCGGGAGTTGGATTCAGAGATTGCCGTGGTCAACGCCTCAGTGGAATACCAATCAAAATCCCTGACACTGGTGCAAAACCGCCATGCGGGAGGCGTTGCTTCCGGGCTGGACGTGGCTCAACAGGAGACATTGCTGAACTCTACGCGCACCCAGGCCACGCTTTTGCGGCAGCAGCGGGCGCAGTTTGAACACGCGATTGCCGCGCTGGTTGGAGTACCGGCTTCCAGCTTTAGCGTGCCGGTAAAGCCACTGGCTCTGCCCCCGCCCGCAGTGCCAATCGGAGTGCCTTCTGATGTATTGGAGCGGCGGCCGGACGTGGCCCAGGCAGAGCGGCAGATGGCGGCTCAGAATGCGCAGATTGGCGTAGCGAAAAGCGCGTTTTATCCGGGTATTAATCTTTCCGCAGGCGGCGGGTTTGAGAACACCGGGCTTGGCAGCATCATCAGCGCATCCACTGGATTTTGGGCGATTGGAGCCAATGTAGCGGAAACGCTTATCAGCGGAGGCAGGCGGCGCGCGCAGGTAGATTTTGCCAAATCGGCTTATGGAGCTTCTGTCGCAAATTACCGGCAGACGGTGCTCACAGCCTTTCAGGAAGTTGAGGACTCTCTTTCCGGGCTCAGCGTACTGGCTGAGGCAGCAGAGACCCAGCAGGCAGCCGTGAACGCGTCACAGCGCGCCTTGAACATCGCGAATGACAGGTACACTGGCGGACTGGTCACTTACCTGGACGTGGTTAACGCGGAGCAAAATCTTCTCGACACTCAGCGCCTATCCACGCAGATTCTTGGCCAGCGCCTGGTGACCTCAGTGGGCCTGGTCAAGGCGCTTGGAGGCGGCTGGGATTCATCCAGTCTGCAGGCGGTCAAAGTAAGAGCCACGGCTAAGCAAGCGATTGAGCCGTAACATCAAAACTAAGCCAAAATGCGCCTGACTCGCTTGCGAGGCAGATCCATAGTAAACCCGGTGACGTTCGGCAGGGCAATCAGAACATGCCGATCTAACATGCTTCTTTCCTGAACTCCCTCCGATGATTTAAGCTTTTCCCGCCTTCAGGAGATTGTTCATGAAGCTTTGCCGCACCATCTCAGTATTGGCCACAGTGTTCACAGCCATGGTTCTGCACGCAGCCGACTATCCTGCGCCGCAAACCGGCACGTTCGTTGTAAAGGATTTCCAGTTTAAATCCGGTGAGAAACTGCCTGAGGTTAAGCTGCACTATTACACGCTGGGGGCGCCACGTAAAGATTCCAGCGGCAATGTACGTAATGCGGTCCTCATCCTGCATGGCACCGGCGGCAGCGGGCGCCAGTTTCTTACGGCTAATTTTGGAGGCGTGCTCTTTGGTCCAGGCCAGCTACTGGATGCAGCCAAATACTTCATCATTCTTCCGGATAATGTTGGCCACGGTGAGTCCAGCAAACCGAGCGACGGCCTGCACATGCGTTTCCCACATTACGAATACGACGACATGATTGAGCTGCAATACCGCCTGTTAACGCAGGGTCTCGGCGTGAATCATCTGCGGCTAGTGATGGGCACATCCATGGGTGGCATGCATAGCTGGCTCTGGGCGGAGCAGCACCCCGACTTCATAGACGCTGCGATGCCACTCGCGAGCCAGCCGGTGGAGATTGCCGGACGCAATCGTATGATGCGGCGCATGATCATGGATGCCATCCGCACAGACCCTGAATGGAACAATGGCGAGTACAAGCAGCAGCAGCCGCATGGCCTGGCAGCGGCGCTCGATATTCTGCTGATCATGGGCAGCGCGCCGCTTCGAATGCAGAAGGAAGAGCCCACGCGCGAACAGGCGGACGCCTTTCTGGAAAAATTCGTTGCCGACCGCGTGAAGACCACTGACGCGAATGACATGCTTTACTATTTTGACGCGTCGCGCAATTACAATCCTGAGCCCCAATTGGAGAAAATCTCTGTCCCGCTTACTGCCGTGAACTCGGCTGATGACCAGATCAATCCGCCGGAACTTAAGATCATTGATCATGAGATTTCGCGGGTAAAGAATGGCAAGTATGTGCTGCTGCCTATCACCGACCAAACTCGTGGCCACGGCACGCACTCCTGGCCAGCCATTTGGGGCGATCATCTGGCGGATTTATTGCAGAGATCGCAACACTAAATAGACTTGTAAAAGATAGTAAATTCGGGAAAACCGGGATCGAATTGGCTGACCGAAGCCTAGGCAGGCCGCCGTACCAGGGTGAGCTTCGTTTCCGGAGACAAGCGTTCTACTGTCTGTTCCAGCCTGACGCCAAAGCTGTGGCCGCACCTGGGACAGACGATCTGTTGAATGCCCGAGGAACGGCTTGCTGTTTTGCGTACCGGGAATGAATCTCCGTACGGGCATTCAACAAAAGTGATATCGCCTGCGGCCATTAGCGAACTCCTTGCCGGGTTGGCAATCTTTTGTTTGCAAACCTGACGCTGATCACAATATGGTCGCAGAAATGAGCCAACAAGTTACTGTGGTGGCATTACTGTTGCACAGTGAGGAACTCCGCACTTAGTCCGCGCCTCTGTTGAAAGCAGAAGTGGCCTGGTTTGGCTTTCGCATCTTTCGCACCATTGCGGCAGCTTAAAAATATTTGGAAAGGCAAGTTGCAAAGAAATAGTTGGATGAAAACGCTCGCCACCAGCTAAGCTGTTCTCGAATGCGCTTTTTGGTGACCAAAGGTCATCTACCAATGACCTCATGCCAGCAAGCTCAGTTGAACCTATGATTGTCTCTGGAAGGGCCGTTTGGACCGCACTCCCCATGGAACTTGCAGCCGAGAATAAACTGAACGCCGCACAACACTATTCGCCCACGTCCACGCCTGTGCTGGATGTCTTTCGCCCGCTCCCGCCACAGAGCAAAGACAGCCTCAGCGCGGGAGAATATTTTTTTGCCAGCAGCATGGTGATTCTGGCACTGGTTGGCCTGCCCAGCTTGCGTGCCCTGATTGAAGCTGCTCCGGGTTTCTGGGCGGCTTTGGTTCTGTGCGCCGCCGCTCTCATTGCCGGGTTTACCCATGAAGCCGGACACCTGCTGGCGGGGGTTCTTGCCGGTTTTAAGCTGACGCAGATCAGGATCGGCCCAATTCATCTGGGCAAACAGGCTCGCTGCGGTGAGCCGTATTGTGGGGACGTATTGATACTGGGCTCTGCAGTATTTGAGCCGCGCGTTACCGGCGCTGCCGATGCCGTTCTTCGCCGTCGATTAATGGGTCTGATGCTTGGCGGGCCATCGGCAAGCTTGCTGCTGACTGGCGCTCTTGAGATTTCTTTGGCGCTGACGCGGCCTGGCTTCGCAGTTGCCTTCGGCTTGCATGTTGGTGCTGCATTCTCAGCTTTGATTGGTATCGCCGCTCTTTTACCCGACGTAAATCGTCGCGGCAATTTTTCAGACGGAGCCCGCCTTTTAATGCTGTTGAAGAATGATAACCGGGCGGAGCGATGGATTTCCAATATCCGCTGCCAGATCGCGCTGAACCTGGGCTGCCATCCACGCGATTGGGACCAGGCTTATGTTTCCCGGGCTGCCGCAGTCAACGACGATTCACGCGACGCTTTTGTCTCCCGCTGGTTGGCCTATCTGTGGGCCGCCGAACGCCAGGACATTACCAGTGCAACAAAATATCTGGAAGGTGCATTGGAATCCCTGGCGTACTCCACGCCCAAACTGCGCGACCATTTATTTCTTGAAGCAGCGGTTTTTCAGGCGTGGTTTCGTGACAATCCGTCAAAGGCACTCTTTTGGGAGTATCGCATTCGCAACAACAAGCTTCGAAGGCTTCAGAAGCTTCGCCTGGATATAGCCCTGCTTTGGGCTGAAGGCCGCTTGTTTGACGCGTGGGAGCAACTTGGAACCGTGTATCTCGCGGAGCTGCGGCAGCTACCTGCTTCTCCGGGGCGAGCTCTGACTGAGGAAAGCGCCTCAGAGTGGAGGCGGCAGATGGAGTCGCGCATGTTGACACGCGCATGGCGCAGCATGTATTCGCTCTCACGCCAGCTTGAGCCTTCCGCCTTGCAGGAAGGGTTCGCTGCCCCGCAAAACCAGAAAATTGCTTCGTGGTAGTATCCTTGAACTGTGTCCGCTTCCCGGAAAGTGCATCAAGGGGGACGTGTAAAAGCGCGGCCTCGTCAAAGCACCACTCATCTTGTGGTGATCACCGGCATGTCCGGTTCCGGCAAAGCTTCAGTGCTTAAGGCGTTTGAGGACCTGGATTACTACTGCGTCGACAACCTGCCGATTGATTTGATCCCGCGATTCGCCGATCTGGCAAAGCAGTCGGCAGAAATTGAAAAAGCCGCGCTGGTAGCTGACATCCGTGAAGGCGAACAGCTCAAGCGTCTGCCCAAGATCATTCAATCACTCCGCAAGCAGATCAATACCACCGTGCTCTTTTTAGAGGCCTCAGACGAGGCCCTGCTGCGCCGCTTTAGTGAGACGCGCCGTCCTCATCCCCTGGGTAAAGATTCTACCGTGAAGAATGCGCTCGCTAAGGAGCGTCGCATGATCCAGCCGATTCGCGCCCTGGCAGACCTGGTAGTTGACAGCTCGCGGTTCAACGTGCACGAGCTGCGTTCGCACATCACCGCTAAGTTTGCCGCGGGAAGCACGGACAAGGACATTCTTGTTTCGATCGTCAGCTTTGGCTATAAGGCAGGCGTGCCCAATGACGCCGATCTACTCTTCGACGTTCGCTTCCTGCCGAATCCCCATTTCATCCCGGAGTTCCGTCCATATACCGGACGCCACCCTCAGGTAGCCAAGTACATCCGTTCATTTCCGCAGACCCAGGAGTTTATCGATCGCATCTCCGCGCTGCTGGTGTACCTTATCCCGCATTATGTGCGCGAAGGGAAAAGCTACCTGACGATTGGCTTTGGCTGTACTGGAGGCCAGCATCGCTCAGTTTTTATTGGAGAAGAAGTGAAGAAGCTGCTGGCGAAGGCTGGGTATCCTGTGAAGGTTATTCATCGTGATTCGCCCCGTTGATTAACAATACTTTACTTTTCAGCAAAGCTCCGCGATGCAGCCACACTCCTTTAGAATAGGTGCAATGTTTTCCGCCGCCATGGGTGTTGTATGCGACAACTGAAACGGTTGTTGGCCTATCTGCGTCCGTACCTGCCGCATTTCATCGGTTCCATTCTGCTGATGGCGGTTGTGGGAATGATGGATGCTTTTCGCATTCTTCTGATGGGCCCAATCATTGACAGGGTCCTTACGCCGAAGACCCCGGGCCGCTCTCTTACGCTGTTTCACATCCCAGGCACGCAACACATTGTCTATCTCCAGGATTTTATCCCGCAGCATTTTGCCAATCCTCTAACAGTGGTTGCTGTGGCGCTGGCGGGAAGCGCAATCATCAAAGGTATTTGCGATTACATTGGCACATATCTGGTGAACTATGCCGGATATGGGCTGATCACGGACCTGCGAAATAGTCTCTATGACCGGATTCTGCGGCGGTCGATTGCGTTCTTCTCGCGTTTTTCCACGGGCACGCTGGTTTCCACCGTGGTCAATGATGTGGACAAGGTGCAGATCACGCTTACGATTGCGCTGGCGGAGTTTCTGCAACAATTCTTCACTCTGGTTTTCCTGGTTGGCGTGGTAATTGTGGAAGGGCACAAACTGGCGCTGGTGCTGCTGATCTTTGTGCCATTTGTGATTGTTTCGGCGGGAAAGATTGGTCGTCGCGTTCGCACCACTACCCGAAAAGGCCAGGACAAGCTGGCCGATATCCAGAACATCCTGCATGAGAGTATTACCGGCAACCGGATCGTAAAAGCCTTTGGCATGGAGAAATGGGAAAGCCGCCGTTTTGTTGCCGCTGCCAGAAAGCTTTTCCGTGCCAACCTGAAGTCTGTGGCCGTCCAGTCTATTAGTTCGCCTCTTATGGACATCATTGGCGCGGTGGCGGTTGCGCTGCTGCTGTGGTTGGGCCGGAGCACGATTAATTCGGGCACGATGACCGAAGGCGCTTTCATTACTTTCATCATCGCCGTTTTCCGGCTTTATGATCCCGTCCGCAAAATGGCCTTCTTCAATAACAGCTTCCAGCAGGCACTGGGCGCGTCTCAGGAAATATTCCACTTCATGGATGAAGAAGATGAAATCCACGAAAAGCCCGACGCTATTGCGTTGCCTGCCTTCCGTGATCGCGTTCGATTTGAGAACGTAAGCTTTTCCTATCTGGGCCCTAACGGATCGGAACCTGAGATCCTGCGCAATGTGAATCTGGAAACGCGGGCCGGCGAGGTTGTGGCTATTGTCGGCTCCAGCGGCGCCGGCAAGAGCACTTTAGTCAACCTGATACCGCGCTTTTTTGACGTGACTGGAGGGGCGATCAAGCTAGACGGCCACGATATCCGCGATGTGACCCTGGCTTCCCTGCGCGCCCAGATTGGCGTTGTTACCCAGGATACGATTCTGTTCAATGATACTGTGCGGAACAATATTGCTTATGGCCAGCCGAACGTGACAGAAGAAGCCGTTTGCGAAGCCGCAACGACGGCGCTTGCGCATGATTTCATTCTTCGTCTTCCGTCAGGCTATGACACCATCATAGGAGAGCGCGGCTTGCGGCTTTCCGGCGGCGAACGCCAGCGCATTGCTATTGCCCGCGCACTGCTCAAGAACGCGCCTATACTGATCCTGGACGAAGCGACTTCCGCGCTGGACACGGAATCCGAGGCGCTGGTTCAGGGAGCGCTGCAGAACCTGATTTCCGGCCGGACAGTTTTCGTGATCGCGCACCGGTTGACGACTGTTCGGCATGCCGACCGTATTGTGGTGTTGGAAGGCGGCAAAATCAGCGATTCCGGCACGCATGAAGACCTGCTGACCCGTCTGGGGACCTATCGCAAATTATATGAATTGCAGTTTATGGATTTAGAAGCCAAAATGGGTGACGAAGCAGGCGTTGTTGCCCGCGAGCCCCAGATCAAAAGTTAAGGCCAAAAGACTAAAAGGTCCCAAGAAAACAAATCATGCCCATCCGCTCCATGACCGGATTCGCGCAGGTGAAGTCCCAGGCAGGCGAGGGGACTTCATTTACGCTGTCGTTGAAGTCCGTTAATCACCGTTTTCTCGATCCCCAACTCCGCATACCTATGGAAATGGACGAGTTGGAAATGAAGATCCGCCGGGCTCTCAAGGAACGCCTGGCGCGCGGACACGTGGACGTTACGCTGGGTGTGGAGCGGCGCGGGGGAGCGGGCTATAACTTCAATCGCGAGCTGGTTGGAGGTTACGTTGAGGCATTCCGCAAGGCGTCGCGCGAGTTCGGCACCGGAGGAGAACCTGACCTGAACAATGTTTTTCGTTTGCCCGGAGCGCTGGGCACGATGACGCCCCTGGACGGAAATTTTGATGCCGCTGTCCTGGCTGCGCTGGATCAGGCTATTCAGAAGCTGAACGTAATGCGGGAACAGGAGGGGCAAGGCATGGAAGCTGAGCTGCGCCGGCGCCTGGCATCATTAGAGCAGGCCACCACGGAGGTTTCAAAGCTTCGCGCGGCAGTCTCTAAAGCTTACATGGAGAAAATTCGGGTGCGCATGCAGGAATTGCTGGAGAACGCCGATCCAGACCGCATTCTTCAGGAAGCCGCGATTCTTGCCGAGCGCAGCGACATTCAGGAAGAACTTGTGCGGCTGAATACCCACATCGACCACTTCCGCAAGCTGCTGGACCTGGGCGGTGAAGTGGGCAAGAAGCTGGACTTTCTGTTGCAAGAGCTCAATCGCGAAGCCAACACGCTGCTTTCCAAGACTTCTGGCGTTGCGGGTGAAGGCTTGCGCATTACCGAACTGGGACTGCTGATGAAATCAGAGATTGAGAAGTGCCGCGAGCAGGTGCAAAACCTGGAATGAGCGGAATACTTTATATCATCTCTGCGCCGTCAGGCTCAGGCAAGACCACGCTGGTAAATGAGCTGCGACAATACGTTCCAAACCTGGAATTTTCCATTTCATACACCACGCGGCCGCCGCGAGGCAGCGAACAGGATGGCCGCGAATACCACTTCATTACGCATGAAGAATTTGAAGCGAGAATTAGCCGCGATGAGTTTCTGGAATACGCGCTGGTATTTGGCAATTATTACGGTACGACTAAGTTTGTGCTTGAGCACGCGAAAGAGGGCGGCAACGATGTGCTGCTGGATATCGATGTGCAAGGCGAACGCCAGGTAAAGAAAAAAATGCCGGACGCGTTGAGTATCTTTGTTTTGCCGCCCAGCCGCGCGGAGCTGGAGTCGCGCCTGAGAAAACGCAGCCTGAGCGAGAATGTGCATGCTGAAGAGGTGATCCGCCGGCGTCTGGCCACGGCGCGGCGGGAAATCGAGAATTATCCTAACTACGATTACCTTTTGGTCAATGATCGGCTGGAACAATCCGTGGACCGCTTGCAGGCCATTGTACTGGGTGAACGCATCAGGCGTTCGAAAGGGCCAGTCTCGCCTGAGGACAAGAGGTATTTAGCCACGGCGGAGAAGTGCCTGAAATCGAACATGGAAGGAAAGATCAAAGAAATTCTGAGCACCTTTGATGAGCCAGCTTCGGCTGCGACCCCTGCAAATACGTAACTACCTGCAAGCCGTCAATGTCTTATTACGTCTTAGTTCCCGCCTCACCTGCGTTACTATGACTCTGCTTGCCAACCGGACTAGAATATATGTATGAAGGTTGCTCTGGGCGTAACCGGAGGAATTGCCGCATACAAAGCGGCTGAGCTGGTGCGCCTGCTGCAGGATCGGGGAGTCCGCGTGCAGGTGGTGATGACCCGCGCGGCGCAGGAGTTTGTCCGGCCACTGACCTTTGCCGCGCTCAGTGGCGAGAAGGTGATTACCGATTTGTTTGGGGCCGGCGCCGAAGACCCCAACATTGATTCAGCCGTGGAGCACATTGCGGTGGCCCAGACCATTGATGCCCTTGTGGTCGCTCCTGCAACGGCTGACGTGATCGCCAAATTCGCCCATGGCGAAGCCAACGATTTTCTTACGACACTGTTTGTCGCCAATACAATGCCGGTTGTGATTGCCCCGGCGATGAACGTAAACATGTGGGAAAATGCGGCGACCCAGGCCAACATACAAATTTTGAAAACACGCGGCGTGAGCGTGGTTGAACCTGACAGCGGTTACCTGGCGTGCGGCATGGTGGGAGCAGGAAGGCTGGCGGCCAATGAAAGCATTGTTCAGGCAGTTCTCAAAGCGTTAAAGGCTGAGCAGGACCTGATGGGTGAAACCGTGCTGGTCACGGCTGGGCCTACGCGGGAACCTATTGATCCGGTGCGCTATATAGGCAACCGTTCCAGCGGCAAAATGGGTTATGCGATTGCTGAAGCGGCGCTGCGGCGCGGCGCGAAAGTGATTCTTATTTCTGGCCCGACGGCCCTTAAACCACCTTCATCGGCAGAAGTTGTGCAGGTGCAGACGGCGCAGCAAATGCGCGACGCCGTTATGAAACATTTTGAACAGGCGACCATCATCGTCAAAGCCGCCGCTGTAGCAGACTTTACCGTTCGCGCGGCCGGCGAGAAAATCAAACGCAAAGGCCTCTTGACGCTGGAACTTGAACCGACGGCTGATATCCTGGCTGAAGTTGGGTCAAAAAAAGGCAGTCGGATTGTTGTAGGCTTCGCCGCCGAAACAAACGATGTATTGGCGAATGCGCACAAGAAGCTGGAGAACAAGTTGCTCGATGCCATCGTACTCAACGATGTGTCCCAGCCCGGCATTGGCTTTGATTCTGAGCGCAATGCAGTGACCATCCTCACGCACGCCGGGGCTGAAACCGTGCAGGAAACCAGCAAATGGGAAGTCGCGCACCGTGTGCTGGATGCAATTGTGAAGTTGAAGGCGGAAAGGGTACGCACACTGAATTCCGCGCAAATATCCTAGCGCTTGGGTCCATCAAAAATATAATTTAAGGGCAAAGAGAATCCTGGCAGCAAATCTTCCATTCGCAGAAGCTCAGGTTCACGGATTTGCCGGAGCCCCGTCGCAGAATGGACTTCAATCAGCCGCAATGACGGATAAACAATCAAAACTATGTGGCAACCGCATTCCAGATATTGCTGGGTCTTTTTGGCCATGTCTTGAGCGCTATTGCCTGGCGAAACTACTTCAACTGCCAACGCGGGCGCCCCATCTACTGGAGAACGGTCAAGATCGATTACATTCAAATGTGCCTGGGTGATGAATGCCACATCGGGATTGCGTACGGTATCAGGCGCAAGCCGGAAATCCATTTCTTCCACTACAACTCCCAGATTTCCAGGCTCCAGAAATTGAGTCAGCTTCATGGCAATGCGCTGCCGAATAAGATTGTGTCTGAGGGCGGGCGACGGTTCCATTAGAAGTTCACCCTCGTCGAGTTCATAGATCGTCCCCTCCCGCTCGGGCAACTTCTGAAACTGGTCAAATGTCAGCCTTGTCGTTGTGCCCACTGGGTTTGTCCTCTCCAAAATCCTTACTGTATTAGAAGACAGGGCTGTCATTAAAGACAAGGGAAATCGCCATGCCCATTTACTTCTTCTGTCTGACCATTTATTTTTGCCTTTAGAACATGCCCAAGTCTCTGGACAATACAACGAAGAGTTTACTCAGCGCACGGGTCAAATATTACCGTGACATGGGGATTTACGACTTCTATCGCAGATCTGTGGAAGAGGGAGTCGAACTTGTATTCCGAGCGGTGGACGAGAGCACGCCAATGGAAGCTTCTGTTGCACCAATTCTGTCGCCTGTTCTGGGCGATAAGCCCGCTGCCCTGAAGTTGATCCGAGAATACATTGGCGAATGCACCCGCTGCCGCCTGCACAAAGGCCGCACCAATCTGGTGTTTGGCGTGGGCAATGTGAATGCCGATCTGATGTTTGTGGGCGAAGGGCCAGGCGCGGATGAAGACGCGAAAGGCGAACCATTTGTCGGGCGCGCAGGCCAACTTTTGAATAACATGATCACAGCAATGGGGATCAAGCGCGAAGATGTTTACATTGCTAACGTGGTCAAATGCCGGCCGCCCAGCAATCGCACTCCGGAAAAAGACGAGTGCGATGTCTGCTCGCCCTTCCTCATGCGCCAAATTGATATCATTCAGCCTAAAGTAATCGTTGCGCTGGGCGCGGTAGCAGCCAAGAACCTGCTGGCAGTGAATGACTCCATGGCAAACCTGCGCGGCCGATGGTATGACTTCAGAAACTCAAAGTTGCTCGTGACCTACCATCCGGCATATCTTCTGCGTGATCCGCGCCAGAAAAAAGAAGCGTGGAAAGACCTGCAAATGGTGATGAAGTATTTAGATCTGAAGCCTCCGGCCAAAGCCCAGGAAGAGTAGGCGCATTGCTTCTGCGATGTGCTGCCGGATGCGCATCTGTTCCGTCTATATGGGTTTTGGCTGGTTCTCGATTAAGGCGGTTTTAACTTGCCGGAGCTTCTTTGAGTAGCCCCCGCATACTGATGACCGCCCTCATTTAGACCCAGCAGTCCCTGTCCCATTGTTCATCAAGAGCAGGTATTCACCTGATTGCAGCTTTACACTCTGTCGCCAACAATTAGAGCACCCCCCTTCGTCTATATGCTCTCACTTGATATCTGTGAACGAACCGCCCTTGGGGATGCAACCGATATCTCCCCGGCCTCAATTCCACCCCAAAGCGTGCCAATGGTGGTTTCGACCGCTTCATTGAGCGAAGCGGGACCAAAGGCCACGGCCAATATGCCTGCGCGCTGGCACTTTTCCATCCGTCGGCTGCTTGTGCTTGCCGCCATTGTTCTGGGAATGAGAATTTTTGTTGGCGAAGCTTCCGTCGTACCAACTGCCTCCATGGAAGGCACCATTCTGGTGGGCGATCACCTTTTTATGGACAAGCTGCTCTATGGGCCAGAAATTCCGGTGGTCCACTGGCGATTGCCCATGATCAAAGCAATCCACCGCGGCGATATTGTGGTGTTTCATTATCCCAAAGATCCGTCGGAAACTTTTCTTAAGCGCGTTACGGCCATAGGCGGTGACAGGCTGGAGATTCTGAATGGTCTGCTGTACGTAAATTCGTTGCCGGTGCACGAGCCTTATGCGGTCCACCACTCGCCGGTGCATAGTGCGGACGAGAGCTGGGGACCAACCGTGGTGCCTGAAGGCAAGCTGTTCGTAATGGGTGACAATCGCGACAATTCCAGCGATAGCCGCGACTGGGGCTTTGTCCCGGTAGGTAACGTGATCGGCGAGCCGCTGTTTGTTTATTGGTCGTATGACGCGCCCACATCGCGCTGGCTGGATGAAAATCTTGGACATAGAATGTCTTTTTACGCGTCCATTGCCGGAAACTTCTTTTCCCATACGCGCTGGAGCCGGACGGGAATGCTGCTCTAAATTGGGGCCCTGCGAATCAGCTCTTCAGCCTGGGCTTGTATTGGCGCGTCATTGCCGAAGTTTGGAATCCATTGTGTGTCTGGTTCACGGCGAAACCATGTCATCTGCCGCTTGGCGTAATTTCTATGTCCCTGTTGCGCTGCAGTGATTGCCTGCTCCAATGAAAGTTCCCCGCGCAGGTGCTGCATGGCCTGCTTATAGCCCAGGGAGCCAAGTGGCCATATAGAAGGGCCATATTTTTCAACAAGGCATTTGGTTTCTTCCAGCAGGCCGGCTGAAAACATCTCCCGCGCACGGTGATTGATGCGCTGATAGAGCGCCTCTCGCTCCGGATTCAAGCCAATACGAAAAATGCGAAAACCATTCAAAGGGTCGCGACCGTGTTGCTGCCACATGCCGGTCATTTGCGACCGTGTGCTGATGCAAACTTCTAGTGCTCGAATCACCTTGGGGACGTCATTGGCATGGATGGCTTGTGCCGCTGCCGGATCCAATCGGCGTAAAAGCTTGTGCAAGTACCCCGGTCCACGCTCCTCAGCACGTTCGCGCAAGCGGACGCGCAATTCTTCCGATCGTGGCGGGCCAGGAAATAATCCTTCCAGGAGCGCGCGCAAATATAAACAAGAGCCGCCCACAATGATTGGCAGATGGCCGCGAGCAGCAATATCATGAAGCGCCTGTCTTGCCAGCCGTGAGTAATCTCCGGCAGTCACTACCTTATCTGGGTTTGCAATATCTATCAGATGATGCTGGATGCGTTGCCGGTCAGCCTGCGAAGGCTTGGCGGTGCCAATTTCAAATTCACGATAGACGGCGACTGAATCGCAGCTGACAATCTCTCCCTGAAAGCGCTCGGCGAGATGAAGCGAAAGAGCAGTTTTGCCGCTGGCAGTAGGACCAAGCAAAACCACGAGCAACGGCAGGTTCATGCGCCGCTCCACATTCTGCGGAGCAACACAAATAGAAGTATAAGAAGCGCCAGCAGAGCCAGACCAAGCACTTGCTGCCGTTGAGCATCCATGCGTCACATTGTAACCAGCCGGCCAAAATAGTGACGACTTGTGAGGCTCAAGCTTAAGGTTGAAGATGCTAAACTCTAGCCCAGAGTAACGCCCGGCTGCTCTTGCCAATGCAATGGGAACCGTTTCAAAATACAAATTCGATGACTTTGAAGCTGACCTCCGAGCGGCGGAACTGCGGCGCGGCGGCACTCGGCTAAAGTTGCAATTGCAGCCGTTCCAGGTGCTGGTGGCCCTGCTGGAACGCCCAAAGGAAGTAGTAACGCGTGAGGAGTTGCGGCAGCGGCTATGGCCTGAAGATACTTTTGTGGATTTTGATCACGGCCTGAATACTGCCATGGTCAAACTGCGTGATGTGCTTGGCGACTCCGCATCAAAACCAAGATATGTTGAGACCATTGCCAAGCGTGGTTACAGGTTCCTAGGCGATGCTGAAGCCATTGCTGATCAAAATGCTTCGATCCCGCAAATGGTCCCGGCTCAGCCTAAGATTACTCAGCCGAGCGCTCCAATCCAGAGTACTTCGCCTGGTGAAGTTCAGGCCATCAGTTCCCAGCCGGCAAATGTTCCGCCTGCCGTGGATTCAGGGCTTCCCCGGGCCAGCCGCAATACTGCAAGGACATTATTCGCGCTCACGCAAATCATGTATTTGATCTTTTATCTTTCCGCGCTTTTTCGCTGGGAGAACACTTATCAAGCATCTTTCACTGCGTGGGGGCGAGCAGGATCGATCGTGTTTGCAGTTTATTTAACTACCGCCCTGGCCGGACTGGCGGTGCGTTTGTATTTGATCTCCGCAACTGCCATGGACTACCACCTGTTGGGTGACAAATACCGTATTCTTACTCCTGCGCTTTTTGTGTTGGACATGATCTGGGCGCTGGCTCCGTTTCTCATCGCTGACCGGATCGGGCTGGGCTTCGCCCTGGGCGCATGCGCGGCGCTCATCTACATGCCGTTTGCGCAGCGCACTCTCATGAAGATGATGCAACAAGGAAAATGAAATCTTATTGCATGTCATTTTTGTCAGGATTGTAGTAGAAGCGCGCCCGAATCAGCAGATACTCTCCGGCAAAAACCGTAGGCAGATTGGGCAGCGGAATCGCATCGGTAATGGCGCCCCACGCAGCGCGGTCAAGCGCCACATCGCCTGAGCTGCCAATCAATTTCATGCCTTTCACTTCGCCATCTTTGGTGATCGCGAACTCAATGATTACCACACCCTTTTTCATCACGGGCGGCATGGCAGATTCAGGAATCAACGGATCCCAGTGGTTCTGTACGGTATATTTCAGGCGCTTCATGTACGGGCCAAAATCCACGCCCATGGTGTCACTCAGGATTTCCAAACCGCCACGGTTATCCACTTTGGGGCGTGCGGCGCTGCCATATTCTCCACCGCCAAATTCCACGGACTGGGTTCCGTGTCCATTAGCCACGGAATGGATCGCGTCGCTTACAGATGTGCCGGGCGACGAAAGCGCAAAGGGTGATTTTTTAGGAGGAGCAGGCGCAGGGTTTTCCAATTGTGCCGTGGTCTTTGGCTGCTGCGTCGCTTGTGGAACTGGAGCGGGGGCCTGCGCAGTCGGCGGATTTTGCTGCATGGCCTGTTGGGCGGGCGGAGGCGGCGGCGAAGCTTTGGGTGGCCCCGGCTTGCGCTCATCAATTAGTTTGCGCAAAGTGTCTTTATTTGGCGCCGGCGTTCTAGTTTGTGCGATTCGATTCTTGTCGGAAGTAATGTCAGTTTTCGGCGGTTTAACCTTGAGCTGATCGTCGGGTAGCGTAATAAACGTGGTTTGCTGCTTTTCATGCAGTGGAACGATCTCCGGCCGCGAACCCGTCCATTTCGGTACCAGTAAGAGCAAAGCAATCACTACGCCATGCGTAACCAAAGAAAGCCACGCAGCTTCGCGCCGACGATAGGAGGTGACTATATCTTCTTCTTCAGGTAGGTCGGCAGTCAGCAGGTGCAAACGCATTTCCGCCTCCGTGATTTTCACGGGAGGCTGCACCGCTCGACGCTGGCTTTCTGCCGGACGCTCTTGTTCTTCCATTACCGGAATAGACCACCACCAGCCTTCACAGGCACTGTTGCATTCTTAGTAACTATTCTCTCATTAGAACGGTGCTTGTGAGATGCTCTTGCGGGCACAGACGTTAAAAAAAACAGAAATCTAGTGGAAACAGCTCATTACCAAGGGACAAAATGGCTGACCTTAACACTTGTTTACAAAAATCTTACAGTGTGTGCAAATTGGCGCGCCGGGTATGGTCTTCAATGGCTGACAGAATGTTCAAGGCTGTTGCCAGGGCGCGTCGCCCATCTTCCAAAGTGACCAGTGGATTACCACGGTGACGCACCGCATGAAGAAAAGATTTCAGTTCCGCCCGCAGCGGTTCCTCTGTTTCCACCTTCGGCTTATTCAGCGTCACGCCAGGAATTGGGAGAGTGGAAGGAGCTTCAGCAAACGCCATCAGGTTGTGCAAAGAAAATTTTTCTTCCTGAGTTACGCGAATTTGGAATACGTCCTGCCGGCCATAGTCCACGGAAACATATTCTTTTGGTTGAAAGAAACGCAATTTGCGGACACGTTCCGTGCTGATGCGGCTTGCAGTGAGGTTGGCAACGCAGCCTGATTCAAACTCCATACGCACATTGGCGATGTCCACTTTTCCCGTGACCACCGGCAGCCCAACGGCGCGTATCTCTTTGAGCGGAGACTTCACAAAGGAGAGCACCACATCTATATCATGGATCATAAGATCGAGAACAACGTCCACATCCAGGCTGCGTGGGCTGAAAACGCTGAGACGATGAACTTCAAAAAACATTGGCTGTGTAATAAGCGGAAGCGTGGCCTTTACCGCCGGATTGAATCTCTCAAGATGCCCAACCTGGACAATCCGCTGGTTTGCTTTAGCCAGGCTGATAAGTTCATCAGCCTCTTCCAATGTTGAGGAAAGCGGTTTTTCAATGAGCACATCGATTCCGGCCGCCATCAACGCTGCGGCCACTCCGCGGTGGTGAATCGTTGGCACAGCGACCGAAGCGGCTTCCACTCGGCCGAAAAGTTCTTCAACGGAGGCGAATGCCAGGCAGCCAAATTGGCTGGCCACTGCTTGTGCTTGTGCGGTGTCGCTATCCACCACGGCCACCAGTTCAATGCCAGCGCCCTGCTTTTGCAGCTCATGGTAAACACGGGCGTGGTTGCGGCCAAATGAGCCCACACCAACGACAGCTACGCGAATTGGACTTTCGTGAGCCAAGGCTTGATTTTCTCAGAGCGAGAGCAAAGCAGCAAAGGTTATCATGCCGCTGTATGGAGGGAAATCCATGGGCCGCGCATTTGGATTTATGACCTTGATCGTGGTTGTTGCTGCCGGGGCTTATATTTACATGCGCCAGACGCAGGGCGTGATGACAGCTGAGACAACTAATCCTACGGCGACTGTCGATCTGATTGGCGTTAGAAATGATCTGCTGACGATTGCCCGGGCCGAGCGCAGCCATTCCGCTATACAGGGCGCCTTTGCTTCCATTGACGTGCTTCGTGCGCAGGGCGAACTTACCATGGAGCGTAATAATCGCGGCCCTTACAGCTACTCCGCCGAGATTGGCGAAGCTGGATTTCGCATTGTGGCAAATTATTCAGGGCCGGGGAATTCAGGCATGCCTAGAACCATCAGCGTTGACCAGACTATGCAGGTCAACCAGGAATAGCTGGATGGTCGATGGGGAAGAGCGGTGGCAGACCATAGGAGCTATCGGCGTGCTGATTGTATTAGTGGCGCATCTCTGGGTAGGAAGAGGACGGTGAAGAGGTGATTCGGCTAATCTCAGATAGAAGGGCGAACTCAGCGGAAATAAAGAGTTATGAAACTCACAAAAAATCAGGCTAAGCAGATTCGTGCTCTGAAGCGCATGAAAGATGAAGAGATCGATTTTACCGATATCCCGGAAAAGACGGACTGGAGCAACGTCGTGGTAGGAAAGTTTTACCGACCAAGCCAGAAATCCACGATTCGGGTCATCAAAAAAGTGGCAACAAGGAGGGCTTCTCCGTCCACAAAGAAGAAGAGGCAAATCGCACGCCAAAAACGCTTCGTACTCATGGCCTCTAAGGATGAAGTGGGCCGAGTGAGTAATGCATTGTTCGATAAACAGACGGCCCTCAACATCGCTGAGGCATGAGAACGGATGATGCATCACAACCAAAGAAAGATCTGCTTCAGCAAGTTTTGGGCTTAGAAAATGATCGAAAAATTGTGGCTCCCCCCAGGATCAATGCACCGTAATCGTTGACTTCTTGATCCACAACTCACACCAGGCGGCTACCGAAAGCGAACACCGAATATAGCTGGATACGGGACCCATCCATTTCGCCCTTGCTTAGATTCAATGATTTAGCGCAGCCAACTGCTATGGCACTGTAGATGCCATTACAAGAAGCAGGAATCCCGGGAATAATCGGTGGGGTTCAATTCGACATAGCAGCCCCAGGAGTTCTTTATGTTTGACGGCAAAAATAATCGCATTCTTGATAGCTTCTCATTTCGTTTGGCAATCACGGCAGCAGTTTTCGCGGCATGGTCCGGCGTCGGTTACGTGCTGCTCTCTCTGGCATAAGGCCAGCCGTCCGGAAACAATCTGGATCGCAGACACATTCACAAACCAGCAATTCGGATGGGCTCGGGATATCTGGAAAGGTCGCCGGTGCAGCGCGTTTAACTGGTGACGAAACCTCGCCTGGCGTTACAAAAAATCGAGCAACAATGTGCTCTCAGCGGCCGGAGAGATTGGCTGGGCGCTTCAAGGTTCCGTTAATTTGACTTTCAAATAATCCAGCGCGTGACTTGTTAAATCCGGTAAAATGGCCTTGTGGTGGTCGCTATTGCGTGTTACTACATATAACGAATACTACATAGGGTAGCACAGGGCACATGGAAACTGCGGCAAGAATATCCCATACTTCGGCAATGATTCTTCAAACCATCCGGTCAGGCTACGTTTACGGGTTTGACATTATGGAGGCCACTGGACTTCCAAGCGGCACCATTTATCCCGCACTGCGCCGGCTGGAGAATGATTCTCTGGTACGCGGCGACTGGGAAGACAGCAGGATCGCGCTGCGCCAGGAACGTCCTCCACGTCGCTATTACAAGCTGACACGTCAGGGCAAGGATGCGCTGGCCGGCGCCGTGGAACGGTATCCGCTCCTGGCCAGGCTGGCCCCGGAAGAAAAGGCAACGCGTCGATAATGTGAGGTTGTTGTGCAAGCACCCCGGCAAATCCGTTCCTTGATCTGGCAATGCAAGCTTCTTTTGCGCACCGCCAGTTTGCTGGTGCCACGTCCCCACCGCGCGGAATGGTACAAAGAATGGTATGGAGAAACCTGGCACTGGCTCCATTTTCTGGCTGAATCTGGGCGGCTGAATTCCCAGACGTCCATGGAATTGGCCCGGCATTGCTGGGGCGCATTTCCGGATGCAGCGTGGCATCGCTTTAGCCAAAAGAAGGTGATGCGAGCCTTTCATGAGGTCCCCCGTACAGCGCGATTCTGTCTGGGCTCTATTTTTTTTGCTTTGATTTTTCTTGTGCTGGTTACTGGTTTGGCCCCAACCATACGCTCGGGTTTCAAGCCGCTGCCCTTCCGCCAGCCTGATAGGCTGGCATATCTCTCCCTGCACGGAAGTTTCACCAAATATGACGAAGAGAACCTGTTCCGTGCAACCAGGCAATGGGCCGAAAAGAGCAAAACCGCGGAAATGGTTGCCGCATACTCCTGGCATCCAGTAGCGCTGATTTTTCCCAATGATGTTGTACGTGATATCAGCGCACGCGTCTCGCCAAATTTCTTTGAGCTGTTGGGCAACAAAGCTGCCATGGGAAGAGTCTTTGCTTCCAGCGACGACAAGGGATGCAGCTCTTGCGCAGTCATCACGCATCGTCTATGGACCACTCAGTTCAACTCCGACCGAAACATTGTCGGGAAAAGCATCTCCGTCGATGGGCGGCCCACCACTGTTATTGGCGTGTTGCCGGAGAGTTTTGTTTTCACTTTTCCGGAAGTATCTGTCTGGCTGCTGCCGCGCTGGGGCGCAACGACTTCCAATTTTGCCGATCGTACCGGCGCTGTACTCCGCATGGGGCCAAACGTAACCTTGGCGCAGGCAAAAAAGGAGTTTGGACGCCTGGCGGATGCGGATGGTTATGCCCAGCCACAACTGGAATCGTTTAATTCACGCGCTCATCAGGGAGCCAAGCTGTATTTATTTTTTACCGTTCTCTCATTGCTGGGAGGCATCGCCCTGGGCAGTCGACGGCTAGGCGGCGCCAAAACGCGGAAGATCCAATTGAGTTTCGGTAATACATTGCGCTGGTGGGGATTTTTTTCTCTGAAGACGCTGCTGCTGCTGGCAATCTGTTTTGTGGGTTCGCTGGAATTTACGGGCAGGGCTTCCATCATGCTGACGGGATCTGTGCATCCTCTGGTAGGGCCATTTTCCACGTGGCTGTTCCTGGTCACAGCCATGATCGCGCTTTCATGGTCTCTGCATGATCAGGGCAGGCGCTGCCGGCTTTGCCTGAGACGCCTGGGCAATGAGGCGTCTGTGGGGACGCCCAGTTATCTGCTGCTGGATTGGTGGGGAACAGAGTTGGTCTGCTCTGATGGTCACGGCATGCTTCACGTCCCAGAGATGAAATCAAGCTGGCAAGAGTTCGACCAGTGGGTTTCTCTCGATGAATCCTGGAAGCCGCTTTTTGAGCACGAAGAGCCGGTCCACACTCCGTAACTTAACCTCTTAGAAACCGCCGCCATTTCCCGGCCCATTATTGTCGTCACTCGTCATGCCGGCAAATGGATCGTCATCGTCGCTTTCCGCGGAGTTGGCCTTAGACTTTGCCGATGCCTGATCGGCTGGCTTCGCTTTCTCCTGGTCTTTCTTATGTTGCTCACGCATCTCTTTGAGCTTGTCTTTCTGTTCCTGTGTCAATATGCCGAACATCTGCTGATTCGCCTGTTTCCGCAGCGCCAGCATCTTCTCTTTCTTCTGGCCTTCACTGAGTGAACTGTCCTGCCGGATGGCCATTCCCTGTTTGCGCGTGTCTTTGCCGATCTGCTGGAATTGCTGTTTTTGGGCATCGGTCAAATTCAGTTTCTCAGCCAGCATGGCCATGTGTTGGCGCTGGCGTTGTACACCTGCAAACCGTTCACGCCCCTGATGGTTGTCAATTTGCGATTGGCTGCTTTGTCTCTGGTCCTTATCCTGCTCCTGCGCCCGGCTGACCATTGCCAAGAGCAGCATCAAGGCAACGGCTGCTAAAGAATGCGATGACAAGAATTTCGGCATGTTCTCTCCTCGCCAGATAGTAACCCGCCGGTTTGCGGGAAGTTCTTTTCCTGTTCACGAAGGTAACTTTTGTTTTTATTTCGGGTTTTGTTAAATTTGTGGGCAGGTGATGTGATGAAGAAAATTGTGGTTTCAGCCGCACTCGGTCTGATGACGCTGCTTCTGCCTGGGCAGGAACATATTCAGGGTAACGGGCAACAAACTCCGAATGGCCAAGGGGAGTTGAATGCCACGACCGAGGCCATGGGTGGAATGCATCACCATGAGCACGAGCATATGGCTGCTCACATGCACATGACTGAGCTGCGGAAAGTCCAGGCAGGCGATTCCGCCAAAGCACAGCAAGTTGTGGATGAAGCGCGTCCGGCCCTGGAGAAATATCGCGACTATCGTGTGGCGCTGGAGGAAGGCTTCACGATCTTTCTGCCGAATGTCCCGCAGAAGATGTATCACTTCACGAATTATCAGAATGCCATTGGCGAAGCATTCCGCTTTGATCCCACTAAACCCACATCGCTGCTGTATGAAAAGCATGGAGATGATTACAAGCTGATCGGCGCCATGTACACCGCGCCTGTGCGCTTCAGCGAGCAGCAGTTAAATGAGCGTATTCCTCTCAGCATCACGCAATGGCATCAGCATGTAAACATGTGCAAGCCTCCAGGCGGCCGCGAAATTGACGCATTGCGCAAGGACGCTAAATTTGGCCTAAACGGCTCAATCTCAACCAGAGAAGCTTGCGAGGCTGCCGGCGGCACTTTCATGCCCCACATTTTCGGCTGGATGGTGCACATGTATCCCTGGGAAAAGACGCCGGATGAAATCTGGTCTGTAGAGCGGCAACTTAAAGATAAAGCCGAAGCCGGGCACCACGATCATGGAGACATGGCAGGGATGGATCACAAGCATTAACGGCGGGACCGCCCTTTTAGCTCGCTGGTCAAACTGGTGCGTCAGCCAATTTTGATTTCAAACTCCTGCCCTGACGCTGCCTTGGTCGGGGGGTGCCTCAACGCGGCCACGCCAAAGACTGTTCCCGGCTCAATCAGGATCGGATCGAGTTGGTAGCTCTCTTTTTCCACTGTTAGGCGAGCTTTAACTCCAAAGTACTCCGGGAACTCAACGTTTTGTCGCGCGCCGCAACAGATATACAGGGACAACAGATCACAGAATTGCAACACATCGGTAAGATTTTCCAATTCTTTTGTGCTGAAATTCTGTTTGGCGGCAAGCTGTTGCTGGCGGGCCTCTTCATTTTTGAGGAAGCGCTCCACGATCTGGCGGTCCTTATCCTGGACGTGCGACATTGCGTGCTTCGCAAGACGGGAAAAATGGCGGCTGACGATGTATCCACCGGTAGCGCTTACAGATTCAGCCACATCGATGGATTTTCCCCAGGCATTCACAAAATCCCCCACTCCATAAGCCACAAATGACTTTGGAGTGTTCTGGCTGACAGAGCGGCTCAGCATGATCGCCTGTGCGTCCAGCGCGCCCCAGCCGGCATCGTGCAGTTCAATGGCTCGAGTAAGAGATCCATCCTGCTCCGCCACGTTTAGATCGGTTAGCTTCGCTGCAAAGTCACCAGCCAGCGCCGCATGAGACGGCTGCGTAATCATCCAACAGCTCTCGTAATTTTGTCGTTGCACTTGCTCCACAACACTCCAGGCAGGCAAAAATTCAGTGGTTGTTGTGGGAGGTGGATCCAGTGGACGGAGAATCATCAGCTTGAGCGCCGTTTGGCCATACGCCGTGGCACAGCCATGGCCCTGGCTGGACCACTGCTGGACGGCGGCTTCTTGGATCCTTCCAAAAGCTCTTTGAGCGCGGCGGCATTGTTGCGCTCCGCATCGCGGGAGGCATAAATCAGCGTTACCTGATCATGCTCATTCAGGAGTCCATAAAGTGTCTGAAGTTCTGCTGAGGCTTCCGGTGTGCTCAATTCTTTGAAGTAGCGCTTCTTGAAGATGATCCAGTTAGCACTGGAGTGAAACCATTTACGCAAACTCTCAGATGGTGCCAGGTTCTTGAGCCAGTGATCAATGCGGGCGCTCTCTTTCTTTACGCCCCGTGGCCAGAGCCGGTCCACCAGCACACGCTGGCCGTCTGCAAGAGAGGGCTTGTCATAGGCGCGTTTAATTTCGACCGGCATAGAAATTTACGGCAGCACTGTCCTCAGGAGGTTCTCAAAACGCCACGCTCTAGACATAATAGACACTTGAAGCAAATCGCGTCCATTTTTCTGATGATGATAGCGGCGGGCCTGCTGTCCGGGTGCGGTAAAGATCCCGCAAAAATGAGTGATGCCGAGTTGGGATTGAATGCGCAGCAAGCGCAGGGGCGTAAGGTCTTCAATATCTACTGCATGAACTGCCATCCTGCGTACTCTTCCAAGGGCAACAAAGGGCCGGGCTTGAAGAAGCTTTTTAAAAAGCAATACCTGCCCAGCGGGCTGACGGCAACAGATGAGCACGCAATGCAGAGTATTCTCCATGGGCGAGGCATGATGCCGCGATTCGGGGATCAACTCGACGAGCAGGAGTTGCAGGATTTGCTGGCGTATTTGCATACGCTCTAAAGTTCAGCGGGGTGAATGGTCCCAGAAGGACTGGGCAGGCGCATTTCCTTCAATCTCTCTTTTTCTATCAATTCTGCCAATGCATTTTTTTCTTCAGTGAGAAGCTCATCATACTCGGCCGCTTCATAAAACCAGAGCCGCACATTGCGCCACGCCACCAGTCCGGACACGAAACAAATAGCAGGAATGGTAAAGGCAATCGTCCATCGGCTGGGCATGGTCAGTGTTGAAATCAACGGTCTTACAGCGGCAAAGATCATGACTGAGTAAATGACTGCGAGCACTCCCGCAAGAACAACCTGAAACGGTGTGATTTTGGCGACAGGCACGGGATTGCGCTGATCGTAAGGGCCGGGATCGTTCTCAAGCATGGATTGCGCAACATCGATTGCAACCAGCAAAAATAGAATTATGGCGATTCCGGTGAGCGTGAATCTGATAATAGTCCACGGTATGAAGCTGGCCCCAAAGGCGAGAATAATCGATGCCATAGGAGCCCAGGCCTTCAAAGGCCCGACTCTGAGCTCGATTTGCTCCAGCCCGTCCTGCAGATTTTGCCACCAACCTGAGCTGCCGCCCATGCCCTGTGTCCTTTGCTCCGATCCTGCTCAGGCGTGATGGTAACCAAAAGATGAGAATTAGGCAGCATTACTTCAGTGCGTGAATCGCACCCCTAGCCAGTCGCATCGTACAATAGAGACTCACATCTAATATTTCGATGGCCAGCTCCGTAGAACTCGTCCAGATTGATCTTGCGCCCCGGCGTCCGCAGCGAAAGCCGGAATGGCTGAAGGCGCGCGCGCCCATGGGCGACAACTACCATGCGCTGAAAAGGCTGGCGCGCACCCTGGACCTGCACACGGTCTGCGAATCCGCGCAGTGCCCCAATATTGGCGAGTGCTGGAACCACAAGACTGCAACTTTCATGCTGCTGGGCAATCTATGCACGCGACGCTGCGGTTTTTGTGCAGTGCCCAAAGGCAAACCTGAGCCGCTGGATCTGGACGAGCCACGCAGAGTAGCGGAAGCCGTGGCAACGCTGGGATTAAAACATGCTGTCGTAACGAGCGTGAATCGGGATGACGACAACATGGGCGGAGCAAGAATTTTTGCCGAAACCATCCGCGAAATACGCCGTCAAGCACCTGGCTGCCAGATTGAAGTGCTCATTCCGGACTTTCAGGGTCGTGAAGACTGCTTGCAAGTCGTCATCGATGCAAAGCCGGAAGTGCTGAACCACAATACTGAAACTGTTCCCCGGCTGTATCGGGCGGTGCGCTCCGGTGCTCGCTATGAGCGCACGCTAGATCTGCTGAGCAACGTAAAGCGCTTCGCCCCAGAAATGGTTTCGAAAACCGGCGTGATGGTCGGTATTGGCGAGACAACGGACGAATTGCTGGAAGTGTTTCGCGACCTCGCCGCCCGCAAAGTCGATATCCTCACCGTCGGTCAATATCTGCGGCCATCCAAAGACCACCTGCCAATGACCCGTTACTATACTCCTGAAGAATTTTCCTTCCTGAAAACCGAAGCGCTCAAGATGGGCTTCCGCCACGTTGAGTCCGGCCCGCTGGTCCGATCTTCGTACCATGCACATGAGCAAGCGCAAAGCACGGGATTGATCAGCATTGGTTCTTCAGTGGCCCAGTAATTGTTTTCGATCAAGCAGAGATTGGTAGCGGAGCGTAAGCTCACCACACGTGACAGGCATTCGCCCGAACCATGGGCTGACCGGCTTTGCATCCCCAGGCTTTTTGGAATTCCGGCATGTTCTGGACTACTCCGTTGACGCGGTAATTGCCGGGCGAATGTTCATTATTGAGGGCCAGCAAACGCGCGACCTGATCAGTCTGGTTCTGGCACCAGATTTGTCCCCAACCGAGAAAGAAGCGCTGTTCCGGCGTGAAGCCATCAATCTTCTCCGGCTGCTTTCCAGAATCGGCGAGCGACTTCATCAACGCCATGTAAGCAATGCGCAGGCCGCCATTGTCGGCTGTGTTCTCGCCCAGAGTAAGCTTGCCGCGCACATGAACATCGTCAACGGCCACGAATTGGTCATACTCGTCAACAAGGCATTGTGTACGCTCTTTGAAAGCCTTTTGGTCTTCCGGCGTCCACCAGTTCTTCAGGTTCCCTTCAGGGTCGAAAAGTGAGCCCTGATCGTCAAACCCATGGGTGAGCTCGTGGCCAATCACTGCTCCCATTCCTCCGAAGTTGAGCGCGTCATCTGCCTTAAAATCATAGAACGGGGGCTGCAAAATTCCGGCAGGGAAGTTGATGTCATTTTCCGTGGGATCGTAATAGGCATTCACCGTAGGTGGCGTCATCTGCCATTCCTGCTTGTCCAAAGGTTTACCAATTTTGTTCAACTGCCGATGGATTTCAAACGAATTGGAACGGACCGAGTTTCCGAAGGCATCGCCACGTTCAATTTTTAGAGCACTGTAATCACGCCACTTGCTGGGATAGCCAATTTTGTTGCGGATGGCAGCAAGCTTGATCAGCGCCTGTTTTTTGGTGACAGGAGACATCCAGGAAACTTCGCTGATGTCCTGGCGCAAGGCATCTTCCAATTCATTCACCATTTTCAGGGTGCGGGCTTTTGCCTCAGGCGGATAATACTTTTCTACGAAAACCTGCCCCAGCGCTTCGCCTAAATCGCTGTCGGTAGCGGAGACACAACGTTTCCATCGCGGTCGTATTTCCTTGGATCCCTGCAGGGTCTTTCCGTAAAAATTGAAGTTTTCATCCTGAAAGGCCTTCGGCAGCACATCACTCTGTGAGTGGATCAGATGCCAGCGCAGGTATGTCTCTAAATCATCCAGGTTGACGGTTTTTAACTCTGCATCGAGCGCTTTGAAGAAATTGGGTTCAGCCACATTGAGACTGTCGAATGCAGGGGTGCCAGCGCTGCCGAGGTATGTCTTCAAGTTGAAAGATGGTATTAGCGCTTGCCAATCCGCTAGCGTCATTTTGTGGTAAATACGTTCCGGTTCACGCCGTTCCACGCGGTCTCCGGAGCCTTTGGCCAGGGCAGTTTCAACGTCCATTACGGCCTTGGCTTCAGCCGCTGCCTTCTCCGGTGAATCGCCCAGCAGCGTAAACATTTTGGCCACGTGGTCAGTAAATGCCTTGCGTACCTCGACTGATTTGGGATCATCTTTCAGGTAGTAATCGCGGTCCGGCAGTGAGAGGCCGCCCTGGTCCGCCTGCGCGATGACTTCTTTCGCATTCTTAAAGTCCGGGCCTGATCCTAAGCCAAATAATCCGTCCATGCCGCTGCTGTGGATTTCGCCCATCAATTGCGGCAACCCGGCTTTGTCTTTGACAGAATCAATAAGATTAAAACTGGGTTTAAGGACCGCCACGCCCTTCTTTTCGATCGCGGCTTCGTCCATGCAGGAAGCGTAGTAGTCACCGATCTTTTGCTCGTTGGCGTTGCGGTTGGTGGCTTTAGCGGCATTCTCCAGAATGCCGCGCAGCTCGGTGCGGTTGCGCTCCGCCAATTCACCAAAGCGGCTCCAAATTGCCTGGTCCGAAGGAATGGGATTGTTTTTCTTCCATCCCCCACAGGCAAACTCATAGAAGTCCACGCATGGATCGGCCGTTTTATCCAGCGCTGAAACCCGCGAGTTAGATGTTGTTTTGCTTTCCTGAGAGCGCACAGGCAGAACGGAGACCGCTGCCAGGAGCAGCGGAACCAAGAATCGAGATAAACGCATGGGTGTTGTCCTCACCAAAAATTCTTACCAAGAGAGCTGCTGTACAAAACAGAGTTCGTGCGCCACAACCGCCGCCCCGAAATGCCGTCCGTAGTACGGGCGCTTCTAGAATACCCGGAAGTGAATTGTGAGATATTTCTTTGGGTTCTCACGCATCGCTTTGACCAGGTTCCGGGTCTCCACCAGCAATTGATCGGTACTGTTGTAAACCGAAGGATCTTTCAACAGCTTGCCAACGCTGCCTTGGCCGGCCTCAAGCTGGTCGGAAATGGTGGATAGCTTTGTAATCACATTTTGCAGCTTGCGTGCCAATTCCTCATCCTTCAGCAATTTTCCTGCTGCGCCTCGGCCGGCATTGAGATCATCCACCAGCTTGTTAGCCTTGGCTAAAGTCTGACTTGCGTTGGCATAGAGGGTGTCGTCTTTGACAAATTTTCCCAGGCTGCCTTGGCCTTTGTTGATCTCATCTACCATCGCATCCAATTTGGTCACAAGAGAGTCGGCTTTGCGATAGAGGCTGTCATCCGCAAAAAACTTGCCTATGGTTCCCTTGCCATTGCTCACGTCGTTCAGCAATCCTTGTAACTGGTTCAGAATGCCGTTGACCTTGTTGATCATGGTTGGATCGTAGATGAACTTACCCAATGAGCCCTTGCCATCCTGGATTTCCGCAAAGATGGCGTCGGCGCGTTTGACCAGGCTGTCAATATTTTGCAGCGACGTTTGGCTGCTTTTGACGACATCTTGAATTCCGGGAGCATTGCCGGGAGGCAGTTCAGAATTGTCTTCAACTACGGGCTGCTTTACATCCTGGCTATTGATATCAACAAACGATTCTCCCAGTACGCCCGCAGTCTCAATGGTGGCTTTAGAATCCTTATGGATGAACGGCTGAAACTTCGCATTCACCCTCATGACGACCTGCACGGGACTTTTGGGATGTCCCTGCACCACTCGCACGGTTTGCACATTGCCAATGGCAACACCCTGCAAATCGACTGGCTGGCCTGGACGCAAGCCTTCAGCGTTATCGAAGTACGTAATCAGGGTGATCTTCTTGGTGAACATGCCGCCAGTCCCGCTGATCAGAAAGACGAGAATAGCCAAGGTCAATGAACCGACAATTACGGTTATTCCGACCTTTAGTTCAGACCACCTGAGCTGCTTTTGACTTGGCAAGTGAGTGTTGGTAACTACGCAAAAATAATAGCAGATGCGCGAATAAGTCCCTAAGAAGAGAGCAGTTTTCGGTAAAGATCGGAGGTCGAGCGGCGGCAGTTCCAGGCCAAACTCTTTAAACCGGACCAATCTCTAAAAAAAGCGACAAGTGGAAGGCGAATTAAGCCACTGCCGCGCCTTTCCAGGTTCGGGAGCACAAAGCGGCAAGCAGGTACGCCACTGCCGCGCAAACCAGAGTGACGGTCAATCCGTAATGAATGGCGATGATCATGGCCATAACGGACCCCAACACGCTGGCGGCGGCATTAAGCGCCCACGCCCATTCCACCGTTTTCACCAGCCTTAATCCCGTTGGGAATGGCATTCCCATCAGGAACCCAAGCGGGGCCAGCACCATTGCGCTGACCAGGAGCTTGATTGTGAACGGCAGTCCGATGGCCGCAGAGAGCAACCATGGCAGCAACACTACATTGATGACGATGAGAGTTGAAATGAGCCCAAGCAGAGGCAAGATCATGTTGCCGTGGGTAATTCGGCGCCGTGCGGCCAGACTGCCCGCACCGCTTGAGAGCAGAAGCAAAAAGACAACCACTGTTAGCGCGTAGGTCGGGTGACCGAGGAAAAGCACAAAGCGCTGAATCAGGGAAATTTCGACGAGAATGAACCCGAAACCGACTGCGATGAAATAGAGCAGCGCGATGATCCCCGTGCGATGCGAGTCATTCTTTCCGTGGCGATGCAGCGCGAGAGGAAGAACCAGGAACGCAAGCACTGCCAGAATCGATATGATCAGCAGCATTCCAAGCACGACCACGCCGAGGTTAATGCGCCAATCCATGCCTTTGCCGGTTCCGGCCATGATGTTTTCAAGCACGTGGCGCGTTTTGAGCGTGAAGAAAAAGAACGGCGCGCTGTCACTAACAGGCGAGACGTTGTAAGCGTAAAATTGCGCGAAGTGCGCAGGGTCATTGGATTGAATGAGGTCATGGAAGGCTGCCGCGGCGGGCGGCAGGGTTTGCAGTCCGGCATAAGCGGTTGTCGGGTTTAACCAGAACAGGTTCGGATTCTCACGAACGTGCGCCGCTACGGCGGCGTATTCTGCCGGCGTAAATGGGGTCTTTTTGGCCAGCACCAGAACCGGACGCCCATCTTCGTTCAGCCCACCATCAGCGATCAGAATAAAATGGCCGTGCGGATCGGCAATCCCTTCCTGATGTAGAGATTCAATTGCCTGCGAGACTACACGCAAGGCTTCGCGTGGCTGCTTGAACTCCCAGCGCGTAATGGCGATCATGCCGTCTGGCTTCAGATGGTCGAAGTATTCCCGAAAGGCTTCAACGGTATAAAGATTGTTCTCACTCAACGCGAACGCGCCCGCTGCCGTGGAGGCCCATGTATCCACGAGCGTCATCTGCACTACGTCATACTTTTCATGAGAGCTGCGGATGTAAGAACGGCCATCCTGAACGTGAATGTGGACTTGCGGCAGATCGTAAAGATGGTAGCTGTAATCAGCATAGTAGCCGCGCATTACGCTATTAGCGATAGTTGGATTAATTTCAATGCCGGTCACGCTTGGACTGCCGTTTGCTACGGCTCGCATTACGTCCACGCCTCCACCCGGCCCAATGATGGCAAAATCCCCGTGAGGGCGCAGCACGTTGGCCACCGACGGCGCCGCAGCCATCAGGCTCTTCTTCCAGTTAAATCCTGGCTGCGCCGGAAGGCCGGTATGTGTGGGAGTGGGAGCGCCATCCTGGTCCCAATGCGCCGGGTCGGCATTCATAATCGCTGTGGTTGCATCCGCGTCAATCACAACGTACTTGCCGCCTAGCTGCGTATTCACCTCGATCCGCGAAATGGCGTTCCAGCGGGCATATTCCACCCACTTGGGATCGCGATAAACGCCCTTGGCGTAGATCACGTCCATGATCCGTCCTGAATAATTGGCGGCGGCGAGCAGAACAAAGATCCCGGCAAGCACAAAAGCGATTCTCCGGAATTTGATCTGCTCTGCCCACAAAGCGGCGGCTATGGCCATGCAAGCGGAAGCCAGCAGAAGGGCGTTCGGCGCACCGATAAAATTCAACAGAGGCACCACCGCAAGGCACGCTGTTGCGCCGCCAGCTAAATCCGCGCCGTAAAGCTGAGAGATATAGCTGGAGGACCGGGCAAAGAGCACCGAAAACAGCAGGCCAGTCAAAAAGAAGGGGACTGCCGCAGCCAGATAGATAATCGTGAGCTTGCCGAAGTTTCTGCCAGTAACCTCCAATGAAACCGGGGTGTGCAGCACGACTTCTACCGAGGCCAGAATGCAGATTGAATTCAAAAGGCAGAGACGAGCGCCCAAAGCCCGCATATCAAACCGTTCCAGCCATTCCCGGCGAATATGGGCAAACACTCCGCCGGAACCCAATCCCAGCAATGCGACCGAAATGGCGAAAAAGGCAAAGTGATAGAAGAGCACAACGCTGAAGAGCCGGGTAAGCGCCAGTTCCAGCAGCAGACTGGAAAAGCTGACCAGGGCTACGGCCAGAACTATGGTGCGAGAGACAGTTGGGGAAACAGCCTGCGGCTCAGCAGCGACGGTGGATTGGGCCATAAACGATCAAGGGTCTCATAGGACGGGGAGTTTGCCTACTTGGCTGTGCTGGTTCTGGCGGAATCGAGAGCTTGATTGCAGGGACACACCACCGCCGGTTTCTGAGCGTAATCGCGTTTTCGACAGCTAGGGAAGGAACATGCGGTAGAATTCGCCGAGGAAGAAACAAGTGAAGACTGCAATCCTCCTGCTCGCACTCACTCTTGCACTGACAGGGTGCGACCAAATCACCCCCGACGCTCATAAACTCGTCGAGGCAGAAGCCAACGAAGGTGTCAACAAAGGCTTGATGGTGGGTTGGCTTGCTTGCAGCGGAAAGGTCGAGGTAACGCAGACTGCGAATGGATATGCTGTCAAGTTCACCGACCGCCAGTGGAATGACGCCAAGACAGCGTACGTCGATGTGGACACATACCTGCAAACCAAGCGGGTCACCGTTCGCCCGATGAATACTGAGGAAATTAGTGTCTGCAATACGGGACACGGCCTTCCAGCCTCTCTGGCTCAGTCGCCTCAAGCCAAAGGCACTCCTTCCCGAGCAGGAGATGACGACTGTTATGACTCGAACGGCGACCTCACGCCTAATCAATTCTCTGCTTTCGGCGGCTCCCTTATCAATTGTGCCCCCGGCGAAACACGAAAACCAAGGTCTGAACGGGCGCACGTGCCTGCTGCTTGGAGAGTATGGGTTGAGCAATGGGAAGCGTGTGACAAAGCGGTTGTCGATAGCAAACATGCAACCAAAGAGGCTTTCGACGCATGCAGAACAACAGCGGAAGCCAGTCGCCCCAAGACTCCTGCACCGAAGGATAAGTGACGGACAAAGAATCAGCGATTGCCACCGGATAAATGGTGGTTGGCGTAACATCGCGACTACGCTCATGACTGGGGATGAATCTAATTACTCGGTTTCCAGGATCACGTGCGCGATCGCCTGCTCCTTGGTGTGGGAAAGAGAGAGATGGGTACGTTTGCAGCCTAACCGGCCGGCAAATTCAGCAGCCTTGCCAGTGAATTTCAAAGTTGGACGCTGACCGGGAAACCGGACTACCTCAACGTCCTGCCAAGTGACGCCGTAGTGAAGCCCCGTTCCAATGGCCTTCATACCAGCCTCTTTAGCGGCGAAGCGCGCGGCCAGCCGCTCAGCCGTATTTGGCTTTCCCTGGCAGTACCGGATCTCCGCCGGGGTGAACACCCGTTTGAGAAAGCGCTGGCCAAAGCGGGCCAGAGTAGCCTTAATCCGGACGACTTCAGCTATATCAACTCCAGTCCCTACAATCATTTACGCCTCCCAGCCAAGGTACCATAGTGTCTCTGGCCACTTCTAAGCATGGCCTTATTTCTTAGAGACAACTCCGGATTTTCAAGGTTATAATGTCTCTCGCGTTGTTTCAAAAGCGTTTGTACAGCAGCAATGCACCCCCTGCTACCTGTCTGCACTACCCTCAGAAAAGCGCAAATTTCAGAAACAAGGAATGCGTGTAACACATGGAACAAGGAACAGTGAAGTGGTTCAATGACGCTAAGGGTTTTGGCTTTATCTCCCGGGAAAATGGTGAAGATGTTTTCGTGCACTTCTCCGCTATTCAATCGAATGGTTTCCGCAGCTTAAAGGAAGGCCAGCCGGTACAGTTCAACGTCGTCAAAGGCCCAAAAGGGTGGCAGGCAGAAAACGTGCAGGTGCTCTAACTGCACTTAAAAATTTAAGTTAAAAGGCGGCCTCCAGCGGGCCGCCTTTTTTGGTTTGGAACAATTTATCGTGATCTCGGCAGGATATCCTTAATCCTTGAAAAAAGAGGAATCAGGAGGTTGCGTTCCCCAGCCCTCACGAAGACGCCGCACGTTTGGGATTCGCTTTCTGTCGAATCACTTACGGGGCTGGCGATCGCGGTACAACTCAATGCGATGGTCAGTACAAACAGGCGGATTAGGCGCCACCTTCGATGATCATCCATGCGCTTGCTCCAGAGTGGCTAGGCGGAGGCTGCCCGAGGTGTGCCACTCTCCCCGCCAAACTTCACCGAGACAATTTTTGAGACGCCCGGCTCCTGCATGGTTACGCCATACATAACAGGAGCAATCGACATTGTCTTCTTGCTATGCGTAATGATGATGAACTGCGTCTGCACGGCCATCTCGCGGATCAGTTCGGTAAACCGCCCGATGTTGGCTTCATCCAGTGGCGCGTCCACTTCGTCCAGGATGCAGAATGGGCTGGGCTGGTACTGGAAGATGCCAACCAGCAGTGACAGCGCAGTCAGCGCCTTCTCGCCGCCGGATAGCAGCAACACATTTTGCAGCTTCTTGCCCGGAGGCGAAGCAACCACATCGATTCCGCTTTCCGCTGTGTTCAGTTCGTCCGTGAGGCGCATAAATGCCTGGCCGCCGCCAAACAGCTTGCGGAAAGTGAACTGGAAGTTCTCATTGATGCGATCAAAGGCTTCCTGGAATTTCTGCCGCGAAAATTCGTCAATCTCTTTGATGGTGGCCTGCGTGTTCTCAATGGAGTCGAGAAGGTCTTTGCGCTGCGTTTCAAGAAATTGGTGTCGCTGCTCGGTTTCCTTGAATTCTTCCAGCGCCATCATATTGACCGGACCCATATTGTCGAGCTTTGTGCGCATCTCGCGATAGGCAGTCTCTTCAAGCGTAAGCTGCTCGCCTTCAACCAGCGGAATTTCTGCGTTTGCGCGAAGGTCGTCAGCGCTCATGCCTAATTCGTTGAGGCAGGACTCAGCCATGTGCGCCAGGTCAGATTGCAATTTGGCAAGCTGGGCTCCGATGTCGCTCTTGCGCTCACGCGCTGCATCCAGCTCAATTCGCGCGAGCTTTAATTCATGATCGATTTCCGCGATCCGCGCCCGCACGCGCTCAGACTCGTGTTGAAGTTGGATGCCGGTGGCTTCCGCAGCAGCTTTTTCCGCGCTCAGGGCTTGTAACCGATCGGTGATTTGCAGGTTCTCCGCTTCACGTTGTGTTTTTTCCGCCGCTGCTGATTGAATCTGCGTCTGCAAAGATTCGACCCGCTGCGCCGCTTCAGTGGAAAGAGACTCAATGCGATCCAGCGCTGACGCGGCTGTCCGGCGACGCTCTTCCACCACCGCCAGATGCGCTGCCGTCTGAGACGCTTGCTGGGCTGCTTCGTCGCGCGCCGTCTTAAGGGAAACCAATTGCTCCTGGGCAGCTTGCATCTCGTCTTCCAAAGCCTGCCGCTTCTGTTCAAGGATCTCTGCTTGCTCGCGCTTCTCCGCGACGACTAATTCTTTTTCATTCCGGGCAGCGCGGGTACGCTCAATCTCCAGCCGATAGGTGTTCAGGCGCTGCTCTGTCCGGGCCAGGTCAGATTCCATCTGCTTGAGCGCATGACCTGACGTGAGGGCCTGCTTCTCAGCTTCGCGGCGTTCTTCTTCCAGCGTACTCAACAGCTTGCTTAACTCAGTGAGTTCGCGGCCCAGCGTCTGCACCCGGGCTTGTTCATTGCGTATGGCAGTTTCCAATTCTGAGGCCATTTTGCTGATCTCGCGCAGCTCGCGCTTCAGTGACAGGGGACCTTCTTTGCGCTGCTTGCCGCCAGTAACCGTCACGTTGTGGAAGCACTCGCCAGTGGAGGAGAGGAAATACGCATCGGGATTTTCCAGCGCCAGATTGCGGGCGATGCCGGCGTCAGCAGTGATGTAGCCATCGCGCAGCTTGGGCAGCACAACTTCCAGCGAACGGCCAAAGCCATCCAACACGCGTATGCAATTCTTCAGCGACACTAATTCTTCATGGCGGTCTGAGGTTGGGGCTGGAGCATCGCTGGCGATAAAGGAAAACTTTGCTTGCGCGTCTTCCGGATGGACTAAAAACGTAGCACGCCCGTCAACATCAGATTGCAAGAGCCGCATGCCTTCATTGGCGGAGTCCCACGACTTGACGACGACGTAATTCAGCTCGTCGCGCAGAAATTCTTCCACCACGCTTTCATAGCGGGTTTCCACTTCAAGAAAGTCAGCCAGAACGCCTGCCGGGGTAAAGCCATTGTGGACCGCATTCGATTGGAACAGCCGTTTCACTGACTCGGTGGAATAGCCATGCTCGTTAATTACAGATTCCAGCGAACTCTTCTTGCCCAGTGCGGTAGCGTATTCGGCGCGAAGCGTATCCAGATTGCGCTTGCCTTCTTCTTCCTCTTTGCGTTTGCTCTCAATCAGGCCACGTATTTCCTGAATGCGCGTGCTGAGCGCTACGGCGGTTTGCGTAATGGTCTCAAACTCGAATGCAATCTGACCGCGTTTGCCACCAAAACTTTCAATATCTACCTGCGCCGCCGAGGCTTCACGTTCAAGTCGCAAAGCTTCACGCTCCAGGGCGGTCATGTGCTCTTCTGCCTGAATCACATGGTTGCGCACCTGTGCAGCCGACGACATGGCCTGCATCACATTGTGCCGCCGCGCTTCCTGTTGACGCTCCAGATCAGAAAGCGATGCGGATGTATCTTGTGCTGATTTTTGGGCAGTCTGCCACTCATGTTTCGCGCTCTCAACCTCTGATGCCGCCGATTCGGCAAACCGTCGGTTGGACTGGACTTCTTCCACCAACGAAAGCAATTGCGTCTGGGCCCGCTCAAGTTCGGCAAAAGCCGCGGCAGAGCGGGCGTCCAATTCCGCGCAGCGCTCCTGGTTCGATCCTCGCCGGGAAATGGCACGTTCGGTTTCTACTGCCAGCGCGTTCATTGTCTGGCTATTGTGCGCGATCTCACTCTCGATTGAGTACCCGCGTTGTGTGCGCTCTGAGAATTCAGTCTCTTTGGCGCTGACGGACTCTGCATGCCCGCGAATTTCTTCGCTTACGGCTATCGATGAGTCGTTCAGGCCGGTTTCGTCGCGGCCCATCTGGGCAAACTTGCTGGCCAGCACCACGCGCAGCTTTTCTTTCATCTCGTCGCGCAGCTTGGCATATCGTTCAGCCTTGGATGCCTGGCGTTTGAGCGAGTTCATCTGCTTGGTAACTTCGTCAAAAATATCATTGATGCGGGCCAGGTTTAGCCGCGACTGCTCCAGCCGCGCCTCTGCCAGCCGCTTTTTGGTCTTGAACTTGGTGATGCCAGCGGCTTCTTCGATGATGGCGCGACGGTCATACGGCTTGCTGCTCAGGATCTGGCCGATGCGCCCCTGCTCGATGATGGCGTAAGATTCCGGGCCAAGGCCGGTGCCCATGAAAATGTCCTGAATATCGCGCAGGCGGCAAAGCTTGCCATTGAGCAGGTATTCGCTCTCCCCCGTGCGGAATAGGCGACGGGTGACCATGATCTCGCCTTTGGCAAAGACCGTGGGTTTGAATTTGCGGCGGCGGATTTTCAGAACCACCGCTCCCGGAGCGGCTTGTGATGTTTCAGCATCAGGTTCCGGGGAAGAAATCTCGGGACCGGGACTAGGTTCAGATTCTGCCTGCACTGCTTCCTGTGGAACTTCAGTTGTTGCGTTGGCCGCTACAGCGGCTTCGCTTTCGGCAGGCTCGCCTTCCATTCCTTCTTTCCAGTCCAAGGGACCGGGCTGAACTTCAGTGATATGAGCCTCGGTGGCATCGGCGGCGCTGGCGCGGACAGAAGCCTCGTCCCAGTCGTCTTCTGAAGGCATGTCATCCTGAACATCGATTTCAGGCTGGGCGCCAATCTCGCCGTCATATACCTGGGGATCAATCAGCGTGAGCGACACCTCCGCCATTCCTGTAGGCTTGCGGTCACGTGTGCCGGCAAAAATCACATCTTCCATGCGCACGCCGCGCAGGCTCTTGGCAGACTGCTCTCCTAGCACCCAGGAAATGGAATCGGAAATATTGGATTTTCCGCATCCGTTAGGGCCCACAACGGCGGCAATGCCTTCGCCGGGAAATTTCAGCTCCGTACGGTCACAGAAGGACTTGAATCCAAGGATTTGCAGCTTCTTAAGTTTGAGCAACTTCCTACTCCTTCAGGAATGGCCGATAGTCGCACGACTGTGGCTGAGCAGGTGCGTTTTCTCTGGAGTCTCTTACCTCTGTTGGAGGTCGCTGGAGAGACAGCCGCTGTTCCAGTTAATGTACCCAGAGAGTCACCGGGGGTCAAGAGCAAAGCCCACAATATGTTGTGGATAAGTGCTCCCAACCACAGGATGTCGCACTGCTTGTGCAACCAATGGCCAAGCCCACTCCTGTGAGGTGTTTTTAAAGAGGACGGAAGAATCGCGAGAGCTACCCCAAACTGTAGCGCGAATGGTGCAGGGAAGCAAGGCGGCTTAAGGCAGGAATTGGTACACCAGAGTACACGGGGCTAAAGGATTAAGGTGAAACGAGTGCTGCTTGTCTTTTGGGCGGGTACACAATTTTTTAAAAATGCATTTGCTCGAGTATTTATCAGCTCGCGTCCGCGTTTTAACCAGATATTCACCCACAGCTTCAATGTCTCCTGTGTAATGCAGCGGCAGGGAGTTTTATGCCGGAGTAGTTCAATACCAAGGAGAAAACTATGCGTCGGTTCAGCGTCTTACGCGGGGTGGTCCCGTGCTTGCTGTTTGCAGCAACAGTTCTGGTGGGAATTACGGCGATGGCCGAAGGCGATCCTCATAAGGCCAAACACATCATCGTACTGGTCCAGGAAAACCATTCATTCGACAACTATTTTGGCGCGTTGGCGTATGCGCCGGGAAGTCCATATCACAGCCCTCGCCGGGAAGACGGCGACAATCACGAGGGCGGCTGCAATAAAAATGATCATTCCTGTGTGGATGGCCTGACCTGCCGCGTGGATGCAATTGGCAATTTTACCTGTCGCAATTCCAATCGCGACGATGACGGCAGCACCGTATTTTCTTTCCATGACTCACGGCGTTGCGTGAGTCCGGACCTTGATCACGGCTGGGCCAGCACGCACCACGAAGCAAATTTCAACCGCCCGAATGACACATTATTTCAGGGCCTGATGGATGGCTTTGTGCTGATCAATGACAAGACCGAACAGATTGATAATGGCGTGGAAAACACCACTGACGACCAGACCATGGCTTTTTACAACCAGAATGAAATTCCGTTTTACTATGATCTGGCGCAGAAATTTGCTGTAAATGATCGCTACTTCGCCTCAGTGCTGGGCCCGACTTTTCCGAACCGGTCTTATCTGATGGCAGCCACATCATTCGGACATCTCACCACCAGTGACAGCTTTCCCCCTCCGGGAAGCGGCGGTTATAAGCCGATCACCGGCACGATTTTTGACCTGATGGAACAGCATGGCGTGACCTGGGCAGATTATTTCCAGGATGTTCCGCAGGGCGGCAGCTTCCGTCCATTCCCTGCTCCCATTGATCCGCATTTTCTTCCATTTCCCGTGTTTCTGGCGCAGATCGCAGGTGCACCCGGAGTACCGCCGCTGCCCCAAGTCTCTTTTGTCGACCCAAATCTGGGCGTTCTGGGCATAACAAAAGAAAATGATGAGCACCCGCCAACCGACATCCAGCGCGGACAGGCTTTCATTTCACAGGTTATCAACGCGGTGCGCAACAGTCCTTTCTGGCAGGACACCATCATTGTGCTTACCTATGACGAGCACGGCGGATTTTATGACCACGTGATGCCGCCGCGCGCCAACCAGGGACACGCTCCCAATCCTGACGGCATCAGCCCCGGCCAGTGCGCTGATCTTTCCAATCCTCCGCTGAGCCTGCAACCCGGCCAAGGAGCGGAGTGCTCAACCAACCTGCTGAGCGCCACAGATACCACAACCAAGGATGCGGCTGATCTTTGTCCGCAGTTCGCGCTCAATCCCACGGGACCATTTCCGGCAGCGTGCGCCAACTTTGATCAATACGGCGTTCGAGTGCCGTTCCTGGCGATCTCACCTTTCTCCAAACCCAGCTATGTTTCACACACAGTGGGCGACCACACATCGATTCTTGCGCTTATTGAAACGGTGTTCATGACGCCTGCTACCCAGAACAACAAAGGCAAAGGCGGTGATGGTGATGACGGCGATGTAGCCGCGCATCCGCATTTGACTAAACGCGACCAGAACGCCAGCACGCTGGAAGATATGTTTGACTTCAATACTTCGCCATCTTTAAACACCAAGGTTGGCGTGGCGCTTCCACCGGCACAGGATTGCACGCCGAACTAAAATTGTGGGGATTCTGATTACAGGGGTCCGGCGCGAGCCGGACCCATTTTTATTCCTACTTTTGAATGTAAACGCGTTAAGCGACGGCTAATTTTAAGGGAGGAGGAACTGTTTCAATGGTTGCATATTCTATGTGAAGCACTGGGCGCGAAATGTCTGACAGGGATTTGGAGGAAGCGTGAAGAATGAGAGGCCGCATAACAATGATTCCGCCTTTCTCGACAGTGCAGGTCATTGCATCGGTTTCAGCAACAATTGATTTGATCGCGCTATCGCTCAAAATTCCTTTCTGATGCGTGTTGGGCAGAACACGTAACGGACCATTTTTTTCTGTTGAGCCGACAAGGTGCAGCCGCAAGGCGACAACTTTTTCCAGCGTAACAGCTGACGCATGCGCGTAATGGATTCCGTCCTTGATCGACCATGGCCCCCAGCCGGGAATTTCATGCTTTTCACAAAATGGAAGTGCCAGATCCTGATGCCAGGTCACAAGCCAATTTGCCTCGGGAGATTTGTCGAAAAGAGTTGCCTTAAAGGGAAAAGCATTGTCACCGAGAATTGATTGGGCAATTCCGAGCAAGCGAATATCGTTTGCGACTTTAGAAATAACCGGATTCCTCAGCAGATGCCGGATGCCAGCACGGCTGCGGGGCAGTTCCAATGCCGTAAGATTGCCACACAAGGTTTCGGCTTCTTCAACTTTGAGAACTTCAGGAATAATGGCAATGCCGTCTTTCTCAAACGATTCTTGCCACAATGGCTTTTTCGAGGCAATCGGCATTGAACTGGTCACAAACTTTTCTCCACATAGTTAAAGCATTGACCAATGAATCTTCGAGCCAGGGACAGAAGCGGCGTTCTGCGGACTCTGGGGATTGCTTCTGCACTGTTATATCTATCGTCCTATGTCCGGTTTGCCAAATTTCGATCGCCCGATCACCCGATTCCTACTCTCCCAGCTTCTCAAAGAAACGAATAATGCTCTCAATCCCACGATGGAAATTCGGTATATGAAACTTTTCATTGGGAGCGTGCAGGTTGTCGTCGGGCAGGCCAAAACCCATCATTACGCTGGGAATTTTGAGCACGTCCTGAAAATCCGTGACGATAGGAATGGAGCCGCCGGAGCGGATGAAAACGGTATCTTTTTTGAAAACTTCATGCAGCGCCTGGGTTGCGGCTTTGATGAAAGGATTGTTCGTCCCCACCACACATGCCGGGCCCTTGCTGAAGATTTTGATATTGGTTTCAATTCCCTTGGGCGTCAGCTTTTTCACATATTTGGTGTACTTCTTCAACACGTCATCAGGGTCCTGATTCGGAACCAAGCGCATGGAGACCTTGGCGAATGCACGCGCGGGAATCACAGTCTTAGCGCCGGGAGCGGTAAAGCCGCCGGGCATACCGTGGACTTCCAGCGTGGGCCGCGCCCATGTCCGATAAAGGACTGAATAACCGGGTTCCCCAGTAAGCACTTTTGATCCAACTTCAGTTTTGCGATAGTGCTCTTCATTGAAGGGCAGCCGCTTCCAGGCCTTGAGTTCGTCCTTGCTTGGCTCCTTTACACCTTTATAGAAACCGGGAATCAGGATCTTGCCCTTGGAATCTTTCAACTGGCTAATGATCTCAATCAGCGCGAAGAAAGGGTTGGGCACAGCGCCGCCATACATGCCGGAATGCAGATCAGTCTTGGCGCCGACCGCTTCGATTTCGGTATAAACCAGCCCCCGCAGCCCAACACACAAACTTGGGAGATTGGGCGCAAACAGCTCGGTATCGCACACTAGTGCAAAGTCGGCTTTTAATTTGGCTTTCTGGGCGCGGACATACGCAGCAATCGATTCGCCTCCAACTTCCTCTTCGCCTTCGATAATGAATTTCACATTCAGCGGCAGCTTGCCATTATTGGAACGCATGAGCGCTTCCACGGCTTTGATTTCCATCCAGAGCTGGCCTTTGTCATCGACTGCGCCCCGGGCATAGATGTTCTGGTTGCGCTCGGTAGGCTCAAAAGGCGGAGATATCCATTCATTCAGCGGCTCGGCGGGCTGAACGTCATAATGCGCGTAGCAGAGGACAGTCGGTTTGCCGGGCGCGTGCAGCCAGTCGCCATAAACCAGAGGATGGTTCTTGGTGGGGATCACATCAACGTTTTCCAGGCCAATGCGGCGCATCTCATCGGCCACGAACATGGCCGCGCGGCGCACATCTTCTTTATGCTCGGGAGCGGTGCTCACGCTGGGAATGCGGAGCAGGTCCTTCAACTCGCTAAGAAATTTCTGCTGGTTCTCTTTTGCGTAACCGACTGCGGATGAGGCCATGAATCCTCCATAAAAATGAACCGTTCAGTATATCGTGAGGCAGGGTTCTCTATTTGAAACCAGCAGCCTGCCGTGCGCTGGCCCATTCAGAACCGAGGCCAAGCTCGGCGATCCATTTTTCAATGTAGGTAAGGTCGAGCTGGTCTCCCCGGATTTTCAATATTCCTGCTACATCATGGATCTGACGTAGAGATTCTCCCATTCTGGCCCAATCCAGTTTTGCAATCACTAAATCTTCGGCGGTGGAGGCGATGAGTGGCACACCCTCAGTCTCAGCAGGAGTACGACGGGAAAAGGCTTGTTGATGATAGGGACCAGGCTTCCGAAAAATCAGATCGATTTTCCATCCAAAGGCCATATCCAGAATGTTGAACATGGATTTTTGGCGCTGCGCCTCAATAGCGGCCTCTAGATCAAAGTAGTAATCATTGCCAAGAGAATTTTTTAGAGCCTGAAGCTGCTCCGGCGTTGCCACAATGACTAAATCTATATCCTGTGTGGCCCGCGCTGTCCCATATAAATTGCTGGCGAATGAGCCAGTCAGCATGTATGGAATAGCTGCCTTTTCCAGTGCGGTAATAACCTCTCGGAAAACTTTGGAGGAACTCATCTTACCCAGGCAGGAAGCGGTTCGGGGAAAAATGCAAGCCGGAAAAGCTCAATCATGACATCCCGCTCTGACCAGTCCGGATGCTCTCGCTTAATACCAGCTTTTCTGAGTTCTCGACAGATATCGCTGAGTTCAATCGCAATCCGGAACCGCTCATCCAGAGTCATTTGACGCCGAATTTGCATTTGCATCTCAGCAATTTCCGGAGACGTATCGCTGATGGGCATAGGTCAATACTACCATCGCTGATCGGGGCATATATGGCTTGTTAAATCAGTTGGGTAAGTTGCTGAAAAGATTGGCTCCTCAGGTAGGACTCGAACCTACAACCCTTCGGTTAACAGCCGAATGCTCTGCCATTGAGCTACTGAGGAGTAAGCAGCAGTCGCAAGAAGCGACAACTGATTGGATTATCTTCCTAAAATAGCACGCATTTGACGCATTTAGCAATGTGAAATCCGGGGGATTCTCCCAGCGAAACGCATTCAAGACCGATAAAGGAGCCTGGCATCTTCAGTGCCGAATTGGAATAAATCAACACTATAAAAACCAGTGTATGTTTCCTTCTAGGCAGAAACCAGCGATCCCACCTTTTCGCCCGTAACAACACGCTTGATATTGCCGTGTACGTTCAAATTGAAGATCACAATCGGCAGGCTGTTTTCCTGGCAAAGCGAAATCGCGGTGGCATCCATCACGCGCAGCCCGCGCTTAAGGACTTCAAGGTAGCTGATGGATTCGATCATGGTGGCCGTGCTCACCAGCTTGGGATCGGCATCATAAATGCCGTTCACCTTGGTCGCTTTCATGATTACGTCAGCCTTGATTTCCATGGCCCGCAGTGAAGCAGCAGTGTCGGTGGAGAAGTAGGGATTGCCGGTGCCGCCGGCAAAAATCACCACGCGGCCCTTTTCCATATGCCGCAAGGCACGGCGTCGAATAAAAGGCTCCGCCACCTGGTTCATCTCCAGGGCTGACATCACGCGGGTGTGCACGCCCTGCTTTTCCAGGGCGTCCTGCAAGGCCAGTGAGTTGATTACCGTGGCCAGCATGCCCATGTGGTCCGCGGAAACGCGGTCCATATCGCGCGCCTGCTCTGCCACGCCGCGGAAAAAATTCCCGCCACCCACTACCAGCGCAATCTCCACACCCAGGTCAGCAACTTCCTTGATCTCAGCAGCAATGGCATGAATACGGCTGGTTTCAACCCCAAAACCTTTGTCCCCGGCCAGGGCTTCACCGGAGAGCTTGAGAAGAATGCGTTTGAAAGCAAGCATGCTGGATAAGTATAGAGCACTCAGTGGCCCTTTCCGAAGTCCCGATCCCCGCGCACTGGAGGGGGAACGCTATCGCGGGATTTCCGCTGGGCGTGGGCAGGAATCACAGCATTCAGCCAGCCGGCCATAATGGCATGGGCACGGACTTGCTTTTGTTTGCGGCCATTAGCCTTCAGCCCTCGGTGCATCGGGCGGCTTTAGCTGGGCTAATTGCCAATTGCCAATTGCTAGTTGCTTCACTCAAACGTAATTAGCACGATTTCCGGTATTGTCCCCACGCGCAACGGCGGTCCCCACGTGCCCGTGCCGTACGTGGTATAAACCTGCAAATTGCCCAGGTTCTGGAGCCCGTGATTAAATTTGTTCCATACGCGCCTGGCCACGAATATCCAGGGAAAGAATTGTCCACCGTGGGTGTGCCCGGAAAGCTGCAACGATATGCCCTCTTCTTCGCTTACTGGCAACTGCACGGGTGCATGCAGCAGGAGAACACTAGCGCGCCGGCGGTCCAAATGCATGCTGCGGAGAATCGAACGATATCCATCAGGATGGACGGCATCCCGGTAGTGCACGCCAATAAGCTGAAGGCCATCCACTTCAACCTTTTCGTTGTTCAAAACGCGGATACCGGCCCGTAGCAATGGCGGCAGATATTCGGCATTCCGGTAAAACTCTTCATGGTTTCCAGCAATGTAAAAGACGCCTAGCGGCGCTGCCTGCGGCGAGGCAATCAAGGCTTTCCATGGCTCAGCCAATCTCTGAAAATCAGCCGCGACACCATCATAGAGATCGCCCGCCACTAGCACGATATCCGGCTTGAGCACCAACAGCTTGTCCACCACCCGTTGTACGAAACGCTTATTGCGAATGTGCCCAAGATGAAGGTCGCTAACCAGCGCGGCAGTTCGTCCGCGCCACTGCGCAGGCAAATTCGGCAGCGCGACCTTAATGCGCACCACCCGGGGGAATGCAGCATTCAGCACTCCATAGAGCCCCGCCACAATCGCGGCAGCAGATGCTGCATCAGCAATCAAAGCCGGCTGCCAGCCTAACCCAAAAATTATGCTCAGGCCATAAATGATCCAGCTCGCGATTGAACCCAGCATGAAAAAACTGGCAAATCCCAGCCAAAGGGCCGCAATCGAGTAGAAGATGCGTATGAAGGGCCCATAGGAATACCATCCACGCAACGATGCGGTCACAAAACTGACTGAAAGCAGACCGAACACCAGCTTCATGGTCCACGATGCCGCAAAGCCGCCCCAGAAGTGAGCAACGGTGGCATACACGAACCAGTGTGTCAGAAAAAGAATCGCTTGTACGATGCTGACAAAGACTAAAAGCCGTGATCGCAACCTGTTTGGGGGTCCTTTTTAAGAAAGCCGCTGCAATTGAGTCTACAGTTAGACTGTCTGGCAAAGCAGGGCGATTCACAAATTGCCCGCTGACAAAAATCCCGGAAGCTTGGTCCAAAGTCTACAAGAATTGCATAGGGAGTACTTCGCAATCGGAAGTTAGTGGGCCTCTCGATAAAGAGGACAAAATACTGGAGATCTTTTCAGGCAATCGAACGCACCACGCCGCCATCCACGCGTACGGCTGCTCCGGTGGTGGCAGAAGCCTGCTCGGAAGAGAGATATACCACCATATTCGCGACTTCCTCATTTGTTGCAAACCGCTTAATGAGCGATGATGGCCGCATGGAGCGAAAGAAATCTTTTTCCATCTGCTCAAAGTTCTTGCCGGATTGCTTTCCCACCTGCTCCACAAATTTTTCCACGCCCTCTGAACGCGTTGGACCGGGTAACACTGAGTTCACGGTCACGCCGGTTCCAGTCACTGTCTCCGCCAGGCCGCGAGCCACGGCAAGCTGCGCTGTCTTGGTCATGCCGTAGTGAACCATCTCCGCCGGAATCTGAAGCGCCGATTCGCTGGAGATAAACATCACGCGCCCCCATTTGCGCTCCACCATGCCGCGCGTATAGTGCCTTGCCAGCCGCACCCCGCTAAGAACATTTACACGAAAAAAGCGTTCCCAATCCTCATCGGATTTCAAAGAAGGGTTTGGGTTCGAAGATGCCAAGATTGTTAATGAGAATGTCAGCGTCTGAAACCTGCGCGATCAAGGTTTTTGCGCCTTCCGGAGTGCCCAGATCAGCGGCGATGCCTGCTATTTTTGCACTCGGAACTTTTGCCTTGATTTGTGCAACCGCCTGCTGCACCCGTTCCTCGGTACGTCCATTTACCACTACTGTAGCGCCAGCCTCCGCAAGACCCTGCGCTATTGCGTGGCCGATTCCGGCAGTTGAACCCGAGACGATCGCAGTCCTGTTTTCAAGTCGAATGATCATTGGTTCACGTCCTTTTCAACAGCAGATGCAATCTCAAGAAGAATCGATTCAGAGCAGATTCGGTTCAACCAATAATGCTTCACTCCACAAACATGCAATCCCCATAGGAGAAAAACCTGTATTTCTCTGCGACGGCATGTGCGTATGCTCGCAAAACATTTTCCCGGCCGGCAAAAGCCGAGACCAGCATCAGCAATGTGGATTTGGGTAGATGAAAATTTGTCAGCAGCGCGCTGACTATACGGAACTGAAATCCTGGATAGATGAAGATGTCGGCTTCGCCCGAGCCTGGCTGAATTTGAGCGATTCCATCCATACTTGGTTCGCTTTGCCGCGCCGCAAACTCCAGCGTTCGAACCGTCGTTGTCCCCACGGCAACCACTCGTCGCTTTTTGGCCAGTGCTTTATTGATCTGGCTGGCAGCGCGTTCGGAAATCGAATAGCTTTCAGGGTGCAGCTTGTGCTCTTCGACATTTTCTGCGTGCACTGGCTGAAAAGTTCCCAGACCCACGTGCAGAGTCAGTTCGGCAATCTCAATACCGCGTTCACGAATATTTGCAAGAAGGTGAGGCGTAAAGTGCAATCCTGCCGTTGGCGCGGCTACACTGCCGGTGGCCTTTGGATCGGCGTAAATCGTCTGATAGCGTTCGCGGTCTTCCGGCCGGTCCTGGCGCGCGATATAGGGTGGAAGCGGCACATGCCCCAGCTTTTCCACTCGGGCAAAGAAGTCAGGAACAGAATCAAACCGCAGGGTGCGCTCGCCGAACTCGCCTCGTGCTATTACCTCGGCGGCAAGGTCTCCGGCTAAGTCTGACCCCAAAGAGTCTTGGATGCCCATGTCAGTTGAAGCCGGGATAGAGATCGACTCTGCTTCCGAACTCGCATCTTTGTCAGCCGCACGAAAGTAGATTTTCTCGCCCACGCCAATTTTTCTTCCCGGTCGCACCAGCGCCTGCCACTCCAGCGGCCCAAGCTGGCGCGTAAGCATGACTTCTACCCGGCCTTTAAGAAAGTCGCGCGCAGCAGGATTTCGCGGACTGACTGGCTGAGCCCTCAAACCCGCACGCCGTCCATACAGACGGGCTGGAAAGACACGGCTATTGTTCAACACCAATAGATCGTCCGGCCGAAGCAGATTGGGAAAGTCGATAAACTGCCGGTCTTCAAATCGGCCATCAGATCGCGAAAGATGCAGCAGGCGGGAGCTGCTGCGATCCACAGGCGCTTCCTGTGCAATCAGTTCTTCTGGAAGGTGGAAATCGAAATCGAATACCAGCACTAGATGGAATTATAGGGGTATATAGGCTGTTGGCGCGTGATCTGATCCGCGAAGGTGCTGTGAATCGCTTTCCTTCGGAGGAGTTAAAGGCATGTCCATTGCGGGCACTACAACAAGGTTGAGGTTCGACCGTGATCTTTGGATCAGTTGACAGCCAGAACGCAAGCAATCTTTTTAGTCAAGCAAGCCGATTGAAGATGATTCATCCCAAATCGCTCCTGGTTGCCGCAAGGAATTTTTATAGCTGATTTTTTCTGGTTTAAAAAAATATTTTCTGGCCATCGTTTAATTTTCAGCAACTAGTACTACAAACTCTTGCGAAAATCAATGCAAGAATATCCTTCATTTATGCGGGTTTCATGGCTTGTGCATTTTAAGATTTTTTTTGGTGCGATACATTTTTCCATGCGGCCTAAAAGTGTTATTTACATGGTTGACAAAAATAGTTGAGCGGCTAGAATACGACCTCGCCCACGTATTTCTGCCATGACAAGCCAAAGCACTCAAAGCCGAATACTTCTACAGACAGATTTTCCGGAGCTAACGCTCCATGCTCGCGGCAAGGTGCGCGATTTATACGATTTGAACGGCCAGCTTCTGTTTGTTGCCACGGACCGGATCTCCGCATTCGATTATGTTCTGGCAACCGGCATCCCGGAAAAAGGCCGCGTGCTCACGCAGCTATCGCTCTTCTGGTTTGATTTCCTGAAGGACACAGTCAAGAACCATCTGATCACTGCCAGGGTGGAAGAGTATCCCGCAGCTCTGCAAAAATATGCAGATGACCTGCGCGGCCGCTCCATGCTGGTGAACAAAGCGCAGATGATCGACATTGAATGCGTGGCCCGCGGCTACCTTTCAGGATCGGGCTGGAAAGAGTATCAGCAGACCGGCGCGGTCTGCGGCATCAAGCTGCCTGCCGGACTGAAGGAATCGGACAAACTGCCGGAACCGATTTTCACCCCGGCCACCAAAGCTCTCAGCGGGCACGACGAAAACATTTCATTTGAAGAAATGGCCAAGCGTACCGGAAAAGAGCTGGCAGAGAACCTGCGAGATTTGACGTTAAACATATACAAGAAAGCGGCGGATTACGCATCCACCAAAGGCATCATCATTGCCGACACAAAATTTGAGTTCGGCCACACGCCGCAGGGACTTATCCTGGCCGATGAAGTGCTTACCCCTGATTCCTCGCGTTTCTGGCCGGCTGACAAATATCAGCCGGGAAAGGCGCAGGAATCTTTTGACAAACAGTTTGTTCGCGACTATTTGGAAGCGATCAAGTGGAACAAGCAACCCCCTGCTCCCGCTTTGCCGGAGGATGTGGCGCGCAAGACCAGCCAGAAATACATCCAGGCATACAAAGTTGTGGCGGGGCGTGAGTTGCCCGCAGGTTGAGCCGCCGATGGCATGAATGCGCTTGATTGGATCATTCTCGTAATCATGCTTTTTTCGGCGCTTCTGGCGGCGGCGCAGGGCTTTTTTTTTGAGGTTATCTGCCTGGCAGGTGCGGTACTGGGATTTCTGTTGGCGTCCTGGGGATACGGAAAGCTTTCTCCGTGGTTTTTGCAGTACGTCAAGTTGCCGGCGTTTGCGGACCTGGCAGGTTTTTTTACGATTTTTATCTCGGTGGTGCTGCTGGCCGGGGCCCTGGCAAGAATTACCCGCTGGATGGTGCATGAAGCAGGCCTCCGATCAGTAGATCGCGCTCTGGGAGCGGCATTTGGTTTTGTACGCGGCATGGTGATTGTGACCGCCGGAATCATGGCGATCACGGCTTTTGCACCTGAGTCAGAAGAGCTGTCTGGCTCGCAACTGGCGCGTTATTTTCTGGTGGCAGGACACGGCGCAAGCTGGCTGGCGCCTTCTGAGGTCCGCCAGAAGTTTCGCGCTGGAATCATCAAGCTTCGCGGCGGGCCCAGTCCGGGAGCAACAAGCAAGTAAATAACTCGCGAGGCCGAACACGCGGCGAGCGGCTTGCAGCAGGAGCAGCAACAGCTGCGGCCGGAGAAAGCTGCTTGGCGGTTTGGAGCGAAGCGACAAAAGCAAAGGATTTGCGCATCTGGAAAGTGAGGACTCTGTGAAGGACCAGCTCGAAGCACTCGTAGCGCAGATGTATAGCAGCGGCATTCTTTATTCTGAGGCCGTGCGTGAATTCAAGAAGCGCTTCATCATGAATGTCCTGCAGCAGAACCGCGGAAACCAGTGCAAAGCGGCCCGTGAGCTGGGCATGCATCGCAACACGCTGAGCCGCACCATCACGGAGTTAAAACTGGATGTGCGCCAGTTGCGCGATGGCGGACGCCGCCCTGTACGCAGTGAAAAACCGCCAGTGCTCGACAAGCAAAAGCTCGTCCGATAGCCACGCGCCGGCTCTCTCGGCAGTTAGAATCAATACAAGGTGGCAAATCTGGCCCCAGAACCCGCTGGCGAAAGAGCATTCGTGCGCCCTGGATTCCGCTGGGACGCCGCCGATGCTTACTTGTTTGATATCGACGGCACTTTACTAAACAGCCGCGACGCGGTCCATTACTTTGCCTTCCAGGAAGCCTTGCGAGCCGTACTTAACATAGATGCCAGTATTGAGGGTGTGCCTGTTCATGGCAATACTGACGTGGGCATTTTGCGGGCAGTGTTGCAACGTGCGGGCCTGAATGATGCCGCGATTGATGCTCACATGCCCCAAATTATCACCCACATGTGTGCTGAAGTGCAGCATAACCAGGAACAACTGCGACCGGAGTTGTGTCCGGAAATCCCTGAACTTATCGCTCTTCTGCTGGCGCGCGGTAAAGTGCTTGGGGCTGCGTCAGGAAATCTAGAGCAAGTGGGCTGGCTGAAGCTGGAGAAAGCAGGGATCCGCCCCATGTTCGCGTTTGGATCGTTTTCATTCCCACGGGAATCCCGCGCAGATATCTTCCGGCACGGCGTCGAATTGGCCTCGCAAGCGATGGGCCGCAAAGCATCCGTAACAGTGGTAGGCGATACGCCGTCTGATATTCAGGCTGCACGAGCTATCGGCGTGCCGGTAATTGCCCTGGCAACCGGGATTTTCAGTTTTGACGACCTGAAAAGCCATAATCCAGACGCCTGTTTCAGTTGCGGGGCCGATCTCATGGCATCGCCCTGTGAATAGTTGATAGCACTTCGGTAATCATTGCAATATTCCTGCCGAGAATCGTTCTTAGTAACGGTACAATGTAATTTCCTGGATGAAAATAAGCTTCGCCATTCTGTCGCTATTTTTCTGCCTCGCCTGTTTGGCTGCGGACGGACCGAAGCCTGCGATTTCAAAAGCGGATAAGAAGGCGGCGCAAAAAGAATTCAAGAATGCCCAGGACCTGCAACGGGCCGGCAAGCCGGAGGATGCGCTGCTGGCGATAACCAAAGCCTCTCAGTTTGAGCCACAAAACCTGGAATTTATCACCATGGCTGAAGTCCTGCGCCAGCAAATTGTGGGACAACACGTGGAAGAGGGGAATAGGCTTGCTGCTGCCGGGGATACTGGAGGCGCGTTACAGCGGTTCCAGATTGCCAGCGCCATGGATCCGCAAAATGCATACGTCGCACAGCGTATTCATGATGTGTCTCCGCCGGATGACGATCCTGACCACAAGCATGTGCTGGAGCTACTTGCCTCAGTGGACCAGATCAACCTGCAACCCAATCCGGGCAAAAAGAACTTCCATATGCAGGGCGATACACGCCAGCTTTACACCCAGATCGGGACGGCTTTCGGGATATTCATGCAATTCGACCAAGGCCTGAATAGCCGGGTTGTTCACTTTGACCTGGATAATGTTGATTTCTATACAGCCACCAGCATTGCGGGCAAGATGACCAAGACTTTCTGGGCGCCCATTTCCGCACATGAAGTCATTGTGGCTACAGACTCGGCAGACACCAGAAAGCAATATGAGCGAATGGCGCTCCGCACTTTTTACGTGGGGAATGTTTCAGCGCAAACCGACCTGAACGATCTGGTCAACGTAATGCGAAACATTTTTGACATGAAGCTGGTCAGCATTCAGCCGGCAAAGAACACCATTACTGTCCGCGCGCCCAGAGAATCCGTGGAAGCCGCCGCCAGCCTGCTGGACAATCTGATGGACGCCAAACCGGAAGTGCTGCTTGATATCAAAGAATACGAAATTGATACGAACCGGCTGCGCAACATGGGACTGGACCTGCCCACCAGCTTTCAGGTTTTCAGTATCCCTTCGGAAATCAGGCGCGTCCTTGGGCCTGACGCGCAGTCCGTAATCGACCAGTTGAACAAGACCGGCACCATTGATCCCAACTCGATCTCCGCTTCCGATCTGAGCAATCTTGCCGGATCGCCGCTGCTGATCCCATTTCTATTTTTCGGCAAAGGACAGGGATTAACCGGAGTTACTGTTCCCGGGATAAAAGGAAGTCTCTCCTTCAGTTCTTCCACGGCCACGAACCTGGAGCATATGACACTCCGCGCCATTGACGGCGAAGCTGCCACTTTTCTAGTGGGTACGAAGTTTCCAATCGTAAATAGCACGTTTTCTGATGTAGCCGTCAGCACTCGAGGCCAGGTACAAGTCGGGAGTACTCCGCAATTTACTTATGAAGACCTTGGAATCACGTTGAAAACCACACCGCACTATCATTCCAACGGCGACGTGACATTGGGCGTGGAGCTGAAAGTTCAGGCATTGGGAGCACTGCAAATCAACAATATTCCTGACATCACGACACGATCTTATCAGGGCACCATTACAGTGCATGACGGTGAGCAATCCGTCATTATGGGATCACTCAGTGAACAGGAGATACGCTCTGTCCAGGGCTTGCCTATAGTGAGTGTGCTGCCCGTCCTTGGTTCCGTCCTGGGCACCAACTCGAAGGAGCGCGATTACAGCGAAGTGCTGTTTGTGATTACTCCGCATGTGGTACGCAAACCTTTTCGCGATAAAGGCAGCAGTGTTTTCTGGAACGTAGGCCCTTAAGCAATTTCTCGCCAGCACCTTTCACCGATTAAGCTTGTGCGCCTCCGTTCACTTTCCCGCGTGATCTATTTCAAACTGCACCAGTTGTTTCAAATTATCGTACGGAATATTGGCCAAGCCAGAAACCATCCGTCCATTGATGAAAACCGTGGGCGTCTGGTTCACGCTAAGGGTCTGGCCAAGAGCAAGCGACCTCTTGATTCGCGCATCTGTTTCCGGTGAAACCGCGCAGGCGGCGATTTTCGTAGCATCCAGCCCGTTGGCGGTTGCCAGTTCTTTTAATTTGTCATCCGCCGTTGCCAGTGCGATTCCACCCTGGTTCTCAAAAATGGCATCAACATATTTCCAGAATGCGTCTTTGTTCATCTGTCCGGCACAATCGGCATATTGCGCGGCCTTCAGCGCCCAGGGATGCATGCTTGCCGGCAAGGGGAACTGTTGAAACGTAAATCGAACCTGAGGGAAATCCGCTTCAAGCTTTTCCACGATCGGCTGGGCGGCCTTGCAATGCGGGCATTCCAGATCACTGAACTCCACAATGTCAATGGGTGCATTCTGGCCTCCACGGCTGGGGCCAAAGGCCCCTTTCAGCTTGGCGCGCGCCGGCGCGTAAGGATTCGGCCCGAAAGGAATCGTCTGGCCCACAATCGCCGTTTGCGCTACAGATGAATAAAAGAGATGGGAGGGCTCTCCTTTGTTCACTGAGACAATAATTTCCGCGACGCCCGGCACGGCGGACTCGTGTATATCAAAGATCTGCCAGCTTACCCCGGGATCATAGCCAAAGCTGCGCTTCATGTAAGCGTCCACCTCGGCCATTGTGGGCAGAGCGGAGTTCGCGGCGGTGTCCTGATCAATCTGGGCCTGGGCTTGAGGAGTAAGCGGGCGGCGGGTCGCCGGCTTGTTCGCGGGGTTCTGGGCAACGGTAAGAGAAACAACAAACGTTAAAAAAGCTATGAAGGCAAGAGTTTTTGATTTTGTCATGATTTAAACTTCCGATTTTTGGGCGATAGGAAAACGGCGGCCAAAGCCAAAGGCCTTTGGCGTGATTTTGAGTCCTGGCGCAGCCTGCTGGCGTTTGTACTCACTGCGCTCAATCATGCGAATCACGTCGTGCACCAGTTTTTCGTTATAACCGCGCTCACGGGCGATCTGTTGGGCTGTGCGGTAATCCTCAATGTAATCTTCCAGAATGTTGTCCAGAACTTCATACGGCGGCAGTGTATCAGAGTCTTTCTGGCCGGGACGCAGTTCGGCCGACGGGGCTTTATCGATTGTGGATTGCGGAATGACCGGCCTGAGTGAATTTACGTAACGGCTTAGGCTATAGACCATGGTTTTGGGCACGTCAGAAATCACGCCAAGACCACCGACCATGTCACCGTAAAGGGTGCAGTAACCAACTCCAAGCTCTGATTTGTTGCCCGTGGTGAGCACCAGCGCGCCAAACTTATTGGAAAATGCCATGAGAATGTTGCCGCGAATACGTGACTGAATGTTTTCTTCCGCCACATCTTCGGCTGTTCCCGCGAATATGGGGGCCAGCGCTTTGCTGTAGCTCTCGAAAATTGGCGCGATCGCAATTACTTCAAAGCGGATGCCCAGCTTGCATGCCAGCTCGCGGGCATCTTTGATGCTGTGTTCAGAGGAATACTGGCTGGGCATGGCGATTCCAGTCACGTTCTCCTTACCCAGCGCGTCCACGGCAATGGCAGCGGTAAGGGCTGAATCAATGCCTCCGCTCAATCCGATTACAACTTTGCTGAAACCGCATTTACGCACATAATCGCGGGTACCCAGCGCCAGCGCGGCATAAGCGCTGGGGACTCCCACGGGCGTTTGCTCTCGCATATCGCCCTGCATTTTATTGGAATCGAAAATAATGAGATCTTCCTCGAACGATTTGGCCTGAGCGACAATGCGACCGTCCGGCGCAATGACCATGCTTGATCCGTCAAAGATCAGGCTGTCATTGCCGCCCACCTGGTTCACGAACAGGACAGGAACTTTGTTGTCACGCGCAATGGTTTCCAGCATCTGCTTGCGCAATTCCCTTTTGCCCACATGAAATGGCGATGCGGAAATATTCAGCACCATGTTTCCGCCTGCGTGCAGAAGCTCATCAACGGGGTCCACACGATACAGCCGGCGATGCCAAAAATGCTTGTCATTCCAGGCATCTTCACAGATGGTGAGCGCGAACTCTTTGCCCGCGAGAGGAAGCAGTTTTTGGGATTCGGCGGGATCGAAGTAACGGAGTTCGTCAAAAACGTCATAGGTGGGCAACAGCATCTTTGACTGGACGAACTGCACAGCGCCTTCGCGCAGCACCGCCGCAGAATTCATCACAGACTTGCCAGTCTCTACCTTTGCGGGAGAAACGAAGCCGCAGACGATGGTGATGCCGGGAACGGCCGTGGCAATTTCATTGACTACCTGCTGGTTACGCTCGACAAAGGCGGGTTTTTCCAGCAAGTCTCGTGGTGGATATCCACAGACGGCAAGCTCAGGAAACAGAACCATCTCTGCCCCCAGCGCAAGGGCCTGGCGGGCAGATTCTATGATCTTTTTTGAATTGCCGGTGAAATCACCAATTGTGGGGTTGATCTGCCCGAGCGCAATCTTCACACCTTTAGTTTAAACTGCCATTCTGCTTTCCGTCAGCCTCTAGAGGGGAGGCTGCGTCGATTGATCCTTTGGCGTCTTGGAATCGCTGTCTGCGGGTTGCTGCGAAGTACCGGATGCCGGTTCCTTGCCATGTGTGCCCCACTGTGGCTCTTCCTGCGCTGGCGCCGATGACGGCGGAGGAGCCTGGGGGTTTGCTCCCTGCTGCACCGCGGGATCAGGTTGCTCGTCCGGGCGCTTCAATGTAGGACGGTGCGTGGGCTGCTCCGGTTGCGGAGCGCCGCTAACATCCTGGGGCGAGTTACTCGATTTGAGAGCTGCCAGAGTGGGCACTCCGTCCTTAACCTCAACCTCTTTCTGGGTCTTCACGATCATCTGCCCGCCGACCTTCGCGATCTTTACCTGGACAACTTCATCACCGATAAAGCGGACGAACACTACATCTTGAGGCGCCGTCCCGTAAATCCAATCTTCATACTCTCTGCCTTTATCATCTTTCTCGCGCACTTTTTGCTGCGGACGCTCTTTTGCCATGATTACCATGTCATGGTTCATGCCAACCAAAACTTCATGCCTCTTTACCGCCTCTTTGATCTTGGGGGGCAGCGTATCGATGAACACTTCCGCGGCACTCTTCACAGAAAAATCAAGCACCGGTTTCAAAATTTCCTGGAGCTCCGGCCCTGTCATTTCCGGAACGTGTTTTTTAAACTCCACGGTAAGTGCGGCTCCCGTGGGCTGCGCCTGATTTGGGTCTACACCGCCGGTGCTGCCGCCCATGCCGGAAATCTCTATGTGTTTGTACCACTTAGTCTTCTTTTTAGGGCCGCCGTTAATTTCGAAATAGATGGATTTCTCATGAAACACAATGTTCGTGATCTGGACGCGATCACCCACCTTGGCGGCAGCGCCGTAAGTTTGCGCCATCTTGTAAAGCTGCGCGTCTCCCGGTTTGACCATGCCGTCCGGTGCAATCACCATGCTTTTATCGCCGACCGGAAAATATTTGCGCACATGAACGAATTCAGCATCCATTACGCGAATCAACTGCATTTTGGTGCCACTATCGAGAGCTTGCCGCGTGTCAAGGTCGGCCGGTTTCAGATGAGGTTTACCATCGAGCGGGGCTTCTGGAACTTTGGGAGCGGGCGAGTCCAGAGCGTTGCCCCCAGGCGTGACAATGATAGGCGCGGAGTTGGTTTGCGCCACAGCCAAACTTATGGCGATCAAAACAAAGGCAAATGAGAATGCGGCACGGCGTAGCATAAGAACACCTAAGCTGCTAACTGTCTCTTCCATGATTCGCTAATTTGCGCGAATTTTCAACCTATTTAGCAGCCACTCGGATTAGATGCCAAAGCCGGGCAGAACGTACAACTTGCCATGCATTTCGTCCCAGAGGTGGAAAGCGATTGGAGAGGGTACCCGCGGCGATGACGAAGCGGAACATAGGGTAAGTGAACGATGGGCCCAGCGACGCCCTGCCGCTTCTTTAGCAACAAAGAAGATAAATCAAAAGCGGGAGTAGGCGAAAGTCATGAGTAAATGCGTTCTTAGCGCGCTCTGCCTGCGGTTGCGCGCGGGTTTCGGTAGAGAAGAATTAGGTCTCCAAGAAACCCAAACCGAATCACAAGGTTCCGTTCGGGCACTATGCCACGCGGTTCTCAATCATATCGGCAAACATTTTTATCGTCTTGGTGTCAGCAGCTCTCAGTTGGCTTCCAAAGTCCCGCTCATCCTCTTTCGTTAGTCTCAATTTCCCGCTCGCCAAAGCTAGCAAGAACTCCAGCAGCGCTTCGCCTCTCTGATTGTTGCGATTGTGCAAAATAGATTCAAGGATCCTTTTCATGTCAGCGCTTGATTCCTTCTCAATGCTGTAATCCAGTTCCCAAGGAATGGCGGCTCGCAGCAAGGAGGCCTGTATGACTCCATCGTTAAATCTGTCAAAGTTACGAGGCGACAAGATGACTCGGTGATAATCGACCTGCGTTCCTTGAGATGCCTTGCCATGAGCGGATCTGAATTGATGTAGAACTGCAGAAATCGTTAGATAAACCTCTGCTTGTGTAAAAGGAAGATCGTCATAGTCAAATTCCCAAAATGCGAAATTCGGACTCAATTTAAGTGAACCGCCAGCAACCGCCCGCCAAAACAACCCGTTTTGGAGACCGTCAGTTCCCCCGGAATCGAGTTCCTCAATCCGCTCGTCAATGACTCCAAGCGCATTTGGCTCATTCCCAACAGCGTCGCGCAATCGAAGAAGAAATGCCCTTTCCTCAGCCCAAGGGGAGGGTCTTTCATCTGGCAGATAGATAACAGACACTATGTCGAACCGATGATCTCGCGCTCCGTACTGTCCATATTGCACATTTCGACGAATCTCTTCCATGCGCCGGCTACTGTTCGTACGTGCAACTCCTACCAAGTATTGAATCGAATTGTTCGTCTGAATCTGGCGAAGTGCTTGGCTAATAGCGAGTAGACTTCGACCTGATACTATACAGGAGCCCACGACAACCGTAGTTCCATCGGACAAAATATGTCCTGGAAGGTTGGAATTTACGTCGGTTGCACTGACTACTTTCGGTTCCTCCATCTTTCCGCATTGTCGATAAAAATCCGACAGTTTTCTCGCTAGCATTTTCGAAGCCGGATCATCTAAATAAATGATTCTCTGAAGCGAGGCTGGGGTAGCTTGTCTCAGTAAGTAGTTCATTTTTTTGTGAAAGCCGGTTTCCGGAACTTTTGCGTCTAGGGTGCTTTTCAAATCAAGATAAAGCTCATGCTCTCGGCCCGGAGTGCTCGTACGCCCTGGCCGGTGACACGAGATTACCCCTTTGCCCACAAATGTCTCCATGAACTCGCTAAGCCATTCAGGCGCATCGGTTCTTTGTAATGTCTGCGAGATAACCTTGGGATTCTCGGGGAGAAACTGGTCGCCCGCGATCCGAATTGCCAGCAGCCCCTGCTTACATAGTCCGCAATCATCGTGAGGAAAACTAACGATCGGATCAAAACCCTCTGGATTGTTCGCAGTGCTCTTGGTCAGATCGCATACCACTTGGCTGGTCGGTTGTCGCCTGCCCAGATAATATATTGTGACGATCTGTTCTTGAGGAATCTGATGCAATTTCATGAGTTCAAGTTCCAACTCGTGAGACGTTGAAGCAGAAATCAGCACCAGCGATTCTTCTGTTCCCTCGAAGCGAAATGACCTAAGCTTACTGTAAGAGCTAAAGCTATCGATCATCGGCATTTCGAAAGTGGAATCAAAACTCTGCCGCAGCGCAACCAGAGCATATGCAACGGCGTTGATTGCCGCAGTATCGGTATATATGTGTGTAATATTTCTGTAGAGCATGTAAGGCAGCAGGCTAAAGGCTATGAAGCTTACTTCTGCTCCGCGCATTAGCACATTGGCAGTTCTGATGAATTTGTCAGAGTGCTTACCCGAGGGCTTCACGTAATGATATTGCCCCAGGCTATCTAACATACCCTCCCGATCTTTAAATATGCGCATGAGGCCCTCTTGGAACAAACGGTCTAAAAAATGAGTGGACGTGTATTCATTGATGTTGTCTCCTATTCCAATAAATTTTCCCTCCTTGGTGATCCACAGAGCATTGAGAGCGGGTGGACCGACATATCTGGTCATTGCTGGGAGTGCCAATGTGACTCTTTGCGATTTCGCCAATTGAGAGATAGCAGTAGCATTGCCAGTTGTGCCAATGAGCAGAATTGCATCAGGGGGGATCGCCGTGGAGAAATGATCTTTTAGTCTTGCTTCAAGAGCATCGTCCGTCATCTGGGCAGAAGCACAAAAAACGGCGCAGATACGTTGCGGCTTTCCTCGCGTTTTGTCTTGGTGGGCGTAATCGTACACAAAGAATTCGTACATATTCAGTGTCAGCGGAGACTAAGCGGAACAAATATCGTAAAGAGAGTCCCTTCAATCCTCGAAAGCTCGGAAGTTTGTATCATTCCAGTTTGCCAGTCCAGTAGAAACGGCTCAGAGTCAGTCTGAGACGACTCATATGGGTTTTCAACAAAATCCCTAAACAGGTTGAGCCGACCTGTTCTAACCCGTAAGAATCCTCTCAATTCAGTAAGCAGTTGCAGCACAGTATGTAAACCTACTCCTCGATTAGTCTGAAGGCTACTGCTCGAATGTAAGCGAAGACACTTCATGACAGCTTGGTACTCCAAGCTGAGAGGATCGGAAGGTGCAAGACAACGCTGCAGAATACGTTGTGCTAATCCAGGGCCACTATCAAAAATAGATATTTCGACGAGGCGCTGGCGGTCGGGTGCAAATTCGGGTCCTGAATGAAAAAAATAATTATTGAGAGGCGGCGAATTCCCTAAGCTTTTGTTGAGACCACGCCTGGGGATGTTATGAAATGCGAATCTAAGGCCACGCAATGAACGCTTTAGGCGTTTTCCAGAGCAATCTGTCCGTGCCCATAAATGAGTGTTTTCGAAGATTTCATGCAGGATGATCCCTATTTGCATTACGTTACGGAACGGAATGCGTTCCGAAGTTGTGTTGATCTCAGCCGTTCGATTTAGCAATTGTTTAGATAAGTTACGGAAATCTTCGATACCCTTGACGTCTTTGTCAGGAGTATCAGTCTGGAAGTAAAAGCACGGCAAAAACGCTTTGCTGGTATGATCCGCACAAAGAAGGAACACCTTTGGTCCGTGACTGGCCTTCTCAAGCCCAGATTCCATAGATTCAATTCTGCTCTTAGCGATGGTCAGAGCCAAACCGCGCAAAGAGGATCCTTTATCTCTGGCTAAAACATCGGCTGAACCGAGCACTGCAACAAGACCGTGATCGTGAGCAATTAGGTTCGTTAGCTGCGTATCGGCTTCATCTTGATTTGTTATGTAAGTGATGAGCCGCCCCTCTGGATTTCGAGCTGACCAAGTGGCGAGCACTTGTATTAAAGCGACTGTGCCGCCTAGCAGATCGCCTTCCACATTTGTCGGAAGCAAAAGGTCAACAGGCTCCGCAGAAGTCTGGATTTCATGCAGCAACTTCTCTGTATTCGCAATGTTTGCCCGGCTGTTTACCCGAATGATCATCTCTCGTCGCCCAAGCTGCTAATGATAGCAAAGTGTATTGGACACTCTCCTTTTTAAAGGCTCAGCAACTCAGCGAATTCCATCTCGGTTGACACTGATGCTCGCCGTTTCGTGAGAGCACAACCGCAGACACTTCTTCTTCTGCGCTCAGTTCCGCGCCAGTCATTTGCGTTCGCGAAGGATTTTGACGGGGATCGTGCGTCATCGCCGAACCACAACTTCGCTAGCTGGAAAAGTGATGGACGTGTTTTTTTGTTGACAAAGTCGGCGAACAAATGGTAGAATGTGTTATTCGGTTCTAGGTTAAAGTGTGCCTGGGGCCATGATCTTTGACAACATAAGCAGCTAGCAACTGGCAATTAGCCGGATTCGACCCCTGAAAAGCAAGGGAAAAAGCATCGACAGCCTTTTGACAGGCCTGTCGAATTGGGGTTGAGCCTTTGTTTACAACAAAACGTCTACCCCCGGGTGAGGTCTGGCTGAAGGACATCGGCAGAGGGTCGTAAAAGCTCGGGTAACCTAGTGCTCGCACGTCGGGTACATAAATATTTTGTCTCACTCAAGGGGTGCACCCCAGAAACCCACGCCAATCTGGGATGACTTGGGATGCAGTGGGATGAACCGGGAGGGGGGAGGGGTGGCCAGATCGGGACATCGGGTGACCGGAAAACCAAAACAGCTCAACTCTACACCAATCTGGTGCCTTGGGATGAAAGCAAGTAAGTGGCTTAGAATCCTAGATGACAGATAGGGGGAGGGCTTCCTACTCTGCTCCCAGGGAGCGGCCACTCACGGTAAGGCCGTCTCGGGCGACAATAGCCGGCAAGACCTGCCCGCCGTAACTGCGAAGAGCGGCCGAGATATGTTCGCGGTTCTCAGGTTCCGTAAGGAAAACCAAACAACCGCCACCGCCAGCGCCGCAGACCTTGGCCGCCAGCGCGCCCTGGCGTAACGCTACGGCCACCAGCTTTTCTATCATCGGCGTACTGATTCTTGGAGCGTTGGTTTTGCGCAGCTTCCATTCTTCACGCAGTAATTTTGCCACCTGCTTCCAGTCCGCCATGGAAAGCGCGTGATGCATGGCCCGGGCAATTTCGCCGATGCGTTCAAAGTTGTGGAATATTTTTTTGTCGCCGTTAATGTGGGCCTTGAACACTTCCCAGTTGTTGATCCCCGACTTTCGCGGCGCGCCGGTATAAACCAGCACAAAACGGCGGTCCAGCTCTTCCGGGGCCACACGCACCGCAGCATGATGAATGCCGTCGGGATCGAGATGGATAGCGCTCACGCCTCCGTATAGGGCCGGATAGTAGTCCTGGCATCCGGTGGGAACCTTGATTAGCTGGGCTTCCACGTTCTGGGCGATCACGCGAATCTGTTCGCGATCAAGCTTTTTACCGGTATAGCGTGTCAGAGCGGCGGTGGTGGCGATCATCAAAGCGGAAGAACCGGAAATGCCCGCCCCTGCAGGAGATTCAGAGTTGGTTTCCACTTCAAAGCCGCCATCAGGAGCAAAGAAGCGCGCAAGATGTGCGGCAAGAGGATGCTTGAACTTTCTCGCCGAGCATAACTCGCCAAAGTCGGCAAATTCTTCTTCCACTTTGGTGTCAATTGACTTCAACCTGATTTTGTCGTCAGTCAAGCGGGTGATACGGCAGCGCGTGAGAATGTTCACGGCAAAATTTACGGTGACTGCGCCGGGATGAAAGAGATATAGCGGCCACAGGTCCAAGGTGCCGCCAGCCAGGTCCACCCGGCAGGGCGCATGCGCAACGATCGTTCCGGGAGGAGGCAAATGTTATTCCGTATAAAACTGGGCCATCTGGCGGAACTTGTTGTAACGGCCGTCAAGGAGCGTCTGCACCGGCTGGTGCTTTAGCTGGTTAAAATGCTTAAACAGTACCTCATCCACCATAGCAGCAGAGGCATCGTGGTCAAGGTGCGCACCGCCATCCGGTTCAGGAATGATCTCGTCGATGATGGCCAACTCTTTCAGGTCAGGAGCTGTGATTCGCAAAGCCTGGGCCGCAATCTCTTTCTTTGACGCATCACGCCACATGATGGAAGCGCAGCCTTCCGGAGAAATAACGGAATACACAGAATTTTCCATCATGAACACCCGGTCAGCCACGGCGATGGCCAGCGCTCCGCCGCTGCCGCCTTCGCCGGTAACAGTGGTGATGATGGGAACCTCAATCCTGGCCATCTCCCGAAGATTGCGGGCAATCGCTTCCGCCTGGCCGCGTTCTTCCGCCCCCAGCCCGGGATATGCGCCAGGAGTATCGACAAAAGTAAAGATTGGCCGGCCAAACTTCTCCGCCATCTTCATGCAGCGCAGCGCCTTGCGGTAGCCTTCTGGATTTGCCTGGCCGAAGTTGCGGTAGACACGCTGCTTCGTGTCGCGGCCTTTCTGGTGGCCAATCACCATTACGTTTTCACCGTGATAGCGGGCCATGCCGCACATAATGGCAGGATCATCGCCATAGCTCCGGTCGCCATGGACTTCACTCCAGTCCGTGAACAGCCGCTCGACGTAATCCATGGTGAAGGGACGCTGGGAGTGCCGGGCCAGTTCGGTTTTCTGCCAGGCATTGATGTGCAGGCGAATCTGTTCGCGCAGGAAGTTGATCTGGTGTTGCAGGTGTTTGAGCTGCATGCGCGCTTCATGATCAGCGCTGGCGCGCGTTTCAAGCAGCGCAATCTGCCCCTCGATGACCTCTAATTGTCGCTGCGCTTTCACTGCTGGGTCCAACGATCACTCCTGGCTAATCAATCACCGTGACCGCCCCGCGGCCGAGTAGCTCTTCGACACGTGCAATAAAAGTGCGGTCTGGACAGATATTATATCCGTCTGCTTCCATCACCACCATGAAGTCGCCGCTACGTTCCACATAAAACAACACTTTGGCTTCGCCCCTGCGCTCATGGCAAATCGTGTGCAGGGCATCAACACTTGCTGCGGTTGCTGTATCAAGGGGTACGCGAATCTTGATCGAGCGGGGCAGCTTGGGCTTGGCTTCTTCCAGCGGCGTCAAGCCAGTAATGATCACTTTGGGATTGGCGCCCTCTTCCACGCGTATGCTGGCGCGCACCAGCATGGGAATCTCCTGTTTTAAGATAGTTTGCAGCCGCTTGAAGGCATCAGGGAATACGACTGCTTCTATCGTCCCTGTCATATCTTCCAGCACGGCCTGGGCATAAAGATCGCCTTTGCGTGACTTCAGCACGCGCACATTGGAAATCATTCCGGCGGTATTGATTTCATCGCGATCTGTACCTTTGGTCATGGCACTGATGGTCTCAACTGATAAAGCGCGGAAATCCTCCAGCTTTTCCTTGTACTTCTCCAGGGGATGGCCGGTAATGAAAAAGCCGAGTACTTCCTTCTCATTGGCCAGGCGCTGATGCTCTTCCCACTCAGGAACATTCGGCAGCTTCTCTCCTGCGCCATTGGACTGTTCTTCGTCGAAGACCCCAAACAGACCGTGCTGGCCCAATTCCGTGTCACGCTGCGTCTTCTGCGCCCGTTCGATAGCTTTATCCAGTACCGCCATGATCTGCGCGCGGTAGCCGAAATCATCCATGGCCCCGGCTTTGATCAGCGATTCCAGCACCCTCTTATTCATCAGGCGCAGATCAACTTTCTCGCAGAACTCAAAGATAGACGCAAAGCGGCCAATCTCTTTACGCGCCGCCGTGATCGACTCAATCGCGTTCCGGCCAACATTCTTCACTGCCGCCAGCCCAAAGCGTATCGCGTTGCCGTGCGGGGTGAAATACGCATCGCTCACATTGATATTCGGCGGCTCGACCGGAATCTCCATCTCGCGGCATTCATTGATGTACTTGACTACGTTATCGGTGTTGCCCATCTGCGAAGTGAGCAAAGCTGCCATAAACTCCACGGGATAATGGGTCTTGAGGTACGCCGTTTGGTAGGCCAGCAACGCGTAGGCGGCAGAGTGAGACTTGTTAAAGCCGTAGCCGGCGAACTCAGCCATCAGATCAAAAATTTTCTCGATCTTTTTCTGGGGAAAGTTCCGCGCGACAGCGCCTTTCACAAAACGTTCACGCTGCTCTGCCATGATCTTTTCGTCTTTCTTGCCCATGGCCCGTCGCAGCAGGTCGGCATCGCCCAAGGAGAAGCCCGCCAGCACGTTGGCGATCTGCATCACCTGCTCCTGATAGACGATAACGCCAAGCGTCTCTTTCAGAAGCTCTTCCAGTTGCGGCAGCTCGTATTCGACTTTCTTGCGGCCCCACTTGCGATCGATGAAGTCGTCAATCATTCCGCCCTGGATCGGCCCCGGACGGTAAAGCGCGTTGAGCGCAGTGAGGTCATCAATTGAAGTTGGTTTGTAGCGCCGCAGCACGTCCGTCATGCCGCCGGATTCAAACTGGAAGATACCGGAGGTCAGGCCGGTGTGGAAAACGCTTTCATAAGTCTTTACATCGTCCAGCGGGATCTTCTCCAGATCAATGGCCGTGCCGCGCTGAGCTATAAGTTTCAAAGCATCGTCAAGAATGGTAAGAGTGGTGAGCCCCAGGAAGTCCATTTTGAGCAGGCCCATCTTCTCAACCGCCTTCATGTCATAGGCGGTCACAATTTCGTCGTTTTTGGTCTTATGCAGCGGAACCAGATCAGTCAGCGGCATGGGCGAAATAACCACGCCGGCGGCATGCACGCCGGAATTACGCACCAGCCCTTCCAGCTTCAACGCCGTATCAATCAGTTCCCGCACCTGCAACTCTTTGTCGTAAGCTTCCTGCAGCGGCGGTGAATCATCGAGCGCCTGATTCAGCGTGATGTTCAGCGTGGTCGGGACCATTTTGGCGATACGGTCAACGTCGGCATACGGGATATCCATCGCGCGGCCAACGTCTTTAATTGCGGCTTTGGCGGCCATGGTGCCGAAGGTGATGATCTGGGCCACGTTCTCCCGCCCATACTTCTGCGTGACATACTGGATGACTTCCCCACGACGGTTCATGCAGAAATCAATATCAATATCCGGCATAGAGATGCGCTCCGGGTTTAGGAAACGCTCAAACAGCAATTCATGCTGCAATGGATCAATGTCCGTGATTCCCATGGCGTAGGCAACAAGCGCTCCGGCGGCTGATCCACGGCCCGGGCCGACAGGGATTGAATTTTCTCGGGCATAACGGATGAAATCCCAGACGATCAGGAAGTACCCAGAGAACTTCATCTGTTGGATGATGGCGATTTCGCGGGTCAGCCGCTGGTCATAATCTGAGCGGGTTTTTTTTAGCCGACCGGCAGATTCAATTGCGCCCAGGCTTTCCCAGCGCCTGGCAAAACCCTGCCGCGCCACATGCTCAAAATAACTATCCAGCGTGTAACCTTCTGGCAGCGGAAATTCTGGGAATGGATTCTTTACCTTGTTCAGCTTGAAATTACAGCGTTCGGCAATGGCCAGCGTTTGCTTTAAAACATCTTCACGGCCATTGAAGAGCTGCCGCATCTCGTCCGCAGTCTTGACGAAGAACTGGTTACCGTGAAACTTCAGCCGGTTCGTGTCATTAACGGACTTGCCCGTCTGCACGCAGACCAGCACGTCCTGCGCGTGCGCGTCATCCTCGCAGAGATAGTGGCTGTCATTGGTGGCCACCATCGGGATGCCCAGCTCTTTTTCAATGCGGAACAGATCAGCGTGGATTTGGTGCTCTTCAGGAAGCCCCTGGTCCTGGATTTCCATGAAGAAGTTGCCCTTGCCGAAAAGGTCCTGGTAGTAGGCAGCAGCGCCGCGCGCTGCGTCATACTTCCCGGCCAGCAGGTTTTCGCAGACCTCGCCCGCCAGGCACCCGCTCAGCCCGATGAGTCCTTTGGAATGCTCGGCCAGAAATCTTTTGCTGATGCGCGGCTTGTAATAAAAGCCATGCATGCTGGCTTCAGAGGTGATCTTGATCAGGTTGCGATAGCCTTCTTCATTTTCCGCGAGCACCAGCAGGTGGTTGTAGGTATCGCCTTCGGGTGGTGCGCGATGGTCATCTTTCTTGCAGACGTAAAGCTCGCAGCCGACGATCGGCTTGATGCCCTTTTTCTGGGCCTCGTCCACGAACTCCACTGTGCCGTAGATGTTGCCATGATCGGTCATGGCCACGGCTTTCTGCCCGACTTCGGCAACCCGTTTGATCAGACCGGGCACGCCGCAAGCGCCATCCAGCAGGGAGTAATCGGTATGAAGGTGAAGATGGACGAATTCAGACATGGTAACGGCTACCTTCATTATAACGGGCTGAAGCAGTAGCGCGTCCTGTGTAAGTCTGTGGATTTCAAGGCATTTACTTGATGTCAAAACTTCAAATTTGAACTTTCAAATTGAATTCTACTGAGCTTTGGTCGTCGCCAGCACGATGTCATGCTTTGCCTGGCACTCGGTCGCAGGGTCCATGGTGGCAACGCCAATCAAATCACTCTTTTTAGCTTGAAACTCAATTGGTGGTTTGCGCACCTTGACGGGAATACCGGTGAAGCGTGCTTTCCCTTGGGCGTTGGTATAAACGCTCATATCGAGCTTATGCGCGCCGAACGCTCCATAAGCCATGTGAACATCAATGCGGGCGGCATACACCGGCTTGGCGTCTCCATCTGTTACGAAAAATTCTATAGAGCACGGCCCGGAACCACCGTCAGTGACCGGAATATCGTCGGCCTGCTGCGCAGGATGGGCTTGCGCCGCAAGCAGGAGAGTTATGCCCAACATCAGAAACGCGCAGGCCAGGACGGAGTAAATTGCTCGTCTCATAGACTAGCTCTGATTATAACGAAGCAGCGGTGGACTGTTTCCCGCGTGTTTTCACCAACACTGTCGCGAACCACGCTGCATGCGTTTATTTATTCTGTACAGCGACCTCGGGAATTCGCGATGAGTGTCCCGCCACAAGCTGCCAGCGTTCGTCACGCCAGATAAAGACATCAGTAAACCGGCTGCGGCGAGTCACCAGCTTATCTTCTTTGTTCTTACGGGTCATCGTTACCCGGCCTGTAACCACGGCGGTGTTCCCGTAAAGACGGACTTCAGCATCGTCAACATCATAGGTACCGTCCGATTTGCGGCAGTCCTTTGCGCCCGCCATGTCTTGCTTCTTGTTAGATACTCCGCCCGCAGTATCAGTAAAGATAAAATCATCGGCTTCAATGCGGTCAAAATAGTTGTAATCGCAGTCCAGGTTGGCGCGGCCGATCTCCCGTTCAATGCGGATCAGCTCATTTTTGATCTCACCCGGCGTGCCCGGCGGGGCATTACGCTGTTGCGCGGCCACGCTGCCGGACGCAGCCAGCAGCGCAATCGTGAGCAAAATCTTCATTCTCTGCCCTCTCTTACATTAGATTGATCAACGGCTACATTAGTTACCAGCGTCCATACGCGCCCAAAAGGGCACGCACTGAGGGGGCAGGTGTAAGGCCCCTAATCCCAGGGAACTGAGTACTGAACCCTATTTTCACCAGCCGCATTTGCGGCAAAAATCCGGAACACCATTCATAACTTTCTCTCAGGGAAGCCTTGCCGGCAATAGAGCCGCAAGTAAGGAGCCCGTGTGAAATTCGTGATTACCTGCGTTCTGATGTTCGCAATTTCAGGTCTGCCGGCTTTAGCCTCGGATGAGGGCGGACCATCGAGCGCCGTTGCAGCGTCACCCACAACAGCAAACCCGGCATCGCCGTCGACTGCAAACAAGGCAGCAGATTCAAGTTCCGCTGCGTTCACAACCAGCACCAAGCTAGCGGCAGCGCTTCCGGATGCTCCTGTTCCCGCTGAATCTCTCATGATTGCGCCCGCTGCCTCTCCCATTGCAACAATCAGCGCGCTTGTGCCGCCTACAGCCATCGTCAAACTGAAAACACCGCCCTCTGCCCACCGCTTTTTTGATGTCCGCAATACACTGGGCCTTGCTTCATTGGGGGCTTCTCTTACCGCCGACGCGCTCTCCACACAGAAAGGCCTGGCGTATCCGGGCTTTCATGAAATGAATCCAATCGCGCGGCCATTTGTGCAGAGCCGGTTGGGCGCTGCCGCCTACAACGCGGGCAGCTTTGCCCTGCTTGGCGGACTCATGTACATAGCACATAAAAGGCAGCATCACAAACTGGAGCGCATTCTTCCGTTTGCTGTTGGTGGATGGGAAACTCTTCTCAGCGCCCGCAACTATCACGTAATCGCAAACAGAAAATAAAAGCAGAGCGGGTGCATCAGGCATGGCTCCGACTTACAGGACAACTTTAACGGAGCCGCGATTGATCTGCAGCGGCAAGCTGAAGTTCAGGGACAGAAAATGCACCTCCAGGCGCTTTTCCCGGCTGGATATCCCCGCCTCGAGCGCAGAAGAACAAATAGCTGAAGAAAATCACTCCCACGGCTCCGGCCATTGCGAACTTCCACTGCCATGCCAGCGATGAAGGCGAGATAAAACCCTCAATTGAGCCGGCAACAATGAGCATCGGAACGATGCCCATCAGCAAGCGGACGGCTTCACCTCCGGCCTTGGCCAGGGAAGCCTGGCGGGTGAGCAATCCGGGAAAGAGCATACCCTGGGCAATGCGGAGACCTGCGCCGCCCGCGATGAAAATGGCAGGCAGTTCTATGACCCCGTGCGGGGCCACAAAGCTCCAGAGAGAAAGGCTCATCTGGTTCAACCCGCAGGCTGTCCCCACCATGCCCATCAAAAAACCATTGAATACCAGTGAGAACACGGTCAACACGCCGGCGGTGATACCCCAGGCAAAAGTAACGAAGCAGACGGCGATGTTGTTGGTCATAATGCCGCTGGAAGCAGCGGGGGCGATGCTGTTGACCGATTCGGTCCACATCTTATGATGGTCGATAGTCTCCATCATCTGTGGCCCAAGGAACAACCGCATATAGTCGGGATGCGTTATGGCCAGCAGCATTCCGGCAAGGCCGCCCACCGCAAACAAAAGCAAGGCTACGGTGATCAAGCGCAGATTTTTGCGGAAAATCTGCGGATAGGTATGGCGATAGAAGTACACGATACCTCGGGCGCTCGATTTTTCCCCGGCATAGATGGTATTGTGAGCGCGGGAGAGTAGAAGATTTAAGGCCCGGGCATAGGATTTGCCGGTGATGTCTTCACGCAAAGTGGAAAGATCGGCTGCCGCCTGACGATAGAGCAAGCCGAGTTCCTGCAACTCCAGCCGGGTGAGTGACCGCAAACCGGTTTGCTGCACCTGGTCCAGCAGGCGTTCCAGGCGTTTCCAGTGATTTTGACGCTTTTCCAACCAGTAGGTAGAGATCATAGTGACGACTGACAAGCTTACCATCGATACTCCGGAGCAGGTCCACCTGGAATTTATGCTGGCCGGGATCGGCAGCCGTTTTATGGCGGCCTTTCTCGATGTCCTGATAGAGGCAGTTATTTACTTGGTTCTGTTCCTTCTGACACTGCTATGGGCCAGCAGCGGATTCTTCAACCGCACACGGTCCGTCTGGTGGGAGGCGCTCGTCACCTTTGTGATTTTTTGTATTAACTGGGGTTATTACGCAATCTTTGAATCTATCTGGAAAGGCCAGACCCCCGGCAAGAGGTGGGCAAGGATACGCGTGATCAAAGATTCCGGCCGCCCGATCAACGCATTTGAAGCAATCTCCCGGAACCTGATCAGGTTTGTCGATTTTCTGCCTTTCTTTTACGGAGTTGGCGTTGTTACCATGCTCCTGAACGCCAAACATAGGCGGCTGGGAGACTATGTTGCCGGCACCCTGGTGGTGCATGAAAGCAGCGATGGCGAAAACGATATTTTCTTTAATACACCCACTCGGACTGAGTTCACGCTGCACCAGGCTGCCGACCTGACTTTGCAGGAGGCCGAATTGATTGAAACTTTTCTGGCCCGCCGTCTGGAAATCCCTACCGATGTCAGAAGAATGAGCGCCCAGCGCATTACGGACTTGGTCAGCACCCGGCTGAACATCCCTCCTGAATCGCGCCCGGCCGATAATGAGAATTTTTTGGAATTGATGGTAAAGGAGTTCCGAAGCAGGGCCCGCTTCCGGTAGAAGGAAGCGCACTGCGATGAAAACAGGCAAGATTGGCATACAGGGCAGATTTTTAGCGGGATTGCATGATGGAACGTTTTGCCCGAACCTTTAAGGTAATGACCGACATGCACTAACGATTACCCCATACCGCTTGGGTTTCGCCGTTTTTCTATGGTACTTTAGCCCCAATTGCACTCGTACTCAGTTTCCCACGGCATTTTGGAAAGGCTGCCTCTTTAGTCACAACTTTTTATGGCACTCGGGTTTGGATTCAACAAAGTAAAGGTACTCGCGCAGGCGGAGAAGTTTGTCCAGCAGGGGAAGCTGCCTAATGCGATTGCGGAATACGAAAAGATCGTCAAAGAGGACCCCAAAGACCTCACGGTCCTGAATACCATTGGGGACCTGAATGCCCGTCTGGGCAACAATGACCAGGCCACTTATTATTTCAAGAAGGTTGGCGACCAATATGCGCAGAATGGCTTTGCCGTAAAAGCCATTGCCATTTACAAAAAGCTGACCAGGATCGGCCCCTATAACGCCGAAAACACCACTAAACTGGCGGAACTCTATGGCCAGCAGGGACTGTTCAACGATGCCCGCGTTCACTACATACAGGTGGCCGACCATCTTTTAAAATCGGGTGACAACCAGCAGGCGGCACGGGTGTTCCAGAAGATTCTGGAACTTGATCCTGAAAATGCTCACACGCAAGCCAAGCTGGCAGACCTCTATACAAAGCTGGGCAAGAAAGATGAAGCGCGCAACATCTATTCCAGCGCGGCGGAATCACTCTATGCTCGCGGCTCATATGCCGCGGCGGAAGAAGCCCTGGAAAAAGTCCTTACTCTTGATCCCAGCAATACCGCCGCATTGATGCTGCGTGGGTTGATTGCCGTGGACGGTGGAGATAGCCAGGTGGCTGTGGGCTATCTGGAAAAGGTTTCCGACCTTGATTCCCGCCCCGATGGTCTGCGCGCTTTGTTGCGCGCAAAGCTGCATACAGGAAGCGCAGAGGGCGTGGAGGCTATCGTCGATAAGCTCCTGACGACCCATAAAGATGCGACAGGGGTGACCACATTGGCGCAGTGGTACGTGACGAACAACCACATGGAAGCCGCGCTGCGCCTTTATGAGCGATACGCCGAGCCATTGTTCGGCGGCAATCCGGCAGCATTGCAGGAGACACTGTCTCCGCTCACCAATCGCATCAAGGACAATCCCGCGGCACTGGCGATCTTGAACCGCTTGACAAACCAGTCAGGCGATCACGCGCAAAATGCAGAGGCAATCGAGCTTCAGGCGCATGCTTCGGCCAAAAAAGGAAATTTCGCCGAAGCCCGCGATCTTTATAAGAAACTCACGGAGATGGAGCCGGAAAATACGCTCCATGCCCAGAATTACAAACAGATGCTGGCAAAGCTGGGCGAGGATTCCGCGACCCGCATTCTTACCCCTGAAGAAGCCGCACAAGCATTTATGGTGGAGGAACTGGATGAGACAGCGCCTTCGGTCCACCAGAGTTATGATCCGCCTACGGAAAAAGCAATCGAGTCCGCGCTGACCGATGCAGAGCTGTACGTTTCCTATAATGTCCCATCGAAAGCAATTCCGCCGCTGGAAGCTGCGTTACCGCTGGCGCCGCAGGATGTGAACCTGAACCAGCGTTTGGCCAGCCTGTATGCGCGGGCAGAACGCTTTGCTGATGCTGCACGGATGTACCAGAACCTTAGCCGTATCTATGAGGAACTGGGCCACCCTGCCGATGCCGCTAAATATCTTGAAGCTGCCAAGAAGTACGCTTTGCGCGCTCCTGCATCTGCTGCGATATCCGTTGCCCAGCCTGCAGCCCCCGCTACCAAGGCTACATGGCCGCCAAAGCCTACGGAGACTAAGCCTGCTGCTGCTCCGGAACCCATAGCAGCTGCGCCTGCGGAGATAGAAGTTCAGGCCCCCTCAGTGCAGGAATTCAGCTTTGATACGCCTGACCCATCGCAGAGGAGCCAGAACCTGCGCCAGTTGTCCCGATTGAGCCTGTTCTTGCTTCGCCGGCAGTAGCAGAAATTGATCTGGAGCCGGTGGCGATTGACGCTGCTCCCGCGCCCACATCCACATCCGCTTCACCCGCTGAGGAGATTGACATCTCCAACGAGTGGGAAGACATGATCGAGGTTGAACCGGCGGAGACTACGGCCCCCGAGCTTGAGGTCCAGTCTTATCAGGAAATTTCGGAAGAAATCACGCAGCGCAGCACGGTTGAAATCGAACCGGCCGCAGTGGCAAGCGTTCCAGAAGTAGATTCGTCTGCACAGATTGCCGACAAGGTCCAGGAAATACGGTTTTATCTTTCACAGCAAATGTGGGAGCCCGCCAAATCCGCAATTCTCGATCTTACCGAACTTGCGCCTGATGCCCCGGAGATTACCGAGCTGATTGCTGAAGTCTCAGCGGGGCAGGCAAAATCCAGAGTTGCAGCCCAGCCTGAAGCTGCTCCAGCCATGGCGGAAGAATCTCCTGTGGAGTTCGCTCCTATTGAGTTCGCAGAGCCGCCAGTTAGGGAGCCGCTGCCGCCATCGCCTGTGGCCGCGCAAAAGCCGCAGCGTGTTGTGGAAGAGCCGCAAGTGGCCGAGCCGCCGCAGCCAATTCCAGCGCCTATGCTGGAACTGGAGAGTGTTCTGGACATCCCGGAACCGCCCAAATCCAAGCCGCCCAAACCAATTGCGGCGGCAGGGCCGGCTGCCGCCAAAGAAAAATCTACCGAAGATATTCTTGGTGACTTCATTCTGGATCTGGAAGAATCAGACTTGGCTGACTTTGCGCCTCAGCCGCGCTCAAAAGAGCCTATGCCTGCAAAGCCTGCGGCCGTGGCCGCGCCCGCGGTGGCGCAAGCAATGGAGCCGCGCACCAATGGCAACATGCAGGATGCTGAGTCGGCCAATGTTCTGGGCGACATTCTTTCTGAATTGAGGGACGAGACTTCCGAGGCGTCGGAGCCAGAGGAAGATCCAGAAACACATTACAATCTGGGCATCGCATTTAAAGAGATGGGGCTATTGGATGAGGCCATCGGTGAATTACAAAAAGTGTGCCACGCCGTGGACCGCGGAGCTCCGTTCTCTCAACCCATCCAGGCGCTGACCTGGCTTGCGCAATGCCTGGTAGATAAAGGCGTGCCAGAGGCCGCGGTGCGTTGGTACCAAAAAGCCCTGCAATTGCCGGGGCTGGACAGTGGCAGCCGCTGCTCGGTTTATTATGATCTGGCTGCGGCATATCAGGCTTCAGGGGACAATAAGTCTGCGTTGGCCAATTTCATGGAAGTGTATGGCTCGAATATCGATTTTCGAGACGTTGCCAGCCGCATTAAAGAGCTAAAATCGTAGAATCTTCTATTGCATCCAACAATTACGTCAAATTTCAAATCCTTTGAAGCTTACCTCCACGAATCTCGAGAATCCGCCACCTGCCCCACCCTCCGGTCCGGCGCCCGACAGTGCTCCTGAAATGCCAGTATGGCTCCAGCGTGTTTTCGTTGTGGTGTATGTCTTATTCTGCATCGAATTAGGGTTGGTCCTGATCATCCTCCCGTGGACGCGCTTCTGGTTCAATGATGGGTGGATGAGCCAGTGGCCCAATTTTCAGCATTGGATGCAACAGGGGTTTGTTCGCGGCGCGGTTTCCGGCCTGGGCCTGCTCGATATCTGGCTGGGAGTAATTGAGGCGGTCCGCTATCGGGACCGGCGCTAAACGGTGCTTCAGCCAGATAAATTTGCGATACACAGCATGACAAAGAACGATAAAAATCCTGATCTTAATTCCGATGCTGAACAGCCCACGCCGGAATTGCTTCCAGCTCCGCTGGCCTACCTGAACCCCGACTTCCTTAACAGCCCTGACGGCCGCCTGCTGCGGATTCTCTCTGAGTATTCCGAACCGCTCTCGCGTTTCCGCCGGGAAAAAATTCAGGACACCGTCGTATTTTTTGGCTCGGCGCGCTTTGCCAGCATGCCAGACGCGCAAAACGCCCTCACCATCCTGGAAAAGCCGGGCTCGGCGAAGCCAGCGCCGGCGCACGAGCAGCCGGGCGCTAAAGATGGAGACGCTTTGCAGGCCGCCCTCAAGCGCGCACATGCCGGGGTGGAGATGGCCCGCTATTACGAAGACGCCCGCAAGCTGGCCCACATGCTTACCGAGTGGACGCTCACTTTGCCCGGCAAGCGCCACCGTTTTGTAGTGACCTCCGGCGGTGGCCCCGGCATTATGGAAGCCGCCAACCGGGGCGCGCATGAAGCGGGGGGAAAAACCATCGGCCTCAATATCCGGCTGCCGTTTGAGCAGTATCCAAACCAGTACATCTCTCCGGAGCTTAACTTTGAGTTCCATTATTTCTTCATGCGCAAGTACTGGTTTGCTTATCTGGCCAAGGCGTTGGTCGTGTTTCCCGGAGGCTTCGGCACGCTGGACGAATTTTTTGAAATCCTCACCCTGGCCCAGACCCATAAATTGGCCAAGAAAATACTTGTCATCGTTTACGGCAGGGAATACTGGAACCGCGTGCTGAACCTGGAAGCGCTGGCCGATGCAGGGACGATTTCACCAGAGGACGTGAATGGCTTCACCATGGTCGATACGCCGGAAGAAGCGTTTGAGGTACTGAAAGAAGGGCTCACTAAATATCATTTGCAGCCACAGCCGTCGCGTCCAGTGCCGGAAGAGGGTCCGGAGATCGCAAAGACGCTTCCGTGATTCGCGGCATGGCCTTAAGCTTTCGTTGTTCCCGAGGCGCTTGGCCCCATCGTACTAACTGTTAATAAAGTCTAAAACTCACCTCAATATTCATCTCTATGGCAACAGGTTCGCCGTTGTGGGTTCCCGGATCAAAGTGCCAGATGCTGACTTTTTCCATGGCTTTTTGATCAAGCCCATGTCCCAGTGATCTCACCAGCTTTATCCGTGAAATATTTCCGGCCTTGTCTACAACAACATTTAGCACAACGATTCCCTGAAAACGTTCACGGCGGGCTTCTTCACTGTACGCCGGCTCGGGAGTGAATATGGCCCTGGGGACTTTTACCGCGCCTTCGTTGAAACGGTAAGCATGTTCGTTCGCGGCGAAATCAGACCGGCGAAACTCAAGATAGGCATGCTTAGGAGCTTCCGTGCCCGGAAAGAAAACGCGGTCAAGAACAGCTTCTGCCTGGTCAGGAGATTGAATAGGCTGGGCCAACTTGATTTCCACCCGCACCGGCTTGCTCAGCTTCACCAGGACTGGTTTGCTTTCCTGCTTCTCCGAGTGTTTGCTTTTTTCTGCGTCTGGCTGAAGAATGCCAGCGGCCCTTCCACGCGCAACGTATCTTGTGACAGGCTCAGTTTCTCAATGTATATCCCGCTGTAAAGCAGCCACCGGTCTTTCAGGGGCGGGTCCAGTGAGTGCCCATCTGAGTCAAACTTCATGTCACCATGAGCAAACGGCGCGCGGAGAGCCAGGATCTGTTTCTTGTATTTGTGATTGAGAGCATCTTTAAGGCTGTCCGCGCGAGCAGTGATCTGTGCGAGGCAAAGACTTAATAAAAGAAAGCAGGTTCTACCGCTCATGGCAGATATTATTTTAACCAGAGCTGCTATTGAGTTTGCAATTTTTTGAATTAGCTACTGGATCATCTTAAGAAGGTAAAAGAAATGGAAATCTCTCCCGAAAAGCTTTCCAGGGCCGTAGCGCCATAGAGGCACTAGAATCAAATTATGAATACTGCTGCACAATCGACGGGGGTCCTGGGCTTTGAAGAAGCCTATGAAGTTGTGCGTGAGCGCTGCCGGCAGATTCTCCAGGCGGAGAAGGCCGAACGCGAAGAAGTTTTGCTGTTGCAGGGTTTAGGCCGGGTCTTGGCAGAGCCAATAGTGGCAGACCGCAACTTTCCTCCGTTTGCGCGGGCCACGCGGGACGGCTTTGCGGTTCGGGCGCAGGACCTGGCAGATGGGCTGACGACATTGCGGGTAGTGGGCCAGGTTCGGGCCGGGGACACTTATGATCTTCCGGTAGCTTCCGGTGAAGCCGTGGAGATTATGACTGGGGCGGCTGTCCCGGCAGGCGCTGACGCTGTGGTAATGGTTGAGTACACTGAGCGTAAGAGCCAAGAGCTTAAACACCAAGTACACGAAGGTGCACAAAGGGAGGAATTCGAAAATCGCGAGGACATTGCCGGCGATGATCAAATCCTGGATATTGCAGGCCATGAACGCCCCAAATCTCAAGAGGAAAAAACTGAAGACCTGGTGGAAATTCAGCGGCCCGTAAAAATCGGCGAGAACGTTGTGCCTGCGGGCGCGGAGGCCAGGGCCGGACAGGAGCTCTTATCTCGCGGCACAAGATTAAGACCGGCGCAGATTGCGCTGGCTGCGGCGGCAGGCAAGCCTGGTTTGAAAGTTTTCCGCAAGCCACGCGTGGCCATACTTTCCACCGGAGACGAACTGGTGGAAGTGGCGGAGAAGCCCGGAGCCAGCCAGATTCGCAACAGCAACAGCTATTCCCTTGCCGCCCTGGTGGCCGAAAGCGGCGGTGAGCCGGTTCAACTTCCCATTGCTCCGGACGAGGAAGGCAAGCTGACGGAATTGATTGAAGAAGGTTTAAAGGCTGACATGCTGCTGCTTTCCGGCGGCGTTTCGATGGGAAAGTTTGATCTGGTGGAGCAAGCATTGAAGAAACTGGGAACGGAGTTCTTGTTTACGGGAGCGCTGATTCAGCCGGGGAAGCCGGTTGTCTTTGGCGAAGTTGGCCAGACGCCATTCTTTGGCCTACCGGGCAATCCGGTTTCAGTGATGGTGACATTTGAGCTGTTTGCCCGACACATGGTGGAAGCATTAAGCGGCGCTGAGCCGGCACAGCTCAGATCGGCTAAAGCCAGGCTGAAGAAAGATTTTAAGACCAAGACGGGACTGACAAGATTTTTGCCGGCAATGCTTGATGGGCCACTGTATGAGCCTGAAGTTGATGTGGTGCCCTGGCAGGGATCGGGCGATATGCTGGCAGCGGCGCGGGCGAACTGCTATCTTGTGGCGCCGCCAGACCGGGAGAAGCTGGCAAAGGGTGAGATGGTGACGGTGCTGATGCGGTGACCAGAGCGAATTAAGTTTTTCATAAGAATTCCCTGACGCAGGATGGTAAGAGATACTCTGCCGGGGGTGTTGCTCAGGAGACAGATTTCAGCAGATTCGAAAACTATGAAGAAGACTTTGGATCGACAGAGGATAAACAGGGGCAAAACCTCCATCGGCAAGCTGTCACATTACGACGCAGCCGGGCGAGCCACCATGGTCGATGTATCAGGAAAAACGGCGAGCCGTCGTGAGGCGGAGGCATCGGCGTTCATTGAAATGTCAGCCGAGGTCCTGAAGGCATTGCCGCAGAACCCAAAAGGTAACCCGCTGGAAGTGGCTAGATTTGCGGGGATTTCTGCCGCCAAGCGAACGAGCGACCTGATACCAATGTGCCATCCGCTGCCTCTCTCCTTCATTGATGTGACTACAGAGGTGTGCGAAAATGGCGTGCAGGTCTACTCCAAAGCCGCCACAACCGCCCAGACAGGCGTGGAGATGGAGGCGCTGATGGCTGCCACCGTCGCCGCGCTCACGGTATATGACATGTGCAAAGCGCTGGATAAAGGCATTGCTATCCGGGAAATAGTTTTACAGCGCAAAACGGGCGGAAAAAGCGGAGAGTACCGCCGGGAAAGTTCCACCAACCACCCGAAGAAATAAAGGTCTCATGCCGAGCAACATCAAGGTAATGCTGGTCGACGACAATCCCATGATCCTGGAGATGTTGCGGCAGGCGCTTGCCCAATTTTCAACCGTGCAGCCAATGAATGACGCCGCCGATGCCCTGCTGAAAGCGATTGAAGATAAGCCGGACCTTATTATTGCGGATTACGCGATGAGCGGAATGGATGGACGCCAGTTGCTGCAAAAGATCAAGAGCCGCAATGCCAGCGCCGGAATTCCGGTGATGCTGATGGCCAGCAAGACTGACATCAATGAGAAGCTGAAAGCGGTGCAGGACACGGTGGAGGATTTTATTGAGAAGCCGTTTTTCCTGAAGGAAGCCGCGGCCAAAATCAAGAAAGTTGTGGACAAGATTTCATTGGAAAAAATGGCCCGTGAGGCGCCGGGAGAATCGGTGCTGCGGGGCAGCCTGGCGCAGATGAACGTGCTGGACCTGCTGCAATCGCTCGATATGGGCCGCAAAACCTGTGCCCTGACGCTCAGCAACAATGGCGACAAATGCAAAATGTTTTTCACTGAGGGCCAGATCAACCACGCCGAGTATGGCGATCTGAAGGGCGATCCCGCGGTTTATAAAGTGATGAGTTGGACGGGTGGCAGCTTTGAGATCGACTTTGCCGGCAGCAGCAATGAGCAGACCATCACTCAATCCACCCAGGGACTGCTGCTGGAAGGCCTGCGTCTGCTGGATGAATCAAACCGCGATACCGAAGAAAACGTACTGGAAGCGTGAGAGAGAACCAGTGACCGCCGCATCCCCCAAGACCGCCGCCGTGCTTACGATCAGCGATTCATCTTACCTTGGAAAGCGGGAAGATATTTCCGGCCCGGCGATTGTGCGCGAGCTTGAAGCGGCGAAATTCAGGGTGGTCCATACTTCAGTGCTGCCCGATGAAAAAGATGCAATTGCAGCCCGAATGATCGAGTGCAGCGAGCTAACGCGCCTGATAGTAACCACGGGTGGGACCGGCATTGCCATGAGGGACGTGACGCCTGAAGCCACGCTGAGTATAGTTGAGCGCCGCATTATTGGCCTTGAAGAAAAAATGCGGCTGGAAGGCGCAAAGAAAACACCCTTCGCCGCACTGAGCCGGGGCATTTGCGGAGTGCGCGGGAAGTCGCTACTGCTGAACCTGCCGGGAAGCCCGACGGCCGCCGTGGAGTCATTGCAGGCGGTGATTGAAATTCTCCCCCATGCTCTGGAGTTGCTTGACGGGAAGACAGAGCACTAATTTTCATTCATAAAAGTAGTGCTAATCGGAACAAGCATTGTTCCTTGCAAGTTTGATAGGCAGTCCGCGATTGGTTCTGCCCGATTCTCACTGAGATTGGGCGTTCTTCTGCTGGGCCAGCCAAACTAAAAACATCTGTTCCATAGGCTTGTCTTTGGCGCGAATCACGTGACGCATAGTGTGGCCGGTGGCCAGATGGCAAAGTTCTTCCGCCATGTTCTTGATGTGATCGCCCGCGCGTTCCAGAGCATTGGCCATGGCCAGCACATGCAGGCTTTCAGGGCCCTTCAGCCCCTCAGCATTTTCCGTGTGCCGCACGACAATAAGATTGCGCAGGCGGTCAACTTCGGAATCCGTACGTAGAACGTGAATGGCCTTCTCGATGTCGCGCGCGGCAAAGGCCTTTCCCATGGTGGTAAGCATGTTTTCCAGCAGGCAGCCCATGCGGGTAAGCTGTTCCACATCATCCATATCAATCCGGTTGCGCAGGACGGCACAACGCTCGGCGAAACTTGCCACCAGATCTCCCACGCGTTCAAGATCGAGCACCAGCTTCATGCAGGCCAGAAGCTCACGGGCCTGCGGAGGAGTTACTTGCGTGATTACGGTGGCAAGTTCCTCGTCCATCTCACGATCAATGGCGTCAAGCCGCTCTTCACATTTACGCACGGCAAGAAGCGCGAACTGGGAACCATTAATCAATCCATCAATGGCATGTGTCACTTCTTCCCTGGCCATGGAAAAGGCATTCATCGTGAGGTCAACAAGATGAGAAGAGGCTGATGGTTGTTGGGGCGCAATTACTGCCTGAGAAGTCATGGAAGTTACTTAACCTTGTCCGCCGTGCTTATTTCCGGAAGAACGGCCGGGATTCGGCACCTTTGCCTGCTATCTGAAATCTTAAGAGGCGAGTGTGAAAACAAGGTTAAAGCAGCATGAATCCTGTGCAAATTGACAGCAGAACAGCTTATGAAACCAGCGCTTCGCTGTGTTCCTGCTGGCGAGCGCTTTCAATAAAGATCACCAGGTTCTCCGCCAGATGCCTGGCATGATCGGCAATCTGCTCCAGGCAGCGTGACGCAAAAACCAGATGCAGGTCCTGCTCGTCAGTAATGTGCGGGCCCTGCCCGCTCAGGCCACGCAGCACGTAGTCACGGTAGGCGTCCACTGAGCCGCCACCCGCGGCAGCATTGCGTGCCAGCACGGGATCAAGGCGGGTTAGTGAGCGCATGGTTTGGCGGCACAAATGAGCGACCGCGATTGCAAGAGGCTGAAGTTTGGAAAAGTCTTCATGTTCGTGATGCTTTCCCACCTCTGTAACTTTGCGGCCAAGATTGGCAGCAAGCTTGCCAAGACGCGCTAAATCCTTGCCGATATTAACCGCTAACGTTACCTGCCGGACCTCGGAAGGGGTTAAATGGCCCTGTTCCAATGCAGAAAACACAGCCTGGTCAAGTGTAAGCTCCAGTTCCTGGATTGCTACCGTAATTTCCATTACGCCAGCAACAATATGAGAATCGGAGTGCAGCAGAGCTGCAATCGCCTGACTGATGGCCTGATCCACGTTTGCTCCCAGGCTTACCAGAAGGTCGTTGATTCTATTTTGCGCGATTCTACTTGCTGCGATTCTATTTTCCGCCGTTTGCACCTTTACTGCCTGCGTGGTCATGAAAACACCTTTGCTGTAGTTATTTGGTTAGACGGAAGATACCACCCGCCGGTTAACAAGGAATGAAAACTAAAATAATCGCAGATGAACTTACAGAGCTGGGGTACAGCTTGCTAGATGATAGGCGGGGGAGGCGGGATTCACTTTTTCGGCGCTTCAAAGCGGTAGCCGGCGCCGCGTACTGTGCGTAAATATCGGGGATGTTCAGGATCAATCTCAATCTTGGCGCGCAGCTTTCTTACATAAACGTCCACTGAACGCGGACTGACGAAAGTTGTTTCCCGCCAAACGGCATCAAGTATCTGGTCACGCGTGAAGACGCGTCCGGAGTGCTGGGCAAGATAGTGCAGCAGGCGGAACTCAGTTGCAGTAGCGGTGATAACGGCGCCACGGACTGTAAGCGTCATGGCCGTGGCATCAATTTCCAGGTCACCTGCGCGGATCACGGTGGGGAGCATAGGCGCTTCACAGCGCCGCAACACCGCTTTTATACGTGCCACCAGTTCGCGCGGACTGAAAGGTTTAGTGATGTAGTCATCAGCGCCGATTTCCAAACCGCGAATGCGGTCCGCTTCGCTGGTGCGCGCGGTGAGAAAAACAATAGGCGTTGCTCCCAAAGCATGTCCTGATTGCCGCACCTGGCGGCAGAGTTCGATGCCGTCTCCGCCGGGAACCATGATGTCGAGCAACAGCAAAGCTGGACGCTCCTTGATGGCATCCGCCAATACCGTATGTGTGCTGGAGTAAGTGCGGACACGGTATCCAGCTACCTCAAGATGATGACGCACCAAGCGCGAGATATCCGTGTCATCTTCAACGACGAAGATTTTCTGCTTGTCAGTGATCGCGGGATCGGCAGCAGGCTTTTCCTGTGCCTGGCGGTCTGCTCCGGGCAACGTTCTATTGAGAGCACCCATAACAGTTCCAGACTACAAGGCGAATGTTAATGGAGTGTGAAATGGGCAAAAAAGTTCATAAGTAAAGTGCTTGAAATGGCAGAGAACAGCGCCAAGTATGCCTGGTTTCTGCTGTTATCCGCTAGAATGCAGCAGGTCTGACCATGAGAGCTTCCCTGCGGCCAATTCGCCCTGATGATCAGGATTTTCTATTCAAGCTGTATGCCAGCACACGCCTGCATGAAATCGCCGGCTTTGGCTGGCCGGAAGCACAACAGGAGATGTTTTTGCGGATGCAATTTAACGCGCAGCAGCGATGGTACGAATCGATTTATGGACAGGCTGATCACCAGATTGTTGAACATGATGGGCAGCCGATTGGCCGGCTGATGGTGGTTTGGGACAAGGACTTTGCGCTGTTGGTGGATATTGCTTTGCTTACCGAATATCGCGGACAGGGGATCGGCGGTGAGTTGGTCCGCGAACTGATTCAGCAATGTACACTCACCCGCATACCACTACGGCTCCAGGTGCTCAAGACCAATCCGGCGTTGCGACTTTATGAACGGCTCGGCTTCATCCGCACCGGTGAAGATCAGATGTATATACAGATGGAGTGTCGTCCGGCTTAGCCGATCTCACTTTTGCTGGTCGAGCTGCCCACCAAGCGGAACAAACCTGACATGCGGCCTGGGTGAAACCTGCCTTTGCTGCAGGATATTCGCAGGCGTGCAGGTAGTCATGCCCGCAGGCACAGGGGCATATCCATCTTGTTGGCGAAACATATAGCTGCGGATGGTAAAGCAGGTATTGCGCTGGATATCTTGTGTCGATCTGCTTGCGACCGAGTCGTCCGACTGCGTGTGTTGCGTTATGGGTGGTAACGGTTTCTGCTGAGGAGCGGCCGTCGCAAAGAATAAGAGAAAACTAAGAGGCCACATTGGGAAGTCCTCCTTGGCGGAATTATAGTTCAGGCAACGCCAGGGACATGGGAAAACGTTTGCGGGAAGCGTTCAGGAATGGGAATTGCGAGCGTTCAGGGAATTTGCATGTTCTTAGCCTCAAGGCGTAGGCTTATTGGGTCACAGGCGCGGATGGCCAGGTAAGATTGATTGTCTTAAGTTTATGTCAAGCAACCGAATGATTGCCCGTAGCTAGGCGCCTGCACTCCAGTAAAGAAGGATCGCATGAAGAATATTTATGTAGGCAATCTGGATTTTAACGTCAGTGAAGATGAACTTCGGCAGGCTTTTGCAGCTTACGGGCAGGTCGAAAACGTCACTGTTTTGAAAGACCGCGATACTGGGCAGCCTCGCGGCTTTGGATTTGTGGAGATGGCCAACGATGAAGAAGCGGAAAAAGCCATCAGCGCGATGAATGGATATCAACTGGGGTCACGCGCACTCAACGTGAATGAAGCTCGTCCTAAAACCGGTGGCGGAGGCGGAGGCTTTAGCCGTGGTGGCGGAGGCGGATTTGGCCGCGGCGGCGGCGGTGGAGGCGGCCGTGGCGGTGGCGGGAACCGTGGTGGCGGCGGTGGATATGGCCGTGGCGGCGGTGGTGGTGGACGCGGCAAATACTAAGATCAGGCAATGAAAAAGACGCAGGTAAACACCCTGCGTCTTTTGCTTTCTCGCCAGATTGCTTTACACGAACTCTACATTTGGCTTGTGCGGAATAATGCCGGCCTTATATCCCATGTCCAGCAGCTTCACCACGGCTTGCTTGCCATCTTCTCCGTAATCAAGCGTCCGGTCATTCACATACATGCCGACAAACCGGTCTGCCATCTGCTGATCGAGGTCCCGGGCAAACTGCATGGCATAAGCTAATGCCGGTTCGCGATGATCAAGCGCATACTGGATACTGTTCCGCAAGGCCCGCGTTACCTGCGCAATCAACTCCGGCCCCAACTCGCGGCGGATCGCATTCCCGCCCAGCGGGAGCGGTAGGCCGGTCTGCTCATGCCACCACTTGCCCAGATCAAGAATGCGTTTCAATCCCGACCGTTCATACGTGAGCTGGCCTTCATGGATGATCAACCCCGCTTCATACTTGCCGGCCAGCACCTCGGGAATGATGCGATCAAAAGGCACCACCGCTGTTTCAATTTTTGGCGCAAACAGTTTCAGCGCGAGATAAGCCGTCGTCATGGTTCCCGGCACTGCCACCTTCATTCCTTTGAGTTCTTCCAGCCCGACCATGCGCGGCGCAATCACCATGGGACCATATTGTTCGCCCACGCTGCCGCCGCAGGGCATAAGCGCGTACTTATCCTGCACGTAAGGATAAGCATGGAACGAGATGGCGCTCACGTCATAGAAGCCTTCCATCGCTTTGCGATTCAGAGTTTCAATGTCCGTGAGGGTATGCGAAAACTTCAGCCCCGGCACCCGGACTTTATTGGTGGCGAGCGCATAAAACATAAATGCGTCGTCAGAGTCGGGACTATGGGCGACAGTGATTTCGCGAATGGCGGCAGAAACTGAGGAAGACATATCTCAAATCCTACAACACTCTGGAGTTTCGTGCGGACGGCACAGTGGCCAACCGATGAAAAGATTTTCATGCTCCAGCGACGAAAACGCATGAAAAAAAAGATTAGTCCGATTGAGCTTTTTTTGCAGGTTCCTGGTCTGGCGGCACATCGATCATTGAATTCAGCGGCGGATTTGGCGGCGGTAGATGAGGACGTCGCAAGTGCCAGCGCAGCCGCCACAGCATTGCGACAACTGCACCCACAATGGCCGCAAGCGAGAGTGCCAGCAGAACGTACAAAGCCTTCATCAGCATTTGCCGCTAGGATAGCAGAGCTGCGGGCCGCAGAAGCCGAAAAATGCTCTTAGACCCCTACCGGGAAAGGCTTAGAATGCGGCTCCTGCGCTGCGTTTCCGCGGCGTTCAAACCTGCCTTGCAACAGTGACATCAGCCCGGTGTACCAGTAACCCAGCACAAAAAGGAACAGAAACGGGATCGTCCAATAATTGCCGCTGGAGAAAGCGTAGGTGCACATGGCGACAAAGTAAGTTCCCACCAGCAATTCCAGCCACGGAACCAGGCCAAGCCTCCGGCGGTATTTTTGCCCCTGCACTTTGTCAGCCTTTGACTGCACGGCATACTTGGGCGTGCGCTTGAAAGAAGATTTAATGCCGAGCAGGGCTTCGATCACGGCACGGGTGTTGGTAAGAGTCAGTCCAATTCCCAGCGCCATAAGAAATGGCAGAAAAAGAAAAGTACGCGGCCAGCGCCGGGGAAATAATTCTTTTTGTGAAACCAGATAAAAACTCGAAATCGAAAATGTGGACGCCAAAAAGAGCGGCAGATCTATCACCAGCATCTGGAACCAGCCGCCAAAGGAACGGATAATCATGGCCGGCATCAGCAGCGTGGAGAGCACAATCATCAACGGATAACTCAAGTTGGCGCTGAGATGATAAAACGCTTCCACTTTTATGCGGAATGGCACATCACTTTTGAAAACTTTGGGCAGGATTTTTTTGCCGGTCTGGATCAGCCCCTTCGCCCAGCGTGCCTGCTGCGTTTTGAAAGCGGTCATCTCAATGGGCAATTCCGCCGGACATTCAACGTCCTGCAGATACTTAAATTTCCATCCCTTAAGCTGTGCGCGATAAGAAAGGTCGGTGTCTTCCGTCAGCGTGTCGTGTTGCCAGCCGTCGGCGTCAGCAATGGCCTGCCGACGCCACATGCCGGCCGTACCGTTAAAGTTGAAAAAGACCTGGCTGCGCGAGCGTCCGCCATGCTCCAGCACAAAATGCCCATCTAGCAGGATGGCCTCAACCTCGGTAAGAAAAGAATAATTGCGGTTCAGGTGCGTCCAGCGCGTCTGCACCATGCCAATCTTCGGATCGGTAAAGTGGTGTACCACGCGCATCAGCCAGTCTTCATATGGAACAAAGTCAGCGTCAAAAATGGCGATCAGCTCGCCTTTGGCCGTTGCCAAGCCGTTTTGCAATGCGCCAGCTTTAAAACCTTCACGGTTTGTCCGATGGATATATGTAATGGGATGGCCCAGCGCCGCATACCGGTCTACCACTCCCTGCGCCACAGCTACTGTCTCGTCGGTTGAATCGTCCAGCACCTGGATATCGAGCTTGTCTTTGGGATAATCAAGCTTGCAGATGGCATCGACCAGCCGGTTGATTACAAATTGCTCGTTGTAAATCGGAAGCTGAATGGTAACGTGGGGAAGCTCTGCAAACTTTGTCTCGGGCTCGGTAGTGCGGTTCTTGCGATTGCGGTAGTACATCCAAACCAGCGCATACCTATGCATACCGTACCCGGCCAGAATGATCATCACCACGAAGTAAGGAATCAGCAGCGCCAGGTCAAAGCCGTTGGGAGAATACAGGCCCTTAAAGGTCCTATCCAGAAACTGGCTCTTAAAATAATGGACCAGCCCCTTCTGCGAATTGGCAAAGAGTAACAGTGCGTAACAGGCGTTCAAAGACACACACTCCAAAGGACCATGAAAATCAATATTGTAATTCATTGTCGTCCAATACCGTTGGGACTCCCCACTGCTTCAGTTTAGAACCCGGGGGGCCTACCCCTACCCGGATATTCCATGCCATCCCACCTCATCCCTAATTGGCGCGGGCTTCAGCCGTATCGAGGTTCTGGGAGGCATTAGCTTTCCGATCACCCGATGTCTTGATCTTCATCCGAAAGCTCGCCTCGTACGCCTCTCTCCCTTCTCGAGTGTCCATCCTGTACATATCCGGCGAGGGCTTCCATTCGACCGGCTTGGGCCTGTCCTCTAATCCGCGCTCATCCTTGTTCATTAGCGGTAAGGTTTTGTTCTCCTTTGCGTCCTCTGCGTCCTCTGCGGTGAAATGGTTTTGTTTTTCGCTGAGTGCTTCTTCCTCATCCACCGTTTCCCGCACCGCCTCCTCAGCCTTTGCCAGCCCAAACGTCGTCTGCCCCACGTTCTGTAGCGCCAGTTGCATCGAGTACAACAGCAGCCCCGCCTTCTTCGTTGAGATCGTGTCTTCAATCAGCGCCTTCTGTATCCGCATCAGCCCCACCTGGATCGCATTTGCGTCCTCCGGCGCGGGCAGCCTCAGCGCCAAGGCCTGCGCTTCCATCATCTGTCTATGCGCAAAGCAGTAGATGTGCTTCTTCATCTGCGGAGACGCGCACGTGGTCCCGTCCTGCCTCACCCAGCGGCACCTTGGCGCTGCATCTGCCAGCGCAAGTCGTGCCTTCAGCCGCAGATAAGCTTCTTTGTGTTCTTCCGCTCCGTGCGTCACCCGCCCTACGAGCTCCGGATTCTCCTCCGCCAGCCTCTCCAACTCGTCGCAGGTTTCTCCGATCCTCTTTATCAGCGCCTCCGCCCGCTGCCGAACACGTTCGGGCTCTTCCATCCGCAGCCTCTGACCATCCTGGTCTTGGTTCGATAGCTCGCTTTGCTGCTGATATTCCTCATATTCGTTGTCAGTCAGTTGTTTACCGTTTACGATTCCGTGGGCCATGGCTAAAGTCGTCCTCATTTCTGCTATTTATCGGACATAGACACTGCTATAAATCCGACTTAGGCAAAATTGATCAAGTGTAGTAAATTTTGGCGCACGAATCAATAGCGAAATAGGACAGTGCCCCTTTTTTACCAGACATTGTAAAATCGTCGCCGATTATTTCATGATCGCGATTATTCCTGATTATGACCTTTAGAGGAGACGTGCTTGGCCTTCCATGCACGTGTAGCACAGCCGCCCTCGGCTGTGGCTTTGGCCTTCCATGCACATGTAGCACAGCTGCCCTCGGCTGTGCATCAAATGATGATTCACTGCAACCGCGGCGGCGCCCTCGCCTGTGCATCTAGAAGTCATTGCGCACTTCCAGAAGCGGCAGCTTTGGTCGGTTCTTGTGGTGCGGGCGCTTGCTTCGCGGCTTCGGCACGCAGTATTTCCAGAATTGCGTCCGCTCCCTTAGGCAATGGCCGATTTTGAGACAACATTTTGTTCACTCGCCAACGTGTCCAAATACTCCGCTTCATCGCAAGCTTTTTTATAAGTTCGCTTAAATCGGTCTCTGCTTCCTTGAGAATGACGAGGTTAATACTTTTCCAAACTGCTGCCGCCTGCGGATCGTTAGCTTGGGCTATCAATGCGAATACGTTATTAAGCATTGGCTGCAGTTCATCTTTCGATTGAAGTTTGAACCCCAGCACTGGATCAATGCTCTTTACCAATGTTACGCTCTCCGCATATTGCTGGCCTACCTGTTGCAATTTGGCAAAAAGAGTCTGGAATATGATGCGAACCTGCATTTCAGCTTCAGGGGGGATATTCACAACCTTGCCTATCGTATCCATAGCGTACTCTACGATGCCGAGCCGATGACGAATTTCCATCAATTCCGCCAAGGCCCGAGCAATGGCCTTGCGTCGTTCGCGACGTTCTGAAAGGTATGGATTGATCGCGCTGAGAAGCCACCCGATTACAAGTGCTGCTGTTGATTTGAACCAATCATTATTGAGCAGGCTAGCTAACATACTCGTTTACCTTTTCCCCCCGCCAAATTCTCGGCGATAATAGCATAGTCATCCGAACTAGAAATGCAGAGCGATAAAAGCAAATCGTCGCGTGGAGGGACAGCCGAACATGCGCTATGGCGATTTGCGATGCTGGCAAACAAAAGGTCACTGCATCCCCGAGACTGGAAACGCTTCTACGAGTTCATCGTTCTTGCCCATAGTAGACGTGTTGGCTGGGACGCTTATGAGGTGCAATCGCGCCTTGTTCAATACGGCTTTGAAGGTAAGCGCGCAGAGAAATTAGCATCCGCTTACTGGCATGGGCGATGCATCCTACACATGCGGAAAGCACGTCCGCTAAATGAATCTTACGGGCAATGGATGGCGCGAGGTGGTACAGCTTGGACTTAAGAAAACGCGACGATTTTGTACAAAGGTAAAGAATTGCTGGCGCATCTTGATGTGCAGCTTGCGTCTAAACACCGAGAAAAAATCACCCGCTCCGCGGCTTCCGGGTGGTCCGCGCATTGACTCGGAGCAAACGTATCGGTTTGATTTTTATAGCTGCGCAAGGCGCTCTTACCCACGCGATGTGCCCGTATTGCCACAATGCCTTCCATCAATTCCGCAAAAATCTTGCGCTTTGTCATAACAATTTCCAAAATATGCTAGCTTTCATAAAAAGCTGTCGAGCGATGGCCCTGCAGCCGATTGAGTATTCCAATCCCGAGCCACGACAGGGGCGGATGACAATAGCCCGGCACGGCACCGAGGCGAGCATCGCGAGCGAGGACAAGTGCCGGGAAGGTGCAGGTGATAGCCGAGTCCCGCCTTAGCGGGACGACTGAAAACTCACCTATGAATGAGCATTCTTTCGGCTTCCAGGAGGATCGAACCGGTACCAACTCACTTCGTCATGCGCCGATTCTTTCATGTGAATGACATACATCCCTTTATCACCCAGAAGATGGACTTCGTGATTGTTCAGCAGATTAATGATTTTAGTGCGCCATGTCGGAAAGCTCCCCTGGTAAAAGGGATAGTCGATCAATTTACCGAAAGGATTTTCCGCGTGCATGAGCACGCCGCATCTTCCATGAGCCTCTACTAGATCATCTTGTGTCAGATAATCTTGTGAGCGAAGCTTATGTGCATGCATCACCCCCGGTATGCCGGCTGGTGCTTCCACGACGGGTCTTGGATAAAACTGCGGATTGATGCGCTGCAGGTTTTTTATTAACTTTGCAGCCTCCCAATGTTTTGCAAAGTCGCTGTATACCGCGGAATACTGCTGGCGGTTTGCAGCGAGAGAAGCAAATGCAATAAGTTCAAATATCTTTCGGAACTGCAGTCCGATCGTTTCTACGGTAGTGGGAACATAACGAGCTTCCCTTTGCCCTGAAAGAAACAGGTCCATTACCTCAGTCCGTAATTTAATCTCTTTCATTTTTTCAGCGTACTTACAAATATCAGCGTGATCCATTGATGCCGCTCCAGGACATGGTAGGAATTTGCCGTTTCTATTGATTCTTAGCGTATCGGGATTGGCATTGATAATTTGCCAGAGTTAGAGGAAATTCAGTTCAAAAACAACTGCCGATACAACGTATCCCTGCGTTTCGGAACAAACCCGGCATCGCGGATCATGCGCCGCAGCTCTTCTTCGGTAGTGCAGTTGGTGACGCCGGCGGAGCGGACAACGTTTTCCTCCAGCATCACGGAGCCAACATCATTGCCGCCAAAGCGCAGCCCAAGCTGGCAGACTTTTAGCCCTTGTGTGACCCAGCTTGACTGGACGTTTTTGAAATTGGAAAGATAAAGCCGCGCGATGGCCAGCACCTTCAGATATTCCACGGCTGTGGCTTCTTCCCAGTGGCGTCCGCCCAGAGCGGTGTTTCCGGGCTGGAAACTCCAGGGGATAAACGCGGTGAAGCCGCCGGTTTCCTCCTGCAAATCAAAGACGCGTTGGAAGTGATTGATGCGATGCTCAAACGTCTCGCCCACGCCAAACATCATGGTCGCGGTGGTGCGCATGCCCAGCTTGTGTGCCGTACGATGCACGTTGAGCCAGTCATCGGTCAGGCATTTGAGGCGCGCAATTTTGTAGCGGACTTCGTCGTCCAGAATCTCCGCGCCGCCGCCGGGAATGGAATCAAGTCCGGCATCGCGCAGCCGCTGGATGGTTTCTTCTATCGAAAGCCCGCTGACGTCGGCAAAGTGGATGATCTCTGAAGCGGAAAAACAATGCAGATGCACCTGCGGAAAGCGCTGCTTGATGCCGCTCAGCATCGCCTCATACCACTCGATCTTCAAATCCGGATGCAGGCCGCCTTGCATCAGCACGCCCGTCCCGCCAAGCTCCACAGTTTCGCGGATCTTGTCATAAATCGTCTCCAGCTCCAGCACGTAGCCCTTGGCGCGTCCGGGCCCTTTCACCGGCGCGTAGAAGGCGCAAAAGGTGCAGTATTCAGTGCAGAAGTTGGTGTAATTAATGTTGCGATCAATGATGTAAGTGGCGACGCCTTCCGGATGCAGCTTGCGGCGGAGCGCATCGGCTTCCATGCCCAGGCCGATAAGATCGTCCGAGCGGAACAGATCGAGAGCTTGTTGTTTGGTCAGGGACATGAACAGCTAAATTTTAACGGAAAACAAGCCGGTAAGGGAATTAGCGCAGTCTTAATAAATGTTTCCCTTGCGATTTGCCATTCCGACAGTCACGTTTAGCGAGTGCGCGGGTTCTTCAGCGCACGAGTAGTGACGGAGGAATCTGCTCTGCCCATCCCTACCGGGAGGAACAACCTACTTCCGATTTTATAAAAAAAACTTTTGTACGCCTAACTGAAGGACCAGATTAGAAGCGTTACCGCAGCATACCAGGGCTCATGCTGTCCGCGTGCTTGTCCCTTTTGAATCCGGGATCACCGGCTTCCCTTCACTTTTGCGTTTCCACGTCCACCACGCCGCTGCCAGCCCGCCGAGAACTGCCAGGGCGATTACTATCCATAGTATGGGCCTGTAATATTCATGAAAGAAACCAAAGATCTGCTTGCTGTACATCGATCCCAGCCATGCCAGCAGCCCATAGCGAATCGCACGCGCCGTTCCCACAGCAATGAGGAAATATTTTTTAGGATATTTCAGTGCTCCGGCAACCATCAGAAACGGTGAAAACGGGACCGGTGGCGGCAGCAGCGCTGGAACAAAAAGGCTCCAGAAGCCATATCGCTCAAACAGTTTGTAAACCCGTTCTGCCTTCTTTTTCGAGACTTTTTTCTCCAGCGCCTGTTCCCCACTCTTCACGCCCAGGCCATAGGTGACATATCCGCCTACCATGCCGCCCACGGTAGCCATGGCGGCGTAATACGGCCACCAATTTTTTTGGTGAGCAGAGAGCACAATCGTGAGTGCGTCCATGCTGCCGGGCATGGGGACAACGGAATTGTCGGCCAGCCCCAGCAGGATCAGGCCGAGACCGCCCAAACGCTCCAGCCATGGACCTATCGAGAGGAGAAGAACAAGTGGCACAGATCATTGGATGCCGAATTCCCAGCGGCAATGCTGATTTTGAGTTGTAAAGGGTGTAAAGTCCGCGTTAAGGGGGGGTTGCTATAGGGGATGCTAATTTCGTCTGTTCCAGTAATTCCAGCTCTGGCGCCTGAGCGAAAACTCCACATTCCAAGCCATAACTGTAGAACAGGCGCAGCCCTTCAATATTCTCCGCATCCAGAGAGTAATCAACATTCTCTGTCAGGTACTCACGAATCAGCTTGGCTGGCAGGTTAAGCCTAGGCTCCCAGGCAGAGGCAATTTCAGGGATGTGGTTAAGTCCGTTGTCCCGCGACTGCTGGAACACCTGCGCGATATCCGGTTCGGACGCGCGCCCTTGCAAAGCTGCTTTACGTATTGCCCAGAACGCGAATACAAAAGGCCGTCCAGTCCAGCGCTTCCACTCTTCCGCCAGATCGTAAACAAAGTAGCCGTCGGTACGGGCCTGCAGAGCGGGATCGCCGATGAGCAGCGCCGCATCATGCCATTGCAGCATTTCTTTGAGCGACGGTTTTTGCCTGGTAAAGCCTGGGTCAATGCCAACAAATTTCCTGAGATAAATTTCCACCAGCGCAGCCGATGTGCGGGACGAAGCGTCCGTGGCCACGCTGCGGATTTTATCGATAGAAACTTTGCTTACCAGCAGAATCGACCGGACCTTATTTTTTGCGGCAATTGCCACGTCAGGAATTATCACCAGGTCCGGAATTATCGTGTAAGCTGCGACCGGAATAATGCCGATGTCCGCCGATCCGTCTTTCAATTGCTCGGCACAGTGCGAAGGAATGGTATAGCTGATCTCATAATTCTGGCGCAGATGCGCGGCCGACTCTCCGTTTTCAAAGTCCCACATGAGAGGAGCCGTGTTCAAAAAGCTGATGGCGGAGATGCGAAGCGAAGGCATGTATATTTATTTTACCAATGTGGTTTTGAAACCCTGCAAACACACGCAAAACGCAAACAATGCAACGCGTATGGCTTCGCCTTTTACAGCTTGCCCAACTACCGGGGGTGCTAGAATCATGGCAACGGGAGAGGCCGATGAAAGTCTTTTCCAACTCAGCAGCAACTCTGTTCATGGCGCTCATGCTGGTTGCGCCGCTGGCCGCGCAAAAAGGCGGCGGCAAAAGTGGAGGGTCTCACTCCATTCCCACTGCTGCTCCTTCCGCCAGCTACAATCCCGGCTATAGGCCCTCGTCAACAGAATCAGTTTTTGATCCTTATCCCATCACTCGCCCCGATCCTGCCAAGCCCCTCCTGGTGAATGAACAGCCACCCTGTTTCCGCTGGCCTATGAATCCGCTTTTGAGCGGCACGGTGAATGCAAAAAGGATGGATGTTCCGGCGTCCGCACAAGAGAAGTTTTCACGGGCCTGCAATGCGGCCCGCGAAAAGAAACTTAGCGTGGCGGAAGAATCTCTGGACAAAGCGGTTAAGTTGTATCCGCAATTTTCTGCCGCATGGGTCCTGCTGGGCCAGGTTGCTGCCGACCAGGGCCATAATGAGAAAGCTGCGCAAGCCTGCACCACCGCCCGCAATGAAGATGCAACCTACTTACCGGGCTATCTTTGCCTGGCCGATATCGCAGCCCGTCAGCAAAGGTGGAGTGAAGTGGCGGAGCTGACCAACCAGGTGCTTGGGATGCATCCCATCAAAGCGCCGGCAGCTTTCTATTACAACTGTCTGGCATATTTTTATCTCAGGCAATTTCCCGCCGCTGAGAAGAGCGCCCTTAACGCTATGACCAATGTTCCCAAACAAGCTGAGCCGCAAATCCACTTGCTGCTGGCTAAAATATACGAGCAGGAAAATAAACGGGACCTTGAGGCCGAGCAACTGCGCGAATATCTGAAACTTGCGCCCAATGCTGTTGACGCGCCCATCGCGAGACAGATATTGAAGCAGATCAACTCTGAGCCGCCAGCCAGGAATGCCACCGCCGAACCACGTTGAAGGCAGCCCCTATCGGATGTTCGGCAGCGCAATTTCAGCGACGGCCTTTATTCAAAGGACCCGCGAGATAAGTTTCAGAAAAAAACCGATTAGCAGCAGGCAGAAACCGCCAATGAAGAGTCGCGCCATCCAGGTCCTTCCATTCCCTTTGGCAACCAGTGAGAGAAACAGGGCAATAAACCACATCAATAATGCAAGCTTAAGAATCACTGGGGCGGATTATACAACTGACTATAACGAGGTAACCTCTGTCGGAAATGGAAGCCGCTCTGTCGAGGGAGACAAGGAGTCAGTCGTTCTGCATGGTCCAGGTATTGCCGCCGTCTGTGCTTGACCAAAGCTGGTTGTCCGATGTTTTGACTTGCACATTCAAAACTTCAGGAAGGATGCTCACGATTGTTCCCGTGGCGGCATCGCCCAGCTTAACGTTTTCCCACGTCAGCCCGCCATCACGCGAGTGGATGATGGATGCATGTGTGCCGCCCGCCCATACATCGTTTCCATGGGAGTTCACAACGGAAAACTCAAAGCCGGAAGTCGGATAAGCGTCTTCCCACTGGGAAGGTCCAGCAGATTTGATCAGCTTGCCGCCCGCAACTTTCCACAGGGTTGAGGCTGAGTCCAGAGATCTGGCGCTTGCCCCACCCATCGCGCCGGCGCTCAATGCGTCAGACTTGGCGAGGCTACCGCTCTCGAGTTTTTCCGGGGCGGCAGAAACCTCAGTCGACTGGCTCTTTGCCAGGCTATTGCTGAACATCCCTGGTCCACCTAACGCGCTATAGCCCAGATCACTGGCGCGGAGAGCTGGATTTGTCGCGGGCGTATGCAGATGCAACGTGTGCGCAGTGGCTGTAGCCATTTTGCCGAGCATCAGCCCAAAATGCACCGATGGCGGATTCGGGGTGAGGATGCGCAGATTAGATCTGCTCACGGCACTGGGCGCGAAAGCATTGATTTTGCCGTTGGTCACAGTAAAAGCGCCGCTTGCCGACGAAGGCTGCGGCTGTGGAGCCACAGGAAGCTTAGCCGGGCGCTGATCATCGCCCGAGACGTTGTCAGCGTCATTTCCCGCGAAGAAGTTGGTATTGATGTAGTCCTTCTTCTGCATCGCAGCGGTCAGGGCAAGCGTTCTCTCCGGAGATGGCGGAGGCGCAGGTGCATTTGACCCGGCTGCAATTTTATTTCTGGTGGCTTCCGCCCGAAGTTCAACCACCGGCGCTTTCTTAACAGGAACGGGAACGGCAATGTCCATGTTGGCGGTAGAAGTAGACCGTGGCACCGCGGGCCGCTCCGGCAATGTTCCTGTTTCTATAGCTGGTGATTGATCCTGGGACGCCGCCGGGGTAGCTTCTGCTTGCTGAGTTTCTGCTGTACGTGGAAGTGCGGACTGCTGTACCGATTTCTGCGGGAGTTGGAGCACTAGAACTGCAATGATTGCCATGGCCGCAACAGCGCCGGCGATACCCAATGCGGGAGTGAATAGCCGCCGCCAAACTGAGGCCGGAGCGGGCCTGACCACGGCTTGCGCCGCCAATTCAGGAATCTGTGGCTGGCTGAGTGCCACTACTTCTCGACAGGGCCCACACACAGAAAGATGCGCCACCACTGCCTGGCGCTCAGTCGCAGGGAGACAGTGTTCCGTATAGGCGGTAAGCACATCGGGGTCAGGGTGCGCACCCGCGCCGTTTTCTGTCGCGGCGAACCTCTGGCGCAGCAGGTTTGATAATTCAGGCATTGCTAATCAGATCCCTTATCCTGTTGGAACGCAGCAGGACGATTTTCTTGCAGTTTTCTGGTCACATCCACTTGCAAATAACGCACATCCGCCTCCAGGGCCTCTTCCGCCTGTCCCCGATTCATGCCCCGTGACACCAAACCGGCTATCACTTGCTTTCTCAAGCTTTTGAGCATCTTTTCCAGCCGCCTGCTGATGGTAGATTCATGTACCCCCACCACCCGGCCAATTTCCGTCAAAGTACGGTCGTCCAGGTAATAGGAGGCCAATACCAGCCGGTCTTCGCTGCTAAGCTGGCCCAGGGCTTCGTCCAGGGCGGCGCTCAGGCGGCTGTCCAGCGGGCTGGAAGGCCCGGCAGGCGCTGCGGAGAACTGTACCCCGTCTTCCGCCTGCTCTTCAAGGCTTACCAGACGCTTGGTCTTGCGGTATCGATTCACAAATTCCTGTGCCAAAACGGTACGCAACCAGCCCTCCAGAGAGCCCCTGCCCATATAAAAATTCAGCCGGGAAACACGACGGCCTTCCCGTTCAGAAGTCCCATAAAGATCGGCATAAAGAGAGTCGGCCAGGTCGCGGCCGCTGGAGTCTTCTTTGGTGATGCCGCGGGCAATATCGTAAAGCTTTTCGCGGAAGCGGGTAAGGAAGGCTTGCCATGCTGGATCATGGCCGGCAGCGCAGGCACGGGCCAGAGCCAGTTCTTCCAATTTCAGGTCGCGCCAAAATTCCAGTTTTTGCAGCGGCGTGGCCTGGGGCACATACTTGACAGCCACCTGCTCCAGAACCACTTCAAAAGCTTGCAGAGTCAGGCCATAGCGCTCACCGCCGCTTTTCTCATAGAGAACGCGGAGGGAGAGAGCAGTCACTTCTGCCGGCCTGGGCCCAGAGCTCATGGTTCGGATAGTACCAATTTTAACCGCAAGAATACTGTCATTTTACATTCTTTAAGGTGAAACAAGGGCCCGGGTTGCTAAGTAAGCAGCAAAGGGAGTTGGATATGAAGCAGTCTTTACTGGCCATTTTGGCTATATTGGCTTGCGGATTCATCGCGATAGCCTCAGCCAATGCAGGAGATTACGGAAGTTTTCCAGCCGCAGCAAGTGACTACAAAATCCTACCGCCTATTTCACATGGCGATCTCACCATCTTCCCCGTGGTTTCCAGCAAAAACCACGATACCAGTGATTTTATTACCCTGGATGAAGGTGTCCGCTCCGGCGAAGTAATTGTTACCGAAGTAGGCAATCTTCATTCCGCATTGCAGCGCCGGCAGCCTTATACACCGGTGCGTCCATACGGAGGAGCAGAAGTTAATCGCCTGGTGCTGGTGAATAACTCCAAACATCCGCTGATTTTGCTGGCCGGAGAAGTCGTCACCGGCGGCAAGCAGGACCGCGTGGTTGGGAAAGACCGCATTGTTCCTGCTGAAAGCGATCCTGTAGATCTTTCTGTGTTCTGCGTCGAACACGGGCGCTGGACGGAAACTTCCGCAAAGTTCGATACCCATGCATCCGTAATGCTGCAACCGAGCGTACGTATGAAAGCGATGGCCGATCAGGACCAGCAGAAGGTTTGGGACGCAGTTGGCAGCAGCCGGTCAGAGATGGTAGCCGCTGTTGCTGCTGCGCCGACAATTTCCACTGACATTTCTGGGCAAGGCTCAGGCACCGGCAGCGGGACCGCAGAAGGACGCGAAGCCGTGGGCGGAACTATGTATTCTCTGCATCAATTGAACAGCACCACTTCTTATGCCAAAGCGCGCGAGAACAAAGCAGTAAAGCAGCAAGTGGATGCCATCACTGAGCCGATGCAGAAATCCTATGAAAGCGTGATCAAACAATTGCGGAACCAGAATGCCGTCGGCGTCGTAGTAGCTGTGAAGGGACACATTGTTTGGGCTGACATGTTTGCCAGCGGCGCGTTGCTGGGTAAATATTGGCCTAAATTGCTGGAATCGTACGCTACGGAAGCTTTGACGACGCAGGGCGCACGAACAGAAATCAGCATCCGACAAGCAGAGAAGTTTTTGCAGGACTGGCAGGCCCGGCATGAAGTGGTGGATAGTGAACCGGGTTTGTATCGGCAGCGCGAGTTGATCGGTGACAGATTCAAAGCGTTTCAGTTGACTTCTCTGCTGGCCAAAGAAGCGTTTGACCTGCATTTGAGCAAGATGGCGGATTAAGATTTGTCAACGCGCTGAGAGAGGCTGTGTTGAGAAAAGTCAAGAATGAGCGTGTTTTCGGGCTTGCTAGGCATTTGCAGGCTCGAATTACTTTCGTCCTGTTACCTATGATTGAGCGTGATAAATATTTCTGCAACAAAGCCGATGGATTACGTGTCTAATAAAGTAAGCAAGGTGTAAGGGTCGGAGGTGACCTATGGGAGAGAAATTCTCGGTGGCTGAAGTAGCGGCGCTTCGGAATGAGCTCCTGCAGGGAGGGCTTGATTCATTCCAAACGGCGGAACTTTTAAAAATGTTTCTTGTCGGAAGAGGATACGGCGTGTCGCCGGAAAACGCGCTCGATGCGGCAGGCCGGATTGAATGCGCAAATTGCAACGTGGAATCGTTGCACAAAGAACTTGAGAGTTTGGCTTTAGTGATGTAAACGCATCCCTGCATGCTGAAAGAGCCGGGCCAACCAGCCCGGCTTTTTTTCTGCAATCCCGAGCGCAGCGAGGGAACCCTTTAGCTATGCAAGCCGCGAACTTACGCAAATACACGCAAATTTCTTTCTTGGTCTAATTCGTATTCTTTGGCAAAAATTCGCACCTAGATTTTTGTTGAACCTGAAGATGTCGCGGCGCGGCAGGGTTCCCTCGCTGGCGCTCGGGATTGCAGAAAAGCTTACTCGTAATGCAGAGCTTCCACTGGGTCTAACTGTGCTGCGCGCGTCGCCGGTAGCGTGCCGAAAATCACGCCCACCAGCACTGCAACCAGGATGGCGATAATGGCCGAAAGACCGGAAATCGGGATGCGGTATTCAGTAAGAAAGCGGACAGAAAAGGGAATAGCAAGGCCCAGAATGGTCCCCACAATTCCGCCAGCGAGAGAGATTAAAATTGCCTCGGTAAGAAATTGCAGCCGAATTTCCCTGCTGGTAGCGCCAATGGCCTTGCGGATGCCAATCTCCCGAATGCGCGTCCGTACGTTCGCCAGCATGATATTCATGATCCCAACGCCACTTACAATCAAAACCAAAAGAGAAATTCCCAGCAGCATCAGGGTCAGCCCATTGGCCGCCCGCGATGCGACTTGCAGCAACTGAGTGAGGTTTTCCACGCGGTACACGGATGCCGGCCTGTGGCGCGACTGTAACACCTGCTGAATCATTGCCGTTGCGTGAGGCACGTCACCTGCGTCAGAGACAGAAAAGAAAATCTGTTTGACCGCGTCAGTGCCGATGAAATACCGGCTCACGCTATAGGGGATCAAAAGCGTGTCGCCCGCAATCTCAGATTGCCCAAATGTTTCAACCCGCTCGCGAAATGTGCCGATAATCACAAATGGAAGGCCATTGATCTTAATGTCTTGTCCCACGGCTGCGCTTTGTCCCTGAAACAGGCGTTGCGCGAACTGCTGCGTGACTACCGCCACGTGGGCACGCGCCATGGCGTCTTCCTCGTCAAAAAAACGCCCGGCCAGAATATCAAGATTGCGTACGGTTGAATATTGCGGAGAAACGCCCAGCACCAGGATGTCGCGCTCTTTGCCGCCGCCAATGCTGATGCGATCATGAATTTCGGTCATGGGCGACGCAGCCTGGATTCCCGGGACTTCCTGCTGCACGGCACGCATGTCTTCCACAGTGAGATCATCTCTGGTGCCGGTGCTCACTGAGGCGTTGCTGCCGCCTTCATAGTATGCATAGATCAGGTTGGCGCCGATGCCCTGAATCTGGTTCATCACATACTGCTTGCCAGTCAGACCAATGGTGACTACGACAATCAGAGAGGCCGTGCCAATCACCATTCCCAAAGCGGTCAGGGCAAAGCGCCATTTGCTGCTGCGGAAGGAATCGAGCGCAAGCGTAACGATCTCACTAAAGAGCATCGTATTGCGCGCGGTTTCCACCAGCGGACGGGCGACCATTTTTTTATTGTACGTCTCCTGTTGTTTAGACGCTGGTTACTGAAGGTTCGCTTCTCTTTTATCTTTATCCCGAGCGCAGCTTTTTCTGTAATCCCGAGCGCAGCTTTTCTGTAATCCCGAGCGCAGCGAGGGAACCCTTTCACAACGAGGGCACTCTAAGCTGAACAACTTCCCTAACGCCAATTAGCAAATTCGCCGCTCGCTTCTGTTTTAGAACTGCCGTGCCATTCAGGGCAAAAAGGAAAGGCGATCGCTTTTTCAGCAATCGCCCTTGGTTAAAAGTTAAAGCTAGAAGCTGGCAGCCAGGATTTACTCCGGTTTTTGTTCCTGCTGCACCTTGGTGATGGCGATTGTCTCGCCTACGTCGCCCACTTTGAAGCGGGCGAAGCGGCGGACGGAAATGTTCTCACCCAGCTTGCCAATTTTGCTGGCGATCAACTGATGGATGGTGATGCCCGGCTCTTTTACAAAGGGCTGGTCTAGAAGGCAAACTTCCTCATAAAACTTTGACATCTTGCCTTCGACAATCTTCTCCACCACCGGCGCTGGCTTTCCCGTGGCTGCTGCCTGGGCGCGATAGATTTCTTTTTCTCGTTCGTAAGCTTCGGGCGTGACATCTTCCTTGCGGACAAACTTCGGGTCCGCAGCGGCAATGTGCATCGCAATGTCCTTGACCAGGTCTTTGAAATCGTCGGTGCGCGCCACGAAATCGCTTTCGCAGTTGATCTCCACCAGCACGCCGATCTTACCTCCGGCATGAATATAGCTCGCGACCGAGCCTTCGCTGGTTATGCGCGTCGCCTTTTTTGCCGCAATGGAAGTGCCGCGTTTGCGCAGCCAGTCGACGGACTCTTCTTCGCTGCCGCTGCAGGCCTCCAGAGCTTTCTTGCAGTCCATCATGGGCGCTCCGGTCCGCTCGCGCAGCTTGCGAACCTGCTCTGCTGTGATATTCGGTTTCTTGCCGTCGTTATCGCCTGGAGCTGCCATAGTGCTCATTGTTCCTTCCGTCTTCATAAAAAACCCTTTGTATAAAAACTTCCCCGCGCCGATTTCTCGCGGGGGCATGAATCACATGCTGATGTTCGTAAGCCGCCGGACAATACTCAGCGGCAGAATTTAAACTGTCTTGGCTGCGACGTCCACTTCAGGCACTTCAGGCGTTGCGGTTTCAGATTCCGGAGCCTTCCGCACCTTGCCGCCCAGAACTTCTTCCATATTCAATTGCTCTTCCTCGGCCAGATCAGCGGAGGTCGGAGCAGATTGGACTGCGGCTGGGGTCTCGGCTTCGCTTGCAGCAACGGCGCTGGCTACATCGATACCCTGCTTGTCAGTGGCAAACTGCACGCCTTCAGCAATTGAATCAGCGACCTTCGACGCAAACAGGCGGATCGCGCGCAACGCATCGTCATTGCCCGGAATAACCCAGTCAACTTCCGTGGGATCGCAGTTTGTGTCAACGACGGCGACCACCGGGATGCCGAGCTTTCGGGCTTCCTTCACGGCAATCGCTTCTTTATTGGAGTCGATCACAAAGACCACGTCAGGCAGCCGCGTCATGCTCTTGATGCCGGCCAGGTTGGCCTGCAGGTGCTTGCGTTCGCGCTCCAGCTTGATGACTTCTTTTTTCGGCAGCAGCTCGTAGCGGCCATCCGTGGCCATCTCGTCGAGCTCTTTGAGCCGTTTTACTGATTTTTGTACGGTGACCCAATTGGTCAGCAATCCGCCCAGCCAGCGGTTGTTCACATAGAACATCCCACAGCGTCCGGCTTCTTCAGCGATTGCATCCTGGGCTTGCCGTTTGGTGCCGACAAAGAGGACGGTCCGTCCATCGGCGGCAGCGTCCTGCACGAATTTGCTCGCGTCTTTGAACATTTTGAGCGTTTTCTGCAGGTCAATGATGTAAATGCCGTTGCGTTCCCCAAAGATGTATTCCTTCATCTTGGGGTTCCAGCGCTTGGTCTGGTGGCCAAAGTGGACACCCGCCTCAAGCAGCTCTTTCATGGTGATGTTAGCCAAAATACCTCCTTATTGAATTGCATCCTCCGCGTCACGGTTGCACGCTCGGGATTTATTCCCTGCTCCGCTCCCGTCGGTTGCGGGAGGGAAGATTTCGGTAATCGTCAGTCTGAAGACTGGCGGTTACCGTGTATCAGCGTCTAGCGATTCGCTTGCGAATCGCTGGCCTTTGAGGCAGACGAACAGCGATTCCACAAACAGCTAAATGCCAAATCTGTTAACAGCAAAAACAGAGGACGGCCCATGCCGTCCTGCTAAAAAGATTACCGTTTGGAGAACTGGAAGCGCTTGCGAGCGCCTTTTTGTCCATACTTTTTGCGCTCTTTGCCGCGAGCATCGCGGGAAAGGAAGCCTTCGGCCTTGAGCTTCTTGCGCAGTTCCAGGTTGAACTCAAGCAGCGCGCGGGCAATGCCCATCTTTAAAGCGCCGGCCTGGCCGTTGATTCCCCCGCCGGAAACGTTGGCAGTAATATCGAAGGTGGAGCTGGTCTCGCTGGTAACGAGTGGCTGTTTCACTTCGACCCGCTGCGCGCCGGTCAGGAAATATTGATCAAACTCGCGTCCGTTCACCGTGAACTTGCCGCCGCCGGGACGCAGGAAAACCCGGGCCACACTCGACTTGCGGCGTCCGGTGCCGTAATACTGAACTTGTTCAGCCATCTGTTCTCAATCGCTCCAAAGATTCTTGTGGACCCAGGCGCCCTCGCCTGCACACAAATAAACTTAGGCCTGCTTGCGGCCTGCTAATTCCAATGCCTGGGGCTTCTGCGCCTGATGGTCATGCTTGTCGCCCACATAGACCTTCAGCTTTTTGCCCATGGCTTTGCCCAGCTTGTTCTTGGGCAGCATGCCCAGGATCGCCTCTTGCACCACGCGATCTGGACGCCGGTCAAACAGCTTGCGGAACTGCTCTTCACGCAAACCGCCGGGAAAGCCGGTGTAATGGCGATAAATTTTCTGTTCGGACTTCATGCCGGTCACGCGGATCTTGCCGGCATTGATCACGATTACGTGATCGCCCGCGTCAATAAACGGTGTGTACAAAGGCGACTCTTTACCGGCCAGAATACTGGCGACACGTGAAGCCAGCCGGCCCAGAGTCTGTCCCTGAGCGTCCACCAAAAACCACTTGCGCGCAATTTCCTGCCCGCCTGGAAAACGGGTTACCATTTCCAAACTCCTAGAGAATTAAAGCACTAAGAAAGACCGCTCGATGATGCCACTTACCTACTTCCTGACGGGGAAGACACAAGGCGGGCCAACCGCTGAGCAGCGAAGGTTTAAGAATACCCAACTGTGCACGGAAATGTCAATGTGGGCGGCCCAATTCAGGCAACTCGGGGCTGGGAGGTAGGGATGAGCTTTCGCTGCAAGCATTCTCGATGAGAAAATCTGCGGAAAAAAGCTTATTGTTTCACTTCCTGCCGGGCTCCGGGCAGCGCGTAACCCTCTGGAATTTCGAAGCGGGCAGGGTCCGGCTCTGTGCGCTTGATCTGAGCAACCGTCATGGCAACTGATCCAGTACGTGGATCGCTGTGTTTGATCACCAGGTTAATACGAAGATCTTCTGAGTACCAGTATTCGTCGATGATCAAGATCGGCTTGTCGACGCCATCCTCGGCAGGGATCGCCTGGGTTTCGCGAACGCCATGCACCGGCACGCCATCAATCTCATGAATCCCCAGGTCTTCCTCTTTGGTGAACTGGTTCTGAGGATGACGATTGGATTGTGAGGCATCGAGAAAAGCAGGGGGGACGGTTTCGGGCGGGCGGTTTACTGTACCTTTCGTGAAGGTGTGCTGGCGCGCATCGAGCATGATGGAAATGCGGGTCTGCGGGTCATAGAGATGGACGCTCACAAGCTGGGGCATCTCCGTGCTGGAAACCGGGATGAGCGTGCGCGACTCATTGAAAATGCGGCCGCGACTGTCCCGGCCGATATCGCGAACGGTCCGGAAGCTCATGACGGAGCCATCACGCTGCACCGACGAACGCTCCACATGGATGGTCCCACTGAACGGCGCGTTAGGAATGGGTGTGACGAAAATATCCAAGCGGGCCTGGGCAACGGCGACGGGCGACGCGACGGAAACGCAAAGAAGGAACAACAAGAAGACGGCAAGCAGAGAAGTCAGCCAACGCATCGTGTCCTCCAGCAACTCTCGTAGGACGATAGGATACCCCGAGTCAATGAGTGGCGCAAGGTTGCCAGAGTTGCCCAAAAATCGCCAGAATTGGAAACCCAAAATCGAAACCTTCACCGCGGAGGCGCAGAGGAGGGTTGGCTCCAACGTAACTTCCTCCGGATCAAAACGGATCCAAGATAGAGCAGGCGGCAAGGATCGGCAAGGTCGCCGCCGAGGGCGGCGTGCCAGACGAGGCCGCTAGGCAATCCGCTCCTTGGGCTCTTCGTAAGCGCTGGCGTGGTCGAGTTCTGCAATATCGGCCTTGCTCAGGTGCAACTGTGTTGCCTTTACCAGCTCGTTTAGCTGCTCTACGCTGGTAGCGCTGGCAATCGGAGCCGTAATACTCTGACGCGCCATGAGCCAGGCAAGGGCGACCTGTGCCGGACTTGCTTGATGCTTTTGCGCAACCGAATCCAGGCCGGCGAGGACCCTGAACCCACGATCATTCAGGAACTTTTTCACGCCTTGGCCGCGCTGGCTCTTTGACAAATCGTCCTGTGAACGATATTTGCCTGTAAGAAATCCGGCAGCCAGTGAGTAATACGGGATCACGCCAAGCTTTTCCTGCAAGGCCAGCGGTTCAAGGCTGCTTTCATACGCGGCCCGTTCATAAAGGTTGTAGTTCGGCTGCAGGCTCTCATAGCGCGGCCAGTTGTGCCTGGCGCTGGCCGCCAGCGATTCTTTCGTCCGCTCAGCCGTGAAATTTGAGCAGCCAATCACACGCACCTTGCCTTGCTCCACCAGCTTGGCGTAAGTCTCCAAAGTTTCCTCTACTGGAGTGGCCGGATCGTCGCGATGCGACTGGTACAGGTCGATATAATCGGTCTGCAATCTTTTGAGCGAGCCTTCCACCTGCCGCATGATCCATGCCTTGCTGAGCCCTTTGCCCTGTCCTGGAATCTCCGATCCTACCTTGGTAGCGATAATCACTTTGCTGCGGCTTCCGCTGCGCTTGAACCAGTTGCCGATAATCGTTTCACTCTCGCCGCCTGTATGGCCCGGAACCCAGGTTGAGTAGCTGTCAGCGGTGTCAATAAAATTCAGGCCTGCCGCGACGAATGCATCCAGAACTTTGAAAGATGTTGCTTCATCAATGGTCCAGCCAAACACGTTGCCGCCGAGCATCAGCGGCGCCACCTCAATTACCGATTTTCCCAGTTGGCGCTTTTTCATTGTTTCTCCCTGCTCAATTTTAACCGCGTTAGATGGTTGGAATTGTGAATCGGCTCGGATTAAATCGTGCGGCTCTGGCTTGGCGGCTAATTCTGAGTTAATAGCCGACGGGTTTTTGCCAATATCGATCTTCCAGCAACAGCCAGGGGCCAATCGCCATTTGCTGCTCTGGTAAACTGCTGTTTCAGCAACAAGGGGCTAAAACACATTGAGACAACTTCCTGTAATCGTGCTCCATGGCGGCGCCTGGGCCATTCCTGACGCCATGGTGGAAGCGCACACATTGGGTGTGCAGAAAGCGCTGGCCAAGGGCTGGCATGTGCTGGAAGGCGGCGGCTCAGCGCTGGACGCCGTGGAAGCAGCTATCGTCTGTATGGAAGATGACGAAACATTTGACGCTGGCCGAGGCAGCTTTCTCACGCGCGATGGCCGCGTGCAACTTGACGCTTTAATGATGGATGGCGCAACGCTTCGCGCCGGCGGCGTGGGTTGCGTGGAACGCATCCGAAATCCCATCCGTGCGTCGCGACTGGTGCTGGATAAAAGCCCGCACGTTTATTTTGTCGGGGAAGGCGCTGAGCGTTTTGCCCAGGAAAAGGGCATGCAGTTGTGCCGCAATGAAGAATTGGTGATTGAGCGCGAGATCAAGCGGCTAAAGGAAGCCCAGGACAAAGAAGCCGCGGGCCATCCCGACCTGACTTTTGCCGGCCCGCTCTCCAGCCATGACACAGTGGGCTGCGTGGCGCTGGATGCCAATGGCAACATCGCTGCCGGAACCTCGACCGGTGGCACGCTGAATAAAGATCCCGGACGCGTGGGGGATTCGTCACTCATCGGCTGCGGCTGCTATGCCGACAACCTGAGCGCCGCCAGTTCATGCACCGGATGGGGTGAGCCAATCATGAAGCTGGTCCTGGCCAAGTGGGCTGCTGACAAAGTCCGCACAGGCGGCGCGCCTGACGCGGTGGTGCAGGAGGCCATGCAGTACCTGCAAAAACGGCTCAACGGCCACGGCGGCATCATCCTGCTGGACCAGCGCGGACGGTTTGGTATTTCACACAATACGCCGCGCATGGCCTGGGCTTATAAGAATACTGAGCGGGAAAAAGTCGGGATCAACTGCTGAGGGTTTCGCAAACGCAGACTTGTTATCTTTTCTGCGACCCTCAGTTTTGCGACGCTGCTTTCTATCCTCTAGTTCCTGTCCGTTATTCGCTTCGCAGCGCGATCAGAGGGTCTACCTTTGTCACTCGGCGCGCGGGGATGTAGCTGGCCGCAAAGCCAACAGCCAGAAACATAAACGAATTCTTCTTAGACCAGTCCAATAGTTGGCTGTAAGAGGTGGTTTTGTCCAAGGCGCTCAATATCGGCCAGTTCTTCGGCAATATTGCTGAGCGATGGGCTGTTGATTCAGTGGCGCTAAGCCGCCTGGTGTACGACCATGGCAGAGCGCTTCCCAGCCACGCCCACCGGGCGGGCCTCGTCTCGCTGATGCTGGTGGGTCAATATCGTGAGACCGCGGGCCTTATGCAGTTCGGCTATGAGCCGTTCTCCTGCGTCTATCATCCTCCGGGCATGGACCACCGTGATGAAATAGGCGCTGCGGGCGTTACACTACTTACTCTTGAATTCAGCCCCGAATTGTTTGACGCCGTGGATTTTGCCCGCGTCAACCTGCGCCCGATTGTCGACATCTCCGGCACCCAGCCTGCATGGGCGCTCATGGACCTTTTTCGGCGGATCGTAGCCAAAGATACAAATCCACTGGATCTAGAATCCCGGGCGGTTGCTCTGGCGTTTTCCATCATTCGCCATTCCACGCGCCTGCCGCGTGACTTGCGCTCCTTGCAGCGCGCCTGTGAGTACGTGCACGCACATTTTGGGGAAAACCTGACTCTGGCCCAGGTGGCCAGAGCCGCCGGAGTGCATCCTGTCTATCTGGGAGGAATTTTCCGCCAGGAATTTGGCGAAACGCTGGGTGAATACCTGAATAGGATTCGGGTCCGGGCGGCTGCCGATTGCCTAGCCAACTCCGATCTTCCCCTCAGCACCATTGCGCTGGATTTTGGCTTTTACGATCAGAGCCATTTCACGCGGATCTTTCGCCAGTTCACCGGTGCGACCCCCGGCGCTTTCCGGGCTGACTATGCTGGCGCATAAGCATCTAGCGCCGATTGTGTGGATAAATCATGCGCAATGTTGAAAGAGTAGTTGCTGCTGCAATCAGGCAGTTTTGCGTGTGCGCTGCAGCAATTCCACTTCACCCTCCACCACCTTTAGAGTGAAATGCTTGGAACAATTGCCGCATAACCAGAAGTGCTCAATGGCCTTATTTTTTGAGGGAAAACCAAAGAACCTGCCCCCATCCATGCGCATCAGCTCTTTGGAGCATTGCGGGTTGGCGCACTTGGCGATCATAGTAAGTGTCAGGCTGCCAATACTTTGACGCCTATTTGCGGCGGTATGTCGCCTGTAATCGTAAGCAGCTGATCTTCTCTGGTGGCGCTCGGCCGAATGCTATGAACTTTTCCTTGATCTCAGGCAGGCCGTGACAATGAACGGCCTGCATGGCTTATGAAAAATTGCCAAGACGGCCCGCTTCAGGGGTTCTCCTGAATCGGCAGCCGGAATGTCTGCGCTTTAGAGAGTGTAAGTTACTTTGCCGAGGTCAAGACGAGCGGCTGTGAATCCCCGTTGTTTACTCCGGAAAAGAAAGTGCGCAAGTCGGCATAATCGCTTTGTTTGAATACTATCTCCGCCATGGCAAAGTCACGGCTGGTAGTTACAACATTGCCCGCTGTGTTGTGTTGCACCTTATAAAGCGAGTAAGCAGTACGGAGTGGCTGCACCTCAGGAAGACTCTCCATATGAAAGCCGCTGGGGAGGGTTATCTGGGTTTCGTCCATCAAGTAAAAAGGAAAGTTGAAATAGACCGGCTGCTTGCGCTCCCCATGGATAAAAGGCTGCCGGCTGCGCGTTTGAAAAAGATCGGTCGGGACCAGCATGCGCTTGCCCACGCTGCTGGCATAAGAGGGCACCTCGACCGTGAAACTGGCAGTCAATTGCTTGTCAGCATCGTCCCACCCGCTGGAAGTATCCATTGCCACCAGCGCGCCTTCAGGAAGCATAGTTTTGAGCTCGTCTTCTAATTCCTTCTTTGTTCCAGCAGTGTCTGTCTTCAGGCTGTTCAACCGATGAATCAGGGCTTCTTCACCCGCCCATGCTATTCCGATCTTGCCCTTGGCGCTGCCATCTTCACTCAATGTCAGGTGGCCTACGCGCTTGCTGATGGCATCTTTATAACCGATGCCTGGTGTGGGAAACAGTTCGGTTCCACCTTCGGCTGTCTGGCGAATTCCTTCGCTCGCAGTGTGCTGCCACGCCAGATGGCCATAGGGACAAAGGGGTGTGCCAGGATCCAGGAATACCTCTTTTCCATCGATAGTGATAATAGCGATCTCTGAAGTCAATTGCGCCGGATTGGGAATGCCTGCTTGGAAGAAATATTCATCCCGGTCAGAAACGCGCATCATATACGCAGGAATATTGGCCGCCTTTGCCATGCCCCAAAAGAGCCGCGCAATCTCGGTGCGATATCCTTCTTTCTTGTCCAGGACATCATCCACTGTCCGTTTGGCTCTGGCCTCTTTTGTCATCATGACTTCCATTCCTCTATCTTGATTGATGAAAGTCAGGTTTTCCAGCGTCTGCACATAGGCGTAAATCTTGCGTGCTTTCTGTTCCGGCGTGTCCGACGGGCTGGTTGTCTGGGCTACGGCTTTTGCCACGGATGCTGAATGTCCGGCAAATTTGTCCACCTCTTTTGACCAATATTTACCTTCGGTCTTCCAGAATTCCGCCGGCTTCTCCATCTTTTCTGTGCCGTAATAGAAATTCACCCGCATCTTCAGAACAGCGGCAGGCGGCGCATAGTCTTCTTCTTCAAAGGCCGGAATGTCCTTGAGTTCAAGTTCCAGGCCATTTCTGGCCGTGGTCTTAATGGCAGTTTTTTCAGGTAATCCGACCAGCGTGTAATAGACGCGGTCCTTGATGTCGCCCCGGCTATCGATAACGTTGTGTCCCGTTGAAGTCAAAGGTGTGAAGCTAAACTTGGCACGTTTGGTAAACAGGTCGTCCTGCACCGTCCAACTTGGCGCAAATACATATTCGTCCCAGTATTCAGCATACTTCCACTCAATAATGCTTCCTACCTGGACATTTGGAAGAGTAAATGTCTTGGCCAGATATTTCACGCCATGCGCTTTTACGATTGTGCTGTTGAAAGCCTTCCCGGTAAAAGGAGTAATAGTACCGTCTGGCGCAATCGCACGCGCCCTGATATCGGATATACCGACATAGCTCGCATCGTAGGGTATTTCCACACTGGCGCGGTCTTTTCCTTTTTCCGTAAGCACCTTCAGCCGCTTGTAAACCCAGCGATGGCGGCTGATGTCATTGGCAATTTCTTCGTGATACAGGATAATCGCGTCGCCGGGATGCTCGGCGTCTGATTTCATCTTTAGCTCATCTTGATTAATGGGCAGCCAGTCATCAAAGCCGTGGAGCCGGGAGGATGAACACAAGAATAGGACTGCAAACGCAATTAAGCAAAGCCTGGCGCGAAACATTCTGATACCTCACGGGAACTGGAGATGCTTGGGGGAGTGAGCAGTTTATACACGAATAATTATGAATACTCAAGATGATTCGGCTATGTGGCTTTGCGAACCCAACAAAAGAATAATGAGTCACTTAAAAATGAATCACGGGCCCGGTGATCAGGTGATGTGACTGGAGCAGGGTGGCCGCTGTCCCGGCATGTACAGCGACGTGCTGGCGCGTTTGCGTGAATTTGTATTCACCGCTCCAGTAGAGCCGGCGCCCGATCCGCGCTTCTATGCCTCCGGCAAGCTGAAAGGCCGGGCTGCCCACCTGATAATGTTCATCTGTCTGCCCCTCAATAGTGGATTCCGCATGAGGAATGGTGGCGCCGGCGCCAGCCCGGAAAACCAGGTAAACCGGCGCGGAGCTTTCCGTGGCAGAACGCCCAAGCTGATGCCGAAAGACCGCGTTGGCCAGCAGCAGGTTCACGCCATGGGAAATGCTGAAGCGCTGAACAATAGAATTGATTGGCGCAGCGCCGTTAATCGAAGCGCCATTCAGGGTGCCCGTCACCACGGTAGCCCGGTCGATATTGGCAAAGACTTTCAGATGGGTCAATTCAGCTTCAATCCCCCAATGCGGGCGTAACTGATAGCCGGCACGCACGCCATAATAGAGCGGCGGCTGAAAGGATTCGCTGCTGTAAGCGATGTTGCTGAAGCGAATGTCCGTGGCAAGCGCAGGCTGGCGGATTGCCAGTCCACTGTTTTGTGTGTGCGCCTGGCCGATATAGCCGCCAAGAGTCCACTGCGCAGCCGAAGGCAAGCTCAAGGAGGATACAGCTACAACCAAAATGGTAAGCCGGGAGAGCATGAGAAGCCTGGCAGGATTTAGGTGAAGCACGCGAAGAGCTGGTTGCATATGGAGATGCGTCAAAAAACGCGTTTCTGCTTTTGACTTTGACGGATAAAATTGTCAATCGTGCGACGGGCTACCAGAAAGATTTTGTGATCATGCCGCTTTGCGCAGTTTTTTTCGTTTTTGAATCATTAGAGTCAAGCCGGAGTTAGCGCCGAAAGGGTTGACTTTCGGTATTCTGCGCAAGACGTCAAGAAACCTCTTTGAATTTTCCGTGCGGCCAAGCCGCGCATCCGAGGAGTCTCTATGCGTCTCCGACCGCCTCCCTCTTACTACAACCAGCTCGTATCCAGGATGCTGCTGGACCCACAGGCACAAAGCCCGCATGTAGTACTTATTGAATTCATCCCAGATGAAGGCCTGGGCTGATTTTCTGGAGGTATTCGGTTTGAATATGCCGGGCTGATTCAGCGCCTCATCCAGGGTGTCAGGGTTTCCTGAAGCGAGCGCGTCCAGAAACAGACGGGGGTACTCCCGATGTCCGAGTTCGCTGAATTGCTTGCTGTAATAAAATTCGGCTTCAAAGGAGAGCTTTAATTCTTTCAGCATGAAGTAACGAATCTCGGGGGCAAGCTCGTCTGTCAGGTGCTTTAATTCGTATCTTTGGATATATATGTTTAGATGATTTGGGCTGGGTGCTGCCAGGCTAGGCTTTTATTGCACCGTCTGCTCTCCGGCCTCCGCCTTCTGCCTGATCCTCTCAAATACAGCTTTTACTACGCGGTCACAGCGTATCGCGTGGAACTGGTAGAGATCGGTGGCGCGGCCTTTGGCGCGCGCGAAAAGGTCTCTGCGCAGCATGGCGTGGGCACGATGCAGGCGGGTCTTTACCACAGCATCGCTTACTCCAAGGCTTTCAGCGGTTTCCGCGACGCTCATTTCTTCGACTTCACGCAGCATCACCACGGCGCGGTAGGCTTCCGGCAAATCGTCGATTGCCTGTTCCAGCAGTTCACGGGCTTCAGAGGTGGCCGTGCCATCTTCGGGATTGGGAGCAGAAGATTTGAGAATGGACATTACATCTCCGTTCGCGGGGAGGGCGTCAAGTTCATCAATGCGGCTGCGGCGGCGTTTGCGCGCCAGGGCTTCATGGATAGCAATGCGGGTAAGCCAGGTGGAAAATGCCGCCTTGCCGGCGAACTGGTCCAGGTGTTCATAGGCGCGGACGTATGCATCCTGCATTACATCTTCAGCTTCGCCGTCATTGCGCAGAATGGAGCGTGAAACCCGGTAGAGCCGCTGGTTATAGCGGCGCATCAGGATCTCAAATAGCGCGGTTTCGCCAGCGAGCACACGCTGCACCACTTCTTCATCTTGAAGCTCGCTTTGGGCGGTTACCGGAACCAGCATGGGACTCACTGAATTCCCTCCGTACCTGAATAGAGTAATCTGGCAGCTAATGGTTACAATTTGAGTCTTTTTTGGAGCATAGAAATGCGAGCATCCGCCGCAATTTTAAGCATAACACTGTTGGTTTCGCCCCAAATTTGGGGGCAAAAAGCACAAAACAGCGGGACTGACGTGCAGCTTCGGGGCATTAGCGCTGTCTCAGATAAAGTCGCATGGGCCAGCGGCGCCAAGGGAACTGTGCTCCGGACCATCGACGGAGGCGCTACCTGGCAGAAGTTGGAGATTGTGGGCGCGGAGGCGCTTGACTTCCGCGACATTCGCGCCTTCGACCAGAACACGGCCTTTGTTCTCAGCATCGGCCCGGGCGACCAGTCACGTATATATAAGACGGCTGATGGCGGTAGGATATGGCAGCGCCAATTCACCAATGCAGATCCAAAAGCCTTTTATGATTGCTTTGCTTTCTGGGACGGCGCGCACGGGATCGCGCTGAGCGATTCAGTTGACGGCAAATTCCCTTTGATTGCTACAGCAGACGGCGCAACTTGGAACCCTGTTGCTGTAAAGAAGATGCCAGAGGCTTTGCCCAATGAAGGCGCATTTGCCGCCAGCGGGACCTGCATTGTGAGCTTTGGCAAGAATGATGTCTGGTTTGGCACGGGCGGCCCGGCGGCCCGCGTGTTTCATTCCGCTGATCGCGGCCAGACCTGGACCGTCACCGAGACGCCGATCATTCACGGCGCTGCCACCCAAGGGATATTTTCTTTAGTATTTTGGTCAGCCAAAGACGGTGTGGCTATAGGCGGCGACTATAAACAGCCCACAAAAGGTGAGCGGGTAGCTGCGGTTACCCACGATGGCGGCAAGACATGGACGCTCGCCGCGCATCCGCCATCGGGATATCGCTCAGCGGTCGCAGTGGGCGCGGCACACGCTTTAGTAGCCGCCGGAACCAGTGGCGTCGATGTCTCACATGATTCCGGCAACAACTGGAGCGCACTATTTGCAGAAGACTTGAATGCTTTGGTGTTGAGAGGAAATTCGGGATGGGCTGTGGGCCCGAATGGGAAGATCGTCGCCATTCAACTCAATTCGCATTAGCACTGATTCGGGATGAAGGCGCAAGGCGTTCACAGATGTGGCAGCACAGCCACATCTCCCCTGGTTTGACCTGCTTACCTTGCGTCATTAGAATTTGGCTCTCACCATGGAGGTTAGTCATGAACGTCCCTTCTGTTTTTAAGCTCAGATTTATTTCATGTCATCCTGGAAGAATATTTGCTGCGGCTTGCCTTATGCTCGCCGCCAGCGCAATTTCCGCTCAGCCGATTCCGCCACCCGGATTGGTGATTGGTTCCGGAAACACCGCCACGGCGGATGCACCCATTGCACGGCCAAATACCACCCCTTGCGTGGTCACGCTGTTCAACAATTTTGCCTTTGCGGATTTCTCTCCCAAGCCCTTTTCCTTTACGCCTCCTGCGGCATGTCCGGGGCCGTGGGCCAAGGTGGTTTTGAATGCGGATTTTTCCATTCAGGCGGGACGCCAGTTTGACCGTACTGCGGAAATCTGGATTGGCGGCGTGAACGTCTATTTCGGCACCACCTCTGAGCCTTCGGGCGCAGTCGCGCGGTCCTGGCACATTGAACGCGATCTCACGGATTACTCCGCGCTTTTTAATGCCGCACAGAATGGCCGCGTGGATCTGGGCAATCTGGTAAATTCCACGTTCACCAGCACTCTCTTCGGGACCTCGGTAATTCAGTTCTATCCTCTGGCGCGCCATCAGGAAGCTGCGCCTACCGCTGATCTGGTTTTGCCGCTGGCCTCCGATCCCACGGGCGGAACAGCGTTTCTTTCCAACTCCGCCAGCACGCTGTCCAGAATTTTTACGCTACCAACGAATGTGGAGCGCGCATTTGTTGATGTGGTGGCTGAGAGCCAGGCCGGCGACGAGTTCTGGTACACATGTGTGCCGGATGACGTTGCGGGTGAACTGCAAAGTTGCGGAGGCGGTCCTTTCCGCGAAAGCCAGGTCACTATCGATGGAACACCTGCCGGCGTCGCGCCTGTTTATCCCTGGATATACACCGGCGGAATTGATCCGCTGCTCTGGCGCCCGATTCCCGGCGTGCAGACGCTGAACTTTGCGCCCTATCGCGTAGACCTCACACCGTTCGCCGGCCTGCTCAGTAACGGCCAGCCACACACTGTTGCGGTGAGCGTCTTTGGCGCGAACAATGGCTTTTCCACCACAGCCACATTGCTTGCATTCCAGGACCATGGCTCCAATCAGGTGACGGGCGAAGTTACGCGCAACACCATTGGCATCCGCAATCCCAATACAGTTGAGAATCTTGTCACCGCACCGGACGGAACGATCACGGGTTCAGTCACCGTGGATTCATCGCGCGTATTCAGGGTTGAAGGATTTGTCAGGACGTCGCATGGCCGCGTGGAAACCGATGTTCGCCAGAATATTCAATTCACCAGCCGCCAGGATTTCAACATCACGAACGCGGTCTTTGTACAAAACATCAAACAGCGCACCACCATTTCATCTGAAACGCAAACCAACGGCCATGGCGGCGGCAGTGCGCAGCAGCGTTTTGAATGGCCGCTCGACCTGGGCATCACCTTCTCGGTAAATCCTGATGGTACGGGCCAGCAAACCACTACTATCCGTCAGCAATTCCAGAGCGCGGCGGTGCAGCACGGCGATGGACAGGATTCTTTCAGCGTGGTCTCTAACACGGTTACGCCCAGTGACACGCTGCTGTTCGACGCCAACTTCAACATCATCGGCAACCAGGGCCAGCAGAGCGCGCAGGAGTTTTTCTCCAACGACTCTGCGAGCGGATGCTTCAGCCGTAAGATCACTGCCTCTGCGGGTCTGCTCACTTCAGTGACAGACGGATCTCTCTGCAAAAAAGGAGAGGACGGCAAATAAACTTCGCATTTTTGGGCGCGGTCTAAGTGCCGCGCCCAACTTTTCATCTGAACAAGAGGCGTTCCAACCCGCTGGAGATTGATTCGCGGTATGATTTTCTAATCGATCAAAAAGGTGTATTTATGGCATCTGTTTCTGGCGCACAGGCAGTCGTCGACGTGACCAACTTTGATCTCAGTCGGGCTTCCTGGCACTGTGATCAATTGGAGCGCGGCAAAGTGCTGTTCTTCAGCCATGTGCCGTTTGAATTTCCTGACGCTGACCGCGCCTTCCTGCTCTCGCAAAAGCAAACCGGCTCGCGCTTTCACAAAAACATTTCCTATCGTCCCACAAAAGATATTCTGAAGGGCGTGGATGATAATTCGCCTGACCGTGAGCGCATGAATACCATCATGCGAGATTTTTCCGCCGCAGTCGCAAAGTTCATCTCAAAATTCCTTGCCCCTTATGCAGGCAAAATGAAGCTGGATTTTGCCAGCTTCCGTCCGCTGGAAGAACAGGGCCGTGATCTGTCGCTGCACAAACGAAATGATCTGCTCCACGTGGATGCGTTTCCCTCGCGGCCCACTCACGGCGCGCGTATCCTGCGAGTATTCGCCAATATCAATCCAGCGGTCGGCCGAGTGTGGAATGTGGGGGAGCCGTTCCATGAGTTCTTGCCAAAGCTCATGCGCGTTAAAAAAATCGGGCCTCCCAGCGGTGGCCTGGGGCGCACGCTTTCTCATTTTGCCAGCAAGATCGGGCTGCCGGTCCCGGACCGCTCACCCTACGACGAGTTCATGCTGTACCTGCACGATTGGTTGAAAGAGAATTCCGACTTCCAGCAGAACTCGCCCAAGCAGGAACTGATTTTCCCTCCGGGCAGTTCATGGATGGTCTATACCGATGGCGTTCCCCACGCCGCCATGTCAGGGCAGTACGCGTTGGAGCAGACTTTTATCATTCCGCGTGAGGCTCTGGTTGCGCCGCAGGTTGCGCCTTATAAGGTGCTGGAAGACGGAAATTATGTTCCCAGGGCACTTTGAAGCCCGCGCATGGTCCGCAAAGTGAGGCGCTCATGCCGTGTAAATCGCCCAAGAGCTTCAACAAGAAGGACACCGATCAGGACATGCTTCAAGTCGGGATGAAAATAAAAAATGACCATGAGCTTAGCTCCTGATCAGCAAAGCATATGAAAATTCTCCTCATCGGCGGCAGTGGCTTTATCGGCGCTTTCGCCATTCGGCAGCTCCAGCAGGCTGGGCATCAGGTAACTGTGTTTCATCGTGGGAAGGTTCCAGTTCCCGAAGGCATCTCTCAGATTCTCGGCGACCGCAATCATCTTTCCGACTATCGCGCGCAATTCGCACAAGAAAGATTCGATGTAGTCATCGATTTCGTTCTCAGCTCAGTGCGCCAGGCTCGGCAGCTTATGGAGGCTCATCGCGGAGTTACCCCGCGTGTAATCGCGCTGAGCAGCATGGACGTCTACCGCGCCTGGGGAGTGTTTTATGGACTTGAGCCCGGCGGACTGGAGCCGCTGCCGCTGAATGAAGATTCGGCCCTGCGCACCCAGCCAGCATATCCGCCTGAGGTAGTGAAGAAGCTGCAGCAAATGGTTACATGGGTGGATGGCGAATACGATAAAGTCCCAGCCGAGCGCGTTGTTCTCACCGACCCTCATCTGCGCGGCACGGTCCTGCGGCTTCCCATGGTGTATGGCCCTGGCGATTATGTGCACCGATTTTATCCTGTGCTCAAGCGAATTGATGATGGCCGTAAGCACATCATATTTGCTGACGACGTGGCCGCCCTACGCACGCCGCGGGGATACGTGGAAGATGTAGCCGCTGCTATCGTGCTGGCCGCAACTTCGCCTCAATCTACAGGCCGGGTTTACAACGTGGGAGAGACGGAATTTTTTGGCGAACTGGATTGGGCGCGTAAGATCGCTGCTGCCACCGGCTGGTATGGCGAGTTCGTGGTTCTGCCGCATGATAAAACTCCCAAACACCTGCACTGGCCCGGCAACACCGCACAGCATCTTGTCGTATTCACTGATCGTATTCGCAAAGAGCTTGGCTATCGCGAGCTGTTGCCACGCGCAGAAGCCATCCGGCGGACTATCGCATGGGAGCGCGCCCATCCTCCGGCGCAACCGATGACCGTATTTGACTATGCGGCGGAAGACCAGGCATTGGCGGAGCTCAAAGCGTCAGGCATCACAGTCAGATAGTTCACTTTTGCAATCGTGGCGAGCTGCAATTTCGGCGATTCTGGCAATCCCCTTCATGCCTTTTGCGTCCTTCGCGGCCTTTGCGGTAAGTTCTAAAGATCATGCTATCTCTCCGCAACGCGACGGCCGCCGATGCCTCTCTCATTCTTGATTTTATTCACCGGCTGGCCAAATATGAACGCGAGCCAAGCGCGGTGGTCGCAACCGTGGAAGATTTAATTCGCGATGGTTTTGGCCCACATCCAAAATATCGCTGCCTGATCGCGGAGTGGGCCGGCGCGGCTGCCGGTTTCGCTCTTTTTCATTACAACTATTCCACTTGGCGCGGCCATGCCGGGCTCTACCTGGAAGATCTTTTTGTTTTGCCGGAAATGCGCGGCAAGGGCGTTGGTAAAGCGCTTTTGCAGCGGCTGGCGCAGATCGCCCTGGAAGAGCATTGTTACGGCCTGCGCTGGATGGTGCTGGAATGGAACACTCCGGCGCTTAAGTTTTACGAATCGCTCGGCGCGGAGTTGCTGGGCGAATGGGAAACGATGCTGCTGCGTGGCGATGCGCTGGAGCGACTGGCGAACGGAACGGGTCCTGTGCCGGTTACGGCTGGGTCCACGATAACGAAAACACAATGACCATCTCCGTCAAAATCATCGGCGCGGGGCTGGCTGGCTGTGAAGCAGCGTGGCAGTGTGCGCGCCATGACGTTGAGGTCGAGTTATATGAAATGCGCCCGGTCAAATCCACGCCCGCGCACCAGACCAATAAGTTCGCCGAACTGGTCTGCTCCAACTCGCTGAAGTCAGAAAGCGAGAACACTGCGCCGTGGCTTTTGAAAGAAGAGATGCGGCGTGTGGATTCCTTGCTGTTGAGAATCGCCAAAGAAACCAGCGTGCCGGCGGGACACGCGCTGGCGGTTGACCGCGAAACCTTCGCAGCCAAAGTCACTGAAGCAATTGCAGCCGAACCCCGTATCAAGATCATCCGCGAGGAAGTCACGCACATTGAAGAAGAGAGCGGGATCACCGTGGTTGCCACCGGGCCGCTCACGTCAGACGCGCTCTCGCTTGAGGTTGCGCGTTTGTCCGGCAGCGATCATTTGTTTTTCTACGATTCCATCAGCCCAATCGTGGAAGCCGATTCCATCGACATGAGCAAGGTTTACATGGCAGCGCGCTACGGTAAGGGTACGGCAGACTACATCAACTGTCCGTTTACAAAAGAAGAGTATGAGCGCTTTGTGGATGCGCTAACCTCCGCGGAACTGGTGGAAGGGCATGACTGGGAAAAGCTGAACTATTTTGAAGGCTGTTTGCCGATTGAAGAGATCGCCCGCCGCGGCCGTGACACGCTTCGCTTCGGCCCGATGAAGCCGGTTGGGCTTGACGATCCCCGTACCGGCAAGTGGCCTTATGCGGTGGTGCAGCTCAGGCAGGAAAATCTGCGGGCTGACTCTTACAACCTTGTCGGCTTTCAAAACCACATGAAATATGGAGACCAGGCGCGCGTGCTCCGGCTGATTCCGGGCTTGGAGAATGCGAAGTTTGTGCGCTATGGGCAGATCCATCGCAACACGTATATCAACGCGCCCACCTTGCTGACGGAATTATTGAACTTAAAGCTGCATCCCAACGTATTCTTTGCTGGGCAGATTTCCGGAGTGGAAGGTTACACGGAATCAATCGCCATGGGCATGCTTGCTGGAATTCATGTGGCGCATATTGCCCAGGGATTTGCGGCTGTCCCTCCGCCCCGCGAAACCGCGCTCGGTTCACTGGTGCATTACATCTGCCATGCTGAAGCCAGGAGCTTTCAGCCGGCGAACATTACCTTTGATCTGTTGCCGCAGTTGAGCGAGGCAGAGAGACGTAAGGTGCGTGACAAGAAGCTGCGCCATAAAATGGTTTGTGAAAATGCGCTGGAAAAGCTAGCATCGTGGCAGCAGGAGATAAGCCTCGGCGGTCCGCGCGCCCTGGCCCACTTATATGAACCGTCTATCCGCCCTTGATGCGCTAAGTCCTGCATTTGCGCGTGTAGGCGCAATGCTGTTTCAGCCCTTCCGTGTTAAGACCTGGTTGAAAATCGGTTTTATCGGCTTCTTGGGCGGCGGGCTTGCCACAGCCAGCGGCGGTTTCAATTTCCGCATGCCTGCTTTTCCTAATCGCCTTCCGCAGGGTCAGCTTCCGCCTGAAGCAGCGGACATTTCCCGCGCCATCCGCTCCATTCACATAGCTGATTATTTCCACATTATTGTGATCGTGCTAGCGGTGGGGTTGGTGACTGCGCTGATCTTTCAATATTTGTTTTGCCGCTTTCGTTTCATCCTGTTTGATGCAGTCATTACCGGGCAGGCAGAGATCGGACGTGGCTGGCGGCATTATGCTCTGCAGGCAAACCGCTATTTTGGCTTCTGGCTGGTCTACCGGCTGGCAAGCTGGGCGGTAATCATCTGGCTGATTGGCGTGCCATTATGGCACGCCTACAAGAACGGCCTTTTCAGCGGAGACAATTCCCTGTCGGTTTTCCTCGGGTTTTTTGCCTCCATCGCGTTGAAGGGGCTACTCATTGGTCTGTGCTTTGCCATTATTTCTACGCTGGCCAAGGATTTTGTTCTGCCCGTCCTGGCACTGGACGATCTTTCCATTGAAGATGCATGGACCGCCGTTTGGCGTGTGGCAGCTTCTGAGCCCGGCGCCTGGGCTGCCTACATGGTTTTGAAATTCTTCTGTGCGATTGGCGCATCCATCATTCTGGGTATCGCTATTTTTATCGTGGCGCTGCCTGCGCTTTTGGTGATCGGGATTCCAGCCGGAATTTTATTTTTGCTGGGGGCGCTGGCTTTCAAAGTGCTTGGTTTGGCCGCTGCCATTATCGTTTGCGGGATCGCAGCATTGCTCACGACCGCATCTTTCCTGTGTGTTTTCCTAGTACTGATTGCGCCGATTTCCATCTTTTTTGCGTCGTTCGCCTTTTACTTTTTCGGCGGACGTTATCCCAAACTGGCAGCCCTGCTGTGGCCCCAGCCATTGCCTCCTGCGCCGCACAGCGTAACTGTGCAGCCGACACTTCCCTAGCGTGATCTCCGCCTGTAATCCGCAAGATACTTACCGGCTTCCAACAATCTGCTTATATCTGTAGCACTCCACCAAATGATCATTCACCATGCCCACGGCCTGCATAAAGGCATAGCAGATCGTCGGGCCAACGAAGCGGAAGCCACGCTGGAGTAGATCGCGGCTCATTTTGTCTGATTCGGAAGTTCGCGTGGGAATCTGGCTGGATGAGCGCAGCGCGTTGTTGATGGGCGCTCCGCCGGTAAACTGCCAGATATAGGCATTGAAGCTGCCGAACTCTTTTTGCACGGCAAGGAAAGCCCGCGCATTCTCCACCGTGGCCGTGATCTTGAGCCGGTTGCGGACAATGCCGGGGTCGGACATCAGTTGCTTCTGCTTGCGTGCGTCATACCTGGCCACCCGCGCGGGATCAAAACCGCTGAAGGCGCGGCGGTAAGCTTCTCGCTTGTTAAGAATAGTGGACCAGCTCAGCCCGGCCTGTGCGCCTTCCAGAATAAGAAATTCAAACAGCGCGCGATCATCGTGCTGCGGCACGCCCCATTCTGCGTCATGGTAGGTGATCATCAGGGAAGCAGCGGCTTGTTTAGCCGCCAGGGCGGCTTGCTTTGCCGTCAGGCTCTTGGTTTGGCGTGTGGGAAGGCTCGCATCGCGCCCTGCGGATCGCCGAAGAGATGAGGCAGCGGATTTGGGTATATCGTCGGGCGATATCTGAAGTGCTGCCAGCGATGCGACCAGAGGCGCTACCCAGGCACAGCGTTGTTTGGAGTCCAAAGGATGTCCTTTCCTGAATCTAAAATCTAACGCGTCTGCTCGACAGGTTTGACGGACTGAATGGCCATTCAATAAACTTTACCCCTGTCTTATCCGTTTGGAAAACGTGGGCTGAATCTGCGGCCCAAGTCAAAAAGCTTAATAGAAAACTGGTTCGAGCGGCCCAAGCAAGCACCAAAAGAGAGAATCCCAAATGAGTGATCTGGTCCAACTGACAAAAGACAATGACATTGCCATCATCACGATCAACAATCCTCCAGTCAACGCCCTGAGTCCGGGAGTGCCGGAGGGCATTGCCGAAGCCATTGAGCAGATAGATAAAGACCCGGCCATAAAGGCGGCGGTGCTGATTGGCAGCGGCAAGACTTTTATTGCCGGTGCGGACATAAAGGAGTTCGGCAAAATCACGTCTGGGAAGAACCAGCGCGGGCTCGCACTGGTGCCGATTCTCAGCCGCATTGAAGATTCCACCAAGCCGGTAGTGATGGCCATTCACGGGCAGGCATTTGGCGGCGGTCTTGAAGTGGCGATGGCCGGGCATTATCGCGTGGCTTCGCCAAGTGCAGCGGTTGGCCAGCCCGAAGTGAAATTGGGCATTATTCCTGGAGCCGCAGGCACACAGCGTCTGCCTCGACTGGCGGGCGTGGCCAAGGCCGTGGAGATGTGCGCGGATGGGAATCCCATTAAAGCCAAAGACGCACTGGCTGCGGGAATCATTGACAAATTAATCGAAGACGATCTGCTCGCAGGGGCGGTTGCTTTTGCCCGCGAGATTGCCGGCAAGCCTGCCCCCAAAACACGCGAGCGCAATGAGAAACTAGGTACGCCGGAACAAAATGCGCCGATCTTTGCCACCGCCCGCGACGCGGCACGCAAGAAAGCGCGCGGCCTGATGGCCCCATTGGCTGCGATTGATGCGGTGGAAGCCGCGACAAAACTGCCTTTCGACCAAGGTGTGGAAGCCGAGCGCAAGCTCTTTACCGAGTGCCTGTTCTCTGACCAGTCCAAGGCGCTGATTCATGTCTTCTTCGGCGAGCGTGAGGTGGCAAAAATTCCTGATGTCCCCAAAGACACACCGGTCATTCCTGTGAATACTGCTGCTGTGATTGGCGCAGGCACCATGGGAGGCGGTATTGCCATGGTGTTTGCCAATGCCGGCATTCCGGTACTGCTGCGTGAAGCTGAACAGGCCGCGCTGGATCGCGGCATGAACACGATCCGGAAAAACTATGACAACTCAGTAAAAAAATGCCGGTTTACACAGCAGCAGATGGATGACCGTATGAAGCTGATCAAACCTACGCTCACCTATGACGGCTTTGAATCCGTGGACATGGTGGTGGAAGCGGTGTTTGAAGGCATGGCTCTCAAAAAACAAATTTTTGGCGAGTTGGACAAGATCTGCAAAAAAGGCGCGATCCTGGCCAGCAACACATCAACGCTCAACATTGATGAAATTGCCTCGGCGACTTCGCGGCCGGAATCCGTGATTGGCACTCATTTTTTTAGTCCAGCTAATGTTATGCGGCTGCTGGAGATCGTGCGCGGCAAAGCTACAAGTAAAGAGGTCATCGCCACATGCATGCAGCTTTCTAAAAAGCTGGGAAAAGTGGGAGTGCTGGTTGGCAATTGCCGGGGCTTTGTCGGCAACCGCATGTTTGGCCCTTATCGGCGGGAAGCGCAATTCATGATAGAGGAAGGCGCGACAGTGGAAGCCATCGACAAGGCTATGTACGACTACGGCATGGCCATGGGGCCTCTGGCCGTGGGCGATCTGGCTGGACTGGATGTGGGATGGCGCATCCGCAAAGAATTTAAACACCTGGAAAAGCCGGGTGTGCGTCAGCCGCTGGCGGAAGACAAGCTTTGTGAGATGGGCAGGTATGGCCAGAAGACCGGAGCGGGCTGGTATAAGTATGACGAAAATCGCCGCGCTGTCGTTGATCCCACAGTGGAAGAGAATGTCCGCAAGTGGGCTGCGGAAGCTGGAATCAAACAGCACGCCATTACAAAAGAAGAAATTGTCGATCGCCTGATTTATGCGCTGGTAAATGAAGGCGCACGAATTTTGGAAGAAGGCTACGCGCTGCGAGCGGTGGATATTGACATCATCTATCTCACGGGCTACGGCTTCCCTGCCCATCGCGGCGGGCCAATGTGGTATGCGGACACGGTTGGACTTAAAAAAGTCTACGAGCGCATACAGGAGTTCCATAAAGAGCATGGAGAACTCTGGGAGCCGGCGCCTCTGCTCAAGCGGCTGGCGGAAGAAGGCAAGGACTTTGCCGACTTTGACAGACAAACCAGCGTAGCCGCCTGACTAGCTGAGTGTAAGCAAGAGAATAACTGGAACAGGAATGGTGGCGAGGCCGGCCACGCGTCGAGCCACCTGCCACAAGGCAGAAGAATTTCAGAGTCGAAGCAAGATGTAAAAGCGGTTGGAGCGTAAGCGACAAAAATTAGCGCTGGTTGGTGCCGAGGCCACCACGCGCCGAGCCACCTGCCACAAGGCAGAAGAATTTCAGAGTCGGAGCAAGATGTAAAAGCGGTTTGGAGCGCTAGCGACAGAAATGAAGCAGGAAGCAGTCATCGTGGATGCAGTGCGCACGCCGCTGGGGCGTCGCGATGGCATGCTCAAGAACTGGCATCCTGTTGATCTGCTGGGCTTCACGCTCAAAGGGCTAGTCGCGCGAAATCAGTTAGATCCCGCGCTGATCGATGATGTAATTGCCGGCTGCGTGATGCAGGTAGGCGAGCAGACGGCCAATGTCGCGCGCAATGCGGTGCTGGCGGCGGGCTTTCCTGAATCTGTACCCGGAACCACGGTTGACCGGCAATGCGGCTCAAGCCAGCAGGCCATTCATTTTGCCGCACAGGGCGTGATTGCCGGCAGCTATGACATTGCCATCGGCTGCGGCGTTGAGAGCATGACGCGCGTCCCCATGGGCGCTTCCGCCGCCCATGGCCCGGGCAAGCCGTTTGGCCCGGAGATGATGAAACGTTATCACGATGTCCACTTCAATCAGGGTATCAGCGCGGAGATGTTGGCGGAAAAATACAAACTAAGCCGCGAATGTCTTGATCAGTATTCTCTGGAGAGTCATCGCCGTGCCGCCCAGGCCACCGAGGAAGGCCGCTTTGTGCGCGAGATTCTGACACTGCCAATAGAGACCGATCAGGGTACGGTGAATGTGGCGCGTGATGAAGGCATCCGGGCCGGAAGCACTCTGGAGAAATTGGCCACGCTTAAAACCGTATTCAAAGCTGATGGTGTAGTGACCGCCGCGAATTCATCGCAAATTACTGATGGCGCTGCCGCCGTGCTGATCATGGAGCGCGGTACAGCAGAAAAGCTGGGCTACAAACCAATGGCACGGTTTGTTGAGTTTGCATTAGCCGCGGAAGATCCGGTGCTGATGCTGGGCGCGCCCATTCCTGCTACACGCAAAATTCTTGGCCGCTCTGGGATGAAGCTGGAGCAAATGGACCTCATCGAAATTAATGAAGCTTTTGCCAGCGTGGTGCTGGCGTGGCAGCGCGAGACAAAAGCAGATCTGTCATGCGTGAACGTCAATGGCGGCGCGATTGCACTTGGACATCCGCTTGGCGCGAGCGGCGCGCGGCTGATGACGACACTTGTGCATGAACTCGAACGCTCGGGCGGCCGCTATGGATTACAGACCATGTGCGAAGGCGGCGGCATGGCGAATGCGACGATTATCGAGCGACTGACTTAAACATTAGCCGCGAATTAACACGAATAACACGAAAAAATGAATTTCTGATTCGTGTTTATTCGCGTGAATTCGCGGCTGACAAAGGGGTTCTATGAACATTCAAGGCAAAAGCGCGCTGGTTACAGGAGGCGCATCAGGACTGGGTGAAGCGACGGTCCGAATGCTGGTAGCGCAGGGCGCCAAAGTTACGATTCTTGACGTGAACGACAAGACCGGAACGGCGCTGGCAAATGAGCTGAAAGCAAACGTAAAGTTCATCAAGACTGACGTAACTGATGCCACCCAGGTTCAGGCCAACGTTAAAACCGCAGTCAAGCAAATGGGTGGACTGCATTTTCTGGTGACCACTGCCGGCATTGGCATTGCCGAAAAACTTCTGGGCAAGAACGGAATGCATGACCTGGGAAAATTCGTCCGCACCATCCAGATCAACCTCATCGGCACCTTCGACGCCATTCGCCACGCTGCCAATGCCATGAGCGCCAATCAGCCCGACGAAGATGGCGGTCGCGGCGTGATTGTGACCACCGCATCGGTTGCGGCATATGAAGGCCAGATCGGACAGGTTGCTTATTCGGCTTCCAAGGGAGGCATTGTCGGCATGACGTTGCCACTCGCGCGTGAACTTGCCCGCTCCGGCATCCGCGTCTGCACCATCGCACCTGGCATCTTCCATACGCCGCTGCTTGCGGGTCTGCCTGAAGCCGCGCAGGCTTCACTGGCGCAACAGGTACCGTTTCCTGTTCGGCTGGGCAAGCCGCCAGAGTTTGCCGCGCTGGTTCAGCACATTATTGAAAACAACATGCTGAACGGCGAGACAATCCGACTTGATGGCGCAATCCGCATGGCTCCTAAATAATGGTTGAGATTGGCGCATCGCCATAACGCGAGCGCCAACTGGCCTGCAACTTCATTTCAGCAGACTTATTTTCCTGACCACGGTGGGACTACGCTGGTCATGCGCGCATATGCGACAAGCTGGCCCATGTGTTCATTGGCATGAACGATGATGCGCAGGTACATGCCATCCACGGTGGCTTCGCGATCGGCAATTTTTACTTTGCGCTGCAATTCGCTGGGTTTGATGCCGGCATGCGCCGCTCGTACGGCTTCAAGGGAACGCTTGAGCCAGTTGATGACGTCTGCTTTCGCGGTGACAGTCTTTTCCATGTCCTGCGTCATATCGCCAGGCATTTTAGGGCCGGTAACGCTAAGCAGATACAAATTTGCTGTGGCAATGTGCATGTACACTTCACTTGTTGAGCGGACTCCCGGAGCGGGACGCCACGCAAATTTCTCTGCCGGCGTTGCTTCAGCCAGCGCGATCAGTTGGCTGCTGACGTGTTTCCATTCTCCGTCATAGCCCTGCCAGATGCCCTCGGGCGCTTTCTGCGCGAACAGACTTTGTGCGCTCAGAAAAACCAGAATCCAGAAGACCCTGCTTTGCAAAAAGTGCTTCATCTTCAGCTCCTTAAATTCACAGAAGACATGTTCAGCGCGATTAAGCTTAAACGGTTTTTTAGATCTAAAAACTCTGCCCTCGAATCAAACTCACGGCGTCGGGCACGCCACCGCCGCTTCCGCGAGGACCACCAGATGTCTCTTCCACTTTGTCGCCTTCTCCGGGGGCCAAAAACAGGTTTTCTTCCAAACCGTGCTGTCGCGTATAAAGATCGTAGTAGCGGCCTTGCAGCGCCAGCAGATCGGCGTGCTTGCCGCGCTCTACGATCCTGCCCGCCTCCACCACAAGAATCTGATCGGCCTGGCGGATGGTAGACAGGCGATGCGCGATCACAAACGTGGTGCGGCCTTCCATCAGATACTTCAATCCCTGCTGGATATAGGCTTCTGACTCCGAGTCCAGGCTGGATGTGGCTTCATCCAGAATCAATATTTTTGGGTTCGCCAGAACGGCGCGGGCAATCGAGACGCGCTGCCGCTGGCCGCCAGAGAGTTTAACGCCGCGCTCGCCAATGATAGTGTCATACTTTTCGGCAAAGCGTTCCGTGAATTCGTCCACGTGGGCAATGCGGCAAGCCTCAAGAATTTCCGGCTCGGTGGCTTCAGGGTGGGAGAATGCGACATTCTCGCGGATGGAGCCGTCAAACAAAAACGAATCCTGCAATACCACGCCCAGAGCGCTGCGATAAGAATCCAGCCGGACCTTGCTCAGGTCAATGCCATCGATCAAAACGCGGCCTGATGTCGGTTTATAAAATGCCGCAGTCAGCCCAATGATGGTCGATTTACCGGAACCAGACGAGCCGACCAGCGCTGTTACTGTTCCCGGCTGCGAATCAAAGTTGATGTCCTCCAGCACAGGCTTGCCTGGCTCGTAAGAAAAATTGACCTGCTCAAACTGGATTTTTCCAATGATCGACGGCAGCACAATGGTGCGGTCCGGGTCCTGGTCTTCACGCCCTTCGGCCAGGACTTCGCGCGTACGATCCAAGCCGGCCAGGGCCTCAGTGATCTGGGTGCCGATGCTGGCAATCTGCGCCACCGGAGCGATCAAAAATCCCAGAAACATGGTGTAACTGAAAAGCTGGCCGACGGTCATGTGCCCGGCAAGAATCTGTCGCGCACCCATATACATAATGATGGAGCTAACCGCTCCCAGCATCACCGTGGAAGTCAATCCCATGAGAGAAGTTGCGGTGAGTGTTTTCAGCACGTTTTCCAACAGGCGCTGCACGCCACCTGCGAACACCGAAGACTCGCGGTCTTCAGCGTGATAGCCCTTCACTACACGAACGCCGCCAAGGGATTCCGTGAGGCGTCCGGTGACTTCAGCATTGATCTTGGAGCGCTCGCGGAAAATCGGGCGGATGGTTTTGAAAGCCCGGCCGAGAGCCACCATTAGTACGATAAGGAAGCCGATGGCGATCCCGGTCATTTGTGCGTTGAATTTCAGCAGGAATCCCAGAGCGAGAATGGCGGTAAGCACGCCGCCGCAGAAATCCACCAGGCCGGTGCCGATCAGGTTGCGCACGCCTTCCACGTCACTCATGATGCGCGAAACCAAAGCGCCGGTCTTGTTCGCATCGTAATAATTGAGTGAGAGCCGCCCGACATGGGTCTGCACCTTGCGGCGCAATTCCGTAATCAGGCGCTGGGCTTCTTTGGAAAGCAGTTGTGTCAGCGCATAGGACGTAATTCCTTGTACCAGAGTGGCTCCGGCGACGGCAGCAACGAGCGGAAGAAGCAGGTTCCCGCGATGCTTGCCAATCACATCATCAATCAGGAACTTGGGAGCGGCTGGCAGCACCAGTCCGCAGACGCGGCCAACCAGCAGCAATAAGAAGCTGAAAGCCAGAAGACCGCGGCGCGGCCGCACCAACTCCCAGATCATGGGCCAGACGGCTTTCAACTGCTCTTTGGCGGATTTTTTCTTTTTTGCGTCCTGCTTTGCGTCCTGCTTTGCGTCTTGCTTCGTATCCGTCTTTGTATCTGGCTTTGGGTTCAACTTGGGCTCTGCTTGTGTCGCCACGAACTGCTCCAATCTTAAGAAACGTCTCTACTAGATTACAGGTACGCGATGGGAGTTTCGGAACTTTATTGGAACCTGCCCAAATAGGTAGGCCGCTGGAAAACCGCGCAATTACGCTGTTACCCTACCCGGCCAAGCTATCCAAAGCTCATTTCTCGCTCTTTTGTATATACACTTACGCCCTTTTTAGGACTCTACAATATCCGTACCGCCTCATTCGTCTACAACCGCAGATGGCAGATGAACGATGAAGGACGCGGCGAGGCTGGAGCAGATGGGACTTGAACAGGACCAGCGGATCTCCGAAGTGGTCAAGCGGGAGCAGCCCCGGCTGCGCAACTTCATTCGTCGGCGTGTGCCCGACCCGCGCGACGCTGAGGACATTCTGCAGGACGTTTTCTACAAACTGGTGGAAGCAAACCGCCTGCTGATGCCCATTGAACACATTATCGGCTGGCTGTTTCGCGTGGCGCGCAATCGCATTACCGATCTCTTCCGCAAGAAGAAACCGGAGAGCGTCAGCAATGCCTCAGTTGCGCATGAGGATGACGACGAACTGCTCGGATTGGAAGAACTGTTGCCTTCGCCCGACGCTGGACCGGACGCTCTTTACACCCGCAAAGTGCTTCTTGATGAACTGGAGTTAGCGCTTGACGAATTGCCGGAAGACCAGCGTGAGGTGTTTGTTGCGCACGAATTGGAAGGGCGGACCTTTAGGGAGATGGCTGCGGAGACAGGCGTGAGCGTGAATACGCTGCTGTCTCGCAAACGCTATGCAGTGCTACATCTCCGCGAACGGCTGCAAGGCATTTATGACGAACTTACGAAAGCATGAGGGATTGAACATGAGAAGGAAATGGTTTTTTATTGTTCCGGCGGCGATTGCGGGGATTGCGCTGTTTATCTTCATCGGCGGCGAATTGGTCATGCATCTGTGGAATTGGCTGACGCCCACGCTCTTCGGCTGGCGACAAGTGACCTTCTGGCAAGCAGTGGGAATTCTGGCGCTGTGCCGGATCCTCGTCGGCGGACATGGACTTTACCGCCGCAGCCGCTCCAATATCCGCCGTCGGATGGAAGAGCGCATGTCTGAACGCTGGGAACGCATGACCCCTGAAGAGCGGGAGCGATTCCGGCAGGGCATGCGTGGACGCTGCGGCTTTGACCCATCCACCAGCCAGAGCCAGGGCCAATGAAGTTATTCGGGGAGCGTCCAAAGCAATGCCGATTTGCGGCGGAATGTTTCGCCTGGTAATAAATAGATAAGCCCTGCCGAAACTTATGATTTGACTTGTCTGCGCTGGCCGTAGCAGCATGGTGCGCAAAATACAGGAGGCGCTTATGGCTAAGAAACTTCTGGCAGGCGTGCTGGGCGGGATTGCGTTCTTTTTATGGTCGTTTGTGGCCCATGACGTTTTGCCGCTGGGTAAAGCGGGAATAAAGGAAATTCCCAACGAACAAACAGTTCTAAGTTCCATGAAGGCGAATATGCCTGAAGAAGGGCTGTATCTTCTGCCTGGTCTCGGCGTTCCTGAGAATGCCACGCGGGCGCAGCAATCCGCCGCCATGGAAGCCCGTATGCACAAGGTGGAAACCGGGCCATCCGGGTTGCTGGTGTATCATCCGTCACTCAATTTCTCTTTCGGACGTGCGCTGGCAGTTGAACTTGGCGCCAACATCCTTCAGGTGCTGCTGGCGGTCATTCTGCTTGGACAAACAAACCTGGCCAGCTTTGTGGCGCGCTGGCGGTTTCTTACGATTGCCGGAATTCTGGCGGGCATCAGCACCAATATCTCATACTGGAACTGGTATGGCTTCCCGGGTAATTACACCATGGCATACATTTGCACCGTGGCTATGGGATTCGTTGTCGCCGGGCTTGTGGCAGCAGCAATCGTGAAACCTGAAGTGGCAACCCCGGCAGTCAGGGCGGCGCGGGCGTAGAATTCAGGACTGAAAACCCGTGAGATCCACGCAAACGGCTGTAACCGTTGAATCCTGACAAGGCTCTGATGTATGAGGTCATTATGCCGATGGATTACGAATACACGGCTATTCCGGAAGCGCAGGTGCCTTGCGCTGCCGACCCGGTATTTCAACATCTGCTGGATACCTATGCCAGTGAGACCAGCAAGGTGGTCAGTGTATGGCGGCAGTTCGCCCCGGAAGACATGGCGTTTAAGGCGGCAGAGCGTTCCAGCAGCGTGCTTGACGTGATGAAACACCAGCTTCTCTCCGAGCGGCGCTTCTTTGCCGAGTTCATCGGGCTGGAAGGTGAACCGGACGCGGCTGCACTGATGCCGCATGTGCTGACGCCTGAAGGGTTCTGGAAGCGCAATGAAGAGTTGTGCCGGCCGCGTTTGCAGCGTATGGCAAACCGCGATCAAAAATGGTGGCTGGAAGTGGTTCCTTTCTTTGACGTGCATCGGCAGCGAATCTGGGTGTTCTGGCGGCGGGTGCTGCACTCGGCCCATCATCGTACACAGCTCAGTGTCTGTCTGCGGCTGCTGGGCAAGCCTGTTCCCTCAAGCTACGGACCAACAGCAGATGTTAGCTGGAAAGGCGCAGACCCCACGCGGAGCGTGGAAGCAGCAGGCAGGAAGTAAACGTTCAGCGGCCCATGGCGCTGTCCGCCAGCCGATTTATCGCCGTCGATAGCGATTGAACTGATGATCGCCCAAGCGGCGGCAGCTCATCCATCGCCACCAGGGCGCATTCTCTTTGGTAAATCCCGGATACATGAATGTGGTTGGGCGTAAATTGAGCTGGCTGGCCTGCCCCAGCGGCGCTGGTCCCTGTTCAGGAGGAACCAGTAATCCGATTTCAATCGGTGAAACTGTCACAAACTTCTCGTCGATTAACCCGGCCCGGGACATGCTCCCATAAAAGGTTGGACCGCCTTCGCATAGAAGCCGCTCGATTCCCATCTCCTTGCGCAGCTTGCTCATGGCGAGGGGTAGATCAATGATCTTGTCCTCTCCAGCAACAATTACTGGAACCTGGGCGCTCCTGCCTTGCAGGCGCGCAGCGCCTGCTGCCGTGGAAAGAATCATGGCATCCATCAGATCGCCATCAAACACGCGATAGGCCCGCGAATCCATGCTGCCGGATGCGGTTACAAATATCACTTTCTCCCGCTTGCGCCCGAGCTTGTTGCGCAGCTCACGCAAAGGTCCTGCTTCAATGCAGTACACCGGACCGCGGCCACCGTTTAAGTTCGGCGCGCTGAGCGTTTCTTCCACCAGCGTATTTACGCCCATGATGATTGCGTCGGCGTGGGCACGCAGCAGGTCCATCAGCCAGCGGTCTTCCGCGGATTGGGAAATATCCCAGCCTGCCGCATGCGGTCCCTTGAATGAGGCTATGCCGTCAATGGATTGAACGAAGTTGGCATAGGTCCAGGGCCGGTCCGCGTGGGACGCAGGAAAGCCCAGCTTGCCATACGGCGCATAGCCAGCATGCTCGATGGACGAAGGCTCGCCTTCATCAAATAAGATCTGAAAATTGCGCACGTCTGGAATGCTAAACGGTAGGCCCGGCTAAATACCACTGCATGTCACCGCAGACCGTGACAGCTATGCTTCTTTTTGCGCGAAAGTCTGCAGGTGCGCCAAAAAGGCCAGTTGAACGCGGCTGAGATAGCGTCCTTTGAGGGTAACCACGCCGATGGTGCGCGAAGCCCGGTCGTCGCCGACAGAGACAAAAGTACAGTCCGGACGCTGCTCCACCGCCATCTCCGGCACAATGGAGATGCCCAGGCCGGCGCCAACCATGGCCAGAATACTGCTGAACTGGCCACTTTCAAAAACCACGCGAGGCATTACACGGGCGCGCTTGCAGACTTCTATGGCGGTATCGCGAAAACAGTGGTCTTCACGCAGCAGAAGAAACGGTTCGTCCCGCAATTCCTTGAGCATGACCTTCCGCTTTTTGGCCAAGCGATGCGCGCGAGGCAGGATGGCCAGCAGGCGTTCAGTGCGCAGAGTAAATGATTCCACGTCATGACCGCGCATGGGCGTAGCCAGAATTGCCAGATCGATCTGGCCGGCGCGCAGCCTGTCCATGAGCCGCGCGGTCACGTCTTCCACCACGGTAATGCAAGTCTGGGGATACTTGCGGGAAAATAATGCCAGAGGCAGCGGAAGGAAGTAAGGTGCGATAGTCGGGATCACGCCTATGCTGACTGGACCGGAAACCGACGATTGCCGCTCCGCCACCTCCTCTTTTGCCGCCTTCATCTCGCCGAGAATGGCACGCGCACGCGGCAGAAAGACCTGCCCGAAACCGGTGAGCCGGACCGTGCGGCCGAGGCGGTCAAACAAACGCACGCCAAGCTCTTCCTCTAATTTCATGATCTGCTGCGACAATGAGGGTTGCGCTACCTGTTCCTTTTCGGCGGCGCGCGTGAAGCTCCCCGTTTCAGAAACTGCGCAGAAGTATCGCAACTGGTGCACTTCCATGAATCAAGCCCTCGAAAGCTACCATAGCCAAATCCTATCAATCACAGTCCAATTATATATTGGACAGATAGCAAATTAAGCACTATTTTGAGGTCGTAGATGCATCCGGCATGGGGCGCCGATGCTGCGGCACATTCATTTGGGCCATAGCCGAAACATGTCTGTAATCAATGTTCAGGAATCGCTTCTCAACGTCGCTCTTGCGGGCGGGAAGCACATTACAGTGCATTGCTGAATGGCGCAAAGGTTTCAGGAAGTGTCCGCACATTTGACAAGTATTCCAATCGTGCTTGAACCCAATACCCAAAACAGCTTATCTTCAAGCATCTCCGTCTCTGCTCTGCTGCTCTGCTGGTCTGTTGCAAGAACAAGCACTGCACAGATCTGTGCCAGACTATCTCGGCTGGGCTAAGAGCCACTGAGTAACTGAGTAGCCCTATGCCGATGCACGGCAGTAGAGGGCACATTCACTTTCTGCTTGACTCCTCGATTGTTAAAGTTTCAAAAACGGCTTAATATCCGGCACGTTGAAGGTACAATCAACAGGAATTTTTGCGTTCCCGGCGCATGCGCCGTGCTGTCGCCTTTAGTTTTGCTCTGAGGACTTGTGAGAAAAGCCATCGCAATCGTGCTTCTGGCAAGTTTTATCTCCACGCAACTTTCAGCCTGGGGACCAAAGGGCCACGCAATTGTGGCAGACATAGCTTCGTCCCGGCTGACGCCCACGACGCGAAAGAACCTTCAACTGCTTCTGGGTGCCGATAGCCTGGCCTCAATTGCAAGCTGGGCCGACACAGTCAGAAAGGAACGTGACGAAAGCTACGATTGGCATTTTGTGGATATTCCAAAAGATGCGGCGGGGTTTTCCGAGGAGCGCGATTGCTTCCGCCCGCAGGACAAACACAAGGGCACGCAGACCGACCACCACAATTGCGCTGTGGACCGCATTGAAATATTCCAGAAGGTCCTGGGAGACAGAAATGCATCACGGAATGACCGATTGGAAGCGCTGAAATGGGTCGTCCATTTTGTGGGCGATCTGCACCAGCCTCTGCATGCAATTGAGGAGGCCCACGGCGGCAATGACATCAAGCTGCCGGTATTCGGTTCGCGCAAATGCGGAGACTACGATTGCAACCTTCACTGGACATGGGATGAGTTGCTGATTCAGCACGCCGGTTTGGAGGAACAAGAGTACGTGCGGCGGCTTAACCAGTTAATCGAGCAAAAGCACCTGGAGAAGCAGGCTGGTGGAACTCCCGCGGACTGGGCCAATGAGTCACATATTCAGGCGCGGCGACTTTTGGATCCCGTGCCAAGCATAGTTGATGAAGCGTACTATCAAGCAAACATTGAACTGGTGAATGAAAAACTTGCGTTGGCCGGACTACGGCTGGCCACGCTCCTGAATAACACGCTGGGAAAAGCGCCAATCGCCAAATCAAATGCTACAGACAAAATGTCTTTGGGGCGACCAGGTGCTTAACCGAAAGCCAGTATTGCGGTCCAGCCGTTTCACTGCGGTTGATGTTGGCGTGCTGGCTTTTATCTTGCTTCTGGGCTCTCCACTCGCTACAGGACAACCACAAAGAAACGGCGCGGTTCGAGCAGAAAAGCTACCCACCGGCATGAGCATTACTCCGGAAGCTGCACCCGGATCGAAGCTGCAATATCTCAACCCGGACTTGCCGGGAATGCCGGAGTATCTGGCCGATCATCCGATTGCTATGGCGCTCAGCCCTGATGGTAAAACTCTTTTAGTGTTGACCAGCGGCTATAACCGCGTCTTTGACATCAAAGCCAAATCAGTTCCTGAGCTCTCGAACGAGTACGTTTTCGTCTATGACGTGCGGCAAAATCCGCCGGCCAAGCTCCAGGTGTCGCAGATAGCTAACACTTATATGGGCATCGCGTGGGCTCCCGATGGGGAAAGGTTTTTTGTCACGGGTGGTAGTGATGACAACGTGCACGTCTTCGAGCGGAGCGACGGTCGTTGGTCAGAATCGCTTCCGCCTATCCCGCTGGAGCACAAGTCTGGCCTCGGCTCAAATGACGAAGAAAGCGCCAACGAAAAAAATAAGCCGATTGCGGCTGGGGTGGCTGTTAGCGCGGACGGCACGCGGCTGCTTGTGGCCAACAATGCAAATGATTCCGTCTCTCTCATCGATCTAAAGCAGAGAAAGGTTGTTGGCGAACTGGACCTGCGTCCGGGGAAAAACGATCCTGCAAAAAAGGGCATTCCCGGCGGAGAGTACCCCTATGGTGTGGCATTCAAAGGCAATGACAAGGGATTTGTTTCCTGCCAGCGTGACCGTGAAATCGTGGTTCTTGATCTGCGCGCTGCCCCCGTTATCAGCGGAAGAATCAAGCTTCACGGCCAGCCCGGCAAAATGATTCTGAATGCCAGCCAAAATATACTGTTCGCGGTCGCTGATAACAGTGATTCGGTTGTGATTGTTGACACCGCGAAGGACCGCATCCTTACGGAGATCAAAACCACGGCCCCTGCGGCCATGCTGGCGCGGCAGCCGAACTTTAAAGGCGCAAACCCTACAGGGTTGGCGTTGTCGCCCGATGAGCGGACTCTCTACGTTACTAACGGCGGCACGAATTCACTCGCGGTCATCCATCTGGACAAGGAATTTGACGAAGGCAACGTCATCGGCTTGATCCCCACTGCTTGGTATCCAAATGCTGTCAGCGTTAGCCGCGATGGCAAGTTACTGTATATGGTCAATGCAAAATCCAACGCCGGGCCGAATCCAGGAGCCTGCCGCAACAATTTTGCCAGGTCTGGCGACCGTCCCTGTGCACTGGCCCAGCAATATGTGTGGCAGTTGGAAAAAGGCGCTCTAATAACAATTCCCACGCCGCAACCCGGGGAATTGAAGTCGCTGACCTTGCTGGTGGCCAGCAACAATCACTTCAAAGCTGCTGCTTCAAAGCGGCCGGCAGGCGATGACATATTCGCCTTCCTGCGCACCCGAATCCACCACGTTATTTACGTCGTAAAAGAAAACCGCACGTATGACCAGATTTTAGGCGATCTGGAAAAGGGCAACGGCGATCCCAGAATTAATCTTTTTCCTGACGCTATTGCTCCCAATCACCATAAGATAGCGCGCCGCTTCGTGACCCTCGACAATTTTTATGATAGCGGCGAGGTCAGCGGCAATGGCTGGAACTGGAGCACGGCCGCACGCGCCACAGATTTTGTGGAGCGCACCATTCCCATGAACTATGCAGGACGTGGGCTGGGTTATGACGTTGAAGGCATGAACCGTGGTATCAATGTAGGTGCGGCAAAAGCTGAAGACCGCATTCACGGCAAGGTGGAAGATCCTGACGACCTGCTTCCGGGGAATGCTGACGTGGCTGCGCCCGATGGCCCGGAAGAAGATGAAACCGGAGCAGGATATTTGTGGGATTCAGCCCTGCGCGCCAAACTCACCGTCCGCAACTATGGCTTCTTTTCCAACCTGGCGCATTATTCTTCCACGCCGGAGGGCGGCCCGGCAGTTCCCTTATTGCATGATCCTTCAGCCACAGGTGTGCGCGTTGCTTTCCCTACGAATCCAAGGCTGGTGGATATTACCGATCCTTACTTCCGCAGCTTTGATATGCGCTTTACCGATTACTGGCGCTTCAAAGAATGGGAACGCGAATTCGACGAGTATGTAAAGCATGACAGCTTGCCAAATCTTGAGCTTCTCCGCCTGCCGCACGATCATTTTGGTAATTTTTCTGAAGCCCAGGACGGTGTGAATACAGTTGAAACCATGATGGCGGACAATGATTACGCGATCGGATTAGTGCTGGAGAAGATTGCGCACAGCAAATACGCCAAAGACACTCTGCTCTTCGTGATCGAGGATGACGCCCAGAACGGGGCGGACCATGTGGATGCGCACCGCAGCATTGCCTTCGTCGCGGGGCCTTATGTTAAGCACGGAGCGGTCATTTCACAGTATTTCACTACTGTCTCAATGCTAAGGACCATCGAAGATGTTCTAGGCATCAAGCCGCTTGGCCTGAACGATGCGTTCCAACTGCCCATGGCTGAGGTTTTCTCCAGGAAGGCAGCGTGGACCTACACAGCTAGCGTGCCTGCGATCTTGCGCACAACTCAGCTTCCATTGCCCGCCGCCAGTTCGGCGGAGCAGGCTCAGTCCGCAAGCTCGGCATTAATTCCAAGACATGATGCCACCTATTGGGCAGACAAAACTAAAGGCTTCGATTTCAGCACGGAAGATAAGCTGGATTCGGAACAGTTCAACTTGCTTCTGTGGAATGGGTTGAAAGGCGAAGATCAACCCTATCCGTCAGAACGCTCTGGCGCTGATCTGCGCAAGGGACGGGCCGCGCTTCTGCGCGAAAACAGGAAAAGCAAGAACCAGTAAGCATGGCTACTGCTGATACGCTATCATTAAGAAAAGTAAACTGGCTTGAAATCACCTAATGGACGCGGATGGACCGCTGTGTATTCAGCATGCGCTTCATCGATAAACTGTAAGTTCGTATATCAGCGTGTCAGGTATGCGCTATAAAACAACAGATATAAGGATTTGTAACGTCCCGTATGAGCACCACACCTCCCCGACATGATTTGAGTTCGCTCCGCATTGATGACGGCTCGCGCAAGCAGTCGAAGACTGGCAAGCGTCTGGGAATGTTTGCCGCCAGTGTGGGAGCTCTGGTGCTGCTGGGCGGTCTGCTGGTCGCTTTCCGCACGCAAAAGCCGCTGGTTGAAGTTGCCGCGGCGCGTCCCGCGAGCGGAGCCAAAGCTGAAGCTCTCCTTAATGCCAGCGGTTATGTCACGCCCCGTCGCCGTGCCACGGTGGCCGCCAAAGTTACTGGGCGCGTGGAACAGATATATGCAGAAGAGGGCCTGCGCGTGAAGTCCGGTCAGGTACTCGCGACGCTGGATTGCTCTCAGCCCAACGCCGCGCTGACCTCCGCCCGTTCAGACCGCGATGCCACGGCCGCAGCCCTGGCTGATCTTGAAGTACAATCCGCCAACGCAGACCGCGAATCCAAGCGAGCACAAGGCTTGAATACTGCCGGAGTGATAAGCCCGCAGGCTCTCGATACTGCAAAGACGACTGCCGAGAGCCTGCACTCCAAAATTTCACTCACCAAAGAGCAGGTCCGTGCCGCCGATGCAAAAATTGGCGTGGCCCAGGAGGATGCGGACAACTGCATTGTCCGCGCGCCGTTTGATGGAATAGTAGTTTCCAAAGACGCGCAACGCGGCGAGATCGTCTCTCCTATTTCCGCAGGCGGAGGCTTCACGCGCACAGGAATCGCCACGCTGGTTGACATGAACTCGCTGGAAATCGAAGTGGACGTGAATGAATCTTACATTGCGCGGGTGCAGCCGGGGCAGCGCGTGACCGCCATATTGGACGCCTACCCTGACCGCGAGCTACCTGCGAAAGTCCGCACGGTGATCCCAACAGCGGACCGCCAGAAAGCCACGGTAAAAGTGCGCATCAGCTTTGACAAGCTGGATAACACGATACTGCCCGACATGGGAGTAAAAGTGGCCTTTCTCGGTGCTGTCCCTCCACAGGGAAAGAACTCTGGCGCCGAAGCGCGGGCGTTGGTACCCAAGAGCGCGGTACACAATGATGGCGGCAAGCAAATTGTATTTCTGGTGCGCGATCAGAAACTGGAGCGCCGCGCAGTGAGCCTGGGCGCGGAACGCGGTGGAGACGTAGAGATCATGGCTGGGCTTGCTCCCGGGGACAAACTGGTGGTGGGCGGCGCAGATAAATTGCATGAAGGGCAGGCAGTGGAAGTTAAGCAATAGAAAATTCCGGGTAATACATAGAGTCGAAACAGCAGGAGGCGGACGATGGTGCGTGTGGACGGCGGCGGAAGTTCCAACAGCCTTATCAAGGCGCGTGGTTTGGGCAAGAATTATTCTCGCGGCGGCGAGCAGATTCACGTTTTGCAGGCGCTGAACCTTGACGTTGAACAAGGCGAGTTTGTGGCATTCATGGGTCCGAGCGGCTCAGGCAAGACCACACTTCTGAACCTGCTGGGCGGCCTGGATGTGCCTTCCGCGGGAAGCATCACGGTTGCCGGTGACGAGATTACCAACATGTCGCGCAGCAAACTTACGCAATGGCGGGCGCGGCATGTCGGCTTCGTCTTCCAGATGTACAACCTCATCCCTGTGCTTACTGCATTTCAAAATGTGGAACTCCCTCTACTGCTCACCAGCCTTTCCAAGGCGCAGCGACGGAAGCACGTGGAAACCGCATTGGGCGTTGTGGGACTTAGCGACCGTATCCACCATTTCCCGCGCCAGCTTTCTGGCGGACAGGAACAGCGCGTTACTATTGCCCGCGCCATCGTCTCCGATCCAACATTCCTTCTATGTGACGAGCCCACCGGCGATCTCGACCGCAAGAGCGCAGATGAAATCATGGAACTGATTTTGCGTCTGGTGAAGGAATACAAGAAAACCGTGCTCATGGTGACGCATGATCCGCTGGTCGCGGCCCGCGCCGACGTAACGTTGCATCTGGAGAAAGGCGTGCTGGTAGAGGCCGACCGGCTGCAAACGGTTTCCAGCGGAGGTGCGCGATGAAATTTATCGGGCTTATACGCGCGAATTTGTTCCGGAAGAAGGTCCGCCTGCTATTGACGCTGGGTTCGTTCGCAGTGGCCATGTGCCTGTTCGGGTTGTTGGTGGTTATCAGAGGCGCATTCAATCAGGGTATAGATGTGGCGGGCGCAAATCGGCTGGTTTCCTATAATCGCATTGGACTGATCAATCCTTTGCCCCTTTCTTATCGCGATCGAATCCTGCAGGTTCCGGGCGTGACTGGTGTTACCCACCAGAACTGGTTTGGCGGCGTATACCAGGACCCCAAGAATTTCTTTCCGCAGTTTGTGATTGATCCGGAAAGCCAGCGCAAAATGTACCCGGAATTCAACATCCCGGACGATCAGTGGCAGAACTTTTTGAAAGACCGGCAGGGCGCAATCGTCGGTGCATTTACGGCAAAAAAGTTTGGCTGGAAAGTAGGCGACCGTATTCCTATCCAAGGGACTTTCCTGCCCGGCACGTGGGAGTTCAATATCGACGGCATCTACCACGGCACGCGCGCCAATGACGATGAAAGCCAGTTCTGGTTTCAATGGGACAATTTTGAAAATTATATTGAAACTAAAAAGATTACCCGCTACCTGGGCATGGTCGGCTGGTACACGATCAAAATTGATAATCCTGACAATGCGTTGCGCGTAGCCAAGGCCGTGGATTCCCTGTTCGCCAATTCCGACTACGAGACACACACCGATAGCGAAGCCAACTTTGCCGCAGGATTCGCCAAGCAGATGGGAAATATCCAGTTCCTGATCCTTAGTATTGGTTCCATCGTCTTTTTTACTCTTCTGCTGGTCACCGGAAATACCATGGCAATTGCTGTGCGCGAGCGGACATCTGAACTTGCCGTGCTGAAGGCCGTGGGCTATTCAGACCGCTTTGTATTGCTGCTGGTACTGTTTGAGTCCATGGTCATCGCTGCGTTTGGCGGTGTATTGGGGCTTCTGGCTGCAAAGGGATTTACCCTTTTGCCAGCCAACGTTAATCCGATCCGGTCTTTCTTCCCCCTGCTTTATCTTTCCGCCGGAATGTTTGCCGTCGGTGTCACGGCGGCACTCACGGTGGGATTAGTCAGCGGAGTTTTGCCGGCATTTGGCGCAATGCGGCTGCGCGTGGTCGATGCGCTAAGGAGAGTGTGAAATGGCCATCCCTGTGGTTTACAACTTGCGCAGCGTGAAGGAACGCTGGACATCTGCAATCGTCGCGGTGCTGGGAATTGCCGGAACGGTCGGCGTCTTCATTGCTGTGCTTTCTCTGGCCAGAGGGTTCAAAGCCACTCTGGTTTCCTCAGGGTCACCAGACAATGCCATTGTGAGGCGCGCCGGTTCCACATCTGAAATGGACAGTAATGTCCCGCTTGATCAGGTCAAGATATTGCAGGACGCGCCGGGAGTGGCGCGGTCCGGCGGCCAATCACTGGTAAGCCCTGAAGTTGTGTTGATTGCGCCTTTTCCCCTGGTCACGACCGGCACAGATGCAAACGTGCAGGTGCGCGGCATCTCGGCAAAGGCCCTGGAAGTCCGCAGCAAGATCAAGCTGGTGGAAGGCCGTATGATCCAGCCTGGACTCTATGAAATGATTATCGGGCGCAACGTAAGCCATACGTATACCGGGCTCTCGCTGGGAGGCTCAGTAAATTTAGGCGGCGCCACCTGGCACGTGGTTGGAGTGTTTGACGCGGGTGGCAGCGCGTTTGATTCCGAGCTGTGGTGCGACGGCAAGCTGCTGAAGCAGGCATACCATCGGCCGGAAGAATTCTTTAATTCGGTTACCGTGCACCTGAACTCTCCTGGCGATTTGCAGCCGTTCAAAGACGCTATCAGCGCCGATCCGCGCATGAGCGTGGACATCATGCGTGAAGTGGAATATTACGAGAAACAATCGACCTTGCTGAGCACCATGATCAAATGGCTGGGATCGATTATCGCCGGGATTATGGGAATCGGCGCGGTGTTTGGGGCTTTGAACACAATGTACTCCGCCGTGGCGGAGCGCTCACGTGAAATTGCAACCTTACGCGCACTCGGTTTTGGCGCGGGCAGCGTGGTGTTTTCTTTTATGGTGGAGGCCGTGCTCATTTCCTTGGTTGGCGGAATACTCGGCGCAGTGGCCGTATTGCCCTTGAACGGACTTACTACCGGAGCAATGAATTGGCAGACATTTTCTCATCTGGCGTTCGCGTTCAGTATTACGCCGGCGCTTCTGGGACTGGGAATCATTTTCGCGCTCCTGATGGGCATTCTGGGCGGATTTTTTCCTGCCATGCGAGCAGCGCGGCGTCCAGTGGCAGCGGCCTTGCGTGCAATGTAAGCACAGAAGTAAAGATATAAGCGGAGCGCGTTAGGATGTCCGGCCCTGCGTAACCCATCGCCGTGCCGGATCGGAGCCATTACTCTCCGGCTCCACAAATCTACTCGACTTACGAGATGCCCGGGCCGATAGCGCTTCCTGCACAGCTTTATGCAGCCGCGGGTCAATATTTCCGCTGTAGGAAATCCGCGAGAGCGAATGGGCAGCTTGTTCTTGCGGGATGGCAGCCATTATTTTGATGATCAGCAACCGTGACTTGCTGTCTTTTTCCGCGGAAGCGTTGAAGTAGGCTTCAAGCCCCGGAAGGCTTTCCGCATCCGCGTGGTGCATCAATTCACACAAAGCATCTTCCCGCAGCCGTGGAGAGAGGAGCGGAAGCGCATTCGCAATGACTGTAGCCCGTCCGGGCAATTTGCTTTCCATCACAGCCTGAAATGCGGCTTTCTTCACACGTTCATCCTGATGTTCAAGCACCGGAGCAACATACTTGAGCAATTCAGGGTCTTTCAGTTCACCCAGAAGTTTGCAGGCGTTCCGGACCACGTACCATTCTCTGTGTTGCAGCCGCTGCCGCGCTGCCGCCAGGCCGCCGGGGCCAATCTTTCCCAGCAGCCGCATCAGCGCCAGCCGGTTTGCGGCAACCTGCTCCTGGTCCAGGGCCACAAATAACCGTTCCACGGCACCAGTTCCCGCCCAGCGCAAAATTCCAGCCACGGTACGGGTCCACACCGGTTCGTTCTTTTTATCCAGAAATATTTCCGCAATGCGGTCCACGGCTGACGGTTGCAGCAGATTGGAAATGCTGGCATTGCAGCAAACAGTATGTGTGGCCTGGTTTTGTCCCGCACTTTCTTCCAGTGCAGTACCGATTTTTAAAACCAGAGAGAAGTCTTCATAGGTGGCAGCAGTCCTGGCCAGCGCCACCAGGGAATTCACAACCTGCAAATGGACCAATTGATTTAACTTGCCCGAGGCCAGCGCTTCAATAAGACGATCTGCCGCGAACTCCCAGAACTCACCCGGCGCGCCTGCAAGACTGTTCAGCAGCTCAGGAATGCGGCCAACCTCATTCATTTGCAACGTCGAAAAGTCTTCAAAAATGGAAAAATATTGAAAGCCGAGCGCCACGGCATCTTCCGGCTTCCCCAAGCGGACAAGATCTTTGATGAGTTCCAGGCAGCGCCGAAACTGTGCCGGGGTGAAATGACTGATGGCGAGCAGTTCCCGCAACTTCTGCTTTGGAGTAAAGGTGATCCAGCGAATCTCTTCCTGAATGCGTTCATAGACCGGGCCGGGCAACGCATATTCCTGGGCAAATTGCGCCAACTTCTGCGCCAGACGTGCCGCGGAATGCGTGGCCTGAAGGCTGCGCATCAATACGCGGAATACCTGCTCCTCTACGATGATGGCTTCTTCGCCGCTGGGGGTGGCAGCCAGTCTGCGCAGCGCCCAGCGCAACGCTGTATCCTCAAACACCTCTGCTGTAACTTCTTCCTGATTGGATTCCGGGGCAGCCATTCCGCCCGCTAGAGTAGAAGCAACCGAGCCAGGGCGAACATTGCCCAGCATCCTGGCCAGTTCAACATACGCTTTCTGCGGATCTTCTTCGGGATTGCGAAGCGACGCTTCAAACTTCTGTTCGACCATCCGCTGCATTTCCGTCAAATAGGAGCCTGTGGTATTGCCAACAGTTCCAGCGCCGTTATATACGGCCACTTTGCCGGTAAAGTTGCTTGCGACGGCTCCGCTGTTTTCATTTCTGGCTGCGGTATTGCCCGTGCCCTGTTCAAAACTACCGGCGTGCTGGCCAGAAGCGGCGACAGTTCCAGCAGTCTCCATTTTCGCTAACAGCGCCTCAATACCTTGTGGAAGCCCGGAATTCATGCTGTTGAGGGCCTTGGAGATCAAATACTCTTCTGAACCCATTTCAAGAACGGTATCGCCATCTTCGTTGCGGGTATCCGCTTTTGCCGCCGGAAAAACCCGCACAAACTCAAGCCGCCTTTGCTCCAGAAAAGGGAGCAACCCACCGTGTTCGTCGATCAATTTAGTATTAGCGGAAATTGCGGCGATTGCATTCCGGTAGGCCGCAACTGTGATTCCTGCTTCGAACGTCACAGCGCCGATTCCGCGCTTGAGGAATTCGTTTTCCAGCGGCTTGAGAGTGTCTTCCGCAGTAAGAATATTGTTCAACAGAACGCGTTGGTCAACAAAGCCCAGCGTGAGATGGCGTGACTGTTTCACCAGCGGGTTGAGAAGATCGTAACTTCGCTGCAACAATCCTGAGGCGCTCTTGTGGTCAGCGGAGAACATGTTGACCATCTTTAGGAGCATCTGTAATGATCGCGCGAAGCGAAGCCCCTGAACTTTAAATTCTTTTTTCTCTTCCATACCTGCACTACAACAAGGGACCCGCCGGCCCCTTCCTTTGGTGGGAGTAGCTTCCAATGTGTTTGTTATATCGCCGTTTGATATAAGCAGGTACGTTACTTAGGTAAGTTGCGGCTCCGTTGGTAACGGTACGTACATCATCATTTTTTCGAGGAAACCCATACTGGGAAGAGCGGAGCGGACGCATGGCAGAAAACTGCCGCATCCAGAGAAAGATGCGGCAGCCGTGGTTGGATTATTAAGCTATTTACCAGACGTGGCAGGCGTTTGCGCTCACCATTTTCTGCCCTGGCTTGCAGTTAAACGCCTTGGCAAAATCGGCGCTGTTTTGGACTGTACCAGTCACGCGGTATTGGCCGGGTGAATGCGGGTCAGTCTTGGCCAGCAAGCGCGAGCTTTCCGGCGTGGAGTTCTGGCACCATACCTGCGCAAAGCCGATGAAGAAGCGCTGTTCAGGAGTAAAGCCATCTTTAGTGGCAGCAGCTTTGGCGTTCTGGGCCAGTTCTTTGCGCAGTGCCATCAAGGCAATGCGCAAACCACCGTTGTCAGCCGTATTTTCACCCAGCGTGAGCCGTCCATCGAGATGGACGTCATCCACGGCAACAAAGGAGCTGTACTCATCGGCAACGCAACCGGTGCGTTTATCAAATTCGTCGCGGTCAGCCTGAGTCCACCAATTGGTGAGATTGCCTTGAGCATCGAACTTGCTGCCCTGATCGTCAAAGCCGTGGGTCAACTCATGACCAATGACCACGCCGATGCCGCCGAAATTCACTGCATCATCCTCATCCTTATCAAAGAATGGAGGCTGTAAAATTCCGGCCGGGAAATTAATGTCATTATTTGGCGGGCTGTAATAGGCATTCACAGTTGGCGGCGTCATGCCCCATTCTTTCTTATCGAGTGGCTTGCCAATCTTGTTCAGGTTTCGTTTTACCTCAAAGGCGCGCGCGCGCTGAGCATCGCCAAGAAAATCACCACGCACGATTTTTACCGTGCTGTAATCACGCCATTTGTCCGGATAGCCGATCTTATTGGTGATTGCGTGCAGTTTCACCATGGCCTGCTTCTTGGTTTCGGGGGTCATCCAATCCAGCCCCTGGATATCATCACCAAGAGATTGTTCCAGGGCGTTCACCATCTTGAGCATGCGCTGCTTGCCTTCAGCCCCGAATGTTTCATTCACATAGGGCTGGCCCAGCGCTTCGCCCAGCAGGCGGTCAGTGGTTTGCACGCAACGCTTCCAGCGCGCCTGCAATTCCTTTTGGCCATTCAGATACTGTCCGTAAAAGCTGAAATTTTCTTTTACAAATGGATCAGAGAGTTCTTGCGCGGCGCTCCTGGCCACGTTCCAGCGCAAATAGGTTTTCCAATCATCAAGGGGGACCGAATCCACTGTTCCGTTGACCTTCTGGAAGAAGTCAGGAGGGACTACGTTGATTTCACTGAAGGCCGGCGCACCGGATGAAGCAAAAAACCTATCAAAGTGGAAGTTTGGAGCCAGCTCGGTGAGTTCCGTGACCTTCATCTTGTGGTCGCGATTCTTAGGGTCGCGCATTTTTACACGTTCGAAGGAAGCTTCCGCCAAACTGTGTTCGATATCCATCACAGTTTGTGCTTCTTTCTTGGCGAGGGCCTCATCGTCCCCCAGAAGAACGAACATATTTGCCATGTGCTCCAGATATTTCTGGCGCGTTTCCTGCGACTTGGGATCATCCTTCAGGTAATAGTCACGATCCGGCAAACCGAGTCCACCCTGGCCGATGTTAGCGATTTCCATGGTCGCATTGTGCAGGTCCGGGCTAGAGGTAAACCCAAATAAAGCAGGCACCCCCAGAGAATGGAGATATGCAACCGTCTCAAGTAACTGGTCTTTGTTGGTGATAGCCGCAATATGGTCCAGCTCTGGCTTTAACGGAGCGCTTCCTTTATTGTTGACCGCCGTTTCGTCCATGCAGGATTCGTACATGTCGCCGATTTTCTGCATTACAGGCGAACGTTTGGGGTTATTGGCGGATGCTTTCTCCAAAATTTTATGCAGGAACTGGCGGTTGTACTCCGCAAGCTCATTGAACCTGCCCCAGCGCGCCTGGTCCGATGGAATAGGATTGTTCTTGCGCCAAGTACCACAGGAATATTGATAAAAGTCCTCGCATGGATCCACGCTTTTATCCATGGCGCCAAGGTCAAACGACTTTGGCCGCGCAACAGGCTTATCCGCAGTCGTGGCTGTTTCCGCGGATTTGTTTTGGGTGGACGCAGCCGGCGCTTTCGTGGACTTCTTCCCGGAAGTGCCGCCGGTTTGTGCAATGGCGGTAACCGCTCCCAGGACAATGCAAGGTAAAGCTCTTCTCCAACGCATAATTCCCCTTATAGATGAATTTCTCAAACTGGAAAGTGTATGCCGATTTGGACAGGCTGTACAGACGATATGAAGACGGTTGCTGATGCGAATTAAGTTTAGGAAGCCTGGTGAAACCAGATTTCCCTATTGCCTGGGTAAACAAATTGCTACATTATTAAGCCCAATCCCAATGCTTCCTCCGCCTCAATCTTCCTCGCTCCACCAACCGCAAGATGAGGATGCGTCCAGCAGCAACCGGGTTCACGGAGATCAGGCGGAGCTGGTGATCCGCAGCGCGTCGTTGCAACGGGTGATGAGGCTGGCTGAAAAAGTTGCGCGGCATCCGGCCGCTGTCCTGATTGTTGGTGAAACCGGCACAGGTAAAGAGATGATTGCGCGCACCATTCACAATCATTCTCTGCGCTCCAATAGTCCCTGTGTGGACGTAAACTGCGCCGCCATTCCTGAGCACCTGGTAGAGAGTGAACTCTTCGGCTATGAGAAAGGCGCGTTCAGCGGCGCTGACGCGCTGAAGCCCGGCATGTTCGAGATGGCGAACAAAGGAACTCTCTTTCTGGATGAAATCGGAGACCTTGATCTTAAGATCCAGGTAAAGCTGCTGCGCGTGCTGGACGGCGTGCCTTATTATCGCCTGGGCGGCAACAAAAAAGTCACGGTCGACGTGCGCGTGGTGGCGGCCACAAACCAGAACCTTGAAGATCTGGTGCGCTCAGGGCGCTTTCGCAGCGACCTCTATCATCGTCTGGCGCAGTTCAAGCTTGAAGTTCCGCCATTGCGTGAGCGTCCGGAAGACGTGCTTGGCATCGCCGAACAGGTGTTGCATGAGCATTATCCTGAATCGCGTTTCAGCCGCGACGCTGTTGATGCCCTGCTTTGTTATGCCTGGCCCGGAAATGTGCGCGAGCTGAAGAATGTGGTTTTCGGAGCAGTGTTGCAGGCCAAAAACGCACATCGCGAAATCACGTCGGCGGACCTTCGCTTCCCGGATTCCACCGCAAACAATCACCGCATCTCCACTGACGCCGATCTTGACCAGGTGGAGAAGCGCGCCATTTTGCAGGCGCTGGACAAATGCGACGGCAACCAGGGCAAAGCCGCTGAAGCGCTGGGCATTTCCCGACGCACCTTGATTCGCAAACTCAAGGTCTATCGTACGGCCGGGCTGGACGACTCTTCCGGAACTCTCAGCCTGAGCCAGCAGCGTTACTATCGCGCACAACTTGAAATGCCGATCAAGATGAAATACGCGGGCGAACAATTTGAAGCCACGCTGCTCAACATCAGCGCGGGAGGCGCGGGGACCAAGACTGACAGACCGCTGAAGTCCGGCGCTCCGGTGGCCCTGATTTTTTCTGTCCCAGGCGGCGCCAGCGAAGGTGAAACCGAATTTCCCGGACGCGTGACCTGGACGAACAAAGGCGGCCAGTACGGAGTCCAATTTGGCGATCTTTCCGCGCCTCAGCGCACCGGCCTGCAACGCTGGCTGCGCGCGGAAATGAAGAAAGACGGCTGGGGCGTCGAGATGCGGGAGTAAACCGCGTTACGCATTTCCAATCAGGACGCCGGCTACAAACACCAGCGCTCCGCCCAGCACAACCTGCATCGTCGCGGACACCCACGGCGATTCCATATAACGATGGCGCACCCAGGCAATCATGCCCAGCTCAGCCATCACCACAATCACGGCAACAAGGGTGGCAACATGAAATGACGGAATCAGGAACGGCAGCGTGTGGCCAATCCCGCCCAGCATCGTCATCAGACCGCAAACCAGGCCGCGCACCCACGGATGTCCACGCCCGGTAAGGCTGCCATCGTCAGACAGGGCTTCAGCGAATCCCATGCTGATGCCCGCGCCCACTGAAGCGGCCAGCCCCACCAGAAAGGCGAAGTGGGATTCATGCCGCGCAAAAGCAGCGGCAAAAACCGGCGCCAGCGTTGACACCGATCCATCCATCAGGCCAACCAGGCCGGGCTGCACAATCTGCAGGACAAAGAGCCTGCGGCTGGATTCGGCTTCTTTGCCAAGCGCGGTGGCGTCTAATTTATCTTCGCCCAACTCCTGTGCGCGATGCTCATGCTGGCGCTCGTCTTGCGCCAGATCATTGAGCAATTGCCGGATGCCCACGTCCTGCGTGCGTGACGCGGCTTTCTCGTAAAAGATGCGCGTCTCCACTTCCAGCGTAGCGGCCTGGCGTCGGGCAGCGTCTGGACGCAGCGGCTGGGTCAGCCAGATTGGCCGGCGGCTGACCAGGCCTTTTACGTCGCCACGGCGGACCAGCGGTATGTGCTCGCCAAACTTTTCGCGATACAGCTCCAGCAGCTTGCGCCGGTGCGTGGACTCCTCCTCCCGCATGCCGTCAAACATGGCGGCCGTAGCGGGAAAATCCTTGCGGAAGTTCTCGGCAAAATCGCTGTAAACGCGTTCGTCTTCCTCTTCCAGTGAAATGGCGAGGGCAAGTACTTCCTGTTGGGTAAGGCTCTCAAAGCTGCGCATAAGTTTTAGGCATCCAGTTTAACGCGAGCAGGGTGGCGCTGGGGCGCGCTGGCTAACCGGAGATTTTAAAGGATTGGGGTGGAGAGTGGGCTGATTTGAGATGGGTGGAGTATTTCCGAGCGCCGCAGGCCCGCGCACAGTCGCAGATGAGCGGCTCAGCGGTGCAGAATCCTTCCAGTCCGGCTGAGAATCCTATTTCGATTGGGGTCAATCTGCGCCGAACTGATGCCCAATCCATGCCTGATCCAGGTCTGATCCGGTAAGCTTTTGCTTTTCAATTACCCAATTACCAACTTACCCATTTACCAAATGGCCCCTACCCCCTCCCCGTTCAACCCAGGTCATCCCAGATTGGCGTAGGTTTGAGAGGCTACATCCCAAGTCGTCCCAGCCGGACCCCATTCGCGCGCGGTTTTCGCGTGATGGGCAGAGATTGGCATGGGGGTTCAGCTATTTGCCTCCAATTGGCGGGGGTGGAGCATCCCTTTGCATTTTTCGCGTCCTTTGCGGTCAAATTCCTAAGGTAAATCCCTATTGACCCCACCCGGGGGTAGGCTCTTTT
>DASXMN010000015.1:0-35390 GCA_036495645.1 Candidatus Angelobacter sp.
AGTTGAGCCCGCCGCCCATACAGCAGCGCGTCGAGCTGCAAAAGAAATGAATTCGAGGACGAGGTTGAACGTGCATCCGGACTAGGTCCGGACGGACTATCGAAAGAATGATGTCGAGAAAGAGAGGTTCGAGCAAAATCCCTTGAAGAGTCAATCAGGAACTCTCTTCTTGGGGTACATGGCAACATCCTGCGCATATTTAAGCCGCCGAAGCGACAGCGCAAGTGCCATGACGTTCTCTCTTAGAAAGGAGGTGATCCAGCCACAGGTTCTCCTACGGCTACCTTGTTACGACTTCACCCCAATCATGAGTGATACCTTGGACGGCTGCTTCCTTGCGGTTAGCCTACCGGCTTCTAGTACGACCCACTTTCGTGATGTGACGGGCGGTGTGTACAAGGCCCGGGAACGTATTCACCGCAGCGTGCTGATCTGCGATTACTAGCGATTCCAGCTTCATGGAGTCGAGTTGCAGACTCCAATCCGAACTGAGGTCGGCTTTTTCCGATTAGCTCCCCCTCGCGGGTTTGCGACGGTTTGTACCGACCATTGTAGCACGTGTGTAGCCCTGGACATAAAGGCCATGAGGACTTGACGTCATCCCCACCTTCCTCCCCGTTATCCGAGGCGGTTTCGCCAGAGTGCCCAACTAAATGATGGCAACTGACAATAAGGGTTGCGCTCGTTGCGGGACTTAACCCAACATCTCACGACACGAGCTGACGACAGCCATGCAGCACCTATATAGCGGTTCTTGCGAAAAGGGATGTTTCCACCCCGGTCCACTACATTTCGAGCCCAGGTAAGGTTCTTCGCGTTGCGTCGAATTCAACCACATGCTCCACCGCTTGTGCGGGCCCCCGTCAATTCCTTTGAGTTTCAGTCTTGCGACCGTACTCCCCAGGCGGATTGCTTATCGCGTTAGCTTCGGCACGGCGGGATTGGGTACCCGACACACCAAGCAATCATCGTTTAGGGCTAGGACTACCAGGGTATCTAATCCTGTTTGCTCCCCTAGCTTTCGTGCATCAGCGTCAGTTGTGGTCCAGTGAGCCGCTTTCGCCACAGGTGTTCCTCCCGATATCTACGCATTTCACCGCTACACCGGGAATTCCACTCACCTCTCCCACACTCGAGCACGGCAGTTTCTATAGCAGACTCTGAGTTGAGCCCAGAGATTTCACTACAGACTTACCGCACCGCCTACGCACCCTTTACGCCCAATAATTCCGAACAACGCTTGCACCCTCTGTATTACCGCGGCTGCTGGCACAGAGTTAGCCGGTGCTTCTTCTTCCGGTACCGTCATAATCGTCCCGATCGAAAGGAGTTTACATCCCAAGGGACTTCATCCTCCACGCGGCGTTGCTGCGTCAGGGTTTCCCCCATTGCGCAAAATTCCCCACTGCTGCCTCCCGTAGGAGTCTGGACCGTGTTTCAGTTCCAGTGTGTCCGTGCGCCCTCTCAGGCCGGATACTGATCTTTGTCTTGGTGAGCCGTTACCTCACCAACTAACTAATCAGCCGCGACCCCCTCCTAAAGCGAATTGCTCCTTTGATCACAAGCGTTTACAGCTCGCGATGTTATGCGGTATTAGCCCCGGTTTCCCGAGGTTATTCCCCACTCTAGGGTAGGTTAGTCACGTGTTACTCACCCGGTCGCCACTTTACTCATGGATTGCTCCACTTTCTCGTTCGACTTGCATGTGTTAGGCACGCCGCCAGCGTTGATTCTGAGCCAGGATCAAACTCTCGTTTGAAACCTGTTCACTCCCCCGACGGGTCATCGGCTAACCTAACCGACACCCTCATCCCTCAGCCTTTCAGCCTCAAAACAAAAGCGCCTGTAGATATCCCGACAATCATAGGGGAGTTGCCATCGCGGCTAATAGACGCCGTTTCGCTTGCGCAAAACCGCACGTCCGGAATTCGCCGGATGGCCCTGATTCTTGTGAGATCACTCGGGCCATAACCCTCGTTTTATCTCACGACTGGCACGTTCAACCATTTTGTCAAAGACCCGATAGCACTCCGCCTGAGCGGCGCTTTTCAGGTACCCCAGGCCATAAGCCTGGAGCTCCTCGAAACTTGTTGTCTGCTTTGGCTCCGGCCGACATGCGGCCAAACCGTCTACAGACGAACCTTTCAAACTTACCCCGAGCGGCTGCTTTCTGTCAATGTGGATTTCTTTGGAAATCCGGGGCGAATCTCTTTTGTCACGTTCTTCTTGACTTAATCCGAATCACTCTCGATTCGAATCTCTGATCCAGCGACCCGTGGATATCAATGACTTTGTGGACCGCAGCCACCCTCGGCTGCGCACAGTCTCCACTTGCGCACACTCGACAGCCCTGCGCTCTTGCTTCTGTTTTTAGGTTTGGTTTAGCCAAAAACCAACTACCAGGAGCCAAAAGCCCCTTTTCACATACGCGCAAGCGCGGACTGTTATTCAATTAGTTAAAGAACTTTTTGAGGACTTTTTAAAGTACCCTTCGGGAATTCAAGTTCCCGAATAGAGCCTCGCGGGATTTACCTTGGAGGCGATTAACGCGGCTTCTGCTTTAGATGACCTAGACTCTTCAGTCGATTCAAACCTTGTTCCCGACTTGTCCCGGCCCCTCGCTGTACAACACAGCGGCTGCCACATCTCTTACGTCGTTTTATTAATGTATCAGGACAACCCTATTCGCGCAAGCGATCGCGAAAACTTTTTCCGGCGAAATTGTACATGCCCCGCCGATACCGCAGCTCGAGCCGATTTTCCTGGCTTTTTCTCTTCGGTGGAAGCCCGAGGTGGAAGCCCCCGACGCGGAAGCCCCTGGGTGGAAGCCCCCGACTTTAGTCGGGGGGTGAGCGTAGCGAAAAGGGTGAGCTAGCGAAAAGGAAGAACGGCCATTCATGGCTGGGAAAAGGCCCTCAAAATAATCCTTCCTCGCGCCGCAGGCCCACGCGCAGTGCAGCGGAGCGCGCATGCTGTCACGGCATTCCTACTTGAAATGTAAAGGAAAAGACAAAGCTGTCACAGTAAACGCACCTGGTTTTGAAGCAAGAAAGAGAGCTTAGGCGTGAGCGAAAAGGAAAATCCAATTGAACCTTCGATTGAGTTAGAGCAGGTGGACTTGGCGCTGGCGGCAGCCACCCAGGGAGATGTTGTCAAGACACTGGAGCTTCTCTGGGCAAGCCGCCTTATGGATGGCCTTGTTCGCCACGTAATGAGCCGCTACCGGGATCTCGATCCAGATGAGGCCTACACCGCCCTATCTGAGGCAATAGATGATTTCTGCAACGCCGCCAAGAAGGGTCAGACCATACGTAATCCAAAGGCTTGGTTATTCAGGGTGACGCTAATCAAGGCGTACAAACTGTGGCAGAGAAAATCGTCCGAACAAGAAGTTGGTTCGCTTGACTGGCAGTCGTCAGCAGGCGATCCAGAGGGCAGAGATGACCTTGACCGTGAAACCCTGGTCAGGCGCGCCTTGTCTCTCGCAAGATCGTACCTGCCACTCTTAGGCCAAGAAAATGTGCGTAGGGTTATGGAATTTTATTTTGCTGCGGTCGAGAAAGATGTGCAACTGGTTGAACATTCCGAGGTTGCGACAGCCTTGGGCATAAGCGAAGACACCGCCAGGCAATGCGCACATCGGGGCTTCAAGAGACTCAAGCGTGTGGCGGCAGAGAAAGGTATCAATTTGGACACGGTGATCCCGGACGGGCACCGCGACGACAGTCTGGAGGAGGAACAGCAATGATTGACAAACAAATTGGCAATGCGAAGGTCGGGGCGGATCTGCAGCAAGCAGTGAAAGAGATAATTTCCCGTGCATATCGAATCTCTACAGATGTGGGTCGAGAAATGGAGGAGGTGTTACGGCTGGGCAAAGACCAGCCTCTGAATGAGATTGAAGCTCGCCAGTTGCTCACTCGTGCCGTAGAGGTTCTCCGAGCTGGGGCCGCTCGTCGCGCCGACAGGGCGGTAATCGAGGCTCTCGAAGGCGACATTCAAGAAATTGTTGGAAGGATTTCGAAATCCCGGGAAACCATCGCCGTCCCATCAAGAAAGAATGCGTTCAGCCCTTTGATAATCCGCAATCACAATGGGATAGAGGTTGCACCGGTCCGGCCAAGCCCATGGTTCCATGAAAAGGAAATCCCGATGATGTCCGGCTTTGTTCAGACCACGAACATTAAGCTTTGGGAGCAGAATGAAAGACTAGACATTCACTTGAATCAATTCCAAGCCACGTACGGAAGAAGTCCTCGACCGAATGAATTGCTTGACATCATGCTCAGCAAGCTGAATCTGCCTGGCATCGATAAATCTGACGCATTTGAAATAGCCGAGCTGGCCAGAAGCATCGCCAATAACGGTGTCCGAAAACCGCCGATCCTCGATACAGATGGCACGTTGCTAGACGGCAACCGGAGGGTCAGCGCCTGCTACTACATTTTGAATAGTGAGGAATTCACCATTGAGCAAAAAAAACGGGCTGAGTACGTCTTTTGTTGGCAGTTGACGGAGCATGCTGCAGATGATGACCGTACTCGGGTTGTTGTCTCATTGAATTTTGAAGATGATTGCAAGGAGCCATGGCCCCAGTATGTGAAGGCGCGCAAGGTTTTCGAGGCTTGGATGGGCATGCTAGGGGCGACGTACCCAACCCCCAACGCAAGAAAACAGGCCGTGATGAAGCGTGAGCTCTCTCAAAGGTTCGCGCTGGGCCCAAACACAAACTCGGTAAATCGATTTCTTCGCATGGTGCAATGGGCCGACGACTTCGAGGAATATCATGTCGAGAAATGCCACCGGGACCCCTATGAGGTGAAGCACAGGGCCAACGAGAAATTTCAGTATTTCGATGAGCTGAGTAAGGGTACAACTCCAGGCACGGTTGCATACACGCTCAATGAGGATGAGGCCTTGAAACATCTCGTATTTGAAATTCTGTACCAGAAAAAATTCAGGAATTGGGCACAGATACGCAATTTGAGGTACTTGGGGAACAGCCAAGAAGCTCGCGACATATTGCGCAAGGCGAAAGATCTTGAGGTGAAAACCGAGGATGATCTCGATACAGCTCAGGACATGGTAGAGGAGGCGATCGCGATTGTTCGGACAAAACGGGCGGAAGAACGCAGTTTGGGAGCGAATACGCGCATTGAAGGTTTCGTGAAATTCCTGGAGGAACTCCCGGTCAAGGCATTCCGTGATGAGATTACTCCTGAAAACCTTCGCAAGCTCCTCGATGCTTTATCTCTGGTACGGACCTACGCGGAAGACGCGGTGGGTGAGGATGCCGCTCGTGATCCCATAAGGCCTAACTAAAATGGTAGCAATCGACTACATTGGCGAACTGGCGGTAGCCGCTGAGCTTGATGGAATAGTCGTGGTACCGCGTGTTGCAAAAGAGATCAGATCCCTTAAATCAAATTTGCAGCGCGCATTACCCGATATGAAGGTGGCAACCAGGCCAGGCGGAATTTTTGTTTCGACAGCAGATTCTGGACGCGTACTGGAGATTTCTGAGAGCATGGGCCTTCGCCCCCGTGCCGGCGTTGAACGCTTTGTTCTAAATCGCACTAAGGCGGTGTCCGCGCATGCAGCGCTGAGGAATCAGATTGCAGCAATCAAGTCGAGTGGCATCCGATTTGCGCGTACTCTAGTGCCGGATCTTTCCGACATCGACCATCTTGACGACCATCAGGTAGTCAACGTCGCGGCCATGACGATTCCGAATGGCTACGGGCTGTCAGTATTTGACGAGCAGGGTGCCGGGAAGACCGTTACATTTATTCATGCCTTCGATCTTTTGGTCCAGCGAGATGCCGCGGACATCGCCTTAATTGTTGCTCCCAAGAGCATGGTGTCAGAATGGCCGAGAGATTTTGAAAGGTTCAAGCGCGACCTGTACAAAACCACGATGCTCACGGGAGCACGGGCGGAAAAAGCAAAGGCTCTTTCCAAGGGAGCGGATGTGTATGTTACCAATTTTGAGACCGTGATCTCAATGGAAGCAGAGCTTCGCTCTCTCTTGGCTCGCTACGAGGATCGGGCGATCCTCGTTGTGGACGAATCGTTCTTTATTAAGAATCCCGAAGCGAAGCGGACTCAGGCGCTCAAAAGGCTTCGTGAGTGGGCGGGACGTGCGTTTGTACTTTGTGGCACCCCTGCTCCAAACTCTCCACAGGACATTGTTGAACAAATGAATTTCGTGGATTTTGGAATAGCGTTCGAGACGTTGCCTAGGTTTGATAACCCTGCAGACTGGGAATCTGCAATCCACTCAGCCCTGGATACCAGGGCACTTTATGTTCGCAACCTCAAGAGTGTGGTGATGCCGGATCTTCCAGATAAAGAGTTTCGCCGTCTGTTGGTTCCTCTTCAGCCAAAACAGCAGAAGATCTACGCCGCCGTACTTTCAGAGCTCATTGAGGAACTCCAACGCACAGATGATACGCAGTTCAAGAAAAATATAGCCTCCTTTCTTGCAAAACGGACCGCTCTTCTTCAAGTCTGCTCACACCCAGGCAGCGTGGTATCGGGATACTCTGAAGTCCCGGCAAAACTCGTAGCCCTAGACGGATTACTTGGCGATTTAATTTCGAAGCAGGGTGAAAAGGTGATTCTTTGGTCATTTTTTAAGCATTCTATTGAAGAGATCGTCCGTAGATACGAGCGATTCAATCCGGTTCGATATGACGGCTCAATTTCGGAAGTGCGCGCGAGGCGCGCGGCCGTTGAGGCATTTCAAAGCGACAGCAAGACAATGCTGTTTGTCGCCAACCCGGCAGCCGCTGGGGCAGGTCTTACATTGCATCGGGCCAGGTTTGCGATTTATGAATCTCTGTCCAACCAGCCCGCCCAGTATTTACAAAGCCTCGATCGGATACATCGCCGAGGACAGAAGCGCAAAGTCGACTACGTAATTCTGCTGGGGAAAGACACAATCGAAGTCTCCGATTTCGACCGTTTATGCGTCAAAGAAAAAAATGCCCAGAGGCTGCTGGGAGATGTTGCAAAAGAACCTAGAACCCGCGAATCGATGCTGCGAGAAGCAGAGACTGCCGCTGCACTGCTTTTATAGCTTCCGTGAACGGAATCGCTGAATTCGAATAAGGAGCGCATCTATCGACCGTCTAGACTTAAGCTCGTGTTCCCAAAAGCGAAGCACGCAAATCCCATTTTTCTTAAGCTGCTTTGAAACTTGCCGTGCCCTAATTCGATTTCTGTTGAATTTCGCCGACCAAAACGCTGACCTTGTCCTAGGGACATGACCACAGTTCGGACATCCGTGCCAAAAGCAGCCATCCACGAAAATCGCAAGCTTTAGTTTGGGAAAATAAAAGTCAGGCTTTCCCGGAAGGTTGGCATGAAGACTCCAACCTGTCATGCGGGACCGTACTAGCGCCATACGAAGAGCCAGTTCCGTTGTTCGGTTGTTCTTGCTTCGGATGGCACCCATCGTCCTTGAACGGGAAACCGGAACATTTTCAAACCGACCAAGAGGGAGATATTTTGCTAATTGTCTTTCCACAAATGCTGACCTGTGCCTAAGTCCCAGAAAACTCTAAGTAGGGTTGGTCGCTAGAGGCCGATAACCAACGGCGCGCTTCCTCAGGATCTTTTATCTTCCTTAGACGCACAGGATGCAACTGTGTTGTCTTTCGGCTCTTGAGCCTGCGATCCAGGTCTGGGTCTGCACAAATGACTTTCCCCAATTGTTCTTTGGCGTTCTTCGGGAGACCAATGGAATCGGTCTTCCTGATTGTCTCCATTATTGATTTCCCGACTGCCGCACCGAGGCCCAAGGGAACAGCATTCCCTATTTGCATGTATTGTTGGCGCACGCTGCCGGAGAATTGCCATGACGGCGGAAACGCTTGCAGCGCGGCATATTCTTCGACTGAAAGTGGCCTAAGCTTGGAAGGATGGCATAGAGTTGTCGCCCTGCCATCCGGGGCCGTGGTTAAAGTCGGCGAGGGCTCATCCCAGGAGAGTCGGCGGCAAAAGCCCACCCTTCCACCCCATGAATCTGCGGCCGCACCAAGCGCCTTCCGATGCAACCTTTTTGGCAGGTGAGTCCAGTTCTGACCGGCCTTCAACTGGCGGAGCAAATTGCGGCGATCGTCTGTAAATTCGCACCACTTGCTCGATTTGACCCCACTCAATTCCGACTTCAAGGTCTTCCACGGCAACAATTCTGTCTTCTCACAAAGATCCGGGGAGCAATGGGTAGGTAGCGGAAATGTTAGCTCTTCCCCGTCTCGGCTCCCAATGAAAAAGACCCGCCACCGTTTTTGCGGGACACCAAAATCGGCAGCGTTGAGCAAACCGAAGATCACATAGTATCCAAGGCTGCTAAGCTTTTCTCGGATCAAGTCTAGCCCGGAACCTAATTGCTCCTCGCGCATCAGAAGAGGGAATCCAGGCCCCCTTTCATTCAGCGGCCTGTGGCGTACAGCGGCTGAAAGCATGCCTTTAACATTTTCCATTACGAAAAAACGAGGACGGATCTCTTCAACGATCCGACAAAAATCAAAAAATAGATCGCCCCTCGGGTCTTTTACAGAGCGCCTTTTCCCCGCCGTGCTAAACGACTGACAACATGGACCGGCTGAAATTAGCGTCACTTCGTCCGATTTAAGCCCACTGGCTTCCAGAATTTGTTTTGCAGAAACGCCGATGATGGACCTGTCAATAACTGGAAGAGTGGGTTTGTTTAAGCGAATGGTTTCGACGGCTGCGCGATCTTTTTCTAGGGCAAGACGTAGAGAAAACCCTGCTGCTTCCAAACCGAGATCGAGACCGAGTGCGCCCGAAAAGAGAGACAAGGAAAAATGGCCGCTTTTTAAGGCCTTTGGCTTCTGTTTCACTTCAGATCCCTGTCAGGCATCGGCCGTATCTGATCCATTTCTCGTTGTAATATTAGCAACAAATTGGTTGTGGGTGGAAATTAACTCATCCCAAATAACCGGCACAGCTCAATCACCTCTATCTCCTCCGGAATGTCCTTCCAATTATGTCTCCAGCACACAAGCACATCGCAATTTTTCGGATCGTGCCCATGCAGAAGGAAATTCTTGCTCTCATATTCAAACTCAATCCGTTGACGCTGCCACTTCCCCGGGACCACCTCTCGCTTGGCCTCGCAGTCCGGAAACCTCCCCTGCGCCGACTCCACCTGGAAGCCCAGCCCTGCCGCCAGCATCCCAAACAGCAGCACCACGCCCAGCTCATTTACCGGCGCATTCGTCATCGGCGACCGGTCAAACGGCGCGCCCATCACCGGCCTCCTCTTATCAATGCCGCGTGGACTCAGGCCGGGATTTTGTAATTGTGGCGATGGTTCGCCCATGCTTCCACTTCTTAGATCACCTGATCTCCCGATCACCAGATCACCGGATCTTTGACCTCCGCGCTCCTCTGCGTCCTCTGCTGTAAAACAGCCCTGGTTTTGCCTAATTGCCAGTTGCCAATTGCTATTTGCTTCCGGCAGCAGCGTATTCACCACCAGTTGCGCCACCAATTCCGTCACCTTGCGCCTTCCCGCCACCGGCCCCGGCACTCGGGCCAGTTGCACTTTGCCTCTCCACTGTCCCGCTCCCCCGATGTCCCGCTCCCCCGATCCTTTTGTCTCTCCTCTGATTCGCGCTTTTCCTGTTACTTCGCGGCTACCCCTTTTTGCTTTTCTCCGCGTCTCCGTGCCTCCGTGGTGAACTGATTTGCCGGCTCTGCGGTTGTGTGTGTCCTCCGTCGTAGAGATCTTCCCCCAGCTCCCGAACCGCGCCACAAACGCTCCCGCGCTATACCGTCCTTCCCGCACATACTCCGCCCGCGACGGCCTTCTTCCCATCTTCTCCGCCAGCCGCTTCCAATCTTCCAGCAAAGCTTCCGTGCTGATCTTCTCGCCCTTCGGATTCGGTTCCAGCCCCGCCGCCCGCACCGCTTCGCGCAATGTCGTGAACTCCGCCAGCACCTTGTAATGGCTCACTCCCGTAATCCGGCGCAGCTCCCCGCGCGACGGCGCTCTCCCCAGCTCCTCCGCCGCCCGCCGAATCGCCGCCAGTATCTTCTCTCTAGCGCCGCTATCTCTGCTGCTCTTCTTTTTAACACCCTCTGCTTCCACCATGCCTGCTTTCGCTCGCCCCTGCAATGCTCTGCCGAATGGCGAATTATAAGCGAAACAGGCTTGTAATTCAATCCATAAACTCCCTTTTTACTAAAGAAGAATAGACGCCTTGACGTTTATGCTTTCAAACCGTCACAATACTTGTTCTGAGGTGCGCATGCTCGCTTATCTGTTTGTCATCCTCGCAGTGTTGTTACGCATTGGCGCCGGTACGGGCGCGTTTGCCACGCTGGGCTTCAGCCTGGTCGGGGCTTCACTGCTGTTCTTTGGCTCGCGCATGTCGCGCAAGCACTTCTGGATTCCCGCCACCCTGCTCATCGGGTCGGATCTGTATTTGAATTTGCGCGTTTACCAACTGCCTTTCGGTTTCGACCAGATCGTGATGTGGGGCTGGTATCTTGTTCCCTGCTTCCTTGGACTGCTGCTGCGCGGTCGCGTTAAGCCACTCAACGTTCTGGGCGCGGGCCTCGGTACTGGCATTGGCTTCTTCCTGACCAGCAACTTTGCCGTCTGGGCCTTCGGCAACATCGCCTATCCCAAAAACCTTGCTGGATTGATCGACTGCTACACCAAAGCCATTCCGTTCTTCCGCAATGGAATCATTTCTGACGTAGTGTTCTCGCTGGTGTTCTTCGGCATTGGCGCGCTGGTGGCACAGACACGTCCAGCGGCTATCGAGGGCAAGAGCGCGGCCGCATAAATCTGCAATCCCTCGTTCGTGCTCCGTCATCGCAATTTGCGCTGAAGAGAACGCGCCCTCGCTGACGACGCGCTAATCATTTCTGCTTCATTCATCTACGTGCTTGATCTCTTCTGCAATCTCTTTCGCCGGCTGACGTAGCAGCCGGAACACGAAATAAATCACGACAAAAAGCACAAACACCAGCAGCACCATCACCGTCGGGTGCGTTTTGACCATATTTTTTGTCTGCTCGACAATTTCCTTGCCGAACATAATCGTCAGGACGGACAGCACGCCAAAACGCACCAGCCGCCCACTGATAATGGCCAGCAGGAAAGCAACCGGCTTCATTTCAAACACACCGGCGGAGAACACCAGCAACTTAAAAGGCGTAGGCGGGGGAAGCATCGCCGGGACCATCAGGGCCAGAAACTCCTGGCGCTCAAACCGGTCGCGGATGCGCTGGAGTTTGGCTTGATTGATGCGCTTCAACAGGAACAACTCGCCGCCGGCGCGTCCCAGAGCATAAGGGACCAGGCTTCCCAGCGCTGAACCCAGCGCCCCGGCAACGCAATAAAGCCATGCTTTATGCGGATTCGAGTAAACGTATCCTGCAACCAGCGGGTCCATAGGTACGCCGAAGGCGGCCGAATCCAGAATGGAAATAATGAAGACACCCCAGGCTCCAAGCGTCTTGAGAGCGGCAAGCCACGCAGTGTATTTCAGGAAAAACTTTGGAGCGGACAAGCACGTATTGTAAAGCGCGTGGCACAGCTCTGGAAATGCCGCCAACCAGATAGAATACCCATGGAGGTTTCCATAAAAATGTCCGCTCAGCAGTTGCCCGCAACGCCGCCCAACCCAGTCCAGATTTTCAGCACGATTCAGGGCTTTCAGCGTGCTTATGCGTTAAAAGCGGCCGTGGATCTTGATCTGATCACTGCGATCGCCAAAGGCAGCCACACAGCGGCGGAAATCGCCGGAGCATGCAATGCGGCGGAGCGTGGTGTTCGCATCCTTTGTGACACGCTCGTAGTCATGGGCTTTCTCACCAAGGCTGGAAATCGCTATTCAACCACCCCGGATACGGCATTCTTTCTCGATAGCCGCTCGCCTGCCTATTTGGGGATAGCATTTAAATTTCTGCTGCATCCCAAGCAGTTGGTCCAATTTCAGCAGTTGACCTCTGCGGTACGCAACGGTGGCGCTGCGTCCACTGATGACAATCTGGCGCCGGATGACCCTATCTGGATCGAGTTTGCCAAAGGTATGGCGCCGCTGATGATGCCGGCAGCGCAGGCCATGGCCGGTATGTTGGCGGCTGAGTTGGGCGCGCGTCCATCGGCAAAGATACTCGATATTGCGGCCAGCCATGGATTATTTGGCATCACGGTAGCCCAGCGGCTGCCCAAAGCACACATTTACGCGCTGGACTGGGCGAATGTGCTGGAAGTGGCAAAGCAAAACGCGGCAAAACAAGGCTTGGCCGAGCGATATCATCTGCTGCCCGGCAGCGCGTTTGATGTGGATTACGGCAAAGGCTTTGACGCGGTTTTAATCACAAACCTGCTGCATCACTTTGAACCCTCCGGCAATGAAAAAATACTGAAAAAAGCGCATACGGCCCTTAATCCAGGCGGGCAGGTGATAATCTTAGAGTTTGTGCCGAATGAGGACCGCGTTACACCACCAGTACCTGCAATGTTCAGCCTGACTATGCTTGGCAGTACGCCCAGGGGGGACGCTTATACTTTGGCGGAATACAACGTGATGTGCCGCAACGCCGGATTTGAGGCCCCAAGGCTGGTTCCGATGGAACCGATGCCGCAATCTCTGTTGGTGGCGCGGAAACCTTTTTGAAGCAGCCCTTTACACGGCATTTTTCCAGCAATTACACTAGCCGGTTTGGCATGCAGGCAGGAGAGGCGCTATGCCCGTAGTTGAGGACAAGGTAAAACAAATCATTATCGACCAATTAGGGGTTGATTCAGCAGACGTGACTGCCGCTTCCTCTTTTGTGGATGACCTTGGGGCGGACTCGCTGGACCGGGTGGAACTTATCATGACGCTGGAAGAAACATTTGGGATTGAGATACCGGACGAGGATGCGGAAAAAATTTCTACCGTCCAGGACGCGGTTGATTATATTCAGAAAAATGCAAAATCAATAAAGCAGTAACTCTGAAGATTTGAATTCAGCACAACCTAAGAAGGAGAACACAAGCCTATGGCAGCAGCCGTTGAAGATAAAGTGAAACAAATCATTGTTGAGCAGCTTGGAGTGGATGAAGGCGAAGTAACGCCTAATGCCTCCTTCGTGGACGATCTTGGAGCAGACTCCCTGGACACAGTGGAACTGGTAATGGCGTTTGAAGAAGCGTTCGACATTGAAATTCCCGATGAAGACGCGGAGAAGATCCGGACGGTAAAAGACGCCACCGATTACATTGAGAAGCACGCGAAAGGCGGCAAGTGATTGGCCAAGCGGGTGGTGGTAACGGGCATTGGGCTGATCTGTGCCATTGGCAATACCAGTGCTGAAGTCTGGCAGAACATTGTTGCCGGCAAGAGTGGTGTAACAAAAATTTCCCGGTTTGACACCACTCAGTTTGCCTGCCAGATTGCGGCTGAGGTCAAGGACTTTGATCCTCTAAAGTTCATCGAGAAAAAAGAAGTCAAGAAGATGGGCCGCTTCATTCACTTCGCCATGGCGGCGGCGGATGAAGCCATGAAGATGTCAGCGCTCCAGATCACGCCTGAAAATGCTACCCGGGTGGGTGTGCATATCGGGTCGGGCGTGGGCGGGTTTGATGTAATTGAGCGCGAACATGCGGAGCTGCTGAAAGGCGGGCCGCGCAAGATCTCTCCCTTTTTTATTCCCGCAGCCATTGTGAACCTTGCCGCTGGACACGTGAGCATACGCTACGGCGCCAAAGGACCTAATGAGGCCACAGCTACGGCCTGCACTACCAGCGCCCATGCAATCGGAGATGCTTACAAAATCATCCAGCGCTGCGACGCAGACGTGATGATTGCCGGCGGGTCGGAAGCAGCCATTACGCCGATGGGCGTAGGCGGGTTTGCCGCCATGCGCGCTCTCTCCGTTCGCAACGACGATCCGGCAACAGCCAGCCGCCCATGGGATTCAGACCGTGATGGTTTTGTGATTGGTGAAGGCGCAGGCATTCTGATACTGGAAGACCTGGAGTTTGCGCGGAACCGCGGCGCGAAGATCATTTCAGAAATCATTGGGTACGGCATGAGCGCGGATGCTTATCACATTACCCAGCCTGCTGAGGGAGGCGAAGGCGGCTGGCGCGTTATGACCACGGCTATCAAAGACGCCAAGCTGACGCCTGCGGACATTGACTACGTGAATGCCCACGGGACTTCCACGCCGATTGGCGATGTGCTTGAGACGAAGGCGATCAAGCGGACGTTTGGCACGGACACAAAGGTGGCCGTCAGCTCTACAAAATCCATGACCGGCCATCTGCTGGGAGGCGCCGGAGGATTGGAAGCAGGCATTACCATCCTCGCTCTGCGTGATCAGATTCTTCCACCCACCATCAACCTGACCCACCCTGATCCCGAGTGCGATCTTGATTACGTGCCCAACGTCGCCCGCAAGGCGAATTTGAATGTGGCGCTTTCCAATTCGTTTGGCTTCGGCGGCACAAACGGATCGCTGATCTTCAGAAGATGGACAGAGTAGGCGGAATTGCCAAAATCGCCGGAATTGCCAAAGTGATAATTGGGCAATGTAAGTAATGACCAGCAGTTAAATGATCCAGCACTTAATGATAATGATTGGCAATTCGAAATTCGGTCTTCTCGCTTCAATTAGTTTTCTGCTGGCGAGTCTCGCCGGTTCTGTGAGCGCCACCACGCCATCTGCTTCCCCATGGCGCGTTCAATTCGCGCCGGTGCAAATCGTAAACGGCTCGCCGGTGTTGTTTCGCGTGACTGCACCGCCCGCTGTAAAAGAGCTGACCGGAAATTTTCTCGGACAGGATCTGAGTTTTCGACGCAGCTCGGCCTGCCGCTGTTGGTATGCGATTGCCGGAGTCAATTTGAACACGAAGCCGGGCAAGTACACATTGCATCTGACCGGGCAAACTACGAATGCAAACGCAGGTTTCGATAATGCAATTCTTGTCGGCTCGGCGCATTACCCTTCCACTACGATCAAAGTGGCGCCCGCATTTGTCGAGCCACCCAAAGAAGTGCAGCCGGCCATTGAAGCAGCAAGTATCGCGAAGAAGCAGGCATTCTCAACTACCGCTCCAGATCCGCTGTGGTCAGGCCAGTTCTTGCCACCTGCTGAGGCCGAGACATCCGGCGTATTTGGCGCTTCTCGTGTTTACAACGGCGTGAAAAAGAGCCAGCATCTGGGACTCGACTTCAGGGTGGGCACCGGCACGCCGGTCCACGCCACCAACGCCGGCACTGTGATTCTTGCGCGGCCGCTGTACTTTGAAGGTAATTGCGTGATGCTGGATCATGGCCAGGGATTGGTCACCATTTACATGCACCTGTCTGAGTTCAAGGTCAAAGAAGGCGAGAAGGTGGCGGCAGGCCAGCTTATCGCACTCAGCGGCGGAACTGGCCGTTCTACGGGCCCCCACCTGCATTTTGCCGTACGCTGGCGCGGCGAGTATCTGAATCCCGCGACGCTGCTGGCATTGCACCCCCCGAAGTAATTTGGTGGAGCGCACTGTATTGATTGTCTTTCGACTAAATGATCATGCACCTGAAAAAAGAGCGTGACCATTACAGCCACGCTCAACACTGAGGAGCAGAAGAAAAGCTAGATTGGATCACAACCGATCTTTAATTCAGGGCCGATCTCTAATTCCTGCAATACTTTTTGTGCCTGCTGCATGACCTTTTGCATTTCAAGGGTATTCAGCAAACCAAACCCATGCTGTTGTGAATCGAGAAGAGCCAGGTTGCTGTCGAGAGAGGCTAACTGGTCGTCGATCACAATAAAATCTCCGTCATTGAGACCTTGCAGAGCATCTCCCATACTTTCCAGAGACGCTTGCAGCCCCTCGGTATCCAGAAGCAAAGAAGATGAGTCACGCGATCCACGGTCCGGCAGCGTTACCGTGAATGTCTGTTCACGCTTGTCACGCACCACCACCAACGTCATCTTGCCGCCGGTGCGGTGGTTCCGCAGAACATGACTTAAATCAATGCGGTCCGTGAGCTTCTCGTTGTCGGCGCGGACAACCACGTCCCCGGCTTTCAAGCCTGCTTTCTCCGCGGCGCTGCCTTTCTCCACCGAGCGCACCAGCACGCCTTCTCCATCTTTTACGCCAAAGTAGTCTCCCAACTGGCGGGTCAGGCTCTCTGTCTGGATGCCCAGAACAGACGAGTACGTCTGAATCTGAAATGGCAGGTCCATGCTGTTACGCGGAAAAACCTGCACCGGGGGCATGGGTACCATGACATGCGGATGAGCTTGTGCTATGACAGCTTCGTGGTCGGCCAACTGAACGCTAATCTTCATTGGGTTGCCGTCGCGGCTGATGCCGAGCGTGACCGTGCGTCCGGGCGGCACTTCGCGAATAAGCCGGCGGAGCTGCTCTTCACTTTCAACCGCCGTTCCATTGAAATCGAGAATTACATCATGCTCGCGTAATCCAGCTTTCCCAGCTGGTGCATCGCCATCTACCATCGTTATCTCTACTCCGCGCTCTTCTTTAAGTTTGAGCGCGCTCATGCGGTCAGCAGTGACATCACGGATGTCCACCCCTAGATATGAGCGTCCTGCAGGAGCGGCGTAAAAATTGCCGGGCAGTTGGTGAGAAAGTGTTTCCGGCTGAGACCCTGGCTGGGCAGCGCCCGCACCCACCGCGAAGCCGGCCAGTAACAGCGAAATCGTCATTTTACGCATCATCATTTTTTATCGTTGTACCTCAAAATTTCTTCAGGGCCTTGCTTCTCGCTTAATTTCGATATTCCCGGTCGTCGTGTGGACGTGTAGCAGTGGTCCGCCGCCATACAGGCTGCCTTCTGCATAAAACTCACGCGGCCCAAGATTGCGCGACGGCGCCGTAATTTTCAGCTCGTCAAAGTCGCTGCGTATGCCATAGCTTCGCGCCGACTCCACCGCCGCCCGCACATTCACTCCCAGGCCTTCCGGTACGTACACCACAATGTCGCCAATCGCCGTCTCCAGCTTGGAATCCGTAAACGGCGCGCCGCCCGACGCCAGCTTGGCCAGAATCGTTCCTGCCCCAGTCGTCGCCTTCACACCGCCTTTCACCGGCCCAATATGGATGCTCCCACCACCAGTCTCAATTTCCGCCGCTCCGGCAATATCATTTAGCTCGATATTGCCTCCGGCAGTTTCGGCTTTAATTTTGCCATCGCACTTGGTCACCTGAATGGATCCGCCACCCGTTTGCAATGACATGACCTTGGCCCAGCCAATATTCAGGTTCCCGCCACCGGACTTCGCCGTGACCTGCCCTGCCGCCGACACCAGCTTGATGCTTCCGCCGCCGGTTGACGCTTCCACATCATTTCCTACCTTGCCGATCTCAATATTCCCGCCGCCGCTGGAAACGGCAATCAAGCCGGAAATGCGGTCAAGCTGTATCCCGCCCGCGCCTGTCTTGGCCTCGACTCGCCCGCTCAGGTTGTTGGCCGCCACCATGCCGCCATCCGTTTGCAAGCGTACCAGGGAAGTCTGCGCCGGCACCTGAACGTCAAAATCGATTGAGCCCTGGTCGGATCCTTCGCAGTCCGCTTGCAGCACCACGGTATCGCCGGAGCTATAGGTTGTAAACTTCATCCGATTCAACTCGCGGCGCGCGCTTGCTTCCGTCACAGCCCGCACATGCTCGCGGATCGTGTACGTCACATTCGTCTGCTTCGCGCCTTGTACCCGGATGGACCCGCTGCTCGACTTCACTTTCACAATCTTGCCCGTGGAAAATGTCCCTGAAACCTCCTGTATCCACTCATTGCTGGACGCGCGATATAAACGCGGGCTGGGACTTTGCGCGACCGCGGCCATAGTAGCCGCTAATAGCACGGTCGCGAGTTGTAAATTCTTCATCATTTATTTTTTCAATTCCTCATCCGGACGTCCGGGTCAAAAACCTTCTACTTCGGCTAGTTGGTTCTTGGCTTCATGCTTCTTTCAGCATCGTCAAGCCGCAACTGCCTTCATCTTTCAGACAGAGCCAAATACCAACTACCAAGCACCAACTACCGTTTCAATCCAGGTGTGGCATGCTCGCCAGATACCGCTTGGATTCTTCGCGGATAAATTTGTTCGGGTCACGTTCAGCCAGCACCGTCAACGCAGAACGCACGCTGCTATCGGCCTTCACCGCGTCCAACAGGCTGATGGCTTCCTGCCGCACTCCGGCGTTATTGTCATGCAGCAGCGCCTCGACCACGGCATCGCGGACATGCACATCATCGCGCACGTAACCTTTCAGCGCATCCAGTGATTTCAGCCGCACGCCCGGGTTCTTGTCATAACGCAGGGCTTCAATCAGCACTTCGCGTACCGCGTTGTCCTCTGAGCGCCGCGTCAGCACGTCCAGTGAATCCAGCACAATCGCCGGATTGCGCGTATTCCGCGCCGCCAGCATCAGCAGTTGCTGCACGCGCGGATCGTCGGTTGAACCGTTCAGTGTCTGCGGCTGTAATGTGTTGTATTTGATCTGCACCTGATTGGAGTTTGCTTCAGGAGTAATGGATTCGATTCCCGCCACGTTCGCTTCCGCCGGCTGCACTGTGCTGCCAACATTGCTCTCGATGGTTGGGGCCTTCTTCGCTTCCATCATCCGGTATGTTGTTCCAACTCCCCCGGCAAATCCGATAATCAGCAGCGCCGCGGTCATTGCCGGGGCCAGCTTGATCTGGTGAAACCATCCTGTGGCATCAAAGATGAACGAACTGAAAATATTGCGTGACTGCTCCGCGTGCTCCAGTGATTCCTGCAACTCCATCCGGTTGGCGGCCAGAAAACTGGGCGAGATCTCTTTCACCGGCAGCGCGGCCATGCCTTCTTTAAATTCCTGTGCCGCATCCAGTTCCCGACGGCATCCCAGGCAATGTCTCACGTGCTGCTCAAATTCGAATTTGGCATCGTCGGCCAGTTCGCCGTAGATGTACATCACTACGTTTTCTTTGGTCCAATCACAATTCATAATTTCTCCGCACTCATTCTTCGTCGCTCACTCGCCTCCGCACCATTCCATTACTTTCTCTCGGCGCCCTTCCATCACTGTGGACCGCAGGCGCCCTCGCCTGCGCTCCCGTATCGTCTCTCGTATGCAAGGTCCCGTTTCTATCCGTCAATGCTGCGCATCAAGTCCCTGCATCTTCCATACAAGCCAAAATACCAAAAGCCAACCGCCAAAAGCCGCTCTTTCGCATCTCCCACACAAAGCTAAAAGCTAAGGGCTAGTGGCTAGCAGCTTTCTCACCTCATCGGCGTAAGCGCGCTCCGCAACTTCTGCGTCGCCCTGAACAGCGTGTTCTTCGCTGTCTCCTCCGTCGTATTCAGCATCTCGCCAATCGTCCTCAGCCTCAGCCCCTGATAATGCTTCAATTCAAAAACCATGCGTTCACGCGGCGTCAGCTTAGTCAGCGCCTGGTTGATCTTTGATCCCAGCTCCCGCCGCATCAGGTCACGTTCCGGATTCGCTCCCGCACGGTCATCCGATACGCGCTCCAGCACGTCCACCGCCTGCCCGCTTGAATCCGTCACCATCTGCGGATCTTCCTTGCGCGTCTGCCGTTTTCTTAGATGGTCCAGGCACAGATTGGTCACAATCCGGTAAATCCACGTATAAAACGAGCATTCAAACCGGAAATTCCCAATGTGCCGGTAGGCTTTGAGAAAGGCTTCCTGATAAATATCATGCGCATCGGCGTCAGAGCCGGTCAGGTGCATGGCCAGACGTAGAACGGCCTGGTCATACTGGCGGACCAGTGTCTCAAAAGCAGCACGGTCGCCGCGCTGGGCGGCGCGGATCAGCTCGCTGTCGTTGATTCGACTTAGGGCTTGACTCACCATCTCTCCGGAAGAATGGGAGCTCTTCTTACCACCGCTCGCGCCAACCGTCACCCCGATAAATGCTGAGTCGGCCGGCATCTATTCTGTCCTCAGTAATCCTCTCTCCTTGCAATTACTTGGACTGCGCCCGCCACGATACGTAAGCTGAGATTATCCCATTTTCGGACACTTGGGAAACCCACGGGACGACCCGTAAGCTCCACGGGCTCAGTAGCTTCAAAGCACAAAATCTGCCCACTCCTAGGTGCAGTCCTGTTCCGATCTGGAACGGCACTGGAATAAACTCAAGTTGCCTTTGCGTCCCTCTGCGCCCTTTGCGGTAAAAGGGCCTTTGCTTTTGATCAGCGCTCATCTGCGAAAATCTGCGGCAAATGGGTTTCCGCTCACCCCACCAACACTTCCCCTTTCCCAATAACATTTACAATAGAGTGTTGCCACTCAGGCCGGAGTGCCATTAAGGGGAGCGGATGTACGAAGTTACCGTTGAAGACTCATTTGCCGCAGGCCATTACCTGCGCGACTACAAGGGAAAATGCGAGAACCCGCACGGGCACAATTACAAAGTCCGGGTCACGCTCACGGGCGCTGCGCTGGATAAAGCCGGCCTGCTGCTGGACTTTAAAGACCTCAAAGAAGTCATGAAGCATGTGATTGACCGGCTGGACCATCAGATGCTCAATGAAATTGAGCCTTTTATCTCGCTCAATCCTTCAGCGGAAAATCTCGCGAAATATTTTTATGACCAGACAAATGGCCGCTTGAAATCAGTCACCAGCGGCCGCGTCGCGGTGAAAGACGTAACCATATGGGAGACCGATACCACGACCGCGCGTTATTGGGAATGAATTCTTTGAAGGATGCAGGCTGATCTCGGCCTGGCTTTCTCCGGCACATGCAGATCATTGAGATTTACCGTTCCATTCAGGGCGAATCGTCCTTTGCCGGCGTTCCCTGCATCTTCGTGCGGCTGGCCGCGTGCAACCTGCGCTGCTCCTGGTGTGACAGTGAATACACCTTTACTGGCGGCAGAAAAATGTCTGCGGAAGAGATAGAGCAGCAGGTGCGCAGCCTTGCTCCCGGCGGACTGGTGGAGCTCACCGGCGGTGAACCCATGTTGCAGGAGCGGGAACTGGTCCCGCTGATGGAGACGCTGCTTGGACACGGCTATACTTTGTTGCTCGAAACCAGCGGGGAGCGTCCGCTGGAAAACGTGCCGCCTGCCGTCCACAAAATCGTCGACGTAAAATGCCCCGGATCAGGCGAAGGCGGAACGTTTCGCATGAGTAATCTGTCCACACTCACACCCGCCGACGAAATCAAGTTTGTCCTGAGTGATCGCGCGGACTACGAATTTGCGCGCGACTTCACGCGCCAGCATGCGTTAGAACACATAGTAGGAAGCGTTTTGTTCTCTCCGGCATTCCTGAAGAATCCCAGCGCGGAGCGGAACACTTCCAATTGCCGGCTTGATCCGCGTTTATTGGCCGAATGGATTTTAGAGGACAAGCTGAATGTGCGCCTGGGATTGCAGATTCACAAATTCGTCTGGGAGCCGGCCACCAAGGGGGTTTGAGCTTGGCTTTTGGCGGCTGTAACCCGGCTTGAACATTCAAGTTTTGCGATAATTAAGAGTAAAGATGGCAGCTATTCAGGCTGTCCGGTCATCTGAAGCATAGGGAATCCGTACATCAGGAGTTTATTTTTGGCTGGTGGCAAACCGCGTTCGGTAGTGGTGTTAAGTGGAGGCATGGACTCCTGCGTCTGCGCCACGCTTGCGGTGCGCGAATCTGAAGTAGCGGCTCTCCACGTCAGTTACGGCCAGTTGACGGAAGAACGAGAGCGCTTCGCCTTTGAACGGATCTGTGACCGGCTCGGAATTAAGCAGCGGCTTGCCGTCAGGAATGAAGTGTTCGCTCGGATCGGCGGATCGGCGCTCACGGACACCAGCATCGCGGTGCCTAATGCCGGCGACGAAATTGGCGCTTCCATTCCAGTCACCTATGTTCCTTTCCGCAACACTCATTTTCTGGCTGCGGCAGTGAGCTGGGCAGAGGTCTTGGGCGCGGAGAAAATTTACATTGGCGCCGTGGAGCAGGATAGTTCCGGATATCCGGATTGCCGTCCCGCTTATTACCAGGCTTTCAACGCTGTGATCAAAGCTGGTACAAGTGAGGGGAAGATCGCGGTTGTTACTCCGCTCATCGCTATGCGTAAGGCGGAAATTGTAAAGCTGGGATTGGAGCTTTCCGCCCCGTTTGATTTGACCTGGTCCTGTTACAGCCGTGAAGATAAGGCCTGCGGCGTTTGCGAGAGCTGCGTTCTGCGCCAGCGCGCCTTTGCTGAAGCCGGGGCCCGGGACCCGATTCCATACCTGCCAAATGTTCAGTCGCACAGCATGGCGGGGCAGAAATTTTAACGTCCTAAATTCAAAAGATTTCAGTTGAAGCCGGAGGCTCGACACCAATGAAGACCAAACTCACCTACGCAGCAATCGTAACCCTGCTCTTTATGGCAGCAGCCGCAACCGCGTGGTCCCAGGGCACTTCAGGAAAGGTCCAGGGGAAAGTTACCGATGGCGGCAAGCCTGTGCCCAACGCGGACGTGGTTCTCACTAACGTTGACAACGGCAAGGTTTATAAACTGAAGGCTGACTCGAACGGGCAGTTTTCGGGAATGGGAATTCAGTTCGGTATCTACAACGAAGAAGTTACTGCCGGAGACAAACGCTTTAAGGGCAAGGTACAGGTCGCGGGCCAAAATAACGGGGTGGATGATTTGTCAGTTGAGATGACTTCCGGGGCGGGTTCGGGAGTCAGCAAAGAAGAGATGGAAAAGCTGAAAGCTGAAAGAGAAAAAGGCTTGAATCTGAATGCCCTGATTACCAAATACAATGCCGCTCAAACAGCAAAAAACTGGCAGGAGGCAGAAGACACCCTGAAACAAATGATCGCTGTTGCGCCCAATCGCTGGGATTTCCAGCAGGCTTTGGGCAATACGCAATCGAATCTGGGCCAATATCAGGATGCTATTAATACATATGAAAAGGTGATACCGCTGGCCCAGAACGCCACCAAAACTGATCCCAAGGCTGATCCCGCCAAAGCTAAAGCAGCCGTCGCCCAGATGCTAACCAGCGAGGGGAGTGCATATCTCAAGTTAAAGCAGAATGATAAAGCGATTGACGCCTTTACCAAAGCTGCCGCCATGGATCCCAATCCGGCAAATGCCTATTTCAACATCTGCGCGACACAATACAATGCCGGCAACACTGAAGGCGCTCTGGTGGCGTGCGACAAAGTCATTGCGGCTGATCCGACTAAAGCCGACGCCTATTTCATCAAAGGGTCGCTGATGGTTGGTCAAAGCAAGTTAGATAAAGATGGCAAACTACAGCCGCCTCCGGGCACATCAGAGGCCCTGAATAAATATCTGGAGCTCGCCCCCAATGGTCCGCATGCCGGGGACGTAAAAGCCATGCTGCAGGCCATGGGCGCAAAAGTCGAGACCACCTACAAGGAAAAAAAGAAGAAGTAGGCATAATTCAGTTTCAGGCTTGGAAGTGCTCATGCCGCGTAGTCGCGTGTGTGGGCACTTTGTAGTTAGGAGCCCCCGTTGGCTGCTTTTGCCTTTTTAATATCGCGCCTTCATGTCATCTGATTTTGAAATTCGACCGGCCACTGCTTCCGATGTGCCGGTTCTTCGTAAGCTGATTGACTCTTCAGTGCGGCAGTTGCAGTCCGCGGATTACTCTTCCGCGCAAATTGACAGCGCTCTCAAGACGGTCTTCGGCGTGGACAGCCAGCTATTGGCAGATGGAACCTACCTTGTGGTCCAAACTTCTCCAAAGCGTTCATCAGAACCGGGGTTAAGCGATCTGCCGATCATCGTCGGTTGCGGTGGTTGGAGCAAGCGCAAGACGCTCTATGGCGGAGATAATTGGCGGGAGCGCCCAAGCGACCTTCTCGATCCTGCCACTGATGCCGCGAAGATCCGCGCCTTCTTTATTCACCCGGACTGGGCGCGGCGCGGTATTGGCACCCTGCTGCTGGATGCCTGCGAAGCTGCGGCGCGTGAAGCCGGTTTCACCCGCTTTGAAATGGGTGCAACCCTGACTGGCGCGAAGCTTTTTCAGCAGAGAGGTTACGTTGCGCTGGAGCGTATGGAAGTCCCTTTGGAAGATGGCATTACTTTGCCTATCATTCACATGGTGAAAGAAACTCTTTTTTAGCGGCGGAGCCCGGCTGGCGTGGCGAGCCTGCCATGCCAGGAGCGGTGCGGTTCGCCGTGAAAAGAATTTTTGGCGGTTTTTGAGCGCAGCGACAGAAATTAAGATGTAAACTTGTCTGCCAAATGAATGACCATTCATTTTCGATTGCGCGCCCGGAGGAAGAGGAACCATGGACCTGAATCTCAGCCCTAACGAAATCAAATTTCGCGATGAATTGCGCGCCTGGCTCGCCGCCAATGCTCCCACAGATTGGGACGAGCGCCGTGAAGAGTCAATGGAGTCTCGCTTCGAATACCTGAAGAAGTGGCAGCGCAAGCTTTATGAAGGCGGCTGGGCGGGAATTTCATGGCCCAAAGAATATGGTGGGCGCGGCGCCAGCCTGATGGAGCAGGTAATCTTCTGGCAGGAGATGGCTCTGGCCTCTGCGCCTCCGCTGGCCAATGTGCTGGGACTGGGAATCATCGGGCCGACCATCATTGCTTTTGGCACTGAAGCGCAGAAGAAGCGCCATCTGGCCAAGATCCTGAGCGCGGAAGAAATCTGGTGCCAGGGCTTCTCCGAGCCCGACGCCGGCTCTGACCTTGCGAATGTGCGTTGCGAGGCAAAGCTGGATGGCGACCACTACGTAATCAACGGCCAGAAAGTCTGGAACAGCTATGGCTGGGCCGCGCACTGGTGTGAACTGGTTGTGCGTACTGATCCCCATGTTCCCAAGCATAAAGGTCTGACCGTGTTGCTGGTGGACATGAAGACGCCGGGTGTTGAAGTCCGGCCACTGCGCCAGATGACCGGTGAGACAGAATTTAATGAACTCTTCTTCCATGACGTGCGTATTCCTGTGTCCAACGTCGTAGGCAAAGTAAATGAAGGTTGGAGCGTGGCCATGGGCACGCTCATGCATGAACGTGGCACGTTTGGCGCGGGCTTGCAGATCACCTACCGTCGCAACATGGAGCGGTTGATTGATCTTTCCCGGACAATGCAGCGCAACGGGCGCCCGGCTGCTGAAGATCCAGTGGTCCGGCAAAAGCTGGCACAGTGTTATGCCGAAATTGAGGTCATGCGCTGCAACCAGATGCGTGCTTTCAGCCGCATCAATGCCACGGGCGTGCCGGGGCCGGAAGGTTCTATCCAGAAAATCTTCTGGAGCGAATTAAACCAGCGCTTTCAGCAGATCGCACAGGAAGTGCTCGGCCCGTATGGACAGCTTGAGGCTGGCGATCCGCATGCCATCGATAATGGCATGTGGGCTTATGGCTATCTGCGTACTCGCGGAAACACCATTGAAGCCGGAACGTCAGAAATTCAACGCAATATCATTGGACACTTTGTGCTGGGATTGCCGAAGAGCTACTAGAGAGCAATCAGCAGTTAGCAGTTAGCAAAACCAAAATCTTTGAAAGATCGAGGAAATGGAGAGGTCGGAGGGAAATTCGGGATTCGGGAGTGGGCGCAGTTCATCAAATCATTGATTGCACGCTGGCACAAATTACCCAATTACCAAATTACTCAATTACCAAATTTTCCCGCTCCACCCGTTTTCTGTGTTGCAAAAGTTTTGAACTCCGAGGAGATCATCATGCAATTCGGACTAAGCGAAAGCCAGCAGATATTAAAAGACACGGCGCACAAATTCTTTGCCGGCGAGATTCCCATCGCTGCCGTGCGCAAAACCATGGAAACTGAAACCGCGTATGATGCGGCTCTCTGGACCAGGCTGGCCGAGCAGGGGTTTACCGGAATCATCACGCCGGAAGAGTACGGCGGCATGGGTCTGGGGAAAGTAGAGCTGGTTCTGCTGATGGAAGAAGCTGGATACGCCCTGCTGCCGGGACCATTTTTCTCTACCGTGGCGCTGGCTGGAGCGGTAATTGAGGCCTGCGCTTCCCCGGAGCAAAAGAAAAATTATCTTGGTCGTATCGCCGCTGGGCAGGCGCGTTCAACCGTGGCATTTGTTGAAGCCGCCGGAAGCTGGGATTCAGCCAGCCTTCAGATCACCTCCGCTGGCAACAAGCTAACCGGCACAAAGCTGTTTGTCACCGATGCTGCGATTGCCGACTTCATCATTGTGGCCGCAAGGGACGGAATCTTTGCCGTCGATGCCAAAGCCGCTGGCCTGCGCATTGAACCCATGAAAGGCATGGATCTCGCACGAAAGATCTACTCCGTAGAATTCAGGAACACGCCTACTGAGCGGCTCGGCAATTCAAGTGGTCTGGCCACTGCGCTCAACGTAGCCACAGTAGCGCTCTGTGCGGAGATGGTCGGTGGTATGCAGCGCGCTCTTGAGTTGACTGTGGCCTATGCCAAGACGCGCAAACAGTTCGGCAAACCCATCGGCATTTTTCAGGCTGTCCAGCATCTCTGCGCCGATATGTACCTTGAAACCGAGAGTTCACGCTCCGCCACATACTATGCAGCCTGGGCGCTGGAAGAAAACACGCCGGATGCCGCTACATCCGTTTCCGTGGCTAAAATGTATGCCAGCGACGCAGCGCGGAACGTGGGTAATCGCGGGATTCAGGTCCACGGCGGCATGGGCTTTACCTGGGAAAATGATCTGCACCTTTACTACCGCCGCGCTAAGGCTTCTGAGACCATGCTGGGCGATGCGACATTCCATCGCGAGCGGATCGCGCAGATCGTAATTGACGGCGCTGAGAGCAGGAAGAAGCGCCAGCCGGAGCAGGCAGCACTGGCCAGCAGGTAATGGCTTTAAGCAGGGACATGGCCCGCTCGCCAACGTTGCACCAGCTCACGCGATGCGTCATGCCAATTCGCAAAGTTAAACTTGAACCCAGCTTCAAGCAGCCGTTGCGGTACAACGCGCCGGCTCTTGAGGATCAACTCGGTTTCCGTCCGTAAAAAGACTGCTCCGATTTCCAGCATCCATCGGGTTGCGGGCAAGCCAATGTGGGTCCCCCATGCTTGACGAAGCTCACGCATAAAGTCTTTGTTGGGCAGCGGACACGGCGAACAAACGTTGATGGGGCCAGCTATTTGTTCGTGCGCAACCAGAAAATCAACTGCCCGGACAAAATCGGTTTCGTGAATCCAGGATATGAATTGCTGTCCTGAGGCCGCTTTTCCTCCAAGGCCGGCGCGCACCAATCTCAATAAAGTGTCAAAAATTCCATCCGGATCGGGGCTCATGGTCATGGCACTGCGTAAGGCGATTTTTCGGGTGCCCGGCGTTGCAGCCGCGAAAAACTCTGCCTCCCACTTCGTTGCAACATCAATACTGAAACGCCATGTCGAGGGTACATCCGGTTCTTGTCCTCCCAATTCTCCCGTGGCTTCGTCCATGGGATGATCAAGAGCATGGCGGTAGATAGTGGCAGTGCTGGCATTTATCCATAGAGCCGGCGGCTTTACCGCCTGGGCGATTGCCTGCCCAACGGCGCGGGTCGAGAAAATCCTGGAATCAATGATTCCCCGGCGATTGGCCTGTGTGTACCGGCAGTTCACGCTGCGGCCAGCAAGATTGATAATGACGTCTGCTCCGTCGATTGCCTCGGCCCAAAAATCCAGATCACGTCCATTCCATGGCAGGACTTGCCACGGCGCTTGCTCTGGCTGGCGGGACAGCACACTTACGAAATGGCCCTGCTTTAAAAAGTGGCGTGCCAATATATTTCCCACTTGGCCGCTCCCACCGGGAATGACTATGCGCAACTTACGGCTAGAACAGTGATGGTCGTGCTGAACTGTTATTGGATCCATGTTTGAACACGTTCAAGTATGGCTCTGAGGCGATCCGCCGTCAAGTAAAATCAATGTGATCCAAAACGCACGATTCGGCGCTTTTTGGAATAAACAGCCAAAGGAACCAAACTTATGTCCCAGGAACAATGGACTGCCGTTGACAACTACATCGCTGGCCTTTTTCTTGGGGCCGATCCTGTGCTGGAAGAGGCACTCGCTTCCAGCGAAGCCGCAGGACTTCCAGCCATTAGCGTTTCACCCACGCAGGGCAAACTTCTGCACCTGCTCGCGCGGATGCAGTCCGCGCAAAACATCCTGGAGATTGGAACGCTCGGCGGATATAGCACCATCTGGCTGGCGCGCGCATTGCCGCCGGACGGGCGTTTGATCTCATTGGAACTTGATCCCAAACACGCGGAAGTGGCACGCGCCAATGTTGCCCGGGCGGGGTTGAGCAATGTGGTTGAAATCAAATTGGGCCGGGCAATAGATTCACTGCAACAGTTAGTGCGTGACGGCGGCAAGCCATTTGATCTCATATTTATCGACGCGGACAAGCAGGGCTACAGCGATTATCTGAAATGGTCTTTAAAGCTCGTCCGGCAGGGCACGTTGATTGTTGCCGACAATGTGGTTCGCAAAGGCGAAGTGATCAATCCCGGCAGCACGGATACCAATGTGCAAGGCATCAGGAGCTTCAATGAAGTGCTGGCCGCCCAAAAAAATGTAACTACCACTGAAATTCAGACCGTCGGCAGCAAAGGCTATGACGGGCTGGCCCTGATTCTGGTGACCGCGAATCCTTAATCAAAGATCAAAAGACCAAAGACTAAAGCTAACTCCCCGCAAAACCACAAGCGGACGCACGTGCCTCCCGGCGCGTAGTTTTAGTTGAAGGATGGAATCTGTTGCGGGCCCTTGCCTTTGGCGGCCTGTGGCTTGCTTGCTTCAGCCTGTGCTGACTGGGCTGCTGCTTCCGCGGCCTTCAGGTCAATGATGCGTGTCTGCTGGTAGGTGTACGTGATGCGGTGAATGATGGTGGTTGTTGAAAACACTGCCAGCACCCATAGGACCGGCGCCATCGCTCCCCAACGGGCAAACAGCGCGCCGATAATCACCAGCACCACGCGCTCCGGACGCTCCATAAACCCAACCTTGCAGGAGCCGATCAGCGATTCTGCGCGTGCCCGCGTGTAACTGACCATCACGGAACTGACCATTACGAAGGCCACCAGCACCAGGTAAAAGAAGTGATTGCCGCGCGCGTAATAAACCAGCAGCCCGAAAAACAGCGCCACGTCGCTATAGCGGTCGATAACAGAATCAAAAAACGCGCCGAAAGTTGTGACTTGCCCAGTGGCCCGGGCTACGCGGCCATCCACCATGTCAAAGATTCCCGCTCCAATAATCACCAGGCCGGCGTAAAGGAACATCCGGGAGTAGTTGGTGCTGTTGGCGTAGCCAAAGAGAATCGCGGCAATTATGTTGATCACCAGGCCCAAAAATGTGAGTACGTTGGGTGAAATCCGGGTAAGCGCCAATCCGCGCACAATTGCGTGAAGAAGCACCCGGCAAGCTCTTCCAAACGCGCCGGTCCAGGTCATGAAGCCTCGTCGTGAATGGTGGTCAATTGCAGGACCTCCAGTTCGCGTTTGCCGTTCGGGGTAACCACGGTGGCCATGTCGCCCACTTTTTTACCCATCAGGGATTTTCCAATCGGCGAGGTGGTGGAGATCAGTCCCTTGGTCACGTCCGATTCCTCACTGGTAACCAGCGTATAAATGATCTCTTCTTCCTTGGTGTTGTCAAAGACTTTTACTTTGGAACCAAATGCCACGCGGTCTTTGGGGATATTGGTCAGGTTGACCAGCGCCAGCTCAGACATGCGCTTTTTGAGTTGTCCCAGCCGCGCGTTTACAAATTCCTGCCGCTGCTTGGCCATGTGGTACTCAGCGTTCTCGCTGAGGTCGCCCATGGCAACCGCCTTTTTGATTTCCTTGGGAAGCTCGTGGGTGAGTTCGTGTTCCAGGACACGAATCTCCTCTTCCAGCTTCCGTTTGATATGTTCCGGCATATTTGCGGGGGAATACTCCTCTGGCTCAAAATCGGCAGGTCATGTTGCGAAACGGTAATTATAAACCTCTCAGCTTGAATACGTTAACTGCCATAAAAGGGTGTCTCCGCTTTATTTCTCGAGAAACGCCTTTCACCAAAACAATGTTGAATATTTACGCTGGCATCTACAAAACCCCAATCCCATCATCATAGAATCTCAATTCTGCGTGTCACCGATCCTGGTTGTACGCTTTCTTGTCCCAGGAAGTATCGAACGCCGCCGGGCCCTTTCGTTTTCAACCATTTCCAGCTACACCGCTGCCGAATGTTGCGAAAAGCTGATAAAAAGTTTATAATGTTTATTGTCTGGCGTTCCCCCTGCACAGAATGTCCCATCAAGGTGTTTCATGAATGGTCAACTGAACTTTCAAATTGGTGACAAAGTAGTTTATCCGAATCACGGTGTCGGGGTAATCGAACAGATCAGCAGCCGGACCATCGGCCCAAACGTTCACAAGTTTTACCTCCTTAAGATCAAGGCCAGCAGCCTGAAAGTGGAAGTCCCTTTCAACAATGTCGGCATGGTGGGGCTGCGCCCGGTGGTCAAGAACGGTGAAGTAAATAAAATCCTTACCTTCTTGGTTGATGGCGAATGTGACAACCATACCGACTGGAAATTCCGCTTCAAGGAAAATTCCGACAAAATGCGCACCGGCTCGCTGCTGGAAGTGGCCGTGGTGCTGAAAAGCCTTCTTCTGCTGGCCAAAGACAAGCCGCTCTCTTTCCGCGAAAAGAAAATGCTGGAGCGCGCCCGTTATCTCCTGGTAACCGAACTGGCCATGGCCAAAAACACTGAAGAAGCTGAAATTGAGGACATGCTCAATAAGGCCCTCTCCAAGAGCAAGCTCAAATTTCCTGAAGTCACGGCAGACGCTTAATCGCTTTGCGCTACCCTCGTTGACCAATCTGAGCGTCTAAAAGCAGCAGCTCTGGCCAGCAGTTTCCAACCCTTCAGCGTCTGCATCCTACTAATTGGGTAAGTTGCGTCTGAACGCGGCTGCCCTGAACCAAGAAGGAGATCAATAATGCGTTTGGCAGATAATCTCCGTAAAGCTGAAGAAAAAGGCGTCAGGACTATTCGACGTAGCGTGGACCGCGCGCGTGAAGAATGGGCTGATGTTGAACGCCGCATTCGACAGCGTATGCGTATCTATCCACAAAAACAACGGACCGTGGCAGCCGGCGCGGGCACGATCAGCCTGGACGACGTAGCGGAGAAGGCTCCGGAAACCAGGAATCCGCGTACGCCTATCATTTCTGTCAATGGACACGATTTGAAGCAAGGTTAGGCAAGCGCTGTCATCGAGGTCTTTCAATAAAAGGGCCGGTAACCTATCTGGGCTACCGGCCTTTTTTTGCACTTTTTTGCACTAGCTACTTTTTGCACTGGCTAAAGAAAACTGCCAGGAAACTAAGAGCTATTTTTTTCTGTCCCGTGCCGGTACTTGGATAGTGGGTTTGCGCAGAGGAACAATAGCGCCTTTGCTGGGATCGGCATGTGCATTGCTGGCGCGGAACGCAACTTCATCCTGCACAAAACGGACAAAGTCCTGCATGTGCCGGTTCATCTCTTCCATGCGCTCGCGCATCTGCAAAATAATCGCGATTCCGGCAATGTTCACTCCCAGGTCGCGCGCCAGATTCAGGATGAACTCCAGCCGCTGCAAATCTTCTTCGGTATAAAGGCGCGTGTTGCCGTCCGTGCGTGAAGGCTTGAGCAGCCCTTCCCGCTCATACAGGCGCAGCGTCTGCGGATGGATGCCATACATCTCCGCTACCGAAGAGATCATGTAAGCGCCCTTGGATTTGCGTTTGGCTGTCATGGGTTACAAGCTATCCAATAAATTTTCTGCATCAGAAACTGCTTGGTCGATTCCAAGCGCTGTACGTCTTGCAAGCTCATACAGCTCTTGCAGCATTGGATAATTCCTGTCATTCTCGATTGTTGTAATTCCACTAGGTTCTTCGCCCGTCAGAGTAAAGATCTCCGTTTCGTTTTGATTCTTCATCGCAAAGAGATACCTTCCACGCTTATTAGAAATCTCGAAAGCAAATCTACCCTCAAGAATAGCTATAAATGTGGCTTCGTCTGCTGTTTCTTGCCAGCCGACTTTGCCTGCTCGCGACTTGTTCAGCAATTTTTGTGTTAATCCATGATAATCAACCGGCATTGTTGTTCCTCAAATCATTCTCCGAGCTAATAGTTCCGGCTTCCTCTGCAATAATTTGTACTACTTCGTGACTAAATCGCAGAATCCGCTGTTTTCCAGTTAGGGTTGACGGACCTTCTTGAGTAACAAGTGTCCGAGAGATTACACTCACTTGCGCGCTCGCTTCTTCCAGTCTGGCTATTCGCTTATCCGATAAAAACCTCCGCCATCTTTGCTTTGCCGTGAGTATGCCAGCAGACAAATCCCGGGCACGGAGCGCAGCGGCATCTATCTGATTATTCTCTACGTATCCGAGGAATTCAGAAGCAAGCTTGTTTAGGCTCTTAAATTCCTCAACAGCATTGCCAAGCCAAACCGCCTCGCGGGCTTCTTGAGCAGCTCGCCGAGCTCCTGTGGCTTCGATAAGCGCCCATATCGTAAGAAAGACGCCAGCTAGACTCGCAATATTTGCAATCAAACTGAACATTTAGTGTTTAAAGCCGATTACAACTGGTCACACCTTGCTCCACATCTCCGCCCGCGGATCGTCTGTGTGCAGTTTTTGCAGCTCCTGCCATAACTCTCGCGCATGCAAATCATGGGCTTCCGGAACAATGATTCTGATCTCCACGATTTCGTCGCCGCGCTTGTCTTCACGCGTGGCGGAAGGCACGCCTTTCTCCCGCAGACGCAGCTTCTGCCCGCTCTGCGTTCCCGGCGGGATCTTCAACTGTGAACGCCCGTCAATGGTCGGCACTTCAATTCTGGCCCCCAGTGCTGATTCCCAGGCAGCGACCGGTACAGTCACATAAATATCATCGCCCTCACGGCGAAATACAGGATGCTCACCCACTCGAATAATCACATAGAGGTCGCCCGGTGATCCGCCATGCATCCCGGCATTGCCTTTGCCGCCGATACGTATGCGCTGTCCATCGCGCGTGCCGGCCTTTACTCGGACCTCCAGCGGCTCTGCGCGCTCCACAGCTCCTTCACCATGGCATACCGGGCAGGGCGGCTGCACTTTTCCGCTGCCGTGGCAGCGCGGACAAGTTACGTTGAACTTCATGCCGCCGCCGGATTGCGTAATCTGGCCGCTGCCATGACATTGCGGACAGGTGGTGGGTGTCCCGACCACACCGCTGCCGTGGCAATTGGAACAGGTATCAAGGCGCGTGATGTTCAGGCGCATCACAGCGCCGCGAATCGCGTCCCAGAAGCCAACGTTGACCTGATATTCCAGATCGGTTCCGCGCTCAGGTTCGTCCTCTACGGCAGCGCCGCCGCGTCCGCCTCCAAAAATGCTGGAAAAGATGTCGCGGAAACCGCCCGAGCCCCCTCGACCACCGCTGGCTCCGCCCGCGTCAGAAAAATCAAAGCCGCCAAAGTCGAAGCCCTGTGCTCCTGGGCCGCGGCTCCTGCCGCCAGCTTCACCAAAGCCGCCTGCGCCAAATCCGCCGCCGCGTGCATAAGCTTCCGCCGCCGCTGGATCGATATTGTCAGAATAGAAACCAAGTTGGTCGTAAATCTTGCGCTTCTTGGGATCGCTCAGGACGTCATTGGCCTCGGAGAGCTGCTTGAATTTCTCTTCGGCGGACTTGTCCCCGGGATTCACGTCGGGATGATATTTGCGCGCAAGTTTGCGGAACGCCTTGCGGATGTCGTCCGCCGACGCCGTCTTCTTGACCCCGAGGATGCCGTAATAATCTTTTTCTTTGCTGTTGGTGGTTGCCATGTTTTAGCTATCGGCTGTCAGCCGGGTGCCCCACCCATTCGCGATTTTCGAATGAGTGGGCTGGTATCAGTTCACGCTCGCCTGACCTTCATCGCCCATCGGAATCACCATGTTTGGCATAAAGCCGATGTCGTCATCCGTGATCACGGGGATGGCCTTCATCCGGCCGTCGATGCCGGAGGTCACCAGGTACCAGCGTCCGTGATCTTTATCGAAATGCAACATGTACGACTGATCTTTCACTTCAAATCTCAATTCTTCCTGCTATCCGGGGAGTTCCTCATGTTTCTCTTACGCGAAAGCCGTCAGCCGTCAGCTCTCAGCTAAGACCACCTTCTGTTCTCGCCTCTCGCCTCGCCATGAAGCGAAGGGGCGTTCTACACGCCCCATGCTTTTGCTCATGGCTTACAGCTGAGAGCTGAAAGCTTATTTCTTCTCGTCCACGTCCACGTACTCGGCGTCGATCACGCCTTCGTCCTTCTTCGCTTCCTCGGTGGTTTCCGAGGCAGCCGGCGCGCCGCCGTCTGTCGGAGCCGAAGCATTGGCCTTGTACATGGCCTCGGCCAGCTTGTGCGAAGCTGCGGTCAGTTTCTCCCGCGCCGCATTCAGCTCAGCCGCGCTCGGCTGACCCTCCAGCGTCTTCTTCGCATCGGCCAGCGCCGTCTCCACATCGCTCTTCTCGCTGCCGGAGACCTTATCGCCGTTGTCCTTCAGCATCTTCTCGATGTTGTAGACCATGCTGTCCAGGCCGTTGCGCGCCTCGATCTCCTCGCGCTTGGTCTTGTCCTCAGCCGAATGCGCCTCGGCTTCTTTCGCCATGCGCTCGACTTCCTCTTTGCTCAGACCCGAAGACGAAGTAATCGTCACCTTCTGGTCCTTGCCCGTGGCGTTGTCCTTCGCCGTCACGTTCAGAATGCCGTTCGCGTCGATGTCAAACGTGACCTCGATCTGCGGCATGCCGCGCGGGGCAGGCGGGATTCCGCCGAGCTTGAACTTGCCGAGCGTGCGGTTCTGTGAAGCCATTGGCCGCTCGCCCTGCAGGACGTGGATCTCAACCTCGGTCTGGTTGTCGGCCGCCGTCGAGAAGGTCTCCGTCTTCTTCGTCGGGATCGTGGTGTTGCGCGGGATCATCGGCGTGGCCACGCTGCCCATCGTCTCGATGGCGAGCGTCAGCGGCGTCACGTCCAGCAGCAGCAGGTCCTTCACATCGCCGGCAAGTACACCGGCCTGGACCGCCGCGCCAATCGCAACGACTTCGTCAGGGTTCACGCCCTTGTGAGGTTCCTTGCCGAAGAGGTTCTTCACCAGCGCCTGGATAGCCGGCATGCGGGTCTGTCCGCCCACGAGCACGACCTCATCGATCTTGCTCGCATCAACGCCGGCGTCCTTCATCGCCTGCTTGCAGGGTCCGACGGACTTCTGCAGCAGGTCGTCGACCAGCGACTCCAGCTTCGCGCGGCTCAGCGTGCGAACCAGGTGCTTCGGGCCGGAGGCGTCGGCCGTGATGAACGGCAGATTGATCTCCGTCTCCTGCGCAGTCGAAAGCTCAATCTTGGCGCGCTCCGCGGCATCCTTCAGACGCTGCAGTGCCATCTCGTTG
>DASXMN010000016.1:0-69210 GCA_036495645.1 Candidatus Angelobacter sp.
TGCAGTTGCTTCACATAACACTGTTCCTGAATGAACCGGGAAAGTTGATAGCCCTGTACCTGCCCGCTGCCTATGGGCATAGGCTTGAAGGGTTCTTGACGCCACGGCAGCAGGTATTGCGAGATGGCATCATCCAGATCGTCAGCGAAACCGCTATCATCGCCTTCCACGCTGAATTCCACAGTGACAAAGACCTTGAGCGTCTCATACACGGGATTGATGACATGAATGTCTTTCACCATGGGAGAAGCCAGCGGCGTGATAAAGTCCGTGATCTTTTTCAGAATGTGCCGCGGCAAGCGCGGTTCCCGCTCGGGATGCTCTTCGAGACGGGGCGTAGCAACAAGGTAGATCACGCCCGGAGGCACTGCCGGCGTGCGGAAACTGACACGGCTATTGTTATTGGTAATGCATTTCACCTGCCCGACTTCGGGAAATTCCTGAAGGACCAGCCGCTCGTAATCAGAAGGCTGCACCGCCCGTCCTTTATGGCGAAGCCGTTCGCTTGCCCGGGTGCGGAAGGCCTGGACGTCTTCCCTGTTGCGCCCGCCGCTGCTGGTAAACGGCTGCCTCACAGATTTGATCTCCGGTCGCTTGACGCTGAGCTGGCTGATTGAGCCGGCGGGAAGCGACAGAGGATCCAGTTCGCTTTCCGTAGCGACGACCCGCGTTGCAGTCACGGCCTGCGTATCCACCGAAACCACATTGCACGAATATGCGCCGGCCACTTGCGGCTGGGCCGCGTGGATCCAGCAGAATTCTCCGGGCATGCGCGTGTTGCCGAACGTGATGTCTTCCGGCAACTTGAATTTCACGATGCCTGAGCGAGTCAGTCCCATGGTGGAATCTGAAAGCAGAAGGGTTTCGGGATAGTCCTTCCATTCATTATTTGAAAGATAGCGCCACTTCAGGAGAAGAGGTTTTTCGTCTTGGTGATGGAACAATGATGGCACCTTGGAATATCCAGAATCACTGATTTGAAACAGCAGGGTCAGGGATTGGCGCGGGCCAATTTCCACGAAGCCCAGATAGAGTTGCCCTTGTTCCCCCATTTGAGGAAGCAAACTGGGGGCACGTCCGGTATGTCCGGTGTAGCCGAACGAATCGATGCAATAAAAGCGTCTTGCGCCTTCTTCCGGGAGCGGACGGGTCAGATCCAGCTGGTCAGCAGCTTCGTAGTCAAACGTCAGCGAACGAGCCACCGGCGCCAGCGGTGGATTGGGAATGGGCGTATACACCCCATTTTTTCCGGCACGCGCATTGGCCATGGCTGCATTGGTCATGATCTGCGGGTAAGCCATCTGCCCGAAGCCAAATTCCGGCTCGATCAATTCAATGCGAATCGTACCTCGCGGCGCTTGCGAGTCCGTGAGTTGGTCGGCGGTCGCCGGCTGGGACGTGGCCGGATCGTTTGTTGGCGGCGTCAGTTGGTCGATGTCCACTGCCATGGCAGTAGTCGTCAAGAGGCCTGAGCGGTCGAAGTCCCGCGCAAATAGCGGGATAACATCGTTGCTGGCCGAGGGTTTCACCCAGCCTCGGTTGCCATCGGCATATACTGATAGCCGGACCTTAAAACTGTCGTCAGTGATTCCCAAATTGTAGGCTGCGTAGTGCGAGGTGAGACTAGCCGGCGGCCTGGGCAAATTAAACCATACGATGTTGATGGTAGCGTGGCTAACGTCTTTCACTGCCAGTTCCGGATGGCTCAACAGCAGATACGAGCCCTGCGCCGGCGTTGGACCGAAGACCGCGAACGGCTGGCCTGCACTCTGCAGTCCCACCTGGTTGTAAAGCTGCACCGCTTTCACTCCCCGCACGCTCACGCGAATGTCAATGGTCTTGATCGTCAGATCCTTGAAAAACGAATAGGCAAAGGTCCGTGCCAAGGGATTCAGGGAGAGTTTCAGCAGGGGCCATTGCGGCGTCTGCGGTTCGGGCGATAGCGCGGCGTTGGCGACCACCGGGGGATCGGCGGGCTGCAGCGCAAATTCGATCTCCATGGCCGTGCCCACCACCGGATGCCGCCGATACGATGCGCTGACCGGCAGCCAGCCTTTCTCCGTGCTCAGCGAGATATTAAAAGCATCCGCCATCAGCTCATCGATGAATGGCGACTGATCTAGAACATCGTCAGATACCTTCCGGTATCTTTCCAGCGCCTGGTCCAGGTTGCTTTCGCCATCGAAGGCCAGACTGATGGTGACGTTACGCTCGCCTTCCTGCAGCAGCAATGCCGACGAGGCCAGAACAAAACCAATGTCGGTATGCAATTGCAGGCGTTCGGCCGCGTCGGTACTCATTTCGTTCAGGCCGAAGGTGGGCCAGCCTGATGCGGGATTAGTCAACGGCGCGCCCAACCCGTCTTCGGAATCGCACTGCGGGAACCGCAGGATACTCATGACACGATCCGGTTCATGCGCCGATGTGTTGAAGTTGTCTCGCGTAAGATACAGGGCTTTCAACGCAGCGATGCGACCCTGGTTAATATACAGATCGGCATTCGTGGCATACTCGCGCAACGCCCCGCTGGAGTCCTTGCCCGCTGAGAGGCGGGTGCCCGCCGGCAACGTAAATCCCGTGATCGTCGGCACTGCTTCAAAGCTGAGATGCACGACGTCGGGCGTGCTGCCTTTTTCCCTGATTCGCAGCACTTCATGGTAGTAAAAATCCAAATGACTACCAGTGAGGAGATTGATCTTGTCGCGCTGCAAATCGAGAAGGCGGGCGAATGCCATATAGAGCGCCGTATGCGGTGGATGATCCGAGCAATCGCCCAGCGCCCCTTCCATATGCTGATGCGCCAAATCGACCAATGCGAGATTGGCTTCCTGAAATGAGCGCAGGACGGAAAGGAGTCCTTCCAGAGGACTGGTATCCATGACTCCTGCCAGGGGAGTGAGCAATGTGGACCCGCCCCCGGTGAGTTCAGACTCCGGCTGCCACATTTTGCTCAGCTTTGATTCCCAACCCTCCCAATAACCGGCCCAACTTTCTTTTCCATGCATGGGTGCAAGGTCTTGCAGCAGGCCTTTAAGGTTCATCCCCAGATGCCCCCTGAGCTTTCGGACGACCCCTTCCAGCTTGTTGAAGATGTCGTTTGCCGTGCTGCTGCCTGATCCGCTTTGGACCAGGTCTTTTTCCGCGATCTCCCTGGACCACAGGTACCAGGAGTCAATGCGGCTTGTCATCCGGTAGATGGCATGAAGTATTTGGCGAATGTCTGCCCGGCCCTCGCGCGCGGCGCTTTGCAGCGCGCCGATCTGGTAACCTTCGCGCTGGAAATTGCTGGTTGCGATCTGGGCAAGAAGAAAAGAAATATCACGCCGGAAGAAATCAGACCAGTCGCCAACTTGCTGGTTCGATTCGTCATAATAGGCCAGCAGCTTCGCCAATTCGAGCGCCGCGGCCATCTGGTCTGCACAGTTGCGCTGGTCCAGTTGCGCGTACTCCGGTGCCAGCGCCCAGGGGAACCGCTGTTCCCGCGCCGTGCCTGCTGTCGGTTTCAGATTGCCGCGAACACTGCGTTTCATTTTGTTCCTCTAGCTCGCCCGGTTCAATGGAAGCAGCGTGCCTTCCTTCAGATAAAACGGAAACACCAAGTTGCTGCGCGTGTTGGTTTGGATAATGGTGTAATCCAGTTTAATCAGCAGGCGCCCTTCATACTGGTCTTCGGAATACGAAATATTTTCCAGGTTGATGCGCGGCTCGTAGTGCAGGATGGCATGTTCAATCAGCGCCTTAATCTCGGTGAACAGCGTCTCACCCATCAAATCAAAAACGTGTTGATGGATCAGGCAGCCGTAGTCGGGCAGCATCACTCGCTCGCCGGGAATAGTGGCCAGCAGAATCTGCAGGCTATCGCGGATGTCTTCTTCAGCAGTGACCATGGCCACCGTCTGCTCCGCCTGGTTAAAAGCCGGTGGAAAGGCCCAGCCTTTTCCCAGAAAACCTTCGTATTTTGCCCAGTAGACTTCTTTTGACTCGTAATCCCGCATGACGAGTGGCATTGTCTTTTCGTGTGCATCTGCCATGTTGAAAACTCTCCTTATCCACCAATCATGACCGTGAAACAGCCGAGTACGATGTTGCCGCCATGTGCCGTGGTATCGCCAATGCGTCCAGCGGGTCGCCCGCCGATCATCACAGTGGCAGAACCTTTTACCAGCGAATCAGGTGGGCCAACGCAAATGAGCGTGTCGCCAACCACTGAGGCAGGCAGTCCGCCAATGAGCACCATTGGGACTCCAGGCCCAACGATTGGGCCGCCGACATGCGGGACCGGCACAACCGCCGGCGTCTGCATGGGGCATGTGTGCATGTCGGTCAATCGAGCTGCTGGCGGCATGGCACTCTCCTTCTAATTAATCATTACAAGCGCTCCGCGGACGGTCGTTTGTCCGGACGCCGACAACTCTGCCTGGGCCTGACCTTGGACTTTGATTGCCATCTGGGCCTGGGCGTTTACGTTGAGACCCTGGAGGCTGAGATCTGTGGTGGCCTTGATACTAATGCTGGTCTGGGCCTGCATTTGTATCTGCCCAGTGGCTTTGATACTGATATCTTTGGGGCTGCTGATGGAAATCCCTCCCGACCTCATCTCCATCTTGTTGCTGTTGGAATCCACAATCGTGATGGTCTTCTGATCATCACTTAAGGTCACCACGTGTCCGCCGGGTGTGCTGATCTGGATGATTTTCTTTACGTCATCCATGGTGATCTTCAACTGGGAATTAGTGACAATCGCCTTGTTGGTGTTCTTCTCATCGGGCGCAAACGGCGGGGTCCTCTGGCCGCTGTACAGGCTGCCGATGATCATGGGAAATGACGGGTCATTATTGACAAAGCTCAGAATGACTTCGTCTCCGATTTCGGGCATGAAGAAGATGCCCGCATTTTTGGTGGCATAGGGGCTGGCAATGCGTGCCCAGACGCCGTCTCCGCTGGGTGCGATCATCGGTATATCAACTTGAATGCGAGTTTGGCCGTCGGGGTCCTCATAAATTTTCTTGACCTTGCCGATCTGGAGGCCATGGATGGAGGGCAGCAGGCCCCCGGCTGACGGCGCTTCGATATCCGCCTGCTCCTCAGCAAACCAACGGGGCGAAAGGCCGAATTCGGTTTCCGTGGTCCATTCACCCTCTCCCACGTTGTGCGTCACCCCTGAGATAAACGCTTTGCCATTGAAGCGGGCGCCCAGGCCATCGACTTTAACGATCTGTCCCGGCTTCGGCTTTGCGCTGCCGGGAAACGTAACCTTGCCGCGAATGCGGGCCAGGCGTGATTTCAGCAGTTGAGCATTCGCCCATGCCGTAAGATCGCTGGAGGTCACCGGGGCGCTGGTGATCATGGCATAGCTGTCACCGCACATAGTTCCTGCCAGCGTCGATCCCTTGAGGTTGCCCTGATCGTTGACCGTCGGCTCGCTGGAATCGCCGGTCTGCACCGCCTGACCAGAAAAGTCCCACGATTTGGAAGTGACGGAGGAAAGCTGGCTGCGCGCGTCGATCTCGGCTTCAGCTTCCATGATGGATTCACCATATTTCACTAGCAGGCCGCTGTCAGAACTGAAATCAGGCGCCTTGGCCGCTACAGCGCCGTCTTCCACAGTCACGACGCGGCCAGTAGCTTCAGCGCGGCTGACTACAAAATCCCAATCGGTAGCGTTGTATTGGATGATCTCTTTGATAGGCTCGCCGGCGCCGCCCACATTGGCAGTGAGTCCGTAAGCGCTGATGAGATCCTGAATGATCTCTTTGCTGCTCTTATTCAGGAAGTAGGCACTCTTGCGCACCATGGTCATCTTTACGGCCTTGTCGAAACACAACACGGTAAGAAACGAGTTGCCGTCGCCGTGGATCCTGATGCCATGCCGCACAACAATGCCTTTGAAGATGCTCGATTCATCGCTGTGATATCCGGCGCGGATATCCACTTCTGCTCCCGGAAGAAATATGCTTGATTCGCTGATCTCGAAGTTTTCTTTCGAACGGTCTCCATCCAGCAGTGTGATCTTGGCCCATGGAATGCGGTTGACCTGCCGTTGCACCTGGATTTGCGTGACCTGATACACATCCGGCAACTTTTGGCCTCCTACCAGTACCGTGGCCGTGATCAAGTCAGATTTGGCGACTACGGGCGATGACATGCTTAGTCTCCCAGCGGTGGGAAGATAATCTGCTGTCCCGGTTCAAGTCGCCTGAAGTTGTCGAGACCGTTGACGCGCGCGACCTCCACGTAGTATTTGGGGTCCTGGTATATCTGGAAACACAGCAGAGGCAGCGTGTCGCCGGCCACCACTGTGCGCCGGTGAGTGAGGTCGGGAGAGCTCTTTCTGGCCTCGGCTTCGATCTTTTTAGGAGAGTTGAACTGCGAAAATTTGGTGTCCACCTTGGCCCGCAAGGGCAGGCCCGAGGGCGTGAACAACAGGTACTCGATATCCATGGTGTCGAGGCGGCAGTTGAACGATAGCTTGCCCCACAAAACGCGCAGATAGTTCGGGCTGTGGATCTCACCTTTGTAGCTGTAAACGATTCTCTTGAACTTTTCGATTTCATCCTGAACGCTGGTTACGCGACCTGGCGCTACGCCGGTCGAATCCAGATAGAACTCCAACGCGAGGTCCTGTGGTTTCTGCACTACATACTTCTTGGTGACCCCGCCGGTGTTCAGCGCCGGCTTGCACGTCGTCTGCAAGGCATATTGCTGCGAGTATTTTTCGGGATTGATCTGGACAGTGTACTCACCGGACTTCTTGGTCAGCATTTCGTCCGTAAAAGCCAGAATTTTGAGTTTCTCAAGCATCTACCTGTCCCCCGCTCTGGCTAACGATCATTGACCCGCCGCGCCATCTCCCGCATCTTCTCTCTGCACTCTTCCAGAATTTCCTGTTTCATGCCCGCCAGCGCGCGCTCCAGTTGCTGTTGCTGGGTGGCGCTTTCGCTGACCACCGCCCGTATTACCAATTCGCGAATTTCAATGGGCATGGCGCATTTCTCTCCAGTTCACTTCTGCCGGGCTGAATAGGTGTAGGAGAACTCCAAGGTTTCGATGGCGATCTCGTTTTTTTGAGCGTCCAGGCCACCGAGGCCCCACTTTACCGGCCAGGCATTGAAGAAAGTCCACACGATTGCGGGCTTTCCTTTTTCGTCAAGCAGTGACACATTGATGTTCCGGGTCGTGATTTTCGCGCTGAAATCTGATTCCAGCGTGGTCTTGCACCATTGCGCCAGTCCCGAGCTGACCGGCGTCACGCCCCGCTTGAGTGTAAGTTTTCCGTGGCTGGCACGATCAGGAAGGCGGTGACTATAACGGTTTTCACCGCCCTCTTTGATCTCCAAAATCCCCAGTTCCGACTCCAGCCCGTCGGCCTCAGTGAAACTTGCATCGCTTTCCGCTTGAATGCCAGTGATCTTCACTTCAAAGTAAAAGCAAACCGGCGGATAGTAGGGGCTGGCCATGGGTTACCCGTTCGCGACAGTGAGGCCCTCGTGCGCGACCTCCAGGGTTTCCACCGCAACTTCATTCCCGTCGGACTTCAGGTCGGTGCCTGTGATCTTTGTGGGCCACGCGTTCGCCAGCGTCCACGACATTGTGGCCTTGCCTGCTTCGTCGCACAATTGAATGGTCACCGGCACACGCTTGATCACGTTCAGCTTGATCTGGTTGTACCAATCCCAGAACTTGTTGTCCTTGGCGAAGACGCCCTTCTTCAGGGTCACGTTGCCGGTCTTCTTGATGCCGGGCATCTTCAGGGTGGAAAATTCCGGACTGTTGCCCGCCCGATACTCGATCGGCTGGGTCTCGGTGTCCAGTCCGGAAATCTCCTGAAAAGGGACGTCCTTCTGGTCGCCGATATCAACCTTGAAGTAAAACTTTGGCAGAGGCCATGTGCTACCTTGCTTGGATCCATCATCTGACATATTTTTTTCTCCTGGTTAGATTTCGTTGTTCGCCTGCAATCAGGAAGTCTGCTGCTTCTGCTGGAAGGTAATTACGATGAACTCCGCCGGACGGACCAGGGCCACCTTCACTGTGACTCTCATGAATCCGTCGAGGATATCGTCGGCAGTCATGGTGGCGCCCAGGCCTACGTCGACACTGAAGGCTTCTTCCCGCGAGGCCCCCACCAGCGCTCCCGCTTTCCACTGGTTGGTGAGGAAGTTGGAAATCATGTTCTTCAGCGTCAGCCAGGTGGAAGCATTGTTGGGCGCGAATACGTAGGCCAGCGCGGCATTCTTGCACGACTGCTCCAGCATGATGATGGTCCGGCGGACATTGACGTAACGCCAGTCCTGGCTGTTGCCGTCGAGCGTTCGCGCGCCCCAGATCAGGGTTCCCCGCCCCACAAACGACCGTATGGCATTGACTGCCTTGCCATTCAAGGGCACGTTCAGGTCTTCCTGTTCATCACTGTTGATATTGACGCAAGGTTCGATGACCGAATTCATTCCGGTATTGGCCGGGGCTTTAAACACCCCTTCAAAGTTGTCGACGCGCGTGAAGACGCCCGCCATACCAGCGCTGGGCGGCTGCACATTCAGATAGTCCTTGATGGCTTTCATTGCGTCGCGATAGACCTTGCTCGCCTGCACCAGCGAAAGATGGGTCGGGTCGGTCGTCTTGCCGTTGCTCTCCGTTGCGCTGGCATCTGCGGGCTTGACGTTCCCGATCAGATCCAGAAGTTTTTTCTGCCTCGGATCCGTGTCGGCGTAGGTTGTTTTGGCCTCTGTGGAAAGTGCGGCCTTCAGCGCGGCTATGCCGTCCGCAGTCAGGTAATTGAAGTCGACTTCCGAATCGTCCACGATGCTGGTTTTGACCCACGGATAGTAGGCTTGGCCGTAATTCAGATTATCGGTGACCGCGTCGCGGAAGAGTGTGATCACGTCCTTGGTCTCATCACTCTCGCGTGGCAGGTTGCCGTCATAAACGTCGAGGATCGATACCCGGCTCTGCATTGCCTGGCAGTGCAACAACATTTGCTGGCAGACTTCCTTCCATCCTGGCCGGTCAAGCAACACCGCGTCCGGCGTTACCAGCATGGTTGGCTCCTGGATTTTTTTCAGGTCCTCCAACGCTCCCTTGAACGCTTCCTTGTCCTTCGGCTTGGTGTAGTCATATTTGCCGATGGAGACGATCCAGCAGGGGCCGCCACCATTGTCAAAGAACAGGCGCATGCCGTAATACATGAGAAAGCGGTTGTTATCCGCGGGCGATACCAAAGGCGATGGCGCAGCCGCATTGCCTGCTGGAGCCGCGTTGCCTGCCGGAGCTGCGTTACCTGCTGGAGCCGCACCTCCTGCGGCAGGCGCCGTGTAAGAAAATTTGGTTTTGGGCGCACCGCCAAACTTGCTGTGAAACTCAGCCAGTGACGTGATGCGGGTCGGTATGTTTGGCGTAGGCTGGTTTTCCGTGCAGCCGATGAACGCCGGTACAGCGGTCGGAACTTCCACGACCGAGTTAGGAAATGCGTTGAGCTCTTTAATATAGACGCCAGGCGTTTTGATTGCCGCTGCCATGAGTTCCTCCTGCTTTTGACAACGTGCTGGAAAACGACGACCTGAGGGAAATTCCTTTTGCGTCTGCTCGGAAATTTAAAAAAGTTTTTCATCACAAAAAATTGACAGCCCGGGATAAAGGATTTCTCGCGCGCCTGTCGTTTCCCTGATCGAGCATTGGCAAAGTTACAGAGCGCCAGCAAAGACCTAAGCACGGGAGAGTAGCGAGAAATACAAATTAGGATGTAACGATTGAAAAGCACAGGCCGTCAGAACGGAGTCGCCATGGAAAAGGCAGTTCCAACAGGGAGTAAGACCACACAGAGTCTCGAGCGGAGCACGTCGGCGCGATCGGCGGAAACTTCAACCCCGGCAGCAGGAAGATTGGCGCAGCTGGCCGCAATGGTTCACCAGAGTCCGCAAGTACAGACCCAACTAAAGCTCTCGGAAGAGCTGCGCACGAGCGAACAGGTAGCTGGGCAGCAAACCCTGGCCTCAGAGATCAACGCATCGTCCGCAGCCCAGTTTAAGCCGGCGCAAACCAAAGGCAAGCTCGACGAGAAGTTAAAGCAGCCGAAGTTTGCTGACGCCGCCCAGGCAAAGAAAAAAGAAGAACTGCGCCAACACAAAATGGATGATGGCGCCGCGCAGCTCGAAGCGGCGCCCGAACCCAACAAGACGGGGCTTCCAGACAATCTCAAAGCGGGCGTTGAAAACCTCTCGGGCGTGTCGCTCAACAACGTGAAGGTCCACTACAACTCGCCCAAGCCGACACAACTTAACGCGCTGGCCTACGCGCAGGGTACTGACATCCACGTTGCGCCGGGACAACAGAAGCATCTGCCACATGAAGCATGGCATATTGCCCAGCAGAGTCAGGGCCGAGTGAAGCCCACGACGCAAACCAAGGGCGTGGCCATCAATGATGACTCCCACCTGGAGCGGGAGGCAGACGTAATGGGCGCGAAGGCAGCGACCTTGCAGGCAAAGGCAGACAAGCGGAAAAAGAAATGAAGACGACAGTTCCCTCCAATGCTGAATCGAGACAGCAAGCTGCTTCCGAGCAGGTACGCTCACGGGCTGCACAGAGGCAGGTTGTAACACCCAGTGGGCATTTCACTCAGCTTGCAGCTATGGCGAATGCCAGCCCTCGAGTTCAGGCTTTGGCGGGGATGAAGAGCATCGGGCAGCAAAGTTCTCGCGTGCAGGAGCTGATGAGCCTGACGAACGAAATGAGCCCAGGCCGTCCAGCGCAGTTGAGCGGCATTCCTGTTGGACAAAAAGTAGTGCAGCGAGAGCTATATGTAAGGAAAGGCTTCATAGCTCCTGAACCAGCGATAACAGAGGATTATGAAACCTGGAAGCAGAATGAGACGTGGCACCTTTTGCAGCAGGGACTGAAAATGTTTACCTCCGCTGCTGGTGACATTCTTACCGATATAGAAAAACTGCCTAACCTGGTGCTGACACTTTCGACTTCAACTGAGATTGATTCAATGGGCAAGACAACGCTGAAGCTGGTCGATCCTACAGGCAGGGTCCGAACATCGGAAGCTGGCCAGAACAGCAGCGCCACCATCCAGGAGTGGAGCCGCTGGCTTGGTGACCCGACTACGCGCGTCGGTGTTGTGGTGCATATAAACCCGGATCAAATCGGCAATGCCGCCGAGGTGGCCCATACGCTCAATCACGAGGTTTTCCTTCATGCCGTAGAAATATTCAAGGAAATTAAATACCTTAAATCGATAAAAGGCGATAAAGAGCGGAAAGAATTTGCAGTGCAAAACATCCGCAATCCGGACAAAGACCATGAGGATTTTGTCTTTGGCCAAAGAAAAGATTTGCTTGCCATCCATGCCAAGATGCTATCGCAAGCAGGGCGAGAGGACGGAGGCGCGGGACAGCTTGTGGCCGATTATAAAAAAGATTGGAGTCTCCGGCGGCAAGAGTTGTTGAAAGAACTGGCAGGAAAGCTTTGGGACGGGAGCGAGAGTAAGTTGAAAAACCACGCAGTAGGGGTAATCGCGCAATGGGGCAGCAGTTCTGACCCGAATGCTCAGGACGAAGTCAAAGTTATGCGCAAGATCGTCGATATTATTAATTACGACTTCGATGCTCATGTGGCTTATGTCCGGAGTAAATATGCGATTGATCTCAGTCCCCACATTGAAGAGCCTGAGCGGGGAAAGCCGGTGGACGTCTCGGCGCTTCCAACCGGACCAAAGAAAAAAGAAAAGAACGAAGAAAAGAAAAAAGGAGAATGACGCGAATACGTGAACTTCCGCGTCCCAGCGCACGGATCGGCACGATGAAACAATCGAAGACAGCCGACGAGCAGCATTCACGAGAGCAATCATCAGAACCTCTGCGGCGTCCGTCGTGCCTCGGCTCCGCGGCAGGCCCGGGTCGTGGCGGCCTTACGCAGTTGACCGCTGTGATCGACGCCAGTCCGCCATCGCAGGCCCTGGCACAACTCAAAGATGGCATCCAGCAAAGTCCTCGCGTGCAGGGCCTGATGGGTCTGGCTGCCGAAATCAATCAGGGCGCGACCGCGCAACCGCCCAGCGCAGCGATGGATGAAAAGCCCGGCGTGGAGCATCAAGGGTTGGATCTGGCCGCATCTCCACGGATGTCTCCTCTGATCTCCGTTTCGGCGCCCGTACAACGAGTGCTCGGCTACCACGTGATTACAAGCGCTCCAGAGCCTGAGGCTCAGGCGGAGAACGAAGGCAGCGACGATGAGGATCCTGTTCTGGAAGTCCATTTACGTGAAGCGGCGGACGGCGCATTCAAGGATGTTTATTTCCAGGTTGGTCGAGGGGTAACGGTAACAGAGGAGAACGGGGAGTGGGCCAATGTGCAATCGGGAAAACAGACGGGCTGGATGCGCAGTGAGTTCCTTACGCGGCAACCCAACCCGACTAAAGAGAGGACTACGAGCTGGGAGCAGTCAAGCGGGCAGCCATTCGGGAGCGATGACAGCGACCCGGCGCTCGAAGACGTCCGGCAAGGCCGCCTTGATAATTGCTTTTTTCTTGCTCCTCTGGCGGCCATCGCCCATGCACCGGGTGGCCCGGCCTTGATCCGCAATATTCTTGAAGACCTGGGATTGGGACAATATCGTGTCGGCTTCTATGAAGTTACGGACGAGAATGAAGTGAACGATGAACCAGAACAGGTTACGGTCGATAATTGGTTCCCGTCAGATATGGAAGGTGCGTTTCTCTACAGCCCTGCAGGAGAGAGTCTGGAAGACGAGAATTTTCCCACTTGGTCCGCGATTGTGGAGAAAGCATACGCATGGTGGGGAAGCGAAGAGCACGTAGAGGGTGAAGAAGAGTGTTACGCTGCCACTCAGTTGGGGGTGGCAGCAGTGGCGCTGGCACACCTCGTCGGGATTGTCCCACGTTCTTTGGCGTGGAATGTCAATTCTCCCGAGACCCGTACGCTTGAGGGAGTCCACGATACTTCTACGCTGTGGCACGAAAACGCCATCACGCAGGGTGAGGAAGAGGATGAAGAGGATTTTGAGCCGACGTCGGTAAAAAACATCTCATCGAATGCCTTATTCAAAGCGCTGCATGATCTGCGCCACCAACGGAACAATGTGCTTGTTGCCGAGAGCAATGATGCTGGACATGGTCACAAGACTTACCTTAACCCGGGAGATCCGGACGACCTGAAGATTCGTGAAGGCCATGTATACGTGATTACGAGCGTCTACAAGCACACGGTACGTCTGTGGGATCCCATCACGCAGGAGCGCACGGCGCGGATGCCCATCGGGAAATTCAAGACGCTATTCAATCGCGTGCTTACGGCGGATATCGGTGAATCTCCGGCAATTGAGACGTAAATCATCAAAGCGCATGCGTTGAATCAGCTTGTTACTTCGCATGGGCACATCACCGGATGGCTGGAGACTATTTATGGTGACGGTGGATTGCGATAGCGGCGGCTGCTATTTGAAATTATAGGAAAGGAGGCACGGCACGATGAAGCAATCGAAGATACCTGCGACGCGGAGTTCCCCGAACCAATCGAAAGAAACTCCAAAGCGCTCACAGCTCGCCGCCTCTGCAATGGCCCCGTCTGCCGGCCACCTCACCCAATTGCTCAACGGCAGCCCACGAGTGCAAGCGTTCGCGCAGCTAAAAGATGATATCTATCAGAGTTCTCAGGTACAGAACCTGATGGGACTGTCCAACAAACTCAATCAGGATCCACCAGCCCAGCGCCAAACCGAGGCCGGCGACGCCGAAAGTGGGCTTGACGATCTGGTCCAGTTGCGACTTGAAGTTGAAGGTACCCTCTCTCACAGCGATCGAGGCAGTACGAATATGGCCGAGGACACTGGCCGCCAACCTGCGGAGCAGTCATCCTGTGGTTGCAGCTCACAACAAGCAATAGATCGTGGCAACCGGTCGCAAGAGCCGGAAAAGGGGAAGGCGCGCACACAGAGGAAGAAAGCGTCCGTAGCGCGCACTCTCAGGAGGCCCTCGGCAGTTTGAAACTGCGCGTGCCTGGCACCGTTCTTGACGCGATGCTTGAGCGGGCGCGCTCCCTGCGAGAGCGCGAGGTTGAACATTTCATTGGCGCAGACAAGTCCATTTCCGAACACCTGACGGACTTTTCACTTCGTCTGGATTCTGCCCAACTGATCAAAGACACCGATTCTCTGCTGGTTGGCCTCGCGGGGCTAAGAAATCTGTGCTGACCTGCCGGAGTACCGTCAGAGGCGCCTTGTGAAGGAACCTGCCCTCCATTGTCGTTGTTGATCCGTGGCCAGTGCCATCACTGCTGGCGACGAAACGTTTTCGGCCATGGATCTGATCGAAAAAGCTACCGTCTTGCATTATCACCGGCACCGCATCCTTCAGTTTCAGGCGGGGAGCGTTCAGGCGCTCGGCTGGCGCGGCCCGGAAAGCCAGCGCAAGCGCTTTGAGACGCTGCTGCGGCTGGGCAACTTTACCGGAAGCACCTTGCTCGATGTCGGCTGCGGTTACGGTGATCTCAAGGCATTCCTGGACCAGCATTGCCGGCCTTTTACCTACATCGGTCTCGACCACATGCCCGAGTTCATCAACGAAGCGAAAGCCAGGTATGGCGGCAGCGCAGACACTTATTTCTGCCGGACCGATTTCACGCTGGCGCAACTGCCGCAGGTTGATTACGTGATCGCCAGCGGCGCTTTCAGCTACCGCTGCGCCGATCCCGGCCACTATTTCAAGATGGTTCGCAAACTGTTTGAAGCTGCAAGAATTGCCCTCGCTTTCAACATGCTCGACCGCACGGTCTTTCCGCAGCATGATCTGCTGACCGGTCATGACCGGGACGAGGTCAAGAAATTTTGCCGCACTCTTGCTCCGCATGTGGAATTGATCAGCGGATACCTGGATGACGATTTCACGGTGTTCATGTATCGCGATGCTTCCGTGCTGCGCTTACGGTCGCCATTTTGAACTTGAAGGAAGCATGAAATGAAGCAAACTGTTCAATCCGATGTCAGCCGAACTCCCCAGAATACTGAGTCCACGCACTCACGGCCAGCGCAGCTGCAGACTGCCGAGTCCGGCGGCCATCTCACACAATTGTCCGCGATGATGAACAGCAGCCCCCGGGTGCAGGCGCAGCGGCAGCTTGCGTCGGAGGTCAATGAAGGCTATACCGGGGCGGTGCAGCAGCCGGTCGCTGAAGCTTCCGCATTGGAGAAAGAAGCGGATGTCTCAGGAATAAGCGCCGTATCCGGGCAAGCGCAGGAAAAAACGGTTCAAGCAATGCATCCATCGCCGGCGCAAGACGTAGTCCAATGCGTGAATATCCAACCAAAAGGCATAGGCGGATTGACACATTTAGTAGAGATGACCAGAGAGGGGCATATCTATAACGAAGATTGGATGGAGAATGAACGCGAGGAGGTGCGGCACGGTGATCGGCTTCATGTGGATTTGGACGATGCATGGTATTCACGCAGAGGCATTCACCAGGAAATTCATTGGGAGCGCGACAAAACAGGAGAACCTCAACACCTTTGGCTAGGCGCAGTGGAGCTCAATGGCGGGAGACTCGGACGAGACCGTTATGTTCGCCAGGAAATGTTAATTGACCCGATCCTGGTCCAAATCCCCAGATCAGAGGAGGATGTGGATGCGTCTATTGATCAACTGGCCAAAGTATTGGGCGTGATGGGCAAGCAGCCCACGCATACCGATGCATGCAAGAGATTAAAGGATGAGATAACAGGACTAAAGAAGGAGCTGCACATCACCTCTGCGCCAGTCCTGATTGACTTAGGGAGAATTGGCGAGATTCTCGAGAAAACCCTACAGGCCATCGAGGAGCTTGGCCGCAAGGAAGAATTCAACGCGTTCAGAGAGGCTCTGGGCTCTACCGTCGGGCAACTGCGAGCGGCATATGGAGAATACAGGAAACCCAAAAGGCAAGGAATAACCGTGGGAAAGATTAGCCGGGGTTTCCTGGCGCAAAACAGAATCGAGGGAATCGATATTGGCGGAACAGGCCTGGTGCCAAAGCATCTGGATGTAAACATCAACGATGAGGTCAATGACAGAAACTTTCTTGTGCTGGGAGATGCCATGAACCTGCAGCAGAGTTTCGAGCCTGATTGCACAGATTCCGTGATTGCCCAACTGTTACCTCTCGTTGAAATGGAAGAGAAGCGCACAGTAGAGGCGAGAATACAAGTTATCGCGCGCGTACTGGCTGGAGTGAACTATATCTGTCCCAGAGGAACCGCGAGGATCAAGTTCAACGATAACACGGACGACGTCGCACATGTGGGAGAAGGTCAGTTATCAGATCTCGCAGATAGATTCGGTTTCAATTTGGAGCTGCAAGCGCCGGTGATAAAGCCAGAGACGTCAGCTCTTCTTGGCGGAATGCAAAATCTGAAAAAAACGGACATGGGAAAGGCACTAGGAATAATAACAAGTGTTGCCCCACGAGAGCCATCGGAAACTCCATCTCTCGGCCCAGCTCCCAAAAAGCCACCAGAAAGCCCGCCCCCAGGGAAAAAGGCGCCGGAAGGCTTATACAGATTTTTTACGTTCCGTAGATAATCGGTTCCGCTTTGGCCCGAATGCATTCGCCTACCTTGACTTGGCTGACAGAAGCGATTAGCAGAAACAGGCGCAATGGCATTAAGATCTTTTTCCCTGCTATCTGTCGATAATCGTATGGCTATTCCACCCAATCAAGGCACGGCGAGTGCACAGATATGCTATTTTTTTTCCCGGGTGCGTTTCTTGCCTGTCCCTGCAGCGAAATGATGGGCACCTCTCAGTCATTGCCGGAGCACGACAGCGGCTGCCCTCCTTTTGCAGCCTGGCACACTGTGCCGAGGGGGGTGGCGGGCAAGATGTGATATCGAATGAAGGGGAACAAATCGGGCCGTAAGGAAACATCCACGGGTCTCCATGGATCATTTTGCTCAAACCGCCACGTCGGAACGATGTCTCTGATCGGACGACTGGTCTATCCGTGAGCACCAAGGAGCTGATCCTCATCCAAAAAAATCTGAAGCTGTTCACCTCTTCTGCCTGATTAGATTTTCTTCCCCCTGCAGCATCATGATCGGCACTTCGCAATCGTTGCCCGGTCCTATCGCGCCTTTTCCATGGCCGGGAGGGCATCCTGCGGGATTAAAGCCAGGGAATGAGATTGTTGTTTTCTCCATCCAGGGATACATTTCCTCCATTTTCCCCCACACGTGGTTAGCGTGCTCATGGCCGTTCTGGCTCTGGTCCACGCGAGATAAGTGGATGCCAAGTGTTGCACATGGCAGCGTCACGTCGTTGTCGAAGCAGGGCCGGTAGGGGTTGAGCCACGGGCACTTGTGGGGGCCGGTGGTCGATTTCGGGGGAGTGGGTTGGGTCAGCATTATTTTCTTTACATCTACGTCTCTATAAACAAACGTAAGCCCTGCAGCAAGAAGACCGGATTGAGCAGCGGCGCGAGTGGACTTGAAATTTACCATGGTCGGCCGGACGCCGATGATCTCATCAGGATTTGGCACAGAAAGTGTGAATAAAGTATTCCGTCCCGCAAGTCCATCCTGGGGGTATTGGTATGCCTTTGTCCCGCTGATCTTCGGAGATCGGTCCGACCCGGGAATGAGCAACTCATAGTCCGGTAAAATAGTACACGCGCTGGAATTGAGTATGGTTTCGTTCTCGCTGGTTGCGGTCCATGCCTGGTGACGGGCCAACGTAGCATTCGTTCCGACAAGCGGCGCCATCACTTTATATTTTTTCTCATTAGTTTCAGCCCAGAAACAGAATGGCCCGGAAAAAATGACGACCAGACATTTGACATCAGACTGAGCCATCGAATTCTGCAGACTGGCAGCACGCAGTGCCGGCAGTCCCAAGGCCAGCGTGCCTGTACGTTTTAGAAGATCACGACGGTTCATATTTACCTCTTTCTGGAAATTTGTCCAAGCCTTTAAGTTATGCGGCACCGAAGGTAGCGAATGCCGCCCAATAATAAGGATGTGCGCGTCCGGGCATTTGGCGCAGCGAGTTGTCCGCCGCCTGCAGCGCCTCCGCCGGAGTATGGCCTGATAAAAGCGAATCATAGAAAAAGTCCATGAGGTCTTCCGTGGCAAGGGAGTCTATGTTCCAGCGGCTGGCGACCACATTGCGCGCTCCGGCCTGCAGAAAATCGCTGACCAGTCCGCGGGAACCGGAGGTCTCGCTCGGGCGCGCTGTATCGCACGCGGAGAAGACTGCAAGCTGCAAATGATCGAGATGCTGGGCAGACGCGGCCCTGCGCAACACGCCATCAGCCAGCAGAAGAGTGGCGCCCTCGCGGCTGGTGCCGGCGTGTCCGGCGAAATGGAAGATCGTGCTCCAGCCCAGCTCCGTGGCCACGCGGGAGACGCTGGCGTCGCTGCCGAACAGCAGATCCGGATGGAAGAAGTGCGCGGCCACATGCCTGGCTTCAGCCATCGCTCCCGGAGGCGGAGTAGGGGTTACTGCCATGACGATGAGCGCTCTCTCGTTATCGGCAAATGAGGTTTTCTTCACCGCGTCATTTCCATCATTGACGCGGGCATTAAGCGCCATGCTGATGGCGTAACGCTCGCCCAGGTATTCTGAGTTTTCATCAATCAGGGCTTCCAGAGGTAGAGCGCTCAGGATGCTGTCCGGTTCGACGATCAGGTGGCCAGAAAGAGGAAGCCATTGCTGAACCGGCAACACCAGCCATTGATAAAGAATCCGGGCGTTCGCCTGGAGATCGGAGAGATCAGAGCCGGGCCGGGAGCACTCACTGATGAAATCTTCCGCGGTCCGTCGCAAGCTGCGATCTGTAACAGGAACTCGGACGGCGTGAACCTCTTCTCCGTGATGCACCCAGATGGTCAGGTCGGAGTGCAGGAAAGCATAAGTGAGCACATATGAGCGAAGCTGAAGCACCGGCGAAGCAGAGACGGGGCGCAGGAGATTGCGGGCGGCCCAATTCTTTCCACTGCGCTCGCCGGAAAGCGCGGGCTGCCGCGCGCCTGCGCTGCGAAATCGATGCCATAGTTCCAGGGCTTGCTCGGGGCTGCCGGAATTGAGCAACAGACTCGTCATAGCGACAAAAGGCCGGCGATGCATGTCCATCCAGGTCACCCGTTCCTGCCAGGTCGAGAGCGACCGCGCTCCGGTTTCGGCGATGTTGATGGCCCGTTCCAGGGACTGGCTGGCTACGGCTGCGTCGCCCGCTCGCATTTTCAATTCTGCCAGCGTGTCGTAGTAAAGGAATTCCAGGTAACGGTTGGAAAGCGTTTCCACCTCAGGCAAGGCGTTGGTGAGCGCGGCAGCAGCCTGGCTGGTATCCTGGCCATGCATTGCTTGCACTCTGGCAAGATTGATGCGGGCTTCCAATTCCCTCCAGCGAACGGAATCGGTTTGCGGTTCTGAGGTAAAGATGGACTGTGCCTCCGCAAATTCAGCTTCGGCAACGGCCAGATCGCCAAGCCGTAAGGCAGCGTTTCCTAGGCGTGCATGCGCTGCGGCTTCCACCACGCGGTTCATGTTGTTCGCTCGAAACTTCAGCGCTTCCGAGAGCGCAGCGAACTGAACATTGGTATGTCCGAGCCGTCCGGCCATCAGATCAAGCACTGCATAAAGCGAGTAGGCGCGAACTTGGGGGAGACCTCCTTTCCAATACAGCGCCAGCCCCTCCTGCACAGCCGACCACGCACGCGCATCATCCCCGGCATCCGATTCCAGGCCAGCCAGCAGATTTAATGCCCGCAAATAAAGGCTTTGGTAGCCGTGATCTTTGGCCATCACCAGCGCACGCTGAACAATCTCCTTCGCCTGTCCCAAATGTTCTTTCATATTGGAACAGATGGCGTGCTCCAGCCGAAGCTGGATTTCCAGGAAAACATATCCAAGCCGGTGGGCATCATCGGCGGCTCGACCAGCCAGACTTTGGCATGCACCTGCCTGAGATTCGAATTGCAACGCGTACGATTGTTCAAACAACGCGACCAGCCACCCAGCCGAATTCCCCGATTTTCGGAAAAGGGCCGCTGCACGCAAAGCATCACTGTGGGCCTTTTCGAAATGGCCGCCGTGGTTGGCAACGGAACTTTGGCTCAGGGCCAGCGCAGCCTGGGAAAAATCATTCTGGCCGGCGGAGAGAAGCAGGTCAGCGAGAAATGGGTCCGAGTGCTGTGACCGCAAGTTCTGGGCCAGGGTTAAAGCGGCTTGGTAGTGCTCATCCTGGAACACCGGAGCGCTGATGTTGGGCAAAACCACACGCTCTGCAGCTTCTATATATTCTTCAATGGCAACCGCACCGCCGCCCGCAACTTCCTGCTGAAACCGGGCGGGCGGCAGCCTATCTGGTGCGACGTTCAGTCCGTGTTGGCTCTGACGTAAGCGAATCTCCTTCAACCGCTGTTCGGCTTCTTGCCTCCAGCGCGGGTCTTGTTCCAGCTTCAGGAACTGCTCCAGGTCAGTGATGGCGCGGTCATAGAAATATAAGCGCTCATAGAGAATAGCGCGATTGAACAGGGCTGCCGGATTTGAGGGTTCCAGCCGAATCGCGTCACCCAGGGTTTCCAAACCAATTTCATAGTCAGCGGGACTGGAATTGGCTTCGGCCCGCTCAGAGTACGCTGTGGCCAGGTCAACCAGCAGTGGAACAGATCCCGGCTTGAGGTGCACGGCGTGATTCAGAGTATCAATTGCCTGTTGATAGTTCCCGGTCAATAGGTCGGCTTCGGCTTTCTGCCGCAACAGTTCTGGATCATCGGGCGCCTTTTCCAGTCCGCTCTTGATTAGAACTTCGGCCTCCAGCAGCGGACGCGGACTGCTGATCGACGATTGTCCGTTGGCGCGCTCCACTTGAATGGGACCGTAACCTGCGCCTGGGATCATCATTTCCATTGTCCTTTGCTGAGCGTAGGCCTGATGAATGAGCGCATCCGCTGAGTTGTAACGCCCTCGGAAAAAGAGTCCAACCCCAACTGCGAGAACAATGAGAGCCACAGCGGTTCCAATGCTCCACCGGCCAGAAAAAAAAGGTCTAGCCTTTGCACCCGAAGAGACGACTTTCCGGGGCCGCCCGGTTTCTGTAACGAACTCCTTCAATGCTATTTTGGCTGCGAATTTTCGCTGCCACCCCTGCGACGCGGTTTGGAGCTGTGCCTGTAGTTCCTCGGGCACAGGTGCATTGTCGCCAACCGCGTACAAGGCGTTCTGTAACTCTTCAGTGCAAACCGAGCACGTTGCGGCATGCTCGAGATGTCTCAAAGCTGCATTCCGCGGCATTAGTCCGGTGATCACTTCGGCCCAGATCGCTGGCGGGGGACAGGGATCAGTAGGTTTGGAATCCCCGGCTTTGCCAAATTGGTACAGTTTGGACATGAATTGCAAATATTCTTCCTTCACCCGGAAACAGTGTTCGCAGTGATCCAGATGTTCTTCAAGCTCCCGTTCTGTGCTCCTATTCTCCGGATGCGCACGCCTGAACAGAATTTGGAGAATCGCTTCGGCCGTCAAGTGCCCATCAGCTGGTCTCAAACCCTTACTCCTTAAAACAAGGACAATCCTTACCCAATTCCTTCGTTACTTAAGTCATAAGCCCTCACCCGCAACACGCTTTTTCAGCCGTTCGGTCAGCCGATGCAGGCAGCTCTCCACCCCTTTTTGCGAAAGCCCGATGGCTGGCATGGCCGCGATTCGGCGTGTGGTGAAGCCCTGACGATAATAGAGCGCGAAGATCACTCTATCCCTTTTTTCCTCAGCAACTTCCCCAGCCAACTCCTCAAGTTCCTGTAACAGAAGGTCACTTTCCACAGAGCTCTTTTGTCCTTCTACCCGAAGGGAAGAATCAAAATCGGAAGTATGTAGGCGGCTGCCCCGTTTGATCGCGTAATGCACCTTAAAATGGTCCAGGGTAACTGTGTAGGCGACAGCCTTGAGATAACCATAAATGGCGTCTTCGTGCCGACTTTCAAATTCACGCAAACGCCTGAATTCCTCTGTACAAAGCTTGACGTAGGTTTCCTGGACCAAATCATCAACGAGAGACGGAGTGACGGAACCCCAACGGCTCGCGGTGCGGGCCACCACTCCAGCGATTAAGGGTTGGAAGCGGCGAACAAACTCCTGCCAGGCTGCGGCGTGCATAGTGGCGACGCACTCCGCAATCAGTTCCGGAGAACCAAGTTGACTATAGTCGATCAAGTGGCGTGCAAGTTACTCGCAAATTCTATACCAACTTTAAAAACTAGTTGGTCTCTCTGTCATTAATTATATATTCCGGCATTTTGCGATTTGTAAGGGACACCAGCTGTACGATCCGAACGGGCTATCTTTTTCGAGCGCGACGCAACACCCTGCAAATTGTTCTATGTCGACTCGCGCTAATAAAGCGGCAGTGTCATAATGGAACACATTCTGTAGCTCATCGTCTGAAAGCTATTTCTTGAACACTGCCCCTTCAAGCCGAAGGTGATCTTCTGCATCACATTCGTCAAGGCTGAGGAAGATCGCAAGGGTTTTTCGATTGCGGATCGAGCTTTGCGAGCGATTTCCTTTCAGTTGCTGAATCCCAAATCTAAAATGCAACAGAACCTTCCTGTCCATCCTGTCCATAAAATGCAGAAATTGGTTCTACTGGGCAGACAGGGCGGAAAGGGCAGACAGGGCGGTGATCGTCTGCCAACTGCTCAAGCTGAACGGCATTGCCAATATGTATGCCACAGGCGGGACAAACTGGATCACGGGTACATAGTGTGTTCCGAATTTAGAACGCAGTACAAATGTTATAAAAATGCCTAAACCGGAAATCGAGAATCCGAGAGCGACTCCGAATGCCTGGTTTTGCCAAGGTAAGGAGTTGAGAATCACCAACACAACGAAAAACCGGAAGATCCCGCCCTGAAGGCATCTCACTGCCATTTCAGCCACAATGATCGTTGCTAACACCGGGGGTGCCTGACGCGGCGGAAACATTGCACCTTCCATTACAGATAGAACTAGCATGAACAAGCCCACTGTAGGAACCATAAAGCGGAACCAAGGCCACATGAGATAAAATGCCAAAAAACACGGCGAAACGCCTCATTAATTGCCCATAAACCCAAGAATGGCATAAATTGCTTCAGCAGACCAGTAAACGTAAAAGTACGCCCACGCGTTACCATGTACTGCCAGCATCAGAATTTCAGCAAAGATGGAAAAAACTGTGTAACTGAAAAATAGGGAATTGCTTGTCCGTTCGTCGGCGAAAGAGAATGAGAGCAAGCCAAACCTGCAATCCCGCGGAGATCAGCAATAATCGAGGTTTTGGTGGCTGGGTACGCCCGTTGTCATTCTGTTAGCGTCTATTACAATAGTGACTCTTGTCCTAGTATCGAACAAGCGTCCGGTATAGCAAATTACGAATTTTTTCATGATCATTCTACCCGGTTCCGGTCGTGCTTTTGGGCTTCTTCCCCGTGCCGGAAAACCAAAATTCTACGGCGACCACGGCAATAATCCCCAGGAAAATCCACGATTGCATCTGCTTTGGGATTACACCTGTAGCAACAATGCGCTTGTTTACGACTGGCGTAGCGGCTGAGGAAACCTCGGATGTTTCGGTAGTGACTGACGATGGATTGGGCGTGGTGGACATGTCATTCACCCTGCCTTTCAAATGTCATTTTGTGCTTGCCGATGGCCAGATACCCTTGTCGACAACATGATCGACGACATAGACGCCGTCCTGCAATGCGAAATTGACGAGCGTCGGCTGCCCGTCTTTCACTTCATAGAGGGTCGGCTTCTCCGTGGCGGAGGAGTGAATGTAGGTAAAACGCTCGTCATGGTAGATGGCCGAAACGTTGAAAGGCTTTTTGCTCTTCTTGAACGTGTAATCGAATTTGAGGGCGTGGACGACATAGTCGGAGCGGAACCGGTTGCTCTGTTCCTGCGCCGCTTTGACCTCAAGCGCCGCCGCCGCCTCCCGAAGCTGGTCTACTTCGGATGCGGGAAGCATCCGCGGCGCTCCATTGGCCGCGCTCAGCAGCTTGTTATCTGTCGGTTCGACAATGACTTTGAGGTCGGCCTGCGGGGTTTCAGCACTGACACGTAAAAGGTGTAAATGTTTCCCGAAGCGGTGATCAGGTTCACGCTCGTTTCAAGGCCCGGCTTCGTGGGTTTTAGATACGCGAAGTTCTGCGTTCCCTCAAGCACCCAGGAGTCTTTGTCGCCAATGACGAAATCGAGAATCCGTTCCTGTGATGGCAGAAGGATCAGCGTGGTAAAACGCGGCTGGGTGCTGACGCGGACAATGTCTTTGGCAGCGTATTTGACGGTGCGGGCTTCCCGGACAAAATGGGCATCATCGGTCTGCGCCCGCAATGTAAAGGTGGCGAATGATAACGTGATGAAAATGACAAAGCGAAATAGACGTTGCATATTGATTTACCTCCTGTGAGTTTCGGCCAATAGTTCCAGGCCATGATCGAATCCGTGTTCCTGAACAAAGGCGGCGAAACGCTCGTTGTCCTTCGGGAGTTGGTGTAAAGCCAGTAGCTTTTCCTGTCCACGTTCAGCACAAATTTTTTGCCCATGCTGGATGTCTTGATGAGTCCCTCTCGCTTCGGAATCAGGGTCTGTATCAGCTCTACTTCGCGCGGGTTGAGATGGAATTTCTCGGTGTAAAAGGCATAGTCTGCATCGGAATTGGCGAGAAATATTTTGGTCGGAAAGGAATCAAGCAGCGGAAGCAGATTCGATTCCTTAAGATCTTCGGGCGATTGCGTGGCCATGATGAGAACGCCATTGTGCTTGCGCCAGGTCTTGGCCGCCTTGACCAGATAGTTCCTGATGACTTGCACTGTAAAGAATTTCCACGCTTCATCAAGGATAAAAACCTTGAGGGTTGCCCGAATGGCCGGGTCGTAAATGACCGAGCTAGCGCGATGGAGGACGTAGAAAAGCAGCGCTTGGATAAGCTGCGGGTATTCGTCCATGCCCTGAAAGTCAAAGCACTGGAACTTCGTTAGGGGAAGAGTGTCTTCCGTGTTGTCGAAGAGTCGCCCATACTGCCCACCCTCGATCCACTTATATAAACGGTCTGCGAGATGCCGGGGTAAAGTCCCGGCCACCGTCTTAAGGCGGCGGATATCAGGCTCAAGGACGTAGAGCATTTCGATGGTGTGGAATATGTTGCGGTCATCTTCGTTGGTGGTCTGATAGCCATCGCTGCCCGCGATTAGCACCTGAATGAAGGAAACAGAAATTCGAGGTTCTGGGCTGTTGGTTCAAGACAAAAAGGATTGATGCGGTAGTCCCCAGCTTCCGCACCGATTTTGAGGTAAGAGCCACCGAGCAACTGTGTCAGCTTTTCGTAGCTTCCGCCCAAATCAAAAATGAAGGTGCGCGGGTCGTACTTCTGAAGCGCCAGAGTCAGAAAGTTGTTAAAGAAAGATTTGCCGCTGCCGGTGCGTCCGGTCAGAAAGGTGTGGCCACATCGTCGCTGGTACCACCTGAACCGTCCTGAATTTGCTGAGGAAGATTGAGAAAGAAAGGCGTTCGGTCCACGGTCTCAACGATGGCGAGCGCTTCTCTGTTCAAAAACGCATTCCAGCGCTGGCCCTCGTGCAGGGTGAATAGGAATGACCAATCGGCATAATTGTTATTGGTGATGTAAAGCTGGCGGAAATTGAAGTGCGAGTTTTCCGGACAGGTGGCAAAGAATGCTGAAAGCTGATTATAGGTTTCCGAGTACAGCGATGCTTCGGCATTGGCGAATGTCTTGCCGAAATCTGAAACCGCCTTTTCAACTTTGGCCGGGTCCTGGTCGTAAACCACTATCGTGAGACTGAATCGTCCAAAATTGTTCCCGCGCTTTTGGACTTTTTTAAGCACTCATTCAGATCGCCAACAAACTCGACTTTCGTTTCATCCTTCAAGCGATCTCCGCCGCTGGATGTGCTTAAAGAAGATTTGGTTATGGAAGTGTACTGGAGCTGCTGGGGAGCTAAATGCATTGCAAGCGCAACACGGTGAATTGAAAGTGAAGGCGCGGAACCTCGCTGAAGCAATAGCTGTCATGGGGCATTCGCCCGCTCTCCTCGCCCAGCTCGCTTCCGTGGAATCAAAAATGAGGGGTTGGACAAACGCCTCACCGCTGCACATAATCCTCAACAATTTACGGTTAGCATTGAGGAATTGCGCGAATTTGTAACAAAGAAGGCTTTTGACCTTACTGCTGTTCTCCGGTCGGATGCAACAACGGCGCGGAGGGCTTTGGCTCATCACGTCCAAAAGCTGGTACTTACGCCAAAAGAAACCCCGGACGGCCAAGTGCTGGCGGTATCCGGGGATGTCGACCTTTTCGGCGGCGACGACCGTGTAATGCTGTTGGTGGCCAGGGACGGAATCGAACCGCCGACGCCAGCCTTTTCAGGGCTGCGCTCTACCAACTGAGCTACCTGGCCAATTTCTGATGGGTTACATACGTGCAGCTTCGGTGGGGCCGCTGAAGACTTTGTGCGTACGGAACGTGATTGATTATAACAATGACGCTCATTTCGCTCAAACCGGAAGCGCTTTGCAAACCAATAACGACGTCACCTGAACTTACTGATCCGGTTTCTGAGTGCGTTTGGAAAGCACTCGCCAAGCCGCGGTTAATATATCGCCCGTTTCTGGATACTCTGTTTGGCTGAGAGGGAAAATCGAGGTTCGGCAGGAGCGTCGTTCAGGATCAGCGAACTTAGATATTCGCCCAGTGCCGGGCCATGTTTGAATCCATGTCCAGAGCCTCCGCCCGCGATCCAGACATTTTCGAATTCCGGGTGCCGGTCTATGAGGAAATCGCCGTTCCACGTATTTTCATACTGGCAAACGCGAGTTTCAATGACAGGCGCATTCTGAAGTGTTGGAATATATCGCCGCAAATAGGTACGCAACCGGTCGATTGATGTTTGTTCCACCACGCGCATGCCAGTATCAGGATCGAAGCTTTCGCCATGGCGGTCAAAAGCAATTTTGAATCCTCGTCCATCGACGTCCGGCAATGCATAAGGCAGATCATCATGCGTACGATGCAGCCATACCGGCATTTTTGGCATACAGAAATCCGCATTGCCCGCGGGCGTTCCCAGAAAAAATACTTCCTGCCGGCTGGGAAAGATGCGGTCGCGCAAAAGATCAGGAAATACTTTTGGCAGCCATGGCCCACAACAGAAAATAAATGCGCCAGCCGAGATTGAATCGCCGATCCCGGTCTTTATTTCTTTCAATCTTCCGCCATCAAGTGGCGGTACCACTTCAGCGTGCTCCAGTGCAACGCCGCTTCCCGAAAGTTCCCTGACGAGTGCCTGCACTGCAGTACGCGCCATTAAAAGACCGCTTGCCGGTTCCAGTATCCCGCAAGTCACGTCATGTAATTGAAGTTGCGGCCAGCGCCGCTCGATTTCATTTGTCCCAAGTTTTTCATGTTCCACGCTTGCCCGGAGCAGCACGTTGCTCATACTTTTTAAATAAGCATCGGCATCATTGCTGAGCCATAGCACCCCGGACTGGCGAAAGATCTCCAGGCCGGCGCGAGCGGCAAACTCCAGCCACACCGGCAAAGATTGCATGGCCCAGCGGGTATAAAGTTCATCCGGGCCGTAGCCCATGCGGATCACACGTGTCTCACCGCTTGAACTGGCGCGGCTATTTGCCGGGCCGTGTGCATCGATCAGAATGACGGACGCGCCATTCCGGCGCAGAAAATGCGCCGTCCACGCTCCAAACACGCCTGCTCCAATGATGGCAAAGTCGAATATATTCTTCATCACTGTTTACTGTTTCGTTCGAGCGCTTGCTGATAGATCAATTGCGCCATAACTAGGTCTTCCAATGCGCATCCCACGCTCTTAAAGAGAGTAATCTCCTCGCGATGTGTCCGTCCCGGCTTCTTTCCCGCCGCAACTTCGTGCAGGTCCGCAACAATGTGAGCGCGATCAATTTGCCCACACTTAATGGGAATCAGCAGGTCTCCCGCTTCCTGTAACGCACCCTCATAAGTATCCACCACAACCCTGGCTCGTTTCACCGTGATGTCATCCACTTCACGTGCATCCGGCTGGAACGCTCCAACCAGGTTCAAGTGCGCGCCAGCTTTTATCCACCTGCCGTCAAACAAGGGCGAATGCGCGGTTGTGCAGGTACAGATTACGTCGGACTCGCGCGCCAGGGTTTCAGCGTCAACAATTTCAATTGCAAGCTGATGGTCCTTTTTCATCTTCGCGCAAAATGCGCCCGTCTCAGAATGCCCTGATCCGCAGAGTAGAAAACGATGAAACTGACGAACCTTCGGCAGCACCCCGAAATGCGCGGCCGCCTGCCTGCCCGAGCCGAATATGCCTAGAGTTTGCGCGTCATCACGCGCGAGCAGATCCGTAGCAACGGCGGAAGTCGCAGCAGTCCGCAGATCGGTAAGATAGTTGGCTTCCATTCGCGCAATGGAAATGCCGGTGGCAGGGTCAAGCAGTTCGTAGACAGCATTCACACCCGCTTTCGCGCTAACGCTGACAAGTTTTACACCTGCGGCATGCAAGCCACTGTCATAGCAGGGCATCACCAGCAATACTGCGCCGTCCAGTTCAAGCACAGTGCGTACCGGCATGTGGACCGTTGCAAAGCCTCGGGTGAAAGCTGCGCGGACCGCGTGAATCACCTGATCGGCATTCGTCGCCTGCCGGACTTGGTCCTCAGAAAGAATGAGCATATAAAAAGGAGATCAGGCGGTCTGGCGATTGTTTCACTGTCATCAGCTCAAAATTCCTGGCGGTACCATTCCACGGTGCGGCGCAGGCCTTCTTGAAAATCGACCAGCGTCTTGTAGCCCATTGCTTGCTGCGCCGGCGCGGTGTCCGCCAAAGAGTCGCGCACATCGCCGCTGCGTTGCGGCCCCGTAGAAGCCGCCCCTTGATACCCCGTCAATGGCTGAAGCATGGAATAAAGCTCATTCAAGTTGTAGCTCTTGCCGGTGGCAACGTTGAATACTCTTCCCGAAACTCTTCCCGCTGGCGCTTTGCAGGCAAGCAGATTGGCAGAGACGACATTATCGATGTAAGTAAAGTCGCGGCTCTGCTGGCCGTCGCCAAAGATTACCGGCGCTTCGCCTTGCAGCATGGCGCGAAGGAATTTAGGAATCACCGCCGCATATTGCGACGTGGGATGCTGCCGTGGCCCGAATACGTTGAAATAGCGCAGGCTGACGGTTTCCAGTCCCAGAACCCTGGAAAAGCTTTGTGCATACAGCTCACCAGCATATTTTGAGACTGCATACGGAGAAATTGGCGCACAGGCCATGTCTTCTCTTTTAGGAAGCGTAGGCGTATCACCATACACCGATGACGAACTGGCATATACAACGCGCTTTACGCCGGCCTGGCGAGCGGCCTGCAAAACTTTGATCGTCCCGACAACGTTCGCGTGATTGCTGCCGACGGGATCAGCCAATGACCGGGGCACAGAGCCTCGCGCCGCCTGATGCAGGACGTAATCCATGCCCACACACGCCGAATTGATTGCGGCATCATCAGTGATATCGGCTTGGCGAAAGTCAAATTTGTCGAGGATTCCCGCCAGATTTTCCCGGCGTCCATCCGAAAGGTCATCAATGCCGCGTACCTCTTCCCCCTGTGCTATCAACGCATGCGCCAGATTAGAGCCTATGAAACCGGCAACGCCTGTGATCAGGTATTTGGCCATGAAACGAGGATAGCATTGGACGAGAGCATCGCAGAAGCGGGAGCCATATCTACTTCTTTTTTCGCTTCCCTGCCCGTGCCAGAATCCGGCGCACTTTCTTGGGAGACACCGAAAGCCGCCGGGCTACCCGCGCCACTTTCCGGTCTTCTTTTTCCCAGACCTTGGGAATCACGATCTCGGCGAATTGTTCGGTCAGTTCCTGAAACGTTTCTTCGCCGGTAATTCCCTGCGACCATGCGCGCAACAATGGATCAATGCTGCCCTTGGGCATAACTCTCTGTTTCAGCATCTGCAATTCTTCCCAGAGATCGTCGTAATCCACGGCCTTAAGAAACGAATTCGCCAGATCGCAGCACCGCCGGGCATCGTCCAAATCATGAATGGCCGGATTGCTGGCAGTAAGTCCGCGCCAGATGTAGGCGCGCGCCAGCAGGCGGTGGTTCTGGGTGTGCTTGGCGGCTTCCACGGCTTCACGGGCATAATCGCGTGCAGCCTGTGCATGCTCCCATGAGTGGGTGCTGCCTTCAATCTCTTCTTCGAGCTTTCCATTGGCCACTTCGCATTGCAGCAATCGCGCGCGGGCCATCAAGATTGAATCATTCACTTCCTTGCCCAGTTCAAAGGCCTGGCCGGCCTGTGCTCCGGCATTATCCAAATCACCCACGTCAAGATAAAGCAGGCCTCGGTTTTCCAGCACACTGCCGATTCCATGATGGTGGTCATGGTGGCGGTAGATCTTTTCCGCCATATCCAGATTGGCAAACGCGCTGCCGCGAAGCTCCTCATGCTGGCGCAACAGGCTCTGCTTTTGTCCGCGCGCGATGGACGCTTTTGAGCTCTGCCGTCGCTCTCTTTCCGCATCAATCTGCTTTCCGATCTGGACCGATATAAGTCTCTGCACATACGCAATGTTGGTAAGTGTGCGGGCCAGGTTGCGGTGCTGCGGGTTACGCTTCTGGAAATGTTCAATGGCACGGGAAAAATATTTCAATGCTTCCTGGTAATGTCCCTGGCGGCGCACCATGCGCCCATGCGCGGAATATATATTGCCAAGAGTAATGTCATCGTCGCTGGAGCGCAGGGTCTCTTCCGCTTGGTCTAATATGCGTTCAGCCTCACGGTACTGGCCCTTCTGGAAAAGCAGCCAGCTTTCCAGGACGCGCATGACGGCGGCCATCTTTGGAAAGCCAAGGGCCTGCGCCAGTTCGCGTCCCACTCCGGCGCGCTTGAGCGCCTCGTCATACTCGCCTTTTTTGCGATGGCACCGGGCGTTCCAGAAATGCGCAATTGCCACAACTTCCTTGTCTCCGATTTCCTCTTGCATGGAGAGCACAAGGTCGAACTGAGAAAGCGCCTCATCTGGATGGTCGCGCAGGAGAGCTAACAGACCTTCCGCCATCCGAAGCTGGAGATAATCGCTCAGGGGCAGTTGGCCGCGCTTGTCTCTGGGAAACCGCGCAAGCAGGTGTTCAATCAGCCCTGGTTCACCGTATCCGACATCAACCCATTGCGCCAGACATCCGACAAACGCCGCGGCATTCGCCTGTGATGGTTGTAGCGAGCTGAACAGATGTACATGTTCATCCAGCAGCGCAATGCCACTTGATACCTGCCGCAATGCCAGGTTCTGCCTCAGCTCCTGGAGAAGCCGGTGTGGAATGTCAGGGCTATTTTCTATTTCGCGCTGAGTAGTGGCCACAGTGCGAAATCATAGCACTTCATGCACTCGTCCGGATTGGCTTAGTTTGATTGAATTGAAGATGATTCCAGTGTTGCAGGCACTAAGAATTCAGGACTGATATAGGCGAAAATGGTTAATTTATGCAAAAGAGATGCTCGTTCCATTGTAAGTACGGTTAGGCGACCTCGCTGATTGCCTGATCTCTGTTTTTCATTGCCGTCGTTTCATTGCCGCGGCTTCATAGCAGCCGATTTCACCCACTGCTTTGGTTGAGGGGATCCGTCGCTTGGCGTTTTCTCAATCCAGAGCAGTACTGTCAACGCAAACCGATCCAATGCCTTCTGAATGAACTCTCTTATGGTGCTGATAGCTCGTCGGAACTCCATTGTCGCCTCCTTTTTTCCAAAAGACGACACAGGCATTTAACTGCTTTGGGTACGATCACGAAACCTGATCGTCTATGAAATCGATTTTCGAGTTGTTTAGTATTTGATGTGTATGATATCGCTCGTGTTGGTTATCCAGCTCCCCTTTTGAGAGTTCAACAAGAAATACGAGCAGCTTATATCCGCTGCTGCATTGGCCAGTGGCTTCCATCAGCTGGGTACTTTGACGAGCAATTTTGCATTTCTGCTCGCTTGCCAGAAGTCGCCAAGAAGGCAATAAAAGAGTTCCCGACTTCCGCTACGCGATTAAGCCCTGTTGCAACGAGACCGGCTATTTCCGTGCCAGGGCTGCAGCTTGTTTATTGGGGCTGGCCGCAATTTCCACGGCCTGCTCAAACTCTTGCGCCCGCACGGCGCTGGTATGGCTGGCCAGCACGCGTTCCTGGGCCGCGCGTCCAATATGGCAAAGTTCCGCTGCATCGTAGTCTTGTAGATAGCGGACAACATCGTCGCTGCCGGTAGGAAGAAGAATTTCCCGGCCGGGAGTAAGAAAGCTTTCCAATCCAGGCCAATTATCGGAAACAATGGCGGCTCCGCAGGCTGCGGCCTCAAACAAGCGCACGGAGGGAGAATACCCTGCCAAAACCATGTCACGCCGGGTGACATTCAGCGTGAGGCGTGATGAACTGTAAAGCGCTGGATGGTAACGCGGCTCCAGATGCATGATGCGATTTACGTTTTCAGGCCAGTGGAGGGATTGAGGATATTGTGGTCCGGCCACGACAAACGTTTTTTGAGGAAGCCGGGCAGCGGGAACACAGAGTAATTCATCGATTTTGGCTTGACGGTCGGGAGCGTAAGTACCCATGTAACTGAAGTCGCAGGTGAAAGCAGGGTCAGGAGGAAGCTGACGATACTTTTCCGGATCGACTGAACAATAGAGCGGCACCGCAAACCGCACGCCCAAATCGGCTTCCAGTGTTTGGAGCAGCGGACCACCGGTAAAGCTGAAATAGATGTCCAGTTCAGGAAGATGTTGTTTAAGCACGTACTCGGAGCGTCCCTGGTCTTTTAGGCTTCTAATTGTGATAGGCGTATCAATGTCATAGAAAGTCTTTACCGAAACAGCGGATGAAAGGACCTCCTCAAGCGCCGCGATGCCATCAGGAAAATAAGAGCCGACCATAGCGACGTCAGAATCACGCAGTTCGGCCCGTATCATAGGAAGAATTTCTTCCCAGTTTTCAAAAAGCCGTACGTCGCAATAAGGAGGGTGCGGAAGGTCACGGTTGCTCTGATACCACTCCACATCATGCTCAAAGAAGACAATGCGATGCCCACGACGATGCAGCGCCTGGCAGAGCGCGCGAAATGTGGTGGCGTGCCCGTTGCCCCAGGATGAGGTGATCGAAAGTCCAAAAATGGTCAGTTTCATAAAAATCTGGCGTCACTCAGCTCTGCGCAATATCGCTATTCACATCCCCAAATGCGGCGAGACTGAATTCATGCTTCTCAAATCCTGGAGACTGCCGGTTGCTTTGATACTGCATTGGCGACGATAGTGTCAAACTCTTTTGCCCGCAAAGCGTAAGTGTGATCGCGCAACGCCCGCCTCCGCATGTTGTTACCAATTTCCTTCGCCTTAAGGAGTGGCACTTCTCGCAAACAGGAAACAATATCCTTGGCTCCGCCGGCCACGAGTATTTCCTCTTTCGGTTCAAAAAACTGTTCGATGCCCGTCCATCGGTCAGTAATGAGACATGCTCCCGCTCCGGCAGCCTCAAAGACACGCGTGGGCGGAGAGAAGCCCACTCCGGCCATGGAGTCCCTATTGATATTGAGCACCATGCGCGCGGAACAGTTTACGCGGTTATGGTCTCCGGTACCGACGTGGCCAATCCATTGGACGTTAGGCGGAAGCCGCTTGCCATCCCAGCCTTCTCCACCCAGCGCGAACTTAAGTTCCGGCGCGAGTTCGGCGGCACGAAGAAAAAATTCTTCCACGCGGCGCTCGCGATCCGGGAGGCGATGTCCGACAAACAATAAGTCGCAGGAAAGCGACGGATCGGGCGGAACGGGATAATGGGTTTCAGGATCAAGCGCGTTGTAGATAGGATGGCAGTTAGCTGCGCCTAGCCGCTGATAGTGCTCAATGACCGGAGCACCGCCGCCATAAGTGAAAATGAAGTCATATTGTGGAATGAGCTTGCGGAACGGATCAGTTGCGCTTGATTCCACTCGCGCCAGAGTCGCGGGGGCATCGACGTCCCAGAATGCGACAGACGTGCCGGAGGATTGGCATTCGATGACCTTTTCTTCCAGCAGCTCGTCGAACACACCAACACCGCTGTGCTTAATCACCAAATCACATTTGGCCGCCTGTTGAAGGAGCCCTGGAATTTCTTCAGCATCTTTATAGACAATCGTGCGAACATAAGAAAAATCGCCGGGATCACGCTTTTGCTGACGGCCATAAGCGTCCGGCTCAGCAAAAATAACGTGATGTCCCAGGGCATGAATCTGGCGGTAGATGCCACGATAGTATGTGGCTGCACCATTCCAGTAAGACGATGTGATGCTGGAGCCAAAAACGAAGATTTTCATCCAGCAATCTCCTGGCAAATAGAAATCAATTCCTGCGCCCGATGCGCGCAGGTGTGGCGGTCCCGGATAGTCTTTAACCCATTTTCGGCCAACTGGTGGCGGGCCCGCGGATCACGCCGCAAGTTCTGAAGTTCCGCGGCCATTTCTTCGGCATCGTGAACAATGACGTAATCCTCGCCAGGACGAAACAACTTCTCTTCATCGCTCCAGGGAGAACACACCAGCGGAATGCCGCACGCAAGCGCCTCAAAGACGCGAATAGTGGGAATGCCGGCAAGGCCGTTGGCATATTGGCGGCGGGGGATGTGCACAGTGGCCATGCTTTCGGCATAAACCTGAGGCGAGAGAATATTAGGAAGATAGCCGCGATATTCAATGTTCGCAGCCGCGAGTTTTCTCAAGGCAATTTCCGGATATCGGACGCCGTGCGCGACCACGCGCAAATCACGCAGCGCCGTTGCCGGGCGAATCAGGAATTCATCCAGTTCCGCCGAACGTTCTTCATCGCCCCAGTTGCCGACCCAGATCACATCAATCATTTTGTCGCGGCGCAGGGGATGAAACTGCTCGATGTCGGCCGCTTCGTGGAAAGTCCAGACCCGCTGGACGCCAAAGCCGTCGGCATAGATGCGGCGGATGGCTTCGCCAAAAGCCAGAACGCCATCCACCAGGTGCAAATGGAATTTCAGGATCTCGCCGGCACGCGTATGAGCCCGATGATGGCTATCGTGAAAGAGCGCGATGAAGCCATATTTCTTCTTCAGCGCGAGCACCCGGTTTACCACCTGGGGATCATTCCACTCATGCAGCAGCACGATATGTGTATCTTTTAGCTCGTCTTCCAGGAACTGCTGAAACTCTGCGTCGCTGGATTTGTAAAAGCGGATATCCAGCTCAGAATAAGTCCGGCGAAAGGAATCAATGGCTTCAATGGCGCGCTCGCCTTCCGATTTCATCAGGTTGGTAAGCGACCATGAGCCCAGCTCTTCATAGCAGCGCACGCCATATCCCATGCGAACGAGCTCACGCATGAGCCCACGCAGGAAGTGCGCATTGCCGTGGTTCCAGTCAGAAACCATGGAGTGAGCAAACAGGGCGATGTTAAGTTTCTGGCTCATGCGGTGAGGGCCCTCGCGGGCAGAAGACTCTGGTAAAGATTGTGGTAGCCCTCCACCATGCGCTCCGCGGTGAAATGCTGCCGCGCATGGTGATAGGCCAAATTTGCCTGGGCAAGCCGCTGTTCGGGGTTGCGCTCCAGGCCCTCTAATGCGCCGTAGAGGCTTTCCGCATCATTGTTGCGGAAGAAAATTGCCGCGCCATCCCAGAGTTCACGGAACGTAGGAATGTCACTGGCTACAATGGCACAGCGTGAGAGCGCTGCTTCTACCGGAGCCAGACCAAACGGCTCATACTGCGAGGTCGCTGCATAAATGCCCGCGCGTGACAGGGTCTGCACGATCTGCCGCTCATCTTGCTCCGGTTCCAAATGGATATTAGGGCTGATGGGCTCAACCGCAAACGCGCCACTCTGGAATTCGGGGTGCCGGTCTGAGCCGACGATGTGCACTGGCGCCGGCATCTCCCGCCGCAAAAGCAGAGAGACATTTTTTCCACTGTCCCATAGCCGGCCCAGCGTAACGATCTTCTCTTCTTTGGTTACATAAGGATTGAACAACGCAGCGGTCCGTCCGTTATGGATTACGGCGGTGGAGGCAAGACTGCCGTAATGCAGTTCTATCTGCTCCAGCATCCAGCGGGAAGGCGCTACCACCATGGTGGCTTCGCCCAGTCCGCGCGCAACCACCTGACGATACCACTGCAGCCACTCAGTTTCCGGCGGCGCTTTGCCATGCACTGCCATCCACCAGCTAATCACGTCACTATGCGCTACCACAATGCGTGGCACATTGGACTGCAACGCTCCATAATAGAACTGGCTGAAGTGAAGCAAATCAGGCTTGCATTCCAGTATGAGCGTTTCCAGATACCCGGCGGAGGCCAGCATGTCAGCTTCGGAATCGAGCATCCATTCCAGCTTGAACGCTGTAGGCCGGTAATCCAGATCCTCCAGGCCGTCCATCCATTGCGTTTGCGCAGCGGTGGGTATATCGCCAAAGCTGACCAGCGTGACTCGGTTGCCCCTGCGTACCAGGCCGGCCACTAGTTCTCTCGTATATGTCCAGACACCGCCGAGCGTGTCAGCGGTGACTAAGATATGCATCTTCCAGTTCCTCAATTGGCAGTGGCGCCTGTTCCTGGATGTCGCTGTATCCTTTGCCGGCAAACATCGATGTGTAATGCCGATGAGCGCGCTCCCATGCCAGATCATCCGGCGCAGCAGCGAAAGTCTGTGTGTAGAGCGGACTGCCCGGATAGGGGAACATGGGCACTGGCTCGCTCACCCAGACACCTTTGGACTTCAAATTCTCCTGCCAGCGGCGAATCTCAACGCGATCGTCTTTTTCCGTCAGGATCAGATTGGCCTGCACCCACGGAATTCGCCCACGGGCATAGACAAGTAACTCTGAAATACGGTCCGTGCCGATGCGGCACTTTTTGTTGAGTTCTTCACGGCCTTCATGGGTGATCGATTCCACGCCGCATTCCAGCGAGATGCAACGCGCCCGGCCCAGCAAATCAAGCGTTTCTTCATTCCATAGATCGATGCGCGTCTGAAAACCAATCTTCACCGGACGCTCCGCAATCCCCTCCAGTAAACGGCGCACATTCTTCCCGACGCCGAAAATTTCATCTATGAAATAGATGTACTCGACGCCGCGGGATATCAGTGTATCGACTTCCTGGAGCACTGCTTCCACATGGCGTTCGCGGAACTGGTTACGGAAAAGCGTCTTGTTGCAGAACGTACAGGCCCAGGGGCAGCCGCGGGCAAATTCAAGCTCAGCGCCGAGCCCGCAGTCTTGGGTAAACACATGGTGACAGTGCGAGTGTGCCTCAACGTTGTAATTATGGAAATCAAGCGGGCCAAGCAATTTCATGTCTGCCACGGCTGAAGTGGAGCTTATGTGAAGGCCGTTTTCAGTCTTGAAACAACAACCGCTAATCTCGCTCCAAGGCTTGGAAGCGAGTTCAGCCAGCGATTGGTCGGGTTCTCCGCGCAAAGCCACATCACAACCCGTCTTACGGATGGTGGCAGCCGGCGTGGCCGAAGGATGCGGGCCGATCGCGACTTTCATCGCGTTGGTCTGCATGCCCGCAAACCATTCCATGGGGACACGCAACTCCGGCGGGGGACAGCGCCAAAACAAATAGGAAGGCGCGGTAGGAATCACCAGGAAATCCGGCGCGAACGCATCTACGCGCCGCTTTGCTTCTTCCATGCTCAGATTATCGGTTTGGGCGTCGATCAAAAGAGCCTCATGCCCTTGAGCGACTACCTGACCGGCGGCAAACATCAGTTCCAGAGGAAAATGTGGGTCCTGGCATCCAAAGTAGGTTGAGCCCTTAAAGTCCCACTTAGGATTGAGCAGGGCAAACTTCATCCTGCCCTCCCTGAGAGCTCGGCGGCCAATGCAAATGGTTGCAGCACTGGTGCGTGTGCGCGGCGGCGGGCCGAGAATAATGCACGGTTTTCTTCCCAGAATTCCTGCAATAAGCTAATGGTTTTCTTCAGTCCAATTTCCGGCTTCCAGCCGGCATCACGATAAATCTTGCTGTTGTCTGTAATGTAAACAAGCTGGTCGCCAGGACGGCGCTCATTGAAGATGCATTCCAACGGACGGCCAGTCAGCAACTCAAGTTCATCGACTAACTCAAGCAGCGAAACAGAATTCTGCGGACCGCCCCCCACGTTATAAACCTCAGTGCGGGTAGTCTCAATATTCTGCCGGACAGCTTCAAAGGCAGGAACAAGATCGTGAATACAGAGAACATCACGGACCTGACGGCCATCGCCATAGATGATGACCGGTTCTCTTTGCAGCGCAGAATACACAAAATGCGCCACCCATCCCTGGTCTTCCGTGCCAAACTGACGGGGACCGGCAACGCACGACATACGCAAGACAACTGTCGGGAGGCGGTAAACGCGTCCAAAATCGCGCACGTACTGGTCTGCGGCGCCTTTGGAGCATCCGTATGGCGAATAGAAATCCATCGGCTGTAATTCAGAGATGCCTGAGGGCTGCGGCATTACATAGCGCTTTCCATCCATTGCAGGGGTGCCAAGGCCAAGCTCTCCATAGACTTTGTTCGTGGAAGTAAACAGCAGAAAAGGGCGGTTGCCTGAACGACGAGCAGCATCAAGAATGTTGAAAGTACCTGCCAGATTGACTTCAAAATCCAGGCGGGGATCAGCCACAGAAGTAGTCACCGCAACCTGCGCGGCGAAATGATAAATCTCAGTGGCGTGAGCAACAGCTTTCTCTACCTGGCGCGCGTCACGCACATCGCCTACCGTGACCTGTAGCCTGCCGGAGCCGCCCGCCGCTTTTCTCAGCCATTCCAGATTGTGGTGCACTCCCGCACGCGAGAGATTGTCAAAGACATGCACCTTTGCATCAGTGCTGGTGAGCAAAGAGTGCGCAAGATTCGAACCAATAAAACCTGCTCCTCCAAAAATCAGCACTGAGCGGGTTTCCTGTTTCCGCATTGTTCCCCCTTTGAAATTCTTGCTCTTAGGCAGTCAGCCCAAATTCGGTGAGCTGAGCTGCTGCTTCAGCGGCACGGTCTTGTGGCTGCTGGGAGCAGAGCCACTGCACCAGGTCTTTCAACCCATCCCTGAAACGCACTTGCGGCGTGTACCCCAACAATTTTTTGGCGGCTGAAACATCGGCAAAGCAGTGGCGCACGTCGCCTGCGCGATACTTCTGCGTCATCTCAGCGGCAATCTTTGAGTCCATTGCCTGTGCCAGTTCCGCTGCCACTTCCCGAATGGAAATCGGTTCGCCTGATCCAATGTTCAATGCCATGCCATCCGCCTCTTTCCGCTCCATGGCCAGAAGGTTGGCGCGGACAACGTCTTGCACGCTGACGAAGTCACGCAATTGGCATCCATCTTCAAAAATGAGCGGCGGATTACCATTCATAAGTCGCGAAGCAAAAATGGCAGCCACTCCCGTGTACGGGTTGGAAAGGGCTTGGCGAGTTCCGTAAATATTGAAGTAACGCAAGGCCACCACGGGCAATTGATATGTGCGCCCAAACAGCAGGCACATCTCTTCCTGGTCTTTTTTGGAGAGCGCGTAAATGGAGCTGCACTGGAGCGGCTTGGATTCGTCGGTCGGAATTGGAGTAAGCGTCTCACCGCAAGTGGGACAATTCGGTTCCCATTGTTTGGTCCTGAGCTGCTCCACAGAACGGAGTTCCGGCGCCACACTGCCATATTGAGCGCAAAGATATTTGCCTTCACCATAAATTGACATGGAAGAGGCCAGCACCAGCTTTTCTACCGGGACTTTGCGGTTTAGAAGTTCCTGAAGCAATACGGCAGTACCCTGCGTGTTGGTCCCCATGTAGTGCTCAATTTCATACATGGACTGGCCGACGCCAACAGCAGCGGCCATGTGAAATACCACTTCAATGCCGTTCAGCGCACGACGAACTGCTGCGGCGTCCTGCATGTTGCCCTGCACGAACTCTGCTTCAGGATGCAGATAGGCTGGAAGCCCCTCAGGATGGACCTGCTTATCCAGATTGTCGAGGATTCGAACCCTGTGTCCGGCGGCCAGCAAAGCGTCAGCCAGATGCGATCCTACAAAACCTGCTCCGCCGGTAATCAGTATGTTCTTTGCCATTTCTTACCTGGCTCCCACTAAAACGTCATTGTTGTTTTTGCTGATAGCTGCGTATTTGCGGACCGACCACTCGACGAACTCCACAAAATCCTCGGCCCGCTTTGGCGGACTGGTATAGTGCGGCGCTATTCCCATATGTTCGGGAGTGAAACAGAGTGTCAGCGTAGTGGTGAAAGGCTCCAAAGCGCGCATCTGGCGATCAAACCAGGCTTCTGCATTCGGCCGGAACCAATCCGCCCAACTGATTCCAGTCCGAAGATACTTCACGCCCAGGCGGGTTAACCACTCCACCGCGAGATCCAGCCTGGGGTCTTCATAGTGGAACCACTGGCAGATGCCCATGCCGGCGGGAAAGGCTTCTGCGGCCAGCTTGGGTGAACCATCTTCCCGCAACAATCCCATATAGTAATGGCGGTAATAGGCGCTGCCTTCGGCTTCTTTATGGCGCGTGGTTGCCGACCACGTAGCGGGCAGGTCAAGCAGACTGTACCAATGCACTCGATCAACGATTGGCAGCAATAGCTCCTCCGTCCGCTTGAGCCCAAAAACCTGGACTTCTTCAGCGCCGAAGGAGGAAACACCAGCCTCAGAGACCCAAACCGGTTTGCTGGTGACGGCGCGTATCTCGTCAATTTTTTGAGGCCAGTCGTTCAGCCTCCAGTGGTTCCAATCGAGCGGAAAACCGTGGACTGAGACTACATCCACGGCATCCAAAACGCCGTAAGAGCCGAGCAGGTTAATAAAATGAGGATCGATAGGCGAAATACCGCCGAGCACAATCGGCAGGTCGGGATTTTCACGTCGAATGGCCTTGCTGGCGGCGACGATCATGCCGGCAAAGATCTTCCAATCAGGATCAAGCTTGAAATCCCAATGAGAAAGATTGTTCGGCTCATTCCACAACATGACTGCTTCAACCATGCATGCACCTTTGCAAAAGAACTGGGCCAGATTACAGGGTGCCCGCTAATTCATGATCCAGAATGAACTTTCCATCGTCTTTAGTGACATGGGCCGGCGCGCATATCCAGGTTTCCTGCTCAGGATGGGCGACGATTTCCAGGCCTGAGCTGCGGAGCATGCCTTCCATTGCACCGTGATTAGGAATCCACCAGTTGGTGGGGTCCCCTGCATAATTTTTCTCGATAAAGTACATGGAGGGAAAGTCTGGATTCTTGAATATCTCCATGTTCCAGAAATGATAATCCTCTGCCACTTCCGGCGTTTTCAGGGAACCGCGAATCATCGTCTGGAATATCAGGCTGCCTTTGACCTTCTTGATCACCTTGTCGAGGGCAAACAGAGGATAGCGCAAATGATAAAAAACCCCCATAAACAGAACGTAATCGAACTGCCCTGGGATTGAGTCAACATCGTAAACGGAACACTTGGCGAATTCTATTTCCAGATCCAGAACCTGGGAAGCGAAGCGGGCCTGATCAAGATACCGGTCATCCACATCAACGCCCAAAACGCGGCTGGCGCCCCGCTTCTTAAGCTCAATGGAATGAAAGCCGCCGTTACAGCCGATATCGAGCACGGTTGCGCCGGACAAATCCTCAGGAAGCGCGGGAGCAACATTTTTCCATTTCACATTGGGAAAATCGCCAAGAAAATGATGCGGGGCCGTCAGGACGCCGTTCAAATTTATGTTATGGAACCATTCTCCCATTTCAGAAATACGGCGGGTGAGTTCCTGATGGCCATTCAGATTTCCCATTCCATTTCTCTCGCTGATGTTTACGCGCCTTGTCGCCATCGTTTACGACCCCGTCTCCCTTATAAACCATTGCGTAAATAGGATTAGAGTCAATGCGAGGAACTTAGGATGTCCTCTACAAACATGGCTTTAGCGCAAAAAGAACTGCCCGGGACACGCAGACAGAACCAACCCAGGACCCCATTATTTTCCCAAATACAAGGACGGAGCTGCTATGTCATGCCAGCCCCTCTCTGCTCTACCAAGCTTCAATTCTTAGCCAAAAGCAAGGGTTGATTCTGAAGGACCGCTAGACGGTCCTGCGACCTGTTACCAGGTTAATCACTGCAACAACTAACGCGATCACCAACAGGAGATGGATCAAGCCACCTGCAACGTGAAACCCCCAGCCCAGAAGCCACAGAATGATGAGGATTGCAAAGATTGTCCAAAGCATAAATACCCCTTGAAATCAATAGACTACGTCGATTGCCACCAAAGATGAGAGGCAGCTTCTCAGAGCGGAGTTGTCCCTCAACCGCCAATTTCTGCCTGTAATCGGTCAGAATAAGAGCAGATTGGCAGGGTTGATGTGCAACCAAGGCGGCATGCCGCAACAAGAACAGGTACGGCGAGCGCCGTACCTATGCAAGGGGGTTGATGAATTATTTCAAAATCGAAGGACCGGTTGCAGGCATGGAAATCCAGTGGGTGATTCCATACTCTTTCAGTTTGCGATATAAAGTTGTCTTTCCAATGCCGAGTGCGCGCGCAGTCATCAATTTGTCGCCATTGAGCTGCTGCAAGGCTTCCAGAATAGCTTGCTTTTCCAGTTCGGCAAGGGGCAGGATCTTGGCCGGCCTGCTCGACGCCACAGCACGAAAAGCCACAGTCCGGATATGCGGCGGAAAGTCGGCTGGCTGCAAAACTGGCCCGGGGCTCATGGCTACGGCGCGCTCCAGGCAATTTTCCAGTTCGCGCACATTGCCCGGCCAATCATAAAGCTGGAGAAACTTCATGGCTTCTGGATTAATGGAATAGGAAACCTGTTTGGCTTTCCCTATGCGTTCCAGGAAATGCTCCGCCAGAGGGCGAATATCTTCTTTGCGTTCGCGCAATGGAGGCAAGCGAAGGCTGACCACGTTGAGCCGGAAGAACAAGTCGCGGCGGAAAGTTCCCTGCTGGATTGCCATTTCCAGATCGCGACTGGTGGCCGCAATAATACGGACATCTACCGATACAGATTTAGTATTGTTTTGGGGATAAAACTCCCGTTCTTGTAAGGCCCGAATCAACTTACCCTGAATATCCAGCGGCATTTCTCCGATTTCATCAAAGAACACGGTACCGCCGCTGGCTAAAGCAAATATGCCGTCTGGGCGCTTGGCTCCCACAGGCATTTTAAGAGGAGCAAAAAGTTCATTTTCCAGCGCTCCCGGGGCGGGCGACGCGCAATCCACGAGCAGAAAAGGACGGTCCCGATATGATCCATCCGCATGGATGGCACGGGCCACAGTTTCCTTTCCTGTTCCACTCTCACCCTGCACCAACACCGGATGTTTACCGGTGGCTACTTTGGCAATTATGGAGTAAAGCTTTTGCATCTCCGGCGAGATGCCTATTACCCCACCATTGAATCCGGGATTGGTTTGCAGATGTTCATGGGCCATGCGGTCCTCCAGGGAATTCCGCAGACGGCCTGCAGCACGCGTCAAGAGCGTTTTAAGTTCCTCACTCTTGAACGGCTTGCGGATAAAGTCACAGGCCCCGCTTTTCATGGCCGTGACAACGGAATCAACCGTAGCCTGGCCGCTGATCATGATGATTTCTGTCTGCGGATGACTGGCTTTGAATTTAGCCAGTAAATCCAGGCCGTCCTGTGCCGACTGGCGCACATCCAGCAGAACCACATCCACCGGCTGGATTTCCATTTGGCGCAAGGCCGCGCGGCTGTTTTCCGCGGCATAAACCTTAAATCCCATACTGCCGGCAACTTCCCTACATAGGTCCCGGATCCAACGGTCCCCATCTACAACTAACAGGAATAATGACTCAGCAGGAGCAGTTCCATTCTGCGGCGGAATAATCCGAACGGCACTCGACATAAGGTTGCCTTTCTGCGACTGGGGCATAATAAGCCACTCAACCAGTGGCCCAGGGTTGAGAATCCGTCATCGCGGCGAAACCTTGGCCTGACCGTATGTCTCAGGGCCGGTTAAAATTGCGCTCGTCTTTATCAAGAAAACTTAGGCGATCCCCGCCGCTAACGGTGTTCGCTTTACAAAGTTAACTGCACATCAGAAGTTAATTGATCGCGGAGATTTTTGTACCTGCTGCCTTAAAAATTTCCAATTTCAGAACAAGCACAAAGAAGTGTTCAATATCAGCCATTTATCGGACGCGCAACCTTGGTGTTTTACTTAAAAACTTCGACGGCTTGACTTAAGCGGAAGCCACGGGGTACCTTCGCGAGAACACGTACCGAAGCATTTTTTGGGAGAAAATGTGCCTTTTCAGCGAATGATCACGCTCACAACCGACTTCGGATTGACTGAGCATTATGTTGGTGCAATGAAAGGAGTTATCTATAGCATCAATCCCACGGCGCAGTTGGTGGAGATTACCAATGCCGTACAGTCGTTTGACGTTCTGGATGGGGCGCTGGCCATCTCCCAGGCATACAGTTATTTCCCAAAGGACACGGTGCACGTGGTGGTAGTGGATCCTGGCGTAGGCGGGGCGCGCAGGCCGATCATTGCGACTATCGGCCAATATATGTTCGTAGCGCCGGATAATGGCGTGCTCTCACTAGTGTACGACCGGGAAGAGCGCGTGAGCGTTCGGCATATCACTTCAGAACATTATTTTCATCATCCTGTCAGCAACACGTTCCACGGCCGCGACATATTTGCGCCGGTGGCCGCCTATCTCAGCAAAGGCGTGGATGGAGCAAAATTCGGTGAAGAGATAACTGATTTTGTGCGCTTTCTTGCACCAAAACCAAAAGCCACCGGAGTCAATACATGGAAAGGCATTGTGCTGAAGACCGACAAATTCGGCAACTTGATCACGAATATCTCGCCCAAAGATATTCCGCAGATTTTTGACGGCGCATCGCCTGCATTCAAAATCACGGTAGGAAAAGCCGAGGTCACCAATCTTTGTTCCAATTACACAGAAGGCGCACCGGGAGTGCTGATTGCCATTTTGGGAAGCACTGGCTTTCTGGAAATCTCGGCCAATAAAGCTGCAGCTTCACGGATGGCTGGCGCGGACAAAGGCAGCGAAGTATCCGTGACTCTGGCAGGCGGGGCTTAAGCCTCATGCGCCAACTCCTACGCTTTTTGTGGAACTCAACCCGCGGGCATCGTTTAGCTCCTTGGCGCAGCCCATATCTGCGCTGGCGCATGGAAACCTATTCAGGACTGAAGATGGACAAAATCGGATTCCTGGAATTCTGGGGCTTTCTCTTCAGAGAGCGGAAACAGTTAGGGCATTTTTTGAAATGGATCGCTGAGATGGAGAATTATGCCCGGCCCAAACCGAAAAATCCGTAGCTGCGCTCGAAATATTTCATTTAACGCAAGGTCCTTCCGGCTACTCGCGTACTAATGACAACGCGTGCTCGCTTAACGACCGTCAGGATGACGGCCAAGGCGAACATTGAAATTGCTTTCCCGTCAGCAACGCATAAAAAAGCGGGGCGCAGATGCGTCCCGCTTCGGCAAGAGTTGTTACCGGTGATTGCTCATGCCATGACCGCCCATGCTATGGCCACCGCCAAAACTCCCATGGGAGAAACCACCAACATGCGCAACGCCGCCGTGGTAAGCAGGTGTACCGTGGAACGCGGGCCTGCTGCCAGCGGCTGCTGTATGCGGGAATACCGCCGGTCCACCTCTTGGGCCGATGAAGCGCGTCCGACCGTAACCCCAGCGGTTGAATCCATAGTGGAACGGTGCGCGATAAACCACTAACATACCAGCAGATGGAATTCTGTACAGCCCCTTTGGATGGGGGTTCTACTCGCCATGAACGTGTAGCCTCCGAAGCCAGGAGCCCAGTACCAGCCGCTACCTATCCAGCCGGGGCCGTAGTAGCCGTCTGCGACGTAAACGCGCGCAGCGTCCACGTTGGCTTCCGCCAGGTAAGACGAACGCAGGCTGCTCCATTGATAGAGGTCGCTCTGCTTATAATCGTCTTTGTCAAAGCCATGCGCCTTGAGCTTGCCCGTATCATTCAGGTCAACTTTCTTTCCGCCTTTTACTGATACCGTGCGGTCGCCATCCTGCACCTGAGCTTTGCCGTCAAATACCAGGACTTCCTGTTTGTCGGCATCAAACTCATAAAGACCTTTCTTCATCAGTTGCGTATCAACACCATCTTCACGGACGAGCAGATGGTTTTGGTCATGTATCTCCGCCACTTCCACCATGGCCCGGCCCTGTTCCAGTTGGACTCTGGTATTGGTAATGCTGGGCGAAATCATCTTGACTGCGCTATTGTCGTCAACGCGCAGGAATATTCCGGGCGTGAGCAAAATTTCTGCTTTGCCGTTGCCGGTATCAAGAGTCTGGCCTGGTTCCAACGTGGCCGATCCCACAGAATCGGCGTTCAGGGTATTCGAACCAATGTTGGCCTGACCCTCCACATAATTGAGTGTTCCAGGCAGCGCAGAGTGTGCGTCCGTTGCAGCAAATGCGGGCGCAGACAGTATCACTGCCCAGGATTGAACTTGCAAATACGCTAATCCTCGACAGTTTCATTGAATTGACTCCTTGGTTAATTAGATTGACCTGGGGCAAAAAAGTTTCAATCGGGACACGATAGCTCCGAGAGGCTTTTGCTAAGAATTGTTAGCTGCGCGACCCTTCTCTGTTCAGAGGGGCTTTCTGAGGCGTTTCGACGGAGCCCTCAAATGCATCTAAGTCAAAGATTAAAGACCTTACACTCGACACTCAACCGGCAGGGAATCATGGCTAAGAAGAAGAAGGAAACTAGAGACATAGACGAAAGATCACCGGAATTGAAGGGCGACCTGGAAGCGAGACCTGATGAACTTGGTTCCGATCCAAGGCAGACAGGCGAGAACAGCGCCGGTCAATCGGGCGATCCGCAGCAGCTCTCAATTGTGGAAGAAGCAAATGAAGAATCAGTGGAGGAACTCGCTGAAAGTGACCAGGCTTTTGAGGCGTCCGTGGTGGACGGAGTTGAAGATGCTGCCGATCATCCGGAGCGGCCGGTGCACACGCATGAAGAGTACGGCCGGCCAGACGATACTCCGGCGCTGACGAAGGATGATGAAGCAGCGTAGTTTTCTCTCTTGTCCCGAGCGTCGCGAGGGAACCCTATAGCCACGAAGTTCTAGAGGTTCTGAATCAGAGACAATGAATGCTGTAGCTTCGCATCCTCCGAAAATCTATAGGTGGTAGTAGGGATCCCTCACTACGTTCGGGATTTCAGAAAGAAGCTTAAATATCGTACTTCTTCAGCAGATGGCGGAAAGAACGGTATGAGACCTTGAGCAACTCTGCCGCCCGAATCTGGATGCCGCCGGATTGTTCAAGCGCCGACTCAATCAGTGAACGCTCAATTCCAGCGACATATTTTTCAAAATCGACTCCGTCGGTGGTAACGTGCGGGCTGTTCCCGTTGGTGGAAGCAGCGGCAGCACGCGCGCGCGGACGGTCAGCTTCAAGATCGACCCGAAGTTCATCGCCCATTTCCATGGCTACAGCCCGTTCGATTGTGTTCTCCAGTTGGCGTACGTTGCCCGGCCACTCAAAGCTTCTGAGCGCCTCCAGGGATTCCCGCCCAATGCGCAAGATACTCTTTTGCGCGGCGACGGCATATTTCTTGAGAAAGTGGTTGGCGAGTTGTTCCACATCTTCGCGGCGCTCGCGGAGGGGCGGCACCTGGATGGGAATCACGCTTACACGATAATAAAGGTCCTCACGGAAAGTATTGTTCGCCACCATCTCCTGTAAATCACGGTTCGTGGCTGCGATCACACGCACATCCACCGGCGTTTCCTGCGTGCCGCCTACAGGACGAATGGTACGCTCCTGCAATACGCGCAGCAGCTTTACCTGCATGGAAACGCTCATCTCGGCAATTTCATCCAGGAAGATGGTCCCGCCATTGGAGACTTCAAACAGCCCGCGCTTGTTCTGGCTGGCGCCGGTAAAAGCGCCCTTCACGTATCCGAAGAGCTCGCTTTCGAGCAGCGTTTCCGGAAACGCACCGCAATTGATGGAAACAAACGGCTCGCTGGCGCGGGTGGAGCAGGAATGGACGGCACGGGCCACCAGTTCCTTGCCAGTGCCGCTTTCGCCATAAATCAGGACGGTGCTGGCAGTAGGCGCCACGGTACGGATTGTGCCTTTAAGTTTTTCGATGGCCGGACTGCTGCCGACAATGTTTTCGAGAGAGTTGCGCGTGGCGGCATCGCGCTTTAAGGCAAAGTTTTCGCGCTGGAGCACCAGGGTTTGCAAAGCGCGGCGCACGGCGATCTTCAGCTCTTCAAGAAGACCGGGGCCTTTATGGATGTAATCAAACGCGCCGCCCTTTACAGCCTGCACGGCGGCTTCATAATCTTCCACGGCGGTAATCAGAATTACCGAGGTTTCCGGCGACGACTGGCGGGCAAAGCGCAGCACCTCAATGCCGTCCGTCTGCGGCATTTTGATATCTGTGATCAGAAGCTCGTAATTGGCGGAGCTGAGCTTCTTTTTTGCGGCCTCGCCGCCATTGACGGTTTCCACGCGATGCCCATCTTTGCGCAGCGAAATATCGAGCATTTCGCAGATGGAGCGCTGGTCATCGCAGACAAGAATACTAGCCATGCGACACCTCCGCATTCACCGGCATGTCTTCAAAATCGGCCATGGCGGCCCGGGCATGAAGAATTTCAAGAACAAACTCCGCGCCGCTTCCGGGCGTGGACTGCACAAAAATCTTGGCGCCGTGCGCCTGCACAATCTGGTAAACAATTGCCAGCCCAAGACCGGTCCCGCCTTCAAAGTGCGATTGAAAGGGCTCAAATATTTTTTCGGCAAGGCCGGCAGGAATACCTGGGCCAGTATCACGAATGCCGATGCGCAGAAAATCACCAGCAGCGCGCACGGAAACAGTAATGGTCCCCTTGCCGTGCATTGCCCGCACCGCATTTTCCAGCAGGTTCCAGAAGACCTGCTTCATGCGATCAGCGTCAATGGCTGCAAATGCATCCGGCAATGCATAGTCACGCACAATGGACAGTTCCCTGGTTTGCGAACGGTTACCCAGCAACACCAGAGCATCTTCCAGCAGCGGAACCAGATTAATCCGTGAAAACTTAAAACTTTTTTCGCGAGAATACACAAGAAAATCAGAAATGATGTTATTCAGCCGGGTGGATTCACGGGTGATGATATCCACCAGCGTCTTCTGCTCGTCGTTAAACGGAGTGACCTCAGAGAGAACATTGATTGAGCCGGCAATCGAAGCCAGAGGATTACGGATTTCATGCGCAATGCCGGCGGCGAGCCGTCCGACAGCGGCCAGGCGGTCACGCATGCGTATCTCGCCTTCAAGCCGGCGCAGTTCTGTGCGGTCTTCAAAAGTATAAACGTATCCGATGGTCCCCTGCTCTGGAACTATGAGTGCGGTAATGTTTACATCAAACGTCTTTTCCTTGCCGGATGGCGTGAGCCCGCGAACCTCACATTGCGCAGAGGAGGACCCCAGATTTGGAAGCTGGTCAACAAACAGATCGGAAATGGGACGTCCGTACACCGATGAAGCAGTACGCTCCAGCAATTTTTGTCCCGGCACGTTCATCAGGGTAATGCAGCCTTCAAGGTCAGTGGTGATCAACGCACTGCGGATGGAGTGGATCACGTTTTCATGCAGCGCCTGGAGGCTTAACAATTCGCCGCTCTTGTCGCGCAACTCCATGCCGGCCTGCCGCAGCTTGGCGGAGAGAGCGCTGGAGAGATGGGCGACGGCCAGGTAAGCACAGAAATTAACTACGATTACCACCTGCAAAGATTTCAGATCGCCCCGGGCGGAAACCTGAAAGGACGGAATGCGTTCGAAATAACTGAGTTCCAGCACCGCGCCAAAACAGATGAACGAAATTGCCGCCGTGACATAAGCCCAGTAACGCGGAAGCAGGATGCTGGCGACAATGATCACCAGCGGGTAAAGGAAGTTAAAAAATGTGTCTATCCCGCCGGTAAAGTAAACAACGGCGGTGGCAAAGGCCAAATCAGTAAAAATCTGGACAAGGGCCTGAAGCTTGTACTCCTGCCACAGCGAATGCAGAACAATAAAGAAAACTGAGATCGTGTACCAGACAAGGACAATGGTAATGAAAATGCGCGTGGAGACATTATTGGGTGTGAGATTGATGATTAGAAGTTCAACCGCAAGCAGGACGGAAATCACGATGACACGAACTTTTACAAGCCATGCCAGCCATGCCCGCTCGTTGAATCGAATATCTCCCATCTATATCTATGCCGCTTTTCTGTAAAAGACCCGCCTGCTGAAACAGGCGGGTGTAAAAGTTTTGGTCCAGGAGGCTTGCTTATCCTGCGAGCTTTCCGATCATTGAGAACAACGGCAGATAGAGAGAAACCACAATGCCGCCTACCGCTACGCCGAGGAACCCGATCATCAGAGGTTCCAGCAACGTCAGCATGTTCTTGGTGGCGGCGTCCACTTCATCTTCATAGAAGTCTGCGATCTTCTGCAGCATGGCATCCATTGCGCCAGTGGCTTCACCAACGCCAATCATCTGCGTGACCATGTTGGGGAAGACGCCGGATTCTTTTAGAGGATCGACGATAGTACGGCCCTCTTCAACGGCTTTCCGGACTTTCATCAGCGCATCTTCCAGAACGGCGTTGCCTGAGGTTCTTGCAGTGATGGTTAAACCTTCTAAAATCGGCACGCCTGAGGTGATCAGAGTACCCAAAGTACGAGTGAACCGCGCGACTGCAATTTTGCGCAGCACTGAACCAAGGACCGGCAGGTTCAACAACATTTTGTCAAACATGAACCGGCCTTTGGGGTCTTTGCGAATGTATTTGACTCCAACATAGGACATGACGCCCATAGCCAACACGAGCCACCAAAAACGACCGACGAAATTACTGAGCCCTATCACGATCTTGGTGGGCAAAGGCAAGTCCACGCCCATACTGGTGAACATGTTGGCGAAGATGGGAACCACAAATTTGAGCAGCGCTCCCACTACGAGACAGGCAATGGAGATAACCGATACCGGATAAATCAATGCCGACTTTACCGCAGATTTCAACTTCACGGCTTTTTCAACGTACTGAGCCAGGCGCTGAAGAATGGTATCGAGAATACCGCCGGCCTCGCCCGCCTCAATCATGTTGGTGGTAAGATCATCGAAAATCTTCGGATACTGGCGCATAGCGTTGGAGAGCGTTGAGCCGCCTTCCACCGTGGTGCGGACACCCGTAAGGCATTTCTGGAAAACCTGGTTCTCCTGGTTGGCAGCCAGAATTTCCAGACACTGCACCAGAGGAAGGCCCGCGTCAATCATCACGGAAAACTGCCGGAAGAATACGGCCGTATCCTTGATAGGTATCTTGCCGGTGCCCAGTTTGGGAAGGTTGAATTCCTTACCCTTCTCTTTGATGGCGCCAGGCGTAATTCGCTCCCGGCGCAACTGCATAGTGACCGCGGCTTTGCTGTCCGCCAAGCGTTCCCCGGCAATCCGCTTGCCCTGGGGGTCAGTTCCTGTAAATGTGAATACCGGCATACCCAATGCTCCTCTCGTCCTGTTTTGCCTACCTACTTTTCCTGCCGACCAAGGGGGAGTTGGAAAACCTATCTACGCTGCGGCGTGGCCGCAGCAACTTTTGGGGCTTGTACACCCCGGTTAATCATGTCCTGCAATTCATCCGGCATGGAAGAACGCGCCAATGCAGTCTCCAGCGTGATGGCCTTCTGAAAATAAAGCGTGGCCAGAGACTGATTGAACGTCTGCATGCCGAATTTGTCCTGCCCTGACTGCATCGACGAATAAACCTGGTGAATCTTGTCTTCGCGAATCAGGTTTCTTACTGCCGCGTTAGGGACCAGAATTTCCATGGCCATCGCGCGTCCCTGCCCGCCTACGCGCGGCAGCAACGACTGGCAAAGAATCCCTTCCAGCACCAGTGAAAGCTGAGCGCGAATCTGTGACTGCTGGTGCGATGGAAAAACGTCAATAATACGGTTGATTGTGGAGGCGGCCGAATTGGTGTGCAAGGTGCCGAAAGTCAAGTGGCCGGTTTCCGCAATGCGCAGTGCCGACTCAATCGTCTCCAGGTCGCGCATTTCGCCAATGAGCACCACGTCAGGATCTTCGCGCAGCGCGGCGCGCAGCGCGTTGGTGAATGACTGCGTGTCTGAGTGGACTTCGCGCTGGTTCACCAGACAGCTTTTGTTCTGGTGCACAAACTCGATAGGATCTTCAATGGTAATAATGTGATCATGCCGTTCGACATTGATCTTGTCTAACATGGCGGCCAACGTGGTGGATTTGCCGGAACCCGTGGGTCCTGTTACCAAAATGAGTCCGCGGGGCTTGTCACACAGTTTGGAAATGACATGTGGCAGATTTAACTGCTGGAATGTCTTGATCTCAAACGGAATTACGCGGTACACAGCCCCTACCGCGCCGCGTTGGTTGAAACAGTTGCCACGGAAGCGGGCCAGCCCTTTTAATCCGAAAGAAAAGTCCAACTCAAGGGTTTCTTCAAACCGGTGCTTTTGCGCGTCGGTAAGGACGCTATACGCCAATTGCTTTGTTTCCGATGGAGTCAGCGGCGGCATATCCAACGGCTGCAGGTGGCCATGAACTCGCACTTGCGGCGGTGAATTAGTGGTGATATGCAGATCACTGCCTGCCATATCCAGCATCTTTTTTAACAAATCACTCAGTGTGACATTCATTGTCCGTCCTTAATTTCTGTCGCTTCGCTCCAAACCGCTTTTGCGGTATGGATTCGGTTGCATTTTCAGCCTTTGCGCAAGCGGCTCGACGTGCTAGCCGGCCTCGCCGCAGTTTCCTTTTAGTGAGCTAGTGCATCGTTTCACGCGATACCTCTTCCAGCGTGGTTACACCCTCTTTTACTTTGACCAGCCCGCTGCGTCGCAGCGTAATCATGCCGCGCTCAATCGCTTTCTTCTTCAATTCCACGGCGGATGCGCCAATCAGGATCAGCTCACGTATTTCATCGTCAACTTCCATCACTTCATAAAGACCCGCTCGTCCCTTGTACCCTGTGCCATTACAAATAGAGCAGCCTTTACCTTTGAAAATCTTTACCGTCTTGGCTTCTTCCGGAGTGAATCCCGCTTCAATCTTGGCTTGCGGCGGCATCGGCACTTCTTCCCTGCATTCGACGCAGATGCGGCGGATCAGGCGCTGTGCACAGATCAGGTGGACGGCCGTCGCAACCAGAAAAGGCTCAATGCCCATGTTCATCATGCGGCTGATGGTTTCCGGAGCGCCGTTGGTATGGAGCGTCGAAAGCACAAGGTGTCCAGTGAGAGCGGCTTTAATGGCGATTTCCGCGGTTTCAAAGTCGCGAATCTCACCGACAAGAATGACGTTGGGATCCTGGCGGAGAAAAGCGCGGAGTGACGCAGCAAAATTCAGGCCGATGGATTCCTTCATCTGCACCTGGTTCACGCCGTGCAACTGGAACTCGACCGGGTCTTCCGCCGTCATGATGTTGGTGTCTGGCTTGTTGAGCAGCGAAACGGAAGAGTAAAGAGTGTTGGTCTTGCCGGAACCCGTAGGGCCGGTCACCAGCACCATGCCGTAAGGCTTGAGAACAGCACGCTGAAATTTTTCCAGGGACTCAGGCTCAAAGCCAAGCTTAGTCATGTCAAGCCGCAGGTTTTCTTTATCCAGCAGCCGCATGACAACTTTTTCACCCCAGAGAGTTGGCAGGCAATTTACGCGAAAATCGAGCTGTTTCTTCTTCCCCCCCATTTGCATTTTCAACATGATACGGCCATCTTGGGGTAATCTTTTTTCGCTTATATCCATCTTTGCCATAATCTTAATTCTTGACGTAATGGCATCCTTCAGCTTCATTGGCGGCGACATAATATGCTGTAGCACGCCATCAATTCTGAACCGCACCCGATACTCTTTCTCATACGGCTCAATATGGATATCACTGGCTCCGCGCTTCACCGCGTCGGTCATAATGATGTTCACCAGCTTTACGATAGGCGCTTCATCCGCCGACTTCTCCAGTTCGGCCAAGTCCATCTCATCTTGCTCGGACTGTAGCTCTACATCCGCCTCTTCGCCCATCGACGCCAGCAAATCATCCACGTTTTCTTCTGAACGCGATCCTCCATATGCCTTCTCAATCGCATCCATAATCGCCGACTCAGACGCCACCACCGGCTCGATATTGAAGCCGGTCATAAACTTGATATCGTCCATGGCAAACACGTTCGTCGGGTCCACCATGGCAATCGTCAGTGACGCGCCCACTCTGCTCAGCGGCAGAATTTGGTAGCGTTTGGCCGTCTCTTCGGGAATCAGCTTTACGACAGATGAATCGATCTCAAAATATTGCAGGTTAATCGCGGGTACGCCGTACTGGCGTGATAGGAAGTTTGTCACTTCCTCATCGCTTACAAATCCCAGGTGGACCAGCGTAGATCCCAGGCGCGAATTAGGTCCTGAGTCGCGCTGTGTCTTCAGCGCTTTATCGAGTTGGTCCGGTGTAATGATCTTCTCTTTGACCAGAAGATCGCCTAACCTTTGCGACATAAGTCCTAGCAGGTCCTGGAATGAAATTGCTCAAGCGCACCATGTTTAAAGTGGCCGGGGGAGAGCCGCTGGCTCGTGGAATAAACTTGAGTAGCCCGATTGTGTGCTGGGTGACAGAAATTGTCAATTAGCCTTTCCCCTCTAAGGTTCATGCACTTACGGGAGACTCAACCCTCACTTAAGGGGAAACACGCAGAGCCAAACTCTCAGCAGAGAGCCGAATTGACGAACTCCGGAGCAGCGCCTAGCAGGATCACCTTAGATATTTAGCGCAGCAAGGTGTGGGTTCCAGCAAGTTGTCCCGAAGACAAGAAGATTTGGGACACTGATCGTAAATTGCGGGCAGCATGGAATCTCGCTGCAACTAAGGGATTGGCAGATTCTTATATCAATTCCGAATCGTTCACTCTTTGGCAGCAGGTAAGCTTCGTGCTGCTAGCCGGCGTACACTCTCGCGCAAAGAATCGAGCTCTGATTGAAGTTGTGTCATACGTGTGATGTGAGCGCCCATCTCGTTGTAAATGTTCTCAATGCTCCGGTCAATGTAGTGGACCTGGAGTGCCACATCTTTAAGAGTTCCGCCCTTTCCCGCAGGGCCTATCGCGCCTTCTCTGTGCCCCCTTCTGCCCTGCAGGTCCTATAGCTCCTTCCCTGCCTTTTGAACCAGTCTTACCCCTAAGCCCCTGTATGCCCTGGGAACCAGTTTCTCCTTGCAGCCCGATCGAACCCGCAGGCCCAGGGGGTCCAGGCAGTCCAGGCAGGCCGCGTTCTCCTGCTTGACTTTTTTTCCTTCGTCTTCCCGCTTTCGCAGTTCGCATCCTGCAACCTCTCCCATCCACGCGTCTTCTGGTCAGCAGACCAGCGATTTTTGATAATAAACCTTACCACCGCTCTGTTCAAAGAATGGAGTCGCCTAGCAGGATGCTCCAGTCCCGCGAAGCGGGACGTCTGATAATAGCCCGGTACGTTTCCGAGGCGCGTTACACGCGCTGAGGAATAAGTGCCGGGTAAGCTAAAAAAGGGTTTTTTTCTCTCTGCCGCAGGCCTGCGCGTAGCAGAGCGGAGCGCGGTTTTGGCGTACATTTGGCCGCACAACGAAATCAGGATTGGGGGGGAAAAGGAGAGATCGTCGCTAATTGCTGAAGGCTAATAGCTAAGAGCCAAGAGCTAACAGCCAATAGCCGTCACCGCATAAGCGCTGACTATATCAACGGCGCCAAAAACACTACCATCCGCGACTTCAATTCCGCCACCTGGTCCTTGATCGCGTCAAACTGTTTTCCGTTCCCCTGCGGGGCCGGTTCGTTGTCCACCAGTTTGTGCCATTCATCTATAAAGGCTTGCGCTTTGGCGCGGAGGGCTGGCTTCGCCGTCTCATCCTGGGCCAGCTTCTTGCACATCACTGCCAGAAGGATCGCGTCCAGTCGTTGCAAATCGTGTGGGCTCACCATGCGTGGAATTTTATCAGGGCTAACGATTTTGGCAATTCGGGCAATTACTCTGGTTCTCCAGCAGGCTTTTGAGCTCCAGAACTTCCACCGGACACTCCGGCCAGTTATTGATCCAGCACACAATCAGGTCGCATCCTCCGGGCGGATGCATGTGCGTCAGAAAATTGCGGCTCTCGTACTCAAATTCAATCCGTACCCGCTGCCATTTATTGAGTTGCACCTGCCGCATGGCCTCGCAATCCGGAAACTCCGCTTGCGCATGCAAAATGGCAAAACCCAGGTCGCGCGCCATGCTGCCAAACAGCAGCAGCACGCCACTTTCGTTCGTCGGTGCAAATACCAGGGGAAAATGCATCAGAGGCTGTCCATAAGTCGGTAAATCGGGTGAAAACCTGGGTTGCAAAGTTCGTGCGCGAAGTCCATTGGACTTCCCCACCGGTGCGCCTTTGGCCCGCTGCCGCGCTGCAATGATCTCCATTACATCCCCCCACTCACTTTCCAGCCCTTCCTGGCGGGCGCATTCCCGCATTCCAGCCGGCACATGGCCCCAACCCTGATAGCGCGTCATCAGCGGACGTATGCTGTACTTTCCCATCTGCTCATACTCAGCCATTGTCGGAACCTTTCCCAGGCTTCTCACAATATGCGCCCAATCCAGAAACAGCTCTCGCAGGCTTACCCTGTATCCGCTGCCGCCGCACTGTAGCTGGCCCTCTTTTAGCATTCGCGTATGCGTGCCAAAGGTTTTCCGTATTTCGTACTTGCTGATTCCGGTGGCTGCATGAAATTCAATGGCATTCGGGGCGCGGCCCAACTTCTCGGCGCACGCCTTCACTGCTGCGATAATCTCTTCCTTGGTCATTTTTTCTCCAATAAAAAAGCCACCCGGTCTGGGTGGCTCCTGTTTCAAAATTTTTCGGTGCTATTTCTTGTGGCTAAATTTTTTGGTGCTATTTCTTGTGCTAAAGGGTGGAGCAGAGCCTGCCCTGAGCGACTGAGCTACACGTGAAGGAGTCGAATGGGTATGCATGCCTGCATTGCTGGCTTTCAATTGTCACTTTTGGCAATCTCGGCGATATTGGCAATCGCTGGCGCCATCGCCCGCGGCGGTGTGCCTTTAGTTTGGACCGCAGGCGCCCTCACCTGCGTGCTCGCTTGCTCGCCGAACCTGGCCAATCGCCAAGAGCTAAGAGCAAAGAATTCTCTGCAAGAAAACGGGGCGGCACCAATAGGAACCTGTAACTGACTGCCCCTAAAACACAAAAGCTAAAAAGCCAATAGCTACTCCGGTAGTGGGGTCTTTTAGTTTTCCCTGGACACGCCGAGCCTCGAGATTGCGGACATTTTTGTTGTGATATTCAGCACAGGCGCAACCCATTTCAGCAAGTAGAGAGAGGATTGCTCGTTTTGTTATCCCGGTCATGCGAGATACAGAATTGACCGAATTTCCTTCAACTAGGGCAGCAACTACTTGGACACGCCGAGACACGCTCAAGCAATTCATAGGTATAGAATATGCTTGATCGGTCAAGAATCCAAGTACAGAAACATCCGGTTTAAGGGGTGTGCCTTGTGATTTCTTCGTCCTCTGCTTGGTGATTAGAGACTTCCTGCGTAGACACCAACTCGCCATGACTGCCCCAATTTTTGGCGATCTCCATTTCGGCCTTAAAGGTGTCAACCTGACTTTTAAAATCTAGGATGGCCCAGCGCATCATTTGAATGCTTCCACCAGCGGAAAAAGAATGGGATGGCCGTGGCCGTCGAACGTCATCGAGGGGGGTCATTGTTTTCTCCTTCCTGTTTTTTCTTGAGTATATCGAGCTTCGCTACTTCTTCCTTGATTTCCTTAGACACGGGTCTCTGGTAATCGTTATAAATCTTTTCCAAATTCTTGAGATGCGCTTCAGTCAACCAAGTAATGCCGGATTCTGTAATTATCCCAATATCGGTGTCTTTCCCTACGCCGGGAGCAACCTCGGCACGTCTCTTGGCTACATATACCGTGAAAAGAGAGTCGTAGAGTGGACGCTTGCCGGTATGTCCGAAACCAATTATTGACTGAAGGGCATGTAACATCCCACTGCCAATGGCATGGAATCCAATCTGATGAAAATCATTAGGCTGTCCACCTGGATTTAGCACCGAATACAAGTGTGAGCCGCTATCATCGGTGCCTGCTACTAGCAGCTCGACCCCATAATTAAACTCTGCCACCTGACCATCTAATGCACCGGCTAGTGGGCCTAGGAGTCGCTGCTGCAACCCCCCATAAAACTGTTGTATGTCAATCCCGCGTGGATCGAAAATATCGCTGTCTATCTGCTGACGGCGTAACTCTACATACCGATTGGAAACAGACTCAGCGACCCCACGTACCGTTGGAGCTCCAGCGGGTGTTTGTGCCATGACCTCCCGCGATACTCTTGAACCGCGCAACGCATCTCCCGCAGTGAGAGTCACGATCTTGCCTGTAATTTCAGTGATTTTAGGGATTTCGTGTTCAAACTCTGTAATGCCTCCGAATGTAACCATTCGATCAGAGGCGACTATAGCAACCTTAGAGGGTTGCCCGTTCAAATCAGAACACAATGCTCCGATACATATCGTCATTTTTTGCGCCTTACTTTAGGAGCCGATCAGGGTATCACACCAGTTACTCGCTATGCCATCGCGCTGCTGCTGCTTTCTTTGCAATGTCGGTCCTCTGTTGAGCATTCAGTTTGTTGGCCCGAGCTGGGCCGCCCTTTAATCCGCCTCGCCTACCAAGCGCGACAGCTGCGGGATTCTTGCCTTCGAGTTCGATACCCGATGTTTCTCGAACAATTTCAGCTGCTATTTGATTGACATATTTGCTTGACCGCTTTTGCATACACCTTAGGATGCCAGATAAATGCACCGAGAGCAAGTAAATTATTGCTAATTTAAGTTCTCACCTCCGGTCAGCGATAATCGCTGACCGGAGGTGAGAACTTAAAACAATGGAAAAATAATGTATATTTGGTGCCGGAGCGGTCAAGCAAGATTCAATTTATTTTTGGGTAGATATTAAGCCAGAGATAGAGCACTTTCGGATTTACTGGTCTTTTGTTGCCTCTCTTACAATCCGTAAAGCTGCTTGGCTGGTATCCTCGCAACTCTTGGCCCTCTTTTTGGTGGCATTACCACGTTTGCGGAGTTTAACGGCCAGCTTTGCGGAGTCAATCTTCTTTTTTTGCATGGTTTTACTTTATGGGGCGACTCGGCAAAACCGAGCCTCCCAAATTGCTTAACTCCGAAACAATGGGCCAGCGTTTTAATGGCCTGTAATTCTGGGTTTCCAGTCCGACAGCTCATGGAAAACGGGAATTGTATGGTTCAACATCGAAACTGAGAAATGTTCTGTCTTGGAACATGATTCCAATTGAGTATCCGTTTCTGAGGGCTTAAGTTCTATGCCTTCAACAATCTTGCCCTTGACCTCAGAGAAATCAGGTTGTTTGCGTGTCTTGCGGGAACGTGTAACTTTATTGTCAGCCATTGTCGCCTCTTATCAGGTGCTTTGGTTAGGGCTGGCGTTCGTGTTTAGACCCTCGCTGACCGTATACCCGTTAACCCGTTGGAAATTTAAATGCACCCGCTAACGCTACTCCCTCCGAAAAATGATTGCCGCATGCTCCTTGTCGTTTGCGCTGCCGGATATCACATACCCGTTCGACTCAGCGATGCGGATTGAAGGCGCATTATCCGGATGGATAATGCAAACCGTCTGCCGACTTGGAAAACGTTCGTCAGCCCACGCGAGCGCGGCTTTCACAGCCTCCGTCGCATACCCAAGATCCTGCTTCTCGGGCGTGAGCGCCCATCCGATCTCCGGAATTCCATGGAGCGATGCAGCGATGTCACGCTTCTGATCCGCGAATCCAACTTCGCCCACGAATTCTCCGGTCGCTCTTTCTTCAACCAGCCAAAATCCAAATCCCTTCAATACCCAGTGACCTACATACTTCAGGAGCCTTGCCCATGTTTCCTCGCGCGAGCGCGGCCTATTTCCGATGAATCGGACCACCCGCGTATCGGCCCACATCGCGGCACAGTGCTCCAGGTCTTCTTCTGTATGCCCACGCAGTCTTAAGCGGTCGGAAGTTATCGTTGGTATTTTTAGAGCCGGTCCTGGCAGACCCGTATTGATCATGAATGATCCTAGCAAACGCATCTGTTCTGTTTACGCATCGCGCAAAGAGGCCTCGAACAGCATTGAGCAGCACTGCATTTCACGTTAAGAGTTTTTTGCATCGTAGATCATCAAGGCAGGGAACAAGCCACGCTTTCCCTGCCCGCGTGAGTTTAAACCCCGCTTCAACAACGGAGTAACCAATGAAACGCCGTGAGTTCCTCGGCCTGATGGCCACTCTTTCTTCCGCATACGCTCTGAACCAGGCTTTCCCGCTCAACGCTGTCGAAAAGCTGTTCACGTCGAATCCGGCCACATCAGGCGTGGACCACATTGTGCTCGTCATGATGGAGAACCGGAGCTTTGACCATTTGATGGGCTGGCTTCCCGGTGCCAATGGCCGTCAGGCCGGTCTCTCATATCGCGATCCCTCAGGCGTTGCCCATCCTACGCACCGGTTGTCGCCGGACTTTACTGGCTGCCCGCTTGCTGCTCCGTTCAAAGATCCTGATCATTCCTATACCGGCGGACGCATTCAGTACGATTCCGGCCGGATGGATGGCTTTCTGCTGGATCCGGCCAATGATATTTATTCAATCGGATATTATGTGGAACAGGACCAGCCCTTCTACAGCGCACTGGCGCGAAACTTCACCACGCTCGATCACTATCACTGCTCGATTCTTGGTCCAACTTTTCCGAACCGGGTTTTCCAGCACGCCGCACAGACTGACCGGCTCTCAAACACCACTACCATTTCCACACTTCCCACAATCTGGGACAAGTTGGAGGCCGCCGGAGTGCCGGCCACTTACTACTACTCCAACGTGCCATTTCTGGCGCTGTGGGGAACAAAGTACCTGGGAATCTCAAGGCCCTATGCGCAGTTTCTGGCCGACGCAGCGGCGGGTTCGCTGCCGGCATTTTCATTTGTTGATCCGCGCTACACCGTCACCGACGATGGCACGGGAAATGACGACCATCCCCACGCGGACATCCGCGCAGGCGACAGCTTTCTAGCCGAAGCTTTTCATGCGGTGGCGAGCGGGCCGAACTGGAGCAACACAGTGTTCATTGTGAACTTTGACGAGTGGGGCGGCTTCTTTGATCACGTTGCGCCGCCACGCGCCGCGGCGCCCAACGGAATCGATCCCGACCTGGTGAATGGCAAGGCGCTGCTTGGCTTCCGCGTCCCCACGGTAGTGGCGTCGCCGTTTACGATGGGAAACTCGTCGCGGCCACTCGTGAATCATCTGGTTTACGATCACACGTCAGTGTTGAAATTGCTGGAGTGGCGTTGGGGCCTTGCTCCACTAACTGCGCGCGACGCCAGTTCTGACGTAAACAACCTTCTCAGCGCACTGCGGTTGCCAAACCCGGCGGCTGCGGTTCCCAATCTGCCGCGTCCCTTACCGCCAGTGCCGCAGCCGTGTCCACTGGGCGCGCTGCAGACTGCCCAGGATGTGCTCGATTTGCAGCAGTTGGCCTTGGCTCAGGGCTGGCCGGTGTTTTAAACACTGGGCGCAACCCGGTTCATGAACCAATAATGTTTCTGTGCGCCACCAATTCACGCACAGCCTGACGAGTGAACACCCGGGCATGCGTCAGTAAGACACGTGTCCAGTAATAAATGGGTCAATAATAAATGATGAGCCTTGGCGGGCGAACACAAGAGAAGGTTTCGAACTCTTTTCCTTTTGGAAGTTGTAGACTGAACGCCCCTGAATGCCAAAAGCTAAAGGCCAATGGCCAAGAGCTAAAAGCCGCTTTTCTCGCACACGTCGGCCCTGAAGCTGAATTAGCCTAAAAGCGTCCTAATCGGACACACTTTCGACGTATCAGGGCCGCGAATCTGTCGACCGAACGATGGCCCACAGAACGCAGGGTTGCAGGCCTTTTCGGGTTTCCCCAGATCGCCAACACCTACTTCCTTGCATCGTTGGCAGACGTTCTGCCGGCGCCGCTCCCGTCAGAACAGAACGTAGAATAAGCGAAAATCGCCCAATTGTCAAGAGGAAAATGCACGGATAAAACAGATAAACGGATAAAAGACAAACAGATAAAAAGCTCGGCGGATCTGCAGATCTAACGATCGCCTTCTGAAAATCTCTGGGCGGCAGATGCGCGGTTTTTCCGGGCGCGGTTCTTTTCCAGACGGTGGAGCGCCACTTTCAATTTATGTTGGATATTCAGGGACGCCTCAAGAATAGCCAGACTCTGCGCGCAGGTGCGCTCGGCCTTCTCCCGTGCTCTTTGTGCATCAGCTAAAACCTTGCTATTTTTCACCGCACGATTTTAGACGGAATTAAAATTTCCTTAGAAGCGCCAAGAAACGTCAAAACGTCCCAACGCGTCAGAATGCCTATCCGTTCCATTTCGGGAAATCCTATTACCTTTGTACCTTTGGCCCCGGAAATACAATCACTTGCCAGCAATTGCCGGATATAAAGTCTCCTTGCAATGCCCCACAAGTATCTCACCAAGGAATTTGAGGACTTCACTCGCTCAACCCCCAATGCCGAGTCGTTGATGCAGCATGTATCGCAGCGGATCCATCTTCATATTCCCCGTTATAACTGGGTTGGCTTTTATCTGGTCGACAAAAAAGACTCTTCCTTGCTCGTGCTGGGCCCACACGCCGGTAGCTTCATGCCAAACGCGAAGATCTTTTTTGGGCAGGGGCTGTGCGGAGCGGCTGCCTCTATCCGCCGCACCGTTATCGCGGACAATGTCGCCGAAGACGCTCGTTATATCCAGGCTTCAGACCTGGTGAAATCGCAAATCTCGGTGCCGGTTCTGGCCGGTAGCGCGGTAGCAGCGGTTTTTAACGTGGAAAGTTACTTCCAGTCCGCATTCAAGGCAGCGCAGGAGCGGGATTTCGTCGAGGGCTGCGCAAAAATTGTTGGCAAATGTTTTGCCAGGACTGCGGCCCCGGACCTGGTAAACGTGTAGGCCCTTTCGTTCCGGCGGCTCAGTTTCCTCCCCGAGCATATAAACCTTCGACTATTTAGTTCGGCTCTCGCCGGCTTCTGTCGTCTCCGGTAATTTCACCTGGTTTTCCCATTGCTGCGTACCATCAAATCTATGTTGCAACCGGACTCTTACGTCAGGTGCATCAGCCAGAGCGTATAGCTGCCAATCTCATGCCAGACCGATTCCTGCCGCTTCCACAGGCTCTGCGGGCGTGAATTTGGGCGCGGCGCTCCATACGCCGTAATGCCTTCCCGCGCCAGCATCTGCTTGATGCGGAAAATGTGATATCCATCACTCACGGCCAGGCAGCGATGCATATTGTTGGCATACATAATGGTGCTCACCCTGCGCGCTGACTCCGCCGTGTCCGGGCTTTGCGTCTCTGCAATGAGCTGGCCATCGGGGATGCCGAGGGTCTTGAGATACTCGCGGCCCACAACGCCTTCGCTGAAGCGCGGATCATTGCCTGCGCCGCCGGTAATGATGACGATCGGCGCCAGGCCGCGATGATATAGCTGGGCTGCGTGGTCTAATCGCGCTTTGTAAACTGGTGACGGGCGTCCGTCATATTGCGCAGCGCCAAAGACAACAATGGCATCCGCGGCTTGCGCTTCATCGTGGCCCGCCTGGCTCACAACGCGCCAATAAATAGCCGATGAATAGCAGACAGAGCCAAGTCCCAGAGTACACAGCAGCCATTTTTTCCAGTGCCTGGTTGCCATGGGCAGAAACTCAGCCGAACCGCAGGAACTCAGCCAGGTCGCTTTCAGGAATTGCGCCCTGCCGCAGGATGCTGATGTGTCCGGGTTCGCTCATGTTAATAATGGTGGAAGCAACGTCCCGCGGGCTGTCGCCGCCATCAACAATCATGCTGATGCGCGTGCCCAGTTGCTGGCGCACTCCTTCCGCCGTGGTGCACTCGCTGGCCCCGCTGATGTTTGCCGAAGTCGCCGTGATTGGCACTCCCGCCGCGCGTATCACTTCCACCGCCACGCGTGAAGCCGGCACCCGCAGCGCCACATTGCCTGTATTCGCCGTCACTTTCAACGGCAGGCGCGAAGAAGCTTTTACGATGATCGTCAGCGGCCCCGGCCAGTATTTGCGGGTGATCTCATAAAACACGTCGGGCAGCGGACGCGCCAGGTATTCCGCCTGCTCCACGCTTTCAATCAGGAGTGAAAGAGGCTTGTGCCGGCTGCGCGTCTTTACGTCATAAATCAGGTCAACCGCGCGTAGGTTCAGCGGATCGGCGGCAAGGCCGTAAAAAGTGTCCGTGGGCATCCCGACCACCTGCCCTTGCTTGATCCGGTCCGCCACATAGGAAACCAGGCGCATGTCCGGTGTATCAGGATTAATTTTGAGAATTTCCGCAGCCAAACCGACTCCCCTAAAACGCACAGAAATTTTCGAGCCATTCGGCGGCCGAGCGCACTTTCCGGAAGAGCTCGCCTGCCAAACTCGAGTGACAAACGACTAAGAATAAACCAGCTTGCGCAGAAAACCTAGACCCGCGCTGGAACCTCCTCGCGCTGGACAAACCTCGTGTGGCGCCGCCCCCCCGGGGGTGTGCGTTTACTTTGGACCGCAGGCGCCCTTGCCTGCGTACTCCCTTGTGTGCCGGAAAGCGCGGTAGTGATACAGTTTGAGAAATTTTTATAGTTCGTCATCCCGAACCCCGTGAACGAGCAGGCTTTTTCTTCAGCTTGCGAGTAGGGGTGAGGGACCTTGCGCTTGCAGCAGATCCAAACTGTACCATCACCGAAAGCGCTTAAAATTGCCAAGATGAGATCGATTCTCTGCAAGAAAACTGAAACGCGTCTCCCTGAAGCCATCCAGCGCCGGAGCGCGGCAAGCGAGCACAGCGAGCTGTAGCCCAGCGCGTGAGCGCTGGGTAGGCATGGGATGAACGTTAAGCCCCAGCGGGCGACACACCAGAGCCTTCACAGTTTTCAGCCCTTCCAACCGCCTCCGCGCTCCCATAGCTCCCTTGCTGTCATATAGTGGTGAGCACACGGGCTGAACCATCTAGCCCTGCCTGACAAACCCTGGGGCACTAAAGAAACGAATGCAGCTAAAATACAAAGTTAAGAGCCAATGGCTAATCGCTAAAGGCTGCCCTATCCCCCATGAATATTCCCAAAGAACTTGAAGGCCGCCTGCGCCGCGTGAGCAGCCGCCAAAATGCGCTGGTCAAAGACCTGCGCAAAGCTCTCACCCAGGGTGAGCCTACCGCCGACGGCTACCTTGCCATTGAAGGCATCCGCATCATTGACGAAGCCATCCGCAGCGGCCTGCGTTTTCATGCCGTATTCTTTAGCGACGCTGGCAGCGCCCATGCCGTCCGCCTCCTGCCGCAGCTTGCCAGCCACGTTGAGGTCCTGCTGCTGCCCGATGAGGTCTTTACCAGCGCCGTCAGCACAGAATCGCCGCAGGGAGTCGCTGCACTGGTAAAGCTGCGTCCTTTTAAATTTGGGGATCTGCTGAAAGAAGATCTGCTCGAGCCTGGCTCGCAGCCGCTTCTGCTCGGCGTCGCCGGCATACAAGACCCCGGTAACCTTGGCACCATCATCCGCTCCGCCGAAGCCTTTGGCGCGCGCGCCGTGCTCTTGGGAGAAAAGACCGTCAGCCATTTCAATCCCAAGACCGTTCGCGGCTCTGCCGGGTCATTGTTCCGCCAACCGATTGCGCGGGTGAAGATGGCAGAAACTATTCCGCTGCTGAAGCAACAAGGCGTGCGCGTGCTGGCTACTTCATCCCATAAAGGCAAACCGCTTCAGGAAGCCGACTTTACGGGCGCATCCATGATCATCGTCGGCAATGAAGGGGCCGGTGTGCCGCCAGAAATTCTCTCCCTGGCCGACGAGCTGGTCAACATTCCGCACTCGCCACGCGTGGAATCGCTCAACGCCGGTATCGCAGCATCAATACTGCTGTACGAGGCAGCGCGGCAAAGACAAAGATCGGGTGATCGCGCGTGATCCGAATGGCGGAAGCACTGCCGCGGACCCGCGCTGCGAATGTGATCAGTAATCAAATTCTCAGATCGGCGACAAGTATGGCCGCCAATTATCGTGCTTTTGGGCGGGCCCGTTCTAAAGCCGAATTCATAGCTAAAATTGGAATTGTGATCGAAGAAGCAGATGAGACGGTGCTCTGGCTTGAGCTTCTGGCGGAAAGCAAGATTGTTCCAGCAACAAAGCTGGAAAACTTAATGGCCGAAGCGAATCAGCTGTTGTTGATTTTCTCGGCTTCCGGAAGGACTGCCAAAAATGACCGGAACAGCTAAGCTGTCAATGAGTTTCCGATCGCGCGCGATCACCCGACCGCCCGATCGCCCGATTTTATGAGCTTATTCCAGTCCCTTCCCGACCAGCAAGGCAAAGGCGCGCGCCCTCTTGCCGACCGCATGCGTCCGCGCACGCTGGACGAATTTGTCGGCCAGGAACACATCGTCGGGCCGGGCAAGCCGCTGCGCCTGCAAATCGAGCGCGATGACCCCGGCTCCATCATCTTCTGGGGACCGCCAGGCACGGGAAAAACGACTCTGGCTCAGATCATCGCGCACGTCACCAAAGCTGAGTTCATTGAGTTCTCTGCTGTGCTTTCCGGGATCAAGGAAATCAAGCAGGTCATGGCCGATGCCGAAAAAGCCCGCGCCTACGGAACGCGCACCATCTTGTTCATCGATGAAATTCACCGCTTCAACCGCGCCCAGCAGGACGCCTTTCTCCCTCACGTTGAGCGAGGCAACATCCGGCTGATCGGCGCGACTACGGAGAATCCATCATTTGAGATCAACGGCGCGCTGCTTTCGCGCTGCCGTGTTTACATCCTGAACCAGCTCACTGAAGATCAAATTGTCTTGCTGCTGCGCCGCGCGCTGGAAGACACCGAACGCGGTCTCGGCAAGATGGAGCTCCGCGCAGCCGATGAAATTCTGCAGCAGATTGCCGCCTATACCAGCGGCGATGCCCGCTCCGCATATAACGTGCTTGAAGTTGCCGCGGCCACCGCCGGAGAGAATGGCGAGATCACCGAGCAGATCATCAAAGACACGTTGCAAAAGCGCGTCCTGCTCTATGACAAATCAGGCGAAGAGCATTACAACCTGATCTCCGCGCTGCACAAGTCCGTCCGCAACAGTGATGTTGACGCCTCTCTTTACTGGCTGGGACGCATGCTTCAGTCCGGCGAAGATCCACTCTACATTGCCCGCCGTGTGGTGCGAATGTCAGTGGAAGATATTGGATTGGCCGCTCCGGAGGCGCTGAATCTCTGCCTTTCCGCCAAAGACACAATTGATTTTTTGGGATCACCCGAAAGCGACCTCGCTCTGGCCCAGGCCGTGGTCTATCTCGCCCTGGCGCCGAAGTCGAACGCGCTTTACACCGCTTACAACGCCGTTCTTGAAGACGTGGAAAAGACCGCCGCCGAGCCTGTCCCGCTTCACATCCGCAACGCCGTGACCAAGTTGATGAAGCAGGTGGGCTACGGCAAGGGCTACCAGTACGCGCACGACCTTGAAGAAAAAGTCGCCGACATGGAATGCATGCCAGACAATCTGCGTGGGCGAGAATACTACCATCCCACGCAGGAAGGCCGGGAAAAGCTGCTGGCCCAGCGAATGGAAGAAATCAAACAGAGAAAAGAAGAGCTTCGCCGAAATGAAGAAACCGGATCAAACAAAAAACCAAAACCTTCGAAACGCAAAGGAAAAGAAGAGATTCCAGAATCAAATTAAATTTCCTGCTTAAAATGCATGCGAAATTCCGGAGTACATACATTCTAAAAGCAGAGTAGCTTCTTTTGAGCTTTAAATCGGAGCAACTGAATGAAAAGCTGGCTTCTTGTTGTACTTTTGATTGGCAGCATAGGCTTTACGCAGGAAACAAATCCCAAATCTGCAAAAACGGAACCTGAACCGTGCACCGTCTCTGGCCGCGTGCTGATAAGGACCACCGGCGAGCCTCTGAAATCTGCCCGCGTACTATTGCGGGAAAACGAGACAGCAAACGGACACTCTTACACACAATATACGGATGCCAATGGCCAGTATATGTTCAAAAATGTCTCACCCGGGCGCTACGATTTTGAAGCGCACCATAATGGTTTTGTTGAGGAAGACTATCATCCTGAAGGTGCATCGGCTCCGGCAATCCTGAATCTGACGCCGGGCCAAAAGCTGGAGAAAGTTTTGTTCCGGCTTACGGCGGCAGCGGCTGTCGTCGGACGCATTGTTGATGAAGATGGAGAGCCCGCCCCAGCAGTCCAGGTTCAAATCCTGACTGAGGAATCAAATGGTTCACAAAAGGTATTGGATGATGTAACGACCAGTTTTACTGACGATTTAGGACAGTTCCGGCTCTATGGCATTCCTCCAGGTGAATATTATTTCAGTGCAACCGATACCGGCATGCCTGATCTCTCGCCAACGGACATTGCAGCAGGAAGAGGGTTTTATGACGCGAATGCCGCAAAACACCCTGTAAGCTACTATCCAGGTGTACGCCATCGCGACCAGGCGCAGACAATCTCTCTAAAAGCAGGTGCAGAATTCCATCTGGAAATGGCGTTGAAGCCGGCCCAATCCCCAGTCAGCGTATCGGGTATTGTGATTGGCCCTTCAGGAACTCCTATGGCTGGCGCTTCAGTTAGTCTCTTAGAAATGGGGGAGATTGAACCGACGCGATTTGCCAACACTGGCACATCCACTGATGCTAAAGGACATTTTCAGATCAATAATGTCCTCTCTTCGAGTTACCAACTTGGCGCACGCTGGTGGACCAATGACAAACTTTACTCAGCCAGGGAATTAATTACTGTTGGCACTGAAAATGTCACCAATCTCCGGCTCGCGCTTAAGTCACAAGTTACTGTTACAGGGGCGGTCATTGCCGAAAAACACTTTGATTTTAACGGACAAAGAATGTTCGTGGGTTTAATTCAAATCGATCACAATTCCCTGAACCAGACCTATAACTCG
>DASXMN010000017.1:0-64025 GCA_036495645.1 Candidatus Angelobacter sp.
GCAAATTGCGCTGCGTGTGCAGAGGTATGCGGTGAAGAATGACACGATCGGATTCTTTGGTCCGGTGGGCTGGGGCACGATCGTAGAGAGTGAAAACCGGATAGCCGTATCTCCGGGGCCTGACTTGCTGGCCCATCGGGAGGTTTTCTTCGAAGGATGGTGCATTGACGCGGTGGCAGCCTCTCTGGACAGTGCGGAACTGAAGCCCTGGATTGCCCCGCGGGTGAAAGCAGGAGTGTGGATTCATGGTTCCTGTGCGTACCGGCCGCAGCGAAAGGAAGTGCCGCTGAGGGAAGAGGAGAGGGCGGTGATGGCGGCGTGCGATGGCAGGCGGACAGCCAGAGAGGTGGCGGAGCAGGTGTTGCGGCAGGGAGTGATGGGGTTGGGGGCTGAGGAAAAGGAAGTGTTCGAGGTGTTGGAGGGGCTGGTCAAAGCAGGGTTGATAGCGTGGCGGCTGGAGGTGGCTTCGCAGTTGCGTCCGGAGCGGGAGTTGGCGGAGCGGTTGGAGAGGATAGGAGAGGAAGGATTGCGGGAGCGGTGCAAGGAGGGGCTGAAGGAATTGGTTGGAGCGCGGGAGCGGATAGCGCAGGCGGGGGGGAATGATGTGGAGTTGGAGAAGGGGCTGCAGGAGTTGGATGAATGTTTCACGCGGCTGACCTCGCAGCCATCGTCGCGGCATGCGGGTCAAACCTATGGAGGGCGGACGCTGGTGTATGAGGATTGCCGCCGTGATTGTGAAGTACAGATTGGGACCAAGCTGCTGGAAGACTTGGCCCAGCCGCTGGGGGTGGTGCTGGATGCAACTCGTTGGGCGCTGGCTGCAGTAAGCAGCGTAATGAGCGAGCAGATCCGCATTTGCTTGAGAGAACTGCTGGAAATAAAAGATGAGCGGCAGGACAGCATTGATTCCCATCTGTTTGTTGAGTACGTCTCATCCAAGCTGTATGGCGAACAGCACCGGCACCGCGCATTTGGTGCAGTTCTGAAAGAGTTTCAGGAGATGTGGAAGCAAGTCCTGGGACGCCCGGTTCAGTCATCTTCGGCCCGTGCGATGTATTCTGCACAAGAGGCGAGAGAGCGGGCGGCAACCACTTTTCCCGCACGCGAGATTGGCTTCAGTCTCGCCCGTTACGTAAGCCCGGATATTATGATTGCCGCCTCTTCAATTGAGGCCTTTTGCCGCGGGGAGTACGCTGGGGTGCTGGGTGAAGTCCACTGTGAGAACACTGTGGCCAGCTCTTGTTTTGCCTCGCAACATTCTGATCCACAGGCGCTGTCACAGGCGGTTTCCGCGGACACGCTTCATGAGACCATTGTTACGCAATTGACCCCTGCTTCTGTCTGGCTTATCCGGACCAATAATGTGCTGGTCCAGCCGAACCACTGGCGGTACCAGTTTGGTGACGAACCGCCTCATCATCCACTATGCCGGCCTTTGCCTGGGGGCATGCTCCGCGTCGCCGAAGCATCTTCTAGCGTTGTAGTGCACGCAATAGATGGTAGCGTTCGATTCGACGCCCTGGAGCTTTTCGGAACAAGGATAGTCGATGAGGCAGAACTGTTGTTGGCAGAGTTTCTTCCCCCGGCTGCTCATATGCCGCGCATATCACTCGGCAAGATGGTGATAGCACGGGAGCAATGGAACATCACTCCTAAAGAGATGCCATTTCTCCGCACGAAAGACCCGACCCGGCAGTTTCTGGAAATCCGGGTCTGGAGGCGCAGCTGCGGTATGCCCAGGCGTGTATTCGCGAAATCACCGGCAGAACGTAAACCCTGGTTCCTCGATTTCGACAGTCCTGTCTTCATCGCCATTTTTGTCTCATTGATGAGAAAGTTGCCGGACGATGCTTCAGTCAGGCTGACAGAGATGTTTCCTGATACCACCGATCTATGGCTGGCAGATCGCAATGGCCAGCTTTTCACCGGAGAACTGCGCCTGGTAGCGCGGGCAGCGTCTGATTATTCGAAATAGTAAAGATTTGGGCTGTTACCTCCCACAGCATTGATTCAACACAAAAGGTGATCATGAGTCTTAGTGGAACTGCAGTCTCTCCCATCGCGAGCTTAGCGGCAGGAAGTGCTGCCGGCGTAAAGAGCGCGCCCTCACACCTGGTGCATCTGCCAGGCACAAACTGGAATCTGTGGCGATCATTTGTTGTTCGCAGCGCAGGGTTTCCTGCCGCGATCATAAACGAACTCGCCGCTCCGCAAACCGTGGCTGCCGCCGATCACTATCTGGCATGCCGCGCTCTCGCCTCCCGCCATATGGGTGCGACTATGCGGAGCCTCCGGAAGGAACAGGCCGGCTCTGCCAATCTTCGTCGTGAATTGGAAGCGCTAAAGACTGCCATTGCCACCGGCAACATGGAAGCAATGGGCGATTCCAAGCAGGCACGGGCGGCGGCCGATGCGCACAAAACGGCACAGGAGACGCACGAAACCTTTACTGCGGCTTTTCACGCCGAGATGGAAACAGTTCACAACCGGCTGATTGATTTTGCCTGTGAACCGCGCTTTCGCGAAGCCATGCTCTGGCAGGGCCTCGATCCCACACACAATATCTGGCACAACCTGCAGCCCGAGTCGCCAGCCCATGCAAGGCGCAAGGCCCTGAGGCAGATCACCATGCGGGTTCAACGGTATGCAGTAAAAAATGATTCCATCGGATTTTTCGGGCCGGTGGCATGGGGCACGATCGTAGAAGATGCAATAGCAATTGAGGAGAAGCCAGGGCCGGAGTTACTGGCAAACCGCACGGTGTTTTTCGAAGGATGGACCATCGACGCTCTTGCTGCGGCCCTGGATACGAAAGAACTGAAGCCGTGGATGGCCCCGCGTATAAAAGCTGGGATATGGATTCACGAAGGACGCGCCTACCGTCACCAGCGAACGGAAGTCAGGTTGAGTGAAGAAGAAAGAGCGGTTCTGGCGCATTGTGATGGGAAAAGGACAGCCAGGGAACTGGCGCAAGCGGTATTGAAGGAGCGGCGCCTGCCTTCTGGCACGCAGGAAAAGGACGTATTCGAGCTGCTGGAGCAGCTGATGGCAGCAGGGTTGATCATGTGGCGGCTCGAAGTGCCTTCACAGTTACATCCGGAAGTAGAACTGGCGAACAGGCTCGCCAGGATTGAAGACGCAGCGTGGCGGCAGCGCTGCACATCAGCATTGAATGAACTGCTGGAATCTCGGCATCAAGTGGCTCTGGCTGCGGGCAACGCCGTTGAACTGGACAAGGCATTGCAGGGCTTGCATGGCTGTTTCACGGGGCTGACCGCACAACCCTGTTCCAGGAGAGGGGGACAGACTTACGGTGCTCGAACGCTGGTCTATGAGGATTGCCGGCGTGATTGTGAAATACAGGTCGGGACGAAGCTGCTGAATGAGTTGGCGCAGCCATTAGGAGTGCTGCTGGATGGAGCGCGCTGGGCATTGGCAGAAGTCGGCAGTGTAATCAAAACCCAACTGCGCACCTGTCTTGCGGAACTGCTGGAACTGCACAAAGAGAGTGGGGAAGAGGTTGACTGCCATCTGTTTTTCGAATATGTCCATTCCAATTTGTACGCGGACAATGGAAAGGCCTCCGCGTTCGGCCCGCTTACGCAACAGTTTCAAGATTTGTGGAAGCGAGTACTTGGACGGGCATTACACGCCTCGGCCAATCGGGTGGTGTTTTCATCTGAAGAAGCATGCGCCCGGGCCGCGTCCATTTTCCCTCCCCGTGAGGTCGGCTTCACCCTGGGCCGATATGTGAGTCCGGACGTGATGATTGCAGCATCCTCGATCGATGCTATTCGCCGCGGTGAGTACTTCGGAGTGCTGGGCGAAGTCCATTGTGACAATACTCTGGTGGCATCATGTCTGGTCACGCAGCATCCTTGTCCACGCGTGGTGATGCAGGCAGCATTTGCTGACACTCGCGATGAATTTGTGGTTTCTCTTCATCGTCCGAATTCGGCCTGGCTGGCCAGGGCCAATGATGTCTTTATACAGCCGCATCATTGGCGCTATCTGTTTAATGATGATCCGCCCCACCATCCATTGTGCCGGGCGCTGCCCGCGGGAATGCTGCGGGTTACCGATACCGGTTCCGCCGTAGTAGTTCGTGCAATTGACGGCAGCGTTCAATTTGATGCCCTGGAGCTTTTCGGTGGCCCGGCTACAGAGGAGAGTTCACGGCTGATGAATGAATTCTTCCCCCCGCTTCCGCACGTGCCCCGCATTTCCCTCGGGAATCTGGTAATCGCCAGGGAGCAGTGGAACTTTGTTCCGGCAGACTTGCCCTTCCTGGCCCAGAAAGATCCGGCGCGGCAGTTTTTGGATATCCGGGCATGGGGAAAGGCAAATGGCATGCCTCGGCGGGTATTCGTGAAGTCGCCGGCGGAACGAAAGCCCTGGTTCCTGGATTTTGACAGTCCAATGCTGACGGCGGCTTTCATTTCTTTGATGAAAAAGGTCACCGGTAATGCTTCTGTCAGGCTGACGGAGATGCTGCCCGATCTGGATCATCTATGGCTGACTGATAGTGACGGGCGACGTTTCACCAGCGAACTGCGACTAGCGGCCCGCGCCGTTCCAGGAAAGCGTGCAGCAGCGCATTGATCCCCTCAGTGCCAAGTTTCGACTTGTCAGTTTTGCCTGGGGTGTCTACTACCTCATACAATGGCCGCCCGGCGTCTAATTCAGTGCAAATCAATTTTCCGGAGCCTCTTTCATGTCACGATTTCTCAACATTCTTCTTGTGATCTGCAGCATATTCTTTCTTCTGCCGGACTCGGGTCTGGCACTTGCTCCTGCTGACCAGGCAGTCTCTATCCAGATCAATGGGTTGACTGAGCCGGTCGAGGTCCTGCGTGATCGTTGGGGAATCAACCACATTTTTGCCAAAAATGAGCATGATTTGTTCTTTGCACAGGGCTACTGTGCTGCACGAGATCGCTTATTTCAATTCGAACTCTGGCGCCGTCAGGCGACAGGGACCATGGCTGAGATTCTGGGACGCAAAGAACTGAATCGGGACATTGGCGCTCGTCTTCATATGTTTCGCGGCAATCTCAAAGCAGAGCTGAATTGGTATCATCCTCACGGCAACGCAATCGTGACCGCGTTCGTCGAAGGAGTCAATGCATATATAGATGAGGCAGTGGCAAAACCTGAAGACCTGCCTATCGAATTCAAGATACTCGGTATCAAGCCGGGCCGCTGGACCACGGCCGATGTTATTTCAAGACACAATGGGCTGTTTGGCAATGTCTGGCTGGAACTGGATACCGCCATGGCCATCAGGTCCCTTGGCGTCGAGAAAGTTAAGGCCCTTTCTCAGTTCTATGGCGGCGAGCCCAGCCTCACTATCGATCCTTCTATAGATCTCGCGTTACTGACCCCAAAGATACTGGGACTCTATAGCGCTTTTCGCGCGCCGGTTCGGTTCACCGCGCAAGATATCGATCCGCAGTACCGAAGCCGGGTGGTTACAGAAGAGGAGGTTCTTGAAGCTTCATCCGCTCACGTACACCGCGAGCTGGGGCCACAACCGGAAGAGAGTGGCAGCAATAACTGGGTGGTCAGCGGTAAAATGACTTCCACGGGCAAGCCCCTACTTGCCAACGACCCGCATCGGACTCAGGGAGTACCTTCTCTTCGTTACTGGGCGCACTTGGTCGCCCCAGGCTGGAATGTGATCGGCGCAGGAGAGCCCACCTTGCCGGGAATTTCAATCGGACATAACAGCTCTGGAGCTTGGGGTCTGACAATTTTCGGGACGCAAAATGAAGATCTCTATATCTACAATACAAATCCCGCTAATCCGTCCCAATACAAGTACAAAGGTCACTGGGAAGACATGAAGATTATCAAGGATTCCATTCAGGTAAAAGGGGAAGCGCCGGTCGCGGTGGAATTGAAGTACGTCCGCAATGGACCTGTGCTATATGAGGACAAGGAGCATCACAAGGCATATGTAATTCGCGCAGCGTGGCTGGACATAGGAGGAGCGCCATATCTGGCCAGCCTTCGCATGGACCAGGCTTCCAAGTGGTCGGAATTTCGCGAGGCATGCAGCTATAGCCGTGTCCCTGCAGAAAACATGGTCTGGGCCGATACACAAGGAAATATCGGTTATCAGGCGGTTGCCGTCGCCCCCATCCGGCACAACTGGAGTGGACTCGTGCCCATCCCTGGAGATGGACGATACGAATGGGATGGCTATCTACCGATTCTCGAACTGCCGAATTCCTATACTCCGGAAAAAGGATTCTGGGTAACCGCAAATAACTATCAATTTCCAAACAATTACCCGCACCCGGAAGCGCAACACCACCTAGCAGTAGATCCATTTCGTGCCGATCGCATTGACGAGTTTCTTTCTGCTCGCATGCTCTCAGTTTCAGACATGATGCAACTGCAGAATGATGAGACTTCGATTCCGGCGCGTTCGATCATCCCGCTGCTCCGGGACCTTCCTTTTTCCGATGCAGGCGTAGAGCGCGCCCGGGATACCCTCCTCAACTGGAATGACGTGCTGGATAAAAATTCCCCTGCAGCCGGTATCTATGAAATGTTCCAGCGCCGCCTGTTGGCGAATGCATCTGACATGTTAATACCCAAGGATTCGCAGGACGCAATGGAGCTTTTCGGTTTGAAGAAACTGATCGATTTGTTGAATGCACCAGGCGGAGAATTTGGTGCGGATCCGATTGGCGGTCGTGACAAGCTGCTTGAAACGAGCCTTGAACAGGCCGTTGCCGCATTGACGCAGAAACTTGGTCCTGATCAGAATCAATGGCTTTATGGCCAACCAAAGTACCATTACGCTCTTATCCGGCACCCATTGAGCCAGGCCGTGAACGCTGAAACACGCAAATTGCTCGATATTGGGCCAATGCCACGTGGCGGGGATACGTTCACTGTCAATGCAACGGGCGGCGGCGACAATCAAACCGGAGGCGGATCGATGAAGATCATTGTTGACTTGGAGGCCTGGGATCATTCGGTTGGAATGAACAATCCAGGACAATCAGGCGATCCCAGAAGTCCTCATTACAAGGATCTGTTCGAACTCTGGGCGCGTGGAAAATACTTTCCCATCTTCTACTCGAAACCACAAATAGAGTCGGTCACTGAGCAGAAAGAAATCCTCCAGCCAATGGTGAATAGCGCGAAACCATACTAGCGTCTGGTTTTAGGGCTCTTTTCCAAAGTGGAACGTTCTTAAAGTTTATTGAACCAGCATGGATTTCTGTGCTTAAAATGATCTTGTTACGGGCAGGGTGTAGGTGAATGCGAGGGTTCCTCTCACCAAGATAGGAGCCATGATCATGATGAGGTATTTATGGAAGTTTTCGCAAAGGATTTGAAGATTGCTGGTAGAACATTGATGAAAAATCCAGGATTCACTGCTATCGCCATTATTACGCTGGCGCTCGGTATTGCCGTGAATGCCACCATGTTCAGTATGGTCAGCGCCTTCTTATTGCGCCGCCCTCCCGGTCACGAACCGGAACGTGTCGCTGTTGTAACATCCGTGGATCCCACATCCGATTTCCAGCCCGACGCTACTCCTGTTTCGGTTCCGAATTATCTTGCATGGCGTAATGCAAATAACGCTTTTACTGAGATGGCGGCTGCGGATCAGCGGCGTTCGGTAAGCTTGAATTCGGCCAATCAGGCCGTAGCCGTTCGTGCAGCTGCTGCCTCTCCCAACTATTTCAAGGTACTGGGGGTAACTCCGCAGTTTGGCCGGGCTTTTCAGGTGGATGAAGATCAGCTTGGCAAGGATCATGTAGTAATTCTTAGTCATGAGTTTTGGCAGCGGCACTTTGCTTCAGATCCAGAACTTGTTGGACACACGATTCGCATAAACCGAGAGCCTTACAATGTTATTGGTGTGATGCCGGCCAGCTTTCGGCTCATGGGCTACACTCCCCAGTTATGGATTCCTCTAGTGATCACACCTGCTGATCAAAACGTAGATGCCAGGAGGACCCAGTCCTTATTACTGTTTGGACGTCTGAAACCAGGCGTCACACTGGAGCAAGCCCGCGCTGATATGTCCACCTTGGCCCGGCAGGCAGAGCATGATTTCCCGGATATTGAAAAGGGGCGGGGTGCCGCTGTGCGGACCCTGCCCGATTTTCTGATCTACGATTTCGGTTTGCGCAGCGCCTTGGTGTTGACCATGATGGTCGTCGCCTTTGTCCTGATGATTGCATGTGCCAATGTAGCTGGCCTTCTGCTGGCACGATTCGCAGGACGGCGGAAAGAACTCTCCATTCGGCTTGCCCTTGGCTCCAGCCGAGTGCGCCTTGTCCGGCAACTATTGACTGAGGCCCTGATGCTGGCCTTCGCGGGCGGCAGTTTGGGACTTTTCCTCACCTATTGGGGTGTTCATTTTGTCAGGGTAAACATGTCGTTTAATGACGCAATCAGCGCAGTGCCCGTGAGGTTGGATTGGAACGTTATACTCTTTGTTACAGGTGCTGCAGCCCTTTCTGCCCTGTTGTCCGGACTTATCCCCGCAATGAAAGGATCGCGAACTGACATTGCTCCAAACCTGAAGGATGAAAACCGGGGTAGTTCGCTGGGCCGTGCGCATCGAAGGTTGCGCAGCATAATGGTGACTGGCCAGGTTGCGTTGGCATTGTTTCTCCTCGTTGGAGCAGGGCTTCTGTTTCGGGAGATTTATCTCATCGAACACCAGAAGCTGGGCTTCGAACCGGATCACCTCCTTACTGCCGCGGTGACCTTGGACAAGGCACGATATCAAGATGCCAGCCACCAGACTATCTTCGTTCAGAAACTGGTTGGTTCATTACAGAGTATTCCAGGAGTAGAGAGCGCGGCGATCGTTTCTGAGTTGCCTGCTACCGGTCCCGGGAGTGTAACCTTTCGTATCCAGAATGAACCGGTGTCAGCGCCCAACCATGAACGCAATTCCGCCTATTCCGTGATTACACCCGACTTTTTCCGCGTATGCGGCATTGCATTGCTTCGCGGACGCCGCTTCACGGAGGCAGATAATGTGAATGCCCAGCGCGTGGTCATCGTGAATAACGAATTCGTGCACCGCTTTCTGCCTAACCAGGAATCAGTCGGACAGCATATTCAGCTCGATGTCGCGGGCGGATCATCGGAATGGAGTGAGATTGTCGGAGTAGTTAGTACGGTAAAAGCATATTCAGAGGCTATTGATGAACAGCCTCAGATCTACGAACCGTTCTTTCAACGGCCGACCCCCCGTTTCTCTCTGATGCTTCGGTCAACTCCTGATCCTAACAACCTGATGTCCTCGGTGCGGAGCGCTGTGGCCCAGATAGATGCCGACCTGCCATTGGCTCGAATGATGAGTATGACTAACGTCATTGACCGCCAGAAAGCGGCGAACCCGTTTTTTACACGTGTACTGGGCACATTCGCATTCCTGGCATTGATATTGGCTGCAACCGGCATTTATGGGCTTATTGCCTATTCAGTAGATCAGCAGACTCACGAGATCGGAATTCGCATGGCTTTGGGTGCAGACAAATGGAACGTGCTTCGGATGATATTGGCAGAAGGGGTGAAGCTAACGGCAATTGGCACGGCTATTGGAGTTGCTCTGGCTCTGCCGCTACCCCGGCTCTTCAGCTCCTTGCTTTATGGCCTTCAGGTTCATGAATTCCGCCTTTACTTTATTGTCCCATTTACGATTTTTCTCGTAGCGCTTCTGGCTATGTATGTACCTGCGCGCCGCGCAGTACGGGTTGATCCTCTTACTGCATTGCGTCAGGAATGAGGCTGGATTGAGCACATCTCAAACCGATATCTGTTATAGCGAGTTGAGAGTTTGAATTTGTATCACGCTGGACAAATGCCAACAGCCGCTGAACATTGATATGCTCCAGCGCGAGTGCAACTGAAGTATGCCCATGTTCCAAATGCGATCCAGCGATTAGATTGCGATACGCCAATCGTTACCACAAGCCGACTTGTCGTTTCCAGTCTTCTTGCGGGATGTGCTCTGTGCTCTTGCCATTGTGTCAAATCCAGGCCGATGGCAAGCTGGGCAGAATTGGTATTGACTTGGTGTCCAAAATTTGCCGCAGGCGTGTACGGTGCTGTCCGTTTGCAATTTTTCTCCTCCCATTTTATGGTGTGCAACACGAGATATCTGGATAACAGCAAAGCTCCTGCTGCGCTTCCAATCCATTCTCCTTTGCGTCCGGGTATATATAGTGGATGCCACGCCAACTTCAACAGCAATCAGCAGTGTGAAGCGCGACAAGGTGAGCAACCCCTTCCACCACACCAAAAGAAATTAAATAGGAATAAAAGCAAGAAATGATATGCGCAGTATTTGCAATAAAGTTTTCCATTCACATCACCACAAAATTTCCTTCGTCGAATTTAGGTTCTACGCTGAAGGAAGGTCATGTTGAGGAAAATCGCAAACTGACTACGCCGCCTGGTGGAGGCGGCGTATCGTCAAAAGCTCAAGCAGGTGTTAAGCGATCCTGCGAAGCTCTTTTGCTCCGGGATGGTCATTACAATCGGGTGCCCAAAAAAACTAATCAGCCAAATCCTACAGAGAATTCTTGCCAGCCCTCTTGGCTTTGGCCCAGCGGGCTTTCATGCGCATGGAAATACTTCTTTTGCCCGCTTCGCTCATCTTGCCTCGCTTACGCGGTTGAATGGATGACGATGCCCTGCGGGGAGCACGGCCTCCGGTGAGAGCTTCAATAGCAGCCACAACGCGGTCCCGCTGCTCGGTGAGTTCTTGAATGATGTTGGGGGTGTCCATAGGTTTGCATTATAGAGCAATGTAAAGATGCATTGTATGGGAATGATGCAGGAGACAATCGCGGATAGCTGCTGGCGAATCCCGGTAACTTAGAAGCGGAAGATCCGAGTGGCGTATTACCTGTTTTTTATTGCTTGCTTGCTGTGTCGTTGATCCCGCGGGAAACCGCGGTCGAGTTGGAAGCGGCGGTGGGAGAAGTTTTAGCCGGGCCGTTGATCAATTCGGCGGAATAATTTGGGCCAAGGCCAAGTTTGATGAGGGCGCGTGAATCGGGAACGACCTTGGTTTGCCATCCGTTGTCGCCCTGATATTTCACCAGGGCTGCCTGAGTGCGCGCATCCCATGTGCCCGTCGGCTCACCGCTCAGGTAGTTTTCCCGGATCAGCGCCTGCTGGATTTCCATGGCGCGGTCTGAGCTTATGCCCTGCTGGCCCTTCTTTTTCCATGAAGCCTTGCGTTTACCCTTGCTCTTATGATGTCCGTGCTTTACCGGCTTGCTGGCCCCCTTCTGCGTAGCGGCAGGGGCATACCCGGCGCAGAGCAGCAAAACCGCGCTCATCATCACCAGTTTGTGAATTCCCAGACGCAAACAACTCACCTCAGGAGAAATGGCTTTCCGCAAGTCTTCAGCTTTGCAGCTCTTTTTGGGCTCTGCAGCTCTTTCGGGCGGAGCAAAGCATTAAGACGCCTATATCGCGCCAAAACGTTTGAACATCATCCCATGTTTGGATGCCGGGACGCCAGCAGTTTGTTGTGCAGCTCAGGATTACTGAAGTGCAATGAAATCAAGACCTTCTGGATATTTATGCTTTTTGGGCCAGCCGCCGAGCAACAATATGCCAATTCTGCATGGCTTTTCAGCGGCCAGAATGCCGTTTCGCCGGAGCATTGTAAAATCACTCCGGCGAAAGGGCTGCTATTCGTGCTTACGGAAGCGTTCCGGAAATAAAGGCGTTGCCGCCATTTGCTCCGCGGCCTGCTCGCACAAGGAACACCACGTCCTGCCCACTCTTTAGTTGTGACATGATCTTGCGGAAATCTTCTTCACTGTTTACCGTCTGTTTATTCACTTTTAAGATGACCATCCCCGGTTGCAAGCCGAGATCATCGCCAAAGGAGTCGGGTTTTACGTCAGAGATCTGAACGCCCTTGCCTTCTGGCGTGCCAAAGCGCTCGGCTGTCTCCGGAGTAACCGATTTCACGGTGATACCCAGCTTGGTGGGAGCAGGTTCGCTTTCTTCGGGCGTGTCATCGGATTGCTCAGTACGATCATTAAAGAGCTTGGCGCGGTCCGCCACCACCACGGTTGCCTGTTTTTCCTGACCGTTGCGGAGATAAGTTACATTCAGCTTGTTCCCCGGCTTGGTTGCGGAAATCAGGTTTACTAATTCATCGCCGCTTTTAATAGGCTTGCCATTTACAGCCGTGATTGTGTCCTCGCCCTGCAAGCCGGCTTTCGCTGCCGGGCTGTCAGGACGCACATTGGTGATAGGCACACCGTTTTTTGCGCCATACACGCGCAATACCACTGGGTTCGGCACAGCGCTGAATTCCACGCCAATGGACCCACGCGCCACCTTATGGTCGCCGGTGCGCAGTTGCTCATACACGTCGCGGACAACATTGGAGGGCATGGCAAAACCCACGCCCTGATATCCATATGTCTGCGTATAAATCGCGGTGTTGATCCCGATGACTTCACTATTCATGCTCACCAGCGGGCCGCCGGAGTTGCCGGGATTAATGGCTGCGTCTGTCTGGATAAAAGATTGAAATTGGCGGCCTCCGGGAAGGTTGCGGCCTTTAGCGGAAACGATGCCCGCTGTTACGGTAGCCTCCAGATCAAATGGGCTGCCGATGGCCAGCACCCAATCTCCTACAGTCATCTTGTCGGAATCGCCCAGCCGGGCTGCGACGAGTTGCTTGTCTTTAGGCGGGTCAATCTTGATGAGCGCCAGATCAGTCTCGCGGTCAACGCCTACAATTTTGGCTTCATGCAGCACGCTTGCGGGCTCATCAAAGAGCTTCACGCGGATTCGGTCGGCCTTATCCACTACGTGGAAGTTGGTCATGATATAGCCATTGGTGTTCAGGATTACGCCTGAACCGAGTGACCGCTGGCGTCCACCACCGCCGCCCGGGCCAGAAAATGGACTTGGCCCTTGATCATCATCATCGCCGTCTGGTGGGTTTTGTCCGCCTTGTCCGCCCTGTTGTCCTCCAAAAAAGCGATCAAAGAAATCTTGAAATGGATCATCGCCGCCATTGTCGCCACGCTGGCCACGATTGGATCCTCGGGCATTAGGCCGCCGGCGCACTTTGGGGGTGGATTCCGTGCTTACATTTACCACGGCCGGTTCTATGGCGCTGGCCACCTGACCAAAGGTATTGCTGAGTTGTTGCGGCGTCTGCATGGCAGGCAACAGAGAACCGTCTGGAGCCGAATTTCCTTTCACTCCACCGCGGCTCAACACGGTGCCTATCAGGATCCCCACAGCCAGCGTCATAAGAATGGCCAGCGTAGAGATTGCCCTTTGCGTGCGCACACGCGCTATCAGGGAGCCAAAATGCGATTTCATAACTAAATCGTCCTCCGGACTAGGTCTTCCATTGATTATAAATCCAACAGCTCCGCCGGGCGGGAACCTTTGGGTTATACAGGAGTGCCATGATTTAGACGCTAAATACATCCATCACGTTATCCGGAGCGGGTTTGCAGCCCACTACCATCCTGGAACTCCTCGTCATCAGCTTTCTCGACGTGTCCTAAAAGCTCAGAAGCAAGCACACCGCCCAGGATCAACAATGCTCCCAGCCCTGCCCGAAGTCCAAGCCGCTCTTTGAGATAGATATACGAGGTCAGCCACGCAAAGACCGGTTCCGTGGTGAATATCAGCGCCGTATGGGTTGCAGGGGTAAACTGCTGCGCCCACGATTGCACCGCAAACGCCACTGCCGTACACAAAATTCCAGTAATGAGAACGGCAGTAACCAAAGTTCCGTTCAGATGAAAATACGGATGCTCCAGCAAAGGAGTGGTGAATGTCATCAAAACGGCTGCGGTCCCGACCTGCAAAACGGCGATCTGCTCGAAGGGAAAACGCTGGCAGGCGTGTCCCAGGAAGATGATGTGAAAGGCAAAACTGATTGCACACCCTATCGTAAGAAGATCACCCAGATTCACCTTGGCAAAGTCGGCCAGGCCTGCTGTGCCTGCGGGGACTGTCATCAGGAATAAGCCGGCAAGTGCAAGCATAATTCCTACCAGCCGCCACAATTGTATGTGTGCCCGCCAGAATGCCACCAAAACGAGCGGCACCAGCACTGACGATGTTCCGGTAAGAAATGCCGATTTTGAGGGCGTGGTCAGCTTCAGTCCGCTTGTCTGAAATGCGTAACCCAAATAAAGAAAGATGCCCACCACCACGCCTGCCACCAGCGCGGGTTTGGTTAGCACGGTAATTTTTTTGCGATAGAAGATTGCCAGTAAGACCGTAGCCACAATCATGCGAGCGGAGTTCAGCACCAGCGGAGAAGAGCTATTGAGCGCTTCCTTGACCAGCACAAAAGTGCTGCCCCAGATCAGGGCGGTCATCACCAGGAGCAAATGCGCTTTCAGCGAGCGGGAAATGTTGATCAGGTGGCGGCTTCCTCTGCTGCTTTGCGGACCTCAGTTTGCGTGTGCCGGGGAAACTCAAACACGCACTCCTCCGGCTTTTTGTCTCGGCGCAAACCCTGGTATATGGGCGCTCTCATTTTAATTCCGCCGCGCTCGCCTTCATGTGTCCATTCGGAAAATTTGATCTCGGCCACCAGTTCCGGTTTGATCCAGTGCGGCTTGCGTGTGCTCTCAATTTTCTCGCCGAACGGGTTCTTGTCCGTCTTCAGGGCGTTCAGCTTTTCCCATAGCGCTGCATGTGTTTTTTCCGTGAAGCCGCTGCCCGCGTTGCCAACGTGGACCAATTTGCCATTTTCATCGTAGAGACCCAGCACAATCGAGCCAAAGTTTTCCCGCGATCCTTTGGGGTCCGTGTATCCGGCGATTACACACTCCTGCCTGCGGGTGATCTTGATCTTCAGCCATTCGCGTGAACGCTTCTGCACATAAGCACCGGAACGCAGCTTGGCAACAATGCCTTCCAGCCCTTTGTCTTGCGCCACTGCATAGAGCGCGGTCCCTTGTTCAGCATAATGATCGGAGTAGCGTAGAAAGCCCTTATCATTTGGAATGATTTGCTCAAGCAGCGCTTTGCGGTCTTCCAGCGGAGAAGCCATCAGGTTATGGCCATTGAGGTAAAGCAGATCAAAGGCGTAATAAACGATCGGCACCGCGCGATTGCGTAATCTCCCTGCTCCCGGGTGGGTCATGCCGGTGCGCTGCTGCATCAGGCTGAATGATGGCCGGCCTTCTTCGTCGAGCGCGACAACCTCGCCATCAACAATTGCATTTTCCACGACCAGCGACTGCATTGCCTGCGCAATTTCCGGAAATTCTCCGGTCAAGTCATTTTGATTGCGTGAAACCAGGCGTACTTTCCCATCATTGATAAAAGCAACAGCACGATAGCCATCCCACTTGACCTCATAAAGCCATTGCGGATCGTCAAATGGCTCTTCCACGAGAGTGGCCAGCATGGGATGTATTTCTCGCGGCATGGGAGCGTGGCGGGCGTTCGCGGTCTGCGCCAGAAGTTTGTTCAGGTTTTCTGCGGTTGTTTTCCCAGGCTGCGGGCTGCTTACGCCGCCTTGCGGCTCTTTTTTTTTACGCTGCTTTTCTTACTGGCCGTGCTGGAATTGCGCTTCTCACGGGCCGCACCGGATTTGCTTGCGCTGACTTCAGGGTTTTGCTTTTGGATTTTACGATCACCCGATTTTCCGATCTCCCGATCACCCGATCCCTGAAGCCACTTCGCGCTTTTACGGACAGCGGCCTTACGGTTGCTCTCCCATTCAGCTGAACCTTTGTCACCGGCGATCTCGCTCAGGCTGCGCTGGGTCAGCACTGAGTAATCAAGCTTGTCGATGTCAAAACCCGCTTTCACTGCATCATCTTTTTTCTTGATAAGCAGCCACTCCGTGCCTTTCGATCCGGGTCTGCGCGAGCGCATTTTGGCCAGCACAAATTCGCCCTTCAGTTTCTCGCCGTTTAATTGGAACTTGAGGTCGCCTTTATTCAGCATGGCGTGCTCGTCGCCCAGAGGCTCCCAGGTTCCGGTGTCCCACACCATTACCGTGCCGGCGCCGTAATTGCCTTCAGGGATCTTGCCTTCAAAATGGAAATAAGAAACAGGGTGGTCTTCCACCTGCATGGCCAGCCGCTTATCACCGGGATCAAGCGACGGCCCTTTGGGCACGGCCCATGATTTCAGCACGCCATCCATCTCCAGGCGGAAGTCATAATGCAGACGCGACGCGCGATGTTTCTGCACTACAAAGCGGTGGCGCTCGCCATGCTCCAGCTTGCCTTCTGGCTCAGGCGTATCACTGAACTTGCGCTTCTTGTTGTATTGCTCCAGTGCCATAGCAGTTTGGATGCAGCTCCTTTGCGCGCGTTCTGGCCATCCCGGAATTCCTGTGAAACAATTACCGTCTAATTGTACGGGAGAAAACCATGGCAAAAACCGCCGCAGAAAAGCCGCTGAGCCAGGCCATTAAGGAACGCCGCGCCACGCCCAGCTTTCAAGATGTGCCCATTCATAATGCCGACCTGGAGAAAATCATTCGGGCCGGACTGGAAGCGCCCAGCGGATATAACATCCAGCCCTGGCGCTTTGTGGTGGTGCGCGACCCCGAGCAGAAGAAAAGACTGCGCCAGGCCGCCTTCGGCCAGCCCAAAGTGGAAGAGGCCAGCGCGGTGATTGTCGCCTGCGGCGATCCGATGGGATGGAAAGATGGTGACCTGGAAGAGATGCTGCGCATCAGCGCGCAGCACGGCTTCAACGATCCGGCGGAGCAGGAACGCATCCGTGGCGCGGTGGCAGGATTTTTAGGCAATCCTCCCACTAAGGCAGGAGCGGTTGAGCCTACTTTTGATTTGTGGGCCAATCGCCATACTATGATTGCCTATACCACCATGATGTGGGCCGCGGAAACCCTCGGCTATGACACCGCCCCAATGGAAGGCTTTATGGAAGACCAGATAAAAGCTGTCCTGAAAATTCCTGAGCGGGTTCGCGTGGTGGCCCTATTGGCGATTGGCCGGCTCAAAGGTAAAGACAAAATGTATGCCGGAAGATTTGAGCCGGCACGTTCGGTCTTTGCTGATACATGGGGTGAAGGCATTGAGTTCTGATTACGAAAATAATCACGGATAGACCTGCATCGAAGGAAAGAAAGATGACCCGCAGCAGCCAAGGAGAGAGGCGTGGAACGTCTGGAGGCGCATAGAACGTTTTTTGCTAACCTGATTACCGCGTCGGCGGGCCTGCCCAGTGGCCGCCTCTCTGAGGCCTTTGCCGCCACGCCGCGCGAACGCTTTGTTGGACCGGGGCCATGGAAGATCTTTACCAGCGTCGGATACATCACCACGCCCACGGATGATCCCGCATTCCTGTATCAGGATGTGACAGTGGCGCTCTCTGAAGCCAGCAAGATCAATAACGGCCAACCGGTACTGCATGCGGTTTCGCTGGCTACCCTGAATCCGCAGGACGGCGAAACTGCCTTGCACATTGGCGCGGGCACAGGATACTACACGGCTGTGCTGGCGAGGCTTACAGGCCCGACCGGAAAAGTCTTTGCCTATGAGATTGAGCCGGCGCTGGCCGAACGGGCCACTGCCAACCTGGCGGACATACCGAACGTGGTGGTGAATTTACGCTCTGGGGCGGAAGGGCCGCTGCCCGCCTGCAACCTGATTTACGTGAATGCAGGCGCAACCGCGCCACTGGATGCATGGCTGGACGCGCTGCTGCCCGGAGGCCGGCTGCTGTTTCCGCTCACGCCGGATGGTCCGGGTGGAACGCCGGGAGCCGGCGGAATGCTGCTGATTACGCGCGTGCCTCCCGATAGCTACAGCGCGCGCTTCCTGATGCCGGTAATGTTTATCCCATGCGTTGGCGCTCGTGATGATGAGACAGCCAAAAAATTGGCGGAGGCCTTCAAGCGCGGCGATCTGCGTAACGTCCGTTCTCTCCGCCGCAATACGCCTCCCGATGATACCTGCTGGTGCTCCGGCAACGGCTGGTGGCTATCGACGGCAGAAAGCGCATAGTGGCGCACTCCTTCCTGCAGAAACTAGAAGAGGTGAACATTCGTGATGTATTGGAATGCTAAAAATCCTCTATTATGGGCCAGCGAATGTCCCGAACAATTGAGTTTGCGAACCCAATACGGATCGATAGACTAACCAGAATCCTTCGCCTGCGCGGTGTCGATGTCTATGTTCACTGGACGATTTTTCTCGTCGCTGGGATCATGATATATGCAACCTATCGTAATCCCTGGGTAACACTGGCGGGTGGAGCATCCTGGCTGGGTCTCATCTTTTTGCACGAATGCGGTCACATGATCGCCGCACACCATAAGCATGCCAGAGTCTTAAGCATCGAGCTCTATCCTATCTGCGGATTCTGCCGATATGAAACGCCATGGTCACGCTTCGATCATTGCGTGATCGCCTGGGGCGGAATCCTTGCCCAAATGGTGGTAGCCGTGCCCATCCTTCTGTTGGTGTCAGCGTTTGGTTATACCAGGTTTGCCCCAGTCAATGTCGTGTTCGCGATTTTTGGTGATTATAGTCTTGTAGTGGCAGCCTTCAATCTTCTGCCTATTGCCCATTTGGATGGCCGTCTAGCATGGAGTATTGTTCCCGAGTTCTATAAGAGAACAAGACAGCGCAAGAGGAAGAAAACATCTTCTTCCGACTGGCGCACTTACTAGCAGACCGCTTGAATTTTTCGCGATTATGTCCCGGCGATTCTAGGAAACTTTCGCGGTCGCCGTATCAAAGAGCCCTTCACGTTCCGCGGCCCACATGCGCAACGCATACTTGTTGAGGATTTCCTTGTTGGCTTCCAGGAAATCCACCAGCAATCCGGGAGCAAGGAGTTCAAAGGCGCGAATGACATCAGCCTTGCTGGTATCAGGACGCGATTGCCCTTTTCTCAGCGGCTGAGGGCCCATCCAGTGGCGCAGCTCCGCCTGGACCTGCGGCTGCTCCAGGTTGTGCCTGACAAAGCTTTGCATTTCATGCATGAGGGTGATCCAGACATTCTCGTTCAATTCTGCGGCCATAAAACTCCTAAAGGGTCTCGGAACGCACCGAGACCCCGTAGTGGGGGATGGGCTACCAAAGCAGTATATATAAGGTGCTTACCTTATAGAGCGATTAAAGTGAGATTAGAGAGATTAATTTGTGTGGATTTCCTCGTCGAAACTCCGGTTGCTGCAAATATTAAGGCCCTATTTGCCCCTGGCAATGTCCGCCATAACCGCATCTGTGGCCCTTAAGTAGTCATCTGGCGCAAGAATAATTTGGGTGCCGCGAACTCCCGCCGATACTGAAATCGCGTCCCACAGTCGTATGGTCTCATCGGCAAAAACCGGAAAAGCTTTTTTGGCGCCCAGCACCGTCACACCGCCGCGAATGTATCCAGTCAGGCCCAAAAGTTCTTTCACCGGAACCAGCTCAGTCTTCCGGTCTCCGGCAGCCGCAGCCAGGGCCTTCAAATCCAGTTCAGTGTTGGCCGGGATCACAGCAAAGGAGAGCCCGTTGCGGTCACCCCGAGCCAGCAGCGTTTTAAAAACCTGCTCCGGCGGCATCCCAATTTTTGCCGCTACTGTTTCCGCCGCCAGATCTTCCGGATCAACGCTATACTCGCGCAGCTCATACTCAATACCTATGCTTTCCAGCAGCCGGACTGCGTTGGTTTTCATTGTTTATGGCCCACCCTTGAAAGGGCAAGACCGGCTTGCGCGCAGAGCCCAATGCCGCTGGCGCAGAAAACAATTCCCCATCGGCATATACAGCTGAGCGGGTTGGAGCGCAGCGACATTTTCAAAGATTAACACGCAGTTTGACCCCGCCTTTTCCCTCTGCTAGTTTGGATGGTCTGCTATGGCGGCTGGGGCTGGTTAGAGCACTCTTGCTGCCCGGCGAATACCCCGGCCCACCCAAAGAGGAGAATATGCCCGCTTTTAAGTTCAAGGGCGTGGATTTCATCGAATTTGATTCCCTGCTCACCGGCGACGAGCGTCTGGTGCGTGACACCGCGCGCCGATTTATCGAAGAAAATCTGGTCCCCATCATCGAGGAATGCAATCGGGAGGGCCGCTTTCCCCGCGAACTGGTAAAGCCCATGGCCGATCTGGGCTTTTTCGGAGCCAACCTGAAAGGTTATGGCTGTGCCGGCATGGGCAACGTGGAATACGGTTTGGTGATGCAGGAACTGGAGCGCGGCGATAGCGGCGTGCGTTCATTCGTCAGCGTGCAGTCCGCCCTGTGCATGTATCCCATCTATGCGTATGGCAATGACGCGCAGAAAGAAAAATGGCTGCCGCCCATGGCCAAGGGCGAAAAGCTTGGCTGCTTCGGCCTTACCGAGCCTGACTTCGGCTCCAATCCCAGCGGTATGCGTACCCGCGCCGTGAAGTCCGGGAACGAGTACGTCCTTAACGGCGAAAAAATGTGGATTACCTCTGGCTCCATCGCCGATATCGCCATTGTGTGGGCAAAATCAGAAGAACACAACGACCGCATTAAAGGGTTTCTGGTGGAAACAAACCGTTCCGGCTTCAAGGCTTCCGATGTCCATGGCAAGTGGTCATTGCGCGCCTCAGTTACCTCCGGGCTTTCATTGCAGGACGTGCATATCCCGCTGGAAAACCTTCTGCCTGGCTCGGATGGGCTGAAATCGCCGCTCGGCTGCCTGAATCAGGCGCGCTATGGCATTGGGTGGGGCGCGATTGGGGCAGCCATGTCTTGTTATGACACAGCGCTGCAATATTCCCAGACGCGCAAGCAGTTCCGTGACCAGCCGATTGCATCTCATCAGCTTGTTCAGGAGAAGCTGGCCTGGATGATCAGCGAGATCACCAAGGCGCAGCTTCTGGCATTGCAGGTGGGCCGCCTGAAGGATGCGGGCAAAGTTGGCCACCAGCACATTTCCATGGCCAAGCGAAACAACGTCTGGATGGCCCTGGAATGCGCCCGCATGGCACGAGACATCCTGGGAGCAAATGGCATTGCGGACGATTACCCGGTGATGCGGCACATGATGAACCTGGAATCCGTGAAAACATACGAAGGCACGCACGACATACATGCATTGATTATTGGGGAAAGCGTTACCGGGATTAGCGCGTTTTAAATAGCAGCGCATTTTAAATAACCTGGTATGGTTCAAATCGGAAAATGTGTTTCAATCTGTCATTCTGCGCGGAGCGCCGCGAAAATGTTTGTTCAATTGGGAATGATGGGCGCGAAGTCGGCCCGATAAGCGAATATCTCTGGAGGCACTTATGGCGACCCACGTTATTGACAAGAAGGAACAGAAAAACATCGCCAATCAGATGGAATTTGAACTGGCGCTGGAGTTTGCGCGGGTGGTGGAAGATGCCGCAATCGCTTCAGCACACACCATGGGCACAGGCGACCGCGATCGCGCGGACCAGGCAGCGACAGAAGCCATGCGCTCCACCATGGACACGGTGCCTATGCGTGGGACCATAGTGATCGGTGAAGGCGAGCGCGATAAAGCCCCCATGCTCTTCATCGGCGAACAGGTGGGCGCGGGCTGGCATGATGGCGAGAAGCTACCGGAAGTTGACATTGCCGTAGATCCTCTGGAAGGAACGAACCTGTGCGCAACCGGCGCGCCCGGAGCCATCACAGTTTTGGCCGCTTCGGAAAAAGGTGGCTTGCTCAACGCGCCAGATTGCTACATGGAAAAGATTGTCGTTGGACCTTCATGCAAAGATGCGGTCGATCTGGACGCGCCAGTTAAGGACAACCTGAAGGCCATCGCCCGCCGCCTGAGCCGCGATATTGCCGACCTTGTTGTGGTAGTACTGGACCGGCCACGGCATGAGAAGCTCATCGACGATATACGCAGAGCGGGAGCGCGCATTCGTCTCATCACGGATGGTGATCTCTCTGCCGGAATCGCCGCAGCCGTCATAGGAACCGGCGTTCACGTTGTGATGGGTAGCGGGGGTGCGCCGGAAGGCGTGATCACCGCCGCAGCCATGCGCTGCCTGAACGGTGAAATCCATGCCCGCCTTGTGATCAATACGCCGGAATTGGAAGCCCGCATTGAGAAGATGGGCATCAAAGACAAGAAAAGGATTTACACCGCCAAAGATCTTGCGCCGGGCAAACATATTGTGTTTGCCGCCACCGGCGTGACCGATGGAGCATTGATGAAAGGCGTGCGTTTCTTCGGCGAGGGCACGCGCACCTCATCCATTGTGATGACGCGCAAAAGCGGTAAGGTGCGCTTTGTGGAAAGCATCCACCTGGCCAAGCGCGCCGACGTGAAAGTGCGCTTCGCTTAAATAGGCAGCTCGAGCGTGTTTTAATTCTGATGGTTTTTACAGATATGAAAATGTCTGCCGCATGGGGCCTACCGAAAACTATGTTTTTGGTTTGGCCTTAAGCTTGGCTTGGCCATTCTGCAGTTCCACGCTGTATTCCACGGCCTTGCATCCGTACTCTTTTTGCAGTTGCGCGGTCTTCTGCTTCACGAATTTCTTAAAGGAATCCAGGTTGGCGGTATTATTTTCTCCCGCCTTTTTGCGCGCTTCAGTGAGCGCCTGGAAAAGAGATTCAACCTGCGTGGCGTCGTCTCCGTCAGTTAAAGATGCGGTGAAAGGACGATCTGCGGCCGCCAATCCATGATGCTTTAGGGCTTTGGCCGCCTCATGCTCTTCGTCGGAGCGGAGGCCCTGAATCCCCAGAACGGCGTCCTGCGGACGGCGGTAGCCTTCTTCCTTGATGATTAGCTTCTGCTGCCATAGGGCGTTATGGAGCGCATAACGCTGTTGCAGCGTGGTATAACGAAAGCGCTGGGCATAGTTCATGCGATGCCCATCAGAAAATTTTTTCAGAAGGTTCTTGACCTTCCATTCAAGCTCAGCCGGCGGTTTCTTGGAGCCTCCGCCGAAGTACATGTCATACTCCACTTTCAGCCGGCGAAGCTGGTCTTCCAAAACCGAAAGTTCTTCGTCAATCGCCAAAAGCGCAACTCCATTTCCGGGTCGGATGACTCAACGGGAGCATTTAGGCGGAATATACCATAGAGCGCCCAAACGATCCTACGTGCTCAAGGTACAGGCACTCAACCCGCACCGCCGGGCATCAGAAATCGCCAGCTACTCTGGTTTTCGCCGGTTTTCACACCGTTTTCAACTTTTTGGTTGCCTGCGGCCAACCTGAAAGTCTGGCGTTTCATCCGCTTCAGAATTGCATCTAAGGATTAAGTATGGTTCCTAAATCCGCTGTAAAAAATCGCACTCGTATTGTTATAGCCGACGATCACACCGTTTTACGGGAATCCCTGGCGGCATTGCTTTCCACCCAACCGGACTTCAGCGTGGAAGCCCGTGCTTCCAACGGACAGGAAGCGTTGGCGATTGTGAATGAAAGCGCCCCAGACGTCCTGCTGCTGGACCTCTTTATGCCGGAAGGCGATGGCTTTGAAGTCCTGCGCACGCTGGATCGCGCCGGAAGCAGGGTAGCCGCGGTTGTGCTCACCGGTTCGGATAACGAACTGGATTATGCCCAGGTAGTCAAATTAGGCGCACGCGGCCTGGTGCTGAAGAGTGATGGGCCGGAAAAACTCTTCGCCGCCATCCGTACCGTGGCCAATGGCGAACTGGCATTCTCTGATGAACTCGCCCAACAGGTGCTTTCCACCATGACGGCGGAATCAAAAACCAATGCCAATACCATGGGACGGCTCTCCACCCGCGAACGCCAGATTGCTTACCATGTGGCACGCGGCATGAAAAATAAAGACATTGGCGAGGCGCTGACCATTAGCGAGAACACCGTGAAACGCCATCTGCAAAGTATTTTCACCAAGACCGGGGCACGCGATCGCCTGGAACTGGCAGTGCTGGCGCTCAGCGAGGTCAGCAAGGCCGCGTGATTTCACCCAATTAATTTGGATCTCGCTCAGGGAACGCCGGGACAGGTTGGGGACGGCGTTCCACTTCATCTTTGGAATATTCTTGCATTTCCCCGTCCCTCGGGGAACGATCCATACGACACGCCAAGATCTCTGAACCGTAATTACCCTGGCCCAAGACCGGGCCATCCACCAGGTTTTGAGCGAATGCTGCTTCCGGCTCAGCGGATTTTGCCGCTATATAGGACCAGCTAGTAACTTTCTCTATATAGTCCTCGTATATCCAAAACAAGAAGCATGACTGACTTCCTTAAGGTGTACGAGAGCTATGCTCCGATGGTGCGCAGATTTGCCCTGTTTCTTTGCGGCAATCCTGCGCTGGCCGACGATATTACCTCTGAAACGTTCATTCGGGTCTGGAGGTCAGAAGGAAAAATTCGAGAGAGCAGCGTGAAAGCCTACTTGTTCACCATTGCGCGCAATCTTTATCGCGACTATCTGCGGAGCGTAAAGCACACAGTGCCGCTGGATGAGTCCACACCAGATCTGGGACAGGGTCTGCAGATTCAGATGGAGCAAAAAGCGGAAGTACGGGCCGTGATGGTGGCGCTCCAGGAGCTTTCAGAAATCGACCGCGCGGCACTCCTGATGAGGGTGCAGGAAGAAATGTCTTATGAGGAAATTGCCCAGGTGCTGAAGATCCCTCTTTCCAGCACAAAAGTTAAGGTCCATCGTGCGCGATTGAAGCTGATGAAAGCAAGAGGTACATTCCATGAGGTGCGTTCATGAAAATACATAAAGATGTGGTCATAGATCTTTTGCCCGTCTATTTTTCCGGCGAGGCTAGCATGGCCACGCGGGAGCTGGTGGAAGAATGCTTCCGCGAAAACCACGAGCTTGAGCGCATTGCGCGCGGCGCAAATAAGTCAGTGGAACTGGTAACCGTGGCGCCGGTTCCTCCGGACGACTGGGAAAACAAGCTGGCTCTGGAACTGGCCAGAGAGCGCGCACGCGTAAGGGCCGAGGCATGGCATGCCGTATCAGGAGGCATGGGGCTCTTCTTCAGCGTGGCCACAGCAGCATTCAAGATTCAGGGTCATAGGATTTTCTTCCAGGTCTGGCAAAAACCCTCTGTGGGCCTGGCGTTTATGACAGTGGCATGTATTCTGTGGCTGGCATTCTGGGCGGCGCGGTCACGCTTTCTGCTTTTGTCACGGCGCTTCCGTACGTTGCTGTGGGCATACTATTTTTCCGCATGCACACTTTCTTTCCTGCTGCTGAATGCAGTCACGATGGCATACAAAGAGCAGGTCTTTACTTCCCCTTTGCTGATTGTGATGGTTGCATCCATGGCTGCCGGAGTGTGGTCCGCTTATTTTCTTACTGGGGAAAAAGAGAAAGCCGATTAGCCCGAAAAGCGAATATGGTGTTATTTCTTTTTTGGGACGACTTTTAATTGGTCGGCAGCCAGAATCTTCTTGATCTGGTTGCGCGCGTGGATAGACCACGGCCCAACGGTGTCAAGCCGGGCATAGGCTTGCCAATGATGCAGCGCTTTGCGCGGATCGCGGGCTTTTTCCAGCGCCAGCGCCAGATTGTAATGCGCATCGGCATAGGTGGGCGCCAGAGAGATGGCGGATTGATACGCGCGAATCGCGTCAGGCAGGCGTCCGGTTTCGTCAAGCACATTGCCTAAATCGAAATAGGCGAGCGCGTAGCGCGAATCCACTTCAATCGCCTTGCGGTAAAAGCGTTCCGCCTGCACGTAATCATGGCGATTGTAAAAAAGCGTTCCCAGATTGATATATGCGGCCGCGTGTGTGGGATCAAGATCAACGCACTTTTTGTAACTGTCAATGGCTTCAGTCTGCGTGCCGGGATCTTCTTCAAGGGAGACGCCCCGGGCAAAAAATTCGGTGGCAGTTTCGGCGGCCCGCATGGCGTGTATTTTGTGCGACTCAACCATCTCACGCTGATTGAAGTCCATGACAAACTGGCCGGCCAAAGGCTCAACCGCTGCGCCATGATGGCGAAACACGACGCGCGACTGGCTGGCGAATGTGCCCGCTTCCATCAGCGGGTTTTCCATGCCGGCAACCTGCCGCATGGCCCGCAATGATTCAAGTATCACCGCCGAGCGCACACGCTTGGCCCGGAGGTCGCGAAGCTTATTGATTTGCAGGAGATCAAAAAAGGAATAGGATTCCGCTACGGGCAGCAAACCGGATTTTTCCCAGCCTGCCAGCTGCCGAGCTGTAATGCGAAGGATCCGCAAAACGTCCGATCGATCGTATCTTTCCACTCGTGGCCTTTGGAAGTACGCAGTCTCTTGCCTAGCTGAGGAACATTATGCGAAACTCCAGATACAAATTGCAAGCGTAAATCTCCGCAAAGTGTGGAAAACTCATCCGTTTAGTAAACATTCCCTAAATGAGCACTAACTTGATGGCGCGCTCGGCGGGCGGAGTTCGGAAAGGTTCTCGAGCTTTACGGGCTGGCCGCTCTCTCTTAAAATAGATTGGCAGCCCCGCAAAGGCCGACGTAGCTCAGTTGGTAGAGCAGTCGATTCGTAATCGACAGGTCATCGGTTCAAGTCCGATCGTCGGCTCCATAATTTTTCTCTCTTCGGTTCATTTTTTTGCTTCGCTCCGCGACTGGGTTACATTGCAAGGCCCTTATAATCGGCTGAAATTTTTAAATCGAACGCCGCAGAACTGTGGCGGCGGAAGAACTCTAAGCGAGCGACCTACGGATAAAAATCCGTGGTTCCATACTTCAGAACTCGGCAGATTGTGGTCGATCATCAGTGCTCCCTCTAGGGATTGCACTGAGCCAACCTACTGGTGGCGGCGGTAGGACTCGAACCTACGACCTACGGATTATGAGACCGTCGCTCTAACCACCTGAGCTACACCGCCATACCGAGAAAAAGAGGGCCAACCGAGGCAAAAAAGAAGCTGCGCGATCAGGCATCGGCAGCAATGTTGATTGTAAAGTCCCTGGATTTGCCCTGTCAAACCCAGCGCGCATCCACCTTCCCACAGCCGCTCTCGATTTTCCATCAGCAGCTTTCGATCTTGCCCCATTCAGCTTTGGATTCGCGGCACAATAGAATGGCAGGCACAATAAAAACTGGAGGCGAAGATGGCCAATATCATCGATCAAAAAAGTCCTAATGCTCAAGGAAGCGAAAAATATTCATTCAAGTGCGCCGATGCCGGCTTCACAGGCTGCTCCTGGGAGGCTAAAGGTTCCAGCCCAGACGACGTCTTAAGGAAAGCAGAGCAGCATGGCCGCGAACAGCACAATCTGACCTCGATCGACGAGGAGACGCGCAACAAAGTGCGCAGCAAGATTCGCTCGGCAGCATAAGATCGCAAAAAGGTGTTCCAGAGCAGGCAGTTTATTCAAAGTTACTCCTCCCCTCATTTCAGGCGGGCCTTGTCAGCTCGCCTTTTTTTCGTCTTCATCTTAATTTTTAAAGCCGGTGCGCTTGCACGGTTTCATGCAGAAGCACAACGATTGGAACTGAATGATTTGCGTGTTCCCACCTGTGGCTGGTTTTCCACCGCTCGCCCCTTCAGCTACAATCAAATGTTTTAATATCAGCGGGATAGCCACTCACAAGCCAAAACATGCTGCGCTACTACACTGCCGGAGAATCCCATGGAGAGAGCCTGGTGGCTTTCCTCTCCGGCATTCCCGCAGGTCTCGGCATTGACCAAACCTTCCTTGACCGCGAACTCTGGCGACGCCAGCAGGGCTTTGGCCGTGGCGGCCGCATGAAGATTGAAACGGACAAAGCCCACATCATCTCTGGGGTGCGCCACGGCAAGACCATCGGCTCGCCCATCGCCATCCTTCTCGAGAACAAAGACTGGAAGAACTGGCAGGAGTCGCTGCCCATAGAAGCCGGCGATCCTGCGAAACATAAGCGTGTAGCCTCGCCACGTCCCGGTCATGCCGACCTGGCCGGGGCACTGAAATACAACTTTCCTGAGGCGCGATACATACTGGAGCGCGCTTCGGCCCGCGAATCCGCCGCCCGGGTCGCTATCGGGGCTATTGCCAAACTCTTTCTACGCGAGCTTGGCATGGAAGTGCTGAGCCACGTGGTCGCCGTGGGCAAAGCCACGCTGGACAGCGCGGAAGTAAGATGGGAACAGCTTCAGCAGCTTCACGCAAAACCGGAAGTGCTGCTCAACTGTGCTGATCCCGAATCCGAGCAGCGTATGAAAGCCGAAGTGGACCAGGCCCTTCGCACGGGCGACTCCGTTGGCGGCGTCTTTGAAGTTGTCGCCCACAATGTTCCTCCCGGCCTCGGTACCTTCGCGCAATGGGACGAGCGCCTCGACGGCCTTCTTGCTCAAGCTGTTATGTCGCTGCAAGCCGTCAAAGGCGTGGAGATCGGCACCGGCGTCGAATCGGCGCTGTCATTTGGCTCCGCTGTGCATGATGAGATTGGCTACAAAAAAGAAGGCGAACCACGGTTTACCGGCTTTACGCGCGCATCCAACCACGCGGGCGGAATCGAGGGCGGTATCTCCAACGGTCAGGACATTCTGGTGCGCGGCTATTTAAAGCCGATTTCCACGCTGCGGCGTCCGCTAGGCTCAGTGGACTTTGTCACGCGTGAACCTGTCAAAGCCGCTTATGAGCGTTCTGACGTTTGCGTGGTGCCAGCCGCCGGAGTGGCCGCTGAAGCCATGGTCGCACTTACGCTGGCGCGGTGCGCGCTGGAAAAATTCGGCGGAGATTCCATCACGGAAACGTGCCGGAATTTCACAGGCTATCAACAACAATTGCGGGAGTTCTAGCAGAGAGAATGATCTATCCAATCGTGGTGTATGGTGACCCGGTGCTGGAAAAGCAGGCCGAGCCCGTCACCGAATTTAATGAAGATTTGAAAAAGCTGGTGGACGATATGTTTGAGTCCATGTATGCCGCGCATGGTGTTGGTCTGGCCGCGCCGCAGATCGGCATCAGCAAGCGCGTTGCTGTGATTGACGTGACTTTCAAGGAAAAGCCCGAAGAAAAACTTGTGCTGATCAATCCGGAAATCATTGGCCGTGAAGGCAAGCAAAATGGGCAGGAAGGCTGCCTCAGCCTGCCGGACTTTCGTGAGAACGTGGTCCGCGCCAATGTTGTGACCGTTCGCGCACAGGACCTGGAAGGAAAGTGGTTTGAAAAAACCGGCGACGATCTGCTGGCCCGCGCCTTTCTGCATGAGACCGACCACCTCAACGGCAGGCTTTTTATCAGCCACGTGAGCGCACTCAAGCGGGACCTGATCAAGCGCAAAATCAAAAAGCTGGTGCGCGCCGGCGAGTGGGCATGAAGCTGGTTTTTTGCGGCACACCACAATTTGCCGTGCCGTCTCTCGAACGTCTGGCCGCAGCCGGTTTCGAAATTCAACTAGTAGTAACGCAGCCTGACCGCCCCCAGGGCCGTGGAATGACTCTGACTGCGCCACCTGTCAAGCAGTCAGCATTGAAGCTGGATTTGCCGGTCATCCAGCCCGAAAAAATAAAGAAGAATGAAGAATTTCAGGCGCAGCTAAAAGATTTGCAACCGGATGCAATCATTGTTGTTGGCTATGGCCGCATCATTCCTCCCTGGATGCTGGAGCTACCTCGCTTCGGCAACATCAACGTACATGCGTCTTTGCTGCCGAAATATCGTGGCGCCGCGCCCGTGCAGTGGGCGATTGCTGAAGGCGAAACCATTTCTGGTGTGACCACCATGCTGCTGAATGAAGGGCTGGATACCGGCGACATCCTGCTGCAAAGAGAAATGCCGATCCTTCCGGAAGATACGGCGGTAACATACGCGCATCGGCTTGCTGAGATGGGCGCAGACCTGATCGTGGAGACCCTGCGCGGGCTTGAAGAGCGCACGATCACTCCCCAGCCACAAGATAATTCCAAAGCCACGCTTGCTCCGATCCTGAAAAAAGAAGACGGACTCGTTGACTTCCATCGCACTGCCTCAAACATCCACAACCGCCTGCGGGGCTTTCAGCCATGGCCCGGAGTTTATACATTTCTGCGCGGCAAGAACCTGAAATTCCTGAGCGCGCGTCCGGAAGACACATTGGCCAACCTGAATCCCGGCGAACTGCGCGTGGGTGATGAGAAGCTCTTTGTCGGCTGCGGGCAGCGCACTGTTTTGGAACTGCTCCAAGTTCAGCCGGAAGGAAAGAAAACCATGACAGCCCGCGAGTTTATCAACGGCTATCGTCCCGCTGCGGGCGAGCGGCTGGGTTAATTAAGGAGAGCTGATCGTGTCCGTGTCTCCAGCGCGACTGGCTGCATTCAACATTCTGCTGCGTGTGGAGCGTGAAGCAGCCTACGCCGACGAACTCCTGCACTCCTCTTTGCTTGATAATCTTTCTCCTGTCGACCGCAATCTCACTACTGAAATCGTGATGGGCGTGCTCCGCTGGCGCTTTGTGCTGGACGAATCGATAGCGCGTCTCAGCTTCACGCCCTTTCGCAAGCTCGACTTTGAAGTCCTGACTGCGCTGCGCATGGGTGTCTACCAGAAGCAATTCCTGAGCAAAGTGCCTGCGCACGCGGCCGTGAATGAGACGGTAGAACTGGTCAAATATGCAAAGAAAGTCTCTGCCGCCGGGCTGGTAAACGCTGTAATGCGCAAAGTCAAGGCCGCCGTATATGATACGCATAACTCCAAATTGACCGGCGTTGAATATCTTTCTTCCGCGCTGGCCCATCCAAAATGGCTGGTAGAACGATGGGTAGAGTCTCTTGGCTACGACATTGCGCAGAAAGTCTGCGAATACAACCAGCGCGTCCCTTCCAGCACCGTACGCCTCGCCAGCGCAACCGATGAAGACATACTCTCGGCACAAGGCATTCAACTCTCCCCGGGCGCGCTGATGGCTAACGCTCGTGTGATTGTCTCAGGCGATGTCACTGCCACTCAGTTATTCCGTGATGGCAAGGTTGCCATTCAGGATGAAGGCTCGCAACTTGTGGCCGCGCTCGTAGGAGATGGCCGGCGCATTCTTGATTGCTGCGCCGCTCCCGGCGGCAAAACCTCAGCGATGGCTGTACGTCTTCCCACAGCGGAAATCGTTGCCACGGAGTTGCACCCGCATCGGGCAACGCTGTTGCGTAAGCTGGCCCCGCAGCCGAACGTGGAAGTAGTTACCGCCAATGCGCTGTCCCTTCCTTATAAAGCTGACTTTGACCGCGTTCTGGCGGACGTGCCTTGCTCCGGCACCGGAACGCTGGCGCGCAATCCTGAAATCAAATGGAGGCTCAAGCCCGATGATTTACAAGATCTGCAATCGCGCCAGATCGCAATCTTGCGTGCGGCCATGCGCTACGTAGCTCCCGGCGGACGCTTGGTCTATTCCACGTGCTCGCTGGAGCCGGAAGAGAACGAGCAGGTAATCGCCGCCGTTTTGCAAGGCGAGGCTGCATTTCAAATTATTCCTATGCGGAATGAATTATTACGATTACAGCAATCGGGTGAGCTGGTCTGGCGCGACATCGATCAACTCGTCAGCAAAAATTTTCTGCGTACTCTCCCTGGCATTCAGCCGTGTGATGGATTCTTTGCTGCCATCCTGCAAAAAGCCTAACCACGGAGGGCAAAAAGGGACACAGAGGTAAGTCAAATCTGAGCTTTACTCTTGCTGTTTCCTGAAAATCCTGTTTGTACACTAAGCCAAGTAACATCACGCCCCTTTGCGTTCTCTGCGACCTTTGCGGTGAAGCTCTTACTTTCTCACATCAAAGCTAATCACCGCGCCTGCTGCCACGCGCTGTCCGGCCAGCGGAAACTGCCGCAGAATAACTCCGTGTGGAGCGGTGGAATCATCATCATTTCCGCTTTCCACAATGTGGACCTTTCCCACCGTAAATCCAGCCTTGATGATCGCTACGCTTGCCTCGGCCAATGGCCTTCCTACAAATTTGGGCATCACATAGCGCGGTGCGTTGTCCGCGGCAGAAAAAATCAGACCTACTTTCGGGGATGTAACCTCAGTTGCGTCGGGCGGCGGGCTTTGAGCCACTACGGTTTCCGGTGGTACGCCAGGAACATGAATAGAGGCCACGGTCCCAATTTCCAGTCCTCGGCGGCTCACGTTAATTCCGGCGGCGTGCTGGCTTTGCCCAATCAGGTTCGGCACAGCGGCGCGCTGCGGCCCAAGGCTCGCAGCCACCAGTATCTTCCATCCACGCCGTACAGTCGCGTCCGGAGAAGGCGACTGCGAAACAATCCGGCCCTGCGGCACGGAAGAACTGTAGAAACGGCTCTCAACAGAGAGCACCAGTCCATCCGAATTGGCAACGCGCTCGGCTTCCGGCGGTGTAAGCCCGGTAAGCTTAGGCACATGCACCTCGCGCCCCTGGATGGCAAAACGCATTGCCAGCAGCGCCGAAGAAAGAAATACCAACAGCAGAACCAGGCTAAGGAAAAAATACTTGACCACTTTGAGGAACAACTAGTGTGCCTCCGCATCGTCAGAGTGGCGGGGTGGAATAATGGCGGCGCGTTTGACTGGCGCCACTTTATTTTTGCCGCTGTCGATGGAAGGGAAAGCTTCATTTTTACGCGCAGGATCGGAGACCACGGCGCGCATGAAATCAAGCCAGATTGGCAGCGCTGCATGTGCCCCGGTTTCGTTCTCTCCCAGGTTTTTCTTTTCGTCAAATCCTACCCACACGCCGCAGGTCACGCTGGGCGTGAAGCCGATGAACCAGGCATCCGTGTAGTCATTGGTAGTTCCGGTCTTTCCCGCTACCGGATGGTTCAGCTTGCGGGCGCTGCCTCCTGTGCCATGCTTCACCACTTCTTGCAGCAGTGAGACCATCGTCCGCGCCGTGCGCTGGCTGATTACGTCTTTGGCGTCAGGAAAATCCTGTTCCAGCAGGTGGCCTTCATAATCGGTCACCTTGCTGATATAGCGCGGCTCAATGCGCAGGCCATCATTAGGGAAGATAGTATATGCGGCGGTTTGCTCATAGAGAGTCAGATCGGCTGCCCCAAGCGCTACGGGTAAGAACGGCAAAATAGGTGACGTGATGCCGAAGCGCCGGGCATAGTCAGCCACAGTTGGCATGCCAACTTTCTGCGCCAGCTTGACCGCAGGGATATTGCGGGACTCCGCCAATGCATGGCGCAAGGTGATGTTGCCTTCAAATTTGTGATCAAAGTTATGCGGCGCGTACGGCACGCCGGCGCTGTTGAAGGTTGTGGGAGCGTCCAGGATCAGGTCATCCGGCTCTGCGCCCTGATCAATGGCCGCGGTATAGACAAAAGGCTTGAAGGATGACCCTGCCTGGCGTTCCGCCTGCGTTGCCCGGTTAAATTTCGACTCATCGTAATCGCGGCCGCCCACCATGGCTTTGATATCGCCTGTGGCGTTGTCAATGGCAAGCAATGCGGCCTGGACGCCTGAATCCTGCTCCAATGAGACCTTGGCTGAACCATCAGGATTCAGGCCAAGCACCTTGACATAAAGAATGTCTCCTACTGAAAAAATGTTCTTTGGTAATTTGCGGCCGGTCCAGGCAATCTCCGCTGGTCCCAGGGAAGCGCTATAGTGTCCCAGCTTGATCTTGCAGAATTGCAATCCAATATCCACCACCACAGCATGGAGATAGTCGCCCACTGCCACCGGCTTTTGCCAGTCCGGGTCCTGGTACTTACTGATAGCTTCTCCACTCTGGACCACATTTTTTAGCTGGCCCTTCCATCCATGCCGGTGTTCATACGCGGCTAGTCCGTCGAGCAATGCCTGCGTCGCGGTTTTTTGCAGGTCAAGATCCAGCGACGTATAAACGCGCAGGCCACCTTCATGTACCTCATCCGCGCCGTATTTTTTTTCCAGGTGACGCCGCACCTCCTCCACAAAGTACGGGGCCGGTGATCTGTCCGGCTGGATGTTCAAACGCAGCGGTGTGGTCTTTGCGCGCTCTGCTTCTTCGGCTGTGATCTTGCCGTCTTCCAGTAAATTGTTAATGACAAGATTGCGCCGCTTGAGCGCCTTGTCTGGATAATTAATGGGAGAGTACGCAGCCGGGCCTTTGGGCAATCCTGCTAACAGTGCAGCTTCTTGCAGCTTAAGATCTTTGGCGGGCTTGTTGAAATAATACTGTGCTCCCGCTTCAAAACCATACACGCCATGCCCCAGGAAAATCTGGTTGCAATACAGAGTGAAGATCTGCTGCTTGGTAAATCGCCGCTCTATCTGCAAGGCGAGAATAGCTTCCTGCACCTTGCGGCTGAAATGGCGTTCGGGCGAGAGAAAAAGATTGCGCGAAAGCTGCATCGTCAGAGTGGAAGCGCCCTGTGCCCGGGAGCTGGAAGTTATATCGCGATAGGTCGCGCCGAAAACACGCCAGAAGTTAATGCCCCAATGCGTTTCGAAAGTCTTGTCTTCTGTGGAAATAATGGCATCGCGCAGCACCTTGGGAAAATTATCGTAAGAAGCCAGCACGCGGCGCTGCAAGGCAAATGATCCGATCTGCCTGCCTTGGTCATCATATAGCTCGGTGATCGTGCTGGGGCGGTAGCGCTCCAGTTCGCTGATCTGAGGGAGGTCAGTTGAGTAAACGATCAGCAGGCCTGCCAGGGTCCCAAGAAATGCAGCCGTCAGCACCAGCACGCTAAACACAACGCGCCCGACCAGCGGTTTCCCAGCTACTTTGAATGCCGGAAGCTCTGCAAGGAACTTCATGGAAGTAAGGTTAGATCAAGGTCAGAATAGCACGCTTTGCCCGGCCAACTGGCATGACAACAGGGCAATGAGGCCCTACAGGCCAACTGTACTTCCGCATAAATAAAAAGCGCGCCCTCAATAAGGCGCGCTTTCAGCCAAGAGCTAATCTCTTAGCTTTTTTGATTTTTCGTTTTCAATACTTCGATGGCGCGGCGGAGTTGTTCATCTTCCTTTTGTGTGGGTTTTTGCGGCTCTTCCGTCGTCGGGGTGCTGTCGTCATCGTCGGAAATAGCTACCACGTCATCATTGGAAGCCACCAGGATATTCGGAGTAATACCGGTATCTTGTATGACTTTTCCGTTTGCCGTGTAATATTTGGCGACGGAAAGAATTAGCGCTGATCCATCCGGCACTTCAATCAGCTTTTGTACCGAGCCTTCACCAAACGTCTTGTCGCCCAGCACATCGCCTCGGTTGTTATCCAGGATTGCCGACGCAACCAGTTCAGCCGCGCCAGCGGTCCCGCGGTTCACCAGAACAGCCAAAGGCAAGTCAGTGATCTTCTTTTGCGGATCGGCGGTGTAGGTGACCTTCTCAACCTTTTGCCCTTGCAGAGATGCGATGGTTCCTTTGCCCAGGAAAAGATTGGCGACTGCTACGCCTTCTTCCTCGTCGCCTTCAGAGTTATAGCGCAGGTCCAAGACCAGCTTCTTGGCGCCCTTTTTTTGCAGCGACTTGATCTTTTCGGCCACTTCCGCGGCTTTGCCCTTGGTGAGCGCAACCGCTTTGATCACGCCAACATTGTCGCCTACCATCTGCTCTTGTACTGCGGGAGGGTTCACGATTTCCCGGACAACCGTCATCTTTTGCGGTTCGATCTTGCGCGTCCGGATGATGGTCAGTTCTAGGCGCGAGCCCGGGTCGCCGACCAAATGGTTCTTCACCGCCGCAAGTGACAGATCGTGCGTGCTCAGACCCTCAACCGTCTCTATGATGTCGCCAGAGTTCAAGCCTGCCTTTTCGGCTGGTCCACCGGGAATTACCGAGACAATGGCAGCATAGCCAAACCTCTTGGAAACCGTGGCCCCGATGTCCGCCTTGCCTTCCACTTTTTTCTGCTTGAAAACTTTGTATTCAGCCGGCGTCAGATAGCTGGAATCGGCATCGAGAGATTCCAGAAGGCCGTGCAGTGCGCCGTTGGTGACCGCGGTCATGTTGGGTTCTTCCACATATTCTGCGCGCACACGATAAAGCACTTCGCTGTAAACGCCAATGTGTTTAAGGGTAACGTCACCGCTGCTGCTGGCGCCGGAAGCGTGAACGCCAAGGCTGCCAACCAGGACAAAAGCGATGATCAACATGGAGCTGGTCAGGAGGAGAACTTGAATCTTTTTGGACATCAGACCGACCTTTATCTAATCCTTATGAGACGAAAGAACGCCTTCAAAGGTAAGCTAATATCTATTATAACTGCCTTTTCTTGGATGCAGCTCAGCTTTCCCAGGGAGCAGGAAAATCTTAAGTCGCCGTCCAAATGGCCAGGCTCGTCTCACAGTTAGAACGCGGCATGATGCGCCTTTTGCGGCCTAATCCTTTTTGCGGCCTAATGACGTGAGCTTAGGATACCCAGAATCTCCCTTAATCCCTGGCGGACCTGCTTCAGTTCGCCCCGCCCTGCCGCCGGCGGCACAGCAAAGGGTAAAGGAGACTGTTTGCGCTTAGTTTCAGACCGCAATTGCTGGCGTGCGCCGGCTATCGTGAAGCCCTGATCGTAGAGAAGTTTCTTGATCCGGAGCACATTTTCCACGTCAATTTTCCGGTACATGCGTTGGCCGGTGCCGCTTTTGGAGGGCTTAAGCTGGTTGAATTCCGTCTCCCAGAAACGGAGCACATAGCTGGGGAGACCGCAGAGGCGGCTGACCTCGCCAATGCGAAAATAGAGCTTGTCCGGAATTAAGACTTCGCCGGAATCGGTTTTCCGTGCGCTGCTTTTTGCAAGTTTATGCATGGGGGATCCACGGACGAGGCGGCTAAGCGGATATTAAGTCCGATAACGGCAGCCAGTCAACCGAAATAAGCGCATGGCCGCTTCTTCTCGTGCATTTTTTGTCTATAACTGCGGCGGCGGAGTCGGACTTGGCGCGCTCTTGTCTTCTACTTTTTCAGCGCCCTTCTTTGTTGCATGGGCTGATTTATTGACTACTTTTTTCGTTCCTTTCTTGATCTTGTGGCCGGTTTTCTTGGCCGCTCTGCCGGTGGAATGGGCGGCGTCTTTCGTATCCTGCTTTATACCGCTATCGTCGGTCTGCTGGGCGATGGCGCCTAGAGAAAGTGCGAATGCCACCACCAGAGCGAAGAGATACTTCAATTGCATTGATTCACCTCGGTGCATCGGATTCACACGAAGATGCGTGAGTTGCCTCAGTTCAGCAGCACGCAATTCCAGCATTAATTCATCAACGCTGGCGAGAGAACCTGGACGAGAGGGTAATGTCAGGGGTCAAATGGACGAGACAACTCTCGGCTTCACTGTCACGTCCTATTGCCATAGCGGGGGCAGGATCATAATCCAAATTCAGCGGTTCTTCCGACACTTCATAGGTCACACGGCAGGCGGCAGGCCTTCCTCGAGTGCCTTTCCTGAGTACTCGTTGTAACCGCAGTCCCGGACTCATTGGAGGAAACAAATGAAACAACTTTTTGCGGCATTCCTAGCGGCTCCCTTCATTCTGTTGTTGGGAGGATGTTCGCAGCACCATGTTGCCACCACTGCGAGTGGCAAAACTGTTTATGGAGAACAAGCACAAATCATCGAACGCCTGCGTAATGCAGGTGACGATTTAAAACAACTGATGAACGCACCAGACAGCGCCATCCCTCAGGAAGTTCTTGCCGATGCCAAGTGCGTTGCTGTGGTTCCGGACATGGTCAAGGGCGGATTTGTCTTTGGCGCCAACCATGGTCGCGGTGTCGCGACCTGCCGCACCGGAAACGGCTGGAGCCAACCCTACTTTTTCGCCATTACGGGCGGCACCTGGGGCGCGCAGATTGGCCTGGAATCTGTTGACCTGGTCATGGTCTTCCTCGGGAATGCAGGCATGCAGGAGCTACTGACTTCGCAATTTAAGCTGGGCGCGGAAGCCGGAGTTGCCGGCGGACCCCTGGGACGCGAAGCTCAAGCCAGCACCGACTGGAAAATGAAAGACAAGATCCTGGTTTATTCCCGCACCAAGGGACTTTTTGCCGGAATTGATCTAAGCGGCGCCGCGGTCAAGCCGGATGATGACTCAACTCGGGCGTACTACGGAAAGCCTGTATCAGCGAATGAAGTGCTGACCGGAGCGGGACCACGAAATGAAAATTCCAAACTGTTTCTGGCGGACGTGAGAGAGGCATTTCATGAAGCCAAAGCTAAGGAAGCTTCCGGCGACTAAATACAATTAAACAAGGGGATATGAAGGCGCGCTGCCAAAGCGCGCCTTTTTCTTCTAAAGGCAATGGCTTTGTGCGGCTTTCACCTAGGAATGGTTTCCTTTAAGGTTCCTTTAACGTCGATAGCTGTTGGCGATGGCTGCGGCTTAACGTGACCTGTTTGCCTGACACCAGCGTGACCAGATATTTGCCGCTAAAAGACCTTCGCAGCTCGTGAATTCGGTTCCGGTTGACGATGACGGAACGATGAATCCGTACAAAATCACGCTCAGGCAGCCGCGAAGCCATGGCGCTGAGCTTTTCGCGCACGCGATAGTGTGCTCCTCCCGCATGAACACGCACGTAGTTCCCTGAAGCTTCAAAGTACTCAACTTCATCCAACGGCACAAACACTGTCCGTCCGCTTTCTTTAATTGGCAACCTTCCGCTAGTTACTACAGCTTCTGCTGTGCTCATAATCTGGACCCTTAATAGTGCGTATTCTTCTTCCGTTTAGACGAAAAGAAAAAGGAATGGTCACACTTGTTTTTGTATGAGCTTCTGCTCTTCGCAGGCAGATCGCGAAAGCTTGATTAATTTAACCAGCACGGACGATCTAAAAGAGAACTCTATTCCAGAATGCATAGACTTCATAGCAACTTTCCAAAAATGAAAGCATCTCAGCACAGTGCGCGGGTCAATATCGTGCCGATCATGCCGGCGTTGAGGGACGCACAGCGAGCATGGAAAGGCATAGGTGACCGCGAAGGGGCTGGGGCCCCGGTTGCACTGTTGCGGGTACGTTTTTGTCTCAAGGTGGGATATGCTTTGGCCTACCCAATGCCTCTGAATATAACGAAACCGCGCAGCACAGCGGCCCTGACGGAACTCGCCGGGTTGCGAGAAGAATTTCGGGCCCGGATTGCCGCATCTAAGAGGCCGGCTGCGTTTATCTCTCGCGTGGGTGTAGTGCTTTCCGGAGGCGGAGCGCGAGGCGCATACGAGGCAGGCGCGCTTATGGCTTTTCAAGATGCCAAAGTTCCCACCCATGTAATTACCGCCTCCTCAGTGGGCAGCATCAATGCGGCTTCTTACGCCGCGCACTCTGATGGGTATGTCGGCAAGGCTGAACCGCTGGTTGATGCATGGCTTGAACTCACACCGGCCACGCTCGGCATTGACTGGTCACGTTATATCTTCCTGCTCGCTGGGCTTGTGGCTGCTTCAGCCGGCATCGGCAACTTTCTCTGGATGTGGTTGCAGCAGCATGGGATCTTTCTGCACGCGCACCATCCCAAATTCACGTGGCTGGCGCTTGGCGTTGCCGGCGTTTCCATTCTGATGTTTTCAGACAAGCTCTCTTATGTAGGTTATGTGATGCTGAACTTTGCCCGGGGCCGGCACTGGGAACCGGATTGGCGCAAGACATGGGTTTCCATCGGAGCAAATATCCTGGTATGGGGCTTCATCATTCTTTTTCTTGGCTTCACCTATATTCATCTGCCGTTGGAGGGTAACTCCGCGCTGGAACTGAGCACCCATGTTCCCATGCTGGTGGCCGTGATTTTTCTGCTGGGAATGTACCGTTTGTTGCGGGACCCTTTAAGCAAACTGAGCCATCGTTTCTTACGCATGCCGCTCCGTACCGGGCTCTTCCCGAATTTTGACCGGATCAAATTTCTGCGCGCCCGCATCCCCCATGAAAAGCTGCGCAATTCTGCGATCCGGGTAATCATGACCGCCACAGACATTCAGCGCGGTATGGCGCGGTTTTTTTCCAACGCGCCGGTGGAGGCGCTGTTGACCGATCCCGGAGTCCACCAGGAATTTGTGCTCAGGAACGTAGAGCAGCCCAGTGATCTGGTTCTGGCTGCCGTGGCATCTTCTGCATACACCTTTGCCTATGAAGCCGTCACCATGGATGGCCGCCTCTGGAGTGACGGCGGTATTATGACCAACCAGCCCGTCATGCCCGCATTGCGCCTTGGAGCGGACGTGCTTTTTCTGGTGCTTATCGCTCCGCTGGAAGGCGCGGAACAGACGAATGCAATCAAGACTTTTCTTGATGTAGGCGTGCATGCGGTGGACATCCTGATCTCAAAGAATTTCAAGTCAGATATTGCCATGCTCAGTAACATCAACCAGCTTTGTACAGCATATGCGGGGGAAATGGGAGTAAAGCCGGAGGAGCTGGAACTGGAAATCGGGCGGCAGCGATATCGCTATGTGAAATTCTTTAATATCGCGCCGGAAAAGCCCTTGGCTGCCGCTGCGCTTGATTTCGACAGTGAAATTGTCAGCCCTATTATTCTGCAGGGCTATCGCGATGCCTGCAAAGTGATTCAACAGTTTTTTGAATACGAAATTGCGCGCCCGGCACGCGAGGCACGTCGTTCAGTACGACTTGCCGCGGAACGCCCAGAAGGAAATTTTCATGTTTCCAGGCGCTGAGCAAAGTTGGAAAAATATTACAGAAATTATCGCGGACTCAGTTTTGTCGCGACGTGTTGGCTTACGCTTTCTTTGTCCTTGAGCTTTTCCGCATTTTGCGTACATGGTCGAGCACGATCACAGCGCCTACCCAGACCGCAGCCGCCAGATATCCTGCCAGAACATCACTGGGATAATGCACGCCCAGATAAATGCGTGAGAGCCCAATGCCAATGATCAGCGCAGCCGCAGAAATCCAGATCAACAATTGCAAAGCCAGAGACTTGGTGCGGGCGCTCAACAGCCCAGCCAAAACTCCATAAAAACAGAAAGAACAGAGCGCGTGTCCGCTGGGAAAACTGTAAGAATGGGGTGCAGTGCCAAAGTAAGCTGTGGGCCGTGTGCGATGGTAGATGTATTTCAACGTCAGATCGAGCGCCAGGGAACCAGCCATCGCCAGGCCCAGCCATACCGCGGCGCGACGCCAACGCAGCCACGCAAAGAAGGCAAATGCAATCAGCAACTCGACAATGAGTCCGTTATAGCCAAGCAGAGAGAGCGCTGTCATGGCGCGCGTCATGCCGGGGGAGGCGTAGCGGTGAACCCATTCGCGGACGACCTGATCAAAATGCTGGGTGCCGCCTTGCAGGACTTCGTTCCCGAGCCAGGCAAAAAGCAGCAATGCAAGCACAGCCAGAGCCAGGCTGGCCACAATGGCCGTTTTAAACAGTACAGTCGGCTTGGGCGCAGCTTCCGGGCCGGAAAGTTGTTGCTTATCCTGCGGCACGCCGGGCCTTCTTTGCCAGGTGTGTGCTGACAAGTTCGTCCAGTTTCGCCAGGAGCGCGCCGTTTCCCTCGCGCGGATAGGCCTTCAGGCTCTCCGAGTACATAGGCAGGTTGAAGAGGAATGATTCGACTTTTTCCTTGCTCAACTCTTCCCACCATGCGCCGTAGCCCAGCCTGTTCACATGGTAGGCGTTGAATGTCTGCTCGAACTGGTTTTCCACCGGCATAGCCAGATAGGGCTTGCCAAGATAGAGTGCCTCGCTCAACAGCGAAAAACCGGCGTTCGCAATGACTGCCTTTGCTCCCGTGAGATCGCGCAGAAAGCCATCCATGGATGGCTTCTTGAAGAATATGTTGTCCTCTTGTCCTTCGATTCCAAAGCCATAAGCGATGAATTTACAGCGCACTTGCTTGAGCAGAGCGGCCAATTCCTTCGATGGCGAGGTCACATAGGCGAGCACGTAGTCGCCCGCCTGCGAGGTAGCGGCAAGAACTTCCTGGCGCAGGATAGGAGGGAAGAGAAACGTATTGCGTTTTTTAACGTCCGCCGGAAAGAAAGAGAGCACAAAGTACGCATCAGCATGTGGCGTCATCATCCGTGTAACGAACCTCACGGCGGCCACGTCGCGCTTGTAACCGCGCGGAAGAGAAGCGTTGGTATTCGTAATGGCGTGCTGGTTATCAATAGCAATCACCGGCAGGCGCTTGCGATGGCCGACGTGGCATGTGAGCGGCTCAAAATCGGTAATGACCAGATCAATGCCGGCTTCATCCACAAGATGGGAAAGCTCCTTCAGGCTCCGGGCCGCACGCGGCGCTTTAATCAGGTTGCTGGCCAGGGTACGCTTATACCGGACACGGTTGTTCGCATAGGTAATGCTCAGGCCAAAAATTTCCTTTACGGGTAAACTCTCACGCAGGTTACGCAGCCCACGGTCAAAGGAGACCACATGGACTTTGTGCCCCTTCTGTTGCAGATGTGAGATGACTTCCTTTGCTCGAGTAGAGTGGCCGGAGCCTTCACCGTTGACACCATAAAGAATGTTGGCCATGTGACGAAGGCAAGTATATCGTTTCGCGGATTGCGAAAGAGAGTCCGGAATCAGGCTGGCGCTTGCGCTGCTTTGGCCCGCAGCTTGGCCAGCGAGCTTAAACCGCGCAGTACGAGATTGAACTGCTCCGGATTACGGCTGATAAACTTAAGGCGGTTGCCACGACCCAAATAGGATTCCGGATTAGCCTGTTCCATCTCCTGCCAGAACCAGCGCTGCATGCGCTTCAAGTCAAAGGCGTTCCCGTTACGTGTGTAGAGCGCCTGGGCCGGCCCCAGAGTAAACCAATCGTGCTTTACAAAAACCCTGTAGTCCCGCTCCGGAGACTCAGCCGAAAAAATGTACCACTCGTTAAAAATTTCAAATGGTATGGCTGAAATGCTGTTGCTCACTGGAATGTGTATAGAGCGTCCGGAGACGCGCCATCCCCGCTGAATTTCTTCTGAAGTAGGCTGAAGCGGATGAGAATCAAAGGATGTGATTACTACATTTTTGTTGGTCGCGACCGCCGGGCATATTTGCAGAACGTCATAAATCTCATGGGCCGCGGTCTCCAGCCACCGATACTCGCCTTGTACACCGTGAAACATACTTTTTTCCTAAATTAGTCAGGCACTCAGAGCTGCATCACCGCTGCGATCAGCCTCCCAGACACCCTCAAAATCAACAAAGAAACCATGCACCGTCAACTCAGGAATTTCCGCATGGAGAAAATCAATGGCTCGATGCAGGTCATTGCGGTGATTTTCCGCTTCTCGCGTAGTGTCATTATCAAATGCAGCCAGGCCGCCATAAGCGCCACAGTCGGAATGGAGCATCAGCAATACCGTCTGCGTTCCGTGCAGCGCAATGGATTTACGAATCTGCTCCAGTACGAATTGGCGGTCCGCTTCATTGTCATCACCGGCCAGGCACTTGGCCCCGCCAGCTACCCGGATGGGATCTGAATAGTGGATGCCGAGGCGTTGCGACAATTTACGGAGCACAAGGTCAAAGCGGTGGTCAAAACACCAGACGATCGCGGCATCACTTTTGTATCTTTCCCGCGGAGATTCGAAATGAAAGATTTTGCGAATGGTCCACCTCGTGCGGCCATTATATAGTCGGAATCAAAATGAACACTTGTAAAAAAATGATCAAATCACCTGGCAGGGCGCTGTTTTGGGATGTGGCAAAGAGCAGGAATCGAGAATCGCAACCTCTAATGATTTTTGCCGCCGTATACTTTGTTGAGTTCTCCGGAGAAACCCATGAACCTTGCCTATCGATGGACCAAGTTCTCGATCGCCTGTCTTTTCCTCAGCTTAGCGCTCACTGTTCCGGCCGCCGCCTCCAATATCACGTTTAAAATCACGCTGCCTGCCTCGCAGCCACAACCCATAACGGGAAGGCTATTCGTGATTATTGCCCATGCCAATGATCCGGAGCCGCGCTTGCAGGTGGGAAACTGGAAATCGCGTACCGAGCTAATCGCCATCGACGTGCAGGGTTTACAGCCAGGGCAGGCGGCCATGCTCGATCATCTTACGCTGGGATACCCCTTGAAAACGGTGCGTGAACTGCCCGCCGGGGACTATTACGTGCAGGCGCTGCTGAATGTTTATACACGTTTCCAGCGCGCCGATGGCAACGTAATCTGGGCGCACATGGACCAATGGGAAGGGCAGCAGTTCAACAAATCTCCCGGAAACCTGTTCAGTGATGCCGGCCATTTTCACCTGGATCCGTTGACCGGTTATGAAATCAGGCTCAATCTTGACCATAAAATTCCTACCCCGCTGCCGCCCGGCGATACCCGGTATGTGAAGCACATCAAGTTTCAAAGCAAACTGCTCACCCAGTTCTGGGGACAGCCCATTTATATTGGCGCAACGGTGCTGCTGCCAGAAGGCTATGAAGCGCACCCGAACGCCCACTATCCGGTGCTGTACGAACAAGGGCACTTCAGCTTGCGGGCGCCGCTCGGCTTTTCCACGGAGCAATCGCCTGCCGACCTGCCGCTGCGCCCCGGACGCATCTCAGGCCCGGACTTGTACCAGCGCTGGATCTCCGCGGGCTTCCCGCGCATAATTGCCGTTACCTTTCAGCATCCGACTGTCTATTTTGACGATTCTTACGCCGTGAACTCCGCCAACAATGGTCCTTATGGCGACGCGCTCATGAATGAACTGATTCCATATATTGAAGAACACTTCCGCATCATTCGCCAACCCTATGCGCGCGTCCTCTCCGGCGGATCGACAGGCGGATGGGAATCGCTGGCATTGCAGGTTTATCATCCCGATTTCTTCGGCGGCACGTGGACTTTCTATCCTGACCCCGTTGATTTCAGCCGCTATGGGATCGTGGATATCTATAACGACGTCAGTGCGTTTCTTGCGCCAAATTACGATGCGCCCATCCCTGAGCGGCCTATGTCTCGAACCACTGAGGGCCAAACGGATGTAACCGTGCGGCAGATGAGCCAACTGGAAGAAGTGCTGGGCTCGCATGGGCGATCCGGCGAACAGTTTGAGGCCTGGGAAGCCGTTTACGGGCCGGTGGGCGCGGATGGCTATCCCAAACCGCTGTGGGACAAAACAACGGGCAAAATCGATCTCACAGTCGCCAATTACATGCGAGATAATGGCTACGATTTGCGCTATTACATGGAGCAAAACTGGGCGAAGATTGGGCCGCAACTGGCGGGCAAGCTGCACCTCTACTGCGGCGACATGGATAATTTTTACCTCAATCTGGCGGTTTATAAGCTGGAAGATTTTCTCACCCACACAAATCCGGCATACGGTGGATCATTCGAATATGGCCGTCCAATGAAGGGCCACGGCTGGACACCACTGAACCAAGCCGAGCTGCTGCGCGTGATGGCCAACCACATCACGCTCAACGCCCCGAAGGGAGCGGATGCGAGCTGGAAATATTGAAAATAGTTGCCGCAGATTGGCCCAGATATTAGAAAGAGCAGAGCTTTGCAAAAGCGAAGTAATCCAGTGTACGAAATGAAACGACTGCCTCAAACTCCAATATCTTCGTTCCATAATTTCGGATTCTTGCGAATAAATTCTTCCATCAGCCGGATGCATTCTTCACTTTGAACCACTTCAAGTGAAACTCCACGCGCACGCAGTAAATCTTCTTCACCCTTAAAGGTACGGTTCTCGCCAATAATGACGCGAGGAATCCCATAAAGCAGGATTGCGCCGGAACACATGGAACACGGCGAGAGCGTGGTGTAAAGAACGCATTCGCGGTAAATGGAAGCTGCCTGGCGGCCTGCATTTTCCAACGCATCCATTTCACCGTGGAGTATGGCGCTGCCCTTCTGGACGCGCCGGTTATGGCCGCGCCCAATGATTTTTTCTCGATGCACCTTGTCTCGATAAACAATCACTGATCCGATAGGTATGCCGCCTTCTGCAAAACCCTGGCGGGCTTCTTCAATTGCTGCCTGAAGGAAAGGATCTGCTGTGAGCATGTTGTGCCCTCGCTAAGACGTTAACATCTGCAAGAGGTTGCCGTCATCGCGCTCACCGTCCAGACAGCAAACTCTCCTCAAGACCCAGGCAGTGAATCATCCAGCGCGTACTGACGGCAGAGAGATCGATGGCAGCGGAGAACAGTAAAAAAGCCTGGATAACATTCCATCCAGGCCGGATCACAGGAGATTCAATAGGAACTTACGGATTAGAAAAATCGAATTTCACGATTACGGTAGATTCTTCAGCCGCCGGCTCATACTTCCATTTCATGACTGCGCTGACTGCTGCCTGAACCAGGACTGGATGCCCGCCGAGAACTTTTACATCTTTAACCTTGCCGTCTGGCGTAATCAAAAGCTCGACCCGGGCGGTACCACTTATATTGTTTCTTTTGGCCAGCTCTGGATAGCTGGGTTCAACCCGGTTTTTTAGCTTGCGTGGGACTGCTTGTGCCCCGGCAGGATGGCAGACAAGAAATCCAAAGATTGCCAGCGCACTGGCAAACAGCATTTGGGCCTTCCATCGGGAGCGTGCATGGCGCCGAACGGAACTGCGATTCACCTTGTTCTCCTCAGTGCCTGCGACACGGCTTGCCATGCTTTCCCGCTACGCAGGCAGCACCTTGTGTGCATCGTAATGAAAATCGTATCAGCGGGGAAAGTCACGAAAGTAACCGGAAACGGTTACGTCCGGTATGGGACGAGTTGCAGGTTTGTTACGACTGCTGGCCGGCGGTGCTTGCCTGAGGGTTGGTATTTGCAGCAGCGCCAGTCATTGCAGGGCGGCCACGCATCAGGAAATATCCACCTGCTGAGATGAGCGCGAGCACGCTGGCGCAGGCGAAGAACACCGCGCGTATACCAAGTTTTTGCGCGAGATAGCCGGAGAGCAACAGGCCCAGCGCCTGAGCAATTGAAATCAATGAGATAAAAGTGCTGCTTACGCGGCCCTGCATGGCGGGGGGCGTCTCCTGCTGTGACATGGTCTGCGCCGGAATCCAGACAAACGCAATGGCCAGACCCATAGTAAAGGTGCTGAGAGCAGCCATGGGAGAATTGCGAAAAGCACCCAGCATCGCCGCACCAACACCCAGTGAGAAAAGTCCACCCAGAACCACGTGCGATGTTGGGCCGGTCCCTGCCAATCGAGGAAGGAACTGCGTCCCCACAATCATGCCGACTCCGACCATTGCGCTGATAGCGCCAAACATAATGGCTCCGGCATGGAGAGTGTCACGAATATAGATAGAGATCAGCGGGCTGAAAGAGCTGAGCACAAACATGGCAACGGCCATCGCCAGGAAAACAAAAGCCAGGCCGGCATGAGTAAAGATGAATTTATTGCCGGCCAGAAAATCCCGCGTCAGGGATTTTACCGTCTTCTCGCTTTGGGAGCGCCCGGGGCGGATGACCACTAGGCTGGAAATCATGATCGCGGAGAAAATGAAGCTTGCCACATCAATATAGAAGCAGGATTTCTCGGTCAGCCATGCAACAAGCACTCCCGCGGCCGCCGGCGAGGCAAGACGCACAACGTAAAAGGCCTGCATCATCAGCGCATTGGCTGCCAGTAATCCGTCCGTCGGCACAATGGTGCGCAACGTCACAGATTGCGCCGGAGCAAAAAAGCTGGAAACGGAACTCAAGAGAATAAAGATGAACGAGATTTGAGTTATGTCATGCACAAAAACCAGTCCAAGGATCAGCGCCGCGCGGATGAGGTCACTGGCGATCATGACCCGTTTGACATTCCAGTGGTCCACAAAAACCCCGGCGAACGGGCTGATAACCGCCATTGGAAGAACGAACGCGATGGTCACAGTGGTGACTTGCACAGGCGTCCCATGCCAGCGGAAGGTGATGAGGCTGATAACGCCGAACAAAGCCAGGAAATCACCAAACACGCTGACGAACTGCGCCAGCCAGAGCTTGCGGAAAGGTTTGTGCTTCAGGATCGTCTTTAGCGTGTAAGGCATTGGTGACACTGTTTCAGAAGAAGCCATGAGTTAATCCGATTGTCCTGTAGAAAGCTTATCTCAAGGTAAGTAGCCTTGGACCGGCCCAAGGTGAAAAATGTTGCCGGAGAAAGGTGGCTGTACCTGTGCAGATGCCAGGATCTATGTTTTTAGCAAAGGGTTATTGGAGTTTCTAATCGAGAGACTGATAGACGTATCCTCAAATCCTTGAAAATGCGTATTTTATTGGCTTTTCACTGTTCTAAATCCAAAAACCGATTTACAGTATTAAGTAACTTAAGATGTACAGGATGCACCCCCATAATGTCGCAAAATACTCCCCCTGCTACGTTGCTTTTGATCGTAGCAACTGAACCCGCGTTGCGATTGCGGCTGGATTGGCTGGAGCGCGCTGGATACCGCGTAAGAACCGCCTGCAGCCTGAAGGAAGTAGACCAGGCTTGCCATAGCCAGCCCTTCGACGTGGTGCTGATAGCGGACACAGTGGAACCACGCATGAAAAAAGCCATTGGCCACACCGTGCGGCATTACCTTCCTGAAACCCCTATCCTGCAAATGGGCCGGATACGTCCGGACATCGAGGGCAACAGCTTTGTGACCGGCGATTCCCGTGAAGGAGTGCTTGAGTCAGTATTGAAAATACTCAAGCGGCGCGATGACATCAGGCCGGCGGCGATTTAGGGGTGGCACAAAAATTCGGATAAGAAATTAAGAGTAAAGAGGAACCCGGCTTGGGTTCCTCTTGTTGTTATCTCTGCTCACTGATTATTTTGGCGCGGATGTGCCGGCAGAAGCCGTCTTGAGTCCAATCGCATCGCCGGAAAGGACCAGTTCCACGCGCCGGTTCTGCTGGCGCCCCTCAGTGGTGTCATTGGTCGCGACCGGCTGGGTTTTTCCCATGCCACGCGAAACGATGGCACTGTCCGCTATACCCTGCTGGATTAGATAATCCCGCACCGCACCAGCACGGTTTTCTGAAAGCTTCTGGTTGTAATCATCGCTGCCTACGGCGTCGGTGTGACCTTCCACTTCAAGGTGCAGACCGGGGTGGGCAATCACAATGCCGCTCACCTTGGCCAGCCGCTCACGCGCTCCGGGAAGCAATTCAAAGCTGCCGGTCTTGAATAGAACGTCAGACATGTTCGCGATCAGGCCTCGGGCGGTGTCCCGGGTGGCGAGAATAGTATTCAACTGCTGTAACAGTTGCGCGCGCAGGTCGGCCTTTTCCTGCTCCGCTTGCTGCCGCAGACGGTCGGATTCCTCAGCGGCTTTGTGCGCCTTTTCCGCCTCTACAGTCAGCGCTTGCTTCTGTTGTTCAGCCGCGGCGCGGGCTGCGTCAGCTTCTTGGCGTGCGACCTCTGCTTCGGCGCGGGCTTTTTCGGCTTCCGCCTTCATGCGCTCGGCATCGGCTTGGGCTGCCAGCGCCTGTGCGCGGGCCTGCTCAGCTTGCGCCCTTGCTTCTTCAGCTTGCTGGCGGCGCTGCGCTTCGGCAGCCGCATCCTGCCGGGCTTTGGCTTCGCGATCTTCCGCAGCTTTTTTGTCGGCTGCCGCCTTGGCCTGGGCTTCTTCTTCCACCTTTTGCTTGACGCCCATTACGCGGGCCTCTTCGGCGGTGCTCACTGCTTCGCGCGCCAAAGTTTCAACGGTGCTCTTGTCGCGTTTCTGGACGTAGGCTTCCTCGGCCTTCCTGAGTTGCTGCGTGGCATTGCTCAGGATTGCGGGAGCATATTTGTCGGCAGCCGCAAGGTTGGCGATTCTCACGGCATTGCGGGCTTCAAAAAGCACGCGTGGCGTCTTGCGATCAATGCCAAAAATCGCATCCTGGATCTTGGTATTGGTGGCTGAATAAGTACCGCGTCCCAGGAGTTCATATTTCGCGTCGATATTCTCCTGGCGTCCTACGGTGCCGGCGCCCATCACATTTTCCATCACCACCATGTTGCCGGGCTGGTTGACGGCGAAATAGGGTTCTGCGGTTACGATCATGCCGAAAGTCTCCATGTCCGTAATGGCCTTCACGCGGCTGCTGTTGTGGTCGAACACCAGTTCGCCCAGATTCACCGCGCGGCCCTCAGGCGAGATGGCCCACAAGACCAGCGAAAGATATTCCAGCCCAAACTTGGTCGGATCTTCCAGGCCATCGAACTTGGCGTCGATCTCCACGCTGCTTTTCTTGCCCGCCACCTTCGCTTCGCCGGAGGCATTTTGCATCAGCTCAGTGCCATGGAAATCAATTTTTACGGCATCACCGCGCAGCCGGTAATTAACTGCTTTGGTCGTGCGATGCACCGGCGTTGATTGCGGCGCAGGCGATGCTGTCTGTCCCAGGGCGGTCATTGCCGCCAGACAGAGAAATGCAAAAAACGCCATACCCTTTTTCATGGCTGCCTCATTTCGGTTTCTTTTCCGTGGATCAGTTCGGTATAACTTTATGTGACGCGGAACGTTATGAAAAGACGCACCTGGTGCTAACTACACTATGCACTTTGGTGACTTCCGCTTTCATGCGCCTTGTGCAGCGCACAGCACCAAGCCAAGATCCATGCTGCCGGGCGATCATAACTTGCTTTAAAGTGAAAGGATACGAAAAGATGCACCGGACATATTTAACAGTTGGAGTCTCACTTATATTGCTGATGGCGGTAATGGCCATCGCTCAAGAGTCACCCCAGGACAAGAGCAAGCGTCCCAGCCCTCCGGCTACCGCGGAAGTCACGCTTAAAGGCAAAAAGGTCATTATCGATTACAGCCGTCCATCTCTCAAAGGACGAAAGGTCGGCCAGGAACTCGCGCCTTATGGCCAGGTATGGCGGACGGGGGCAAATGAGGCCACCGCCCTGACTACTGAAGTCGACCTCAATATTGGCGGCGCCAAAGTTCCCGCTGGCAAGTACACGCTTTACACACTGCCTTCAGAGGGGACCTGGAAACTCATCATCAACAAAGAGACCGGTCAATGGGGGACGAAATATGATGCAGCGCAGGACCTGGCGCGGGTCGATATGAAAAAGAACCCGCTTTCTCACACCGTAGAGCAATTCACAATTTCCTTTGACAAGAAGAGCGACAATGCTGCTGATTTGAACCTGGACTGGGAAAACACACGTGTGTCAGTAGCTGTAAAAGCGGAGTAAAAAATCAGAATCAGATTAGGGTGGGGATGTTGAGCGATGGCTAGGGGTCACAGCCGCCGCCACCTGAGCCCAGAGATCTTGCGCCTGCACCGGTGGTGGATGATCCAGCAATGCTGAGGCGGACTTCTCCACCTTCATTGCTGCTGATGGTGCAACGTCCTGTGACATTTGATTCCGGCGAGGCGCTCAACTCGTATCCGTAGGAGGGCTTTTTGCCGTCGCCCAATATCTCAAAGACGTAACCACTTTTCAGGCCGCTGGTCAGTGTATCGTCCATGATCAGGCATGAAGCTGTGCTGGTGGGTTTTTCACAAGTGGTACCGTTACTGCCCAGACTTGCCAGATTTGAGGAATAGCCAATCTCGGGATATGTATTGTTGTACAAGACTTCAGCCGTATAAATGGCTTTTGCTGAGGCTATAGCCGCCGCCTCATTGGCGCGCATCTTGCCATGGACCAGATTCGGAATCGCAATGGCGGCAATGATCAGAATGACCATTACAACCACAAGCATCTCAACCAGCGAGAAGCCAGCAGTTTTGCTCTCCGAATTCCTGATAGCTCTTTGTGTTCTTACCATGGGCATAGCACAAAAGTAACCGGCCTAAGTGGGTACTAGGATACAGCAAAATACCCATGTTGCTGATTATTAAATCTTCTAATGTTTTCAGGACATAGGCGCTTAGCCTTAAAGTGCTTTCTCTTCAACAAAAGCAGGCGGTTACGTTAGTGTCATTCCCTCCGATGCGATGGTGCAAGTGATTGCATTCCTGCGTCGTTCTCGTGCTCCAGCGTATGGGTTTGCCGGCTTAGGAATTTATGAAGTGTCTACAACCGATTCAGCGGATCAGTGAAACAGGCATTCGGATGGTCCTGAGTGCTTCACGTCCTGCAACGAAGCTTAAGAATTTTTAATTTGTTTTTAATCTGCCGGTCAAAAAAGCGTTGCTAGGCTTGCCGCCAAGAGGTAAGTTATGGGCCAGTTAATTGTCTTCTACGTGCCTGCAATATTCAAACCTTCACCTGCAAAGTGGATGCCTGAGTCAGAACGCGGCAAGATCATTGAGTTTCACGAGTTGCCGACCAGAAAATCAGCTTAGGCAGCAGACCTGTCATCATTTATTTTTGCGGCAGTATTCAAAAGTTCATCGCTCTCGGGCAATTCCTGCCCCTGTATCAGGTCAGTTTCTGCGCGGGCATCATTCGTAACAAATGGCAGAAAAACCGTGCAGCACGTGCCATGTACCTTTTCACGATGGCGGCTACGCACGCGCAACCTGCCTTGATGCTTCTGAACAATTCCCTGGCTCACCCAAAGTCCAAGGCCCGTGCCTTTGGAATCCTTGGTAGAAAAGAACGGTTCAAAAATATGTGGCATGTTTTCCGCTGGGATACCGCAGCCATCGTCGGCGACGGTCACGCGAATGCCCTCGCGGTCTTGCCCATCGTGGACCTGCCTTACCCGAATATAGATATGCCCCAGCGCAGAGATGGACTCAATCGCGTTCAAGACGAGATTGGAAAATACCTGTCGCAATTCGCTCGGGAAGGCCGCCAGCGGGCCAACCTCGCTAAAGCTCTTCTCCACCGTGATCTGGCTGCGTTCGATCCTTTCATCATAGGCGGCCAGCACTTCTTCAAACAGTTGCGGCACAGAGCTCATCACCGGTGAAGAAATCTCCCGATAGAAACCAAGTGTCTGTTTGGTAATGTGGACCACTCGGGCCAGCTCTTCTTCGGCGGTCTTTACATAAAGCAGCGCGGACTCCGGCATTTTGGAGTTGGTGCGAAGAATATAGAGCGCATTCATTACGGAGGCCAGCGGATTATTGATTTCATGCGCAATGCTGGCAGCCAGACGGCCTGTGGCGGCAATCTTCTCTGATTGGCGAACCGTCTGCTCCGCCGATTTCCGCGCGGTTACATCCATGGCCATACCCAGCATGCGTACCGGAACATCGCCGATCATGATGGTCCGTCCGCGCGCCTCCAGCCAATGCAGGCTTTTATCAGCAAAGACGACGCGATACTGCACCTCATATTCACTTTTATTGGCCATGGCTTCAGTAATGGAATGGTGTACCTGCTGGCGGTCTTCAGCCACAATGCTTTCCATCCAGCTTTCATAGCGGCCATCGAACTTTTCTACCTCGATTCCGTGAAGGCGGCGAATTTCATCCGACCACGCCAGTTCGCCGGTTTGCAGGTCCCATTCCCAGATACCAATCCCGACATACTGCTGCGCCAGTTGCATGCTCTCTTTGCCTCGCTCCAGCATTTCCTGCGCACGCTTGGTTTCTGCAATCTGCTCCTGGGCCTCACGATAAAGGCGCACGTTATCAATGGCCACAGAAGCCATGTGCGTAAGCTGCACCAATATGGCTTCATCGTCGGGAGAAAATTCACCGCTGAGTTTTTGCGAGAGCTGAATCAGACCGAGATTTCTGCCGTCACGGGTCAACAAGGGAGCAGCCAGCCAGCCATAACGCGTTGCGTCGGTTGCGCGCCGCACCGGACCCCAGGCGCTGGCGCGAGATCCCGCCTGCAGCCGGACCGGCTTATTTAAATTGCAGGCCAGCATGAACATTTCAGAGCTTTCCTTGGCGAACTCCAGCGCGGTCTGGCCTTCCGCAACCGAAACACAGGTAATGCTGCGGTTCCACTCGCCTCTTGGCAACAGAGTAGTCAGCGCCTGGCGCCCACCGATAATGTTCCTTGCCTGATCAGTAATCGCTTGCAGAAGAGAATCCAGGGCGAGTACGGAATTGATTTTGACTGAGGCTTCCGCCAATGAGCGCAACACGGCGGTGCGCTGTTGCTCAGCAGCCAGGGTTTGCAGGGAATCATGGTAAAGGCGCGCATTATCCAGCGCGTTGGCCGCCTGACGCGCGTATAACTCAACCAGCCGAGACTGCCGGTCACTAGGGGCCTGGGGCTTGCGAAAGAAAGTCACGACCACTCCCAGCGCATCACCCCGGACATTGATGATCGGCATACTGAACACCGAGCGGAACCCAACATTTTGGGCTGCGTCGACAAAAGGGAAATATGTCCCGGATTTATCGATGTCTTGAATCAGTACACGCCGGTCCGGTGAAAAAAACGAAACCGGCAGTTCGCCAAAAGACTTGACCTGTTCCGCCGTGAAGCCGGCAAAGGTAGCAACCTGCAATGTTTTGCTGGAGCGCTCAGGCAGCAGCAAGAGCATGGCAAGATCGGTTTTTTGCAGCCCCGCCACCGATGTAAGGACATCATTTAACAAGCGATGCAATTCCAGGTTACTGGAGAGGCGCACACTGAGATCGTGAAAGCGCTTCAGATCGCTGCGTTGCGACTCAAGTTCCTCGCGCAGCCGTGAAAGATCACTGCTCAGGCGGCCGGCAATCATTTCAGCCGTCGACCATTTCTGCCGCGCGAGCCCGATTACCAAAGCAACGAAAATCAGCAGCGCTGACCACAGCTCATTGCTGGCCGAAGTTCCTGGTTCATAGAGGTAGGTAAAAGCATTCAGCGCAGCAGTGTTCAGCAGGGCTCCAGCTATTGCCGCAGGGAGTCCGCCGATGACTGCGGGTATGCAGGCAGCGACGATGAAAAACACTCCAACGCCGGGGTGGAAAAAAGGCAAGCTGTAACGGGCAAAGATCCACGCGGCGGCAGGCAGCAGGAAAGTAATGACCCACGAAACCACGCGCACGCGAGCTGTAGGGGAAGAAACCATCTAACTTGTCGTCCTCCTGCTCCAAAGGTGAGCTGCTGCAGACGGGTGGCAGTTCCGAGCATAACACGCAATCTACTGTGAATACCTATCATGGGGATTAAGGCATTGGGACTAGGTGGATGGTGAACCAATCCAGAGAAGAAGCGGGAAATCAGGCAGTGTTGAAAGAGCGAAAAGCCAACTGGCATTTAGCAACAAACAGAAGGAGAAACAAGGAAAAACATTGATAATTTCAACGGATGAAACATCGTGAACAGATTAGATCGGAATAAGGCCTTTTCTGATACCCAGACTTACTGCTTCTGTGCGGCTGGCTGCGTGGAGCTTCCCTAATATGGAACTTATGTGGAACTTGACCGTGTGTTCTGAGATCGCAAGACGCACAGCAACTTCCTTGTTACCCAATCCCATGCTAACCAGGCGCAGAACTTCTGATTCTCGTACGGTCAGCTCTTCCATGATGCCGTCGCCATTCATTCCCGGCGCAAGGCTATCCATGATCAAGCCGCGCACGGAAGTGGGATGAAGCAATACAAATCCTGCGTCGGCGGCCTGCACAGCCAACCGAAGGTCATTGGGATCTGCATCGCGGGAAAGAATGGCATTGATTCCCGCAGCCAGGGCTGAGCGTATCCAGACCTGATCAGGTTCGTCGATCAGTGCCACAGAACCAGCACCTTGCGGCGCATCTTCCAGGAAATCGATCATGCTGGCAGCCGCCGTGGTCCTTTCCAGGTCGGCTACCAGGATGTCAGATTCAGTAGCGGTAAACCGCTCCAGCGAAATTTGCGTTTCGGATGTGATGGCGGCATAGCCCGCCATCGCTTGAGTGGCAAGATCAGCCAAAACCAAGCGTCGCGCAACGGTGTCTGCCACCACCATGATCCGGAGCGAGATTTCGCTTCTGTTATTCATACTCAGATGTGGCATTCGCTCTGCTAGCCAGCATGCGCTTCCAAACGCACGCTTACCACGATCATTGCGCCGCCACGGATCAATCCAGCTTCAATGGCGTCGCCAGGTTTGTGGGCACGCAGCAGTTGTTGCACGGAATAGGTATCATCTACAGGCTCATCTGCAAGCTTAATCAGGACATCTCCCAGAAGTATGCCGGCTTTTTCCGCCGGGCTGCCTGGCTCAACATGCATAACCAGCAAGCCTTCACTGGCGGTTAGATTCAGGCGCGTCCGTAAAGATTCCGGGAGCGATGCAGCCTGCATGGCCAATCCCAGGTAAGGCCGCTGAATGCCGCCTTTCGCCAGAAGTTCTGCGGCAATGCGCTGCACAGTAGTAGAAGGCACTGTGATTCCGGAACGATGCAGCCCGGCCGTGTTCAAGCCAAGAAATTCACCCTGGCTGTTCACCAGCGGGCCACCGGAGAATCCGGAATAGAGGTTGAGATCGGGCCGGATAAATTGGTCCATTTCACCTCCGCGCCAGGTGCGCATGGGGCTGTTAATCAGGCCGGAAAGAATTCCCGAACTGGCAACTATGTGCCCGCGCCGTGTGCGCGCCAAAGCCAGCACCAACTCGCCCACGCGCAAGTTTTGAGTTGAGGCCCAGCGCAGTACCGGGGCATCAATCGGTTCGTGCAGACGCAGGACCACCAGATCAGTGCTGGGATCGCGTCCACTCACGCGCGCGGACAGCTTTTGACCCGGCGCGGTCACCACCGTGATGTCGTCGTCTCGCCGGACAGCGTGGCTAGCCGCAATTATCGCGTCCTTGCCAATCACAATCCCACTGGATGGGTGACGCGTGTCTTGCACGCCTACTACAGACTTGCCCGCTTCGGCGGATGCTTCCGCCAGTTCATTAGAAAGTTTGGTCCAGATGTTTTCCATGCTCATTTCCTTCTCTCAGTTCTTTATGCTCTTTGGTTTTTTGTTCTTTTTGGTCTTTGTTCTATGAATTGCAGTATGAAAGAATTGCAAGGAGTGGCGCATCCGCCATTTGACTAGGGCTTGCATTTTATTTTTTGCGATACGGAGCAACCGGCGAATCGTACAAAAATTATTTTGAGAGCAAGCGGCGGATAGCCCGTGGGTATTGCGATCCGTAGAGTGGTTCTACGGAGAAAACAAATGGAACTGCAAATGGCAACAACTGGCGCAACTCAGAAATGGTCGATGGTGCTGGCGCGTGACGCCAAAGCTGATGACCGTTTCGTCTATGCGGTTAAATCCACCGGCGTGTTTTGCCGTCCTTCATGCCCCAGCCGCAGGCCCAGCCGTGAGAACGTTGAATTTTTTGATTCGCCCATCCAGGCGCAACAGGCGGGATATCGCGCGTGCCGTCGGTGCACGCCGCTGGAACGCAACCGTCAGAAACAGAAAGTTGAAGCAGCATGCCGCTATATCGACGAGCACATGGATATCACGCTGAGCCTAACAGCAATTTCCCGCCATGTAGCCATCAGCCCGTTTCATTTTCAGCGCATATTCAAGCGCATTCTGGGAATCAGCCCGCGCGAATACCAACAGGCGCGGCGTGCCGGAAAGTTCCGTCAGGCGCTTCTGAGCGAAAGCAGTGTGACCGAAGCGATTTACGAAGCGGGCTACAGTTCCAGCAGCCGCGCTTATGAAAGTGTCCCCGCGCAATTGGGGATGACTCCTTCAGAGTTTCGGAGCGGCGGCGACGGTATGTCGATCCGATATACAGTGCTTTCGACGGAACTTGGCAAGTTGCTCATTGCTGCCACGGGGCGCGGCATCTGCTCCGTGCGCTTTGGGAACAACGAAGCAGCCTTGCTGCGCGAACTTAAGAACGACTTTGCGGCGGCGGAAATCACTCGTGATGACCGCGCGTTGGAACAGTTGGCAGAACAGGTAAGACAATTGCTGAAAAAACCAGCAGCTCCATTCAATATTCCGCTGGACCTGCGGGGAACCGCATTTCAACAAATGGTCTGGAAAGAGTTATGCCGGATTCCCGCCGGGCAGACGCGAAGCTACACGCAGATCGCGCAGACTCTAGGACGGCCGAAAGCAGTGCGCGCTGTTGCCAATGCCTGCGGCTCGAATCCGGTTGCGTTGGTAGTGCCATGCCATCGCGTGGTGCAGAAAAATGGAAGCCTGGCCGGTTATCGCTGGGGCGTGAAGCGCAAGGCGGCATTGCTGGAAAAAGAAGCAAAGGGCAAATAGCAATTGGCAATGGAATCAATATACCTGAGTAAAGAAGGGGGCGAAGGATGATGAAGGTGTGCTATGAGCGCATCCCATTGATCTGCTTTCCGTGACAGATCAGTCACGGCCCCCTTTTAAGCCTCATGCAAATAGGCGGGTTCTTAGGTGAAGGATCAATATCAATGTAGCTCATGCTTCCAACCAGGGCTAATGTATTCCCACTTGCCCCTTCACCGAATCAATCAGCTTCTTTGAATCCCAGCCCACGCCATCCTTAAACACCAGTTCTACATTCTCGATGTCGGCAATCTTCCCAGATGGGTCGCCCTTTACCAGCATAATGTCCGCCTGTTTGCCCGGCGTAAGCGAGCCAACATGCTCGGATTCGCCAAGAAACTGGGCTCCGTTCAGGGTTTGGATTTTAATCGCTTCCAGCGGCGTGAATCCTGCTTCCACCAGCAATTCAACTTCCCGCAGATCACCGAACCCTGCAATCACACCGCCAATGCCCGTGGGATCAAGGCCCGCCAGCAGCGTCCCTCCGGCTTTGACGAATGCCCGCTCAAATTCCATTTCTCTCTGAAACATGGCCGGCCACGGGCTCTGCTGGTTTTGTGCCATGCGCGCGCGGTTGGCCTGATAGGCTTTTCGCGCGTCATCGCTCAGGAGATCGAGCACCTTTTGCGGTTCGTCCGGTCTCGTTGGAACCAACTGCTCAAACACCGGCAGAGTAGAAGTCACAGCCACATGCCTGTCAACCAGCATTTTGATCGTTGTTTGGATTGGCTCGCTGGTTACTTCCAGCTTTGCCGCCGCGGCTGCCGCCTGGTTGGGATTGGGACACACATCCGGCTTTTTATCCGGATGAAATTCCGTATCCACGGTCAAACCGTGTTCCAGATTGTCGATGCCAAGCTCTGCCGCTTCGCGAAATCCAATAGAGCACAGGTGTCCCGTAACCTTGATGCCATGCTTGTGTGCTGTATCAATCACGGCTTTCAATTCGGCGCGGGTGATGAAGTTGTAAACCTTGAATGATCGCGCACCTTCGGCCACCCAATACTCCACTGTCCGGGTTGCATCGTCCGGGCCGGTGAGCTGGTGAAGCTGCAGAAGCGGAATGCCTTCGCCTTCCATATAGGGGCCAGTGGCATTAATCTTGGGGCCGGGAATCTTCCCGGCATCCACGGCCTTCTTGATTTCCAGGTCAGTGTAAGGCTCTATGCTCCCGGTGGTGCGGACCGTGGTCACACCCAGCGCCAGATAAAGCCGCGGAAAGCTGTACGGCATGTCGTGATACAAACCGCCACCCGCAGGATAGAAAAGATGATCGTGCATCCCAACCAGCCCAGGCAGCGCGGAGTAACCGCTCATATCCATGCGGTTGGCATCGGCCGGCACCGGAACTACACCCGCATTACCCACAGCCATAATTTTTCCGCCGGAGATCACGATGGTCTGGTCAGTTTTCGCGGCGGCCCCGGTTCCGTCAATCACTCGCACATGTTCCAGCGCGATCACCGGCGACTGCACGCGGATGAAATCTTTGATAGGCTGCACCTGGGATTGGGCGGAGCAAAAGGCAACACAACAGAAAGAGGTGAAAGCAGCGAGCACACCACGCATGAGTCCCTCCAAGTGATTTGGGAACCACGCAGCATAACCGCAGACCTAATCCCATGCAAGAGCAACGTCAAACAGAAGGGCCGGGATGAATTCTGGGCACCTGGAGCTTAGGATTCGGATACGCTGATATTGAAAAAGATTATCGACTGAAAGCAAAATTTAATGCCCGTTTTTCGCATATTGTGAACGAGCCTCAAACAGCTTTTCCAATTCGTGGCTGTTAAGTGAACGTGCGCACCCCAGTTGGCGGGTCGCCATCACAACTTTGGCATAGTGTTCTACCGCTTCCATCCTCATGTAAGCGCGGCAAAGGTCTTCACCATAGGTGACTACGCCGTGGTTTGCCATAAGAATGGCATCATGGAAGGGAATGTAGGGACGCAAAGAATCGCTCAGTTCCATTGTCCCTGTGGTGGCATAAGGCGCCAGCGGAACTTCGCCCAGCGTAATCACTACTTCCGAGCAAAGCGGTTCGTCCAGCGCGATTCCGGCCGAGGCAAACCCCGTGGCGGTGCAAGGATGCGCGTGGACCACCGCTCCCACGTCAGTCCGCATTCGGTAAATTGTCAGGTGCATCGCGATCTCGCTGGATGGATTGTAGACGCCACTGAGCTTCTTGCCATGAACGTCCACAACCACCATGTCCTCCGGTTTCATCATGCCTTTGCTGAAGCCGGTGGGCGTCACTAACACGCGGTCTGGGTCCAGGCGAACAGAAAGGTTTCCGTCCGTAGCGGCCACAAACCCCAAACTGTGGAGCATCTTGCCGAAGCGGACAAGCTCACGGCGCAGCCTGTGCTCTCTGCGAGCTATCTTGCTTACATACGATAGAGTTACGGTCGATTTAATGAACTCCGTGAGATGGCTCATCACTATATCCTTCCAAGTTGGTTCTTATGCTGCGCGTTTCTTTCTTTTGCCATGCTTTGCTCAGAGAACTTGAGACGCGATAAACGTCGCCCGCGGGCATCGAGTTGCGGAAGAAGGCGCGTAACCTCGCGCTGGCGCACCAGAGGATCGCCGCCAACAAGGGAAAGGTGTAATGGACGATGTTCATCCACCAGGGCGAGCACACCCGCCACCAGTTCGTCTCCGCGTTTGTCTTGAAGCTGCCGCAGATTCAATCCTCCTACATGCCCTTCCTCGTATGCATAACATCCCGGGCACCGCAGCGGACACTCCCGCGTAACCTCAATTGCGAGAGACGGCCGCCTGCCGCTCAGGACACTCTTCCATGCCTGAATGACTTTGCTTGTCTTCATTAGTTTTCTCTTTGGCCAACATTCAACGCGAGGTCCGCTCCCAAGCTGGCTAAGATACCTGAAGGACAATAACTGTCCGCAAGTTGCCGGGGGAACGAAGGACTGTTGCGCGGTCTAAAGAGGAACTAACAAAGCCTGACGCAGATCAGGGTGAGAACTTCACCCCGTGCTTTGGCGGTCCATGCAATAGGATTGAAATGCACAAAAAAAGTGAGAAAGAACAAACCTAAAAAGGCGTGTGTAACGAGGATGAAATAGCTGAAAGCGGATTTTCCCGAAAAGGTGGCATCCACTTCCGGCAGAGGAGAGATCAGCACATACAAAATGCCGAACACCACCACGAGCGAGATGACGCACTTGAGGGAGGTGGACACAGCAGTCATATTATCCGATTTTCAAAGCTCTTAAAAGCATTAACAGAGCGCGGGTGAAGCGGCCCTGTATTTATCCTTCAGGTCCAGAACGGGGGATTTACAATTCTCCCCAAACCATACAAACTAAAGTCTTTGAAATGAAAGCGGTGGCGAATCGTCAAGATGGAATTGGCCCAAGAATTTTGAAATGTTTCAATACGTACAAATTTTCCTTGTGATGAAATGCTGAAAGGCATAAGCATGAAGTGGGCGACGAAGAACAGGCGGGAATAAACAGGCTATACCAACTTGCGGAGTAGAGATTGCATCGATTACCGGTAACAATGCACTTTGAGCACACTTCATTTTAAAAGGGCAAACGTCAATGGTCGCGTTGTACAAAAGCTCGGACATAATCCCTGACAGCGGAATTTACCGTGTGATTCATGCGCAGCATCGCCTGCCCCATGAGGTAACACTCATCTCAGGGCAAAGCTTTCCCCCATGCGCAAAGTGCCATGAAGAAGTCCGCTTTGAATTGGTCAGAGCTTTGCCGGGTCTTGCCCGGGAGCGCCGGGGGAACGTCTCACTTTACAGCCTTCCGGTGCTGGATGATGAAGAGGGATCGTCGTCCTAATTCCTCATCTTCCCCAGTTTTCCGTTCTAGCGACATTTTCACGTCGCAGAGTTACTAGCTAGATACTTGTCAAAGCTACTCTGCTTCTTTATAAACCTTAGCTGTCGCACCCCCTGAAAGAAAATTCCTCTGATTTCCTGAGTCAAACATCGACTGTACTCTCCCTGTTCAATTTTGCTGGTGAAAGCCGGCCTATAGCTTTGGATTCACACGCTTATCAGCTTCAAGGTGAAAGAATGCAAATGAAACCGGCGAAACTGTGGATGTTTCTGGTTGCGACGTGGATGATTGTTGCCTTTTTGTTTGCGCCGCATGTTTTGGCGCAAACTGGCACCCCTGCCGAAATGAGCGACCCTCACGGAGACCAGCCTTTTGGTTCATATCAAGTCAGCGATATTGACCAGATCGGGTTTGAGAATGGTGCGCTGGATGTGCGAATCCCACTCTTCATCCACCATGGCCGTGGATTCACGCACCAGAAATATTGGACTTATACCAACAAGAATTGGTTTCCCGCGAGTGCGCCCCCGTGCGATCCAACAGTCGCCGAGTGCCCCCCGCCGGATCCACCGGTGTGGGCTTATTCGGATAATTCGGTCATTTTTTCCCACCACCTTCGTTACATAGATGGCTGTGGAACCGGCCACCAGAAACAGGAAGATGCAGACTATACGTACGTCGATGAATTTGGTACGCCACACGTATTCGACGTAGTGACCTCTCCGCAGACTCCGGTCCAGCCTCAGTGCATACACCTCAAGCTGGTTGGCTATTCTCTGGATGGCAGCGGCATGAAATTCGATTCAACAACCGGAATCATCACGCGCAAGGATGGCACACAGGTCCAGGGGCCGCTCTACCTGCCGCACGATAGCAACGGAAATTTCATCGGCAGCAATGGTGACGGAGCCAACACTCCCAGCATCGGTGAAATAGATACTCTTGGCCGGGACATACAACACCTCAAGGGCACCTTGCCCAGCGGGACCGAGTATGAGGATTGGATTTCACAAGATATGAACAATAATCCGCAGACCACGCGGATTGAGTGGCAGAGATTGCCCACATCAACCAACTTCGGGCGACCCGACGTAGTCGAAAGCGGCCCCAGTTTGCGCCTTGCGACGAAAATTGATCTTCCCAACGGACTGGCTTATCAATTTACCTATGACACTGGTACCACGCCGGGGCATTATGGAGAACTGGTCAGAATCGATCTGCCTGCCGGCGGCTATATTCGCTATGAGTACGGCTTTATCTCACAGATTGACGGCACGCGAGGAGTTACCAAGCGTGTCGTTAGCGCGGATGGCACCCCCGCCAGCGAGAAATTCTGGGGGTATTCATATCCTCCCACCGCTCCGAACAGCAGCGTGGTGGTGACCGATCCTGATCTTAACGACACGGTGCGGAAGTTCAGCACTCTGACGCCATACGGTACTCCGGTCGAAATCGAAGCGAAATACTATCATGGAGCAGCCTCAGATACGCCGTTGAAGACCGTAACCACGGATTATGAGACCATCACAGTCAATGTGGGCGATGGCGACGACGTTAGCCAGACCGTCCGGACCTTGAACCGCCCAATTCGAGTGACAACAACACTGGACAATGGGCTGGTCAGCAAGGTTGAGATGGGCTATGACCCTCTTCCTGATACCAACGGCGTGATCTCCTACAGCCGGTCAAATGTGACCGAGAAGCGGGAATACGATTACGGGCAAAATGCTCCCGGCGCGCTCATTCGTCGCACAACATACACATACCAGCACAATGCAAACAGCAATTATGCCACGGCCAACATCGTTGACAAGGTGTTGAACACCACGGTTTACGACGGCAGCGGCAACCCCGTGGCCCAAACGCAAAATGCATACGACGGCGCAGGTCTTACGAATACGAATTTAGGCAGCTGCCAAGCCCCGTCAGGTGCTCCGAACCATGACTATTGCGCCTTCAGCACCGGCAATCAGGTTCGCGGCAATCTCACTTCCGTAAGCCACTGGAAAAACACTGACAATACATGGCTGACAACCTCTTACACCTACGATGATCTCGGAAATGTGCTTTCCAGCACTGATCCTGGCTTGCATGTCACGCATTACAGTTATTCTGACAGTTGGAGTGGGACATCCTGCATTGGGTCGGGCGTGAATACCTACGCTTTCATCACCCAGATCACCAATCATCTGAACCAGCGCACGCAGGCAAGTTATTTCTCGTGTCCGGGCCTGGTGCAGAGCAAGCGGGACGAGAATGACGTTGTAGCGGGCCGCGCCGGAACAACCTTTACTTACGATGGAATAAACCGTCTCCTGACCGAGAATTCCGCAGATGGCGGGCAAACGAGCTTTAACTACCACTCGGACACTCTGCCGATCACGATTACCAAAACTGAATTGGCTACCCCAAACCCCAGCATTCTAAGCTCTGTCATCTATGACGGTCTGGGCAGAACCAAGACAACAAGCATCGACTCTGATCCTCTTGGCGC
>DASXMN010000018.1:0-28024 GCA_036495645.1 Candidatus Angelobacter sp.
AAATCCGGCAGAAGTCCCCGGCAGTTGCATACGTTGTGGTCCGATCATTCAAAATGGTTTGTGTGCTTGCCACGGCTGCCTCCGTTATTAATGGCTTGATTTTTTTGAGCAATTTCGGTTTATCACTTCGTTGAGCGTGGTGTGGCACCTGCGCGCAAGCTCCTTCAGCACATGTTTGGTGAGAACTCCGGAGCAGGAAAACTTCGCGCCATCCTTCATCAGATCGAAGATCGCACTCTCGCCCTCGCGGCTGATCACGGTCGCGTTGCTTAGATCAATGACCAGGCTGCGGCCCTCAAGAGCATTGGTTGCATTGCTCCACGTTTTCCGCAACTCTTCCACCCATGGCGGCACCAAGGTCCCTTCGATGACCAATCGTCGTTCGCGCTGAGTGTCAATGGTTGAAATTCTGAACATATCGTTCTCGCCCACTGACTAGTGCACGGCGCATGCCAAAGCACATCGCTGATTAAACCGCCTAGGTTGTTGAAAGCTCATGGGAAAGAGAGTGACGCGTCTGTCGAGGTGTCGAAAATGTCGAAGCTTTGTTCGGCAATATCGGCAGCGGTGACAGGCTGTGGTCAGTTTTCTATCCCTCTTTGAAGCATGAGCAGATTGACAGAACGAAAGAGTTTTTCTCAAGGAGACAGTTCTGCGATTGCCGGCTTCACGGACAAAGATGAAGACGGAAGAGCCGCAGAAAAATTGCAACCGAATGGGAGGGTTTAGAAAACAGCCCGGGGCTGGATGCCGAGCTTCTTCATGCGAGAGATCAGGGTGGTACGCTTAATTCCCATGCGCGCGGCTGCGCCATCCGCACCTGCGACACGGCCTTTGGTTTCCTTCAGGATACGGACAATTTTTTCGCGCTCGCCTATGTCGCTCGACCCGGAAGCGGCGGGGATATTTGCGTTGCTCGTAAGTTCCCCAATGGGTACCTGCAGCACTGGGCCGTGGGTAAGAATCACGGAACGCTCAATAAAGTTTTCCAACTCGCGAATATTGCCCGGCCAGTGCCAACCGGACAGTTTTTTCATGGCGCCGGACGGAATCGATTCAACCTGTTTCTCCATGCGGCGGGCATACTTCTGGGTAAAGTAGCGCACCAGTAGCGGGACATCTTCGGGCCGCTCGCGCAACGGAGGGATGCGGATGGGAAAAACATTCAGCCGGTAATAAAGATCGCTTCTGAACTCGCGGCTCTCAATCATCTTCTCAAGATTCCGGTTTGTGGCAGCTACCAGGCGCACGTCCACTTTCTGGGTCCGTGTGCTGCCGAGGCGCTCAAATTCCCGCTCCTGCAGGGCGCGCAGCAGTTTCGGTTGTATATCACCGGGGATGTCCCCAACCTCGTCCAGAAAAAGCGTGCCCTTGTCCGCAAGCTCAAGCCGACCGATCTTTTGTGAAATGGCTCCGGTGAACGCGCCGCGCTCATGCCCAAACAATTCGCTCTCAAGCAGCCCCGTGGGGATGGCCGCGCAATTAAGCTTCACCAAAGTCCGGTCTTTGCGGCGGCTGCGGTCGTGAATAGCACGCGCGATCAACTCTTTGCCTGTTCCTGTTTCACCCAGAAGCAATACGGTTGAATCGCTTGGTGCGACTGTTTCCGCCAGACTCAAAACGTGACGCAAGCCTGAACTCTGTCCCACAATTCCTTCAAAATCCATTTCTCCGCGAATTTCTTCTTCTAAATACAGCTTCTCCTGAGCCAGCTTGTTTTTAAGTTCGGCAATCTCCCCATAAGCAATCGCATTCTCAATTGCGATTGCCACCTGGTTTGCAACCTGAGTCAGGAAATTGACCTGGTCTTCATCAAAAGTGTTCTCCTCCCGCCGCGCAACTACCAAAACCCCCAGCATTCGCTTTCGACTGACGAGGGGCAAGTCACAGAAAGAGTTCAACCCCTCTCCCTTGGCTTTGTTGTACATCTCAATGCTGAGACTCTCAGGATCCAGCCAGTTTACGATCATGGGCTTGCCGCTGCGGAACGCATCGCCCGGCATTGTGCCCTCTATTGGCACCAGAGAAGCCCCAGTAAACACCCCCTTGCTGTCTGGAAAGTCCAGCGCATGTACTCGCAAGTGTTTGCCATCTGCGTCAGGCAACATCACTGCCGCAGCGTCACAAGCCATGACCCGCCGAACACTGGCGGAGATGGCTTGCAGAAGTTCGCTCAGTTCAAGATTTGAGACGACCTGGTTTGTCAGGTCAAGAATGAGTTTCAGCCGGTCCTGCAAACGCTCCGACGAATAAAAGTTGACGGCGGCGTCAAGCACTAACGCAATCTGGTCCGCGACCAATTGGAGAAAACGTGTTTCCTCTTCTGTATAAGCTCCCCCACGCATACTGCCCAGGCTGAGCACTCCCAACCGGCGCGCTCCTCGGGCGAGCGGAAGTGAACAAGTTGAAACGATACCGAGTTGGTTGAGAAATTCCCTGTGCTTCGGGAACCGTTGTTCGCGCTGCCAATCGGAAGCCACGAAGGACTGCTGCGATTCATGGACCCAGTCCGCGGGCGATTCCCGGAGAAACCCTTCCCGGTCAGACACGTCGAGAGTCCTGCCATTGACATGAAGCAATTCCCACGATACGGTCGGCGTAGCATTCTCAAAGGCAACCAGGTGCAGGTAGTCGAAATGCACAATCTGGTGTAATTCTTTCGTGAGCACTTCTTCTGCGGCATCACAATTACAGCAAACAGCCATGGCTTTTGCCATGCGGAGAAGCGCCTCATAACGGTGCGTATACGTCTCTGGCTGCAGTACCGACAATGTGCTCATGGACCTTCGCTGTCGTCCCTTTGACTCAAACTGTGCTGGTATGCTTCCCGTTCGCGAGACAAAGGTTACCTCTCGAGCCTTTTGGATGTGCCAGAGAGGCAAACGGTTCTATTAAAATTCAGGTGGGGCCTCGATGTTTTCCGCAACTCTGATCGAAGAGCTTCGACCGTTAAACGTGGGAACTGTTGAAATCACTGCAGATCAAATTGCCGGCGAGCCATGGCACGGCAAGATTGACGCCGTGCAGTTATTCAGCAACAACGGTCGTAATCTCCACCGTCTTGAGAGTTTTTTCCCCAGTGACTTGCATGTTATGAATTTCCTTCGAGACGCTCATGTGCGGCTGGATCGTAGGGATGGAGTAGCTAACCGCTGTTCCTGGTGTGGCTTTTGGATTCCCATCAGTCATGACCACCTGGACCACATTGACTTGGATGTGCAGATTCGCCTGGGTCGTGCCGGTATTTGTCCGGCTCGCGGCAAAAGCTGAGGGTAGTGTGCCTAATGATGCGAATACAACAGCAGTGGTGACAATACGCGTTAATTTAGCCATTTGATTCCTCATCCCCAGTGAATTGCTCTCGCCAGCTTGATGGTGCAAGGGAATAACCATGTAATTCGGCCAGCAATGACTAGAGCTAACCCATGCTGGTTCAGTAACTTAGATCGAATAGATTTTCCGCCTGAGGAATGCCCGACTGTTTAAGATTTGTACATGTTCCAGGAATCAAACGGGTGGGCCAAGAGTAATGGTGAACTGCCAATGCCCGTGAAGGCCAGATTTTAAAAACCAAACTATGGCGATAGTGACTTCGCACACCTTGTGCAATCATTTTCTTACCAAACGTCTTCTTACCAGATATCAGTTCCGAGAGATGCTCAAATTCTGGACATTGTTCACGAATTAGGCATCATGAAAGCCGTTCGAATTTATTGGGTCTCTGATCCAAGCTTCTACCTTATTGTTGGCAAGGGAGTTGGGCCAGAACTGGCGCGGAACTGAGGTTGGCGCGATGCATGCAATATACGAATGCATGCAACGAACAACTGCTCGTACATTCTGGCTTTTATTGATACTCCTCAGCGGGGCTGCTTCAGCCTGGGGCCAGTCAAAGGGCACGTTGTCGGTTTCGGCGGTTGTACAGACCTCCGCTGCCTGGGTGCAGGGCACAGATGGAAGATGGACTCTTATTGTGGCCAATGCTCCTGATTCGCTAAGCACATTTTCCTTCCAGTCCGGCATCCAGCGGCAGTCCGCCGGCCAAGTGGCCGCTAAAAATGACGCGCAACCCAGATCGGCACGGGCAGCGTCCGCTGTTGGTACGGGCACTCATAACAGGATTTCCGAATGATTCAGTCACCTTCGCCCCTCTCAGCACTGGTCCTTTCGACCGATGCTCACGCCTCGACAACCAGCGCCAGTGTGCTCGAATCCCACGGTTTCGCAGTCAGCAAAACTGATGATGCCCTAACGGCACGCGAACTATGCCGCACAAAAAGATTCGATCTTGCTATCTATGACCAGGACGGCTCCCACGAGTTGAATGCGGCGGGAACCGCCACACTGTTTGGCACGCCCCATGTTGTACTGGGGTTAGTAGGGCCTGACGGAGCGGGTCAACCACTTGGCAAGCGCATCCACTTTGTTGTTCAGAAGCCGTTCACCAGCGACCTGTTCAGAAAGACCCTGAACGCCGCGTACGGCGCTATTGCATTAGGTAGGCGGCTTAGCTCCCGCCACCCGGTATGCATTGATTCAATTTCTTCCTGCCTTATTCATCGCGGAGAACGGCGGGCCCTTAAGACTGCTACGATCATGAACATTAGCTACAGTGGAATGTGCGTGCAAACCGGAGAGATGCTGCCTCAAGAAGCGAATCTCCAATTGCGCTTTTCAATTCCCGGCCGTGAGACGATCGTGGAAGCGACCGGGACCGTTATTTGGGCGCACGCCTCTGGCCGCGCCGGCATTAAATTGGTTAGACTCAGCCCCGAAGCGCAACCTTATTTTGGTGAGTGGCTCGATTCACTTTCACCAAGTCCTGAAGGCTTGCTCCCGCGGTTTGTACAACCGCCTCGATCTGGTCGGAACTGAGATTTTAATCACGCTTGGCTCGACGCCACAGTTGAAGCCTTTTGTTTCGGTGCGATTTTTGCCAGAATATTATACAGAGTTGCACGGCTGATTCCAAGAACCTCCGCTGCACGGTTCTTGTTGCCATCCATCGCCGCCAGCACGCGCAAAACATGCCGATGTTCAACCGCTTCCAAGCTGACCAGGTCATCATCAGCAGGGTCAGACGTGGTTCCAATACGAATGTGCTCGGGAAGGTCGTTGATATCGATAGCTGGGCCCTGGGTAAGTATGCACGCGCTGCCGATCACATTTTCCAGTTCCCGCACATTTCCCGGCCAGTGGTGTCGGGCAAGTAAAGCCTGAGCTCGGCGAGTAATTCCTGAAATATCCTTCTTGTACTGTGCAGCGAATCGTTCCACGAAGTGGCGCTGAAGAAGAGGTAGATCTTCCTTTCTATCGGCCAAACGCGGCAATGTAATTTCTACCATCGCCAGCCTATAATAAAGATCATCCCGGAAGCGCTTTTCTGCCACCATCCCCCTTAAATCTCGGTTTGTCGCGGCCACTACTCGGACTTCAATTTTTCTCGCTACAGGCGATCCTACTCGCTGCACCTCCTGGTTCTGGAGTACGCGCAACAATTTGGCCTGAGCGCCTAAAGGAAGCTCTCCTATTTCATCCAGAAATACCGTTCCGCCATTGGCGAACTCAAAAAGGCCAATCTTATCCTGAGTCGCGCCAGTGAACGCCCCGCGAACATAACCAAACAGCTCGCTTTCAAACAGCGTATCCACAATTGCGGAACAATTGCATACCGCAAATTGTTTGGAAGCTCCGGGGCTGAAACGATGCAGCGCTCTGGCGGCAAGCTCCTTACCCGTACCTGTCTGTCCGGTGAGCAACACGCTTCGAAAATGTGGCGCTACCCGGCGAAGTTTGGCAGTCATTTCCAGCACCAGAGGACTTCGCCCGATCATCCCTTCCACTTCATAGTTGGCCAAAAGCTCATGATCCAGTTGCAACGCCCGACGACGGACTTCGGCTTCCGCCAGCAACTGCTTGACGCGGCTTCGCAATCTCTCCAGGTCGAGCGGCTTTGTCACAAAGTCGCACGCGCCATTCTGAATCGCTTCAACCGCCAGATCGGTCGAGTAATTCGCGGTCATCAGAATGACCTCGGCTCCCGGGTCAATCGCCACGATCTTTTGCAGGACCTCCATGCCGTTGAGTTTCGGCATCATGAAGTCAGTAATAACCACTTTAGGCCGCCGCTCGAAAAACAGCTTCAGGCCGGCTTCAGGTTCATTGGCAGTAATGATTTCCAGGCCTTCTTGTTGAAGGGCTTCTGAAATCAATTCGAGAACGTGTGGTTCGTCATCAATTGCAAGAAGGGTAATGAGAGTATTTATGGGTTTCTGCATCACTTTGGCAAAGTTCCGGTCGACAGCCCTTTGTCGGCATTAGCTAAGTCTGTTCTAATGATTGCCTTCATGCCGGTGCCGCGCCATCGAATGAAGAAAATGTTAGACAAAAAGAGCCACAAGTTTAAGGGGAGATTTCGTCACCTACAAGTTTCATCTCAGTTTGTTCCGAAAACAGGATAATTGCGCCATATTGATGCCAGGCCAAGCAAGTAATGCGAAGCTATGAAAGACATTTTTCATTCCATTTGCGACATATTCGAGCAAGAGAAGCGGAATATAAGTGTTTCTTAATACTTCAACCAGTAGTTGGGACGAATTGCCTGATGTTGGTATTTAATGAACCTCGGTAACCACAGTAACATAGTAGCGATTGGCACGTAGTGCGACACTAATACAGTAATATGATCTTGCAAGCTGAAAAGATAAGCGGAACGATCCTTGTCGCAGATGATCATGGGCCGAATCGTGTGTTGTTCAAGGAGATGTTGACTGCCGCGGGTTTCACCGTTTCTACCGCCTCTGATGGAGCATCAGCTCTTCGGATGTTTGAGACTGCCCGGCCTGATCTCGTATTGCTCGACGTAATGATGCCGCATCCGCACGGATTTGAAGTCTGCGAAAAGATCAAATCCAATAAGGATACTTGTCTTACGCCCGTCATTCTGGTGACGGCTCTTTCCAATACAGAAGATCGCGTAAGAGGCATTACTGCCGGAGCTGATGATTTTCTCACCAAGCCGGTGGATCGCAGTGAATTGCTTGCCCGTGTCCGGTCATTATTGAAATTGAAGGCACACACCGACGAATTGGAGCGTGCCGAATCTGTGCTGTTCGCGCTCGCCCGCAGCATCGAAGGCAAGGACCCTTACACCCAGGACCATTGCGCGCGCCTGTCAGATTACGCATTCCGTTTGGGCGAGCGCTTCCAGCTTCCGCCTGACCAGTTAACTGCTTTACATCGTGCCGGAATCGTCCACGACATCGGAAAAGTTGCAGTGCCCGACGCCATACTCCTGAAACCTGGTCGATTGACCGAGGAAGAATGGATAATCATGCGGCAGCATCCCGAAGTTGGCGAACGCATTTGCGCCCCGCTCAAATCGTTCCGTCTGGTTCTTCCCATCATTCGCCACCATCACGAAAAATTGGACGGGACTGGATATCCTGATGGCCTAAAAGGCGAAGAAATCCCTATTACAGCGCGCATACTTCAAATTGTTGATGTTTACGATGCGTTAACCACCGCCAGGCCTTACAAGAGGGCGCTTTCAGCCGGGGAAGCCCTGGAGATCATGGCGCAAGAAGTGCGCCGAGGATGGTGGGACAGCAACGTCTTTTCTGAATTCGGAAAATTAGCCGCTGAATCGGAACGACTACCCTTACAGCCTTGTCTAATAAGTGCTTCCTGAATACGGCCCCCACTGCTTTACATCGGCTGGAGTGAATCTATGAACTTGTCAATCGAGCGTAAAACCGCATTAGGGCTTGGTCTGATTGGCCTGCTTCTGGTGCTGGTTTCGATGATGGCTTATCACAATTCCAAAACATCGCTTGAGAACAGCCGGTGGGTAACCCATACGCGCGAGGTAATCGGAGAATTGAATGCGGCCCAATCAGCGCTTGACGATTGGCAAAATGCGGTACACGAGTATCTGTTAACTGGCCAGAATTCATATCTTAGCCCATATCGGGAGTCCTTCTCCTCTGTCCTGGATCACGTCGACCACCTGAAAACCTTGACTGCAGACAATGCGCCGCAAAATGCGCGTGCTGTCGTCCTGAGGTCTCAATTAATGACCTTGTTCACGGCTCTGGACCAAACAGTCAACTCCAGGCACGAGAAAGGGCTCCTAGCGGCGCAACAGGATGTATTGGGTGGCCGGGGCAGACCTGAAACGGCCGCCATCCGGGAAACAATTGCGACAATGCGCAGTGAAGAGGAACAACTGTTAAGCGTTAGGGAAAGAATGCTTCAAACCAGCACTCGTTTGACTGCAATCGGATTTATTTCAGTCGTCGCGTTCGAGATCCTGATGCTTGCGCTGATTTACTACATCATCCGCAAAGACATCACGGAGCGCAGGCGCACAGAAGCAGCGCTGCGGGAGAGCGAGGAACGGTTTCGCATCCTGGTGGACGGAATCACGGATTACGCCATTTTCAGGCTGACTCCAACGGGGCACGTTGCCAGTTGGAACCAGGGGGCGGAGCGCATCAAGGGATACAAGCAAGATGAAATTGTGGGACGACATTTCTCATGTTTTTATCCCCCGGAAGAACTGGCCAGCGGCTTTCCCGACCGCGAGCTCCAGACGGCGGTTGAGGCAGGACGTTACGAAGAAGAAGGTTGGCGGGTACGCAAAGATGGGTCGCGCTTTTGGGCCAATGTAGTGATCACTCCTTTGAAAGATGAAAGCGGCACACTTCGAGGATTTTCCAAGATTACACGGGACGTTACCGAGCGTAAGGCCGCAGAAGAACGGCTGCATGAGAGCGAAGAGCGGCACCGCAAGTTGTTCGACAACAACCCTCATCCCACCTGGGTTTATGACCGCGAGACGCTACGCTTTCTTGCCGTGAACAGCGCAGCAGTCCGCAAATATGGTTATTCGACCGCCGAATTTCTTGCAATGACCGTAAAGGACATTCGCCCGATTGAGGATATTCCCGCTCTGCTGGAGAGCGTGGCGCGGGTTAGAGAGGGAAATGAAAAAGTAAGCGATTGGAAACATCTACTTAAGGACGGTTCAATCATCGACGTTGAAATCACCTCCTACGCGCTGAATTTTGCAGGGCGGCCGGCTGAAGTAGTTGTGGCAGTGGACATTAGCCAGAAGAAGCGCGCTGAAGGAGAAAGAACGAAATTCATTGACAGTCTGGCGGCGGCCAACCGGCAATTGGAACTTCGCAATCGCGAGGTTGAGCAGGCCACGAAACTCAAAAGCAAGTTCCTGGCGAGCATGAGCCATGAATTGCGAACGCCGCTAAACGCTATTGTGGGCTTTTCCGGACTTTTGGCTGATGGAACAGCCGGGGAAATGAATGATAAGCAAAAGCGTTTTGTCACTCATATTAAAGAGGGCGCCCATCATCTGTTACAGCTCATCAATGACATACTCGATTTATCCAAGATCGAAGCGGGACAACTCGAGATTCGCTGCGAAGATTTTCAGGTGAAAGATGCATTACCGGAAGTCTTGTCCACCATCCGGCCTCTGGCAATGGCGAAAAATATCCAGGTACATCACGACCTGGCTGCTTCGTATTCCATTTATGCGGACCGAGTCAGGTTCAAGCAAATCCTGTACAACCTCTTAAGTAACGCAGTCAAGTTCACGCCGGACAGTGGTGACGTGGTCGTTAATTGCGCTCAACAGGATGGACTGATTTGCATTTCCGTGGCAGACACCGGAATCGGCATTCGCGCTGAGGACCAAGAAGTCATCTTTGAAGAGTTCCGGCAGATCGATGGCGATGGAGCGCACGAAGGAACCGGCCTGGGTCTGGCTATTACCAAAAGACTCGTAGAACAGCAGGGCGGCAATATCTGGGTGGAAAGCGAATTTGGCAACGGAACTCGTTTCAGCTTCACCCTTCCCGCAGGATCGGGTCAATCCCATACGACCGCTGACCTGAGTGCATGCATGCAGTCGTCAGAATGTAACGGCTCAGGCAAGGCGCCCTTAATCCTAGTTGTGGACGATGAGGTGCCGGCACGAGAGATTCTGGCGAGTTATCTGGAGCCAGAAGGCTTCAGAGTTGAAATTGCCTGTTCGGCGACGGAAGCTGTTGCCAAGGCGCGCGAGTTGCAACCGGACGCGATCACGTTAGACATTCTGATGCCTAACTCAAACGGCTTTGAAGCCCTATTAAGCCTCAAGAGTGCGCCCGAGACGGCAAATATTCCAATCATAGTGGTATCAATACTTGATCAACAGAAAATGGGATTTGCTCTGGGGGCCGCGGACCATCTTATCAAGCCCGTTGACAAGGGGCTGCTCTTGCGCACGATTCGCAAGTATACGCAGCCACTCACGATCGCAGAGAGCCTCATCCTCGTTGTAGATGACGATCCATTAACACTTGATCTGCTGGAAACAACACTTCACTCCGCTGGATATAAAACGCAGACCGCTCTAAGCGGCAAGGCAGCGCTGGACACTTTGGCTCATACACGCGTCAACGGAATATTGCTGGATTTGGTGATGCCGGAGATGGATGGCTTTGAAATGCTTAAGCATATGAAGCACGATGCCGGGCTAAAGGATATCCCCGTCATCATCTTAACCGCAAAAAGTTTGACAGAAGAAGATGCTGACCTTCTCAAGCGTCAGACCCAGGCACTTTTACAAAAGGATGGTGCATGGAAAGAAGGATTGATGGCCACTCTTGAAAAAGTCATAGGCGAACGCAACCCGGAGCATCTTGCGAGGAGATGATGAGCACAATTCTGATAGCTGAAGATAACCTCGTGAATCGTGAGCTTCTGCGGGAAATGCTGGAGGCCAGAGACTATCGTGTTGCCGAAGCGCGTGACGGAAAAGAAGCGCTGGCCAAAATAGACGAAGTTAAACCTGATTTGGTCCTGCTCGACATCAACATGCCAGTTCTGGACGGGTTTGCTGTAATCCGGCGCATAAGAGAGCATCCCACTTTTCATCGGGTGCCCGTTTTTGCGGTTACCGCTTATGCCATGAAGGAAGATCGCGAGCGAGTGCTTAACGCCGGGTTTAACAGCTATATCGCAAAACCAATTGATTCAGCAGTACTGTTTAAAGAGCTGAAGAAATTCATTTTATAAAGGTGACTCCAGACCTTCGACCATTGCGACCGGTGATCTTCTGACGTGCAACACCAGCCAAAGACGGAGGTTTCTCGCAAGAGGTTCCGTGGGGCGCAATTGGCAGGATCGCTGTTCGATGGAAGCAGGTTTGCCATACACAAGCCTGAGAATTGGGGTGTTTGCGCCTCTCCTCATATGAGAAGCACTCAGCCCCATATTGATATGAGAAGCATTCAGCCATATTGGCCGGGAACGCTGTGGCGATATTACGGTTGTCCTGCATTGAAGCGGGCTGCAATAACGAAGCATGTAACGTATCACGCATTCCGGTACACGTTTGGAACGCTTCTGAACGCCAACGGCGAAAACGCCAAGGTGGTTCAAGGATTGCAGCGTCACGCCAGCCTGAAAGTCACGACGGATGTGTATCAGCAGGCTATAAGAAGCGCGAAGCCCAGAGCAAGCTGGTGAAGATGGTCATGGGCAAGGGAAGAACGACAGAAAAGGCAATCGGCCTAACTGGACCATGACCGAAAGCAAGGTTGTCGTGTAACTTTTTTGGAATCTTGGCGTCCCCGACAGGATTTGAACCCGTGTTACCGCCGTGAAAGTATCCGTCCTTCGCGGCTTTACAAGACTTAGAGGGCGCAGGTGGTGCTGTAAGACCTCTAAAACTCCGGAGGAAAAACTTATCGTTACATGATTGTTACATGATCAGCAGTCGGAAACGTGGATTGAGATTGCCGGATCGCATTGACGCCAAAGTTGCACTTTAAGGATCTTTTTTTTTACCCCAAAGTCCTGATTCCGACGTCAGAGGATGACTGAGCGGACTTTGCAAATTGTTGGTTCTGGAAATCTGTCGCGAGGCGGCCTGTCCGACAACGTGGAATGCGGCGTTTACGTTGAAGATCGCAGTGTTGTCGCTCCGCTAGGGACTCAGTAGTCATGCGCCAAAAGCTGAAGTGCTTAAACAACTTGGATCGATTACTCACATAGATGTTTCGTCACTACTAAAGGCAGATAGAGAGAAGTGAGAAGTGAGGTTTTGACTGGAGAGTGTTCACTGTTCGAAGTACGACCGCTCTTGGATTGATCTGGTCACAAATCTTTCGCTTCTTTCGGGCGTAGATCTTACTTGCCAGTTCGGTAACTTTCTTCAGTACGGGAAGTTTCCTCAAGCCTGTCTTCCTTCGTTTCTCCATGAACTGGTGCATCACTGGTGCTTTCAGTCTGCCGTCGGCTCGACTCTCTCACTCCTGTATCTTCGTGCTCGGCGCACGGCTCTAGTAATCAGCGTTCAGGAAGAAAAGTCAACTCCAGCTAGCGATTCCGATGTCGTTGAAGACTTGGGCCGTTACGAACTGGTTGTGAATTTGTTGCGGCCTCTCGCCGAGGGGCTTGCGCTATTTGCCGAATTCGATGTTGTCCCACAACGCTCTTCCAAATTCATGACGATCCCGCTTCAATGGGTGTAGGTTGAGGAAAATTATTTGTTCTCTATTTGACACTCCTCGATTTTGGCTTCAGGTTTTTCATTGTGGGAAAGCTGAATGTCATTCTTTGTTTTACAAGGTCGTTATAATCGCGAAGTTCGATTGCTGTCATCGCCTCGGTGGCGCTGAAATTGACCGCACTCCGAATTTCATTCGCCAATATTCGATATCCGTTCAAAAACGGGAGACCGAGACCGGAGGTGTCCAAGAAATCTAACGAGTTAATAAACTGCTGAATTCCAGCGTTAAGGCCATGGAGAGCTTCATATACTTCGGTTTTGTTTACGCCCGGATGAAGGAATGTGTCGAGCGGCGCTTCGCGTTTGTCGTTATTGCTTCGTATTTGCGTTGATGGCGTCTTGTATTTCCTGTTTGCCGTTGTCTGCGAGAAGGTCGCTGATGTAAAAGCTCTGGTGGCTCGTTTGGCCCTCGACGAGTGCCCGAATTTTAATGGCTTTTCTTCCGACATAGCAGTCGCTATCAATGGTTATCGATTCTGTGATGAGTCTTTTTTCATGCTTCGTGTAGATCGCCACGGCCTCAAGAATCCTGTGCGTCTTATTCGTTAGGGCCTTACGCATAGGGGCAAGAAGGTCACTGCTCAGGCTCCATGGGTTTTCGCTTGAAATGCTCCCATTCCGCGCACTGTCCAGCCGCCGTCATTGGGAAGAGTGATTAAGATACCGCAGGTCGGTGGCTTGCATCATCGCTATTGAGCGGCATGCTGCCTAACAAACCTTTATCGAAACGCCTCTGGGATCCGTTCCAGGGAGTCATTCGCCTTAGAGCATCCCCCCGCGTTCCCACAATTTCATTGTGTCATGCGAATCGCGCACTCGGAGCAATGTTGTTTTCCAATTTTTGCCCGTCTCGCAGCCAAACCCCTGCCCGGATGGAGTTTTCGATAGAGACAGGCGGAAGATCAACCGGCCTTATGAGCAACATCTGACATTAGGCTCTCAGCAAGAATTCGTCCGCTGGAATTCGCAAGCTACCTGGAAACACATTTTTATTTTTCTTATAGATTGAAGCATCGCCAGCGCAGCCGGGGCGTAATCACCCGACTGCAACACTGTCAGCATGTTCCGGAACGTCAGCAGCCCATGAATGTAGTTCCAGAACCAGTCCATCAATGGTCGGGAGGCGATAAGTAGCGATCAAAAAGGAACACTTGGGCATGTCATTCCATTATGGGATTCCCGATCCGTAGGCTCTTCTCATCGACATATAAACCAAAGTGATCCGGTGTTCAAATATAAATCCACAATATCCCCGGACTTTGTCATCGACGTTGGAATTATTGGAGAGTTTGAAAGTATCCACTTCGGTACGGTTGTCTGCCGTACTTGAATTAAGACAGCATACTAGTGAGTCAACGGGAAATGACCGAGGTGAAGCCTGGCCTCAGCCCGAGTCGTATCTACCTGAGCGAAAAGCCCCATGTTCATTACGAGCGATATCTTGGATATTCAAAAAGCGCTGGAACAGTCAAAAACCAAAGATGAGTTCAAGAAAGTGCTATGCGTTTGGTTGAAGGTTGCCTTATCGTTGACATCCACACAAATTGCAGTTGCCTTGGGACAGACCCCGACCGCGGTCCGCAAAATTCAATCTCGATTCGCCAAGGAAGGCATTGAAGCCTTTTTCAGAAAACAGAAGGGCGGTCGAAAGAGAGAAAACATATCCGTTGCCCGTGAAAAACAGATTCTGGATAAGTTTCTGCGCCGAGCACAACGTGGTTATGTCTTGCATGTTGCAGAAATCCAAAAAGCCTACGAGTTGTCGGTTGGGAAGACAGTTGCGCGATCCACGGTTTATCGCCTGATCGCCAGACACGGATTAAGACGTTACCTGCCACGAGCCCGGAGAACGGACAAAACCGGTTTATCGGGACCTTAGTAGTTGCGAGGCAGCAGGTCATGGTGCGACATTGGATCGCAAATTTCTTCACATTCTAATATTGGTCTATTGACTAAGGATTGTGAGGTGGTCTATTTTTCCTGTGTTTGTTTGTTCGTTTTCAGAAAGTATGAAGAATCTAAGGTTGGGTGCGCCGTGCAATCAACGTTGTTAATGCTCTGCCGTCTACTCAACACGGCAAGTTAAGGCGTACTGATTGCTGTAAGGCCCAAACGATCCTAATCTTCAACGCAAGTCTTATCAGCACTCCAAGAGTCCTTCCGGGAGTTTTGTGGAAACCGGGTGTGTGACTCACGATGGCGAAAGCCTGTCTGAATTTCTATCCCCTCCTGAGTGTATTAAACGGACCAATTGCCAGAAAGAAGGGTCGCTTGTCTGCCTTCGAAGTGGAACCATGGCTCGCTCTCCAGGTTGCGCCACAACACGAAAAAAAAGTGGCTACTATCCTCGAATATAAAGGCTTCCAACAGTTCTTTCCAACGTACAAATCCAAGCGCAGATGGTCAGATAGAATCCAGGTTTTGATCTTGCCCTTATTTCCAGGATACATATTTTGTCGAAGTAGACGCTCCAGAGTGGCTGCCATTCTTGCGACTCCCGGGGTCACTCGAATTGTGAGTTCTGGGGGCAGGCCCTGCCCAGTAGCGGATGAAGACATCACAACTCTACAAACGATGGTTAGCAACGGTGTGGATCCCAGGCCTTTTCCATACCTCAGTTACGGGCAGCGAGTACGCATCGTTCAGCAAGGATCTCTGTTTGGGATCGTAGGAATTCTAGCAAAGGCCAAGAACCGTACGCGCCTGGTTGTTTCAGTGGACATGATTGCAAACTCGATCTCAATTGAGGTTGATCATCGAGACGTAGTCCCGGAGCGTGGAAACTGGATCACGCGTGACATCGAAAACTTACGATACGCTCACGCGAAGGAATGAGAAAGGAAATACGAGTATTCAGAGTGCGAAAGCAGTGTACCAGCGTTCCCGCGACGAAGCCGACGGTCATGATCACAACCCACAGCCGGCTCGACCGCAATTGATGCGGATCTCGGAAGTCGAGCGGAATTGCAACCTTTCATCGCCGCTAAGATGTGTAAGTGAGTGGATCCGCGCGTTTCTTGCACGTCCTCATCCGCAGCTAGGCCGCCCGGGTTCGGTGTGTCCTTTTGTGCCTATTGCGTTGGGAATGGATACGATCTGGATGGCGGAAGTACCGGAGGCAACGGCGACTTTCGAAGGCATCTCCGAAATCATCAGCGAATATCGCAAGTTATTTATAGAGACAGAGCCGAAAAGTGGTCCCGAAGCGATGAACAAGGCATTTCTGGTGGTTTTCTCGGCCCTCACAGCTCATGGAGCCGAAGGAGCGGCCCTGGTAGATAAGGTGCAAGCACACTTAAAGAAGTACTTCGTGGAAATGGGCTTAATGTTGGGCGAGTTTCATTCCGCTAATGAAAGTCCGGGCTTACGCAATCCCGATTTCCGTCCCTTGCGAAGCCCGATCCCGATGCTGGCAATTCGCCACATGGTCGAATCCGATCTGCCGTTCTTAATCCGCGAGAGCTACCCGCCCAAACTACGCTCTTCATTTCTGCGTTCATACCTCTTTCGCATGGGCGGAGCCCTGAGCCAAGTGAAGTTCAACGAGGCGGTAGACGGACTCATCGCTGCTGAATTAGCCCTGTCGTCGAGCCCTGTCTAGAACTGCAGACACTCTTACGGACGCGCTCGCAAATGGCACTGGAACATAGCATAAACACCGTGGGCATCGTAGGCGGGGCGCGTGTAGCCATCGTGGGCGGCGGGCCTGCTGGCTCACTGCTTGCCTTAGCGCTGGCGCAACGCGGATATGAGATTGACGTTTACGAGCGCCGTACAGACGTTCGCCGGCAAATCACGGACGCTGGCAGATCCATCAACTTAGGTTTGTCGAAGCGTGGTATGCAGGCGCTTCAAATGGTCGGCCTATTGGATCAGGTTCTGCAACGAGCAGTCACGATGCGCGGCCGCGTTATCCATGCATTGGACGGGATAGTGCGCTTCCAGCCGTACGGAAAAAGCAGCCATGAGGTGCTGCACTCGATTGACCGCAATGAACTCAATCGCATGCTTCTGGAGGAGGCCGAGCAATATTCTTCAGTGAAGTTGCACTTTGAGCACCAGCTAGTGCGCGTCGACAAGGTACACCGGGAACTCGAATTCGAAGCGGCAGGCCAGGCCCTGAAGATAAGTCCTGCGTGGGTCATCGCGGCAGACGGAGCGTTTTCCACCACGCGGCGCGAGCTCCAACATGGCGAGCGCGCAGAATATCACCAGGAATTTCTCGAATGGGGATACAAGGAGCTTACGCTGCGGGCCGGGCACGACGGCGCTTCGCAGGTCGAACTGGATGCCCTGCATTTGTGGCCACGCAGCCACTGCTTGATTGTCTCGCATCCCAACCGGAACGGTTCGCATACCTTGACTCTTTTTCTGCCGTTCGAGGGCGAGGATAGTTTCGCTACCGCGCGAAACCCGGCAGAGGTGGAGGCGTTGTTCGCAAAATATTTTCCGGATCTGATTCCATTGCTGCCCGACCTAGTGGAACAGTGGATGCTGCACAGTCCCGCAAGTCTGGTCACAACCCGCACCGCGCCTTGGGCGTTCGGTGATTGGGCAGTCCTAGTCGGCGATGCGTGCCACGCTGTCTATCCATTTTATGGCCAGGGAATGAACTCGGCTTTCGAGGATTGCTCGGTACTGATGCAGATGCTCGACCAATGGCAGGGGGAAAGGGGAGCAGCCTTTCAGAAATATGAACTGGCGAGGCGTGCCCATACGGACATATTATGCGAGTTATCCAAAGCAAACTTCGTCGAGCTGCGGCAAAAAGTCCAATCACCATGGTTTCTTGCGCGCAAGCGTCTGGATTTGGAGATCCATCGCTTGTGGCCGGAAGCCTGGATTCCTTTGTATACGATGATCGCGCATACAACGATCCCATATGGTGAAGCACTGGAGCGCTCGCGGCGGCAAGAGCGCATTCTTCTCTTTAGCTCTGCTTTTCTAGCCTTCGCCGCGGTTGGCACGATTGTGGTTTACATGTTAGTTCGCTGAGTTCGCATGGTCTTCAACTCTCTCACATTCGTCATCTTTTTCATCATTGTGCTCTTGCTGCACAATCTGCCGCTGCCGTGGTCTATCAAGAAGCTCAACCTGCTTATCGCCAGCTACCTGTTCTACGCAGCGTGGAATCCCCCTTTCATCCTGCTGCTGTGGGCTTCAACAATCGTCGATTGGCTCGTCGCCCGGCAGATTCACCGCCAGGAAGCGCCCGGAAGGCGCAAGGCATGGCTTATGGTTTCGCTCGCGGTGAACCTGGGTTTTCTGGGATTCTTCAAATACGGCAATTTCTTCCTGCAAAATTGGCAGGCTCTCATGCGCGCACTTGGAGTGCACTATCATGCACCTGAATGGAACATCGTATTGCCAGTGGGCATTTCGTTTTACACGTTTCATTCATTGTCCTATACGCTTGACGTTTACTGGCGAAGAGTCGAGCCGATTCCGAAATTATTCGACTTCGCGCTCTTCGTTGCCTTTTTTACGCAACTGGTGGCCGGCCCCATTTTGCGCACTGCTGACCTCGTGCCGCAGTTCATGCGGCCACGAACCGCAACCTTCAACCAGCTTTGTTGGGGATTGGCCCTCATGACGCTTGGCCTTTTCGAGAAGGTAGTGCTCGCCGATGGCGTCCTGGCTCCGGTGGCCGACGCCGTTTTCGGCTGGCCCACTCCGGTAGGACCTTTGGATGCGCACCTTGGCACACTGGCTTTTTCGGGGCAAATCTTCTGCGACTTTGCCGGATATTCGACTATCGCCATTGGCGCCGCTCTATGCCTCGGCTTCAACATTCCGAATAATTTCCGCTCGCCTTATGGCGCTATTGGCTTTTCTGATTTCTGGCGGCGGTGGCATATTTCTCTCTCGACGTGGCTACGCGACTACCTTTATATACCTCTCGGGGGTAACCGAAAGGGTGAGGCGCGCACCTACGTCAACCTGATGACAACGATGCTCTTGGGCGGCTTATGGCATGGCGCCAATTGGACGTTCGTTGTTTGGGGTGGTTTGCATGGTATTTACCTGGCCATCGAGCGCTGGCTCAAGCAGATCAATATCCGATGGAAACTCTTAAGCGGCGTGGCTCCGAAACTGATCCTCGCCCTTCTAACCTACGGTCTCATCAACATCACATGGGTTTTTTTCCGGGCGAAGACCTTATCGGGAGCGATAGCTATGCTGGGCGCAATGGCCGGCCGGCATGCCAATGCCGTGGGAGTTCTGCCAACGGAGAGTATGGTCGAGGTAATTGTCTGTATCGCAGGACTGCTCTTCACGCATTGGTATATGCGCGATAAGAGGCTAGAGGATGTCGTCACGCGAACTTCGCCGCGAGTTCTCGCCGCGGCATGGGTCTGCATGGTTTTTGCAATCATCATCACACAAGGAACTGGAGATGCCTTTATCTATTTCCAGTTCTGAGGTTTCCACTCTTGACCGGGAACTTGAGCCAAGCCTGCTTAAGACCACGAATCCTCCGGCACGGGGTTTGGAGCGTCCGATCCCGATGGTTCCCTGGTGGCGAATTCTGGCCACGATTGTTTCGATAACTTTTGTCTTAATGGTGGCGTGGGAGATCGAGATGCGGCATTTAGGATTGCGAGCAGGCGACCTCGATGATGAAAACGGTTACTGGACCGTAGAGCGGCGCAAAGTCGACGCCGTCCCGCAGGACTCTGTTGTAATAATTGGCGACTCGCGGATCCTCTTTGATACCGACCTTGCCACGTGGCAGGAGCTCACCGGCCGGCGGCCCATCCAACTCGGCCTCATCGGCAGCAGCGCGCGGCCCATATTGCATGATCTTGCCATCGACAAGCACTTTGCTGGTCTTCTTGTAATAGGCACTGCGGAGTTCTCCTATTTCGGCGACGACGGGAACGCATTGCCATTGCTTAATTACATGAAAACCGAGTCGCCATCGCAACGAATCGGACACCAGATCTATAAGACCTTATCGCGACATCTTGCATTTCTGGACAGCCATTACACTTTGTTTACGCTCATCGAGCAGCACAAGTGGCCGGAGCGCAAAGACGTGAGCGGGGCGTATATGGGCGTCTGGAAGGTCGGTGAAGCCTATGACGATCGCCAAAGTTATTCGTGGGAGCGGTTGGAGCGAGACAGCTATTTGCGCGAACACGCGCGAGCGGTGTGGATGAATTTGTGGCCAGGGCCTCCGTTGGAAGCAGACGATGTAACCCGAGTGATTGCGAGCACGAAGTCTGACATTGATCAAATCCGAGCTCGTGGCGGCGAGGTCATCTGGATTCGCCCTCCTTCCAGTGGAAGCATCCTCGAGATCGAACGAACTCGCTACCCCCGGCAGAAAGTCTGGGACCGGCTAGTTCACGAAACCGCATCCTTTGGCGTGTATTTTGAGGACTATCCGGCCATGCAAAATCTCAGCAGCCCTGATTGGTCGCATCTAAGCAAAAAATCGGCAATAGCGTTTACCGATGCCTATGTGCGCGTGCTGCGCGAGCATGTTGAGTGGTTGAGAACTCATGATGCCTCGGACACTGGTAGGCGTCTGAATGCTGTCTCGCGCACAAATCCGCAACAATAAACAGGGGATGCGACAAAAGCTTTATATTTTCTCAGATCCCTGGTGAGGCCCTGAGTGATCTCCACTCCACAAAAACTTCCATCTGAACGGCACTTCGGGCTGGTGATCGCGGCCGCTTTGGCTGTCATAGCGATTCGCGGCATGATGAAGCATTGGAGTTCTACGACCTACCTCACTTGCCTCATAGCCAGCATCGTCTTTGGCCTGCTCGCACTGATCATTCCCCGAGTTCTCACACCCCTGAATAAGGCATGGTTCTACTTAGGCAAGGGGATGGGGAAGATCGTCAGTCCAGTCGTCCTCGGTATTATCTTTTTCGGCATTCTGACTCCTCTTTCGATCGTAACGCGGCTGTTTGGCAGGGATGTGCTTCGACTGAAGTGTCGTCCAGTCCTGTCATATTGGATTGATCGCACTTCACCGCGTCTAACACCGGATTCGTTCAAAGATCAATTCTGAGGTGCACTCTATGGGTGCTTTTACGCAAAAACTCTGGACCTTTTACGGATTTAAAAAAACCCGCAACTTCAAGGTGGCAATCCCATTTTTGCTAAATGCCGGCACGCTTGCCCTGGTCCTGCTGGTGTGCGCATCCTTGTTCCTGGTCAAGGGCCTGAACGCTGGAACGGAGCGATTCTACTTTTTCACCTATATCGTCTGCCTTCTCCTGATTGCCGCCTTGGTCAGCAAGGCCACCAGACTGTCATGCGCGATCCTTTGCTGGTGCATCATTGAACTGAGCCTCGCATTATTCAGCAGCGATCTTCGTCCTAATAACGTCCGTACGGAACATGATCCTTTCGAGTATGCATTCATTTACCATCCACTGCTGCAACTCGTTCCGCGGCCGAATTGGCAATACACGAACCGCGTAAATTTAGCAGGCATGGAAGACGAGATGGCGGAGGCCAGAGCTGCAGGCATGAATGTGGACTCGCTGCAAGGCCTAGAGTTGCATTTTACTCATAATTCACTCGGATTGCGGGGACGGGAACTAACGGCGGCGGATCTGGACAAGAACTTCATTTTTGTCTACGGGGGATCGACCACCTACGACATTGGCATAACTCAAGGTGAAACCTGGGTAGAGCAATTGCAAAATGATCTCAATAACAAGTACACCGTTTTGAATTTCGGCGTTGTCGGTCATAGCACAGAGGAGCACCTGATCTACACCGCCTTTTACCAGGATGTCGTTCCCAAGAGACCCGTCTGCGCCATTTATTACGAAGGTTGGAACGACGTAATCAATTCTCACCTTGATCACCTCGACAGTGCATATGCAAACTATCATGCGCTGACAATGGCCGTTCGCAGGCCTGTGCTTGAATTTGGCAGGTACTCTCCGCTGTTTCTTCTGGCAAGTGAACTGGGCCTCGACCGTTTTGATACTGTCCCGCAGGTCCCGGAGGTTCTTGGAAGACCGCCGGTTCCAGGTAGTGACAAGCGGCTCGAAGCCATCTATATCGAGCACCTCAAGACTATTGCAGCGATGAACAGTTCGAGAGGCATCAAGACCATTTTCATCGGGCAAATCTTCAACAAGGACTGGCCCAAAGGGCCGAATATATGGGCGCCATTGGTTCCCAAAGGAGATTTCCCTCAGTTGATCGAGCGATTCAATTCAATTCTAAGCAGCACCGCAGTCTCAGTTTCGGCAAAATATATAGACGCGGGAAATCGCAATTTCAATCACGATGATTTTGCTGACTATGCTCACTTTGTTGCACTCGGGGCGAAGAAATTCGCAGCTCTGATCTCCCATGAGGTTGGAGACTATTGCCGATGAACTGCCTGCCGGAGATCTTTGCGTGCCCGGCCTGTCGCGAGGAAGTTGCTGTGCGAGACCAAGCCATTCAATGCCTTAATTCGTCTTGCAGAACTGCGTTTCCCGTCGAAAACGGCATTCCCTTGCTTTTCGCGAAAGAAGAGCAGACCCAAAACGTGACCGACATCGTTAAGGCTTTTTATGAAGAGAATCCATTCCCAAACTACGATGATCTCGATTCGAGGCAAAGCCTGATTGAAAAAGCAAGGCGTGGAATTTTTGCTCGTCTATTGGACGAACAAATCCCTCAGGCTGCGCGCATTCTTGAGGTTGGCTGTGGGACGGGTCAACTCTCAAACTTTCTAGGCATGCATTGGGATCGCCAGGTGTTTGGGGTGGACATATGCCTGAATTCGCTACAGCTGGCTAAGGCATTCCGCGATAAAGCTCGCATCGCGAACGCCGCGTTCCTGCAAATGAACCTTTTCAAGCCCGCGTTCCGCGCCGGCGTATTTGATATCGTCATAGCCAACGGCATTTTGCATCACACAGGGGACCCTCTGCGCGGCTTCCTAAGCATTTCCCGTCTGGTCAAACCTGGTGGTTGCATTATCATCGGCTTGTACAACAAAATTGGCCGTTTAGCCACGGATTTTCGAAGAGCGCTGTTTCGTCTACCCGGAAATCGCCTGCACATGCTGGACGCGCACATGCGCAACCGAAAATACAGCGAAACGCGCAAGCGCGCCTGGTTTATGGACCAGTACAAACATCCACAAGAAAGCAAGCATTCTTATGATGAGGTGATGAACTGGTTTGAATCCAACGGTTTTGAGTTTTTATTCAGCATTCCAAAAATCGATCCCTCTCCATTTTCGGAACATGAAAGACTGTTCGAGCCGCAAGGGAGGGGAACCAAAATGGCTCGGTTCGTTACCCAGCTTGGGATGCTGCTCTCCGGTGGCGTTGACGGCGCGTTATTCATGATGATCGGCCGGAGGGTGAAAGAATCCATTTTGAGGTGAATTATGAGTGCGTTCATCAAGGAGCTTTGGGCCTTTCTGCGGATTCGCAAAAAACTGTGGATTACGCCCGTTGTTGGGCTGATGATCCTGATTACTGGGTTGCTGATCGTGGCTGAGAGTTCGGCGATCGCCCCTTTTATCTACTCTCTGTTTTAATCGCGATGAAGATCCTGGGCTTGTCAGCTTTCTATCACGATTCGGCCGCCGGCCTGATGTTAGACGGCGATATTGTCGCGGCTGCTCAAGAGGAGCGTTTCACGCGCAAGAAGCATGATTCTGGTTTCCCAGCCAAAGCTGTGGAGTACTGCTTTCAATCCACGGGATTAGAGCCTGCGGATATTGATTATGTCGTCTTCTACGACAAGCCGTTTTTAAAATTTGAACGCCTATTCGAAACGTATCTGGCGTTTGCTCCCAGGGGAGTCCGGAGTTTTGTGACCTCTTTTCCGGTCTGGCTTAAAGAAAAACTGTTCCAGAAGAACGTGATTGCGGATGCCCTGCAAGGACGCTTTGGCGATCAAGTCAACTGGCGTGACCGTCTGCGCTTTTCCGAGCACCATGTCAGCCACGCTGCATCGGCATTCTTTCCATCGCCGTTCGAAGAAGCTGCAATTCTAACCATGGACGGAGTGGGCGAATGGGTAACCACTTCTGTGTTTACCGGCAGAGACAATCGACTATCTATCCATAAAGAGATCTACTTCCCACATTCTCTTGGACTGCTCTACTCGGCTTTTACTTACTATACCGGATTCAAAGTCAATTCCGGTGAGTACAAGGTCATGGGGCTGGCGCCTTATGGCGAGCCGCGTTACGTCGACCTTATCAAGCGTCACCTCATTGACATTAAGGAAGATGGATCCTTCCATCTCGACATGACGTATTTCAATTACTGCACTGGCTTGACCATGACGAACGACCGCTTCCACGCACTCTTCGGGGGACCACCGAGAAATCCTGAGAGTCAACTCACACAACGAGAGATGGATCTTGCGGCTTCTATTCAAGTGGTTACGGAAGAGATTGTCATCAGGCTTGCCAAGGATGTCCAGCGATCTACAGGGCAGAAGAATTTTTGTCTTGCTGGTGGCGTAGCGCTTAATTGTGTTGCCAATGGAAAACTGTTGCGCGAGGGGATCTTTGAGAACATCTGGATACAACCGGCAGCGGGCGATGCCGGCGGCGCCGTAGGTGCGGCGCTAGCTGCTTACCACCTGATGCTCGACCGGCCGAGGTATCTAAGCTCGACTGACAGTATGAAGGGAGCTTTTCTCGGGCCCGAATTCAGTCAACGCGAGATTGACCAACGATTGGCCAGTGTTGGGGCCGTCTTCCAGACCGTGTCGGAGGATGACGCGATTTGCGCCGCGGCTCATGCCCTGGCCCAGGGCAAAGCCATCGGCTGGCATCAGGGGCGCATGGAGTTCGGCCCGCGAGCTCTGGGTGGGCGTTCCATCATCGCCGACCCGCGCTCTTCGACGATGCAAAAGCAATTGAACTTGAAGGTGAAATACAGAGAGTCCTTCCGACCATTTGCGCCCAGTGTTTTGAGAGAAAACTTATCCGATTGGTTCCAGCTGGATGTAGACAGCCCATACATGCTCCTGGTTGCCGACGTGGCGACAGCGAAGCAATTTGCCATTTCCGAGGAACAGAAGCGGCTCTTCGGCATTGATCAACTCAATGTCCCGCGGTCCGAAATCCCGGCAGTCACACACTTGGACTACTCCGCCCGGATTCAAACCGTACACAAGGAAACCAATCCGAAGTACTACCGGCTGATTTCCCAATTCAAGGAGTTAACAGGTTGCCCGGTTCTCGTGAACACCTCATTTAACGTGCGGGGCGAGCCGATCGTCTGCACGCCGGAAGATGCATTCCATTGTTTTATGGATACGGAACTTGATCTGCTGGCCGTGGGAAATGCAATTTTGTATAAAGACAACCAGAATGCAGGTCTTATGGAAGACTATAAACACTCCTACGAGTTGGATTAGACCGCGAATGAAAAAGCCCCGCACTCGCCGCTAATAAGAAGCAAAGCTGAACGGCAACAATCTACCAATGGCTACCCTGCTCCAATCTGTCGCACCTAAGTTGCAAGCCTCCGAAGTGTCCGCTGCCGCACACCTTGAGTACCGTCCAGACGTCGATGGGTTACGTGCGATCGCTGTCCTCGCCGTAATTGTCTTTCACGCGGCACCTCGATTGCTGCCGGGAGGATTCGTTGGAGTTGACGTTTTCTTCGTGATCTCTGGATTTCTGATTTCGGGAATCATACTGCGGGCTCTGTCGCGAGAGAGTTTCAGCTTGTTTGGATTCTATGCGCGCAGAATCAAACGTATATTTCCCGCCCTGATCGTCATGCTGGCGAGTGTTTGGGTGCTAGGCCGCGCTGTGCTTCTGACGGACGAATTTCAGACCCTGGGAAAGCATGTTGCGTCGGGAGCCGGCTTCATCTTTAACTTAACCTTGTACTGGGACACCAAAGCCTATTTTGGAGCTATCACCAGCCCATTGATCCACCTGTGGTCTCTCGGTGTCGAGGAACAGTTCTATCTCTTCTGGCCGCTCTTCCTTTTGACGACATGGAAATTGCTCAAGCTGCAACTCTGGGCGATCATAGCGGCGGCTGTGATTTCTTTTGTTCTGAACGTGGGTGCGATTTCCTCCCACCCTCTGGCATCCTTTTATTTGCCCTGGAACCGCCTTTGGGAACTGGCGTTGGGCGGCATCCTTGCTCATACCCAGCTACGCGAGGACAGCCGACTCGATTCGGTAGCCGGAGGTCTGACTGCACGCTGGTCTTTGCTGAAAAGGCTGGTCCATCCGCACGTGCGCGGATTCATCGGTCTTGTTCTGATACTTGCATCCTTTGCGATCATTAACGAGACAAGGGCTTTTCCAGGCTGGTGGGCACTGAGGCCATGTGTTGGGGCCTTCTTGTTGATCTCTGCGGGTCCTCAGGGCTGGGTCAATCGCTATATACTCAGCCGGCCCACGATGGTCTTTATCGGGCTCATTAGCTATCCTTTGTATCTGTGGCATTGGCCATTACTGTCTTTGGCCCATACGGCGGATTGGCGCGATTTCACCCCGATGGTCAAAATTGGAGCAGTGGCCGTAGCGTTCGTTCTGGCGACTCTGACCTACAAACATGTCGAGCGGCCCATGCGCACCTCGCAGAAGAATATGCCGTTGGCGCGGGCGCTCTTAGCCGCGATGATTGTGTGTCTAGGTTTGGGATACTTGACCTTCAAAACGAAAATCCCGCCAAGATGGGTGCCCGCCAACATTGAACAATTTGTAGCCGCGGCAAACGAAAGTTTTCCTTATCCCGATGACGAAGGATATGTCACGGTGGGAACGGGGTCGCGCCGCGTGCTGTTGATCGGTGATAGCACGATGGCGCAATATTACCAGCGATTCAAGAAGCTATTGGCGGATCACCCGGCTAATACTCATCAAGCTGTATTTGCCTGGAAGCCAGGATGTGCTCCGGATTCCGAATTGGCGCTCATCAATGGCAAGGAATGCGGCGAACTGATTCAATCGGCGATCGAGTACGCAAGAAAACCACAAGTCGATACGGTCGTGATCGGCTTCTGCTGGTATGCATACTTTATCCAAATCCTGGACACGGACCATGTCGGCGAAAGCGGTCCACTCGTGGCGGGAACTGATCGTGCACTCGAAAGTGTGAGACGCATGATCACCGGATTCGTGAAAGAGGGCAAGCGCGTATATCTGGTTCTTCAGTTGCCCGTTGATCCCGGCTTTGCTCCGATGCAAATGGTCGAGCGTACGGTTTTGGGTCCAGGCCTCCGCATCAACGCTCGCCCCGCGGCGCGGGCTGAGCTGGAGCGAACCTTCGACGCGTTTGTGTCCAGGCTCGTGCGCATAGCGCTAGATGCTGGAGCAAATGTCATCGACCCGATGAATTACGTTTGTGACAGCACGACGTGCTCCCCGTTGACACCAACGGGAGAGCCGATGTATCACGATACCTGGCACTTACGTTCGGGCTATATCCGGGAGCACGTCGAATATCTGGACGTAACGGTATTGGACGGCGGCTCTGGTCCCAACTCTGCCCCACAAATAACCCGTGTGGCGAACCGTTGAGCCACATCAATTCCAAAGGATCTTGATATATAATTATCCCCCCAATGGAGTTAAGTGAAGACGATATTCCGCACTGGGCTCGCGCTCCATTTTGGAAAGGAAAGAAAGGGAAGATGGCAAATTTTGCGCCTTCTTCGCGAAAAGGGAGCGCGCTACTGGCAATCGCGGTGGGTGGCCTGGTAGCAGGTACTCTGGACCTCTTGCAAGCATCTATTTTGTTTGGCTGGGGTATTCCGCTTGTAATTGCTGGAGGGTTGCTGGGGCCGGAGGCTGCCGAAAATGGACATGCAGGGACGTATATTTTGGGAGTCATTCTGCACTTCTTCATCGCCCTGTCAGCAGCGGCTGTTTACTACGGGGCGAGCCGGAAGCTGGTTTTTTTGCGGCAGAACTGGCTGGTATGCGGTTTGTTCTTTGGCATTGCGGTTGAACTGGTGATGCGCTTGATCGTTTTGCCGCTTTCTGCCCTTCACATAAGAGGCCCCTATACTCTTCATGATGAGATTCTAGGGCTGCTTGTGCACATGGTGTTAATCGGTTTGCCGATTTCGTTCAGCGTCCGGCGATTTGCTGGAATAGAGATGATGCACCGTGAAGCTGCTGGATGACGTTCGTTACGCGTTGCGCCAGTTTAAAAATGCGCCGGGATTTGCGGCTACGGCGGTTTTGACACTGGCGCTCGGTATTGGCGCAACAACTGCCATCTTTACCTTGATCCAGGCGGTTCTCCTGAAGTCTCTGCCAGTGGCAAAGCCGGAAGAATTGTGGCGCATCGGCAACGACGAAGTTTGCTGCGCGCGGAGGGATTTGCAGGGAAACTGGGCTCTCTTCTCTTTTGAACAGTACAAGCTTTTCAAGGAGAACACTTCTGGTTTTTCGGGATTGGCCGCATTCCAGGTAGGACAAAGCCTGATGGGAGTACGCCGCGCCGGTGACAACCGGTCGTCAGAACCCTT
>DASXMN010000019.1:0-10591 GCA_036495645.1 Candidatus Angelobacter sp.
AGGGCATTCTTAGCGGGATTTAGCTTAGCTTCCACGTTCAACCCATCGAGCGTCCGGGATACATCGTCGTGTTGAGCTTGTAAGCCATTTATCATCGTTTTAGGTCTTTAGATAAAAACACACGCACGCCTTGTTTATTCCCATTGATCTTGCCGACTCAGATCTGATGTTGTGACATTTGAGCCTATAGAGCATTTACTGGCTTACAAGTGAGGCAAGGTTCCGTTGCAAAATGTGATCACTTGCTGGATCACGTGATCGTATGGAATGAACGGCATCTCAAACGGCTGATGAGCGAATACGTCCGCCATTACTACGAGGACCGAACACATCTTTCACTGAAGAAAGAAACTCCGGCAAGCCGAGCAGCGGTAGAAAAGCCAGGTGCAGGCGGTAGAGTTCTATCCATGCCAAGGCTCGGTGGCCTCCATCATCGCTATGATTTGGCTGCCTAACTCTGTGTTCTGGCATTCCCGACAAAATCGAACACAAGTAACGGCAGAGGTGTACCCGCGTGCCCGTCGTCAAACGTGCAGCAACGCTTTCGTTTAACACGCGTGGCCGTCAGCAGTCTAACTTCTCACCCTGATGGCATTTTGACGAACCACACGTAAGAAAATCTTGTACACATCATCACGATCTAGGTTAGTCCGTGCAAAACCCCGCGGCGATCGAGAGACATTAGCGTCGGCCACCACGCATTCAGAATGATTCTAGGTGCAGCGACGGCCCTTCGATTTGATTCGAAATGGAGATTCCTTCTTGGTGATTTGAAGCCGATATCGGCGAGGATGTGGAATCAACTCCTTTGGGACCGAGGCTTACATAAGACTCTGGAGACATCAGCGAAGCCGGAATGTCTCCAGAGTTCATCGGATGGCTAGTCTTTCGTTATCGATAGCAAACTCTACTTCAGAAGGTAAACTTCAGCGCTCCCTGCATCACTCGTGGTGCGATGACTCCGATCGAAGTAATCTGGCCAAAGTTTGCGTCTCCAGGATTAGAATCCGGCTGTCCAAAGCTAGGATGGTTCAGAGCATTGAACATCTCCCATCGGAACTGCAGACCATACCGTTCCTGGAACTGCCACCGTTTGCTGATACCAAGATCCAGCGTATCGATCGGAGCCTCCTGGATGAGGAACTTTCCGGAGTTTCCTGGAGTGCCCTGGGCGTTCGTGGTAAAGGCGGCAGTATTGAAGTACTCGTTCAGCCAGTGACTCTTGCCCCCTTGACGGACACCAAACGGCTGCCCTGTCAGATCGGCCCGGTCCTGTCCGATATTGAAAGCCGAATTATTGTTTCCGTTACCGCCGTTTACGGTAAAAGGCGGCCCAGACTGCAGAGTCCAGATGCCGCTCAACTGCCAGTCCCCGAGAATGCTTTTTACGAAGATGTTCTGGTTGCGCAACTCCGGAAGCTGATACAGAAAGTTTGAAACCCATATGATGGGGTAATTCAGGCTGGAAAGTCCTTTGTCATGTCCAATGTCATAGGGATTGCTGACGCTTGACTCAAATGACGGATCGCCTGATCCTCCCACGTCCGTTGTTCTGGACCACGTAAAGTTCGATTGAGCCTGAAAGTTATGTGAGAAGCGCTTTTCAATTCCAGCCTGAAGGGAGTGATAGGTACCTGTTGCGCCATCCTGAACCTGAATAATAGAGCTAAAGTATGGAAAGGTTATGCGAGCACCATTGAGTGCTGGGTCCGTAGAGTAATGTCCCGGATTCTGTTCTACGGTTGTCGCCTGATGATAAGACTGGCTTCCAACATAGGCGATGTGCATGGCGAGGCTGGGAGTAATTTGCTGCTCGATCGAAAGGTTCCAGCTTTGAGTAATACCCAACTTGAAGTTGCGGGCAAACACTGCACCGAGTTGGACCGGAGTAAAGTTTGCAAACGAAGTATCGCTCGGCGGAACAAGGGAGGGAGATGCGAAGGGAGGAAACGGGCTAACACCTCCAGTCGTGGCAAATCCAGACCATGGAGCATCGAAGTTGATGGGAATTCCGGGGTTTCTCGAACCGTCGGGGTTGACACTGGGAGCAGTGCCGTTCCGCTGGAAAGCTGGCGCGAATGGAGCGGCATCCCACACGTGGTTGTAGAAGGCATCTTCGAGCGGAGTGGTGAAGAGTCCGAATCCGGCACGAACCGCTGTGTTGGGACGAGGCTGCCAGGCAATGCCGATGCGCGGTTCAAAATAGCCATACGTCGTGGGCATCAATCCGGAGTCTATTCCGCGATCGCCAGGAAAGACGAGCCCTATCGGAGCATTCGGGTAACGCGTGCTTTGCTGTCCCGGAATGAACGCCGCGCCGCGACCGCCAACAACCCCCGGAGGTGTGTTCGGATCCCAGCGAAGCCCAGCATTGAGAGTAAGGTTCGGCTTGATCTTATATTGGTCTTGCGCATACAAGCCAAACATCCAGCCATGCGTGCTGCCATTTTCACCGGCCTCCTGCGAGAAGTTGGAGACATGCCCCAACAGGAAGTCTGCCAATGCAGAGCCCGTGTATTGACCGGTAATGCTTACAATCGGGTTCTGACCTGAGCCAGAGCTTTCATGCGCGTAGCGGTGCAGAACATCGGCTCCTGCGACGAACGTATGGTTGCCGAATGTTTTCGTGATTGTTTCTGTAAGGATCCAGTCACGGCGCTTCGTGTCGTTCGGCGAACCTGTAAAGGCAGAAAAGCCTGAACCGCCACCGTACAGGCTGTTGCCATTGAACGCGGAGAATCCGCCAATATAGCAGGAACCTGCGGGATCGCTAACTGCAATAAATTCAGAGAGACACACGGGATTTCCGCTTCGGTCGCGTGCGACGGTTCCGGTGTCATAGTCGATCGAAGAGTAGGCAAAAGTAAAGCTGTTTAGCAGCGTCGGACTGATTGTCCATGTGTGGTTGAATGCCTCATTGAGATAGATGCCATGCTGCCCGGTAACCCCGGCAAGTATATTTCCAGGCAATGAAGTGCCAGGTTGATCGTAACTGTAGGTAAAGTTGCGCAGAAAGATTCTTTGATTGCCATTGATCGTGTAATCGAGGCGTGCGGTGCCTTCGTCATAGCTGTACCTCTGGGCTGGATTCACATAGTTTGTAAGGCCTGTACTTGGATCACCGCCGAGAGGAAGAGACTGTGCGATCTTTAATGCGCCTGGACTGAACAGTGCGGGATTCACCTGATTTGGCTTTCCGTTTACAGTTGCGAATGGGGCTGGAAGCGTGATTGGCACTGCGCTGAAATCACCATTCAGCATCGCCGCAGTCGGTGTGTACGTGGGGTTCGAGGAGGATGTCAGCGATGCGCGGGTGCCTTGATAATTGGCGAAGAAGAAGAGCTTATCCTTTAGAACCGGGCCCCCGATGTAACCGCCAAATTGATTTCGCTTAAGCGGGTCGACAGCATGGGTAAAGTAGTTGCTCGCATTCAGGTCATTGTTGCGGATGAATTCAAACAGGCCGCCGTGAAACTCGTTCGTTCCGGATTTGGTCTGAATATCAACGACGGCACTTGGCGCAAAACCATAGCGGGCGTCAAAGTTATTGGAAATGACCCGAAACTCCTGCGTGGCATCCGCATTCGGAAATGGCGCAGCCAGCAAAGAGTAGGTATCCATATTGGGCACGCCATCGAGCAGGTACCAGGTGCTTCCCTGACGGCCACCTCCCGCCGATGCGCCGGACTCAGTCGGGAAAGAATTGCTGGTAGGCAGCGTGGCGGCCTGCGACTGCAGTTCGTTCGTTACACCTGTCGTGAGAAAAACGAGGCTTGAGGGATCGCGTCCATTCAATGGCAATTCTTTGATCGAGGTTTCACCGATTGCCTGGCTGATCTCTGCAGTTGTGGCATTGATGATCTCAGCTCCGCCCGTAACTGTTACCGTCTGTGATGCGCTGCCGGGTCGAAGCACAATGTTCAGCGTTGCATTTTGACCGACGGTAAGCGCAATTCCATTTTGCACGCGCTGCTGGAAGCCGTCCGCTTCCGCAGTCAGTGTGTACTCACCGGGAGGCAAAGAGGGTAGAGAATAATTGCCTGCGCCGTCAGAATCAGCCTTGAGGGTAAGATTCGTCCCGACATTTTTCGCTGTAATGTGCGCGTTTGGAATTGCAGCTCCAGTCGAATCTGCAACGGAGCCGGTAAGTCGTGCGCCAGTGGTTTGTGCCATGGCAACTAACCCGGAGAACAGTGTGATAAAAGATAGCGTATGAATAAGCCCCAATAGTTGTTTCATCAGAAGATCCTTTTTGACTCTTTCTTGAGTTTCAATCCTTCCAACCTGCGTTCATGAATTGATAAGGACACAACTTACTGTTCTCTGCTACACCCGCTCCGCAGGCACGGCAGAAAGTTTGATTTGTATTGTTTGCACGCCAAATTGAGGATGAGCAGCTGTTAAGCGCACGCTTCCTTCTTCTTGCCTGGCTCTGACCCACACCGCCGCAGTACCGCCAACCAGCGCGAGGCTTTTGGGCCCGATCAGTGTGGCTGGGCCATCCAACGAAATAGAGATCGGATCGTTGCAAAGTGGACGAATCGCCCCATATTCGTCAGTAACGCGTAAAACGATGCGTGCCGCGTCTGCCCCATCAGCGAATAATTCTGTGTCGTCACAGTGGATGGAAAATTTCTGGTCGATGCCCAATCCCGACAAACTTTTCGACGCGATCTTGTTCCCTTGAATGTACCCATCAATGCGCAAATCTCCCCAATCGTCATTGCCGTCTGGCAGGCTCAGGAAAAACGGAGGATACGTGAGGTGTGGAAACTCATCATGAGCAGGTTTCAACTCGATGATTTGATGCCATTTATCGTCGCGCTTGATGTAGCACTTGAGTAGTTCGCAATTCGAACAGATAACACCTCGCTTGAAACCACTGGGCTGATCGTTCTCTGCCCAGTGAAAACCAGCTTCTAGAACGGCTTCCTCCGAGGGATCGCATTGCGACTTGTAAAATCCCGCGGCTGGCTTGGGCAGGCGAAAGATATCCATCACGCCGTGGTAGCAAATATGATCGCCTCCTCCGAAATCCGCATGCGTGGCATAGTCAAATGCACACCATCCCAATCCGCCGGCATATTGCGCGTCGCTGGCCAACTGATCGTAAACATGCGCGAAGCGCAGTATGTGTTCCCGATGGCGGTCGTTATCATCCCATGGCCTCGTGGGAAATTCAGCTCCGACAAATTCCGTATTCAGATAGAGCGGATGATTTGGCGCTTTCAGGGGAAAGCCGAAATCATTCATACCAAACACATCTTCCAGAAATTCAGATTCCTGAAAATAGCGAACGCCGATAGTTTGCCGGGTCGGATCCAGCTTGCGCGCAAGGGCATTGGTACGAAGATAGAAGTCATGAAAGTCGTGCGATTCGTTGATGCGGATGCTCCACAGAATGATCGAGGGATGATTCCAATCGCGTCGAATCATCCGGCTCACATTGTCGATAGCTTTGTCCTGCCATGCCTGGTCTCCGACATGTTGCCATCCGGGAATTTCGTCGAGCACAAGAAGACCCAGCTCGTCGCAGGCATCGAGAAAGTGACGAGATTGCGGATAGTGAGAGCAGCGAACCATGTTGCACTTTAATTCGCGCTTCAAAATCTCTACATCTTTGCGCTGCACTCGGGCAGGCATTGCGGCGCCCGCATAAGGAAACGTCTGGTGACGGTTCAGGCCGCGCAGCTTCATTATTTTTCCGTTCAACTCAAAACCACGATCGGTGAAACGTGCCGCGCGAAATCCGGTTTTGCATATGTAGTGGTCTACCACACGTGCCCTCTCAAGGAGGCGCGTCTCAACGGTGTACAGATATGGCCGATCGACGTCCCAGAGATTTACCACACCAAAATCGCGAAGCTGTACCGTCTGCTGCAGTAGCTCTTGTCCGCCTACAGCTGAGGTGAACTTTTGAATTCTGCGGCCAAGCACTGCATCGCCATCTTTCAGCGTCACCTCAAGCGCCAAACTTTCTTTGAGCGCCACAAGCGATTGCAGAGAAACCTCCACATCCAATCCCGGTGCATGAGATAAGACATCTACTCCGTGCGCAAAGACGTTTTCAATATGTGTGGATGGAACAACACGCAAGGCAACTTCGCGATAGATCCCGCCGAAAGTAAGATAGTCAATCTGGTATCCGAAGGGCGGAACTCCCGGAAGCTCGCGAGAATCCACCTCCACTGCTAGCACATTTTCGGATTCTCTGTTCAGATATGGGGTGAGTTCAAAGGAGAATGGCGTATATCCACCTTCATACTTACCGATCTTGTTTCCATTCAGCCATACAGTAGTGGCTGTCATGACTCCTTCAAAGTCGATGAAGACATGCCGGTCGCCTATGTCATCCGGTAACCTGAAATGACGCCTGTACTGCGACACTACCTGATAAGCTCTTTGGTCGAAGTTATGCCATGACGTTGGAACCGTATTATGCGGAAGAACAACGCGCTCGAAGGCGGAATCGTCGAAGGATTGCTCATCTGCTCCAACTGGAGCAGCTACGCTATAGAGCCAGTTCTGATTCAGAGGAAATATGAGCCTGCCACCAGATGACTCTGCGGGTGCGCTCAGCGTTTTAGCCATGCCACACTCTGCAAGCATCGAGCCTGTCATATAAACGCCCGTAGATTTAAGAAAACTGCGACGATCCATTCTTCTCTTCGACCTGCAATGTTTTATTTCGACTGCGCTCTTTAAGTGCTCGACCTAGACCTTGATGAAAATTTTCTTTCGATACAAAACGTACACTGGTATCCAGCAGACAATGACGAAGCAAATGGAATACATTAGTGAACCAAAAGCGTGGGTCACGATATGAGAGAAGAAACTCCTGTAAACGTAGTGCTGGAACGATTCCTGACGAACCTTGATGACGGTTACGGTTGTTGAGAGCAATTCAGAAAGCACATATGCGGTGATCGCATTCGTGCCGACAACCAACCATGGAAATGTCCAATTGCCGCGCCACTTCTTCATTTCCAGCGCGTAGTAACAGGCAGAGAGAATCAAAAGCGACCATCCGGCGGCGAATAATACATAGGAACTGGTCCATAGTTTCTTGTTGATAGGAAATGAAAGACCCCACAGATATCCGAGGACCAGTAAACAGATCCCCGCAATGTTCATACCTGTAAGCTTTTCTTTTGCGCTGCGGCTTGAGCGCAGCCACATGCCTGCCAGCATGCCAATAAGCGTGGAACCGATAGCGGGAAGTGTACTCAGCAATCCTTCCGGATCGCGTGTGCCTTCAAAGAGCCGCCCCGGAAAAATATGCCGGTCGATGTACGCGACGAGATTGACGTCGTTATCGAGAATCGGAAATGTGATCCCCGGCACTCCGTAACCCGGTACAGGCATCCATCGCATCAGAATCCAATAGCCCACCAGTGAAAGAAGGAGTAGACCAACTTTGCTGGCAACGCCACGCTCCACAAGCAGCAACAGGCTGGCAACCAGGTAGCAGAGAGCAATCCGCTGCAACACTCCATAGATGCGTAATGTGCCTAAATGGAAAAATGGAAAACCATTGACCACCAATCCGAGCAGAAACAGAATTACGAAGCGCCTGATTGTGTGGGTGATATATGAAGCCGCGGAAAAACCTTTGCTCAATCTCGCTTCGATCGACAGAACGAGCGATATGCCCATAATGAACAGGAAGGTTGGAAAGACCAGATCTGTTGCAGTAAAACCGTTCCAGGGTGAATGATTGAGTTGCCGGTAAGCCTGGTCGTTCTGTCCGTTGTTGTTGACCAGGATCATGAATGCCACGGTGAGGCCACGCATCACGTCGATCGAGATCAGGCGTGATGCCAGAGATCGGGATGCCGTGTTTTCTGTCACGCTCGACGACATATGGACTACAGTTCTTTGCCTCGCTACGCTCATGCCCAGTCTTTCGATGTGGTCAGCATGTCTCTTACTTCTGCGACAAGATCGACCACGGGTTTTGCGGCGCTGGGTTGATAGGGAGAAGACAGCCAGGTCTGCTCCCATATATCCATGTCGAAGGCTGTGTTGCGTTCGGCGCGCAGGCTTGCGAAGTACCTCTTCCAGCGACCGTGATAGTAATCGCGAATGAGTCCAGCCCAGACACGCGCGGCATAATCGGAGAGTTCCGGCCAGCCCCAGAACGTGATCAATAGACGTGCGTTCTCGTCATAATACGCGGCCTCATCCTGAGAACGCGCCCAACTGCGCGCAGCATCGATCCATCCGGTCAATTGCCTGTCAGCGCGCAGGTCCATCAAGGCGTCCATGCGCTGCAACATGCTCAGGGCGGCATCTGCTTTCTCGTCGCGCTCGCTATAACACTTTGCCTTATGCGCTTCCCCTGCCGCGGAGAGTTGATGATCCACGTTGCCTCCAACCGCCTGAACGACCAGCTCAATTAGATCGTTTCGATAGAACTGGCTGGAGATCAATGGATCGGAACAGGAAAGAAATAGTTGTACTGCCTTTTGAAATGTTGGACCGGAATCCACCCCCACGGCTGTGGGCTGCAGGGTCGGCTCCATTTGCCACCCCTGCTTTGTCATCCAAATATGCGTGCTGTAAGCGCTCTGCAGCAGAAGCTCCCACGCCTGTTTCATAGCCGGAGGATAGGCTCCATAGCGTGCAAGGCAATACTCCGTAAGCCAAACGTCGAGATTGATCCCGCTTGACGACCATCCCATGTCGGTCATCAGCTCGTAGACAACTTCGTTGGACTCGATTCCTTCCGGGCAAATTCCCCAGCCGACGAGATTGCCTCTTTTCTCATTGTGCAGAACCTCCGCTGGCTCCGCGGCCATCAGCTTCAGGTTGCCTTTGACACTGTTATTTCCGCCAAAGGTGTGTGCCATGCCGTTGATCCACTGCTTGCCCCAGAAGGCTTCATGGACCTTCCATTGATCGGGCGCGTATTTGCTGTTTGGCGTGGGCAGCAGATCGTTAGCATAGTCAATGATCAACAATCTGTCGTTGGGCACTCCGGAAAGCAGAGCTTTCACCGATGGGTTGTCCCAAAACTTTGCGCCATAGACGAACATCCATCCCTGCATGACCCAGGTTCCACTAGGGTCGCCAGCCTGGATGGCTTCATAGATCGTTCGCCCGAATTGTTCGAGATCCTCATAGCGATGCTCTTCGCGCACTGGCGGAGTCAGCTCATTGAAGCTGTCGGCGAGATAATAGCTGACCTCGCCGAATTCGGCTTTGTATTCCCAGATGAACCGGCGGCTGATTTCCTTGTATAGAGCGCTTTCTCCCGGGTGCAGTACAAATGTCTTCGTGTTGCGCGGAATCGTATGGAACTCCTCAGGCAGCCAGAGAAGGGTTGCGGTTCTCATCTGCGGATAAACGCGCTTGAGTCCCTGCGGAACGAAGCCGGAAAATCCAGGAGCAATGGGCGTCATGCCCAGCTCGCGCATGCGCTGCAAAATCTTTTTCTGCAGAATCTTCTTTTGTTCAATCCAACTTTGCGTCAGAGGCCCGGCAAAATTATTGATATTGCCCATGCGGTGCCAGGGCAGCTGCGCCGGTCCGGTAGAAAACTCGTCCAGTTCTGCCTGGCTTACGCCGAATGAGAGCCAAACCTTCTGCCAAATGGCCTCCTGTCCTTCCATGGCTAAGGGCATATTGATGCCGTGGAGGGCCATCCAATCCAATTCCTGCTCCCATCGCTTCCAGTTCCAGAAGGCAGCGGTGTATCCAAAGGTGCAGGGATTGAGGTACTGGGTGAACCTGTAAGGGCAAACTACGCGCTGGCAGGCAAAATCCGGGAGCCTGCCAGGAAGATCAAGACGGCGTCCGCTCCAGCACACCATGGCATAGCATGTCTCCCGCAGATATGAGTAAGCGCCCCGGCAGATGGCGACCGCGCTGCTCCCCTTGATTGTGACGAGTCCACCTGCCGCTGCAAGCTCATAGACTTCGCGGCCATCTTCTTTCGAAATCCACGCCAGCTGGAATTCTTGAGAGCGCTTTCCCAGCAGGCGAGTCAGAAGTGCCTGAGCAGCAGAGACCGCCGCTTGCGACGGTGTCGCCTCCTCTATGGCAGAAAGCCCTTCGCCTCTCGGCGGCGACGAGGAAGCGGATGCTGTTTCGGCTAGAAGCTCAGGAGACATCATGACCGCTCCGACAGTCTGTAAAGAAGCGCCAAAAAATTTACGGCGGGTCCACATTTTTATGTTTTCTGGTCTCTTCTCTTGAATAAAACGCAGTATTAAAGTGTGGTTGGACAGGTAGCAAGATTTTTCACCGTTAATCCTGGCCAATGCACAGTGAAACGGCGCCAAATTCTGCTTTCGTAACTTATTTTCTATACATGACTTATGGATTTCTTCCTCGGCCCGCGCATCCATGGCTCGAACTACTGCAATCCGCCATCAGCACCCTTAATTTCGAGCCGAACAGGAGGCGAAGAAATGGGAATTAACCAAGGCTGTCAGCCTGCCCAGACACAGATTCGGAGTGATGGCACTAAGGGAGGATACGAAAGGTGACAATCTTTGCCTGAGGAGCGTTGCCGCCAATACTCGCCGTCTCCAGCAAAACTTCAAAGTGGGGCAGTTTGTTTCCCCTGGGATTCACCTGCTTGATA
>DASXMN010000020.1:0-80017 GCA_036495645.1 Candidatus Angelobacter sp.
CGCCGCGCTTTCTTCACCGCACTGATCTGCCTGATTACCCTTCTGCCCCTTTCTGCCGCCGGCCCTGAAGACGAAGCGCTCTATGGCTTCACCGCCGCCAGTTCTCACGCGGAGCGTGACTGGGAGAACAAGTTTCGCGCCATTCCTGACCCCAAGAATCTGCGCGACTATATGCAGCGGCTCAGTGCGCGTCCGCACCATGTGGGCTCGCCCTATGACAAGCAGAACGCAGAATGGATTCTCGCGCAATTCAAGTCCTGGGGACTGGACGCTCAGATTGAACAATTCGATGTGCTCTTTCCTACCCCTAAAGAGCGCTTGCTGGAACTCACCGAGCCAACTCGTTACGTTGCCAAGTTGCAGGAGCCGCCGGTTTCGGTTGACCCAACGTCGAACCAGCAAAGCGAGCAATTGCCCAGCTACAACGCCTATTCCATTGATGGCGATGTTACTGGCCGTCTCGTTTACGTCAACTACGGCCTGCCTCGCGACTATGAAGAGCTTGACCGTCTCGGCGTATCTGTAAAGGGAGCCGTGGTGATTGCCCGATATGGACAATCCTGGCGTGGCATCAAGCCCAAGGTCGCGGCGGAGCACGGCGCCATTGGCTGCATCATTTATTCCGATCCGCGCGACGACGGCTACTTCCAGGGCGACGTTTTCCCTGATGGCCCCATGCGTAATGAAAACGGCGTGCAACGCGGCAGTGTGATGGACATGCCGACTTACCCCGGCGATCCCACAACGCCCGGCGTTGGGTCAAAAGGCAATGTAAAACGCCTGGCGCTCAAAGACATTACCACGCTTACTAAAATTCCCACGCTCCCGATTTCCTACGGTGATGCCAAGCCGCTGCTTGCTGCCATGAAAGGCCCGGTGGCGCCGGAAAATTTTCGTGGCGCGCTGCCCATCACATATCACGTCGGCCCCGGCCCGGCAAAGGTCCATCTGAAAGTTGCTTTCAACTGGGACATCAAGCCGGTTTATGACGTGATCGCCAAAATCCCCGGAGCGGAATCTCCTGATCAGTGGGTCGTTCGCGGCAACCACCACGATGGCTGGGTGAACGGAGCTGAAGATCCCATATCCGGCCAGATTGCGCTGCTGGAAGAGGCGCGCGCTTTAGGCGAACTGCTCAAGCAGGGCTGGAAGCCCAAAAGGACCATCATCTACTGCGCGTGGGATGGCGAAGAGCCCATGCTCCTCGGCTCCACGGAATGGGCGGAATACCACGGCGACGAGCTGCGCCAGCACGCTGCCATCTACATAAATACTGACGGCAATGGGCGCGGTTTTCTTGGCGTGGAAGGCTCGCACTCACTGGAAAAATTTGTTAACACCGTCGCTCGCGACATTACTGATCCGGAGAAAAATATATCTGTTTGGAAGCGTGACCGCGCTGCCCGCCTGGTTGAGGGCCAGCCTGAAGACCGTAAAGATGCGCGCACACGTCCTGATCTACGCATCGGCGCGCTTGGCTCCGGAAGCGATTACACAACGTTTATCGATCACCTTGGTGTGGCGTCGCTCAATGTGGGTTTCGGCGGGGAAGATGAGGGCGGCATTTACCACTCCATTTACGATGATTTTTACTGGTTCACTCACTTTTCCGATAAAGATTTTGTGTACGGACGCGCTCTTTCGCAGACCGTCGGCACCATGGTATTACGTTTCGCCGACGCAGATGTATTGCCATACGACTTTTCCGGTTTTGCCGATACCATCCACAAATATTCTGACGAACTGAAGACCTTGCTCAAAGACAAGCAGGAGCAAATCCGTAATCGCAACCAGGATATTGATGATGGCGTTTACAGCGCGACCTCCGATCCGCGCCGTCCCAAGGTTGCTCCGCCCAGGGAAGAGGTCCCGCCATTTCTGAATTTTGCTCCGCTCGATAACGCGCAAAGCGCTCTAGACCGCAGCGCGCAGCGTTACTCGAATGCAATTAAAGCATTGGCAGGCAGCAATAATTCTGCGCAGTCATGGCAGGCCCTTAACATTGAGTTGCTTCAGGCCGAGCGCAAGCTGACCAACCCTGAGGGGCTGCCGCGTCGCCCGTGGTTCAAGCACCTGATCTATGCTCCCGGCTTTTACACCGGCTATGGGGCCAAGACGCTTCCCGGCGTGCGCGAAGGTATTGAGGAAAAGCGCTATCAGGAAGCTGACAAAGAAATCACCCGCGTGGCGCAGGCATTGCAGGATTACGCGGCTGCCATCGACTCAGCCGCAGCCGACCTGGAGAAAGCAGGACACTAACCGCACTCCGAATTCGCTGATTGCTGGCGAAACATGTGGGCACGCAGAATTGCCTTACTGCTTCCCGGCCGCGCCAATCGCTGCGGCTGCGGTGTCATGCACAGGAGTTTCTACGGCGCACAGCTTTCCCAGCCTTGAGATCGCGCCGCTGAGGTCGTCGATCTCCGTCGTGCGGTTGGCTTCCAAGTCGATCAGAAGGCTTGGTTTCATGTTTTCGGGCAGGGCATCGATAGTTTTGATCGTGCGTTCCACCTCATCCTCAGCCAGCGCCACGTTGCGTGCACGGGCAACGTTCACCACCTCGCGTACGGCGCGCTCAATCAACAGATGGCCGAGCGGCGTTGCGCGGAGCGGCCCAATGGCTGTCCGTGAAAGCCCGCTGGCCGCTGCCATGGACGCAATGAAAGCAAATTTTCTCCATAGGTCAGCGGTTATGTCACTGGATATTTGCGTGTCCACTCCTGCCCCACGGAATGCTTCAGCGATCTCGGCAACGCGCCGTTTCCGGCCGGGATCAGATTGGTCCAGTTCTCCTATCACTACCTTTTGAAACGGGCTGCGCCGTTCAAAAATGCCTGGAGCAATACGGACAACGCTGATCGCAGTCAACCCGCCCAGCAACTTGGGTTTGGGAACTCCGCCAGCCAATAGTCGATCAACAACTTCAACGCCGTTCAGCAACGGCAGAATAAGCGCTCCCTGCCGGGCCAGATAAGCCGTTGCCGGTGCGATTTCCGCAAGGGAATAATTCTTGACCGCAACAATTGCACACTCCACGCCTGGAAATTGTTTTACGTCGTCGCTGGCCTGAACGGGCGCGCTGAAGGTCTCGCCGGGAACACGTATCTCAATGCCACGCTCCTGCATGGCAGCAAGGTTGGCATTCCGCGCAAGGACGCAGACTGAGTGTCCATTGCGGGCCAGCAGTCCGCCGTAATAGCCGCCAACGCCGCCCGCGCCGAGTATCGCAATCTTCATAAAAATATTCTTGCAGACCTGGAATACCAGATGGAAAGGCAACAAAGAAAGAATGGGACCTGCCCATGCTGCATGATGAACTGGAGAATACCATACGGCCCACCTCTTCCCAATGCGGGCATTGCGCTGGACGGGTCAGGAGATGCTGTGGTTTGCTACACGCCTGAGCCGCCTGTATAGTGAGGACAAAATTTATACCGGAGACCTCATACATGCACAACACGGGCCGCATATTCATTGCGATTGTTTTTGCTTATCTGCTTTTTGTCCCTCTTGCGCTGGCCCAGCCCGCTGCCCACGCGAAGGCGAGCGCCGGCACATCTCCCATGGCTCCCGTAATTACGGCTCTTTCCAGCGCCGTAACGTTTGATCAGGCAGCAGTATCCCCTGATGGAAAGCAGGTAGCGTGGGTGGAAAATACCAAAGATGGCTCTGTTATTTATTCCTCAGCTATCGCGGGCGGCACGCCGCGCCGCATTACTGCCGGCGGCAAATCTGAAAATGCCATCGCCTGGTCTCCAGACAGCAAACAGATCGCGTTCCTGTCGGACGCTGCCAATCCGGTTCAGCCGCAGTTGTATGTCAGCGGTGCTATGGGCGGCCCCAGCCGGAAGCTTACCAATGTAAAAGGCTTTCTTGCTTCTCCTGGATGGTCGCCTGACGGCAAGATCATTGCAGTGCTATTCACAGAGAATGCAGAGCGGGCCGCAGGTCCTCTCGTCGCGGAAAAAGCACAGACTGGTGTTATCAAGGAAGCAGTCACCGAACAGCGTCTTGCGCTTATTGACGCTGCTGGCGGCAAGTTGCGGCAGATTTCGCCCGCCGATATGTACGTTTATGAATATGCGTGGTCGCCAGACGGCAGGAGCTTCGTCACTACTGCGGCTCACGGTAACGGCGACAATAACTGGTACATTGCCCAGATCTATACCATTGCGGCAGCAGGCGGAGACATGAAATCGATTTACAAGCCGCCAGTCGATTCGCAGATTGCTGTTCCCGCGTGGTCGCCCGACGGGAAGTCAGTCGCATTTATCTCCGGCATCATGAGTGACGAGCCCGCCGTAGGCGGAGACATTTTTGTAGTTCCCGCTGAAGGCGGCGAGGCGAAAAACCTTACTTCCGGCATGAAAGCCTCAGCCAGTTGGCTTACCTGGCCAGCAGAAGGCAAAATTCTTTTCGGCGAAGACGTGGATGGCGAAAGCGGAATTGCCACCGTAGATGTTTCTGGCGGAAATATCCAAACTCTTACGCATGCGCCTGATCAACTGACCGCCGCCGGATGGGGAACCGCTGTTTCTCTTGCATCTGACGGCAAAACGGCCGCTGTAATCCGCCAATCGCTGGCACATCCGCCTGAAGTCTGGGCAGGCGCGATTGGGCAATGGAAGCAAATTACTTCGCGCAATGCCAATCTCAAGCCGGCCTGGGGTGAAGCGAAAAGCATCCACTGGCAAAATGATGGGTTCAACTTGCAGGGCTGGTTGCTCTATCCCGCAAGCTTTGACCCTGCAAAAAAATATCCCATGGTGGTGCAGGTGCATGGCGGTCCCAGCGCCATGGCCCATTCAACCTGGCCCAGCGCGCATAGTTTTGGAGTGGCGCTTTCCTCAGCAGGATATTTTGTCTTTATGCCTAACCCGCGTGGAAGCTTTGGCCAGGGCGAGGCTTTCACGCGCGCCAACGTAAAAGATTTCGGCTATGGCGATTTTCGCGACATCATGACCGGAGTTGATCAAGCGCTAAAAGAGGCTCCCATTGATGAACATCGCCTGGGAATCACCGGTTGGAGCTATGGCGGTTATATGACCATGTGGGCGGTCACGCAAACCAATCGTTTTGCTGCAGCTGTCGCCGGGGCTGGACTGGCCAATTTTCAGAGCTATTACGGCGAGAACCAGATTGATAAGTGGATGGTCCCGTTCTTTGGCGCAACGGTGTATGACGATCCTGAGGTGTACGCAAAAAGTTCTCCCATCACCTTCATCAAGAAAGCAAAAACACCCACGCTGGTGCTGGTGGGCGACAGTGACGGCGAGTGTCCCACTCCGCAGTCTTATGAATTCTGGCATGCGCTGAAAACTCTGGGCGTGGATACCGAATTGGTGGTTTATGAGCATGAAGGCCATATGTTCGTGGACCCGGCGCATCAGCGTGACGTGATTGAGCGCGCAGCGGACTGGTTCAACCAGAAATTCAAATGAGCGTTGATGGGCTTATCGCCGTGCCTATTAAGCAAATAAATGTGAGTGGGTTAAGGTCTTCGGATCACGAACAGGTGCTCGCGCGAGTGTACGCTGAGAACAGCCCAAAGGAAAAAGGTTGTTCCCTAATGTCTCTTACCAAACGTACGTCCCGGATATTGCTCGTAAATGGCGATGCCACTGTCCAGCATTTGCGCGCGCTCATGCTGCGGATGGAAGGCCACTACGTGGATACGGCTGCTAATCTTCAGACGGCCCGCGTGGCGGTTGCAGAAAATAGTTATGACCTGGTCATCGTGGACGTCGGGCACTTTGCGGCCCCAGGCCTGGCTTTCTGCGAAGAAATCAAAGAGAAACATCCCGGACAAAAGGTCCTGATGCAGACTGATCCGCATATTTTCATTGAACGCGAAGCATGTCCGGACAAGGTGGTTCCCAAGCAGGAAGGGCCGCAACACTTTGTGCATGAAGTACAGCGGCTGTTGCAAGCGACTTAGCGGGATGTTTGTTTTGCCGTTGCGGGCGGCTTCCATCGATCCAGGAACGCAATCACGTCTTCTTCGCTCATCACGCGGGCGCGTTCAAAATCAAAGGTTGAATAGAGCACTGCTCCGCGTGGACTGAGCACAGCCAGTGACGGCACTCCCTTTTCCAGGTTTACACGATACTTTTTCGCCAAGTCCAGGTTCTTGTCATATTGGCCCACATCCACGTGGACAAGAATGAAATTGCTATCCAACAGCGGCGCAATCCGCGGCTGATGAAAGGCTCGGTCCAGCACATGGCAATCCAGACACCAGTTGCCTCCAAAGTCGAGCAGCACCCGTTTATGTTGTTTTGAGGCTGTAATCAGCGCCTGGTTAATTTCAGCGGCAGCATTGGCATCCGAGCGATACAACTGCGGATTCGGTTGCGCTGGAGCTTGCAGAGGGGTCTTTTTCCACTGTGCGGAACTTAGCAAACAGCACAGAAGCAAGCTTGCCATTGAGAGCAATTTCAGCATTCTCGCCATGATCTGATTGTAGTCGATTGTTTCCATCCGGAGTTCCAGATGAATGGCTCGTGTTCGCATCGGGCAATACGGCTTCGATTCGCAGGCCCTCTCGTCCCGGAAAAACACAGACCGGCGTTGTCAACGAAGCAGTCACCGACAGCGTCGAGACCCTATGCCGGCATTTTGCTGCATCAGTGAACCGCTCTCCGATGTAAAATGTCGCGATTGTTTTTCCGAAGGCCAGCATTGAAAAATTGGATATCGACCCAGGATTCATTTCAAAATTTTCTCCATTGGCTGGATGAAGGTGTTGACTCCGCCGGAGAGAAATACCTGGAAATGCATCGTCGGCTGGTCGCATATTTTGACCGCAAAAACTGCCTTACTGCCGACGATTTGGCTGACGAAACTCTGGGCCGCGTGGCGCAAAAACTCCAGGAAAAAGGCGAGATCACGGAACTCTCTCCCGCGCACTATTGTTACGTCACTGCGAAATTTGTTTTTCTTGAATATCTCCGCCACGCCAAGCATGGCCGCGCAGGACTGGAGGAATTTTCTGTCTCCGGACAGCCGGGCTCCGTTCCGGCCGCCGCTCCTTTGTTTGCCGAAAAGGACGAGGACCAGGAAAAATTGCTCTCCTGCCTGGATAGCTGCCTTAACAAACTTTCTGCCGCGGATAGTAAATTGATTCTTGAGTACTATCAGGGTGAGAAGCATGAAAAGATTGAGCGGCGTCGCGAACTCGGGACCCGTTTAGGCCTTTCAGCCAATGCGTTGAGTATCCGTGCGTGTCGCATCCGCACCAAAGTTGAGCAGTGTGTCAAAGACTGTTGCAAGAGCGGCTGAAGTGTTTCCCGGTTTTTTGTCTTAATTAGATGTACAAATATGTCGTCCTCCGAAAAAAACGAAAAAAACGTTTTTGAAGATCAATATCTGGTCCTCTACCTGGTGGGCGCTTTGCCGGCCGAAGAAGCTGACCGTCTGGACGAATTGAGCATTGCCGATGACGATTTCGCGTGGCGGCTGCGCGAAGTTGAAAACGACCTTGTTGACTCATACGTTCATTCGGAACTCAGCGGTGAAACGCTGGCTCGATTCAAGGCCTTTTATATGGCCACGGCCCAGAAACAGCAGAAGGTGCAATTTGCTCAGGGCTTGCGCCAATTTCAGGTTGCCAACACATCCAGGGCCAAGATTGTGGACAAACCTTCTAAATCGAGGGTTCCCTTTTGGAGCACGTTTCCGCCGTCACGGATAATTCCGCAATTCGGCATCTCCGTGGTTGCGCTTGCCATGATGCTGATAGCAGGATATCTGCTGGTGCAGAATGCGCATCTGCGCCGGGAAGCGAGGGATGCTCGCGCACAATACGAATCTATGGATCAGCGCGCAGGCAAGCTTGAGAATGACCTGAAGCAACAGCGCACGGCGCATAGTGAAGCACAATACCTTCCGTCAGTGGATATCGCTCAGTTAACAACGGTTTCTCTTTTGCTGCCTCCGCCCAGCAGGGGGCTGTCATCGCTTAAAACAGTCACCATTCACCCCCGTACCGATCTTGTGGTTTTGCTGCTTACGCTTGAATCGGCGAATTTTCCCGGCTATCGAGTTATCGTAAAAGACCCTGCCGCGAAGCAGGTGGTGTGGCAAAGTTCCGAGCTTGAGGCCAATTCCGTGGGTGACAGGAAGGCTGTCTCTGCCGGACTACCGGCAAATCTATTGAAAGCGCGAAATTACATTGCGGAGGTTGCCGGTTTAACAAATGCAGGTAAGCAGCGGATAGTCGGAGACTATCCGTTCCACGTTGTCTTAAAATAGGCGCGCGAAACGTGCGTTTGCAACATGATCTTTAACGATAGAACGACGGTTCGCTTCTCCTCTTTCACCCCGCGCTTCTCGCAGATTGCCGGAAGGCACAGAGCGCGCATCCTTCTGAGCAACCTGTTACACGGGGCTTAAACACGGCCTGGGTCGTGGAGAGGCGCTGCATCGAACTGAGGTTTCGATGCTCAAGCGAAAAGGCATGCAGCACCCATTCTATCGGGTCAACTTCATCCAGTCCGGCGAGTGAGCCAGTTTAGACGACAAGAAATAACGGACCTTCCCTTAAGTCCCACCCTGGGACGAAATGTTTTCTGCGTTTCCGCCTTATCTTTACGAAACCGATCTCTCAAAGTGAGGAACGCCAATGTTCAAGCCGATCAATTACATGTTGATTCGATCCATTTCGCTTACCGTTCTTTTACTCAGCGTCTGCGCGATGGCCCAGTTTGAAGTAGCTCCGGACCATTTTGATTCCGCCAGCAAGACGGAAACAGTGCGTCGTACAGCACAGAAAAAACCGGCAAAACACAAAGTGCTGGTGGGCGCTCAGGCAAATCGCCGCCACATTGCGGGAACGTCGCGGGCAAGCGCCGGCACAACGGCGCATGCGCACGCCTCAACAAAGCGGACTCATCCGAAAACAACCGCAGCTTTGGAACCCAGGTAGCGTAACTGGCTCAACGCTGGGATGGCGATGAGTTCGGGCGCTCGATGTTCAGAAAAATGAAACGCTTTGACCTTCCGGCGCACAACAATTCAGGTCGAGGAGAAGTTAAGATGAAAATCCTTTGTTTGAAAATCAGCAGCGTGGTCGCGGCCCTCGTATTTTTTGCGCCACTGGTTCGCGCCCAAATGATCGACAATAACCAGGCCCCGAATACGGCCAAAGCGGGAATCAATAAATCTTTGACGGATGAAATTGGGCCCGGTCGCGGCGACCTGATGACGCCGAATTCCTCGCTGTTCATCATTAACCGTGATCCTTTCCGCTCTGTCCGGCGCGGGCGGCAGATTTTCCAGCGCAAATTTCTCCGCGCGCAGGGGCAAGGCCCTGCCAACAGTGATGGCACCGGCAATATCAACCTGACGGGTGGAATCGGCGCGGGCCTTTCCGATAGCTGCGCTGGCTGCCATGGACGCCCACGGGGTGCGGCGGGCGCTGGTGGCGATGTAGCCACAAGGCCTGACAGCCGTGATGCTCCACACCTATTCGGGCTCGGGCTGAAAGAAATGCTGGCTGACGAGATGACCAGTGACATGCGCGCTATCCGCGCTTCTGCTATTGCGGATGCCAAAAAGCAACACCGTGCAGTGACTCGTCAATTACTTACCAAAGGTGTTTCTTTTGGATCGATTACGGCCAATCCGGATGGCAGCGTGGATGCAACGCAAGTGACCGGCGTGAATCCTGATTTGCGCGTGCGTCCCTTCTTTGCTGAAGGCAACACCATCTCTATTCGCGAGTTCCTGGTTGGAGCGTTCCGCAATGAAATGGGCATGGAAGCCGCCGATCCTGACCTTCTTGCCGCCAGCGCAGGTGGTCGTGTGGTGACTCCTTCCGGCATGGTGCTGGATGGATCGCTGGACAAAATTGAGGCGCCGCCGATCACGGATAACGGCGCAGATCCCGATGGCGACGGCATCACGAATGAGCTGCCGACGAGCATTATTGACCATGAAGAGTTTTACCTGCTTCACTACTTCAAGCCGGCGGTTTATGAACAGAACGAAACCACCCGGAAAGGCAGGAAGCTCTTTGACAAAATTGGCTGCGGATCATGCCATGTTGCTGACATGCTGATTGAGCATGATCGCCGCGTGGCTGATCTGGATACCGTTTACGACTCGGCCCGGGGCAACATGAACCATCTGTTTGCCACGGCAACTCCGTCATTGCATGAGATCAATGACGGTTCGGGCTTTCCCACCATAAAGGTTCCCAACGGCGGACCGTTTCTGGTGAAGGATATCTATACCGACTTCAAGCGGCATGACCTCGGCGTCAATTTCTATGAGCGTAACTATGATGGAACGCTCCAGAAGCAGTTTTTAACCCGGCCTCTCTGGGGCGTGGGTTCAACTTCGCCGTACGGACATGACGGGCGCAGTATCAACCTGCACGAAGTAATTTTGCGCCACGGCGGTGAATCGCTGGGATCCAGGAATGCTTATGCGAAGCTGGAGTCAGAAGACCAGAATGCGATCCAGGCTTTCCTGAATTCGCTGGTTTTGTTCCCTCCGGATGATACCGCTTCGACTCTTGATCCGGGCATTCGCACCACACCCAACTTCCCGCAGTTTGGTCACGGCAGTATCAAGTTGACGGTATTGTTCAACGATCCAACAGATCCGGAATGACGAACGACTGAAATACGGGGATGAGCGAAGTTGGCGGCTGTGGCCTCAGCTGCTATACAAAGTGGACCGTCAAATTGTCATGGCGGTCCACTTTTTTATTTCATGCAATCATCAAAAGGTGATGCGGCCTACCATGCTTTCAATGTGACTTCGTCCAGCCAGACATTGTATGGGGACTGCTTTATATCTCCATCCAACTGGAAGGCAACATTGATGTCTGTGCCGTTAAACTTAGGCTGCGGATCTTTGTAGATGTCCACCGGCATCGTTTGTCCATCTACCGTCAGGCTGATGTAGTGGACCTGCCCGTTGGCGCGTTCCAGAAGCCATGTGATGTGGTGCCAGCTATTGGCTGTGAATACCGGGCACGGAAGACTGGTGGGAACCCATTTAAAGCCTTTGGGGTCCCAGATGTCCCATTTTTTTGTGTCCTTAAAGTTGCATTCGCTGCCCCAGACGTAGCGTGTCCCGTTAAAGGATTGGTTCACGTCAAATTCCAGCGCTTCTGAAACCTCGGGATGGTCAACATAAAACGACACGTCATAGCTGAAGTGAGATGCATCCAGGCCGCCGCTGACCGATTTCCACCACAATGCATTCGAGTATCCCGTTTTTCCTCCGAGCGTAAATTTTGCCGACGAACCATCGAGCGACGGGGTCGCCTGATGGTCAGTTTTTGATGATGTAGCGTTGCCCAGGCCGGAGGCGCAGGGCTGATGATTGAGCTGCGCCGTGCACCATTGCCAGTCTGGCATGTCTTCAATGGTGGAGAAGACCGTTGCATTTGCCGGAGCAGGTGAAGAGGAATTCGAGCCTGACGATGGGCCCGAACTGGTGGCAGTTGTCATTGGTGGCGGAGGGGGCGCTGTGTTTGATCTGCCACCGCAACCGCTTATGCCAAACAACAATGCTAATAAAGCGACAAAAGAAAGTTTTGTGCGATACAAAATAATCTCCAGGTAGGGTTCATTCGAGTATGGCGGGGCAACAACTCTGGCTCAACAATAATCGCGTATTACTTCGGCTGAGCTAAAGTGAGTTAAGTAATCCTGGGTGAGGAGCGCCGAATTATGCCACATTACGCCACGGCATTTGGCTGGAGAATGGGCGCAAGGGAATGCGCTTTATTGCCGCCTTCGGCGCGCGCCATTTCCAGCGCGTTTTCCACGCGGTTGATGACCTCGGTGACCATGTCCACTGCGTCAAACCGTTCCTGAAGCACCGCTTCGGCAATGCCAACGGTGATGGGTGGTGTGCGGTCCGTGCCGGGTATTTTTGTTGAAGCAAGAACTTTCCTCATCTTGTCCACGACGAGAAAAGCATTTTTTTCCGTGGTATCGGAGAGGACCAGGGCAATCGTGGTGAGGTCATAGCGAATGGCCACGTCATTTTGCCGGATGTGAGAAGCCAGCGCCTGCCCCACCTGCTGCATCATGCTCTCCACCTGGGCTTCTCCAATCTCTTTGGCTAGTGCTGAAGCCTTGCCAAAATGGAGAAGCATCAGCGTCATCGGCGCTTTCTGTTGCAGAGATCGCCGCACCTCGGAGAGAAGCACGTCGAGATAGGAAGAGCGTTTCAACAGGCCGGATTTTTCATCGGTCACAGCCAACGTCTTCATCAACGTCCGTAACCGGACGTTGCTTACCGCCAACACCATTTGTTCAGCAATGGTCTTGAGCACAACAATATCGGTTTGCTGCCAATGCCGCGGGGACGTTTGCTCCAGAATCAGGATGCCTGACTGCTCGCCTGCATCAATCAGCGAAACAGCCAAAATAGATTCAATATTCAGCGCGTGAACGTGCTCCGCTGCGGGCGCCAGCTCACGCGAAGCTTTGGCGTTTGGAACCACTACAGGCCCGCTGACAGCCAATTGTTGCGTCAGGCCGATGAGCTTCACAATCGCCATCACATCGGATTGCTTTACTCCCGGCGCGCAGTATTCCAGCGCTGCCGAGGGCGGCTTGCCGATGGTGCACAATCCGGCGACACACCTGCTGGCATTAAAGTGGCGGCCAATATCATTGACTGCCGTAAACAGCACGCTTTTCACATTGGCCTGGCGATAGATATTGCGTGTAATTTCCGTGACGCGGGCAAAATTATCGACCGCATTTTCCTCATAATGGGAGATGGAAGGTAGTGGCGTAGGTGCGGGTTGCGCCTTCTCCGGCTCCGGAGCGGCTGAGGCCGGCGTGGCGGCGCGCGCTACGGCGGCAGCAACTTCATATACCGGCGTGAAGCCTGCGGATATATAAAGGTTTCGCAGCTTATCATTTTTCTGCTCCTCGCGTGGGAAAAGCTTGCTGATTCGCTCCAGCCGTTCCAGAGCTTTGGAGCGCATGCCATACTGCAAATAAATTTCCGCCTGAAGAATAAAATCTTCCAGCACAGTGGGCTCTGATTCGCGCGCCGGCGCGGCTGCCGCCGGTTCGGGCGCTGCCGGCGCAGCAGCTTCAGTCTTGCTGTCAACCCGGTGAAACCGATTGGCAATCCGGCCATACTGGTGCTCATCGATCCGGCCGCGCAGCATTTCCAGCCGCTTCGCATGTCCCGGCTCGTAGGGATCAAGCTCCGCCGCGCGGTCCAGCGTCTCACCTGCCTGGCCATATTTGCCGGCTGCGTAGTAAAGCTGGAACAGTTTCAGCAGCGTTTGGCTGTATTCGTGTTCGCGATTTGCCGTATCAAAAAGCTTGACCAGGTATTCCGTAAATCCCAGCGTCGGCTGCCTGCGCTCGGATATTTCATACATGCTGGTGATGAACTCGCGCCGCCTTCCCGCCGCGGTTTCATGCCGCTCAAGTTTTTTTGCCAGCTCCAGAGCGCCGCGCGTGTCATTCACGTCAAGGTAAACGCCTATCAGTGAAGCGACTTCCTCCAACTGCTGCGGATCTTTTTCAAACAACTCCCAGGTGTAGGGCTCTGCCTCCTCCGGACGCTTGGCCGCCATCAGCGCATGCGCGTACAGCTCCCGTAATTCAGGAAGCCCCTTTACGCGCGTGACCACCGGCTCCAGCACGGCAAGGCATTCTTTGAGCGTATTGCGCGAGAACAATCCGCGGCCATAAAGGTAGATTGCCTGAAAATTGAGCGGATCAAAACTGTATGCCCGCTCATAGGATTGAAAGCCTGAGCCCGGCGAATCCTGGTCCTGAAGTATCCCCAATTGGACAAAATTAGAGGCGGCAGTCTTGCCTTCTCCCAGGGCAGAGGCTTTTTCCGCCGCAAGCTGGAGGTTTTCGATCGTGGGTGAAAGTTCAACCATGCGCTTGCATGCGGCCAACGCCTGCTTGTCTTTTTTCTGGCGCTCAAAACCCTGCAACGCGCTGGCATAAGCGTCCAGCGCTTCTTTGCGGTCCCGCTTCTCCGTGAGCTGGGCAAATTGGAAGGTTTGCATTGGCGTGGGGGTAGTAACCTTGCAGAGTTTTTTGTATGTGATGGCCCCTTTGGCGCTCTCGCCGGCCTCAAATTCCTGCTCCAGCAGTGCGCTCAGCAGCTCGGCTGCCTGGGCGCGGCGGTCCAGGACCAGGCAAAGATCGGCGGCAGCCTGGCGTATCTGCAGGTTCCTGGGCTCATCCGCAAGAATATTCAGGTACTCTTCCAGAGCAGCCTCAGGCTTGCTTCTTTGCAGGTACTTTTCCGCTTTTTCCAGTCGCTTGGAGATGTCTGCCATGGGGTCAATCCTCAGAATGCGCGGGACGGAAAGGGCCAGTATCGCGTTTGAGGCTGAAATGCAATTCTATGCGTTATTGCCGGAGCACTCAATGCTTTGGGTGATTCGCGATGGTTCGGTTAGAAAAAATTAAAAGACCGTCATCCCGAATCCCGTCAACGAGCAAGCGCTTTCTACAGCTTGCGAGCAAGGATGAGGGACATTGCGCTACCGAAACGGCAAACCGTACCACTACCAGTGTCGACGTTGGTTCTAAAGCAGTTTCAGCGTTACTGTGTCCCGCGCCGGGGTGGAGCAGGGCATTTATGCCTGCGGTATTGCTGTTAAGAAATCGGCTTCAGCCACTGAGGTGAATCCGTCAAAGTACACCATCTCTGAAACCGCTCTAAACAACCGGAAAAGCTCATGGAACAAGGTTAAGTATTTTTCGGATACCCCTACCCCTTATCTGATCCCCATTTCTAAAAGACTTACGCGATTCCTCCCCATGTGTCCCCATCTGCTTTCATTGCAAACAATAGCCTTATTTCATTCCTCCCCATTTTGTCCCCATTTACGTTCGAACCGCCGCCAAAGCTGATCTTGAGCGCATGATGGATTTTAAACTACACAACGAATAAAATACGAATTAAATGCAAGATGTTGGTGTAAAATTGATCGTTCGGGATCTCAGCATTTTCCATACTGAAGATGCCAAGAACAATTTTGCAGTCGCCTAGAACGATCTCATACCAGCTAAGTAGATTTCGGGCTTTTCTAGTATCTCCATCAGGTTGCGAACTCTTGTTTGAAGAAAACTCAATTCCGACCAGATAGACCGGTGTGCTCCATGAAAATCGCGTCCTTGATGGCCTGTGAGATCGTTGAATTTAGTTCTACCTATCGCCCAAAGGAAATTGGACACCTCCTCTTGCCATTGTTGTACTTTGAATTTCCACTCTTTGATTTCCTCGGCTGTCGCCTCTTCTCCGGGATTCACAAAGAGAAGATATTGTCCATCACTTATAAATTTACTGATGAACGTCAATTGTGCGACCCTCTCCGCGTATCTTCGCTGGGCTGGGTCGGTTGCCAGCGCCAGTTTCTCGCGATACTGTTTGCGCCAAGCATTGAAAAAGGCCATGAATAGGAAAAACAGGGCCAGAATGATCCCTGGTTTTCTGGACATGGCAGTTTGCGAAATTGTTGACCAGAGCCACGCGAGAGCCACTACGATGCCCCCTGTCGTGTAGCCAGCCCAACTGTTGAGAACGGCCCAAAGGAATTGGTAAAGGTCAGAGAACCATACCTTGAGATCGCGCATAGGGCCAATCGTCTCACCTAGCATCGCCTTGCGTAAAGGTGATAATCATCCCAACTAGGCCGGTCCCGGTTGAACCCAACACACCAATCACACGGATATGGCAATCCGCCGCAACAACGGCTATAACTTTCCCCAATGACAGAACAAGAGCAGGGGTTAAAAAGGGAACTATCCGCCCGGCAGATGGCCATGGTGGGCATTGGAGGCTCCATTGGCACTGGATTATTGCTTGGTGCGGGAGCAGCCATACAGATTGCCGGACCTGCCGTTGTCATCACCTTCCTGATTGGTGCTCTGATTACCTGGACTGTAGCCATGGCGCTGGGGGAGATGTCCTCTGTTCATCCGGCGGCTGGGTCTTTTGGCGTTTATGCCGAGCTATATCTGAACCCGTGGGCAGGCTTCATCGCCAGATACGGATATTGGTTCGCCGTGGTAATGGTGGTTGGTTCTGAAGTTGTAGCGGCAGCCACTTACATGCGGCAATGGTATCCGGTGGTGCATCCCGTCATCTGGATGGTCGTGTTTGGCCTGTTTTTGCTGGTCATCAATCTTTTTTCCGTCGGTCACTATGGAACTTTTGAATACTGGTTCGCGCTGGTAAAGGTAGTCACGATCTTTGTTTTTATTGTGGTGGGAGCGGCCTTGCTCTTTTCCGGCAAAGTCCATCCACAATATGTGGCAAATGGAGGCTTTGCTCCCAAAGGCTGGACAGCGCCGTTGATGGCGATTTCATTCGGCCTTTACAGCTTTCTTGGCATTGAGATGGTGGCCATTTCTTCCGGCGAGGCCTCCTCCCGTAAGGACGTCGCCCGAGCCACCCGAATTGCTTTCATCACGCTTGCATTCGTTTACATTGGGGCAGTAGCCGTGCTGGTGGGTGTGATGCCATGGAGCCATGCCGGCGTTTCCGAGAGCCCGTTTGTTACGGTATTCAAGATTGCAGGCATTCCAGCGGCCAGCTTCATCATGAATCTGGTAGTGCTTTCTGCCGCGCTCTCAGGCGCGAATGCCAGTCTGTACGTGACTTCGCGCATGCTGTTTTCCCTGGCGCGGGCCGGTCATGCGCCGCAACGCATGGGTGTCCTGAATCAGCACGGGGTGCCCATGGGCGCTCTGTTGGTTTCCATGCTGGGGATATTGGCCGCCATCCTGTTGCAGCTTCGCACGAAGAATGCCTACCTTTACATCATTAATGCAGCGCTGGTCGGCGGCATGATCGCCTGGCTGGTCTCGCTGCTGGCGCATGTACGCTTCCGTCGCAAGGTGTCACCAGCGCAATTGGCGGAAATTGGCTTGCGCTCGCCGCTGGGAGCAGCCGGCTCAATTTTGGGCTTCATCGCCATTGTGGCATCGATTGCCTGCACCTGGTGGGTGTCAGAGTCAAGCGTGGCCGCGCAGAGCGCAGGGATTTATCTGCTGGTGCTGACTACAGGATATTTGTTGGTGCGGAGGAAGTAGAGCTTCAGAATCTGCGCTCTTTCTGAAATCTCGAGCGTCAGCGAGAGATCCCTATCAGTTCCCGAATTATTTAAGGCCCACGTCCTTGACTGATTTTTTTTTCAGATAAAAGTCATTCTCCGCTCCACTCGCAGTTTCAGAAGAAGGTCTGCCCGCGACAAAGTAATACACCACACCCAATGCCATCAGGGCCAGTCCGAATCCCAGTTGGCTTACGGATCCCAACCGGCCCAGGTCGAGCTGCTCGCCCCGATTCTTAACCAGCGCGATCACCAGCAACGCAGTCGGGCCAACGCCCAGAGCAATTGCACCGGGAATTCCGCCCGGGACACGGAATGGACGGACGAGCTGTGGTTCGCGAATCCTCAATACGATCAACGCCAGAAACTCCAGCACCAGGCTTGCGCCGTAAAGAAGAATGTCGAGCATGATCAGCTTGTCAAAGGTCAAGCCCAGCGAAGCGGCCCAGGCGATCCCAAGGACAATGATCGCCACCCACGGTGCCCCATTCTTTAATTTGCGGGTAAAGATTTTTGGCAGGTGCCCGTCCTCGGCCATTGCAACGGGCAGGCGTGAATAAGACATCACCAGGGAATTGAAAGTGCCAAACTCGCTGATCATGGCCGCTCCTACCAGAGTGATGCCCAGCCATGGCCCCACCACCATAGTCGCAATGCTGGCCCAGCTTCCTGTGGACCACACATCGGTTTGCACATGCAAATGCCACACCGCCGCCACAGGAATCACATAGGACAAAAAGATTGCCGCCAGCGTCAACAGCATCACCCGCGGATACGTTTTTTGTGGATTCTCAACTTCATTGGCTACCGTGGACGCGTTGTCCCAGCCCATGTAGTTCCACATAGCCACCAGTATTCCGGTCAAAAAACTTCCCTGGGTCGAAGGCGGCGCACCCAAAGTGATGTGGCGGAAAAAAGCGTACACCGTGATGAGCAGGAAAGGGCTGAGCATCAGCGTTCCCAACAAAATGGAGCCATTGCCCACTGCTTTCGCGCCCAGCAGGTTCCACAAGAGGCAGACCAGAATCATTGCGGCGGCAATGGCCACGCCTCTGTGTCCCTCAGTCAGAGCAGGCCAAAGGCGGCCCAGATAGAGGACGAACACCGTGGGATAGATGGCCATATCAAAGATGCTGGCCACCAGAGACAACCATGCTTCCTGAAATCCCCAGAATGGTCCCATGGCTCGGCGGACCCAGACATAAAAACCGCCTTCGGCAGGAAGCGCCGCTGCAAGTTCACCAACCATCAGCCCTGTAGGCAGGCTCCAGATCAGCGGAGTAAGAAAAAGAATGACGATGGCAAGTTTGTATCCAGCGTCCTGGACCAGTTCCTCCATCCCATAGGGACCGCCGGAAACCATGAAGTAAGTTGCCGCAGCCAACGACAGGACCGTCAGTTTGCGGCGAGGGCCAGGTTGGATTTTTCGCATCGTGATGAAATGGAATATAGCATCGCGCCGGATGCGCGCAACCGTCACTTTACGCAGAGCGCAGATTATTTTTTTGTTGCGGTTGCTGCCTGCTATATCCAGATGGGAGCAGTGGCTGCGGCAAGGTTCTGCTGTGCTTATGTCCGGGATGTAAGTTCCACGTCCCAGGGGCACCGCTCACTTAGCCATTCCCGCAATTGCTTCTGCTCCGAAGGAGGAATAAAACGGAAATGGACGCCGGCCCGCCCTGTCGCGTCGCTCCACATGACTTTGCCAATCGTACTGATTGAAGTATGCGTATCCGGCAATTGAAAATCGACAAAGACGGTCGCATCTTTGGGAACGGCTATGGCCGTCTGCAGACAAAGGCCGTTCTGGCTGATGTCATGGATGGAGACGTTTTCCAGCGGGTGGCGCATCTGTTGCTCAAGAAAGCTGGCGGTGGCCGGCATGCGCACAGTGTGCCGGAAGGCGGCGCGCTTTTCATTCACAATCAGGCTGTAACCGGCGCGAAGCGTGCTGCCCATCAATTCCGGCGTGAAAGGCTTTTGCAGGGTAAAGTGCACGCGTTTATTGAGCGTACGCTTCATCACCGCGGGATCGCTGGCAATGGCGATGACCACGCTGGGATAGCCCCACAGATCAGTGGCGCGGAACTCAATCAGCTCTTCCGCATCGGGCTCGTCAAAATCCAGCATCAGCAAGTCGAACTTGCGCTGGCTGGCGGAAGAGTTGGCAGTTTGGCCGCTGCCGCAAGAGTAGGTGGAGATGCTGTACTCCTCAAACGTGCGGTCAATCACCTCAAGTGACCGGGCATCATTACATAGCAACAACGCTGTGATCGGGGCCTGCATGGTCCACCTTTCCTGAAACCTGACAAATCTATCGGCCCCTGATCGGGTACACTTTAGGCGATAGACCGGAGACCCACCATGACCGATGAACTGCTCCGCTTCCGTGCGGAGTTCCCGATTCTGGAGCGCACCACCTATATGATCAGCAATTCGCTGGGCGCCATGCCTCGCGGCGTCTATGACTCAGTACATTCGTACTGTGACACCTGGGCCACGCGCGGCGTCCGCGCCTGGGAAGAACAATGGTGGATGATGGCGCGCGAAGTAGGCGATGCCGTCGGCGTACTGATGAATGCAGAACCCGGATCGGTAAGCCTGCATCTGAACGTGACCAGTTGCCAGGCTGTCATTGCGAGCTGCTTCGATTTCAGCGGTCGCCGCAACAAAGTCGTTTACAGCGACATGAATTTTCCTTCCATCATGTACTTCTGGGAGGGGCAGCGCTCGCGTGGAGCGCGCGTCCACATGGTTCCTACAGATGACGGCGTACACGTTCCCACAGAACGTATGCTTGATGCCATTGACGAAGAAACGCTTCTGGTTCCCATTTCGCACGTTGTGTTTCGCAGTTCTTATATCAAGGACGTGAAGGCGATCATTGAAAAAGCCCATCGTGTAGGGGCCTTGGTTGTGGTGGATTGCTTTCAGTCACTCGGCAGCGTACCCGTGGACGTGCAGGCGCTCAACGCCGACTTTGCCGTGGGTGGAGTGCTCAAGTGGCTTTGTGGAGGGGCAGGCACCTCATATCTCTATGTGCGCCCTGATCTCGGCAAAACGCTGGAACCAGATTTTACCGGCTGGTTTGCCCATGAGCATCCATTTGAATTTGAGATCGGCGCCATCAGGCATGGCGAAGCGCCATTCCGCTTTATGCAAGGCACTTCTAACGTCCCAGGATTTTATACAGCCATGCCAGGACTTAAGCTGATCCGCGAGGCTGGTATTGCGCGCATTCGCGAAAAATCAAAGAAGATGACCGCACGTCTTATTGAATTGGCTGACCAGCGCGGCTGGCGGGTAAACGCGCCGCGTGATCCTGAGCAACGTGGCGGGACCGTCGCCATCGATATGCCAAATGCCAAAGAAGTGTGCCAGGAGCTGTTGCGCCGGGATGTTCTGGTCGATTTTCGTCCTCGCGCCGGGGTCAGGTTCTCTCCGCACTTCTATAACACCATGGAAGAAATCGACCGGGCGATTGGGACCGTAGATGAGATCTTGAGCAGCATGGGCGTAACCATGTCCGCGACATGAGCAGGTGGCGGGTTTACTAAAAATGCGCCTGCAAAGCAGATATATACATAATTAGGTTCATTTCGCTGTATTTCTGTTGACAATTCGTGTTTAATTCGCGAAAATTTCGCTTGTATGGCTATTACGAAAAGACAACGGCAGGTTTACGACTTCCTCCACGACTTTATTCAGCGCAATGGGTACTCGCCTTCTTTTGAAGAAATCGGCGATGGGCTGGGTTTAAGTTCGCTGGCAACGGTACACAAACACGTCTCCAATCTGGAGAAAAAGGGTCTTCTCAAACGGGACTATAACCGCAGCCGGTCCATTGACGTGCTGCCGGTTCGCGGCATCTTCAAACGGCAACCGCCTAAAGAATTGGCGCTGCCCTTGATGGGACGCATCGCCGCGGGCCAGCCGATTGAGGCCGTGGAAAACCCTGAAACAATTTCGCTGGGCGATATCACGCGGTCCAAAGATGTTTTCGTCCTCCAGGTTAAAGGCGAAAGCATGAAAGACGAGCATATTGTGGACGGCGATTATGTCCTGGTGGAGAAAACCAACAACGCGCGCGATGGAGAAATTGTGGTTGCTCTGGTGGATGGAACAGACGCTACTCTAAAGCGGATATTCCGCGAAGGAGCCAATACACGTCTCCAGCCATCGAACGCCGCCATGAAACCGATTATCGTCCCGGCCAAGTCAGTGGCTTTGCAGGGAAGGGTGATTGGCGTTCTCCGGAAGTACTGATCTGGAACTTTGCGAAATTTAGTGGCGGACGCCAGATTGTTTTCTGGTTTATAGATTTTTTGTGTCGCTTACCTAAAAGCCCGGCAGGGTTGCCGGGCTTTGCCGTACAAAGTATTTTGGAATTGCGCTTAGCTGTTTACGTGCTTTTTCAGCGCTTTCTCAATTACGTCGCGCGATACGTAGCCAACAATCTGCTCCTGTACCTGGCCGCCTTTAAAGATCAGCAAAGTCGGGATGCCGCGTACTCCATAGCGCTGGGGAGTCGCAGGGCTGCTATCCACATCCATTTTGCCAACCTTAATTTTCCCCTGATATGCGGAGGCAACCTCATCAACCACCGGAGCCAGCATCTTGCAGGGGCCGCACCAAGCCGCCCAGAAGTCAATCATCACTGGTTGATCACTTTTCAGCACTTCCTGATCAAAATTGCCATCAGTTATTTCAAGAATTCCCACGCTCTCCATGAAGCCCTGCCTTAATTAGATTTATCCACGCCAAAACTTCTATGACCCAAAATCTATCCTAACAAATCCATTAGATGAAACCGCCCCAATTAAGTTGCGAACATCAGCTAAATAATTGCAACTACAAGAGATATAGGCATCGTAAAAGAAATTACTAAAGTGATGTGGACGGAAGGCCAATGCGATTCTAGACTCATCCCCGGTGGTAAGGCAGTTCCGGGGGAGGGCTGCCGGGCGTCTCGCGATTTTCGTGGGACGCTTGTTTTTTTGTACCGACTTTCATCTGGCGCTATCTGCAACTCTCCAGCAATCCGCAAAACGCAGAAGCGGCCATTTAAGGCCGCTCTGTTGTGATTTTTACTTGCCCGCTAGCTAACGCCGGTCGTGATCGCGGTCTTTATCATGATCATTCTTTTTATCCTTGTTGTTGTGGTTACGGTCCCGCACCTGATGTCGATCCCTATCTTGGCTGTGGCGGTCTCTGTCTCCATTACGGGTTTGAGCGTACTGTCGGTTCCTATCCTGACGGTCATCGCGGTCATTCCTTGCGACGGGTTGATTATCACGGAACCGCTGGTCCTGGCGGAAGCGCGGGTCCTGGCGCAAACGCGCTTCATTCTGGCGTCGCCATTCCCAATATTCCCGCTGGCGTTCACGGTTCAGCCGGTTGTACTCGATATAGTTATACTGACGTTCTGCAAGCCATTGCCGGTAATACGGATCATTCTGCCCGTAATAGCCGCTATACCCGCCATATCCGTAGTAAGGATCGTTTTGATAACGGTGCTCCGCGCATCCGGTAGTCAGAATTGTCCCCAGCGCAAGAGTCGAAATTAAGAGTCCCGAAAATAGGCGCATGAACGTGTCCCCCTCCTTGAATACCATGTATTGCTTTAAGGGATTAGATGTAATCCGCCGTAGCCGCGCACAATGACCTTCTGAGAGGGTAAAAAGAAAAATAATTTCGATGGGAAAGACAACCTCAGCAGAGTTGCTCCCTGAAAATCCAGGAATTTTTAGGAGCGTGAGAGCAATCTGTTGCCCTAAAATTCCTCTGCTCAAAGTGTTATCCTCAAAGGTTACGAATCCTCAGGAACTACTGGTAGAGCGGTTCCCTCACAATCCGGGATCAACACGAGATGAGCAGCAAAAGCGCACAGTTATCGACGAGCGAAGTTTCCCTTGACCGCGAAGGAGTTTTTGACACCTTCCGGCGCTGGGGCTATCTGGATGCCAACCTGAACCCGTTTGGCGGGCCGATTGGCGGCGGGTACCCTGATCTCCGTGCCAAAGGCGGGTACGCGGAAGAAGCCCGCCGGATTTATTGTGGCAGCATTGGCGCGGAGTTCATGCACCTGCCGCAACGTGACCGCCGCGAATGGATCCGGAATCAGATGGAAAATCCAGCGCCGCAACAGGTTGACCGGCGCTGGCTTGCGGAGCGCCTGCTCCAGGCTGACCTGTTTGAGCAAATCCTGCAAACCCGTTACCTGGGCACCAAGCGCTATTCCGGTGAGGGAGCCACAGCGCAGATTCCGCTTCTGGACACGGTCCTGGAGACAGGCGCGGAATTGGGTGCTACCACCGCCGTGATGGCCATGAGCCATCGCGGACGCCTGACCGTGATGACCTTGACGGTTGGTATTCCGGCGGACAACATTTTTGCCGGATTTGAAGATGTTGATCCGCGCAGCGTGCTTGGCGGCGGCGACGTGAAATACCATCAGGGCGCCACCGGCGAATTTCATACTCGCCGGGGCAAGGCAATTCGCATGCATCTGGTCTCCAACCCAAGCCATCTTGAGGCCGTTGACCCGGTGGCTCTGGGACGCACGCTGGCCAAGCAGAAGCATGCAGGAGAAAATGGCGCGCAGAAAATTCTTCCCATCATCATGCATGGTGACGCGGCTTTTGCCGGCCAGGGCATCTGGGCGGAAACGCTGAATTTTGCCGGCTTAAAAGGCTATTCTGTCGGTGGCGCGATTCAGGTGATCATAAATAACCTGATTGGTTTCACCACAACACCGCGCGAACTGCACACTTCGCGCTTTGCTTCCGATCTTGCCAAGCGTCAGCCGATTCCAGTCTTCCACGTGAACGCAGAAGATCCTGAAGCGGTATTGCGCGTGGCGCGCATGGCAACAGAGTACCGCTATCAGTTCGGCAGCGATGTGGTGATTGACATGATCGGTTATCGGCGTCATGGCCATAGTGAAGTGGACGATCCCACCATCACGCAGCCCCTGCTATATAAGCAGATCAATGCGCACCGTCCGTTATTTGAAATTTACGCGGAAAAGAACAAGATCGATACCACGGAGATGGCGCAGAAGTTTCGCGCCAAAATCGATGCGGCCTACGATCATGCGGCGCAGATGCAGAAGTCTCCGGTGCTGCGCAAGCTTCCCGCATACTGGGACAAATATCTGGGTGGCCGCTACAAACCGGCGTATGAAGTGCCAACAGCGGTTTCTGAAGACAAGCTGGCGCGGCTCACGGAAAAGCTCACCACCTATCCTGACGGTTTTGCCATTCATCCCAAAGTAAAGAAGCTGCTGGAACAGCGCGAGAAGATGGGTACAGGCAAACTGCCGGTTGATTACGGCATGGCAGAGGCGCTGGCCTTTGGATCGTTGCTTGTGGAGGGTATTCCGGTCCGGTTATCGGGACAAGACGCCCGCCGTGGGACGTTCAATCATCGCCACTCTGTCCTGATCGACATTGAAAATGAACAGGAGTACGTGCCGCTCTGCCATCTCACGCCTGACCAGGCATGGTTTGAGGCTTATAACTCCATCCTGTCAGAAGCTGCCGTGCTGGGATTTGAATACGGTTTCAGTCGGGATTATCCGGATGGCCTGACCTTGTGGGAAGCGCAGTTTGGAGATTTCGCCAATGGCGCGCAGGTGATCATTGACCAGTTTATTGTCGCCGGAGAAGACAAATGGGGCCTGCTTTCAGGTCTTGTGATGTTGCTGCCGCACGGCTATGAAGGCCAGGGGCCGGAGCATTCAAGCGCAAGGATCGAACGCTACCTGCAACTTGCCGCGAAAGACAACATTCAGGTGGCGCAGCCCTCCACCGCGGCACAATACTTTCACCTGCTCCGCAGACAGGCATTGCGGAACTGGCGCAAACCTCTGATTGTATTTACGCCGAAAGGCATGCTGCGCCATCCTGATGCGGCAAGTCCTCTGCGTGAGTTTACAGACGGGCGCTTTCAGAACGTGATACAGGAGACTGAGATTGCGAATGCTGAGCGCATTATCATGTGCAGCGGAAAAATCGCGCATGAATTGCGGCGTGAGCGTAAACGCCGCAACGATACTAAGACCGCCATCATCGTTCTGGAGCAGTTGTTCCCGTTGCCGGAGGCTGAATTGGAAGCCGCATTTACGCAACATGCAAACGCCCGCGAATTCCTCTGGGTGCAGGAAGAACCGGCCAATATGGGAGCACTGAATTTCCTTGCTCCGCGATTGGAGCGTCTGGCCCACGGAGCGCCGTTCCGTTCGGTAAAGCGTTCGCCCTCGTCCAGTCCATCCACCGGTTCGCACGCGGCGCATGAGATGGAGCAGAAGACATTGCTGGAGCTGGCATTCGCGGCGTTTTAACAAGCAGCATCGCGGAAGATGCCGCGTTCATCCAAAGATTGAGAGTCCGGTATTTATAAAAATGAAAGGTGGTTGAAATGGCACAAGGAACTATAACGGCCCATGAAGTCCCGGCGCTGCCATACGCTTTTAACGCGCTGGAACCGCACATCGACGAGCAAACCATGCACCTGCACCATGACAAGCACCACGCAGCTTATGTAACCAAGCTGAACGGTGCAATTGAGAAACATCCGGAATTGGGCAGCAAAAGCCCTGAGGAACTGATCCGCAACCTGAGCGCGCTGCCGGAAGATGTCCGCGGAGCCATACGCAACAACGGCGGTGGACACGTGAACCACACCATGTTCTGGCAGATCATGGGTCCCGGCAAAGGCGGGAAACCCACCGGCGCTGTAGGCGACGCAATCAATAAGACATTTGGCAGCTTTGACGCTTTCAAAGAAAAGTTTGAGGCCGCCGGCGCGAACCAGTTTGGCAGCGGTTGGGCCTGGTTGGTAAAGACCAAGTCCGGCGAATTCAAAATTACCTCAACTCCCAATCAGGACAATCCGATTTCGAACGGTGAATTTCCGGTGCTGGGCAATGACGTGTGGGAGCATGCCTACTACCTGAAATACCAGAACCGCCGCCCTGACTACCTGAAGGCCTGGTGGAACGTGGTGAACTGGGACGAAGTCAACAAACGGCTATCGCAGGCAGACAGCTTTTTCAAATAGGTCGTATCAAATCATTACAAAGAGGCCGCTCTTCGGAGCGGCTTTTTGTTTTCGGCTTTAATTTAGCTTTTGCGGTATAAGGGCCTGGGTTCCAGACAGGTTGCAAAAACAAACGCGGTTCGGCTTCAAGCCGTGTGCTTTCTCGTGCAGAAAACTCGCCCAATCGCGCATGAAACTCTGGTAACTTCGTTCTCTGAAAAAATCTGAGAAACTGTACTGCACAGTGAGAACCATGCTGAGCCACTTTTTTCAGGATTTCCGCTATAGCGCCCGCGCTCTGCGCAAAAATCCCGGGTTTACCGCGATTGCCATTTTCACGCTGGCTCTCGGCATTGGCGCGAACACCGCGATCTTCAGCATGGTAGACAAGCTTATTTTCCGTCCGTTGCCCATTTCGCATCCGGAAGAACTGGTCCGGATCTTCAATGGCGATACACGCGGTAACCCTCTATACGGATTTGTTTCTTTACCCAATTATCTCGATTACCGCGATGGACTCAAGGCATTTTCCGGCCTGGCTGCTTATCTTGATCGTTTCCCCGCCAATGTCTCTGCCGGCAAATTTGGCGCCGAGCGTCTGGATGCCGGTTTTGTTACTGCCAACTATTTCACCGTGGTGGGCGCCAAGGCTGAACTCGGCCGAACGCTGGTTCCATCCGACGATTCAGCGGACGCTCCTCCCGTGGCTATGCTCAGCCATAGTTTTTGGCGCAGACACTTCGCTCACGATTCGAGCGTGCTCAATACTCAAATTCTTGTTGATGGTCAACCCTTCACTGTGGTCGGTGTTACGCCCGCAGGTTTCGGCGGCATTGATTTCACCAACTTCCCCGAAATATGGGCGCCGCTCAGTTATGGCGTCAAAATTGATCCGCTCCTGAAATCCCAGATTCCGTTGCAGCATCAGTCGTTCTCTCCTTTTGGGGTAGTAGGACGGTTAAAGCAAGGAATTACCCTCAGTCAGGCACAAGCTGAACTTGACGCTCTGGCAACTACACTGGGAGCCGGGAAACCGGTGCCTGATGAAGGAGACTTCCGTCGTCTATGGCCTTCTCTTGTGAATGCGACGCAAGCCGCGCGCCAGCCGAACAGCCATATTTCATTGCTGCTGCTGGGTGTGGTTCTTCTGGTACTGCTCATCGCGTGTGCTGACGTTGCCGGTTTGATGCTTGCCCGCTCAGAAGCCCGGCAGAGAGAAGTAGCCGTGCGTCTGGCGCTGGGCGGCCCGCGTCACCGGATTGTCGCCTTGCACGTAAACGAAGGCCTGATTGTTTCCGTTCTTGGCGCGGTGGCCGGCTGTGGTTTGGCCGCCCTGGGACTCAATCTCCTGGTGCACTATTCTCCCAGGTCGTTGTCCTTTCCCATCGAGCACGTAAGTTCCCTTGTTGACGGTCGTGTGCTGCTGTTTACGGCGGTGATGGCCATTTTTGCCGGTCTGATCAGTACTTTTGCTCCGGCACTCAAGTATTCACGGTCGTCAATCGTTCGGGCAATTCATGGCGCAACCAGCAGCAGTTCCACTGCTCTCACGCGCAAGTTGTCCCCCCAGTCCGCTGTGGTGGTTTTGCAACTGGCCGCCTCGGTGTTGCTGCTGGTTGGCGCAGGGGTGATGGCGCGCACCTTGTGGAACGCTTCGCAGATTGACCTCGGCTTTAATCCTAACCATGCTGCCGGGGCATCGACTGATTTAATTCGTCAGGGATATGACAAGAATGCTGCTGCCGCAATGCTTAATCGTTTATTGGATTCTCTGTGCGCACAACCCGGCGTGAAGTCTTGCGCGATCGGACCGTTACCGCTTCAGGGGGCACAAAGTACGATTGTCAAGATTGAAGGGCATAACTCCCCAGACGACAAGAAGGATTGGGTGCAGATACCGCGTGTGACGCCCGGCTACTTCGCCACACTTGGCATCCCGCTGTTTGCCGGACATGACTTCAGGCGCGCGGACAATGCTGGCGCGCCAGGCGTTGCCATCATTAACCGCATCATGGCCTACAAATACTGGCCCAACCAGAGTCCGCTAGGCAAACACATAGACCATGTGGGGCCACACGACCAGAGCTTCGAAATCATCGGCATAGCAGTTGATACGGCCGGCTATGACGTTCGTCAGGCACCTGACCCGGTCGTGTATCTGCCTTTGGCCCAGAGTTACCTGATGTTTCCCTGGCAGCCGGATATCACTTTGCTCGCACGCGGCTCAGGCGATTCTCATCTGATGCTGGCCGCCATTCGTTCCGCCGTGGCCAAGATCGATTCTGGACTTCCGGTCTTTCATGAGCGCACCTTTGCCCAGCAAGTCGAGAACATGCTGGAAGACGAGAAATTCCTCGGCCGCCTCCTCATGTTGTTCGCGCTAATTGCTGTTACCCTCGCCGCTGCCGGAGTGTTTGGCTTGATCTCCTACAGCACGGCACGCGCCACTCGCGCTTTCGGCATTCGCATCGCGCTTGGCGCTACGCGTGAGCATGTTTTATGGCTTGTGCTGCGCAGGGGGCTCACGCTGGTGACAGTCGGCCTCATCATCGGGATCGGGGCAGCTCTGTGGCTTACAAAAATTATTGCCAGCCAGTTGTTTGGCGTGAGTCCAACTGATCCGTTGACCTTTGTGGCCGTCGCATTAGCGATGGCAGTGGTCGCTCTGGCTGCTTGCTTCATTCCCGCCCGTCGCGCCACTCGGGTTGATCCAATGATCGCGCTACGAAACGAGTAAAGAGTTTTTTGGGGCATTGTTACGCTGCCGCCTCTCGGATTGTCTGCGCGCTTTTGTCGAGTAGTTCGCGTTCCGCCTCGGACATGTCCGGCATTAGAATCCGGCTCACGCCATCGCGCCCCAGCACGCTTGGAAGTGAGAGCGTGGCGCTAAAATCCGGATTGAACGAACCGATTGGAATTACCGACCGTTCGTCGCGCAGCACAATTTCCGCGATCCTTGCTGATACCACGCCAATGCCGAACACGCTGGCCCCGGTGCCTTCAATAATGGTGATGTTTGCGTATCGTACTTCCTGCTCAATTTCTTTCTTGAACTGGCCGAAGCTCACACCGCTGTCCTTTGCGAATAGCTCAATGGAGCGGCCGCCGATGCGCGCAGAGGACCACAAAAATACCTGAGATGTGCCGTGTTCACCCACCACGATTGCTTCCACGCTTTGCGGATTGACCTGCAAGCGGCGCGCCAGGTGAAAGCGAAAGCGTAATGAGTCAAGGTAAGTTCCGGTGCTCAAAACCTTGCGATGTCCCAGCCGCAAGGCGAGATCAGCCAGTGGATCAGGAGGGTCCGTCACGACCAGAATTACGGCATCGGGAGCAGCCTGAGTAATCCTGGGAATAATTTCTTCGTAGGCTTTGGCATTCTTATGCAGCAAATTCAGCCGGCCTTTGGGATCGCTGCGGTCGGTAGCGCCGCCATCTTTCTCATTCACACCGGCTGTAACCAGAACCAATGCGGAACCTTGAAGGTCAGCATATTCTCCAGCCCGGAGTTTCACATGCGGTTGCAGGGCGGCCCCGTATTGAACATCGGTGATTACGCCGTCCGCCCGCTTGCGATTGCGGTTAACCAGAACCACCTCGCACGCTATACCCCGGGTAATGAGCGACGTGAGACAAGCAGCGCCTACAGCTCCTGCTCCAACAATGCCCACCTTCATGTGATGCCTCCGTGTCTTCGAATTAGATGCGGCTGAAGTCTGCTTGGGCACGGCGTTAGCGGAGGTCTGGTTGGATTGCTCACCGATATGAGCGCTTGATACACTAGGGAGTTTGCCCTGCTCGATCAAACTCTTCATACAGTAGGTTCTTTATGGCTTCAACTACAGATATTGCAATCGTAAGCGGCGCACGCACGCCCATGGGCCGCTATTGCGGCAAACTGCGTGACTTTACCGCCATGGATCTGGGCGCTATCGCCAGTCAGGAAGTCATTCGGCGTTCCGGCGTAGACCCGAAGGAATTTGACCATGCTGTTTTTGGCAACGCCCAGCAGACTTCCGGTGACTCGCTTTATGGCGCACGGCACGTTGGGCTTAAAGCGGGCCTGCCGATTGAGACTCCAGCATTGACGGTGAACCGGCTTTGCGGCTCAGGCATGCAATCGCTGGTGAATGCCGCGCAGATGCTCCAGCTTGGCGAAGCCAGCACGGTGCTGGCCGGCGGAATGGAGTCCATGTCTCAGGCGCCGCATGTTGTGCATGGAGCGCGCTGGGGACTGGGGTTGGGCGAAGGCAAGCTGGAAGACTCGCTCATGGTGGCGCTGCTGGACACCTACTGCGGTCTTTATATGGCGAACACAGCCGAACTCTATGCCGAGCAGCAGGGCATTACGCGCCAGCACATGGACGAATTTTCATTGCAGTCACAGCAGAAGGCAGGAGCAGCACAGAAGGCCTGCCGGCTGGCGGAAGAGATTGTGCCGGTTGCATTGAAAAACCGTAAAGGCGAGCCTACTGGCGAGATGTTTGAGAAAGACGATCATCTCCGTCCGGAGACAACCATGGAAGGACTGGCCAAGCTGAAGCCGGCATTCGGCAAGAATGGAACCGTGACAGCCGGAAACGCCAGCGGCATTGTGGATGGCGGCGCAGCCGTGGTGATGATGAAGCTTGATCAGGCAGAAAAGCGCGGGCTGAAACCGATGGGGCGCATTGTGAGTTGGGGCATAGCGGGCGTTGATCCCAGGATTATGGGCAGCGGGCCTGTGCCGTCCACGCGTGCAGCGCTCAAAAAAGCCGGGCTGAAGCTGGACGAGATTGATCTGATCGAAGTAAACGAAGCTTTTGCAGGACAATACCTGGCCGTCGAAAAAGAACTGGGGCTGGACCGCAACAAAGTGAATGTCAACGGCGGAGCCATCGCGCTGGGACATCCGTTAGGCGCAACCGGAACGCGGCTGGTCATCACCCTGCTGCATGAGCTGCGGCGTCGTAAAGCGCAATACGGGTTGGCGACAGCATGCATCGGCGGCGGGCAGGGCATTGCGATGATCGTAGAGAATTTGCAGAGGTAGTCTCTTCTGAAATCTCGAGCGGAGCGAGAGAACCCTATAGTTACGTTGATTTTAAGGTAGTGTGAGATATAGCCCTGATAAATTTGTTGGTCATAGGGATCCCTCACCCGCAAGATCGGCGGGTTCGGGATTGCAGAAAAAAGCCTCTGTGTTTCTCTGTGGCCTTGTGGTTAAAGAGGAAGAATATGCAGATCAAAAAAGTTGGAGTACTCGGTTGTGGCCTGATGGGATCCGGCATCGCTCAGGTCAGCGCCGTAGCTGGTTATGACGTGACCGTGCTGGAGCAAGAGCAGAAGTTTCTCGATAAAGGCTTTGCCGGTATTGAGAAATCACTGGCCAAATTCGCCGAGAAGCCTGAAAAGAGCGGTATCACTCCGGAGAAGGCCAAAGAAGCGCGTGCCCGCCTCAAAGGAACAATCAGCCAGAAAGATCTTGCTGATTGCGACATCATCATTGAGGCCATCATTGAGAACGTGGAAGTTAAGAAGAAAACATTCGCAGAGCTCGATGCAATCGTGAAGAAAGACGCGCTTTTCGCCAGCAACACCTCTTCCATCTCGATCACCGAAGTGGCCGCCGCAACCAAGCGCGCTGACCGCTTCGTGGGCCTGCACTTCTTCAATCCAGTGCCGCTGATGAAGCTGGTGGAAGTAGTGCGGACGATTGCTACCAGTGACCCGGCTTTTGAAACAGCCTATGAGTTCGGCAAGAGCCTGGGCAAGGTCCCCGTCCGTACGAGCGACAAGACGGGTTTTATTGTGAACCGGCTTCTGGTTCCATATCTGCTTGATGCCATTCGAGCTTATGAAGAAGGCGTTGGCTCCATTCCTGATATTGATAATTCCATGAAGCTGGGTTGTGGCTACCCGATGGGGCCATTTACACTCCTGGATTTCGTAGGGCTCGATACCACGTATTACATTTCACAGGTCATGTTTGACGAGTTCCGCGAACGCCGCTTTGCTTCACCGGCATTGCTGAAGCGCCTGGTAATGGCGGGCTGGTATGGACGAAAGAGCGGGAAAGGGTTTTATGATTACGCGGACCCTTCCAATCCAACTCCAATAAAGTTTTAGCGCTGATTAACCAGATGAATGCTGAATGAGCTAAAAGCCAAGCAGGTTAGGAACGAAAAACTATGCAAATTGTATTCATTTTGATGCTGGCCAGTGCTACATCTTGTTGGGCTGCGACACAAACGTCCGATCAGCCTTTTGACGAGTGTGCCAAGCAGTTTCAAAACAAAACGAAAATACGTGTCAGCCCCGGAGTAATTGAAGGCCTTCTTCTTAAAAGAGCCCTCCCTGATGCTGCACATATTGACCCGTCCAAAAGTTCCGATATAAAAGTCAAAATCATGATCGACGACACTGGGGCGGTCAAGTGCGCTGCTGGAGTTGAAGGAGATCCAGAACTGTACGAACGGAGCACCAAAGCAGCGGAAGAATGGAAATTTAGGCCGTACACTCTGAACGGCAACCCAATTGTTGTAGAGAGTGCGCTCTATTTTCATTACAGGAATGGCAAGGTGAAGGGAAACTTTTCAGATTGATCAGTTCGCTCGAGATAGTAGAGATATGGAAAATTTAAAGCTCGAAAAGAAAAACCAAATCGCTTACGTCACCATTGACCGGCCCAAAGTTCTCAATGCGCTGAATATGGCTACCATGCAGGAGTTGTGGCAGGTCTTCAGCGAGCTTAAAGATGACACGCAGATCCGCGTGGTTATTCTTACGGGCGGTGGAGAGAAGGCGTTTGTTGCCGGCGCCGATATCAATGAGCTGGCAAAAAATAATCCAGTTGAGGCTAAGGCTTACACGCACAAGGGCCAAGCCACGCTTGACCTGATTGAGAATCTGGGCAAGCCGGTGATTGGTTGCATCAACGGTTTTGCGCTGGGCGGCGGATGTGAGATCGCCATGGCATGTACCATGAGGTTGGCCAGTGAAAATGCCAAGCTCGGTCAGCCGGAAGTGAAACTCGGCATTATTCCCGGATATGGCGGCACACAGCGGCTGCCGCGATTGGTCGGCACCGGCCTGGCAATGCAGATATTACTCACAGGCGAGATGATCTCCGCGCAGGAGGCGCACAGAATAGGGCTGGTGAATGAAGTGGTTTCCGCTGACCGGTTGATCCCGCGTGCAGAAGAGATTGCGCAAAAGATCATTGGCATGGCCCCATTGGCGATCCAATACTGCATGGAAGCGGTGAACCAGGGCATGAACATGACTTTGCCGGAAGGGCTCTTTGTTGAGGCCACACTGTTCGGCATCTGCTGCGCCACGGACGACAAGAAGGAAGGCACCACGGCTTTCCTCGAGAAACGCCCAGCCAATTTCCAGGGTAAATGAATGCACCCAGAATTGGATCCAAACAAGCTCGCCATAGCTGCTGTCTTTTATGATCTGCACGAGGCGGATATTGCCGTAGGATTACTGGAGTCATGCGGGGTAGAGTGCTTCCTGTGTGATGAGCACATGCACCGCGTACATCCGCTGGCAAGTGATGTGATTGGCGGCGTGCGTTTGCAGGTTTCCGCGCAGGACCTGGACCTGGCAAAAGAACTGCTGAAAGAATACAAGCCTTTGGAAGATCCATCCGGCCCGGGGCCGATAGAATGATACCGATAGAATAATCTTGAATGATTAAAGGCATCACCACAATCCGGCACACCGGCGGCACAAAAGAGCTCAAAGCACTCAGCAAATTGTTTGACGCAATTGGCTTCGAGCATGGCACGCCCTGGAAAACTGCGCGTGGACAGGGTGTGCCATTTAAAGCGCCGGTTGGGCAAATTGAATTTGTTGAAGGCCTTGAAACAATTCACTCCGACTTGTGGGTTGAAGTGACCGATCTCGGCTCCATACGCGAACTGCTGGCAAAAGAAAACATAAAACTAGCAACCGAAATTCAGCAGACTGAATGGGATTCTCAATTTCTGGTGGCGGCGCCGGTCAAAGGATTGAAAGTCCTTTTCTGGCAGAAGAACCGGCCTGCGCAGGGCGCTGTGGAAGGTGATCTGAATGCCCGTGGCATGCGTTTTGGCATTGTAGTGAGCCGCTGGAACTCATTTATCACAGAACGCCTGTTGCAAGGGGCACGGGATGCGTTGCGCCGCAGCGGGTGCCGTGAGGAAGACATCTTTATCGTGAGGGTGCCCGGAGCGTTTGAGATTCCTTCGCAGGCGCGCACTCTGGCCCAGAGCGGGAAGTATGATGCCATTGTGACGCTGGGATGTCTTATTCGCGGGGAAACCACACATTATGAGCACATCTCCACTGAGGTCACACGGGGAATTGGGCAGTCCGCGCAGGAAACGGGAGTGCCGCATACATATGGCGTACTCACCTGCGAAAATCTGGAGCAGGCGTTGGATCGCGCTGGATTAAAGGCCGGAAACAAGGGCTTTGAAGCCGCTATCTCCGCAGTTGAGATGGTGAGCTTGCAAAGAAAAACAGGCGGTCGTGAAAAGAGCAAACCCTCTAAGCTAAAAAAGAAAAGCAGGGCGCGTTAACCATGGGGACCCGTCGCAAATCGCGTGAATTATGCCTGCAAATGCTCTTTCAGTGGGACATGGGGAAGCAGACTCCGGACATCGTGCGTAAGACTTTTTGGGGTGAGCGCGGCGAGGTGGACCAGGACACGCGCAACTTCGCTGACGACATTTTTCAAGTTGCTGTCGACCGGCAACAGGAAATTGATGACCTGATCCAAAAGCATGCCCAGCACTGGCGTATGGAGCGAATGGCGGCTGTGGATCGGAACGTTCTCCGCACCGGTGTGGCTGAATTGCTGGGGCCGCATCATACCCCGCGGCCCGTGGTGATCAATGAAGCATTGGAGATTGCGCGCAAATTCTCCGCGCCGGAATCAGTCCACTTCATCAATGGCGTGCTGGATTCGGTGGGGAAAGAGCTTTCATCTCCTGAAATCCCGAAGCGAAGCTGAGGGAACCCTTTTCCTTGGAGCATTTGAAAGCAAAAAGTCTTCATTACAGAACCAGGATTTAGGGTATAGCGTTTCCTCACCCGCTGCGCGGGATTCGGGATTTCAGAAAAAGCGGTGCTACAATAAATCTCTCCATCGCCCTTGTGCCCGCACAATAAATACAAACGGACCTGCACTTGAAAAAAACTTCCATTACGTATGCCGATAGCGGCGTTGACATTGACCGCGCGGACCGCGCCAAGCAGCGCATAAAGTATCTTGCTCATAGGACTTTTACCCCGGGAGTCGTCAGCGAAATCGGCGGCTTTGGCGGTATGTTTGCCATCGACAAAAAGAAGTTTCGCGACCCGGTGCTGGTTTCAAGCGTAGATGGCGTTGGCACCAAACTCAAAGTGGCGTTCATGATGAACCTGCATCATACGGTGGGCGGTGATTTGGTGAATCATTGCGTGAATGACATTGCGGTGCAGGGCGCGACACCATTGTTCTTCATGGATTATCTTGCCACCGGCTCGCTCGATCCAGACATTGCCGAGAAAATTATTGAAGGCATGGCTGAAGCCTGCCGTCACAATGGCTGCGCGCTCATCGGCGGTGAAACAGCGGAGATGCCCGGCTTCTATCCCAAGGGCGAGTATGATCTGGCAGGATTCATCGTGGGCGTGGTGGAAAAAAGCAAGATCATTACCGGTGACAAAGTGAGTGCAGGCGATGTGCTGGTCGGGTTGCCGTCCAACGGGCTGCATACGAACGGCTATTCGCTGGCCCGGAAGTTGTTTTTCGACGTTGCCAAATACACGCCTGACACTTACGTGAATGAGATGAAGGCGAAAGCAGGCGCCGCACTGATGTGTACCCATAAGAGCTATTGGCCTGTGCTGAAGAAATTAATTGCCGGTGATCTGGTCCACGCCCTGGCCCATATAACGGGCGGCGGAATCACAGACAATCTGCCGCGCGTGCTGCCAAAAAGCGCCAGCGCTGTTGTGGAAATGGGCACATGGCCCGTGTTGCCCGTGTTTACTCACATGCAGCACATTGGAAACGTTCCGCAGGATGACATGATGCGTACCTTCAATATGGGTATCGGCATGGTGCTGGTTGTGCCTGCGAAAAAGTTCAAGCGCGTGCAGAGCATTGTGGAAAAAGCGGGAGAGAAAGCTTATCTCATCGGCCGTATTGTCAAAGGCGACCGCAAGGTGCAATACGCGTAGGCATGGCATCCCTTAAAAAAATTGGGATTCTGCTTTCTGGTCGAGGCTCAAACTTTGAGGCCATTGCTGACTCAATCAGCGCAGGACGTCTTCAGACAGAAATCGCGATTGTAATCTCCAACCGAGCAGACGCGGCAGGGCTCGAGTCAGCAAAACGCCGTGGGCTGAGCGCCCAATTGATTCCATCCAAGGGGCGCGTGCGTGAAGAGCACGATGCTGAGGTTGTAGCCGCTCTCAAACAGGCCCGGGTTGATCTGGTTTGTCTTGCTGGTTACATGCGGTTGCTTTCGCCGGAATTTATTAGGGCATTTCCCAATAAAATTATCAATATTCATCCATCATTGCTGCCTGCCTTTCCCGGTATGGACGCACAGAAACAAGCCCTTGAGTATGGCGTTAAAGTGACTGGCTGCACGGTACATTTTGTCGATGAACATTTGGACCATGGTCCGATCATTTTGCAGAAGACGGTGCCGGTTCTTGATGACGACGATGTGCATTCGCTCTCGGCGCGAATCTTGCAACAGGAGCACGTTGCATACTCTGAAGCGATTGGATTGGTTTTGTCTGGTGAGGTGGAAATGCGAGATAGAAGGGTGATTCGGGTACAAAGTCGAGGGGAGGCGAAGTAGATGTTGCAGGTCAAGCTGCTTACTGCATCAGCCAAAGCTCCAACAGTAGCCCATCCGGGAGAAGACCTTGGTTACGACATTTATTCCGCGGAGACAGTGACTCTGGAAGGTCGGGGCCATGCAATTGTTTCAACTGGAATTGCCATTGAATGTACTTCTCCGTCGGGTGAAGCAATGGGTGCGCTGCTGCGCGATAAATCGTCCATGGCGGCGCGGCGGCTGGTTCTCACCGGAGGCGTAATCGATGCAGGATATCGCGGCGAGATCAAGGTGCTGATGGAAAATCTGAGCGATCTTCCCGCGACGATTCGCGCTGGAGACAAAATCGCCAATCTGATTCCTTATCCCGTCCTGACCGGCGAGGTTGAGGTTGTGGAAGAACTCAAAGAATCCAACCGCAAGGGCGGGGGATTTGGGTCGAGCGGGAGGTGACTCTTTATCCCGAGCGGCGCGAGGGATCCCTACTATCTAAATTTCAGCCGCGAATATACGCGAATGAACACGAATAATTTTGAAACGATTGCCACGCCGAAAGTTGAATGAAACTCTTCCATCTCGTTTATAGCGATAGGGCTCCCTCACCTTCGGTTCGGGATTACAGAAAAAATCTATAATGAAACCGATGGCAAACTTTCCTCCTGTTGACGAGCAACTGGCATACATCAAGAAGGGCGCGGCGGAAATTATCCATGAGCGTGAGCTTCGTGAGCGTCTGGAGAATTCTTTAAAGACCGGCAAGCCCATGCGGGTGAAAGCCGGCTTTGATCCCACAGCCCCTGACCTCCACGTTGGACACACCGTCCTTATCCGCAAGCTGAAACATTTTCAGGACCTTGGACATACCGTGATCTTCCTGATCGGCGACTTCACTGGCATGATCGGCGATCCAACGGGCCGCTCAGTCACGCGGCCACCATTGACGCGCGCTGATATTGATCGCAATGCCGAAACTTACAAGGCGCAGGTTTTCAAGATACTTGATCCGCAGAAGACCGTAGTCGATTTCAACTCTCGGTGGTTTTCAACGCTTACCCCGGAAGATTTTGTGCGGCTCACGGCAAAATTTACCGTTTCACAGATGCTGGAGCGGGAAGACTTTCATAAGCGGTTTCAGGAAGAAAAGCCCATCGCCATGCATGAGCTGCTGTATCCCATTTGCCAGGGCTATGACTCAGTGGCGCTGGAAGCCGATGTGGAACTGGGTGGAACGGACCAGAAATTTAATCTGCTGATGGGGCGCGTGCTGCAGAAAGATTTCGGGCAGCCACCGCAGATCATCCTGACCATGCCGATTCTGGAAGGCACGGACGGCGTGCAGAAGATGTCGAAATCGTATGGGAATTACATCGGCATCAATGAGCCTCCCCAGGAAATTTACGGCAAGGTGATGTCAGTTTCCGACGCGATTATGTGGCGGTACTACGAATTGCTGACGGATGTTCGCACGGATGAGATCACTCGCATGAAGGAGTGGCAGAATCCGATGGATGCGAAAAAGAGGCTTGCCCGCGGCATCGTGCATGACTTCCACGGTGGATATGCCGCGAAAGAAGCAGAAGAAAACTGGACTAAGCAGTTTCAAAGGTCTGAAGCGCCAGATAATCTTGAGACAATTGAGAAGAACGTCGCCAAATATCGCACTGCAAAAGAAGGAGAAGCCCCGGGCACGATTACGTGGCGACTTGACAAGCTTTTGCTCGATTTGGGTCTTGTTAGCTCAGCATCTGAGGGTAATCGGAAGATTAAAGAGGGCGCGGTGGACTCTAAAGATGCAGTGTTCATGGATGGTTACAGTCCAGGAACGCCTAGTATGAACAACGAGCTTTCATTCTTTCCGGCTGAATTGACAATTCGTGTTGGAAGAAAATATGCGAAAGTGAGACTAATTTTGTGATTGTGGAGCGCAGGCGCCCTCGCCTGCGATGGAGGACTTTAAGGGTTGCCGGGAGGTGCTGTCTACCGAGATGAGTGAACGTGCGCTTGCCCTCGCCTGCGTTTCCCAAAATCCTTTAGCGCAGCCGAGGGCGGCTGCGGTCCACAATTCTGACTCGACCCAAGCGACCCGTAACTATGAGCACTTTCTATCGAAGAAATCTTCCACATATTACAGTTGATTGCTGCGTCTTGGGAGTAATACTGCCAAATTACGGCAAAACCGGCCCAAACGCAGGTAAAATCGCCGTAAGTGAATGATTCTTGACGAGAAGGCCTATTTCAGGTGGAATAAAGACCATGACCAAAGCCGATTTAATTGAAGAGGTTTCTCGCCTGGCGGAGCTTACGCGCAAGGACAGCGAAATTATCGTGGAAACGATTTTTGACAGCGTCGTCCGCTCTTTGCGGTCCGGCGATAAGATTGAGATCCGCGGCTTTGGCAGTTTCCGCACTCGGCAACGCAAGCCCCGCGTTGGACGCAATCCCAAAACTGGTGCGCGCGTGGAAGTACCCGCCAAGAAAATTCCATATTTCAAGCCCAGCAAAGAGTTAAAGGATGTAATCAATCACGGTAAAGCGGAAGAAGCTGCAGCGCCTGCAGCTCCCGAAGGCCAACCCTCGTAATTAAACCATTTGTAATGGTGATTTACACACCTGTCCGTGGGTTCCTACTTCCGGAATTTCCGGAACAAGAGCCCTATTCCTCCGCTCGCCAGCCCTAATAATCCAATCAGAGGCAGGAATGTAGCAGTAGCCGGCAGACGACCGCTACCCTGAGCGTCATTCGCCTGCTGATTTTGAATCTGCGGAGTTGTGGCATTAGCGCTGGCGCCGGACGCGGGCTGGTTTTGGTTCGCGCCTGATGCCGGCTGTGTTCGGGTTTGGGCCGATGTTCCCGGCTGATTGGTAGAGGCATTCTGATTGTTTTGAGGCATCGGTTTTGAAGATGCAGGCTGGGATCCCGCATTGGGTTGTTGTCCGCTTTCCAGAGTTCCAGTTCCGAGTGGCGGCATGTTTTTAGCCATAGTCACGCCCCCATTCTGGTTCAACATTTTCTGTACGTCTTCATTGCTGAGAACTCTTTCGGTCTGTGCTCCCTTTTCAGCTTTAAAGCGCTTGGAGATTTCCGCCAGGCTCACCCCTCCCGGCGTTCCTACAGGCTTTTCACCCACAAAAACTGATGGCCCCAAGTCATTGGCCGGTCCGGTTTCCACTGATTCCGCGGGTAAAACGGGTTCTGTAGGTGAAATTCCGCTCGATGCAGTACCACCCGTTGTGCCGCCCGTTATGACAATGGCGGCACCCTGTGGAATCGTTGAAGGGGTTTCGCTGCTGATTCCAGCTCGACCAGCGTCACTGATTCCAGCAGTAGGAGGAGGAGTGTAAAAAGTCGCGGTTGGGGTGCTGATGATTGGACCGCCAAAAGGTTCATTTGAAACCACAGGAACTGTAGAAACCACAGGAACTGTAGATTGATTGCTGGTTTGACACTGAGTAAAAATCGCTGAAAACACGATTAGCCCTGCTGTAAGCACGATTCTGCGCTGCATAATTCACCCCTGATGTATTACATAAGATTGGATTACTTATTGGTAAATAGGGGATGCCAGTTACAGAGAAGCAGTTCTCACGGCAGTGGCTTAACTTCCGATAAATCTGGCATAAAGGCTACGCGCCACTGAAGCGTCATTGGTGCCTTTGATGATGGCCCTTCCGTCAGGAAAAAGGGTCATTTCAAAAGGATCGCGCCAGAATTTGAGCACGAAAGCATTGTGTTTGACGGTTCCATGCGGCCCCAGGCGCGTAGACATTTCCACGAAATCCACGGGACGGTTGCGTTCATGGATCTGAACAGAGTTCCTGCCGCAGAGCGTGATCTGGGGCCGGCGCTCCCCCGCGAGATGGATGAACTCGCGCTTTTCACAAGTCTGGCAGCCGGAGCGGGGCTTTGCGGCAGCGATCTCCGCCTGTGTATTGTTCCAGACATCGAAGGAAAGCAGGCTCCGGCGCACCTTGTCTCTGGCCCCCACGAGGAACTTAATAGCTTCGGTCGCCTGGATTGATCCAATCAGGTTGACTGCGCTGTTCAGAATACCGGCAGTGTCACAGGTTTCCATCGCGCCTTCCGGAGGCGCAGGAAACATGCAGGCCAGGCAGGCAGTTTCACCGGGAATCACATTCATGGTCACGGCGTAACCGGCCACTGCAGCCGCGTAAATCCACGGTTTATTTTCTTTTACGGCAAAATCGTTGATCAGATAGCGGGTTTCGAAGTTATCTGTGGCGTCCAATATCAAATCGGAGTCACCAAGCAAAGCAGCAATATTTTCCGGTGTAAGGTCGGCCACCTCAGCCCTGGCCTGAACTTCAGAATTAAACGCCGCAATCTTGCGGGCTGCCGCCACCGCTTTAGGAACGGATTCAGCCGCATCGGCTTCATCAAAGAGTGACTGGCGTTGCAGATTGCTGGGCTCCACGTAATCCCGATCGATGATCCGCAAGTGTCCCACGCCTGCGCGCGCCAGCAGGCCGGAAACGCATGCGCCAGTGGCGCCGCAGCCTACGATAGCCACCCGGCCCTGTGCCAACCTGGCTTGTCCGTCCCGCCCGATCCCGGGAAAAAGTATCTGGCGAGAGTATCGATCCTCAAAGTGCATGGCACATTTATTATAGGTGTTTGCAGGAGAATGGGTTACGAGTTAGAACGCGGGCAGCTTACAATGCTGGCAAAGCTTACATGTGCAACTAAGGTCCAATCTGCCGCCATCCAACTACACAAAGCGATTTCCAATTAAGGGGCTTCTTTTGCCGCGCTGCCGATCAGTGTGTCTGGCAATTGTGCTGTGCTTGAGTGTTTGTATGCCCTTGTTATGCGCGGTTGGACAATTTCCAGAGCATCAAGTTTTATCAAGCGAAATTCAGCAGAATCATGATTCGGTGACAGACAGCCAGGCCAGTGCTCCCAGCCCTTCACCTGCGACATCTGCCGGCAATCCAGCCAGCATGCCTCTCTCGGGCGGCCTGAATGGCCTGCAAGGACTCAAAATAGCGCTCATTCAGATCAATAGCCCTGCCGTTGATAATCCTCAAGCGTTGTTGTCGGCCCTCCCGCAGAAGGCGAATGAACCCCTGGACAAATATAAAGTCAGGCAATCCGTGCAGGTCCTGTATAACACTGGGCGTTTTGCTGAGATTCAGGTGGAAGCCCAGCGTACCCCCACCGGAGAGGTTGTTCTGGTGTTCGGTGCTCGGGAGAACTATTTCTTTGGGTCAATCCTGGTAGAAGGGGCCCCAGCCCATCCCGGTGACAACCAGTTGGTGAACTCCAGCAAACTCAACCTGGGTGAGCAGTTCACCGAAGAAAAGATCAGCGCGGGCATTCAGGGTATGCAGCGGACGCTCCAGGAAAATGGTTTTTATCAGGCCACAATCAAACCTTTCTATGAATGGGATTCGCGCAATCAGCAGGTGAAAGTCCGTTTTTTGGTTGATCCTGGCAAGTCCGCGCGCGTAGGAGTGGTCAATGTGATGGGATCACCGGGGCAGAGCGCGGAAGATATCCGCAACATCGCCAAACTTCGGTCTGGCGACCAGGTGAGTGCAGCGCGGCTTACGAGAGCGTTGCAGCGGCTGCGCAAGCGATATCAGAAGCAGGAACGGCTGGAAGCCCAGGTCATCATGATCCGGCGCGACTATCATTCTGAAACCAATCTTCTGGACTATACCTTTGAGATCAATCGTGGCCCAGTGGTGGACGTTCGATTGGAAGGCGGCAAACTACGTCGTGGATTGGTCAAGAAACTCATCCCTGTCTTTGAAGAGAGCGCAGTGGATGAAGACCTTTTGAATGAAGGCGCGCGCAATCTCCGCGACTATTTCCAGACCAAGGGTTTTTTTGACGTGCAGGTCAGTTATGAGCAGAAAGAGGACCCCAAGACCGAGCGGCGCGACATAATATTCCACGTCGATAGAGGGCAACGTCATAAGCTGGTGGCATTGGAAATCCAGGGTAACCACTATTTCCGGCCGGAAGACTTGCGCGAGCAAATCACCATGCAGCCTGCGGGCGGTTTATTGCTGTACGGGCTGTTCAGCCAGTCCATTTTGGCGCGCGACATGCAATCGATTGAAAATATGTACCGCGCCAATGGCTTTCTGCAAGTCAAAGTTACTCCTGCGGTCCAGGACGATTACGTTAAAGAGGGTCACATCCGTGTAGCGATCAATATCACTGAAGGGCCGCAAACGGTAGTGGGTAAGCTCTCGATTGAAGGGAATGAAGCACTTCCAGAAGGGCAGATTCGAGGTATGATCACAGCATCAGAGGGCCAGCCGTACTCTGATTCCATCGTGATCTCCGATCAATCCGTTATCCTGGACGAATATTACAATCTTGGGTTTCCCAAGGTGAAGTTCGAGTACACCACTCAGCCTGAGGCTGATAATGCCAATAAAATTGACGTCACTTACAAGATTGCCGAGGGGCCCCAGGTTTTTGTGGACAAGGTGCTCATTGCCGGGCTGAATTACACGCGGCCATTCGTAGTGGAACGTGAAATCAAGATTGGCAGCGGCGACCGCCTGAGCCAGAGCCAGATGCTCGATTCACAGCGGCGGCTCTATGACATGGGCATTTTCAATGAAGTAGGGGTTGCCGTGCAAAACCCTGATGGCGATACAACAAGTAAGAAGGTAGATTTCGCGCTTTCTGAAGCGCGGCGCTATACGTTTAATTACGGCCTGGGATTGGAGGTGCAGACTGGGCAGCCGGCCGGTAGCACTTCTAACCCGCAGGGCGATACAGGCGTCAGCGGCCGCGTATCCTTTGACGTGACGCGCCTGAATTTTCGCGGACGCGACCATACCCTCACGCTAAAGACACGGTACGGCAATCTGGAAAAGCTGGCATTGATCGGTTACGGCGCGCCCCGTTTGTTCGATTCGCAAAATCTTACGCTTGACTTCACGGTTTTTTATCAGCAGACCAATGACGTGCGCACATTTACCTCTACGCGCCTGGAGGGATCAGCTTCTATCAAGCAGACCCTGAACCGTGCGACAACGTTGCTTTACCGCTTGATCTATCGCCAGGTGAGCACGGACAATCTGGTGATTGATCCCAACCTGGTGCCGTTGTTTTCGCGGGCAGTGCGCGTGGGCATGCCCGACTTTAGCTATATCCGTGATACGCGCGACAATCCTATTGAATCGCTGAAAGGCACCTTTTCAACTCTTGATCTTGGAGTTGCTTCTGGTGTTTTCGGTTCGCAGGCCAACTTCTCGCGCCTGGTGGTGCAAAATTCCAGCTACTATCAGTTTCATAAACGGCGCTGGGTATTCGCCCGCTCAACGCGCATCGGAGTGGAAGAGCCATTCGCTGCATCGGATTTCGTACCATTACCGGAGCGTTTCTTTGCCGGCGGTAGTACATCTCACCGTGGCTTTGGCATCAACCAGGCGGGACCGCGTGACCTCACCAGCGGGTTCCCTTTGGGAGGCGAAGCGCTCTTCCTGAACAACCTTGAATTGCGTACGCCGCCGCTGCCATTCCCATACGTGGGCAACAATTTGAGCGCTGTGCTGTTTCATGATATGGGCAATGTTTTTACGACTGCGGCTGACATGGTCAACAGCCTTTTCAAATTTTCACAGCCCGACCGCAGTCTCTGTTTGAATCCATCTTCCGGAAGCTGTAACTTCAACTATGTTTCGCACGCAGTAGGGGCCGGCGCCCGTTACCGCACGCCGATTGGTCCCGTGAGTTTTGATGTGGGCTACAACCTCAATCCGCCGGCTTTCCCGATCTCGCAGCCGCCCCCGGGAACAAACCCATCGTCACAAGTGCTCAAACATTTCAATTTCTTTTTCAACATAGGCCAGACATTTTGAAAACGCTCCTCCATTTCGCAGTCGTGCTCTTATTCGCCGGGGCAGGTCATGCCCAGGTGGTGGACCGAATGGTTGCCGTCGTGAACAAGCAAGTCATCATGGAAAGCGAACTGGACCAGGCGGCACGGGTGGAATGTCTTCTGCAAGGCAAGCCAATTGAGAAACTGACCCCGGCAGATCGCAATGCAGTATTGGAGCGCTTGATTGACCGGGCCTTGCTTGACCAGCAGATTGCAAACCCTGCCCTGCTTGACCCCACGCCCATAGAACTGGCGGCAAGAATCAAAGAAGTTCGCGCAGACATGCCCCAGGCGCGCACAGACGAAGGCTGGAATGCGGTTCTTGCCGGCTACGGGATTAGTGAACAGGATTTGGAAGACCAACTCACGGCACAATCTCGCATTCTCCGATTTATTGACCTGCGTTTCCGCGGAATCGTACGCGTGGAAAAAGATGCAATCGCGGACTATTATCAAAAGAGCTTTTTACCCGAGGTCCACAAGCGCAACGCTCCAGAACCCAAGCTGGCCGAGGTATCCGATAAGATTGAGCAAATTCTGGCCGAGCAACAGATCGACAGTCTTTTAACGAATTGGCTGAAAACCTTGCGCGCTCAGGCCCATATTGAACGGATGCTTCCTGAAACGCCGCCCGCCAATGTCGGGGCAGAACCATGAGCACCAGGACGGAAATTAATGTCACGCCTCCGGGCACTAAGCAGAAAAAGCGTCCGCTCAGGCGCGTGATCGTCATTAGCGGGTTGGTGCTCCTGTTGCTGTTGGCCGGCTTGGCTTTTTATCTGAACAGCGGTTCCTTCCGTGAGACTGTCCGGGAAAGAGTGATTGCCGAACTGCGGCAGATGACAGGCGGCAAGGTTGAGATTGAGTCTTTTGACTGGAAGCTCTCCACCCTTCACTTTGAAGCCCGCAATGTCACCATTCATGGAAAAGAGCCTGCCAACGAAGTCCCATATGCGCATGCTGCCCGCATTGGCGTCGATGTAAGAATCATCTCTTTCTTTTCGCGAAAGATTTCACTGGAGAGGGTAAACATTGATGGTTTTACCCTCCACCTCATGGTCTATCCCAATGGAGCGACCAACCAGCCTTCTCCTCAGGCAGCCGCTGGTGCAGCCAATGAAGCTCCTGTGCGTGATCTCTTTGATCTTGCGGTAAAGCAGATTGCGGTACATCAAGGTACGCTGATGCTCAACCAGGAACGGATCCCGTTTGAGCTTTCCGGAAACGACATCTCTGCCGGCATGAGCTATGTTGCCGGTCAGCAGGCGTATGACGGCCATCTCGATCTAACGCCGCTCAATATTGCATACCGGAACGCCGCGCCAGTTCAGGCGGAAGTACATCTCGGCTACTTGATGAGAGCGCGGGAAACTGAAATCAAGTCATTGAAGCTGGCTACAAAAAACTCACGGCTTGAGGCAAGCGGCACGATCCGCGACTACAACAACCCGCAAATCGCGCTGCAATACCAGGCCGCGCTGGATTTGGCAGAAGCAGGAAGAGAAGCAAAGGTGGCGCAGCTTCGTGCCGGCCGGGCTGAACTTAAAGGCTCAGGAAGTTACCAGAACAACCACTATTCTTCACAAGGAAACATGAACGTGCACGATCTTGAGTGGCGCGACGTGGGGCTGCGCGCTTCCGGGATTGAAGTGTCTTCAGCTTATTCCTTCAGTGAAGAAAAGATCGCGCTTTCCCATTTGACAGCACGGCTGCTTGGTGGGACAGCGCAGGGTGATGTGCAGATCGCAAATTGGAATCCTTCAACGCCGCCGGGAAAAAAGGCACTGATTGAGCGCGGCAGCACTAAGCTTCATCTCGCGGGAGTACAAATCCGCAAAGTTGCGGCAGCGATCTCCACAGCTAAGCTTCCGTTAGAGAAAATTGAACTGGCTGGTAACGTTTCCGGCGACATCAGTTCTTCCTGGGCAGGATCGCTGAAAAATGCGGTTTCAGACCTGAAGCTGGAAGTTTCACCGCCGCCAGCTCCAACTTCTAAAGAAGTTCCTGTTACTGCGCAATTGCAGGCCATTTATCACGGTGATATCCGAAGGCTCGATGTCGCCGGTCTGACATTGGCTACACGCGCCATTCGGCTGAATGCTACAGGTACGCTTGGATCGGAAAGTGCGTTGGCCAAGGTTTCACTGAATGCCACAGACCTGCGCGAATTGCAGCCTGCGCTGAATGCGCTCGATCCAGGAACGCGGATGCCGCTGACGCTGGAGGGGCGTTCCTCTTTCAACGGAGTTGTTTACGGCAAGCTGGACGCGCTTGCAGCGCGCGGCCAGGTCGAATTGGAAAAATTTGATACCGAGTTCCACCTGGCGCGGGCACAAAAAGGAATCGCCAAGCCTCCACGGTTTCATTGGGATGCGCTTTCAGCCGATCTCATCTATTCTCCGTCTGGCATTTCATTGCAGCGCGGTACCCTGCGGCGCGGCGCGGCGCAACTCGGCTTTGCCGCCAGCGCTGGCTTACGACAGGGCGATTTCGATGAAAACACCAGCCAACTCAATATCACTCTTCATATACAAAATGAAAGAGTGGAAGACATGCAGGCCCTTGCCGGAACAAATTTTCCAATCACAGGCACGGCAAATGCTGATCTCCATGCGATGGGCAGTCTGCGTAATCTACAGGGCGGCGGAAAGCTTCAGATCGCAAAGCTCGCAGTCTACGGAGAACCTTTTAAGGCATTCTCCAGCGACATCCGTATCAATGGCACGGAAGCGCAATTAGAAAATATCCAATTGGCCCACAACGGCGCGCGCCTTACCGGTACTGCTGCGTACAACATGGATAACGCGAATTATAGTTTTGATGTCACCGGCGCAAATATTGAACTGGGGAATTTTCAAGTTCTTGAGCTGCCGCGTCTCAGCGTGCAAGGTCAGGCAGGGTTCCATTTGGCGGGGACCGGGAGTCAGGGAGACATTACGGCGCTCAGCGGTCAGATTGATCTTCGTAATATCGTGCTTAACCGTGAAACCGTGGGCAGCATGACCTTGCTTGCAGAAACAACTGGCGAGGACCTCACCCTGCGTGGACGTTCTAACTTTGAGAATGCAGAGCTTAACCTGGATGGGAAAGTTCAACTGCATGCGGACTGGCCGGGACAGATCACGCTTAAATTCTCGCACCTTGATTTCGATCCGCTGATTCGCGCCTATTTTCAAGGAGAGATTACGGGACATTCATCAATGGCCGGTGCGATTGATATTCATGGTCCCATGAAACGGCCACACAATCTTGTGATTGCCGGCAATGTAAGCCAGCTCTCCGCTGACGTGGAGAATGTAAAGTTACAGAATGACGGCCCCATTCACTTCAGCCTGGAAAATGAATCCCTGAAAGCAGACGAGTTTCATCTGTTAGGCACTGACACCGATCTGGTGGCCAGAGGAGCGGTGCAGCTTACCGGAGATCAGGCGCTGGATCTGAGTTCGCGCGGAAGATTTAATTTGAAGCTGTTGCAGGTGTTTAATCCCAACCTTGTGGCGTACGGTCCAGCCACTTTCACGGTGAATGTTGCCGGCAACTCGATGCATCCGCAGTTCAGCGGAAAACTGGAACTCACGGACGCAGCCGTCTCCTTGCTCGACCTGCCAAATGGGCTTAGCCATATCAATGGCTCGCTCACATTTGCCCAGGACCGCATGAAGATTGAAAAGCTTACTGCCCATACTGGCGGCGGCGAGCTTAACGTTGGCGGTTTTCTCGCTTATCGAAGCGGGCTTTATTTTGATCTGACGGCCAGCGGCAGTGAAATACGGTTGCGCTATCCGCCGGGCGTGAGCTCGTCCGCCGATGCCACGTTGCGTTATACGGGCACGGCAAAAAGCTCTCTGCTCTCCGGCGATGTGGTGGTCAACCGTTTTAGCATGAGCCAGAGATTTGATTTTGCCAACTATCTGGCGCAAAGCAAGAAAGCGCCCATCATCGCAACGCTGAATCCGTTTCTGGATAATACGCGGCTGGACCTGCACATAACCTCCACGCCAGAGCTGCGCGTGGAAACCTCATTGGCTAAACTTTCCGGTGACCTGGACCTGCATGTGCGCGGGACGGCGGCGCGGCCGGCCATTGTGGGGCGCGTCAACATCGCCGAGGGTGACATCTTCTTCAGCGGCACAAAATACCGGCTGGAACGAGGCGACATTACCTTCAGCAACCCGCTCACGATTGAGCCCGTAGTTAACCTGGACATGTCAGCGCGGGTACAGGGCTATGACATTACAGTAGGCCTGCACGGACAGGCGGTGGGCGGCAAAGGGTTGAGCATGACCTATCGTTCAGACCCCCCGCTGGACAATTCAGACATCATAGCCCTGCTAGCATTCGGACGGACACGCAGCGAGGGTGTTTACAACGCGAGCCAACCCGGAACAAACACCAACGACACCGCATCCACCTCCAATGCGATTTTGGGTGAAGCGCTGAACGCTACTTTTACTGATCGTGTGCAGCGCCTTTTTGGGGCCAGCCGGGTGAAAATCGATCCGCAGTTTATCGGCTCAGAAAATAACCCCAGCGCGCGTGTCACCATCGAACAGCAGATCAGCAATGACATCACGTTTACTTATGTCACCAGCCTGACGCAATCGGCGGAAACCGTGATTCAGGTGGAATACAATATTGATAAGAACGTATCGATTGTCGCTGTGCGGGACCAGAATGGCGTGCTGGGTTTTGACGTTCATATACGCCGACGAAAAAAATGAGCATGAGCGGAAACGGAACACAACCGTTTGCGGCCGAGCGCGGCTCCATGGTGGAAAACCAGTTGCGGCAGCGCGGCATTCGGGATGAACGATTGCTGGCGGCCATGAGCAAGGTTCCGCGGCATGAATTTGTCAGTCCACAGAACTGGACTGAAGCTTATGCCGACCATCCAATACCGATTGCTGAACAGCAGACCACCTCACAGCCATACATGATTGCGGCGATGATTCAGGCAGCGCAGATCAAAGCGGAAGATCGCGTGCTGGAAATCGGCGCAGGGTCGGGATACCAGACCGCGCTTCTGGCGGAGCTTGCCAGCCAGGTGTTTGCGGTGGAACGCTACGCTTCACTTTCTGAAACCGCCCGGAATACGCTGGAACGCCTGGATTGTCGCAATGTAAAGGTGGTTACAGGTGATGGTTCATTGGGACTGCCGTCAGATGCGCCTTTCGATGCGATCATAGTTTCAGCAGCAGCACCCCGGATTCCTCAGGCGCTTGTAGAGCAGCTTGCCATTGGTGGCCGATTGGTAGTTCCGGTAGGGGAGTCTGACCAACAGGTCGTTCACCTAGTGGAGCGACAACAGGACGGAACCATCAACGTCAAGACTCTTGAAGGTTGCCGGTTTGTTCCGTTGATCGGAGAGCACGGATTTGCGGCATAAAATTTTTTTGAAGCCTCGAGCGAAGCGAGAGGTCCCTTTAGCCAAACGTTAATTTCAGGATTGTTGGCGACCCACAAAGTTTTTATTTCCATAGAAATCCCTCGCTTTGCTCAGGCTTTCAGAAAAACCATTGCTGGTTGCTAAAATGTTCTGTGGCACTTCTCACCGACATTAAAACCACGCTGGAGATGATCAAGTGGGAGCATTCAATTTTTGCGCTCCCGTTTGCGCTCTGCGCAGCTATGCTCGCCGCTGGGGGTATGCCCGGCGCCGCCAAGCTGGGATGGATCATCGTGTGCATGGTTTCCGCCCGCTCCGCAGCCATGGCATTTAATCGCATTGCCGATGCAAGGATTGATGCGGCCAACCCTCGCACAGCCATGCGCGCCATACCGGCAGGCGCGCTGTCGCCAAGGTTTGCGGCTGTTTTTGTAATAGCAGCATGCGTGCTGTTTGTGCTGGGAGCCGCTGAACTCAATCGCTCCACGCTTTATCTTTCGCCAATAGCCCTGGCCGTGGTCCTGCTCTATTCCTACACCAAGCGATTTACCCGCTGGTCACACCTGGTGCTGGGATTTGCTCTTGGGATTGCGCCTTCTGCCGCATGGATTGCCGTGCGTGGCTCGCTTGATCCGCGCATCTTGCTGCTCACGGCGGCCGTGACGTTCTGGGTAGGCGGTTTTGATGTTCTCTATGCCTGCCAAGACATCGATTTTGATCGCGCTAATTCGTTAAATTCAATCCCTCAGGCCATCGGCGTTCCGCGTGCGCTCATTGTGGCCCGCACTTTACATGTCCTGATGCTGGGTTTGCTGATTGCGCTGGTGATTGTGTTTGGGCTGGGCAAGCTGGCGATGGTTGGCGTTGCCGTCGTGGCGCTGTTGCTGACCTATGAACATTCGCTTGTCTCCGCTACCGACCTTAGTAAACTCAATGCCGCTTTTTTCACTATGAATGGCGTGATCGCAGTGGTCTTTTTCGTCTTTGTGGCGGCGGACCTGCTGATAAGGGCATCGTGAGCGTGATACGCTGATTCCTCATGCGCGATCCCGTTGAACTGGAAATTTTTAAGAGTCTATTCCACTCCATAGCTGAAGAGATGGGCGCAGCGCTGCGGCGCACTGCTTTTTCTCCCAACATCAAAGAGCGTCGAGACTACTCTTGCGCGGTGTTCGACGGCGCAGGTGCAGTAGTTGCGATGGGCGACCACATGCCGGTGCATCTGGGATCGATGCCCATGTCAGTCCGTGCAGTGGTTGAAAAGCTCACACTTAACAATGGGGATGTCGCCATCCTCAATGATCCTTTTTGCGGCGGCACGCACTTGCCGGACATTACGCTGGTAGCTCCGGTTTTTCTGAGCGAGGTAAAGAAGCAAAAGCGTTCGGCCAAGCCGGCATTTTACGTTGCTTCTCGCGCGCACCATGCCGATGTTGGCGGAACGTATGCCGGATCCATGGGCATCTGCCGGGAAATATATCAGGAAGGAATACGGATTCCGCCGGTCAAACTTATTGCTGCTGGCAAATTGCAGGAAGATATATTTCGGCTGCTGCTCAATAATGTGCGCACGCCAGAAGAACGCGAAGGCGATTTGAATGCGCAGATTGCTGCCTGCCACACGGGCGCCGAGCGTCTCAGGGAAATTGTAGACCGGTATGGCTTGGCCCGCGTTGAGAGCGTAATGGACGAGTTGCAGGATTACTCGGAAAAGATGATGCGGGCTTTTCTCAGCAAGGTCCCGCACGGCCGATATGAAGCCGAAGACTTTCTGGATGATGACGGCGCTGGTTCCGGGCCGGTGCGGATTGCCGTGGCGCTCACGTTCCAGCCAGCAGCGGCAGGCAAGCCAGTGGTAAGGGTGGATTTTACCGGCAGCTCAGCGCAGGTTGCCGGAAGCATTAACGCCGTAGATGCGATTACTTTTTCCGCATGCTTCTATGTTTTCCGCTGTCTGCTTCAGGAAGATGTTCCCGCTGCCGCTGGGCTGATGCGTCCGGTACGGATGATTGCCCCGTCTGGGACCGTGGTGAATGCGCGTCCGCCAGCGGCGGTAGCTGGCGGGAATGTTGAGACTTCGCAGCGCATCGTCGATGTGCTGTTGCGCGCACTGGCTCAGGCCATGCCGGAGCGCGTTCCAGCAGGCTCTTCCGGCACCATGAATAACCTCACTATCGGCGGAATCGACGAGCGCACTGGCGAGCCCTTTGCCTACTACGAAACCATCGCTGGAGGAATGGGAGCGCGCCCGGACCGGTCGGGCGTGAGCGGTGTGCACACGCATATGACTAACTCGCTGAACACGCCGGCAGAGGCGCTGGAATATGCATATCCTTTGCGTGTCACGCAATATTCGCTGCGTAAGGGAAGCGGCGGAGCCGGAAAATTCCGTGGCGGCGATGGAATTGTGCGTGAAGTCGAGTTGCTCGCTGATTCTGAAGTTACGCTGCTGGCCGACCGGCGGAGTCGCGGGCCGTATGGGCTGGGAGGCGGCAAAGACGGCTCGGCAGGACGGACAGAGATTGTCCGCCACGATGGGACGCAAGAGATCCTTCCGGGAAAGACCAGCGTGCGTCTGAAAAAGGGCGAGAGCATCAGAATCGAGTCGCCCGGTGGCGGGGGCTGCGGTAAGCTCTAGATCGGCATACTCATTTGTCCCATACCTACGCCACGCGCCATCCACCTTTTCCAAAGCTTTATTTCTGTGGTGTTGGTGTTGGGCTTGCTTCCTTTTTCTTCCTGTTCAGCACCTGATTTAATACATTTCCTAAGTTTGGAGCTGGCGTTGGACTGGCCTGTGGCTGCTGGCCCTGATTGTTTCCGACCGCCGGATTTGCGGGTTGCTGGTTCTGCTGCTGCTGTTGTTGCTGGCCCGTAATCGCGCCTACAATTCCGCCAATCCCGCCTTTTGTCTGGCTGCCGTTTGGAGCGCCAGTCTTATTGCCCAGGACCGCGCCAAGAATTCCGGTAGTCAACTGGCCGGGATTCTTACTGCTGGGCAGTAAGTTGTGCAATTTCATTTGCGCGATTTGTTGCACGTCTGGCGCGACCTGCGGGTGCTGAAATGTCCCTGTAACGATTACCGGCACAACAAGCTCGCCCTGATTGTTGGCAAGCGCGGTGTTCATGAATCCGCCTACCTGGGTGCCACCTACCTGCGAACTCATTGCTTTGTCCAGCACAGCGGTCAGATGCAGGTTGAGAGACTGGTCCGCCAGATTGATCAACCCGGCAGCGGCGAGAGTGCCGCCATCGATTACAGCCTTCAGGTTGTTGGTTTGAGCAAGGCCATTTTTCACGTCGAAGTTGCCGGTAAGCTGGACCAGGTTCGTAAAGTTCTTGGGTGGGCCAAAGCCGTTACCCAGAAATTTTCCGACCGATGCAAGCTCATGCAGCAGATCAAGGTTCATCAATTTACCGTTCGTCAGATTGATCGCCAGGGTACCGTTCAGGCTGCGCGCGATACTGGTGGCCGAAGAAGAACTGAAGCTGGCATTCACGTTAGAAGCCAGCATGCCATAGATGGTCTGCTTTACATCGGATACAGAAGAAATCAGTTTATTAGCATCAACTTTTTCCGTTTTGAGGTTCACCGCGTAGACGGGTTGGGCAGGCCGCATATCAATCGTGACCGTGCCGTTTTCTTTTCCGCCGTAAATATCGGCAGTCACGGGATTCAATTTAATTACGCCATGGTCAAACGTTACATTCGTGCGCGCATTATTCAGCAGGAGATCGTCATACTGAATTTGGCCGATGGCCAGCGTGCCTCCACCAGTCATTTTGGTAAGCAAGCTGGGTTCGGTTTTGGCTTGAGCATTTGCGGCTGACACCAGGCTCCAGAAATCTCCCGCACGCTTCGTGGGCTGCGCCGGAGTGGCGGCAAAAATCTGCTGTAATTCGGCCACGTTCACCTTGTCCGCATTCAGCGCAAACTGGACTTGCGGGGCCTGAAAGTTTTTGAGCGTAAGCGTGCCGCCCGCATTGGTCTGGCCTAATGTGAGCGAAACATTCTGGAGTGAGGCTGAATTCTGGCTGAAACGAATGTCAGAATTACGAATCTGCACCGGCTTGGTCAGTGAAGGCAGCTTCAGACTTGCATTGCTGATCTTTCCCGTGCCGTCAAAGTTCAAGGCAGACATGTTCTTCGTCGGCCCCTGGGCGTGCACATCGAGAGTGAGCGTTCCGTCACCGGACATTCCATCTACCGCCGAAACACCTACGGCTTTCGCAATGTTGATTAACTCACCAATCCTGGCATTCGGAGCGCGCAAAGAAGCATTGATAGAACTATTCGGCGCGGTGTATTGAGAAAGGGCAAAGCTCACGTTTACCGTGGTGGAACCGGTGGTGGCTGCAAATTCGTTGGAGCGGATTGTCTCTGGCGTGAGGGCGAGGGTAATGTCATTCACCTTGACCGGCTGAGGGACCTCTTTGCCGCTGATATCAAGATTGCGAGCAGAGAGTTGTCCGTTCAGGACTGGCTTGTTCATGGCGCCGCGCGCCTGAATATCGGCATTGAGTTGGCCTTTCACGTCTACATCTTTGCCAAACGCCACGCCAAAAGCTGAAGCCAGACGAGCAGCTTCTGCGATAGACGCGTTGGCTGCCGTGAGCTTGAGGTCGATCTGGGCCGGTGTCGGCTTGCTGTTAATAGTGCCTGCCAGAGAGATGGGCGTAGAACCGAGTTTCAGGTCACCTTTTTGAATCTGGATGACATCGCTGTTCAGATCGTCGGCAACATCGTAGTCCAGCGCAATAGGATAACCGACGTTAACGCTGTGAATATGCGCGTTTTCTACACGAATGGTCCCATTGGAACTCAGCTTGCCGGCAGAGTTCCGAACTTTGGCGTCGCCTGTAATGACGGCATCAATTCCGTTGAGCGCCTGCGAATTCAAAAACTTTTGCGCTGCCGATGTTGAAACCTGGTCCAGCTTCAACGTGCCATCAAACGGAGTGTTGAGCATATCGGCTTCTTTAATCGGGCCGCCCTTGCCTTCCAGCCAAATAGCTTGTTTTCCCGCGCCGGGCAGGTGAGCGGTCAGCTTCATGCTGAATTGCTGGTCCGGAGCAAAATCGTCGACGTTCAAATCAATGTGGTCATAAACGGCGCGTGACTGGTGTTTCTGCAAATCAGTGATTGCAACCTGGCCATCATTGATGAACAAGTTCGCCAGTGTAAGCTGGCCCGCGGGCTGTTTGCTCGCCGGGGTACTCGCGGGGGCACTCGCCGGGCCAGTTGTGGTAGTTGCAGAAGGAGTCTGCGCCGGTGGTGGCGCTGTCTGTGCAGGCGTTGGTTTGGACGGTTGTCCCAAGGTCGCGAAGTTCCAGATACCTTGTGCATTGCGAACCAGTTCAATGTGCGGATGGTCCAATTCCAATGACTTAACTTCCACTTCTTTGCGCAACAAGGGCCAGAACTTCACGCTTATGGAAAGCTTGTCAGCGGTAGCAAAAGGCCTGCCTGTGGCAAACTGGGGATCATCGGCAATCGTGGTATTCTCCACAACGAATGAAGGTGGTAACAGGCTCAGGCGCATATTGCCCAAAGAGACCTGCCGGCCCAGACGTTTTTCCAACTGCGCCTGGATCTTGCCATGGTATTGATTGACATCAATCAGGTGCGGCACGATCAATACCGCAGCTATCAGCAGAACCACAAGAATCGCGACCGCTATTCCTAATTTGCGCATAACTACCTCTGGATGCGCCTGTTGCCGAACAGCGCATTCTTAAATTGATTCCGGGGTTTCCCTCTAAGGTTGGAAGCCAGCAGGAAATATGCGGTTGCACTGATCAAGGGGCGGAGTGGTTGCGCCAAGGCGAATGGCACGGCGGCGCTGAAGAAAAACAAAAGAGAAGCTAGACCAAAATTTGATGTTCGTTAATTTGACGTTGCACGTTTGGAATTTGACGTTGCATCCGTTTGGCTGCTAAACTCAAGGTTTCATTGCCACTTATCCCACCAAAAAGGTTTTCAAGTGCCAGGTTATACCCGTCGTCAATTGAAGGAAGATAAATTTGCCAAGACCGCCCAGGGCGCGGCGGCTTGGGCCACCGATCACCGACAAACCGTGATTTTGACCATCGGCATTGCTGTGATCGCTATTGTGGCAATCGTTGGTTTGCTTGCATGGTGGAACCGCGAAAATGAGCAGGCAAATATCGGGCTTTCCGCGGCGATGCGCACATTTGAAACGCCACTCACACCCGCAGGCACTCCTCCACCGGCCGGAGAGACTGGTCCGTTCTTCAGTACCATTGCCGATCGCGCCAAGGCAGCGCAAAAGCAATTTAAAGCTGTGGCGGATACATATTCGTCTGTTTCCGCCGGGAAGATCGCACGCTACATGAGCGGAATCGCATTGGAACAGGCCGATGACAAGGCGGGCGCGGAACAAGAGTTGAAGAAGGCTGCCAACCTGAGCGACAAGAATGTATCCGCACTGGCCAAAATGGCGCTGGCATCCTTGTATCGTGGATCGAATCGCACATCAGAAGCTGTTGCTATTTACAAAGAATTATCAGAGCACCCCACAGTTACAGTCTCCAAACCGCAAGCCCAGATGGCACTGGCGGAGACGTATGAAAACACGGACCCGCAGCAGGCAACTCTGATATACCAACAATTGCAAAAAGAAAATCCACAAAGCCCGGCGGCCCAGATGGCGGCGCAAAAGCTCGCCAAATCCAAGTAAAAATGCGCAAGCAGAGCTGCTAACCGGCAGTGCTGTTTTTCCCTCGCGCGAGTGGCTTAAACGCGGCAACCTTCGCGGTGAATCCGCATCTCTACTAGCAGGCGGCAGGCAACGGCGTAGCTGCCAAATCCAACAGGAGTATGACGCATGAAGTCCTTTTTGGCAGGCTTAGGAATTGGCATTGGTTTGGGGATCCTTTTTGCCCCAGTGAGCGGAGAAGAGACACGGGAAAATCTTTCACAGCGCGCCAATGATTTGGCGGATTCAGCACGTGATCTGGTTGGCCAGGGTCGCGATAAGGTCCGCACCACGGTATCGGCAATTCGCGGTCAGGCAGAGCGTTTTGCTGGAAACGTGCAAGAAGCTACCGGAACAGAAACTCGTAACCTCTAAACAGTCGTCAAAGCAACAAAAACGCATTTTAAGCGGCGGAGAAGAACGTCTGCTCATTCGCGGCGCTCACCCAGGATTGAGAGTTCTGGGCTGGGGCCGCGATTCGTTGGAGAATTGCCAGACGTGAGCTTGTGGTGGGTCAATTCCAACTCGATTGACCCACTACGCCGTCGCACATTCCTGTAATGCAACCTCATGCGGATGGCGTTGGCGGCGCCGCAGAGATGCCGGCATTCCCGACCTGATGGATTTCTAAGCAGATCATGTGAAGCAGCAGCAACCGGATACGGTCTTTGTGGTGCGTTTCAGTCAAGAGTCGCGGGCTGCTTTCGGAACCGAACGGCATGGTTGGCCAGCCGGTTTGCTTCCTGATTTTGCTCTCGTGGAATGTGGGAAATACAAAAGTTCAGCGTGTGGGCAAGCTTCCGGCACATCCAGTGCAGAGAATAGAGTCGTGGGCTGCGGCAGGAGTACTCCCCAGTCATCTGTTTCACCACCAGCTCGGAATCCGAAAAAACGTTCAGTGAGGTAGCTTTAAGTTCCAGCGCCCGCTGCAAAGCTTCCAGCAGGGCAGCGTATTCAGCCACATTATTGTCATGGTGGCCAATCCACTTCGCAATCCGGATCATTTCTCCGTCAGGCTTCTCAATCAGCACCCCAATGCCGGAGGGGCCGGGGCTGCCATGTGATCCGCCATCAACGTAAGCTATGAGTTCTGACATCTGCGTCTCTAAGAGACACAATGAGGCACACAGGGTTGCGCCGTCAAGAACATGTTTTGATTCATGCGCACACCGGACCACTCCCGTTCGATTGACCAGTTCTGTGGAAACCCATGTGGAAAACACGCACGCGCATTGAAAACAGCATTTCTCGCCGCATTTTATCTATGTTTTTGAAAACGTGAATACGTGGAAAAAAATCAGCATTTGCACAAATCATGGGCGTTGACTTTTCCTGCTCTTGCGCTAGGATCACACATGTCGACGGTCGAAAGGGTTAGCCGAAATAAACCTTGGCAAATCCGAAGTAGACTGAGTGATCAGGTTCGGTGGAGTGATCCGCTGAATACCCGGACCCGAAAAAACCGACAAACTCTGCGAGGAGCAGGTCGGGGTCAGGGACTGCGAAAGCAGTGGTCGCATCAAGGGCTGTGACGGTACATGCATCCACGTTGTTAACTCCCTCGCAGGAGTTGGCGGCTAGAGCATAACCAATGTCACAGCCTTTACTATTTATACTGAACGATTCTGCTGGATTAGCCTCTTTTCCCTTTTCACAATTCTCGTTTCCGCCGACCCTAAAAGCCCACTGATGATGCTGGAGTTAAGGCATTAAATTTCTTGTTCCACGCTGTTCCTTCCGCGTGTCTAAGTCTTTTAGCGGCCTTATTCGCTGACTGGAACCAACGATATCCGTTCTTTCCGTGCTCTGAATCATGGCTGCGCTCCTTAGGGGTTTCAGGTTGCGCCTGAAGCCCCATTTTTTTCCTCTGTTGGATTCTTTTGCTGGGCAATTCCGCCCACAGGTTGAAATTGGGCTTCACCTCTGAACGTGATGCCACCGTGTCATCTCCAACACACACTGTCTGCCCAGAACAACACCCAGAACAAAGCCGCCTTCTGCTAAACACCTACACATCAACAACTTAGCCTCTGGCTGCCTTTGTGCTCTTTCATTCTGCGCAAAACAAACAGAAACGGAGAAATCAACATGCGGCGGCTCGTTGTGATCTCAAGCAAAAAGTCAAAAGCAATCTCGGTACTCATAATTGGCGCGTTCGGTTTAACCAGCATTCATCTGGCGGCGGCAGCCCGTGTTGCAAGCCTGAAGAGGCAGCAGGATCAGTTAGAGCAAAAGGTTTTCAGCACAAGACTTTCGGTACTCCCCTCCAACAGCCTTTCAGCAATTCAGACCACTATTCAATCTGCGGGTAATCAGTCTGACATCCCGCAATTCTCAGGCGCTGCATTGGACAGCAAAAATGGCGCTGCTTCAAAGGCGAGCGACCCTCTTACGAATGCGACGTCCGCGGTTCACACGCGTCAGATCGTTATCAGCATTCCCGATCGCCAGCTTGCCGTGATGGAGAACGGTGAGGTGTTGAAGATTTATCCCATCGCCGTAGGCGCTAAAGGTTCACCGAGCCCTGACGGAGACTTCGTGATTATCAACCGCGCCAAGGACCCCACCTACCGCCACGCCGAAATGGAGATTCCCCCGGGCAAAGACAATCCACTGGGGTCGCGCTGGCTGGGACTGAGTTTGAAAGGTTACGGGATCCACGGCACCAACGTGCAGAGCTCCGTGGGCAAGGCGGTTTCACATGGATGCTTCCGCATGCGCAAGCGCGATGTGGAAGAGCTGTACACACTGATGCAGGTTGGTGACAAAGTTACAGTCCGTCGTGAGCGGGGTGCAATGATCGCGCAGGTATTCGCTGTTTCCAATGCTCCGGCAACTCAAGCCAAAGTAGTTGAGGCAAAGGCATCGCTTAATGGCGACGTGCAGGTCGCTTCCGTTACAGGTGCAGTTACATCGGCTATTGAAACGGCCCAGCAGTAGAAACCGGGTTTGAACGTTAACACAAGGGAGAAATTGCGATGTTGTTACTGAAATATCTGCTGCTGCTTACCGGATGGGGGCTGCTCGCAGCGGCCGTCACCAATGTCTTGAAAAATCTTTACCAGGTTGTCCAGTATCACCGCCAGTTGCGACCTATAGCTCCAGGCTCCCTATCTGGTACTTCATCGGGACCGGAGGGCGCCTCTGCGGGAACGCCATTGACTCATGGCGTGGCCGCGGAAAAACCGCATCTGAACTGGACGATTGCCCAATGGGCGTTTCCTGCGGCCTGGCTGTTGCTCATTCTTGCTGCCGGCATAGTGGTGGTGCCCAGCGGGATGGGCGGCATCAGAGTGAGCCAGACCGCGGGGACGCGCCCCGGCACTTTGTATCCTGGAGCGCATTTGGTTACGCCGCTGCTTGATTTGGTGGTGCTGTATGACATCCGCGACCAGGTGCTGACAACTTCATCAATTGCCAACGATGGCTTGGGCTCTGTTACCGAATCCAGCGCTGAAAAAAAAGATGCGGCAAAGAAGCCTGATACTTTCAGCGTGCAGTCGAAAGAAGGTCTAAGCATCGGGTTGGCAATCACAGTTCGTTACCGGCTCGATCCACGCAAGCTGGATTTCATCCATGCCAACCTGCCGCAGCCGGTGGAAAAGGAAATCGTCCCGCCGGTGGTTTCCAGCGTCTTCCGGGAACTGGCGCCAAATTACACCGTACGTGAAGTCTTTGCCACCAAGCGTGAAGAGATACGCCAGAGCGCTGCCGACAGGATCACCAGAAAACTGGCCGGTGACGGGATCATCGTGAAGGAAGTCATGCTGCGCGATGTTCAATTGCCCGAGGAATACGCCAAAGGACTGGAAGGTCTGCTGCTGAAAGAACAGGAAAATGAAGGTCTGGGCGTAGAAACCGAGATGAAAAGCAAGCAGGTAAAGATCGCCGAGCTTGAAGCCGAAGCTGCGCGTGTCCGGCAGGTAAAGCAGGCCCAGGGCGCGGGCCAGGTCCGCGTGCTTCAGGCCAAGTCAGAAGCGGACGCAATGCAGTTCACACTGCCTCTGAAACAAAAACAGATTCAGCAGTCCAAGCTGGAAGCAGAGGCGCAAAAAGAAACCACGGTGAAAAATGCTGAAGCCATGGCACAGGCCAAGGTGATTGATAGCAAGGCGGAGCTGGAGCGCCGCAATCTCCTGGCCGATGCTGAGGCCGGCCGCATTCGCAAAGTGGCGCTGGCGGATGCAGAACGCATGAAATCCGAAGCGGCCCTGTTGAAGGAAAGCCCGTTGTTAATTAACAAGATTGTGGCTGAGCGGATGTCTGACAAACTCCAGATAATGATGGTGCCATCAGACGCAAAAATCTTCTTTAATGACGTGTTCAAGAGCGGCGTCACGCCTGACGCTCTTACCAATGCCAAAGCGGCGCAGGCAGCGGCTGAAGAGAGCGAAGGTTCCGGCGAAGAAGAAGAACAACCAGCTCCGGGGCAGCAGCAGATGACGAGCCGCAAATCATGGAAGAGCAAATAAACTCGAGTTCTGCCGGTAATACCGGGCTTCTGTCTCCGCCGGGGCAGAGGTCCGGCCCGGCAGAAAGATTTTGGCCTTTACTGATGACAGAGGGTAAAAAACAGAGTCGCGTCGCACTGGCCTGAGCAGCATGGTTTATCAGTGCAATCACTGGTTCAGAAGGTGTTTCCCTGATTGCCATTTGAGGCTTTTTCCAGTCCAATTGAGAAACGCACCCGGTTATTTTTGACATGCTAAAGACCGCATTAAAACTATGGTTTTGTGCGCTTCTGATGGTCGCTTTGCCTGCGGCTTCAGCAGTTCAGCAGGAGCCATCCTCCAATACCGTGGCCGTATCGGAGTTTGTTCAGTCAGTTCTCTCCCGCGCCGCATCGCCTTCTGCCGTAGCAGTATCTTTTCAAAATGTCTCTTCACTTTCCCCGGAAGCACAAGAGGCTCTGCAAAATGCGGTCCTCAATGGGTTCCGCGCAGCCAATGTAAAGCTGGTCAAGGCCGAGCAAGCTGTAGCTGACGTACAAATTACCTTTTCTGAAGACTGGCAGGGCTATGTCTGGCTTGCAAACATCCAGATGGGATCCAGCAGCCAGTTGGTGATCAAAAGGCTGTCGCATCAGCAGCGAGCGGCATCATCGCGAGCGCCTACGCTCACGCTTCGCAAGATATCGGTTTGGCAGCAGGAAGCGCCTATTCTGGATTTTTTTCAGGACAATCAGAACCTTCTGATACTGGAGCCTGACACGCTTTCGCTTTATGCCAGCGACTCCGGGCAATGGCGTCCGAGACAGACGCTGGGCATTCCTCATCAGCACTCCTGGCCGCGTGATTTGCGTGGACGGTTGGAAGTGCACGGCAGCGAGATCAATGTCTTCCTTCCCGGTGCGCGCTGCACCGGGAAGATTTCTCCTCCTGCGCTGGATTGCAATGCCAGTGATGATCCTTGGCCGATCGACCCCGGACAGCTCGTGGCGTTCTTTAGCCCGCGAAGGAATTTCTTTAGCGGCCTGCTAGCCGGACAAGATGGCGGGGCATCAGTGGCGCCGTTTTTTTCGGGAGCAGCATGGCGGAATGGCGACCAGCGGTTCTGGCTCTTTACCGGCACGGACGGCAGAGCACGGCTTTTTCAAAACGAACTGGCAACACCAGTGGCGACGATGAATGGCTGGGGGAGCACGCTGGCTGCGGTCCATTCCACCTGCGGATCAGGCTGGCAGATTCTGACCAGTTCTCCGGCGGACACTGTGCGCCTGGACAGCGTGCAGGCAGTCGAGTTCACGGGACATGAGGCCTTGCCGGTAAGCGCTCCAATAGATTTTTCCGGCCCAGTCCAAGCGCTATGGACCGCGGGAAATTACAGTCAAGTAGTCAACGGAGTGCAACAGTCACAGACATCAGGAAAGTATGAAGCGTTTACTCTTACCATTGTTTGCAATCAGTAGCCTGCTGCTGACGGCCGCCGGAACCTACGGCAGCGCGCGCCCACGCTATGGCGGCACGGTGCGCGTGCTGATTCATGACAAGGTCGCCTCGCTTGATCCGTTGAGTGATGAAGACCATCCGGCAACACGCGACCGCATGGCCGCTCTGACGTTTGAGACTCTCACTGCGGTTGATGCTCAGGGCCGCTTGCGTCCGAACCTTGCCTTGTCCTGGCACGCCGACCAGACAAAACGCGTTTGGCAGTTCCGGTTGCGGCTGGTGAACTTTCAAGACGGCACTGTACTCACTGCGGCCGATGTTGCCGCCAGCCTGTCCAAAAGCAATCCTGCGTGGAAATGCTCGGCGCCTGACCGCCAGACAGTCGCAATTGAAGCGCCAGGCCCCATCCAACACATGGCAGAGCTTATCGCGTTGCCGAGATATGCCATCGTTAAACGAGAAACAGGAGACTCGGGCTCGGCGATACTGATTGGCACTGGCAGTTACAAGCTCTCGCAGTGGCAGCCTGGGGAACGCTTTCAGTTCACCGCAAATGAAGATTACTGGGGTGGACGTCCATTTGCTGACAACATCGAATTTCAAATGGGCGCATCTTTGCGAGATCAACTTATGGATCGTCAACTTGGTCCATATGCCGCTACGGAATTGAGTGTTGATCAGATTCGCACCGTAGAGCAGAACAACCAGACGGTAGTGACCTCACGGCCATCTGATTTGCTTGCTCTCGTCTTCCTGCAACCGGAAACGGGCGGGAAACCTGGTAAGAAACCTGTGGATGCTCGCATCCGCACAGCGCTTGGACTCGCGATCAATAAAGCCGCCATCAGCAATGTACTCTTTCAGAGAAGAGGCGCTCCTGCTTCCGGCCTGCTTCCGCAGTGGCTCACAGGATATGAGTTCATGCTGGGCAGCGCCATGAACCTTGAGCGCGCAAAAGAGCTTCGCGCAGACGCCGCTGCGTATGTGGTCATCAGCCCAATTGCTCTGGCTTATGATTTTTCTGATCCGCTCGCCAAATTGGTGGCGGAGCGGATTGCTGTTGATGCCCGGGAAGCAGGAATCATTGTTCAACCCTATGGCGAGTCGCACATCAACAGCAAAACGGCGCGGTCATCCATCAATGCAGACGCGGTTCTGCTGCGCCTACCGCTGCAATCGGTTGATCCAGCGAGCGCTCTTTCTGCCCGCATCGACGATCTCGGGCTTTTCCAGGAAAGCACTTCTGCCATATTGGGCGCGGCGCGGCCTGAAGACCTGTTTGATATTGAGCGCAAATTGCTGGAGAGCAATCGCGTGTTGCCTGTGGCCCATGTTCCGCAGGCGCTATGGTTGAACAGCAATGTCCATAATTGGCAGCAACTCGTCAATGGAACATGGCAGCTTGACCAGCTCTGGGTGGAAGGAGCGCGATAAAGCGTGTCACTTAAAGCCAAGCTGCTTCTACTGGTGACCTTAAGCATAACAGTAAGCGTGGGGGCCGTGGCCTGGTTGATTGAGACGCGCGCACATGAGGCATTTCGCCATGTGGAAGAGGAACGCACCGCAACATTGGTAAACCAGTTCCGCCGTGAATTTGAGCATGAAGGCGTTGAAATCACGCGAGGAGTGGGAGCCATTGCCGGCTCTGACGCCACGCTACGCAGCGTTACGGAACTTGCCAATGGCGCGGAATACGCCAATTATGTGAATCAGGCCGCCACAGATGCCGCCGCGCAACGCCTTGATTTCATGGATCTGATCGCCCCCGATGGTGCCATTATTTCCTCAGCACACTGGCCGGCGCGATTTGGATACAAGCAGCGCTGGTTTCTGGACCATCTGGCGCCGCTTCCGCAGCAGACCTTTCTCCGGCATGTGGAAACGCCACAGGGCAGCGTCCTGGCCATGCTTTGCCTGCGCACAGTGCACGTTCACGACCTGAATTTTTATTTAATCGGCGGACGCAAGCTGGATGCGGTGGTGCAGTCATTATCTCCGCCTGAAGGTTTGCGCGTCGCCATCTTTAGTGCTCCGGAGCAGGGAACAGGCGAGATGATTGGGCCAGCAAAGGAAACTTTTGCGGATACGAAAGTGGCGTCTCTGGTCCAAAAAGTTCTGGAGCAACACGGAGACGCGTCAACCACCGTTGACTTGGGACCGGAGCAGGAAGAAGTTGTACACGCAATCTCTCTCCCCGGCTTCACTGATCGTATTCCCGCCGTGCTGCTGGTGGGTAACTCTCTGGAGCAGGAATTGCTTTTGGAGAAGCGCATCCGCAATATCAGCCTGATAATTGCCGGACTCGGCGTCTTTATTGGCGTAGTTGTAAGCGGAATTGTTGCCGCGCGATTTACCCGGCCGGTAAAAGCTCTGGCGCAGGCGGCCACCGAAATCGGCCAGGGGAACTGGAACGTCCACGTAGAAGCTTCAGGTGAAGATGAAATTGGCAAGCTGGCCCTGGCCTTCAATCAGATGACAGAAGAGCTAATGGGACAGCGCGAGCGGCTGGTACAGAGCGAGCGCGTGGCCGCGTGGCGTGAACTGGCAAGACGGCTGGCGCATGAATTGAAGAACCCGCTTTTCCCGCTGCAAATCACGGTGGAAAACCTGCTTCGCGCCCGGCAAAACTCGCCGCAGGAGTTCGACGAGGTGTTCCAGGAGAGCACAACCACGCTGCTGGCAGAAATAGCCAACCTGAAAACCATCATCGGGCGCTTCAGCGATTTTTCCCGCATGCCCACCCCACAGCTTCAGGCAGTGGATTTGAATGATTTGGTGCGCAACATAGTCCAGCTTTTTCAGGGACAGCTCAATCGCGAACCCGCGCGCATTCGGCCCGAACTGCAATTAGGCGCTGTGCCGGCAGTGAGCGCCGACCCTGTGCTGTTGCGACGTGTGGTAGAAAACCTGGTACTTAATGCGATTGACGCCATGGCCAAGGGCGGGACATTGACTTTTCGCACTTTCGCAGTGGACAGGTTTGCAGTATTTGAGCTTTCCGATACAGGCGCCGGATTGACTCCGGAAGAATGCGATCGTCTCTTCACGCCGTATTACACGACCAAACAGCACGGAACGGGATTAGGGCTGGCAATCGTGCAATCGGTAGTCAGCGACCATAAAGGAAGTATTAGCGTAACCAGCAAAAAAGATGTAGGAACGACTTTTCATGTGGAGTTGCCGCTATTCCAAGGTGCAGCCACTATAGAATCTGGAAACGGAAGGACTGGTTCAGGAGCAATTGGCAGTTAGCAATTGGCAATGAGCAAAGACTTTTCTTCAACGAACGTAAATGATGAAGAAAGGAAAAAGAATCGAGCCCAGTGCTGTTCGAAGTTTTAAGTGCAAGAGCCAAAAGCCAAGAGCCGAAAGCCAATTACTAATTGCCATTTGCTGATTGCTTATTATGAAAGCTAACCTCCTCATCGTTGACGACGACGCCAACACATTGGCATCGCTTTCCCGCGCCTTCCGTCTTGCGGGTCATGAAGCAACAGTTTGTGACAATCCAATCAAAGCGCTGGAAATAATTAAGACGGAAAAATTTGACGTCATCTTTTCTGATGTTGTCATGCCCGGCATCGATGGACTCACACTCCTGGAGCAGATCAAGTCCGCGGGAGTGACAACGCCTGTAGTAATGATGTCGGGCCAGGCGCACATTGAAATGGCGGTAAAAGCCACGCGGCTGGGCGCGCTCGACTTTCTGGAAAAACCCATCTCCACGGACAAGCTGTTGCTTACGGTACAAAACGCGCTGCAATTGGAAAGGCTCAAGCAGGAAAACAAGCAGTTGCGGCAGCAACTTGGCGGATCGGGAATCATTTTTACCGGTGAGAAGATACGCAAACTTCTGGCGCAGGTGGAGCGCGTTGCTGCCAGCGAGACCCGCGTCTGTATTCTGGGTGAAACCGGCACGGGCAAAGAGCTGATTGCCCGTACGATCCATGAGAAGAGCCACCGCCACGCCGGTCCTTACGTTACCCTCAACTGCGCAGCAGTACCGGCGGAGCTGATTGAGTCAGAGCTGTTCGGACATGAAAAAGGATCGTTTACCGGCGCGGCTTCGCGCCACATTGGCAAATTCGAGCAGGCCACCGATGGCACGCTGTTTCTTGATGAGATCGGGGACATGCCGGTAGCCATGCAAGCCAAGCTGCTCCGCGTTCTGGAGCAGGGGGAAGTAGAGCGCATCGGCGGAGATAAGCCAATCAAGGTCAACGTGCGAGTTGTGGTGGCGACGCATCGCCAGCTTGAAGAGCAGGTCAAGCAGGGACACTTCCGCCAGGACCTGTTCCACCGCATTTTTGTGTTTCCCATTGTGCTGCCGCCGTTGCGTGAGCGTCCGGAGGATATTCCCGCGCTGGCCAAGCATTTTGCCGCGCAGATCGTAAAACAGAACAATTGGAAAGACATTACGTTCAGCCCGGAAGCATTACAGGCTCTCCAGGCGCACTCATGGCCAGGAAACATCCGCGAGTTGCGCAATGTGGTGGAGCGTCTGCTGCTTTTTGCCGAAGGCGATGCAATTACGCCAGCCACTGTTCAAGCCGCTCTGCCCATGCAGTCAAGCGTTGAAGCCGGAGCTTCGTTCGCCGGCACTGGCACGTTGGCCGAGCGTGTGGAGCAGGTGGAGCGGCAGATGATCTTGGAAGAAATCAAGCGCCATCATCAGAACATTACGAACACCGCAAAAGCGTTGGGCCTTGAGCGAAGCCATCTTTATAAGAAATGCCAGCAGTTGGGGATTGATTTAAGGGAGTTGAGGAAGTAACAAAGCACTCAGCGGTCAGCGCTTAAGCAGTCAGGTCCTCAGGCAATTATGCTTCGAAAAAGCTCAACCATACAGATGCACGCGGCGCAAAATCAGCAATAGGTTGGTTTTCGCCAACTGGCCTTTGTGATCCTTCGTGTCCTTTGTGGTAATGGCTTTGGCTCAAGATTGGCAATGCCAGCGCGCCTATGCGAAACTTGATCGCGGGGGCCTGTAGCTCAACGGTTAGAGCAGCAGACTCATAATCTGTTGGTTGTAGGTTCGAATCCTACCGGGCCCACCACGACAATGAGTAACAGCGTTTATATGAATCTATGAGAATCGGTTACGGCTGGGACTCACATGAATTTCAAGCTGGCGTTCCACTGAAGATTGGCGGCGTTACTCTTCCCCACACCCATGGCCTTGCCGGCCACTCTGACGGGGACGTCCTGCTCCACGCCATAACTGACGCGCTGCTGGGGGCGGTTGCGGCCGGAGATATTGGTAGCTACTTTCCTCCAACCGATCCCAAGTGGAAGGGTGCTGACTCGGTTATTTTCCTGGAAGAAGCGCTCAAGCAGGTTTGGGTGGCCGGATACAGAGTCAGCAATGTCGATTCCACGTTGATTCTGGCTGAACCTAAGATTGGCCCACACGCAGAAAAAATACAAACTTGCATAGCTGGTTTGCTAGAGGTGAAGTCTAATCAAGTGGGCGTCAAGGCCAAAACTCCCGAGGGAATGGGAACGGATAATGCAGCAATCGCGCATGTAGCGTTGTTGCTGGAGCGCGCAGTCCCACGGGTTCCCGTTAATTCAACGAGCATTGCTGCTATCGGATACGATTCCGCACGGCAAGAGCTGGCGATTGAATTTCGGGCAAGTGGAGACATATATCTGTATTTTGAAGTTCCCGCCGAGGAGTATGAAGCCTTCATGAAAGAAGATTCGAAAGGGACATATCTGAACAAAGTGTTCAAGCCGAGAGAATATCGCTACCGTGATCTTGGAAAAGCCAAGACGTAATTTTTGTGCTGCACCTTGCAAAGAGCAAACCTCACATGGTCCCCCTATTCTTCTATTTTCAAGGTTTGATCCTTGTCTCTTGTATATCCATGCTGCTACCCTGAATTGCCTCGTCAAAACGAACATTTCATCTCCGGTGGTTATCTAAATGAAGAAGTCCTATTCCGCTTTGTCTCTGATCGTTTGTGTTTTCATTTTTGCGCTGAGTGCACAAGCGGCTGGCCCGCTGCTCATGCAGAAGCCTACTCTTTCAAAAACGCACATTGCGTTTGCCTATGCCGGCGATCTCTGGCTGGTTCCTCGTGAAGGCGGTAGCGCGCGCCTGCTGACCAGTGGTGACGGTACAAAAAGCGATCCGGTCTTTTCTCCTGACGGAAGCATGATCGCCTTTACTGGAGATTACGATGGCAACGTGGATGTTTACGTAATGCCAAGCGAGGGCGGAGTTCCCCGCAGGCTCACGCATCATCCGGCGGTGGATGAGGTGGTAGGGTGGGCTCCTGACGGCAAATCCGTGCTCTTTCGGTCCACGCGCAACAGCTATTCGCGCTTTAACCGGCTGTTCACGGTAGCGCTGGATGGCGGTCTGCCGCACGAATTGCCATTGCCCACGGCTGAGTTCGGCGCTTTCTCGGCTGACGGCAGGCACATTGCTTACGTCCCTGTGGATAATAATCGCCGGCTTTCCGCGATCGGATGGAAGCGTTATCGGGGTGGCAAGGCGTCGCGTGTCTGGATTGCAAATCTTACCGACCTGAATCTGGAGCAGGTGCCGCGTGAGAACTCAAACGATGGCGATCCCATGTGGGTTGGCAACAAAATTTATTTCCTCTCCGACCGCAACGGGCCATTCACATTGTTTGCCTATGATCTGAAGGATAAAAAGGTCGAGCAGTCTTTGCCCAGCAATGGCGCGGATATTAAATCTGCTTCTGCCGGGCCGGGCGCAATTATTTACGAACAGTTTGGCTCGTTGAGCCTTTTTGATCCGGCAACAGGCAAAGCCAAACAGGTGGCAATCACGGTTCCGGCGGACCTTCCCAATGTTCGTCCGCATTTCAAGAAGGTGGAAAATGAAATTGCCTCGGCTGCGCTTTCACCCAGCGGCGCACGCGCAGTATTTGAAGCACATGGTGAAATCCTTACTGCTCCGGCCGAAAAAGGTGACATCCGCAATCTGACCAGCACGCCAGGAACAATGGAGCGTGATCCAGCATGGTCCCCGGACGGTAAGTGGGTGGCTTATTTCTCTGATGAATCCGGTGAGTACCAGCTCTTTCTGAAAAATCCTGATGGAATGGGCGAGCCCAAAAAGATCTCTCTTGGCACTCCAGCCTCTTTTTATTACGAGCCCATCTGGTCGCCGGACAGCAAGAAGATCGTATTTTCTGACAAGCGCCTCAACATCTGGTACATAGATCTGGCAAAGGGCACGCCAGTAAAGATTGACACTGATACTTATGACGCTCCGGTCAGAACGCTGGATCCGGTATGGTCGCCCGACAGCCGGTGGGTTGCGTATTCCAAAACGCTCACCAGCCACATGCACGCCATATTCGCGTACTCGCTGGAACAGGCAAAAAGCCTGCAACTTACAGACGGGCTGAGCGATGCCCGCTTTCCTTCCTTTGACCAAAAAGGACAGTATCTGTACTTCACGGCCAGCACTGACGTTGGCCCCACAACAGGGTGGCTCGATCTTTCCAGCATCAACCGTCCGGTAACGCGCAGTGCGTACCTGATGGTGCTACGCAAAGACCAGCCTTCACCCTTGGCGCCGGAAAGCGACGAAGAAAAAGGCAGCGCCGATGACAGCAAGTCAGACGCGGACAAGACGCCCAAAGGTGAAGAAAAGAGCGATCAGGAACCCGCAAATACAGAAGAAAAGGCCAAAGCACAGGATGCCCGTGCAGCGAAGTCGGTAAAGAACGAAGGGGTTACCGTGCGGATCGATCCCGAAAATATTGGTCAGCGCATTCTGGCATTGCCCATTCCGCCGCGCGATTACAGCAAGCTTGTGACGGGCAAATCGGGAACGATTTTCCTTGTCGAAGCCCCGGCGCGTCCTGGCCCGGACCAGCAGACTACCTTGTGGCGGTTTGATCTGACATCGCGTAAACCGGAAAAGCTGATGGAAGGGGCGAATAATTTTACTGTCTCCTTTGACGGCAAGAAGATGCTCTATAGCAAGGGCCGTCGGGAAAAGAAATGGTTTATCAGCTCAGCCACCGCTCCAGCACGAGGAGAAGGTCCGGCGGTCGGCAAGCCTGAGACGCCACTTACGCTTGCAAAGATGGAAGTGAAAGTCGATCCAAAAGCAGAATGGAAGCAGGAGTACAAAGAGGTCTGGAGGATTGAACGCGACTTTTTCTACGATCCCAACCTGCACGGCCTGAATCTACCGGCCACCAAAAAGCAGTATGAGCCATATCTGGAAAATGTGGGCAGCCGCATTGACTTCAGCTATCTGTTGGCGGAAATGCTCGGTGAACTCACCGTTGGACACATGTACATCCGCACGCCTCCGGAGCCGCCTTCAGAGCAAGGCAAGGTCGGGCTGCTGGGCGCTGATTACATCATTGAAAACGGGCGCTACAAATTTGCCAAAATCTATCAGGGTGAAAACTGGAACCCGCAGTTGCGCGCCCCGCTCACGCAGCCTGGAGTAAACGTCCAGGAAGGCGACTATCTGCTGGCTGTGAACGGCCGCGAGTTGCGCGGAACAGACGAGGTCTTTGAATTCTTTGAAGGCGCGGCTGATAAAGCCACCGTTCTGAAAATCGGTGCTTCGGCAGATGGAAAAGGCGCGCGTACAGTAACGGTTGTTCCGATTGAGACAGAAGCTGCATTGCGTAATCGCGCATGGATTGAAGGCAACCTTCATAAAGTCGACAAACTTAGCGGCGGCCGTCTGGCATACGTTTATCTGCCTGATACCGGCTTTGGCGGCTACACGTCATTCAATCGGTACTTTTTTGCCCAAATCGGGCGTGAAGGCGCGGTCATTGATGAGCGCTTTAACGGCGGCGGTTCAGCAGCGGATTATGTGATTGATTATCTGAAACGCCCGCTGCAAAACTACTGGATGACCCGTGAAGGGCAGGATTTCACCACTCCAGTGGGCGCTATCTTTGGACCAAAAGCCATGATCATCAATATGTATGCAGGCTCCGGAGGCGATGCGCTGCCCTGGTATTTCCGTGATGCCAAGTTGGGGCCGCTCGTCGGCACTCGTACGTGGGGCGGGTTAGTAGGAATTTATGACTACCCCAGCTTGATGGATGGCGGTTCCGTCACCGCGCCGCGCGTGGCCTTTTACAATCGCACAGGTGACTGGGACGTGGAAAACCACGGCGTAGCGCCGGATTATGAAGTTGAGATGACGCCAAAAGACTGGGCCAGCGGTCGCGATCCTCAACTGGAAAAAGCAGTGGCACTCGTGATGGATTCGCTCAAAAAGAATCCGCTGCCAGTAGCCAAGCGCCCGGCGTTTCCCAATTATCATGGCCACGCGAGTGAAGGTGCTCCAGCAGCGGGTAGTTCTTCTGGCAGCAGGAAGAAATAGAGCGTGGACGCATTTAAAGCGGGCATCGGCACAGCTTCAGAGCCGGGGGTTGATCCGGCGCCCGCGCAGGAAGGCCGTTGACAAGCCGCTCTTTATCTCAGGATATCGCGTAACTTTTTCTTAGGCTGCACGTAGAAAGGAAACTATGGGAAGCAGACCAGCAGGTTATTGGATTTGCGTGCTAATTGCCGTTGTAGCATTAATTGCGTCATTCATGATGCGTTCATCGCCAGACGCACACACGCGCGAAATTTCAAAATATATTGGATATAGCGCCATTGTATTGGTGATACTTGCGCGGGTTCTTTTTGGACGGAAGCCGGATACCACTCCACCGATGCCGAAGGATTGAACATCTCCGGTTCTGGCTACGATCTTTTTGCGAGCAGGTCGATGCGGCTACTAGTACATGGAAAACCAGATCCGTCCGGCTTCAATCAGAGAAATAAAAATTCCAATGCTGAAGTAGAGATTTTGGGCGGTGGTGTCACTGGGCGGGGCTGGAAGCTGAACGCCGCGGCTGCGGAAATATCCGTCGAGTGCGCGCTCTTTCTGCATCACCATGCTGGCCAGTGGGCGGTGGAAAATGGCAATCGCAACGCCAAGCAGCAGTCTGGTTACTTCTATGAGCATGTCTTGAGTCTAAGCATGCCACCATGCTGCGACAATCAGTAGAAAAACCTAGTTAAAGGCTTAAAAGCGGTGCCGAACAGCCAATTACGCGTGTTAGAATTACCTCACGGCCTCCTTCCTCATGAATGCTGATCTGGAAAGACTTATCGAACTGGAAAAAGTTGATCGGGAAGCCCTGCGCTTGACCGAAGAAGTGGCCAGCCTGCCTAAACGGGTGGCCGCGATTGAAGAAAAGCTGGCCGAACATAAGGCCGCTGTCGAAAAGGCCAAGGCCCGCATCAAGGGAAATGAAGCCAGCCGCCGGCAGAATGAAGCCGATATTAAGGGTTTCCAGGAAAAAATAGCCAAATATCGCAGCCAGTCCTCCAGTGTGAAAACAAACGATGAATACCGGGCCCTGATGCATGAAGTGGAGTTCGCGGAAAAACAGATCAGCGGCTGTGAAGACAAGATACTGGAACTGATGATCGGGCTTGAGAACGACGAAAAAGCCTTGAAGGTGGCCGAGGCCGAGTTGAAAACCGAGTCCGCCGACGTGGAGAAAGAAAAGGCTGAAGCGCGCGTCCGCACCGCCGAAGACGAAAAACTGCTGGCTGGATTGAAGGGCAAGCGGGAGCAGTTGCGCGCCGGGGTGAATGACAGCGCACTGGCCCATTATGATCGTGTGATGCGCCAGCGTAAATCAGCCCTGGCTGAAGCCCGCGACCAGAAATGCCTGGCCTGCTTTGTGATGCTCCGACCGCAAACATGGCAGGAAATTCGCACCAATGAGCAGATCATTACCTGTAATTCCTGCGGCCGAATTCTGTATTTTGATCCCGCAAATGAAGCGGCAGCGCCGCCGGAGCTACCGAAGAAGAAGACAAAAGCTCGGGCCGCTGAAGTTGAGCCCGAAACTGAACCGGCGGCGGAAACCACTCCCACCTCATAACATTTATCTTCTATCTTTCCTTCCTATATGCTGTTGGCCTGATGGCAAACGGACCTCTGCGAAAAGTAATTGTGAATGACCGGGCAGCCAGGCGGCTGTGCGACGGTCATGTGTGGATTTACGCCTCTGACGTGCTCAATGACGCAGGCGCACAGCCCGGCGCTCTGGTGCAGGTAGTCGGGCCAAAAGAAAAGACGTTAGGCTCCGCGATTTACAGCTCGTCATCGCAGATCAAGCTGCGGCTGCTGGGCCGTGAGCTTCTCAGTTCAGAAGAAGAATTGCTGCATCTGTTGCGACAGAGGATGGCGGAGGCAATCTCGTACAGAACGAAGATCGTGCAGGATTCCGACGCCTGCCGGCTGGTTTTCAGTGAGGCCGACCGCCTGCCGGGGCTGATCGTTGATCGCTATAACGACGTTTACACGTTTCAGATACTAACGCAGGCATGGGACAAGCCGGAACGAAAGGGCGTGATTGTCGAAGCTCTGAAATCTCTGGCTGGCGTGGAGAACATTGTGGAGCGCACCGACGCCCGCATTCGTGAGCTGGAGCAGTTGCCGGAGATGGAATCTGCGCTGGTAGAGGGCCACAAGAATACGACCGACTTCACCATGAACGGTGTGAAGTTCCGTTATGACGTGCCGGGCGGGCAGAAGACCGGGGCTTTTCTGGACCAGCGCGAAAATTATGCCGCTGCGGCCCAATATGCGCATGGCGAAGCGCTGGACATATGCACCTATCAAGGCGGCTTCGCACTGCACCTGGCCCGGACTTGCGACAAAGTGACCGCCGTCGACATTTCTCGCGACGCACTGGAAACAGCGGAACAGAATGAAAAGCTGAACGCAGCGGCAAACAAAACAGAGATCGAGTGGATTGAGGGCAACGCTTTTGATCTGATGAAAGATTACTCCGCAGCGGGAAAGCAATATGACGTGATCGTGCTTGATCCGCCTGCCTTTGCCAAGTCCAAGAAGCACCTTGAATCTGCCATGCGGGGATACAAAGAGCTGAATCTGCGGGCAATGAAGATGCTGCGTCCGGGCGGTGTGCTGATTACCTGTTCGTGCTCGTTTGCCGTCGGCGAAGAGGATTTTCTCTCTATGCTGACCGAATCTGCCCAGGATTCGCACCGCTCTGTTCGGGTGCTTGAGAAACGTACTCAATCCAAAGATCACCCCATTCTGCTGGGAGTGCCTGAGACTTTTTATCTGAAATGCTTCGTTCTTTTCGTCCTCTGATTCGCTTTAGAAATCATGATTTTTTTGTAAGTTATTGAAAACAAGTAAATAATCCACGTTTTTAAAAATATTTGACAGTAAAGCACTCATATTTTATTATTCGTTTATGCTTATATATGCATCAAAAGAACTTGTAAGTGGCAATCATAAAAATTAACCTCTGCAGGAGAAAGAAAAAATGACCATGATTACCCGTATCGACCCTTTCCGCGAACTGGCCAGCTTTTTTGAGAACTTTACCGAACCAACCGGCAAAGACCAGTTGGCCGCAGGCAACTTTGTTCCTCCCGTGGATGTTTATGAGGACGAGCAGAATCTGGTGCTCAAGCTGGAAGTCCCGGGCGTGAATGAAGGCGACATCAACGTCAGCGTGGAAAACAACACCCTGACGGTCCAGGGCGAGCGCAAGTTTGAGAAGGAAGAGAAGGAAGAGAACTTCCATCGCATTGAGCGCCGCTATGGTTCGTTCCTGCGCACCTTCCGTCTGCCGAACACGGTAGATTCTGAGAAGGTGGAAGCCAGCTATGACAAGGGCATCCTGAAGATCACCTTGGTCAAGCGGGCGGAAGCCAAGCCAAGGCAGATCAAGGTAGGGAACGGAGAAAAGATACTCCAGGGGTAAGCGGCGGTGGAGAGATCCATTTTCCGCTTAATAACGGAGAGGTACGGGAGATGGAAGCTCATCTCCCGTTTTCTTTTAGGCTATCGCTGCTGACGTGGCAAGCATCCGGTAGAACTAGAGAATTAAACAGGAGCACGATATGGCAATACGTTGGGACAAATTGAGCCGGGATGGCGGCGTCTGAGCCGCCATGCGAAATCCTGACCCTGAGCCGGGCGAAGGGGAAGGATCTATGACAACAAACAAGTTTAGGAGTTCGATATGGCAATACGCTGGGACAAATTCACAATCAAGGCGCAGGAAGCAATCCAGCAGGCAAATGAGCTTGCGGGGCAGCATGGCAATCCGGAAATGCTTCCACTGCATTTGCTGGCAGCGCTATTACAAGACAGCGAAGGCATTGTTGTACCTGTCTTGACCAAGCTGGGAGTGAACCCGGCGACCCTGCAATCGCAGGTAATGGAACGCATTGACCGGTTGCCAAAAGTCTCAGGCGCAGCCGCGCAGCCGCACCTCTCCGCCGCAATGTCCAGGGTGCTGGACCAGGCTTTCAAGGAAGCCGATACCTTCAAAGACGAATATGTCTCCACGGAACACCTGCTGCTGGCGATGATTGCAGATAAGGACAAAGCCAACGAGGCACGCCAGCTTCTGGTGGGCGCAGGCGCGGAGCATGACGCCATTTTGAAAGCGCTGACCGCGGTACGAGGATCGCAGCGCGTGACCGACCAGAACCCTGAAGGCAAGTACCAGGCGCTGGCCCGTTATGCCAAAGATCTGACGGAACTGGCGCGCAAGGGCAAGCTTGATCCGGTGATTGGGCGCGACGAAGAAATTCGCCGCGTGGTCCAGGTGCTCTCTCGCAGGACGAAAAATAATCCGGTGCTAATCGGCGAGCCCGGTGTGGGCAAGACGGCGATTGTTGAAGGGCTGGCGCAGCGGATTGTCTCCGGCGACGTTCCGGAGATCCTGAAGAACAAGCGCGTGGTGGGACTTGATCTGGGTTCGATGCTGGCCGGAGCCAAGTATCGCGGCGAATTTGAAGACCGCCTGAAGGCCGTGCTGAAGGAAATTGAAGACTCCAACGGCCAGATCGTTCTTTTCATCGATGAGTTGCACACGCTGGTGGGTGCGGGGGCATCGGAAGGCGCAATTGACGCCAGCAACATGCTTAAGCCGGCTTTGGCGCGAGGCGAGTTGCGCGCGATTGGCGCAACCACGCTGAATGAATATCGCAAATACATTGAAAAAGATGCAGCGCTGGAGCGGCGCTTTCAGCCAGTGTTTGTCGGCGAGCCGAATGTGGAGGACACAATCTCAATTCTGCGTGGCCTGAAGGAAAAATATGAAGTGCATCACGGCGTGCGGATCAAGGATTCGGCGATTGTTGCAGCGGCGACCCTGTCGAACCGCTACATTACCGACCGTTTTTTACCGGACAAGGCCATTGATTTGATTGATGAAGCTGCGTCTTCGCTGCGCATACAAATTGATTCCATGCCGACGGAGATCGACCAGTTAGAGCGCAGAGCGACCCAGCTTGAGATTGAGAAACAGGCCCTGAAAAAAGAAGATGACGCAAATTCGCGCGAGAGGCTTGCCGTGGTGGAACGCGATCTGGCGCAGATTCGCGAACAGGCCAATACGCTGAAGGTGCGCTGGAAAGAAGAGAAGGAAGGCATTACCCGCATCCGCCAACTCAAGGAGCGGATTGAGCAATTGAAGATTGAAGAGCAGCAGACCGAACGTAGCGGGAACCTGGAACGCGTAGCGGCAATCCGTTATGGAGAGCTGCGCCAAGCGGAAACCGAATTGGCCAGACTGAGCGCGCAGGCCGATGACAAGCAGCGCCGCATGTTGAAAGAAGAAGTGGATGAAGAAGACGTGGCGGGAATTGTCTCCAAGTGGACCGGCATTCCGGTATCGAAGATGCTGGAAGGTGAGGTGCGCAAGCTGGTGAGCATGGAAGACCGGCTGCGGCAGCGCGTGGTCGGACAGGATGAAGCGCTGGAACGCGTAGCGAATGCGGTGCGGCGTTCACGAGCGGGTCTGAGCGATCCCAAGAAGCCCATTGGCTCGTTCATTTTTCTGGGTCCTACGGGCGTGGGAAAGACGGAGCTGGCCCGTGCTCTCGCGGAGTTTCTATTCGATGACGAGCATGCCATGGTGCGGATCGATATGTCCGAGTACATGGAGAAGCATGCGGTATCACGGCTGATCGGCGCGCCTCCGGGATACGTGGGGTATGACGAAGGCGGCCAGCTTACTGAAGCTGTACGCCGGCGGCCTTACAGCACCATTTTGTTTGACGAAATTGAGAAGGCGCATCCGGATGTGTTCAACATCCTGCTGCAGATTCTCGATGATGGTCGGCTGACGGATTCACGCGGCCGCACCGTGGATTTTAAAAATACGGTGATCATTATGACGTCGAATATCGGCGCGAGCTATTTGCAGGCTGAAGGCGTGAGTTCGCCGGAAGCGTTTGCCGAAGCGACCGATCATGTAATGGAGGCGTTGCGCCAGCACTTCCGTCCAGAATTCCTGAATCGGGTGGACGACATTATTGTATTCAAGCCGCTGGGCGAGGAGCAGTTGACTCACATCATCGAACTGCGGCTGGACGATCTGCGCAAGCTGCTGGCTGACCGCAAGATCACCATTGAGCTTACGCAGGCTGCCAAGGAGCTATTGTTCCTTGAAGGCTATGACCGGGCTTACGGTGCGCGTCCGCTGAAGCGCGCCATCCAACGGATGATCCAGGACCCGCTCGCCCTGAAGATACTGGAAGGCGAGATCCTGCATGGCGATCACGTGATAGTGGATGCAGATGTGCCCAAGCGGCAGATGGTATTTACCGTGAGCGGGCGGTCTGAAGCAAAACCCGTCGGCTCACAACGAGCTAAGTAAGAAGTGAAGCCGCAGTGAGCGCTTTTGGTATGCGTTTGTCTGCGGCTTTTATTTTTGATGGCGGACCAGAAATCTTCAGTCTTTAGATTTCTTGCTTTCAGACTTCTTCGGTTCCGATTTTTTTGAGCTGCTGTCCTTGTCTTTATCTTTATCTTTGGCCTTGGCGCCGTCTTCTTTCCCAGTCGATTCGTTTTTGTCGGTGCTGGTTTTTTCAGAGCCGCCCTCCGGCTTGGACTTTTCGCCCTTATCGCTTTTTCCGCCGTAGTCGGTCACATACCAGCCGCTGCCTTTGAACTGAACATTCGGAGCATGCATTACCTTTTCGACCGGGCTGCCGCATTCGGGACATTTCTTGATGGGCCGGTCGGAAAATTTCTGTATCTTTTCGAATTTATGTTTGCACTTCTTACACTGATATTCGTACAGAGGCACTCGGAAATACCCTCAAAAACATGAAGTGTTTGTGCAGTGATTTTAGCAGACACACCGCTGACAGGAAGAATCCAGGCGTAACAAGGCATCGCGTGGATGCTATTCTTAGCGCGGACTCCACAAGCAAATGGTTGAGCGAACAAATCCGGGCAAGTTGTACGTGGTGGCCACGCCCATTGGCAACCTGGAAGACATTACCTATCGCGCAGTGCGGATATTGAAAGAAGCGGACCTGATTGCCTGCGAAGACACGCGGCATACCGCCAAGCTTCTGCATCACTATGGCATCGATAAGCCGACCATCAGCTACCACGAGCACAATGAAGCGGCCCGGGCGGAAGAATTAGTGGCAAAACTGGAGCAGGGGCTTAGCGTGGCGCAGGTTTCCGACGCGGGGATGCCAGGGATTTCCGATCCCGGATACCGGGTGATCAAGCTGGCGATTGAGCACGGCGTACAGGTGATCCCGATACCTGGTGCGTCGGCTGTTGTCGCGGCGCTGGCGGCCAGCGGCTTGCCCACGGATAGCTTTCAGTTTCTGGGGTTTCTGCCGGCCAAATCAGGCCAGCGGCGGACGATGCTGGAAACGCTCCGAGAGGCGCAGCACACAACCGTGGTCTATGAAGCGCCGCATCGGATTGGCGAGACGCTGGAAGACATTGTGGAAACACTCGGCCCGGAGCGGCCGCTGGTGCTGGCGCGCGAGCTGACAAAAGTGCATGAAGAGTTCATTCGCGGCAGCGCGGCAGAGGTGCTTGGTCGCGTCCGGCAGCAGGAGCCAAAAGGCGAGATTACATTGCTGATTGGCAGGGGTGAAGCGCAGGAATCACAGACCGGAACGAAGGACATAGCGCAACATTTGAACGAGATCATGCGCGAGCAGAATCTTGATGAGAAGGCCGCGTTGAAGATCGTAGCTAAGGAACGAGGTCTATCGAAGAGCGAAGCTTATCGGGAATTGCAGCGGGTGAAGCGGAGAAAGTAAAACCAGACACAAGGTCCCTCGGGCCTGCTCGCGCGCTGGTGGAACGCGCGCTCGCTAAGACGGCTCCTCGGGATGACGATTCGATGGTGGATATTGTTTCCAAGTGGTACCGATTCAAACCTGCACACACGGTCC
>DASXMN010000021.1:0-1769 GCA_036495645.1 Candidatus Angelobacter sp.
AAACCTGCCCGCCCTGCGCTTCCATCTTCTGGGCTTTGTCCTCGACGGTGGTGACGACGTGATCCAGCTCTTCAATCTCTTCCATGAAGTCGCTGACGTACAGGAAGGCGTCGCTATCGAGGCCAATCTCCACAAAGGCGGACTGCATGCCTGGCAGCACGCGTGTAACTTTGCCTTTGTAGATGCTTCCGACTAACGCAAACTCTTTTTCCCTCTCGACGTAATACTCACAAAGCTGTCCTTCTTCCAAAATGGCGACCCGCGTCTCGTGGGGGTTCGCCGATATAACCATTTCCTTCGACATTGAAGCTCCTCATGGAGCACCGGACCGCGGCGGCGCGCGCGACCTCGCGCGCTCGACCGGAGTGGGGCAAGGGCTTGCCTTGCGCTGGCCACCTCGGGCCGCTCAGGAAAGACTGCTTGCATTGCATGTTTGCTTTCCTCACCCGATGCTTACCTTGCTCAAAATTTAAATTACCGGCCGGCGGATTTTCCGCGGCTCGGTTACCAACACTTCTGATTTCTTTGCACTTCTAAGTGCCAGGTCTCAATTGACGAATCGTCGCATGCGGACGTTCATCACCAGACCCAATGCCAAAAAAACAAACGCGGTGGAAGAACCGCCGTAACTCATCAACGGCAATGGTATGCCGGTCACCGGCATGTAGCCTATCACCATTGAGGCGTTTACCAGAACGTGGAAGCCCAAAATTGCCGTGACTCCCATCACCACGTACATCCCCGCACGATCTTTGGCCTTCTGCGCGTTGTCCACCAATCGCAGAATCAGACCTAGATACAACAACAGAACTACGCAAACTCCGATGAATCCTTGCTCTTCGGCCAGCGCCGCCAGAATGAAATCCGAATAACGGACCGGCACGAAGCCCAATTGGTTCTGGCTGCCTTTGCCGAATCCCTTGCCCCAGAACCCGCCCGAACCTACCGCAATTTCCGACTGCAATATTTGATATCCGGCACCGCGCTGATCTTCTTCCGGATGCAAAAATGTCTCAATGCGCTGCTGCTGGTACGGCTTCAAATGATGCCGCATATTCCAGGCCACTGGGATTAATAACGCCACCAGAACCACTCCGATGGCCATATGCCGCCATTCAATCCCGGCGATGAAGGCTCCCACAATCGCTACCGGAATCAGCACCAGCGCCGTTCCCAGGTCGGGCTGTTTCAAAATCAATGCCGCCGGAACGATAGTTAAAGCTCCGACTTTTACCAGGTCCGACAGCGTCAGCCGGTCGGTGCGTACTTCGCTGAAGAAGCGAGCCAGCACTATGATTATAATCAACTTCATCAGCTCTGACACTTGCAAATTGAAAATACCGCCCATCGAGATCCAGCGCTTCGCGCCCAGGTGCGTCGAGCCGATCACCATCACCACCAATAGGCCCGCCACTCCGCAGATGTAGAGGATAGGCGCCTGGTCCAGCAATGTGTGGTAATCAATCCGCGAAATCAGGAACATCCCCACAATGCCGATGCCCAGCCAGGTGAGTTGCTTCCACTGCATGCCCGCCATGGCGCTGGCATGCGTGGACGAATAAATTTCCATCACGCCCAAACCGCAGATCGCTGCCACAATCGCCAGCAAGGTCCAGTCGAAATCCTGTACGCGCGGCCGGTCTTTCATGGGTGCTGGCCTCCCACAGTCGCCACCATAGGGCGATTCACGCCAGGTTGCGCGGGCGCTTCCGTCCCGGCTTGCTGCTGCGTGTGGGCCGCTTTCTTGTCGTAATACATCTTCACAATGT
>DASXMN010000022.1:0-58540 GCA_036495645.1 Candidatus Angelobacter sp.
CGAAAAATAAATCTCTTTATGCGGGTGTTGATCATCTGAGCCTCCTGTTGAGCGCTCACTGTTTGGCTTTGGTGACATTTTCTTGAGATTTAATTCGTCTAAAAGTTCTTTCAGCTCCTTCGGGCTGTCGATCAGCGTTATTTTTTCATTAAGAGCAAGTTCGTCCTCTGGTCCGAGGCCCAAAGAAAACGCACTCGCTCCAATAGGCACCACAATACTTCCTGGATTAGGCGTTGACGAATCTAACTGAACATCAAAAGAAAGCGGGTTTTGAAAGATATTTGCGGCGGATTTGAGATCTTTGTTTACGTCATCGATTGTGTGCCCTTCGGGAGGCTGGAAGTAAAAATGAAAGTTCGATGTGGGCGTCCATGTTCGAAGCGTAGGCAATGGCCACAAAAGTTCATATTGGAGAACGGTTACAACGCCTAACTGATTATTTCCGTTGTGATAACAATGAGCCTTGATGTCTTTCGCGACATTTGAATCGTTATACGTGGGTATAGCACCCAATCTAAGCGGAAAAAAACGGAGCGGCCAAGGAAGCCGAAGCGTGCCATTTGTACTGCCTACGATATCACCCGTGCCTGTGATCTCCCTTTCGAATTGACACACGGTTGGTGGAATATCAGATGGGATTTTGGAATGTGGTGCTGGCGCTTTCGGAGATCCTCCGGATAGTCCCGCTGCGGTCCAATCTATATCCCAACGATCCAGTTGTACTAAGTTTCCTCTGACCCCGCCCATAAAATGGTGACCGGCCAACTCGGGAGCTGAAATCAGAAGGAGGTCCTTTCCGTCCATGTCTTGCTTGTGCTCTAAGAAGAATAGGCCTTGGATCAATATGTTGATTAAGGCAGTTGACGAACCCATACGCGATTTCTCCATTTAGTTGAGATTTCCAAACAGCTCAAAAGAAGCCCAATAGTACGGATGAGAATACCCCGATGCAATCATTGCGGCCTGAGCGCTCTTCAACGCTGCCGGCGCATTACGATCATCGTGGTATGTTCGGTAGAAGTGCATCATTAAGATAAGTGTTGCTGAAGAGTCTACGTCCCAACTAGACGCAACCACGTTCTGAGCGCCCTGCCGCATAAAGCCGCGAACTAAGCCATTCGGATCGCGTGAGATTTCGCCTTGCGCGGTATCCGTCGAGCAAGCGGCAAGCACGACGAGTTTTGTCCGTCCAAGATTAAGTCCGGTGAGCTGAGATGCCGAGAACAAATCGCCACCGGAGCCCCCTTGTATGATCAACTCGCCGCCGAATTGGCGGCTTCGCGCGTGACCTGCATACGCGAACAACGAGGCTTTAGGCAGTTCCTGAAGTAGCTTTGCAGCTGTTACATCTTTACCATCTAAAACGGTCGCCCGAGGGTAGAGCTTTTGTAGGTAATCCTGTTCTTGCACGGCTGCCGGTAGAGGCGCGAAGGTTTCAGTTCCGAGTGTTACTGCTGACGGGTTCGCAACTAGAGCGTGCATTGAACCATCATCGCCTTCGTGGCGGCGTTCGCCAAACAGAATTCCTGGCGTTTGCATGATCGCATGCTGCTGCCCAAAGTAGGCTCCGGAGGTATCTACGAGGGCAGACCACGGGATCTCCGATAAGAAACCGTCCGCTTCGACATAAATGGCGCTCTTGTAGTGAATGAACTCCTCCACGGGTGCTATCAACCATTGATATAAACGTGAACCATCTCTTTTTACCTTTTCTAGGGGCGAGCTAGAATCTGCACAGACGGCACGAAAACGGTCAGAGGCTTCGCGCAAGTCCTGAGAAGAGACCGGAATGTGAATCTCATTTACGCCTTGAGCGTCCATTACCCACACAACTGTTAGGTCTGGGAAGACCGCGTACGCAAGCAGAGAGGCTCCGGTCATCCTCTTGCTGCGAATCCGAAGCTGGCGTCGGACGGTCGCGTTTGCAGAAATTTGTTCGAACTGGTGCCGCTTCGGGGTATTTTGTCCGAGCCGATATAGTTCCCAATTGGCAAGGCTGTGTTCCGGGACGTGCGACTGCAGACTCTCTAGATTCAGGAGTCGCCGATAAGCATCGCCGACCTCATGATCCCATTCCCAGCGGTCGGTCTCTGACTTAAGATGTTCAAAGCCCTTTTCGCCGATTTGCACAGCTCGAATCAAATGAAAGGCTTCCTTTTTGGGATCAGAAAGGCTCCTTTCAAGGCGAGCCCAAGCTTTTTCATAGCGAAGAGAGACTGCAAAACTCCGCGCCGATGCGATTGCCGGCCGGATTTTGAGCAGGTGATCCCGAGCTAAAGATGGGGATTCCTTTTGCAGTTCAAGCTCCGCGAGGCCTATTTCCGCATCAGCCCGATAGTACTTTGTGGTGCCATTAGCTGGTAATGACGCAAAGATTTCGTCTGAGAGCGCGTACTCTCTCTGCGCTGCCTCAATCTTTCCTGTAGCTTGAGCCGCCAACGCCAAATGAAAATGTGCGATTGCCTGGAAATCCAGCCGTTTGGTTTCGGCGAGCATCGCCAACGCTTCGCGCTGCAATTGTTCAGCCAGAAACCATTCACCAGTTTTCTCGGCTGTCAATGCAAGATCCGAATAGAACTGGAACGCCCGTTCGGCAGAGTAATTAGAATTCCAGAATGCTCTCAAGCCACGCTCGTCGGCAGACCACCCTTCGCGAAACCGGCCCTCATCATTGTGCCAAGCGGCGGTCAGTGCTGCGGAGCGCATAAGAAGTAATGAGTACTGGGATGTCCCTGCATCTTGATTGCTCAGGTCAGCTAAGTTTCGAGCGATATCAAAATTTCCAAAAACCCCCTCACAAATGGATCTCTCTATAAGCCATTGAATATGCAGCCATCGATACCTCACTGGTGGACTGAGTGCTTCGGTTTGACGCAAACACTCGCGACTCTGCGACTGTCGGCCAAGAGAATAGATTTGTTCGAATGCACTTCGAATAATGCCAGGAGTGTTGTTTTGCCGAGAGAACTCGCTCCTGGACATGGTGGAATGGTAGAGGGCATTTTGGGCATCGCCGGCATAGTTTTCCTGGATTGCCCTCTCAAGAAGAGCATTTGCTCTAGCGGAAAACGGAGCTTTCAGAAAATCCTGTAACCACACATCTTCGTGGTTTTTTATGAGGGATTCGGAGAGAAAAGCCATAGCAGACCGTAATTCGCGGCTCGGGGGGAATGGCTTTAGCAGCCAATTCCGTAATGCGAGATCGAGGTAGGCTTCAGTCTGAAAGTTGTCCAGAGTCTGCCGGCTATTCAGCTCAACCATTGCGATTGCGGGATCCTGAAGCCGCGCGAGATTCAGTGTTCTAGATTTTTTTTTTCCTTGATGCGGCGAAGATGTTCGCTAGCGTCCGCTGACAAGCCGCTGTCTTTCTCGATTTTAACTACGCGTTCATAATCTGCAGAAGCACATTCATACATGCGAAGCTTTTCGCAGGCAGTAGCTCGGTTGAATAGTGCGATGGTATCGTCCGGTGTCTTTTGAAGGACTTGTCCCAGCAAATTTATAATCTCTCCATAATTCAAATCGCGTTGCTCCGGCTCGAATTCGGCCTGTTCATACAACGCAAGAGATCGGGTCAAAAGGAAATTAGGGGAAGTTCTGACTTTTTCATCGCCGACTTTCTCAAGGGCTGTCATAGCTGCCTTATATTGCCATTCAAGCAAATTGAGCCTGGCGCTAAGCAACAACCATCCAGGATTGTCGGGTGTCTTGCTGAGTTGCGTCGATACCTTGCTGGCTGCTTTTCGGAGCGATTCCGGAGCATTTAACAGTGACGCACTTTCGCCTGAGCGGGTTTGCTTGAAGTCAGCATGCGCGGCCCCTGGAACCCGCATCTCCATTGTCCTCTGGTCCGTATATGCCTGGGCCAGCAGTTTCTCTACTTTTTCCGGGGTATCGCGCTGGGTGTACCAGATGCTGAAAGCGATGAGACCGCAGATAGCGGCGGTGGCTGGAATGAGAGCCCATTTCCAGAAAAAAGATTTGCGGACAGAAGTTGTGAGCGGTTCTGCAATCCGGCGCGTTTTGGCAGGGAAGTCTGCCGGTGCTGTTTGAGCGCCGGCTGCAGCCAGCATTTTTCGGGCGGTCTGCTGCTGCCATGCGGCTGAGGAGCTTTGCAGGCTGTCCAGAACGGCTTGTTCTTCAGGGCTGAAGTCGTCTGAGCAGATATCGGTATAGCGCTTGAGGAGTGGGCCGCAGCGGTCACAGGTGGCGGCGTGCAGAGTGAGTTTGGCAGCGGGAGAATTGGGAGAAGAGTCGACGGAGGCCCCACAGGACATGTCTGCGGCAAGTTGGCGAAGGGCATCTTCGCTGCCGCAGTCCGGAGTGGAAGCCGTATTCACTTGTAAGTCCGCGAGCTGCCTGGGTTCCAGAAGAATGCCGAAGTTGTTGCGATGGAACTCGAGCAGGAGGTTGCGACAGGAAGCGCAGTCGTTGAGGTGAGCATTAATGCGCTGATCCTCGGCGGACTGGGCCGCATCCGGTTCCGCACCGGAGGTTTGGCTGCCATAGTTTTCAATTTGAGCATCACTCAAATGCTCAGATTGTTTATTCACAAACCCACTTCTCCTTGATAAGAACGTAATTCAGGTCTGCTCTCCTTTCTTCCTTAATATGCCTCAGAAAGAGTGCAGTGCTCATTGAAAGCTCACGTATTGTAAAAATTCACTTAAAGAAGTATATGCCGCAGCATAGGGGGATTTCATCCGCGCCAAGATGCCCTTCATTTTTGTGATGGCTTCAGTCTGCTGCGCAGCATGTAAATCAGCCGTAGTAATGTGCTTTCAACACCTTTCACGCCCAGCCCGATGCCCGGCAGACTGGAAATGGCGTCGGCGGTGACGCCCTGCCGATAATAGAGCCAAAAGATTGTATAGTCGCGGGTGAAATTCGGTTCTGAGGATTGTTCGGTGAGGCACTGATCAATTTCACGCATCAAAATTGAGAGGTCGGCAGCGTTGATCCGTGGTTTGGTTGTGACCGGGAAGGTGGCAGTGTCGATATCTTCTTCTTCGCGCCCGTTGTTATTTTTATCGCTGTTTAATTTGCGGTAGTAGTCTTCAACGACGCGCATCGCCACGACTTTTAGGAAGCCAAAGAAGGCGCGTTCATGCCGGAACTCAAAAGTTCTCAATGCTTTAAAGTCGTTGGCAACAAGTTTTAAAAAGGTTTCCTGGGTGAGATCCTCAATGAGATCAGGTTTTGGTTGGCGCATATGAGCACGGACGCATTTTGTTACAACGCCAGCAATGGTGGGCTGAAAACGGCGCACAAATTCCGTCCAACTAGCTTCATCTTGCGAGTCGAGACAAAGCTGCACCAGCTCTTGCGCAGACAGCTTACGAGGGTCGTCCATGGGGCGAAGTGGGCTGATGCATTCTAACTCACTCAGATTAAAGGACAAGAGCTTTTTTGGGGATTAAGAAAAGAATATCTCCATTCGCGGCCATAGTATTGGAAATTTCTAATACTTGATTCTAATGCGAGTCGTCTGATGACGGACCGTAAGGGTCAACGATCAGGAGAACGGGGCGCGCATCTTCTCTTCCATAAGACTCCACAAGACCCGCTCTGAGGCGCCTATGGGACGAGCCGTGGCTTAACCTGACACAACAATCCGATGACGCAGTGTCTGCGTAAACGCTCGATTGGCGTGAGGCGAAATGAGTTCCAGCGGGGAGCTGGCATGTTTCCAGGCAATCCAAAGAGTTGCTAAAAGCAATAACGCGGTAATCACAAAATTCTGCCATGCGTTGAGCGCCCACTGGCCATGCCATGTGAGTTGAAGCGCGTTGGAGAACGGCTTGAGATAAGGAATTGGCCATTGGTAGCCGTCAGGGCCGCGGGCGCCAATAAGGTCAAACAGTAAATGCAGATGAAAGCTGATAAACACCAGCAAAGCTGTGAGCCATGCATGCGGCTGAGGAGAGCCAGAGGTCAGGTGAGATGCAGACGCGGTCAGATCAGATGTCGGTGCGAAGGCTGCCGAGTTGGGCGCGAGTCGTTTTCGGTTTGAGATGCCTGGGGCGGGACTGGATGCGGAAGGAGCCGGCCAGCGGGCGATCACGAAAGCCACAATCGAGCAAAACACAGCGAATGCCAAGGTGTGCAATGAGTGATGGTATTGCGAGAACCACAAGAGAGGATGCGATGTGTTGCGGGTTAGAAGTTCGGGAATGATGCCGAGACCGTCAAGATCGGGAGCTACAGCGGCGGCAACCACCAACGCCTTTTCACGCCGCGTAAGGGACATGGGCTGGCCGGTTGGAGAAACCGAGGCCAGGAGCCATCCGGCAAAGAAATGGGTTACGGGACTCATTGAAGAGCTATTCTGCCGCAGATTACGCAGATCACCGCATAAAAAATAGAGCACGACCAAGCAAGAATCCGGAAAGGTACAAGGCAATCCCAACTGTGTGCACAAGAAGAGATCAGACAAGCTCAAAGAAGCCCGTTGCGCCAATCGAAAACCGAAACCTGGTGCGCTACTATGGTCGCTGCGATGAATTCCACAAAAATGTTGATCAAATGGCGACCGTGGTGTCTGGTATCTATGCTGCTGGCTGCATTTACGCTGGGCTCCGGGCAGAATGCACCGCTGGAGTTCCCCAAGCTTGATGCCTCAACCCTGCCTATTACACAAAAGATCCATATTGGCGGCGATGCGGATTGGCTGGGGATTGGCTTTGGCTCGGTCTGGATAACGGTCGCGAAGAACAATGAAATTGTCCGCGTGGATCCGGCACGCAATGCGGTGCAGGCCAGAGTCCCTGTGGACAAAGAGCCGTGCTATGGGATTGGAATCGGCGTGGACCGGTTGTGGGTGCTCAACTGCCAGAGCAAGACGCTGACCCGCATTAATCCGCAAACCAACGCTGTGGATTTGCGCGTGCCAGTCAAGATTGATGATGGCGGCGAAGGATCAATTGCCGTGGATGAGCGATATGTGTGGTTTGTGAGCAATGAAGATGGACACGCCAGCACGCTGATGAAGGCTGATGTGAAGACCGGCCAGAGGGTGAGAAAGGTTGCGGTAGGCAAGGATTCTGCGGTGGTTAAGCTGGGCTTTGGATCGGTTTGGGTGATCAGCTCAGGAGAGGGAAATGTCTATCGGGTTGATCCTGCAAGGATGAAAGTGACGGCAATGATTCAAGTGGCGGAAGGGCCGCGCTTCTCCACGGTGGGCGCGGGATCGCTATGGGTGCTTACGCAATCGGATGGGAATGTGTCGCGTATTGATCCAGCCACGAACAAGGTTGTGGCGATTATTCCTGTGCGCGTACCGGGCAAGGGCGGGGAAATCTGCTTCGGCGGCGGCTTTATCTGGGTCACGATGGATGGAACTCCGGTGACGCGGATAGATCCGTCACGGAATAAAGTGGTGGAACAGTATGGAAATTATCCCAAGGCGGATGGCATCCGCTATGGCTTTGATTCAGTGTGGGTGTCAGACCATGGCAAGGGCGATCTATGGAGGATAGATCTGGGGAAAATGCCGCAACCTCGGAAGTAACGCTTGGATTTCGTAGTTTGTTTGCTATAGTGATACATCGGAATATAGCAGAGGCAAGTGCCTGGAATGAGCTTTTGCAGGCGGGAAGCGACTGCGCTCCAAAGAACCAGCACTCATAAGTTTTAGTCGGAAGTCCGGAGTCAACCGGTTTGAGGGACACCACGCAGAGGCACCTTTCGTCCTAAGGTGAATCGCTGCCCACTGGGAACGAAACAGCAAGTTGCGTAGTAACATTCAGATAGAAGCATTGGAGAGATCTGATTGTGGCAACAAACGGCACTGAATTCGAATCGGTGAGGACGGTTTCTGTCGTACGCCATTACAAGCTGGGGCGCTCCACCATTCCTGCAGTGGATGGCGTGAGCCTGGCCGCCGGACGCGGGGAGTTTATCGCCCTGCTGGGGGCTTCTGGCTCAGGCAAGTCAACGCTGCTGAACCTGATTGCAGGGCTGGACCGTCCGGATTCCGGCGCAATTGTGGTGGAAGGCTCAGACCTGGCGACCATGAACTCAGAGCAATTGGCGCAATATAGGCGGCATACGGTGGGGATGGTTTTCCAGTCGTTCAATCTGGTTCCGACGATGACGCTCTATGAAAACGTTGAGTTGCCCATGCGCTTTGCCGAGGTAAAACGCCGGGAGCGCCGGGCGCGGGCGGAAGAAGCGCTGGCGCGTGTGGGATTGAGTGATCGCATGAAGCATCGGCCAAGCGAGATGTCAGGCGGAGAGCAGCAGCGGGCCGCGCTGGCGCGGGCGCTGGCCAACCGTCCGAAACTTCTGCTGGCGGACGAGCCGACAGGCAATCTGGATTCAAAGACCGGCACGGAGATCATGGACCTGATTCGCGAACTCAACCGCACGCTGGAGATGACCGTAATTATGGTGACGCACGAACGGTCGCTGGCGGAGCGGTATGCCAACCGCCTGGTTTTCCTGGGCGACGGCAAATTGCTGGGCGAGTCAGTAAACGAACTGGAAAAGATTGGAGCTACACGGTGAGAGCTTACGACCTGGTAGAACTTGCCGGACGCAACCTGCGGGAAGCAGGACTTCGCAACTCGCTTACTACGCTTGGCATTGGTGTGGGCGTTGCATCATTGGTGGCCATGCTGTCACTGGGAATTGGGTTGCAGAAATTGGCGACCCGGCAACTGGGACGCTCGGGACTGTTTGATACGGTGGTGGTCACGTCGCGGCAGGATTCACGTGGACCGCGGTTTGCGCAGGCAGCGCCCGTTACAAGCCAGCCCAAGCCGCTGGATGACGCCGCGCGCCACAGCTTTGAGCAGATGGCAAACGTGGTTGAGGTGTATCCAAACTTCAGCGCGGTGGGTGATGTTCGGCTGGAAACGGACAAAACCGGAAACCACTTTACCGTGGTAGGGACATTGCCGCAGTCAGCCCGCAACAGCGAATCGTTTGATGACGTTCAAGGGACATTCTTCTCGGGGCCTGATGCGCAAGAAGCGATTATTCTCGGCGATTTTGGGCGCGACCTTCTAAACCTGCCACGCGAACCACGCGGCACTGACGTAAAGCTCACTCCTGACCAGGCAAGCCAGTTGCTGGGCAAATACATTGTGCTGAAATATCACAAGCGTGAAGCAGGCGACAGCGCGCCGCTGGAAGGCAAGACTATCAAGAAAGGCCAGCGCGATCCGGACGACGTGGACAGCGCCGACGATAAGGAAGCGGAAGATGCGCAGTCTTTCAATCTGGTGCCGAAGCAACTGAGGTTGAAGATTGTGGGGATTGTCTCAAGCGAGCCGAACCGCGGGTTGCGGCAGGGCCGCACACCGCTGTTTCTGCCGCTGGCGTTGGCGGAGTCGCTGGACATGGTGCAGGCGGGCGAACTGTGGAGCACGCTGCGTCCTTCAGACACCAAGACTTATATGGCATTGATTGTCCGGGTGGGCCGCAGCAAAGCCGTGGCGCAGGTGGAAGAAGATATACGGAAGCAGGGATTCAGCACGTTCTCCATCCTTGATGCTTCAAAAGGGATTACGCGGTTCTTCACTTTTCTGGATCTCTTTCTCGGAATCTTTGGCAGCCTGGCGCTAGCGGTGGCGTCACTGGGGATTGTGAACACGCTGGTGATGGCGATCCTGGAACGCCGGCGCGAAATTGGAATCATGAAGGCGCTGGGCGCCAGCGATGGCGACGTAAAGCGCATTTTCTTCTTTGAAGCTGGAACCATGGGAATTATGGGCGGCGTGCTGGGCGCGGGGCTGGGCTGGACGATTGGCCGCGTCATCAACTTTGCGACAAATATTTATCTGCAACGGCAGGACATCCGTCCGGAAAATTTCTGGGTGGTGCCGGCGTGGCTGGTTGGAGCCGCTCTTGGATTTTCAGTGGTTGTAAGTCTGGGTGCAGGATTGTATCCGGCATCACGGGCGGCAAGATTGGATCCGGTACAGGCGCTGAGGCATGATTGAGAAAGAAGCTTCTGGTTGCTAGCTGCTAGCCTCTAGCTTTGGCTTGCGGCTGAGTGATCTTGCTGTAGGGCAGGAACTTAGAACCGTAAATTTGATGTCATTCTGTTTTATTGCCGACTCAGTTCTGGCCAGGAGCTAAAGGCTGGAAGCCAGTACCTAATTGTTATTCTTATCTATTTCATGTTGAAATATTTTCTCCCATTTTTACTTTTACTTTTCGCAGTTAATGCCTTTGCTGCCTCGCGCACGCAATGCGGAGCAATGAAAAGTAAATATGTGCCGGGACGGATTGGCTACTGCGCCTTGCTGCCGCCCAGCTATGACGCTCATCCGGGCAAGAAGTTTCCCGTGCTTTACTTTCTTCATGGACTTGGGGGAGACCAGGGCTTTCTGGCCTCAAGCGGGGCTTCCAGCGGGATTGAAGAAGCATGGGAAGAAAAACGGCTGGGGGAATTCGTGATTATTACGCCGCAGGCCGAGAATTCCTTTTATATCAACTCGCGTGATGGTCATGTGCTGTACGAGGATTTTTTTATCCGCGAATTTGTGCCGCAAATGGAACGACGGTTCCACTTGGCAGGCGACCGCGCAGGCAGGGCGATCGGCGGGATTTCTATGGGAGGCTATGGCGCGTTGCGGTTCGCTTTCAAATATCCGCGTATGTTTATTTCCGTGGCAGTCCACATGCCGGCGCTGCTGGAAGAGCTTCCGCATGGATATTCAGGTGCGGGTCTGGGAGCTTTTATGGGAAGCGCATTTGGATCCCCGCTGAATGAGCGTTTCTGGAAAGAGAACTCGCCGTTTGTCTTTGCGCGAACGGCGAACCTGCAAGGCATGAAAATTTATTTTGACTGCGGTGATCACGATAATTATGGTTTCGACGCCGGCACGCGCCAACTGGACAAGCTGCTGACGGCCCGGCATGTCCCACATGAGGCGCATATTTATCCTGGCGGACATAATTGGCAGTATGTTGCGGAACATCTGGATGCATCGATGGAATTTCAGTCACAGGCGTTGGGGTTGACGAAGTAAGATTGAGGAACTTATGAGATGGTTGATTGCATTTTTAGCACTGGCAGGCATGGTGGCTGCTTTTCTGGCGTTGCGAGAGCACTATCGTACGGAGGGAGAGTCGCCGTGCAGCATCAATGAAAAGTGGGATTGCGGAACGGTAAACAAGAGCCGGTTCGCTGTCATGGGGGGCATTCCTGTGGCGGACATTGGGATAGCCGGGTATCTGCTGCTGGGGGTGTTTGCTGTCGGAAAGAAGTGGCGGCTACTGGCGGCTGCGGTGGTGCCGGCAATGGCATTCTCACTCTACCTGGCGCACATTGAAAAAGACATTTTAGAAGTGTGGTGCATCTATTGCGTGATTTCGTTGGGAATAATCTCACTGATTACGTTGCTGGCGTTAATTGCTCTGGGAATGGATTTGCGAAAAAGACGGCAATCACGTGGTCAGAGTACAGCTTGATTTCGTATCCCTCGTTACGCAGAGCTGTGACTTATGCAGTAACTTCGCGGCCAAGTCTCCAATCCCAGCGATATCTTTAACAGATACTTCGGTATCGCGTTACGTTCTAGCTTATCTGTTACATTGAGTGCAGCCCTGATCAATCAACAGATGTAATGGAAAAGCAGTGAGCCGGTTTAGCCGGAAATTATCTATGTGTGGTATTGCAGGTTTTATAAATTGGCGATCTAAGACCGGCGCGGATGCGCTGGCTGCCTCTAATAGTGCAATCGCTCACCGCGGCCCCGATGATGCTGGTCTTCAGTTGATTGACATGAAGAATGGCAACGGCTGCGTAGGGCTGGCCAATCGCCGCCTTGCAATTCTTGATCTTTCGCCCGCCGGCCACCAGCCAATGTCTGATCCCACCACAGGTAACTGGATTGCCTATAACGGAGAGGTTTTCAATTTTCAGGAGATCCGTACCCGTTTGGAAGGCGAAGGCGTTCAGTTTACCAGCCATACCGATACTGAGGTTATCCTGAAAGCTTATGCGGCATATGGTGAAAGCTGTGTTGACCATTTCCGCGGCATGTTTGCATTTGCCATTTGGGACAGTGCGGCCCAGAAATTATTTGTGGCCCGTGATCGATTTGGCAAAAAGCCTCTTTATTATTTCCGGGGTGAGGGTTTTCTCTTTTTCGCTTCTGAAGTCCGCGCTCTTCTTGCTACCGGGCTTATTCCTCGCCACATCAATGAAGATGCAGTAGAGCAATATTTGAGCTTTGGATCTGTTTGCGATCCACAAACGCTGATCAATGGCGTCAAGGCGCTGCCGGCTGGATCGCATATGACCTGGAGTAACGGCGCTGTAACAATCCGCAAATATTGGGACGTAGCCAGCTTTGCTGCAAAAAATTCCCATCAGCGGGCCGAAGAAAAAGAAGTTGTTGCCGGGCTGGAACCGCTGCTGACAGAAGCCATTAACCTGCGCATGGTGAGCGATGTGCCCGTAGGTGTGTTTCTCTCTGGCGGCATTGACTCCAGCGCGCTGGTGGCAATCCTTGCCGGTACCCAGCAACAGAAGATCAGCACTTTTTCTGTGGTCTTTAAAGAAGGAGATTACAGCGAGGCCGAATTTTCATCGCTAGTAGCGCGGCGCTTCAAGACAGATCACCACGAGATCCATCTGACTGCTGAAGATTTTCTGGCCAGCGTTCCTGATGCACTTACCGCCATGGACCAGCCAAGCCTTGACGGATTTAATACGTACACCATTTCACGCGAGGTACGCCGCACCGGCTTGAAAGTTGCTCTCTCAGGCCAGGGCGGTGATGAACTGTTTGCCGGTTATAAAACTTTCCGGGCTGTGCCGAAGATGGAAAAATTCCAGAGTTTCGAGCGTTGGTTACCTGCGCCTTTACGGGCTGCAGCGGCATGGGCCATTCCGGGCGCGGAGAGCAGTGATCGCAACCGTCAAATAGCTGCGCTGATACAAGGGAATGGGTCCCTGCTGCATCCGTACTTCCTAGCGCGGATGATGTTTGTCCCGCGCCAGCTATGCCAGTTGCTGAAAAGCGGAACTATGCAGGCTGTCAACGATGGAATGTCGGCAGCCCTGGCACCTGCTGCTGCATTGGATCCGGTGAACCGCGTCTCTTATCTTGAGTTGACCAACTATATGGCCAACACGCTTTTGCGCGACGGTGACTGTATGAGCATGGCCCATGGGCTGGAAATTCGCGTGCCACTGCTCGACCACAAGCTGGCCGAATACGCTCTCTCAGTGCCGGGAGAAATGAAAATCGATTCCCGCACGCCTAAGCATCTGCTCGTCAAAGCGCTGCGCGGGCTGCTACCGGATGAGATTGTGCATCGTCCTAAAAAAGGATTCACTCTGCCATTTGAACATTGGATGCGAGGAGAGCTTAAGTCCAGTGTGGAAAGTGTCCTGACCAGGATTGGTGAAGGTCCGCTGGGCAGCATACTAAATCCGTCAGCAGTTATGCAGGTCTGGAAAAGTTTTCTGGACGGAAAAACTGCGTGGTCAAGGCCGTGGTGCCTGTATGTGCTTGATCGCTGGTGCCAGAAGAATCTTTAGAGATGTAATAAGGCAGTTTTGGCAGCAAGAAAAAGCCCGCTCGATGAGCGGGCTCAGTAAAGCACAACAACAGCAAAAGCTTAAAGATATCGTTCTCTTGAAATCTCCGGCTGAACAGTGGGTGCTGGGATGTTCTGTGCTTCCTCTGGGAAGTCAGGGAGCGGCGTTTCCAGGGCCACCTTCAGGACCTGGTCCATGTTCTCAACTGGGTGAATCTTCATCTGGCCGCGAATATTTTCCGGAACCTCGGGAAGATCTTTCTCATTTTCTTTTGGAATGATTGCTTCTTTAATTCCAGCGCGGAGAGCAGCCAGAAGTTTCTCCTTCAATCCGCCGATGGGCAGGACCTTGCCGCGCAGCGTAATCTCACCGGTCATAGCAATATCGCGGCGCACTGGAATTTTGCTCAGTGCGCTGGAAATGGCCGTCGCCATCGTGATGCCGGCAGAGGGACCATCTTTCGGAATGGCGCCTTCCGGCACGTGAATGTGGATATCGACATTGCGGTAGAAGTCCCTGGGAATTCCAAGGCGCGAAGCGCGTGAGCGCACGTAAGACATTGCCGCATGGGCCGATTCCTGCATCACATCGCCAAGCTGGCCGGTGATGGTGAGCTTGCCCTTGCCGTCCACAATGGCAACTTCGGTGCTCAGGATTGATCCGCCCACTTCTGTCCAGGCCAAGCCGGTAACCAGCCCGATTTCGCTCTTTTCATTGGCAAGCGTGTCACGGAACTTAGTGACGCCGAGAAATTCATTCACCTTCTCAGCATTCAAGTTGGTGGCATATTGGCTATCTTTTACCACTTTGCGCGCGACCTTACGGGAGATGTTGCCAATTTCGCGCTCCAGGTTGCGGACGCCCGCTTCCCGCGTGTACGACTTAATGATTTCGCGCAGGGCATCGTCAGTAAAAGTGAGCTGCTTTTCCGTCAGGCCCGTGGCTTCACGCTGTTTGCGTACCAGGAACTGTTTGGCAATCTCTACTTTTTCCATTTCCGTATAGCCATGCAGCCGCAGGACTTCCATGCGATCCTGCAGCGCCGCGGGAATAGTGTGCAGCACGTTGGCGGTGGCGACGAAAAAAACCTGGGACAGATCATATTCCACGTCCAGGTAGTGGTCCTGGAACATCCAGTTCTGCTCAGGATCAAGGACTTCCAGCAGAGCGGATGATGGATCGCCCCGGAAATCGGAAGCCATCTTGTCCACTTCGTCCAGCATGAAGACTGGGTTCTTTGTGCCGGCCTTCTTCATCATCTGGATGATCTGGCCGGGCAGGGCGCCGATATCTGTGCGCCGATGGCCACGAATTTCAGCTTCATCGCGCACGCCGCCCAGCGACATGCGGACAAATTTTCTGCCGGTAGCTTTCGCAATTGACATACCAAGCGAAGTTTTGCCCACGCCGGGAGGGCCAACAAAGCAGAGAATCGAGCCCTTGGGATTCTTGACCAACTGGCGAACAGCCAAAAACTCAAGAATGCGATCTTTGATCTTCTCCAGACCGTAATGGTCCTGGTTAAGTATTTTTTCCGCGTGCTCAATGTTGCGGATTTCCTTGGATTTCTTTTTCCACGGCACAGCCAGCAGCCAGTCAAGGTAATTGCGGGAAACCGTAGATTCAGCCGACATCGGTGGCATGGCTTCCAGCTTCTTCAATTCCTGTATGGCCTTTTCATGCACCTCTTTGGGCATTCCGGCGGTATCCACCTTTTTCTTCAGTTCATCAAATTCGCTCTTTTCACCTCGGCCCAGCTCTTTCTGAATGGCCTTGATCTTCTCGTTCAGGTAATACTCTTTTTGGGCGCGTTCCATCTGGCGCTTCACGCGGGTCTGGATGGTGCGGTCCATGTTGAGCTTTTCAATTTCAATATCCAGCACGTCGGCAATGCGGTTGAGCCGCTCTGCGGGATCGAAAATTTCCAGCAGTTCCTGCTTTTCTTCAATCGAAAGCTGAAGGTTTTGCGCGATCGTGTCACTCAGCTTGGCTGGGTCGCTCATGCCGGTAATAATGACCGGCTCAAGATTGAGCGACTGGCAGAGCTTTACATATTGATCAAACAAGGTGTGCACGCGCTGCATGGCCGATTCCAACACTTTGCTGGGCTCGGCGGGATACTTCACGGTGCGCACTTCGGCTTCAAAATAGCCTTCAACATTGGTCAGCTTCAGGATCTTCCCGCGCTCCACGCCTTCCACCAGGACTTTGATGTTGCCGTCCGGCAGCTTAAGGTTCTGAACGATGTTGGCAATCGTGCCAACCTGGTAAATCTCATGTGGCTTGGGCTCGTCAATGCTTGCGTCATGCTGGGTGGCCAGAAAGATCTTGCGATCAGAGGCAAGGGCCTCTTCCAGGGCGCGCACGCTGGACTCGCGGCCCACGATAAACGGGGTCATCATATAGGGGAAAATGACCACATCGCGTATGGGCATCATCGGGAGCTTACGAGTTTCGAATTTTTCCTTAATCTGGGTCACTGATTCGCCTTTTTCCTCTTAACTTATGCAGGTATCTGGCACCATTTTTTATGCAGGGTGTCTAGCACCATCTTGCTACTTTTAAGATTATCACGCAAGGCAAGCGGCTTTGGCCACAGTATTTCTGTGTAAATCTGAATCTGGTATGCGAAATCAACAAGTTACCCAGAGAAGCCGGCAGCCGTAGCCGATTTCCAATGTCTCGATTTCCAGATTGTCTGGAATTACCATTTCCGTCCTCAGATATTCTTTGTCCCGATCGCCCGCTTTTACCTCCACCCTTACTAGGATTCCGGCTTTCCTCTGTGTTCCTTTGTGTCTTCTGTGGTAAAGGTTTTTGGTTTTCCGATCATCAGATCACCCGATCACCCGATCACCCGATTTCCCGATTTCCCGATCCCGCCTACCCCTCCCTGGTCATCCCACCGCATCGCAGGTCATCCCAGATTGGCGTGCATTTCCGAACCATGCTCGTGTGCCACATCCCTAGGGTCCCCAACAAGTCCGGTGTTGGCTTGTGTGACGGCCTGTGGAAGTTTCCGCTCGCCGCCCAATTCTGGCTCAATCCGCAATCGAACCCGCTCGAACCCATAACCTCCAGGCGCATGTACAAACTCTGACTCCAAGCCGCCGGCGTACTTCCTTGTCTCGGTCAACGGCTGGCTCGTTAGTGGTGTCTCTCTTTCTTCCTTTGCGTCCTCTGCGTCATTTGCGGTGAAAGGCCTTTGCTTTTGGTGTTGGTTTTCACTGATTGCTGAATGCTGACTGCTGATTGCTTCTTGTTCGTTCACCGTCTCCCGCACCATTTCCTCGTCCTTTGCCTGCCCAAACGTCGTCTGGCCCACATTCGTCAGTGCCAGCTGCATTGAGTACAGCAGCAACCCGGCTTTCTTCATTGAGATCGTGTCATCAATCAGCGCCTTCTGCACCCGCATCAGCCCAATCTGGATCGCGTTGGCGTCCTCCGGAGCCGGCAGCGCCAGCATCAGGGCACGCGCCTCCATCATCTGCTTATGGGCAAAGCAGTAAATATGTTTCTTCATCTGCGGAGACCCGCACGCCGTCCCGTCCTGCTTCACCCATCGGCACCGAGGGGTCACGTTCGCCAGCTCCAGCCTCTGCTTTAGCTGCCGATAACCCTCTGCATCCTTCGTCGCCCGTCCCGTCACCTGCCGCGCCACCTCCGGATTCTCCGCCAGAAGCCTCGTTACCTCGTCATAAGCCTGCCCTAGCTTCTGTATCAGCGCCTCCGCTCGTAACCGTACCCGCTCCTGCTCTTCCATTCGGAGCCTCTGGCCATCCAGGTCTTGGCCCGATAGCTCGATCTGCCGCCGCTGATATTCCTCATATTCGTTGTCAGTCAGTTGTTTACCGTTTACCATCCAGTAGGCCATGGCTTGAAGTCCTCTTTTCCGCTGTTTTATCGGACATAGACACTGCTCTAAATCCGAATTAGGCAAAAGTAAGCAAGCATAGACAATTCTTCGCCACGAATCAATAGCGAAAAAGAACATGTACCTTTCTTGTCGGACATGTAAATCGCCAGGATTATTTCTCGGCGATTATTTCCCCGATTATGTCCTTTATAGAAGACGTGTTTGGCCTTCCATGCACGTGTAGTACAGCCGCCCTCGGCTGTGGCTTTGCTTTGGTTTTTGCTCTAATTCTTAGCCAATTGCGCGGGTGCCCCATCACCCCGCCCACCCAACGACACACCGTTCCGAGGTCGAATACGCGCGAATGCCTGTCCATCTCACGCTTTTTCCGTGAGGCCGAGGAATCTGCACCGCTGCACTCAAGACGCGCGATACCATTTCCGGCGTATGAAAAGCTTCTGGGTTTACATTATGTCGAACAAGTCGCGACGGCTGTACACGGGCTTTGCCGCCAATATCGTTAGCCGTGTGGTGGAGCACAAGGAGAAGTTATACCCCGATAGCTTCACCGCACGATACCAGTTCGATACGCTTGTCTGGTATGAGCATCATTCCAGCGCGATTAGCGCCCGAATGCGCGAGGTTGAAATCAAATGCTGGCGGAGGGAAAAGAAACTGAACCTGATACTGGAAGAAAATCCTGACTGGGCTGATCTTAGCTTGGAATGGCAGGAGAATCCCGGCTGGATACTTGAACCCGATGCGCAATGGCGAATCAGGCGGCGAGTGAAGGAATCCTGAAAAGCGCAGCGGAGCCGGTCCCTCACCTGCGCCGAGCAGCTTTTAGGCACTGCAAGACGTTTTTACGGCTACGGTTCGGGATAGAGTGTCGCGGGGGTGGCATTGAAGCTTGTCGAGCGATCTTCCATGATAGGAGGACGCATCAGTAACTGGGCTTTAACGCAACAGAAGTAACACGGCAACCTCTACAGCGATTTCAACTTTCCGCGATCATGCCCACCCAGCGACACACCGTTCCGAGGTCGAACTCTCGCGGATGCCTGTCCATCTCACGCTCTTTCCGTACAGCGATTTCAACTTTCCGCGATCATGCTTACCCCAACGAGACACCGTTCCGAGACCGAACCCCTGCGGATGCCTGTCCATCTCACGCTTTTTACGTGAGGCGAGGAATCTGCTCCGCTGCACTCAAGGCGCGCCACACCATTTCCCGCGCACGCCGGGTGCCGTGCCATACCCATTGCGCCAGCGCAAAGGGTGGGACTTCATTCCGCATCTTTCGTGCTTCAGGCGCAGGAGACAAGTGTCAGGGCACGACTTTAGTCGTGCCGCAAAGCGCAAGAAAGAGATCCTTCCTTGCTGCCGCAGGCCCGCGCGCAGCGAAATCTAATGCGGAACCAGGGGGGTCTAAGACCGGGAAAAACCCGCGATCAATTTCGGGCGTAGCGGACTGATCGCGGGCCAAGTTTCTTGCTTCCTGAATCTCTCAGCGCTTATTTGCAGCTGCTTTCTTGGTAACTTCCGTGGCTTCTTTGCGGACCGGAAGCCTGTTTGCAGCGTTTTCTTTTATTTGCTCTGCGGAAATTTCTTCGCCAATTCGTTCAAGATTTTTCATTGCCGTCGCGATCGAGGCATACGCCTCCTTGACGGGTTGGATGTATTTCGGGCCCCATGGATCCACCGGAACCGGACCATTCGGTCCAAGCACCCAAAGCGGTCCATCCGCAAGACTTCCTAAGAGCCGGGCAGCGATCTCGTAATTGGGGATGATCCAGAAGCGGAAGGGCTTCACGTCGACGAAAACAACATTGGAAGCGATTCCGTTGGCAATTATCACCAGTTCGGATTGTCCTATGGGCGCGCCGAATGGCACCTTAAAGGTTGTACCCTGAATGGATGTTCCGGTCGCCACCCCCATGGTAGTGTGGTTGAACGTCCGGCAAAAATAGATCTTGCCGGATGGCAGGTGCTTGATCCGGACCAAAGGATAATTAGTGGCACAGCTACAATCGTCGCCATAACTCACCGCCTGCGAGAGCCCATTGAGTTGGCGTCCTTGCAGACCGTAGCTATGGCCCGCTTCGACCACCAACGGGGATGAAGTGATATGCGGCGCCCAGGCAGGGTCGGGCGCTCCGACAGGGGTGTAGACAAAAATCTGATTTCCGCCCGCTGCAAATAGCACCTGACCCGCGGGTACCAGCATCATGCGGCCAACGTAAGGCGGTCCGCCATTGTTGGGTGGATTCGGTACTGGAACCAGCGACGCTCCATCAAATTCAAAGAACGATGTTGGACCAGGGTAAGTTCCTCCTTCGCCCGCTGGCCCCGCCACACATAAGACCCGTCCATTGGGCATAAGGCACCCGGGCGCGTCTTTCGCTTCCATCAATTTGCCATTGTTGTCTTTGGGAAAATCAGGGCCAGCAGCCCAGGCGCCTGGTTGGCTGGCGATATTCGGCGGGGTGTAGAGGGCCGTATGCCCGCTTGCCCCAGTGGCGAACACATGTCCACTGGGCAACAAAAGCGCGGGGCCAATCTCGATGGAAGAAGCCTGCACCAGATCTACTGGAATGTTGCCGGCGGTTACCCACTTATCCGCGGCAGCCACATACTTTTCTGATTTGGGATGGTTGCTGCATTCCGCCGTCAAAACGGTTTCGTCCGGGAGCAGTGTCCAGGTTTCCTCTGAGCTGCTGTCATTTTTGTTGCCTGCGGCAGTCCAACTGTTCGTGCTGGGATCGTAGATTGCCGTTTGTGGAGTAAAAATCGACCCGAGCAGGACACGGCCATCGGGTAGAACCGCGCAAGGAGCATCTCCGATGTTAGTCCATCCCGGCGGTGGCGCAATTGTCTTCCAGGTGTTGATGACCGGATCGTAAATCTCGGCCGTGCTGGTGTCGCTGCCGGCATCGCTGTACTCTCCACCGGCGACAAATACTCGTCCGTCGGCAAGCACTGCGGAGGCATAGTAGAGTCTGCTATGCGCCATGGATGCAAGTGCCGACCACGTTCCGTTTACATAACTTCCGTGTTGATCTGGTGTAAAGCGCCACCAGCCTCGACCACCGGATTCCTGACACATGACCGTCCCATCCGTTAGGAGCAACATAGTACTGGCGGGAAAGGTCGGTTGGTTGGTTAATGGGGTCCAATTTCCTGGCATACAAATCTTCCGCTTTCTGTCTGACACCGTCGTATTTAAGGCGTGCTGGCAGACGATTAGGAGTTGATTCTCGCGAGGTCAGTGAGAGACCACGCACAACTTGGTCTGGTATCTTCCTTCATCCTCATCTCTACAGGTGAAGTGTTCAGAGCGGCAAAAACGTGTCATTCTTTTTAAATAAATTCCTTGTAGCGAAACTGATTTAGCTCTGGCGTGGAGGTCGATGTGGTTGTATGCGGGGTGGCTCACCCTGCCTCCGCTTTTTTCTGTGCCTCACCATGCCGCGGGTAGTAACGGACAAGAAATGAGAAAGGCGGGGGTCAACCCGCCACTCATCGTTATTTCAAAGTTCCGCAAATACTGGTGTTCTACCTGGCGTTTTTATTGAATGTCGGCAGAGTGCTTTGCTTCATTTCCCTGCGTCGGGCAGATTTTTCGATGGTTGGCGCAAGTTCGAGTGGCGCTTCCATTAAGTGTTTTAAGGACGTAAAAAGGATTGGCCCAATCTCCTGCAATTCGGACCTGGAAGCGCTGGCCTGGTCTTCCATCATTTTTTTTCCCGCCGGCGTGGGCGCCAAAGTCACCAATCGACGGTCCTGCCCCTCACGGACCCGGCGCAGCAAGCCGCGTTTTTCGCAGCGGTCCACCAGTTCAACCATAGTATTGTGGTTCAACTGCATACGCTCAGCCAGTGTTTTGATTGTGGGTATATTTCCTTCGGGTAGCCCCTCAATGGCAAGCAGCAACTGATATTGCTGCGGGTTGTACCCGCGCGCCCGGGCTTTTTCTTCCATATAGCGAAGATATCTTCGTAATTGGTAGCGAAACTCGCTCAGCGCCTTGTATTCGGGCTGGCTCAAAGTTTTGGGTTTCTTATCGGGAAGTTGTTTTCGCTTATACATTTATTAGACCTTTTTACCACATGTTTATCGTGAGTTGTCCCCGGATTGCTTAATAGCACAACGGTTTTTAGGTTGATGAGAAAAACCTGGGCGCAGCTCCAAATTCTGTCACGGCAAAGAAAGATCCTGAATTTGATTGACTGGCTTCATTGGCCCGGGGTATGCTGCTGCTGGCTCACAATATCGCTTTACGATATTGTTTAGTCAATTTTTAAACTTAAACAATATCGTATTCAGATATTGATTTGAGAAAAGCCACACCCCGCTTCCTGGCATCGCAAGAATTGCCTGCGAGCGGGTCGATGGCAGATGTTGCACCACGGGCCCCATTGAACACTTTTATTCTTAGGAGCGCTGCAAATGAGCAATATCTATCTACCCAAGAGTGCGTCTAAAGCGCGTATCAAAGAAGCAACCAACGCCCGCAACAACCGGGCTGAAATCGTCAAGGCATATTCGCAAGGCAAAGTTTCGCGGCGCGATCTCATCAAGTGGGGCCTCATCACCACCGGCGGACTTCTGGCCCCCATTCATGGTTTGAATCCTTTCGTCACCAGCGCTTATGCCGATGGTGGCAGCAATATTCCTACTGGCGCGCCGCGCAGCCCTTTATTTGGCACTCTACCTTTTACCCAGCCACTGGCGAGATTCGACGTCCTCTCAAGAGACCCGATTACATCTCTCAATCCTGCGCCGCAGGCGCAAGCCAACCAGACACAGCAACCCGTGCCCGCGAGTTTGGGCGGCGGGACTGGCCCCATCGAAGGACGGCCTCCGGGAGCCATCTGGGCGCACCAGCAGTTCGGCCTTCTTCCTCCTCAGGTGGCGATCTCAGCCACCATGGAAGGCGCCAAGGTCAACACTGTCTATAACCCTGGCGTGGCCTCGAATTTCAATTCCGGCATCGATCCCACTACTCCTGTGCGTCCGCGCTTTCACCCCAATCTGCCGGACCAGGGCCCGCTGGCTTTGTGGACTTACAACGGAACTTTTCCTCCCAAGCTCATGCAGGTGCGCTATGGCGGTGACGCGGCGCTTTTCCGTCTGACCAACAAGCTCCCGGCGGACTTCAGCCAGAACGGCGGTTTTGGCCGCATCACCATCTCCACGCACGAGCATAACGGGCACCATGGAGCGGAGAACGACGGCTTTACCGGAGCTTACTTCTTCCCCAATCAGTTCTATGACTACCACTATCCGGTCGTGCTGGCGGGCCGCAACACCGTGAATACTGACGCCACCGATCCACGCGCGGGAGGTCCATCGGATAGCGGCGGCATCAACAAGATTCCCGGCGACTGGCATGAAACCATGAGCACGCACTGGTTCCATGACCACATGTTCAGCTTCACTTCGCAGAACGTGTACAAAGGCATGGCGGGAATGTTCAACATCTACAGCGCTCTCGATCGCGGCAATGAGGAGCTGAATGATGGCGTGAACTTGCGCCTGCCCAGCGGAACGGCAAAGTCCTGGGGCAACCAGGAATATGACGTCAACCTGGTGCTTGCCGATAAGGCATGGGACCAGGATGGCCAGCTCTTCTTTGACATCTTTAATTTTGACGGCTTCCTGGGCGACGCCATGACCGTCAATTTCTTCTACAAACCATTCTTTGAAGTGGAGCGCCGCAAATATCGTTTCCGCATTTTGAATGGCGCTGTCTCGCGCTTCTTCAAAGTTGCGATATCCGATGCTTCCAACACCGCGCAGCCGATGATCTTCATCGCCAATGACGGCAATCTGATGCCAAGCCCAGTGGTCCTCAATCAGTTGGACGAACAGGGAATCGCCGAGCGTTATGACATCATCATTGACTTCTCCAAATACAACATCGGCGACAAAATCTGGATGGTGAACCTCTGCGAGCATCAGGACGGAAAGAAGCCCAGCCAGGACCTGACGCTGGCCGACGCTCTGAGCGGAAACTCCGCCGATCCCTGCGTGGGCAAGTTCCTGGAATTCCGTATCGTGCGTAACCCAGCCACGCCCGACGTGAGCCAGGTGCCGACTACGATGATCCCCAATCCGGATCTATCAAGTATTCCGGTCACCCGCGAACGGGTCTTTGAGTTCGGCAGCGGCGGCAACCAGACAACGAACGATCCTGTCTCCACGTTCTTTGGTCCGTGGGGCATTAAGACTGACAATCAGGGGCCCACGCTGAACGCGGATTATGGCCGCATCTCGGCGGCGCCTAAGTTCGGCACTCGCGAAATCTGGACGCTGCAGAATGGAGGCGGCGGGTGGGACCATCCCATCCACATCCATTTTGAAGAAGGCCAGATCCTGGCCCGTAACGGCAGCGCAAGCAATGTGCCGTCATGGGAGAAGGGCCGCAAGGACGTGTACCGCCTGCGTCCGGGCGGCAGCGTCACCTTGACCATGCAGTTCCGCGATTTTGGCGGCATGTTCATGGAACATTGCCACAACACGGTTCACGAAGATAACGCCATGCTCTTGCGCTGGGAAATTGACAACGCTGGCGGCGCGTTCCTGAAAGCGCTTCCAACGCCAATCCCCAAGCCGCAAGGCGTTACCTTTGAGGACCCGGACGACATCCTCCCGACTGCCTTTTAATGGCTTTCTCCCTGGGAAGGTGAGGGGCCGGCGGCGATGTTCGTTATTCTCCGTCGGCCCTGATTAAAAGATGAAGTGCGAATAAAAAGGGATTTCATTATGCGAAAGATAGATTCTATGGGCATTGCATTGCTCGCCGTCATGGCCCTGTTCCTGGCGATCATGGCGTGTGAGGCCAGGGCCAGCACCCACTGGGGCGCCAATTATTTTCCCAATGTCCCATTGACGGACCAGAATGGCCGGACATTCCATTTATATGATGACCTGCTCAAGGGCAAGACGGTTGTCGTTAATCTCATTTATACCCAGTGCAAGGACTCGTGTCCGCTGGAAACGGCTCGCCTTATCCAGGTCCGGCAAATGCTCGGCGACCACGTGGGCAAAGACGTTTTCTTCTATTCCATCAGCATTGATCCTGAGCATGACACGCCGGAGGCGCTGAAGGCCTACGCCGAAAAATTTCATGCCGGGCCGGATTGGCTGTTCCTCACCGGCAAGAAAGAGGACATCAACCTCGTTGCCCGAAAACTTGGCTTATATTTCGATCCCGGCCTGAACCGTGACGGCCACACCGTTGAATTGATGATCGGAAATGAACCCAGCGGCCAATGGACGCGCAATGCCGCTACGGACAATCCGCGCTTTATCACCTCCACAATTACTACTCTTGTGGATGGCTGGAACAGCCACAAAGCCGTGGCCGAGAAGAGCTATGCCCAGGCAGCGCCACTGAATGTATCGGACCGGGGACAGTACCTCTTTGCCACCCGATGCGCCGCCTGCCACACCATTGGGCACGGAACCAAGATCGGCCCGGACCTGATAGGCGTGACCGCCGTGCGTGATCGTGGCTGGCTCTTGCGCTTCATCCAAAAACCCGACGAGTTGCTGGCGGAAAAAGATCCGCTGGCAATGTCTCTATTCAAGCAATACAAGGAAATACAAATGCCCAACGTGCGCCTTGGACCCGATGACACAGAATCGCTCGTCAGATTTCTGGAAGCCCAGAGCGCAACCAAAGCAACCGGAGTTTCCTCAACTGCCAAAACAGACGAAAGAGAAAAGCATGTTGAGAAAGCGGCCTCAAACAACTGAGTTCAGGCCGAAATTCGAAAATAGATGTTTGACTTAGCTGCGCTCGCCGCTTTTTGGTGGGGAAGACTGGAAAGTTCTTCCCCCAGGCGGGCCGATATCAAAATGTATTGGGGAGATACGTTTATGAAAAACTTAGCAAAGTCCATAGTGGCCGCCGCCATTCTTACTCTGGCACTCACTGGCTGCCGCCACAATGTCACAACGGCAAAAGTTCCGCAGGCTCCGCCTGCGCAAACCGTGGCGCCCGTGGCCAGCCTGACTGTAAGCCCTGCAACCGTTGAACGCGGACAATCGGCACAGTTGAGCTGGAATACTCAGAATGCCGCCACCATAACCATTGATGGAATCGGCCCGGTGGAATCCGCAGGCTCGCACACTATTACGCCCAACGAATCCACCACCTATCACCTGTCAGCAATAAGCGGCGGGGGCACGGCTGAAGCAACTGCCCGCGTGAGCGTCCATACAACCTTATCCAAAACACCGCAACTCACGGAGGAGCAGTTGTTCGCGCAGAACGTGAAAGACATTTTCTTCAATTACGACAACGCGGAAATTATTTCCGATGAGAAGTCAGTGCTTTCCAGCAACCTGGAGTTTCTGGCAAAGCATAATGCTTTGAGCATCGTGATTGAAGGCCATTGCGATGAAAGAGGTTCTGACGAATACAACTTGAGCCTCGGCGAGAGCCGCGCGGAAAAGGTAAAGGCCGCCCTGATACAGGGAGGAGTCGGCCCCGAGCGGATCAAGATCATCAGTTACGGCAAGGAACGGCCGTTCTGCTCGGCGGCGGAAAATGAGACTTGCTGGCAGCAGAATCGCCGCGCGCACTTTACGCTTCAAAGCCAGAATCGTGCCGCTGCAAATTAAGACTGGCCAACATGTAATCTGCCGTTAGACAGTGCTTCATCCTTTCGCAGAGGCTGGCTCTTGGTTTTAGCTTCTGCGAAAGGCATGATTTCGAATCACTGTTCCTCACGCGCTTTCCTTTGCGTCCTCTGCGGTGAATAGTTTCTGGCAAGAAAACGGGCTGGCATATTGCCAGCCCTAAAATGTTTGTGTTCCCGTCGCGGTGCGATAAAGGTGTGATGGTCGGCGCTGCGCGTTAAGGTGTAACGGTGAGCGTACCGTTGGAAATAGTCACTGCATAATTGCGAATTGTGCCGGCTCCATCTTTCAGAGTGGGAACGATGGAATATGTTCCTGCCTCACTGTCGACGGACGCCGAGCTGTCATTGGTTGCGGTAATGTCCTCACCGTTCTTAACTCCTGAGACCGTGCCGGTGAAGGCGGGGTTCGGCTGGCCGGCGCCGCGCGTGAGATCATCAGCGACAATGCTCAACGGCGCAGGAGTAATCGTCAGAGTGCCATTGTTGATAACCACAGCGTAGTTGCTCAGCTTGCTGTCCGGATCAACCAGAGTAGGAACAATCAGGTAATCTCCTACTGGGCTGGTGGGACCGGCAACAGTGTTAAAAATTACTGTGATGTTGTCACCGGCCTTGAGGCCAGTGAGGGTTGCGGTGAATGCCGGGTTCGGATCACCATAGAACCGGCCAGCATTGATCGCAGTCACCACAAGCGGCGTTACCTGCGCGTGCGCGGCCACAGAACAAGTTAGCATGGCCAACAGCAGGGTAGTGACGAACAGGGTTAGAGATTTTGGGCGTGTACTCTTGCCAGTATGCAGCAGAGTGGTAGAAGAGTTCTCCAAGTCCATGTTTATTCTCCCGATGTCTCAACTGAGACGACAACCAGCGATCTCATACGAGTCATGAGACCGCTTTTTCGTGCCTGGCTAACTTCATCCTGACACGAAATTGTTCAAGGGATTTGAGCCCGGAAGAATGGCGCTTCTCTGGTCCCCTGGCGTTGCGGGCAACGCCGTTCAGCGCTGCCTGGCGCAACAATGCCGATGCCTTGCACTCGCAAAAATCGTTGAAGGGAATGGAGCCCGGAGAGATGCTGCCTCTGACCCTAAGAAATCGTGAAGAGAATAGCACGTGTGAAGCAAAATTAAATAAAATCTTAACTTAAAATAACATTAAAATTTTTAATAAATGCGCGTAACAAAGAGCGACTGATTTGCAGAAAGAACCAGCACTTCCCAATGGCGGAAAGTGCAATGTAACTTACTTTTTTAGATGGCTTGCGATGGAGCAGAGCGCCGCTGCGAGAACCCTCTCGACAGTCAACATGAAATGCAACGAGCAACTTCCTTTAATGACTCCACTGTGGGTAGTGATGCAGGAACGCATTTGTCCGAGTTAAACCATAATTTGTGACATATGCATCAACCTGCTCACGAAATCTAGCAAGTATGGGAATGTAGTAGTCGAGCGGGAAAGCTACGTCCTCAGTAAGGATCAAGGTACTCGAAATATTATGTTCCAACATGGCCATGAAGTAAAAAAGAGTATCAAAGCACTTACGGATGTAAATATGCTTGGGATTAGTGGCTTTAGAGGTGGGATCTAAAGCGAACCGAAGATCATCGTGAGTGATTTTTGTGCGCTGTCCGGGTGCAATTTCAAATTCCTCTCCGGGATAGTCAAGCATCTCGAGAGCCGGCCACGCCCACGGATCCCCTTGCATTTCGTCGTTCAAACTCTTGCCAGCCTGAGCCTGCTTCCAACGCAACTCGCGGCTTTGCTGCTCCCGGCTAAGACGCGAATCAGTAAGGTACTTGAGCGCAGCGATAAGGACTCCGACCCCAGCAGCTAGCCATGAAACAGCCTGCAGCCAGTTCATTGTTGGGGGGCTGCTTATGGGAACACATATTATTCTCATATTGGCACAGGGGATAATACAACTTAATAGAACGCAATTCGCGGAAAACTCCCTGTTCGAAACTTTGATTGAAACCGTTCTTGGCTGCCGTTCCCGCACAAAAGCAAACCGCCTGCCTTGCGGCAGGCGGATTAAATACAAAGAGAAGTGCTATCCGGCCTTTTCCATTGCAGGAAGAGAGACGTCACGGCGTTCAACCATCTCTTTGGTGACCTCAAATTCCTTCACACGTTTCTGGCTGGGCAGGTGATACATCAGATCAAGCATCAGCTCTTCCAGGATCATGCGCAGGCCGCGGGCGCCCACCTTACGCTGCATGGCTTCACGGGCAATGGCGGCCAATGATCCGTCAGAGAAGCGCAGCTTCACGTTTTCAAATTCAAACATGCGCTGATACTGCTTCACGATGGCGTTGCGCGGCTTGGTCAGAATTTCAATCAGCGCGGCTTCGTCCAGATCGTTGAGGATGCCGACAACGGGAAGCCGGCCAACAAATTCCGGGATCAGGCCAAAGCGGACCAGATCATGGGGCTCGGCCTTTTGCAGCAATTCAGTGTCGCGCTTGCTGGCTTCAGTAAATTCTTTTTCCTTGGCTTCACTGGTGCGGAAGCCCATGGACTTCTTGCCGATGCGCCGGGCAACAATCTTTTCCAGGCCCACAAACGCGCCGCCGCAGATGAAGAGAATGTTGGTGGTATCCACCGGAGTAAATTCCTGGTGCGGGTGTTTGCGTCCGCCCTGCGGAGGAACGTTGGCAATGGTCCCTTCAAGAATTTTCAGCAGCGCCTGCTGTACGCCTTCACCGCTCACGTCGCGGGTGATGGAAGGGTTCTCGTCCTTGCGGCCGATCTTGTCGATTTCATCTATGTAGATGATGCCGGTCTGGGCGCGGCCCACGTCGCCATCAGCAGCTTGCAACAGTTTCAAAACAATGTTTTCAACGTCTTCACCCACATAGCCGGCTTCCGTGAGCGTGGTGGCGTCAACGATGGCAAAAGGTACGTCGAGCATGCGGGCCAGAGTCTGCGCGAGCAGAGTTTTACCGGTGCCAGTCGGCCCAATCAGCATGATGTTGGATTTGGCAAGCTCCACTTCGCCAGTCTTGGTGCGGTTCATGTGGATACGCTTGTAATGGTTGTAAACAGCGACGGAAAGCTTTTTCTTTGTCTGCTCCTGGCCGATCACGTATTCATCGAGGAAAGTCTTGACCTCTTGCGGTTTGGGCAGATGGTTTGGCGCGGCAGCGGCGTGCGATTCCGTGCGGTCGTCTTCAAGAATGGAATTGCAGACGGCCACGCACTCATCGCAGATGTAAGCCCGGGGATAGTCGCTTGGTGACGAGATGAGCTTGGCAACGGCGTCCTGTGATTTGTGGCAGAACGAGCAACGAAGAGTTTCTTCAGGCGTCCTGGGCTTCAAAATCGAACTCCTTGAATCAGTCGGGCTTTATCGTATCGGCCAGCGCCCGTCTGATATGACTTAAATATCCTACTTATGCTTGTAAATGATATCGTCAATTATTCCGTACTCTTTAGATTGTTGTGCGTTCATTATAAAGTCACGCTCAACATCTTTTTCCACCTTTTCCAGCTTTTGCCCGGAATGTTTGGCAATGAGCTGGCTGGTGATTTCGCGCATACGCAGGATCTCTCTAGCATGTATATCAATATCCGTGGCTTGGCCGCTAAGGCCAGACATCAAGGGTTGGTGAATAAGAATCCTAGAAGTGGGTAGGGCGAAACGCTTACCTGCGGCACCAGCGCAAAGTAACAATGCCGCCATGCTGGCCGCCTGGCCACAGCAAATGGTCATCACGTCTGGACGTACAAACTGCATGGTGTCATAAATCGCCATGCCCGCAGTGATCGATCCTCCCGGCGAATTGATGTACAACTGGATGTCCTTTTCCGGGTCTTCGGCCTCAAGGAACAAAAGCTGTGCGATGACCAGGTTCGCAATCGTATCGTCAATCGGAGTGCCAATAAAAATAATGTTGTCACGCAGCAGCCGGGAATAGATGTCATAGGCGCGTTCGCCTCGGCTGGTCTGCTCTACTACCATCGGTACCAATGCCATAAATCGCTTCGTCCTTCCCTCAATGCCGGGGATATCCATCACTACGATACCCCAGCCTGTTCCTAATTTGTGTTCGAGTACAGCAAGTTTATCGCTTTTTCGCTTCGCATGCGGTCGCGTAATCGATCCACCGCGTTATCTTGTATGAGTCGCTTCTTGACTTCTTCCACTGGCTGTTGCATCTGCTGAGCCATCGCGCTAATTTCCTGTTCCAGTTCCTCGTTGCTGACCTGGATATTTTCTTTTATAGCGATCTTCGCCAGCAGGACGCTCGATTTCACTTCCTTTATCGCCGCTTCCAACTGGCCGGCCCGCAGCCGGCCAAAGTCCATCCGGCGCATGTCCTCCGTTTTCATACCTTGCGCTGCCAGCGCTCGTAACCCACGCTCCAGACGCAGATCAATCTGGTGCTCCACCAGTGACCGGGGGACCGGAAAATCATGAGCGGCCAAAAGCTCTTCTATCATCTTGTCTTTCGCTTCGTGCTCGGCCTTGTGGCTTAGCTCGGTCTCCATATTTTGCCGGATCAACTTTTTCAAGTCGTCAAATGTCTGGAAATCCTGGCTTAATTCTTTGGCAAAGTCGTCATTCAACTCCGGCAGCGTCTTCTTTTTTACTGCATTCACTTTCACCTTATAGCTGAATGTCTGTCCAGCCAGCCGCTTGTCATAAAAGTCATCTGGATAAACCACGTCAAAGCTGCGCTCTTCGCCGGCCTTCGCTCCGCTCAGGTGCTCGGTAAACTCAGGGATGGTGTTGGCTCCGCCGATCTCCACCAGCACCTCCTCCATCTGTACCGGCTCGGGAGCCGTTTCCTGCTCCGATTTCTCGTCTGTTGCGCCTTCCGCCGCTTCCTCTGATTCAGCGCCTTCTGCCGTATTTGCCGCCACTTCTTCCAACCCCTTAGGCCGCGCTTCAAATGAAACCTGGACAAACTCGCCCTTCTCAGCTCCCCGATCATCATTCACGGGGTCAAAACTGGCCTGCCGTTCCTGTATTTGCTTGATTTCGGCATCCACCTGCTCGTCAGTCACGGTTACGTCCTGCTTTACAACCTTAATTGCTTTATAGTCGCCCAACTCAAATTCCGGCAGCACCTCAAATGCAGCTTTGAACTTGATTGGCTCTCCCGGCGTAAATTCCAGTCCATATATATGTGGTTGGGAAACAGGACGGAAGCCGCCCTTTGTTACCGCTTCGCGGAAGTATTGGGGCACCAGGTGCTCCACAACGTCGCTGGTAATCTCACTGGAAAACTTGTTTCGCACCATGCTGGCCGGCACTTTCCCCTTACGGAAACCAGGAATCCGGGCCTGTTTGGAGTACTGCTGCACCAGAGCTTCCTGCTGCGCCGTTACCACTTCCGCTGGAATTTCCACGCTGATCTCGCGTTTGCAGGCCGGGTCCATCGGAGGAGGCCCCTCGGAATGAGCGTGATTATGGCCGTCATGGGAATGATTATGTTCACCCCGTGGCTGCCTATCGAGGTCCTGCTCGTCAGAAAGCTGGCCGCCCTCGGCTTCGGCCTCTAATTGTTGGCCTTCAACCATCTGATTCTCAAGAGCTTGGTTCTCACCGGGCTCACCGTCAGATTGTTTTTTGGGGGATTCTCCCTCAGGATTCTTCAACGCGTTTCTCTTTGCTGCTTTGTCCAAGTGATTTCCTTATCCACTGCCGCCAAAAGACACGGCAAAATTGAGGGTTTAAGCACACATATCCCGAATATTCAGTTTAAGAGAGGTTGCGATAGGGGTCAACTTGACAGGGAAACGCATAGAAAAAAGAGGGGAGCCGAGGGGCTGATTTTGCGTGCGACTTAATCAACAGCGCTGGTTTCCTGCAAATGCCTACCCCCTGAATTATAAAAACGCATGAATTGTCTTTAACATGGCCTGGCAACTATTTTCTTGATCCTTTGATACAGGGCAAGTATGTGCAGTCTAACTATTCAGCCAGACCGAAGCGCCTTAATGCACAGCGTTTCTAACCTAAAGGTTCCTAGTGCGTTTAGAATTGAGGTAAATATTAGGAATGAATCTGTACAGTTGCAAATCAGTAAGCGTACTAAGACAAAGTAATTTAAATGTGAAACTTTTTATCTTTCCAGTATTGCTTACACCTGCTTAAGTGGCCTTTTTAGTTGACAATCAGTTTTGTTAGAAGCACAGTAAATCCATAGCTTTTTCGATACACCCCCGCATTAACTAATTCATGGAGTTAGTCCACCCTGTTCCGGAGGCGGGCAAGCTCACTTCTGGTTTCCTCCACAGGACACCTTCCGGACTTCCACAATCAGGTTGTTGGATGTGATCGCGCAAGGAGTAGCTACACGTGACTAGCAGCTCAATTTCTATCCGTAATCGAGTCGTATCTAAAATTCAATCCGCTTCTGCAATTTTTCTGGTGCTCATTCTTTGTGGGACAGGGAATCGCCTGGCCGCTTTGCAGCAGTCTCCCGCGCCTGGGCCCAGGATATGGTTGGCGGACAATCAGTCCGTTCCGGTAAAGACAGTTGGTGCTCCCGGTACAGCGGAAAGCGTTGCTGCTGGAAGGGCGCAGCCGCTCTCCATGGCAACAGCGGACGTGGATGGTGATGGCGTGGCCGACATGGTAGCCGGATTCAGCGCTGCCGGCGGCGGCTTTGTGGTGGTCCATCGCGGAAATGTTGATGCTTTTGCGCCGCAAAGTAATGCTTCGTTCCAGGCCATTGGACACGGCCAATTCCCTGCGCCCTTCCTGCCAAACGCGCAGGTTTTCAACATCCCCGTGCGGCCTGATTTCATTGCCCTTGGCCGTTTCACACCCAGCGGACATCAGGATCTGGCAGTGGCAGCTCTCGGCGGAAACAGCTTGTTTATCTTTCCCGGTGACGGAAAAGGCAAGTTCGGCGCACCGCAAACCGTGTCGCTTTCCGGCAATGTAACTGCGATGGCGGCCCACAATCTTTTGCGCAGCCTGCCCTACTCCAATATCGTCGTAGGTGTTGCCACGCCGCATAGTTCTTCATTGCAGGTTTTTTCCGGGACAAAAAGCGGCTTGTCTCCTCCGGCCATCTTTCACACCGCCGCCGCACCCACCAGCATAGCTTTTGGTGATTTTGGCGACTCTCTACCAGATACGGCTTTCCTTGCCGGTGGCCAGGTCTTTGTCCTTCGTTCTTCAAACTTCCAGATGGAAGCGCTCTCGCTTCCGGTGAACGCCAGCGCCATGGCGTTGGGCTCATTCATTTTTGACCGTGTTCCCGCACTGCAAATTGCATTACTGACCTCTGACGGCACCCTGCACATCGCCGCGCATAGTGAATTTGATCCGCGTCCGCTCACCGCCGAGGAACACCATGCGCGCCTACATGCAGCACGTCGCGGTTTGGGAAATCCGCTGGATCCTCCCCGCTCGTTTCCACAGAATGGCTTCAAGATCGTAGAGAGCATTGCTTCTGCCGCGCCATTCAGCGCCGGACAGCTTCCCGTGCTCTTCCGCACGCGCATCTCTGACCATGGCTCCGATGACGTGATGGTGCTGAATCCGTCAATGGGGCAGATGGCCGTGATCTCGCATCCGGATGTGGTGGCCGGGGACACAAATTTTAAGCCGGCCCAGGTTTCCACGCGCCCTTATAGCGGCTCACCCGTTGCGGCGCTGCCCATGCGCACGAACATTGATAATCGCCCTGGAGTGGTGGCTCTGCACTCAGGCCAGCTTGCTCCGGCAATTATGCATCCGCTGCCCGATCCAACTTTCACGGTAAACCGCAACGACGATCCGGCGCCAGTTTCGCCGATTAGCAGCGCTTGTAACGGTGTCGCCAATGATTGCAGTTTGCGCGAAGCAATCCTCCGCGCCAATTCGGTCGCTGGGACTGACACCATCGTTGTTCCCGCCGGGACATACACGCTTACACGGCCCCGGATCAATGGCGTTTACGACGGCAATCAGGGAACGTTGGAAATCCTGGATTCGGTCAACATCGTTGGAGCGGGCCAAGCCACTACCATTATTCAGGGCGGCCCGAGCGCCGGAAACGGCGTGGATATCGTTATCTCGGTCAATGAAGACATCAGCCCAACTTCCAATGCCAGCGCCAGCATCTCGAACCTGACTATTCAATTCGGAACCAATCGCGGCTCCGTTGCTGGCACAGATGGTGATGGCGGCTGCATGGAATACGACACCGGAACCAGCGGTAACGCAACGCTGAGCCTGACGAATGTCACGTTGGCGCAGTGCAATACCACGGATGGCAATGGGGCTGGAATCGCCATTTTCAATGCCACAGCCCCGGGCGGCGGCACCGGTCTTGCGACCATCACCAACAGCATTATCCAGAATAATTCAGTGGCGGAAGCCGGCGCTGGTTCGGCAGGCAGCGGCGGCGGCATCTGGGTGGCCGATCTGGCTCGCATGTCGCTCTCCAACTCACAGGTCATCAACAACACAGCGACACAGGTGAATGGCGGTGGCAGGGGTGTTGGCGGCGGTGTCTTTATTTTTTCGGCAGGATCAGGTTCACGCCAAACTCAAATTCATGGCAGCACGATCACAGGCAATAATGCTTCGGGCGATGGTGGAGGAATCTGGAGTTCTTCTAACCTGCTTATCGATAACTCCGGTGGCCCCACAGTAATAAGCGGAAACGCGGCAGGCGCAAATGGTGGTGGAACGCACGTTGGCGGAGGAATTTATCTTAATACAGCCTCGCCTGACTCAACTACGCTGACCAAACTTACAATCACAGGCAATACCGCTACAGGCAACGGCGGCGGCATCGCTACGGGGAATGACACCGGCGCTGGACCTCTCACGATGCATTTCAGCAGGATAGCCGGGAACACGGCAGCCGCTGGAAGCAGCAATCTGGATAACGATCACACCACGGTTACGGCAACAAATAACTGGTGGGGTACAAATTCGCCTGCTGGCACAATCACAGACCGCAACACTGGCGTAACCACGTTCGATCCATTCATTCAGTTAACGCACACGGCCAATCCCTCGACCATCAAAATCAATCAGAGCACGACGCTCACAGCCGACATGAGCAAAGACAATCACGGAAACGGCGCAGCGCTGGCTGGGAACCTTGACGTCATTGTTGGTCTGCCAATCACCTTCAATAATCCTGTGCTCGGTACAATTCCTGAGGCGCAGCCGGAAACACTGAATGCGTCTGCCCAAGCTACGGCCACGTTCAACGCAGGCAGCACAGGCGGGCACGGCTCAGCGGATGCAACAGTGGATCAGGCGACAGTCACGGCTCCCATCACCATTCTGGAGCCGCTTCAGATCACCAAGAGTTTCAATCCGACAAGTGTGCCGGTGAACACCGCTTCAACGCTCACCTTCGCCGTCAATAATCCAAATGTGATAGCAGTGGATGGCAGCTTTATTGACACTCTCCCTGCAGGCCTGGTTGTGGCTGCTACTCCGGGTGTAACGAATACGTGCGGTGGCACGGTTACGGCAGCCGCTGGCTCTTCAAGCGTGAGCTTTACTAATGCCAGCTTGCCGGTAGGCGCATGCACAATTACAGTGAAAGTTTCGTCCGCGGCAGATGGTGTTTATAACAACACCGTAACCATCAACTCCACAACGGCAGGCACGGGGACTCAATCCACATCTTCCGCCAGCCTTACTGTCATCAATCCGCCTTCTATTACCAAGGCGTTTGGCGCAGCGACCATTCCGTTGAACGGCGTAACCAGCCTGAGCTTTACGATTACCAACAGCAACACTGCTTCAAGTCTCACCGGCCTCGCCTTTACTGACAGCTTGCCGTCAGGCCTGGTAGTTGCGCCGACTCCGACCTTGAACAACACATGCGGAGGCACGGCCACCGCAGCCGCGGGATCGTCTTCAGTCAGTCTTTCCGGCGGGACGCTTGCGGCAGGCGCCTCCTGCACGGTTACAGTCAACGTTCAGGGCACAACGGCCGGCGTAAAGAACAACAGCGTCAGCGTCAGCTCCACAAATGGCGGCACAGGCAATACGTCGAACGCTTCCATTGCGGTGGTTGCACCACCGACTATCGCCAAGGCATTTGGCGCAGCCAGCATTCCGCTGAACGGCTCAACTTCACTGACTTTCACAATCGCTAATCCAAATGCCATAGCTCTGACCGGTGTCGGATTCAGTGATACGCTTCCAGCGGGCCTGGTGGTTTCCACTCCAAACGGCTTTACTGGCTCTTGCGGTGGCGGGACCATCACAGCGACTGCAGGCGCCAATGTGATCAGCCTGTCAGGTGGAACCCTGGCTGCTTCAACCTCGTGCACGTTTTCAGTGAACGTGACAGGCATAGCCGCAGGCACACAGAACAACACTACAGGCAATGTGACTTCCACGGAAGGCGGCACAGGTGGAACAGCGTCTGCCAGTATTGATGTGACTTCGCCGCCGTCAATCACGAAAGTCTTTAACCCGGCTACCATCGCTCTGAATGGCACCACGTCACTCACGTTCACCATCACCAATCCAGCAGCCAATACCATGGCTCTGACCGGCGTGGCATTCACTGATACGTTGCCGACAGGCTTGACTATCGCCACTACTTCTGCAACGGTTTGCGGCGGAACTCTGACAACTACAGCGCCGACAAGCATCGTGCTCTCCGGAGCCACGATCGCTCCCAATAGCCAGTGCCAGTTCAGCGTGACGGTTACGGGCGCGGCTTCCGGCACTTACACGAACACCACAGGCAATGTCACATCGACGAATGGCGGAACGGGCAACACCGCTTCTGCGAACCTGACGGTTGCCTCGTCGGCGTCAATCACCAAAGCCTTTGGCGCAGCCAGCATCCCGCTGAATGGGACCACTTCGCTGACGTTCACCATTAATAATCCAAATACAAGTCTTGCGCTGACGGGGCTGGCATTTACCGATAGCCTACCGGCTGGGTTGGTGGTAGCTCCAACGCCCAACTTGAGCAATACTTGCGGTGGCACAGCTACCGCTGCGGCGGGCTCGGGCTCGGTGAGCTTGTCTGCCGGGACGCTGGCTGCCAGCGCTTCCTGCACAGTTTCAGTGAATGTGCAGGGCACTACCGCTGGTGTAAAGAACAATTCAGTAACCATCACGTCCAATGAGGCAGGAACAGGCAATACGTCCAATGCTTCGATCACAGTGAGCAGTCCATCCATGATTACCAAGGCATTTGGCGCCGCCAGCATTCCGCTGAACGGATCGACCTCTCTGAGCTTCACGATCACCAATCCCAATACCACCACAGCGCTGACCGGCGTTGGATTTACTGATACGCTGCCTGCGGGCCTGGTAGTTTCAACGCCGAATGGCTTTGCAGGTTCTTGCGGCAGCGGCACCATTACAGCTACGGCGGGATCTGGCGTGATCAGCCTCAGCGGTGGAACCATTGCAGCCAACAGCTCCTGCACGTTCTCGGTGAACGTGACTGGAACTACGGCGGGAACCAAGAACAACACTACCGGGAACGTCACATCCAACGAAGGCGGTACGGGCGGGACAGCTTCTGCCAGCATTAGTGTCATTGCGCCGCCATCCATTGCCAAAGTCTTCAACCCGGCTTCCATCGCTTTGAATGGAACCACCTCGCTGACGTTCACCATCACCAATCCGGCAGCCAATACCGTTGCCCTGACCGGAGTGGCGTTCACTGACACGCTACCTACAGGCTTAACCGTTGCGAATGCTTCAGCCACTGTTTGCGGCGGAACGCTTACCACCACCGCGCCCACAGGCATTGTGTTGACAGGCGCAACCATAGCGGCGGGAAGTCAGTGCCAATTCAGTGTGACGGTAACCGGCGCAGCGTCGGGTCACTTCACCAACACCACTGGCAATGTCACTTCAACAAACGGTGGGACCGGTAACACGGCAAGCGCGAGTTTGGCCGTAGGAACGCCGAGCCCAACCATTACCAAAGCATTTGGCGCTGCCACCATCTTCGTGAACGGCACCACAAGTTTGACGTTCAACATTAGCAATCCAAATGCAACTCCCCTCACCGGCCTGTCATTTACTGATCCGCTGCCGGCAGGGCTGAGAGTGGCAACGCCAAATGCACTTGCCAGCACTTGCGGTGGAACCACGACAGCGGTTGCCGGTTCATCTTCCATCACCCTCACGGGAGGGACGCTGGCTGGAAATGCATCATGCAGCATCAGCCTGAAAGTTGTTGGGGTAGCTGCCGGATTGCAGTTGAACACTACCGGTCCAATTTCATCGAATGAGAGCGGGCCCGGTGGAACCAGCAACACGGCAAGCATCACCGTGGTCGGGGCTCCGGGCATCACAAAAGCGTTTGGTGCGCCAAGCATCAATCTGAACGGGACCACAACGCTTACCTTTACCATCACCAATCCCAATCCCACAGTGGCGCTGACTGGGGTACGTTTTGCGGATATATTGCCCGAGGGCATCCTCCTTGCTAATCCGAGTGGACTCACTGGTTCATGCGGCGCGGGCAAGATCTTCACCGGAACAGCATTTGGCTTCTCTCTGGTCGATCTTTCCGGAGGCACAGTTGCTGCCGGCGGCTCCTGCACATTCACAGTCAATGTGGTGGGCAGAAAGGGCGGGCACAAGGTGAATATCACTACCCACCTGGAGTCCAGTGCGGGTACGGGCAACAAAGCTTCTGCTTCTATTGACGTGCTGGCTCCTGACCCGACTATTAAAAAGACCCACGTCGGCAAATTCCATCGTGGCCAGACTGGCGCGCAATACTTGATCACCGTTCGCAATTCCGGGTTTGGTCCAACGGTTGGAACGGTGACCGTGACAGACCACCTGCCGGTGATTAGTCACAAACTTGTTCCCACTGCGCTGAGCGGGGCCGGCTGGGCTTGCACGCTGGCTACGCTTACCTGCACTCGTACAGACGCGCTGGCTGCGGGCAGCAGCTATCCGGCCATTACGCTGACGGTAAATGTGCCGACGAATGTTTCAGACGAGTTCACCAATACGGCTACGGTTTCCGGCGGCGGCGACGTCAATTCGTATAACAACACAGCCAAGGATTTTGTGGATTTGGACAAGTAAACGATAAATTCATTAACCAATAGTTGACTGCAATCAGCAGGCGGCTGCCGCCGCCGAGCATTATTTAAGAGTTCATGAACGGATGGCAGGCCGAACATCATCGAGTTCGTTGGCTTGGAGCGGCAGGGAAGCGTCTCTGGCTGAAGCTCTTCCCGCGCTGAGCCATCCAAAACGGGTCAATAATGATCCGGCAATACTGGATATAGCCGCAGCACGCCGTATTTTTTTGTTTCCAGTAACGCTATAAACAAGTCTCAGCGCCAGCGGCAAAGGCCCGGAAAGCAGTCCGCCAATGCGGACGGTCCACCCGCTTGCGCCTTGCTTCAATGGCTTGTTTACCCGGCTCTGCTCAGTTTCAATCACCACGCCTTCTGTTGTTTCATAAGCACTTGCGGCCAGACCAAGGAGATTCAGCGCCCGGCTATTGTCATGTCCCATCAACTCCAGAATCGAGACAGCGGAGTTCATTCCGGACGCGGCAAAGTGCATCGGCAGAGTTCCCACATGGTTGTTCCATACCGGAATTACGGTCGCGCCAATGAGCACACCGGTATAGCTCGACATCACCGTTCCAGTTGCCGCAGCCAGCAAGCCTGAAGTGTTTTCAAGAAAGCTGATCGGGACGCCAGGAAATTTATCCTGCATGAGGTTGGCAAATGCTGAAGCCGCCGCGAAGCTGGAAAACGCACTCAGTGTCCAGGCGCCCACGCTCATAGGGCTTTGCGCTTTGAATACACGCAGCATGTTTAGAAATCGAGATGGCACGCCAAGATCTTTAGTGAGCAGGGCCGCTGAAATGGGTCCTCCGGCTGCTGCGAGCCAGCGTGCGCTGCGGACAAGCTCTCGATCGCGGCTGATCCAGTTCGCTGTGCTGGCAACAACCGCGGCAGCCCCGGCCGCGCCGCCCACAAAGAAGTAAAGAGGGATTTCTGGTTTCCACTGTGGTTCTTTTAATAAAGGAACGCCGTAATATCCGTTCTGCGGATTTGCCTGCGGAAATGGCGCTCCCACAGGAACAATGCCCTTGGCGGTAAGCGGCCCAGACTGAGAAGCCTTGCTTCGGATTTCCGCCAACCGGCGCTCACTCTCGAAGTCCGGAATTCGGTTTGCAACATTGCTCATCTGCGCTCTCCCAGGAACGATAGCAAAGTCAGCGCCAGCATTGATCCTGCGGCAATCGCGGCGGAAGTCCAGCCTTTCTTCAAATAAGTGGTAGGCACTTCCGGTTGCGGCGGCAGATTATAAGTTCGCGGATCGCCGCGCAGCAAAAAGAAAGCATGGATGCCCCCAACACTGGTATCTTTTGCATCGTAGACCACGGCATCATTCACGCCGCGCGCCTCAAGCTCTTTCAAACGACCTTGCGCTTCCACTCTGAGCTCATCAAGCTGGCCGAACTTGATTGACTCCGTCGGGCAGGCCTGCGCGCAAGCCGGTTTAAGTCCGGCCCGTTGCCGGTCAGAACAGAAGGTGCACTTGAAGGCGCGCCCATCTTCCTCATTTCTTTGCACCACGCCGAAAGGGCAACTCACAACGCAGTAGGAACAGCCATTGCATACATCCGGCTGAACATAAACAGCGCCGAACTCCATACGAACAATCGCCCCGGTCGGGCACGCTTCAAGACAGCCGGCGTTTTCGCAGTGCTTGCAGACATCGGAGGAAAAACTCCAGGCTGGAAGCTGCTCGCCGGAATTTCCGCCAATGCCGATCTCCGGCGTGTTCTCAACAAACTTTACGTGCCGCCAGGTGGAATGTCCCAGGGCCTGAGTGTTGTCATAAGAATTGCCGCTCCATTCAAAGCCATCTTCTGCAATCTGGTTCCACTCTTTACAAGCCACCTCGCAGGCTTTGCAGCCGATACAAAGCGTGGAGTCGGTGAGAAAACCTGTTGTGCTCATGCTGGCCTCTTTAATTCGTCTTTCCATGTTTCCAGTCCGCGCTTTCCTCTGGGCAGGCGGCCTGGTTTGGCGTGACAGACCAGCGCCTTTGTTTCCATAATGCGGACGTTTGGCTCTTCGGAAATTGCCAGAAGGTCATTCGGTGTATCGCCGGTGACCAGCCCTTTGTATCCAAAGTGGTAGGGCAGGCAAATTTGATGGACTAACCGGCCGTCAACAGTAAGGGGCTTGATCCGCTCTGTTACCAGAGAGCGCGCTTCTATCGCGCCACGCACGGTAGTGATTGTCAGGTACTCCCCGTTCTTGATACTCAATTCATCCGCCAATTGCGGTGAGATTTCCGCGAACAGCTCCGGCTGTAACTCAGCAAGATGGGGAAGATACCGCGACATACCGCCCGCTGTGTGGTGCTCAGTGAGACGATACGTGCTCAAAACATAAGGGAAGCGCTCATCGCCGCCCGGGAACACATAAGGGTTTTCCGAACTTTCTTTCTTGTCGGCTGCTGGGTTTATGGTCTGCTGGGGGTAAAGCAGGTTTGAAGTAAGGCTTTCCAATGGCTCATAGTGAGTTGGCAACGGGCCATCCTTAAGGCCGCTGCTCACCCATATCCAGCCCACGCCATCCGGATGCATGATGAATGGCTGGTTCCCGGCTATCGCGTCGTCGCCCTCGGCTCCCTTTGCCGGGCGATAATCCGGCGATTTCTCTTTGGTAAAGTCTGGGGTATCCAGTCCCGTCCATTCCTTTTTCGCTTCATCCCACCACACCAGCTTTTTGCGCTCGCTCCACGGCTTTCCATCTGGACGCGCAGAAGCCCGGTTATAGAGAATCCGGCGATCGCTTGGCCAGGCATAACCCCAGCCATGTCCATATCGACCCTGTGGTTCACGTTTGCGACCTTTGTTTTCACCCGGCTTAGGCATGATGCCGGAATAAATCCAGCAACCGCACGCAGTTGAGCCATCATTCTTCAGTTCGCGATATCCGGAAACCAGTTCGTGATTTGCAGTCTTATAGCCGTTGATTTCCGCAATAATTTCTTCCACCACAGGCTCGGCATGTGCGCCTTCTGTGGAGTAATTCCAGGAAAGGGAGTTGAGTGCGGCATTGCGCGGCGTTGACTCCTGAGCGGCGCGCGCTTTCAACCGGCGGCCCAGATGATACATAAACCAGCTTTCAGAGCGGCAATCGCCCTGAGGATCCACTGCTTTCTCGCGAAACTGGATCAATCGCTGAGTATTGGTGTAAGAGCCGGCTTTCTCCGTGTGTCCGGAAGCGGGAAGAAAGAAGACTTCAGTCGCTATGTCCTCAGGCTTCATTTCTCTGCGGGTGATTTCAGGAGAGTCTTTCCAGAAGCTAGCGGTTTCGGTTTCCACCATGTCTCGAACCACCAGCCATTTGAGCTTGCTCATTGCTTTGCGTTCAAGACGAGCATTGGGCGCGCCGACAGCCGGATTCTGTCCCATCACGAAGAGGCCCTGAACTTTTCCATCTTCCATGTCGAGCCAGTACCCAAAATGCGAATGGTCACCGGTTACGCGTGGCAGGAAATTGAAGCCAAATTCGCTTTGCGAGGTTGCAGCTTCACCGTACCAGGCCTTTAAGAGGCTGATGATGTACTTATCAAAGTTCGTCCACCAGCCGGAATTGGACTTGTGCATTTCGATATATTTGGAAAGCTTTCCGGAGTCACTCTCGAAAAACGGCATCGGGAGATAACCAGGAAGAATGTCATAAAGAGTGGGAATATCTGTAGAGCCCTGGATTGAGGCATGACCGCGCAAGGCTAAAATTCCTCCGCCGGGGCGGCCGATGTTGCCAAGCAGCAACTGCAAAATGGCGGCTGCACGGATAATCTGGACGCCTTTTGAATGCTGGGTCCAGCCCACGGCATAGCAGATCGCGCCTGTTTTCTCCGGCCCAGAGGCGGAGGTGAAAACTTCAGCCACTTGCAGAAATTTTTCTTTGGGAATTCCGCAGGCGCGCTCCACCATTTCCGGGGTGTAGCGGGCAAAATGCTTCTTCAATACCTGAAAGACGCAACGGGGATGCTGCAGGGTGACGTCATTCTTATGTTCGCCCAAATCACCAGCCTCGCCGCCTCGATCTTTGCCATGCCCGCCGCCGGCGCCGGAATGGCCCGTGATCGGCTGCTTCTGCGGACAACCTTCATACAACCATGTCTCAGGGTTGTAGCTTTTACTCTTTGAATCGAACCCGGAGAAAATGCCTCCGAGATCCTCCGTGTCTTTGAAATCTTCACGCAAAATCGTGGAAGCATTCGTATAGGGAATTACGTACTCGCGAAAATACTTTTCATTCGTGAGTGTGTAGTTGATGAGCGCTCCCAGAAAAACAATGTCAGACCCAGCGCGGAGTGGCAGCCAGTAATCCGCCATGGCGGAGGTGCGAGTGTACCGGGGATCAACATGGATGACCTTGCCGCCTTTTTCGCGCGCCTCCATCACCCATTGAAATCCCACAGGATGGTTTTCCGCCATGGAGGATCCCATAATCAGAATGGCATCGGAAAATTGCAGGTCCTGCTGGGCTGTTGTAGCTCCGCCCCGTCCAAATGAAGTGCCCAGACCGGGCACCGTGGAGCTGTGTCATATTCGGGCCTGATTGCTGACGCAAACCATGCCCAGACCGCCGGTAAAAAACTTTTTAATCAGATAGTTTTCTTCGTTATCGAGAGTTGCGCCGCCCAGGTGCGCGATGGCTTTGGTCTGCATCAGGGTTTCGCCATCTTGTTTTTCCTTGAACGTCTCTTCTCTCGACTGCCACACTCGATCGGCGATCATGTCCATGGCAGTTTCCAATTCCAGGGACTGCCATTCTGTTCCGTGAGGAGGCCGGTATTTCACTTTCAGTTCACGGCTGGGATGAGTGAGCAGTTCAAAACTGTCCGCTCCTTTGGGACAGAGGCGTCCGCGGGAAATGGGCGATTGCGGGTCCCCTTCAATGGCAACTAACTGATTATCTTTATGAAAAACCAACTGGCCGCATCCCACACCGCAATAAGGACACACTGAGCGGGCGACGATTGCGCCTTCAATACGAGGACCCAGCGTATGAGTCCGGTCAGACATAGCTTCAGGGCCAGTGCCCTTTGCACCTGTTCGAATCTGTTTTATAAGTGGCCAGCGTGAAAAAAGGCCGCGCGCCATCGTAATCTCCCGGAAGACTCTCTTTATGTTGAGAGTTATAAGAGCCGCCTGGGGTTGCCGTGTGGAAAGACAATCAACGCGCCTGTTCAGAAACAACTCGCATCACGATAGATCAGACCTTTGTGGCGGCTACCGGCGTTTTCGTGCAGGGCACAGGTGCGCCTTTTCAGCAATCCGCAGCGCTCTGGGTTTGTCACTGGCTGCAATGAAGTCATTGCAAATCCTGCAATAAGAGGCCACTCGCCCTGGCATACCCTTTAGAGGACGGTGCTCAAATCGCTTGATTGGCGACTTTGGAGGCATGAAATTTTTGGTAATTGGTTTCGGGATTGTACCCTGAAAAGCAACGTCTTAATAGACGAATGCAATAAAAATATGGTTTACATAACTTGAGGTTTGTTCTGTAGGGGATAGCTTTCCAGTTTTTGGGAGCTTCTGCCAAACAATTCATGTCCTTTTGGCAAAATGATTGGCTAAATAAAAATGGATCTACTTCGATTGACAGACATCCAATGCTCCCGATAGTATTGCGTTTTCGATGACAGTACTCCGCCAGATGCCGATGTGTATGGACAACGCATGTTGTCCGTGCGTCCTTTTCGGCACATCTGGCGAGTGATCATTCAGCGGCAATAGTCCAAAAGAATTCTAGAGCCCACTCACCAGACGTGAGTGGGCTTTTGCTTTTGGCTACCAGTAATTGTTCTGAAAATTCTAAGAATCGATTTAGGGAGCATACGCAGATGGCAGATCAAATTGACCAGACAAAAAAAGGAACATCGCGACTTTCACTTGATGGATGGGCGGTTGCAGTGGCCTTGCTGTTGGCGGCGCTCGTCCGTCTGGGCATATTGAAACATGTTTCCTGGTAATTGAGCAGGCAAATTCAGAGTAGGAGGGATCGTCCCCATGGCAAGTTCTACAGCAGTACTCAGAGCAGAACCTATCCAATTTCCCAAAAGGCTGCTGGCCCTGCTGCCGGGAGTCGCATTGTTGACCATTGTGGGACTTGCGGGAAAAGTCCTGGAAAAATCCATCAACACATATTCCAAAGCCCATCATCTTGTAATTCCCAATATAGAGTATGTTCTGTGGGCGATTCTGATTGGGCTGTTGATTTCAAACACAATAGGAGTCGCAGAGGTCTTCAAATCGGGAATCGCTACCTATGAATTCTGGCTCAAGACCGGCATTGTGCTGCTGGGAGCGCGTTTTCTGCTGGGCGACGTCTTAAAGTTAGGCGCGGTCAGCCTTACGCTGGTGCTGATCGAACTGCTTCTGTCCATTGCATTCATGACGTTGCTGGGGCGCATTTTCAAGCTCAGTCCCAAGCTGACCAGTTTGCTGGCCGTAGGATCTTCCATCTGCGGCGTGTCGGCAATTATTGCGACCAAAGGGGCGATTGAGGCCGACGACGAAGATGCTTCATTCGCTATTGCGGCCATCCTTGCGCTGGGTGCACTGGCTCTCTTCACGTTTCCGCCAATCGGCCATTGGCTGGGAATGAGCGATCGCGTGTATGGACTCTGGGCCGGAACGGGTGTGGACAACACTGCCGAAGCAGTAGCAGCGGGTGCGCTTTATTCTGACGCGGCGGCAAAAATAGCGGTACTCGCCAAGACCACGCGCAACGCGATGATCGGGTTTGTCGTGCTCGGCTATGCGCTGTACTGGGCGGCAAAGGAAGGCCGGCAGGCGGTCGGCAACAAAGCGACATTCCTGTGGCAGAAATTTCCAAAGTTTGTACTGGGATTTCTGCTGATTTCACTGCTGGCGAGCCTGAGCGTTTTTAATAAAGATCAGGTCGCAAGCCTGGCGAACTTATCGCGTTGGGCGTTCCTGCTGACCTTTGCCGGAGTTGGGTTGCGAATCAATTTCAAGGAGATGAAGAAGCAGGGACTTCGACCGTTTATTGTGGGAGCACTGGGTGAAGTGGTGATTGCGGCCATCACACTGGGGTTGGTAATGGGAGCGAGCAAACTGATGGCAATTTAGAATCTGCGGGCGACTTAGTGAGCTGAATAAATCACTTTCCCGCCCCTGATCACCTGCCGAACTCTAGAAAAGCTGGTAACATCGCTGGCTGGATCGCCATTGAGAACAACCAGATCGGCGTCCATTCCTTTTGCGATGCGGCCGCTCTTGGCATAGCCAAAGCGCTTTGCAGGATTTGTGGTGACCGAGGCCAGTATCTGCTGGAAACTCATTCCGGCCCGCGCCATCAGAGTAAATTCTTCGGTTGTGTCATAGTGTTCGATGTAGCCGATATCGGTGCCGAACAGGATTTGGCCACCCGCGTCTGAATAAGCTTCCAATTCGCGGACGGCCTGGGCGATCCACTGCTGCGCCTCTTCGTCAGATACTTTTGCTTTCTTCGCTTCCACATCAAACATCGTCAGCGTGGGGATCAATGCCATGTGCGCGTTTTCCAATTTTTCTGTGAAAGCCGGTGACCAGTCGCCGCTCATGGGCGCCGTATGCGCAAGGATATCGACGCCGCTCTGAATCGCTATATCCAATCCTGCCTGATTGGAAGGATGGGCAAATACTGGTTTGCCGGCATGATGCGCTTCAGAGACGAGTGCCTTCGCGATATCCAACGGCATAGTTAAAACGCCGTGTTCTTCAATGGCTCCCGTAAATATTTTTACGCCGTCCGCGCCGTCATGAATTTCCTGGCGCTCACGCGCCACGGCTTGTTCGGCCGAATCAACCTCCGCGGAAGGAATGTGGTTCTCAGCCAGAAATCCTCTTACATAAACCGGAGTTCCGTTCTTCGGATAAAATGGCTCGCCGACAGTGAGGATATGCGGCCCGCGCAGCTCTCCTTTGGCGATCCTCTGACGAATGTTGTTTGTATTACTCAGGACAGAAGCAGTATCAAAAACCGTTGTAAAACCCCAGCGGAGAAACATCTCTTCCAATTGTGGATTCAGCTCTTCTCGCGTCCGCTTCTCCGCCTGGAGCAAGCCCGTTGTCAAAATATGGACATGGCTGTTCCAGAAACCCGCAGTCACCACGAGGCCTTTGCAATCCAGCACGCTCACGCCTGCAGGTACCTTCACCTTTGTTGACGGCCCGACCTCCTGAATGCGGCCATCATGCATAATAATGGTTCCATCCGCAATGGATGGTGCATTCGGCGCGGGATATATCTTTGCGTGAACCAGGGCCAGATCAGAGGCAAAGCTGATGGCGTTCAGCGCCAATATCCAGAAAAAGGAGAAAAAGGCGGCGCGGGTTTTCATATCAGGCTATACGCTCTAAATACGCAAAAGGTTTCCGAAATAAGTCGCATTGTATATCTCTCCCGGGATTGCCATTTTATTCGGCGCCAAGCGAAGTGGTACATTAATTTCACGATGGATGCCGATCTCAAAAAGAAATTACAGATAAGCCTGCTGGTATTTGTGGTGCTCGCCGGAGTTCGGGTGGGGTTTATGTTTTACAGCCGCCACAATGAAGGCGAAGGACCAAAGAAGGCGCAACCCACCTACTCGGCCAACATGGATGATTATGTGACGCCGAAGAAGATTTTTCCTTACAACGTGGAGTCAGCCAAAAAAGAGCTGGCTGGCAAGCCCGTATGGGTGAAGACCGGGAACATTCTTCCTTACTATCCATATGACAATGCTACCCACAGCGTGAACTTAAAACGGAAAATTGGGCTGCTGCCTCCGTTGGCCAAGCTGCAGGTGAAAGATGTGGTGCTGCAGAAAGTGCCGGTTGCGCTCAAGGCCGGACAGGTCTCAGTGGTGCAGAAGCAGATCATGGCTGTATTTGAAAAAGCAGGAGAGCCTGGCGCCTTTGCCGTTGCGTTCGGGACCAATACAGGCGATGACTATGTTTTCAACGCCAATGATGTTTTCTTCTTCGAAGATCCTCACGAATTATACAAACATTGGCCCGCCGATGTATGGGCCTCCGTGGACCAGCATGAGGCCAAGCAGGGCATGAGCGAACTGCAAGCCAGCTTTGCGCTTGGGACCAATATGAGTTCAGACGGCGCGGAATATGGCAATCGCACAATTGAGTTTGCCAATGCAGGCAAGCCGGTGACCGTGGTCTTCGAAAAGAACAAGGCGACAACCGTTACGCAGGGAAAAGCGCCCTAAGGCCAGCCGCAATTTGCGGCAATATCAAGAGCTAACCGCCGGTTTTACGGCTCTTCTTTGCCCGAACCGGCCCTTCTTCAATCGGCGCTGCTGGCGTTCCAACCGAGGAGCGAATCGGCTTCTTTATTTCAGCCAGGCTCATCTTGAGCGCTTCCAGGATATCTACCACCGGCGCTTTGTGCTTGGTCTCAACTGTTTCCACAACTTCCTTGCCTTCGACCTTGGCCTGGATCATGGCCATTAAATTTTCCCGATAGGCATCGTGATATTTCTGCGGCTCGAACTCAGCCAGCAGGGAATCGATCAGCATCTTGGCCATCACCAGCTCTTTATCTTTTACCATGCTGGTGTCTGTGCGGAACTCTTCGACCTGGCGGATCTCGTCCGGGTAATACATGGTGTGCAACAGAATGCCCTTCGGCCCGGGACGCAGCACAACAATATGCTCTCGATTGTGCATGGCAATCTTGGCCACGCCGACGCAACCGCTCTGGCGCAACGCTTCAAACAGCAGGGCGTATGGCTTTTCGCCGGCTTCGTCGGGGGCCATGTAATAGGAGCTTTCAAAAAAGATGGCATCCACTTCGCTGGCCTTCACAAATTCCAGCACTTCCATGGTGCGGGCCGTTTTAGGCGCAACTTTCTTGATGTCCTCGTCCTCAATCACAACGTATTTGTCTTTCTCGTACTCATAGCCCTTCACAATCTCGCTGCGCGGGATCGGCTTATCTTCCAGTTGGCAATAAAGGACCTGCTTGACGCGGGAATTGTCCGCCTTGTGGAGCTGGTTAAAGCCGACGGACTCTGCGCGGGCTGCGCTGTACAATTTGACGGGAAGTGACAACAAGCCAAAAGTGAGATGCCCCTTCCAAACGGTGCTGGCCATTGAATGTTCTCCAAAATACTGGGCGTAGACTGGTATGAGAGCACAAAAAACGGTGCAATACAATCTTCCGAACAGGCTATGTCACTAGAAGAATACCGGCAAAAAAGAGCGTTTTCGCACAATACTGTCGGAGGGTGAACCACAGGCCAGTGGCGGCGACGTCCTCTGTGTGCGTGCGAAGCACGGACATACGCATTGGAGGCGCAGTGTTTCCAGGCGCTGTTATCTGCTATCCGAAGGTGCTGCTTCAGAATGAACAAATGGACGGGACGCAAAATTGAAACTCTCCAGAGCCTGGTTTATCCTGACTAAGATTTTGTATGGAACTCGCTCTCAATCTTGGCTGGTTCGCGATCTCCGTGGCGATCTTTTTGTTCTTTGGATGGTACCTGGTATGCAAAAACGGAGAACAAAACTTCGTAATTGCCTGTGTTGCTCTTATCTGCGTTGTCTGTCTGCTTTTTCCTGTGGTTTCGATGACCGATGATCTCAACAGCAGCCCCGCGATGCCAGAGGCGACTAAGTTCAAAAAGATCTTTCCTTCAGCGCAGGTAGTCATCCATTTGTTCTCGAGTGTACTGATTCGCCCTGCACAGGAACGTACATGGGCAAGTCTAATTTTTGGGAATGAAGGAAAGCCACCTTCTCAAGACTGCCTTCCCTTCGACCTCAGCCGGCGTCCTCCCCCTGAACTCCAATCTCTCTGATCGCGTTATAACGCGCAAATAAATTTCGCTACATGCTCCAGATTTTTGGAGTTAATGCGGCTTCCACAATCCATGGGGGATTTCTTTATTGCCCTCATTGAGAGCGGAAGACGGGAGGTATGGAAAATGACAACACTGCCTGTTTTTGCCTTTGTCAGCTTTCCCATTGTGTTGCTGGAATTTTCCTCTGGATTCATAGTGACAGCTTTTGCGATAGTCATTCTCGGCGCCGCCGTCGCAACTGTTCTTGGCTTGTTCAAACAACGCAAATACCGGAAAGTGGAGGCGAAATATTCCACCTACTGCGAACGATTCAAGCAAATGGAAGCTGATGCGGAGGCGAAGTTTGGCCCTTCAGTAGAGCTGCTGCGTCCGGAAATGCAATTTGACGACGATCCGGAACTCTTTAAAAGAGCCTGGAAAGATTTCGAGCGGCATCGGGAGGAGCGCTCGCGTATCTCTGGTGCCAAAGCTTAAGACGAGTAGGCGCTTCTGAGCGCAAATGAGGTTTCCGCTTGCCCACACTAGATGGGCCATTTCGTAAGTCCCGCAGTTGGCGCACTCTGGGGGATATGTCGCGGGTAACCCAACATTGACTTAGCAAACCGTCTATGGCAATTTGGACTATCAATATACTCTGCTGCACTTGACAGCGGAAATCCCGTTTGGGGGGCGGTCTGGGCGCACTCGTTCACGGATTAATTTGATGTGTTGCTTGGAAATATCAATTCGGATGTGCCGATGGAATCATGGTAATCGAAAATGTGCCGCAATTGAAGTATTGTGTTTGGGTAACCGCCGTCATGCTCATCTGCGCTCAGCCTCATCTGGCGCAGACGACAGCGACACCTTCCGTTGTCAATCTTCGAGAGTATGATTGGGAGCCGCCTGAACCAATCCATCCACACGAAATAGATACTCCTGGTACACGCTCAATTGTCATCGATCATAAAAGCCGGATTTTAGTCGGGTTTACGGTCAAGAAAAATAGTGGTCTTGTAACACGAGATAATCCAGCTTTCTCCTATCATGTGGTACGGTTCACTCCGAATGGGAAAGTGAATCTTTCTCTTTCGCTGCCTGCAAATGGATGGAGAAATAACAGCCTCTATTTGTCCGATACTGACCAGATAATCGTACGAGCCAACGACAAGCTCCAGTTGCTTCAGTCAGGACCAGACCTAAAACCGGAAAATATCTCCTGGAAGGTTATGGCTGCCTGTGCTCTGCGCTGCCGAATAATTCAATCGCCCAGCCGACGAACGCTGCTGCTTTACGCATGGGATGTTAATCCGCCTGTGACAGTTTTTGATCTCGCACAGTTTCCAAACGCAGAGCAATGTGAAAAACCGCCTTACCCAGTACAGGCAATAACTGACAAGTTTGCTTATTACACAGGCCAGAACCGGCAGCTCCAACTTTTCAGCTATCGCTGGCCTCTTTGTGATTACAATCACCATGTTGAGATGCCCATTCATCTACCTGGAAATTACGCAGTGCTGAACGACGAGTCTTTCGTCACCGATATCGATTTCAAAACCGACAAATATATCGACAATCATTTGTACGTGATCTCATCTGACGGACATCCAAAATTTAAGGAAGCGATGGCAAAGCACGAGAGATGGGCTCCCATCCGAGGTAGTGAGCAAGGAAACCGAATCGCAGTAGATATGCTCACCGAACGAGGAGGTAACCAGAGGTTGGATTTGTCGGCTCACTTAACAGCACGCAGGATTGTTGTTTATGACATCAATATTGGAAAGGAACTTGCATCAATACCTATCAACCTAAAGCATCATTACGAATACGAATTCGATTTCAGTCCGGATGGACACCGCCTTGCCATTTTGGAAGACGATATCGTCAAAGTGGTGGATATAGAGTAATTTTTTGGAGGGCAGGAATCCTAAAATATGCACTCAAAAAGTCAAAATCTATCGGAAGGTCACAGCAGTCATCAAGGGGCTGGATAACAATTGCCAAGTTCATGGACACCGCTCCTGCTTCTGCTCAAATTTGGACCAAGCAAGGAATGCCGGAGGACATGAAAGTAGGTTCACCGTTGCCGATCCCTCAGCGGTGAAACGTTTGGCTGAGCAGCAGGAAAACGGCAAGTGACGCTCTGTAACTGAATGATTATTGGGGTGGGTAGTGGGGGTCGAACCCAAGCCTTCTTTGTAAATCAATCACTTATGTGCTTACAACTGCTCAAAAATACCGCAATTAGTTATATCTGCTCACTTGTATGACACGGATTTGACACGCGGCGTCAGACGAGTTTTCAACACCATTTTCACAACTTTAGAATTTGCTCCGCGCATTGGCGCCTCTAATCCGTTTCCGTAAACGTTCATTGTGGTACGGATATCGGCATGGCGCATCAGGTCTTTAATCACTGCCAATGGCGCGTTCGTTGTTCCCAGCCACGAGCGATAGGTGTGCCGGAGAATCTTTGTCGGCTCACCCTTTAATAGCTTATCCAGTCCGGCCAGTCTCGCTGCTGCGTGGATCTTGCGCCGAATGGCGGTAGGAAAATAAGGCGCACGCCCGCACTTAAATGGACTGGCAAAAATCCAGTCGCCATCTCCGGCGAACTCCGTTGTGCGTTTCCAGCCCAGCAGAATTTCGAGCAGCGCTGGATCGACCGGCGCAGGCGCATCGGAGTATTCGGTCTTTACCGGGCCCAGCCGTCCATTCACAATCCCGCGCTCTACTGATAGAGACATGTCTTCCCAGTCGATGTCTGACCACTGCAAGGCCAAAATTTCAGACAGCCTCAGCCCCAGGCACATCCCGACAATAACCACCACGCGGACATGTTGCTCCCCTATGTTTGTTAGCAGATTGCCGAACTGGGCCTGAGTCAGAACTCCCGGCCTGGATTTGCGCTTGGTGCCACCCGTGATCTTTACCAGCGCCATGGGATTGCGACCGATAGGCAGCCACTTCCATTTCATGGCTTGGTCAAAGAGGATTGCCATAAGTCCTTTGATGCTGCTCTTTGATTTCGGCGCGAGATCGCGCCCTTTTAACCATAATTCAACCGCAGCAGGGTCCATATCTTCCATGACCGAGGATGCCCATTCCGAGATGTGCAGCTTGAGCCATGATGAATAGCCGTGTTGAGTGCTGAAGCGTTCCGGCATCACTTCCTTCTTGTAGCGCGTGATAGCATCGCCAAGGGTTTTGCGGCCTAATCTGGCTGGCTCAAGGTACCGCTGCCGGAGATGTTGCTTCTCGGCTTCATTTTTAGCGTGTGTGCGCGTGCGGCATTGCTTGATGGTGGCAAACTGGATGCCCCGGTACTTGCCGCTTGAATCCTTATAGCGGAACACCCAGACATGTTCTCCGCTGGCGCGCTTGTTTAAGGCGATTGAGCCTTTTGCGTAACTGACTTTCTTCCCCGCCATACCTTTTTATCCCGCCTTCTGTTCCTGTGTATCGGAACAGTTGGACAGTAGTTTCTCGCGCCGCCAGGTGTCAAGCAAAGAAGCGAGAAACATCCAGCGATTACCGATTTTCATGGCTGGAACCTCTTTGCGTTCAGCTCGCCGCTGCAATGTCTGACGGCTGCAATTGAGCAGTTTGGCAGCTTCTTTAGCGCCTATTAATGGTTCCTGAGTTGCCGGAAGGGGTTTTGCGGAATAAGAAACTGTCGCCATACTGGCTGAACTGTAGACCGTTGGCAGACAGTTGTCAACACAGTTGTATAGCCTCCTTGTGGAAATATTTTAAAAATAATTGCAATTTACCGCTTGACAACTGTGTGAGTTGATTTATAGTTGCATCCAACTGTATGACAGTTGGCATTCAAAAACGAGAAACCATGGGACTCACAGGGCCGGAAAAGCGTTGTCTAGATGCATTCCGCGCCGTCCTTAAGAGGCTTTACCCAATCAACCCAAGCGTGCAGGAAGTGGCGGACGAGATGGGGCTGACAAAATCAGCCTGCGCCGCCCATCTCCGCAGCCTGGAACGCAAAGGCAGAGTAGAGCGGAATGGGCGCAAGTCCCGGACGCTAAGACTGGCTAAGCGGAGGGCAGCATGAAAGAAGTCCGCCGTCCCTCATCGGCATCCGACTTTGACTACTCCCACCTAGCTCTAAACGCGGAGAGCCGGGGACTGTGGGGAAGATCACATATCAAGTTTCATTTTGCCGCCCGTTCATCCGAGCAGGCAAAGAGAGTCAGCGGCAGCACGGAAGGTATAGGCGTTCAGTGTTTGGCCAGTGCGGCACCTGAGCCTGCCAACGGAGGAACTGAGAGCCGTGGACGTGCAGTGCGTGAAGTCCGAGCGCACACCGGAAGTAGCGTAAGAGCTGCGTATCGGAGACACACGGATAGTGAGTATCAAGCCTCACCCGCTGACTCTCGAAAAACTTCCTTGGTAATCGCACTTGGCTTTGTGGTGCTCGGGCTGGCTGTTGCTGCCCTGAGAACCTATTTTTCTGGAAAGTAAACGAGTAGGAGAACTTTTCTTTATGACCGCCCCAGCAGTAGCACTGAACACGATGCCGCTAGAAGTCGAGCCGGAAGTAAAGGCCAATGATGATCTGAAAGAAGCCTTGCGAATTGTTCGCGGCTTCACCTTCGCACCAGTGACGGACAAGCATTTGTTTGCGGTCAATGCCAGCCGGAAAGAACTGCTGCGGACGCTACAGCAATCAAGCTCCCTTCTTGATGCTTTAGTGAATGAGATTGAGAAATCATTCGGAGTAATGCCCACTACGCGCACCCTGGTGGCAACGCTGAAGCATGTGGCCGATGTCGAGGAGGCACTGTGAACTCTTCCACTTCAGAAGTCCGCGTTTCATCCGTTCCTGAGCGAGAGTTTGAGAAGCCGCAAACAATCGAAGAGATTTTCGCGCTGGCTGATATCGCCTCCACAATCGTTTACGCAGCTATCAAGCACATAGGGTATGCCGATCACGAGGCGTGGAAGATACTCAGCGATCGCCATTCCCAGACGGTTGATGCCTATGTGTGGATAGGCGCAGCTAAGTGGATTGGGGCTCCCGGCAACAAGAAAGTGAGAGCCGCATGAGCTCCTCCATCTGCGGAGTAGTGCTCGGTCTGGCCTGTGCCTGGTTCTATCGGGCGATATGGAAAGGATTGTGATGTCAAGGACTCAAAAGCCATGCCCTCTTTGTAAGGAAGCTAGATGGCGGGATGCCAATGATGTCTGTACGGGATGCCGCAATGAGCATGAACGCCTTTTGAAGCTGGAAGCTGAAATGGCGGCAAGAGGATCTCTTGAGCCTTACAACATCCCTGTTGAAAGGTGGCCAGGGAAGCACCTTTTTGGATTTCACATTTCGCGAGAATTGCATAAGTCACTTAGCGCGATGCTGCTTTCGGTTACGCCACTGACCTCTGATCGAACCGCCGGATCATCCTCGCGGTTTATTCCTTACTTTCAGGACACCTACACACGCCACGAGGTCCGCCTGCTTACTCCTGAAGGTGCTGAATCAATCAAGAATTTTATTTCGCTGTTGAACTCAGAGTTCGAGCGCTGTGCCTCCAGCGGCATTCAGGAAGGAAGAAATCTTCTGCTGCAATTCGCTCAGGGCGGTTTAACCGCAGACGAACTAAATACTGCTGGCATAAGGGACGGCAGATTATGAGCGACAAAGTTTTAACGGCCTTGCCTGAACAGAGATGAGCGGGCAGACCGGGCCAGTCGAGGGGAGGAAACCTTGCCTTCCCTTAGTCCAACGGGGTAAGCGGCTTTATTGGACTGGCATAAAGCCGCAACAAGTTTCGACTAAAAAGCAAGGCACAAGGAGCAACGAAAATGGCAACTGCAACTGTAAGCGAAATCAAAGAAGTAGTTAAACAAACCAATCCTGTTATTCCAGTCAAGATTGGCTGGTATGGTAGCCAGGGATCAGGCAAAACAACCTCTGCCGCGCTGTGGTCAATCGCGCTTTCCAAGGAACTCTACAGCGGCGCACCTGTCTTTGTGACCGATACAGAGCCGGGCTGGCAATTCCTGAAGCCTATCTTTGCCATTGAAGGCATTGAGTTAATCCAGCGCACAACGCCGACATTCAAGGCCATGGTGGACAACATCCGTGAAGCCGATAAGCTTGGCTGCTGCGTTTACAACATCGATTCCCTCACCGTGATCTGGCAGGAAATCATGCAGTCCTTCAAGGCGAAGGGGAGCGGCTTCATCTCCATCGACAAGTGGGGCGACATTAAGCAGCTCTGGAATAGCTACACCACTCTCTTCCTCAATTCCAAGATGTGCTGCAACGCTTTGGGGCGGCTCGGCAATGAGATGGAAGAGGTGCAGGACGAGAAGCAGCCCGGCAAAACCAAACTGATGAAAGTGGGCACGAAGTTCAAGGCCGGCGGCGGAGAAAGTTTCGGTTATGAGCCACATTTGCTTCTGGAATTGAGCCTGGAGCGCAAGACCAAGGTTGTCGCTGGATCGCGCCTTGAAGGCGAAGGCCGCATGGTTCACCGGGTGGACGTGCTGAAGGACCGCACCTGGGCGCTGAACGGCAAAGTAATCAGATGGTCTGATACCGCTGGCTACAAAAAAGGCGGCTACAGAACGGTATGGGAATCACTGAAGCCTCATTTTGACCGCGTCCAGCAGACGATGGGGCATGTGCAACTTCAGTCCGGCGACAGCACATCGCTGATTTCCGACAACGGCAATTCCGATTGGTACGAAAAGAAGCAGCGCAAAGAAGTTCTCTCCGCTGAACTCCACGCCACCATGGAATCGCTCTGGGGCGGTACGGCAGTGGCCGCAAAGCAGATGCGGATGAAGGTCTTTGAGCATGTCTTTGGCTTCAAGTCCAAAGAAGCCGCCGATGCAGCCAGCTTGGACAAGATCGAGCGCGGCGTTCGCATCCTGCAAGCCTTTGAGAAGCGTTGCAGGCGGGACGAAAAACTGCTGAGCAAAGCAGACGCTGAGATCCTTGAGCAACTCGACATCGACATCAAGGAATACGACCAAGGGCTTGCAGAAGAAAACGAACTGCCGTTCTAAAGGGGAGTTTTTATGAGCTATCGCGACATGCACTCCTCTTACCTCGACTCCCTAAGCGGAGCGCGGGACGAAGAAGGGCCACCGTTCGAGGAAGAGGACGAAGAAGAGGTTGACGAATTGCCGCTATGAAGTACCTCAATGACAAATCGGAAGCTGGAGTTGAGCGCTGGATGGTGGCCTCGGCTGCTTTCCAGCGTCACGATCCGATGCGGAAGTTTGCCGACCTGAACCCCATGGTGCAGGAACACTGGCTGGCAATTACCGAAGCGGTCTTAGGCGTGGTCTATGAAGCCGCAGGATACGCGCCAGCTAAAACCCAGCGCCACGAACAGAGACATTTAAGCCAGAAAGCAGGGTAATACTTTGCGGGTTTGGATAATCGAAGTTCGGGCGAGCAATGCGAAGAGTTGGACGGTGATATCGGTCCACCTGTTCTTTAAAGAGGCACGAGAGTTTATGAAGGACACAGAAGAGCGGTATCAGCGGCACCGGATCAGGTTGAACACCGGGCTCATTAAATTCGATCAAGAGTAGAGAGTGATTTTATGGACGACATCAGAGCAAAACGCTATGTGCGGGTGGACACGCTAACTGACGAACTCTTTCAGGATGCCACCTTCACCGAATTTGAAGACGACCACTACAACCAAAAGCTGGCAGCAGATGGCAGCAACTTTCGCTGGCTGGCTTATGCGGAACGGGATGGAGACAGGGTAGCGGCATGAAAGCTGAACTAGAGCAAGAATTCGTATGCTACGAGTGCAAAGCTGAACGCCATCAGGCGTGTGTAGGCGTTCCGTGTATGTGCTCCTGCCCGAATGTCCCACGAGCGCAGGAAGCGGTTTTAGCCGACGACAAGGTGAGAGCGAAGCGCATCTTGCCGGAATGGTCTGACACATGTGTCTATTTGGCAGTCGGTAATTCTGGCATGTGCTACAACCGCGACGGTAAGCGTACTTTTCTCTTCTGTTTCAGTAAAGATCACCAGCTAACCGATACTCCACAGGCGCGCGAATTCTCGTTCGGTTCATTGAGAGATGCAGAGCATTTTCTTTTTGGTCTGCCAAACATGAGAACAAAGACAACCGCATGACCAGCTATCAGGCCAGCTTGTACTACCGGGCAGCAGTGTTAATGGAAAAGAGTGAAATGCTCTATGTCCGCAAATTGAACCTGTTGACCCTGTACGACAAGAAGAAATGCGACGAGGAAATGGACTTACTTGTTTTGGAGCGGCGGGAGATCGAGCGGATGACACCGGAAGCAGCGAGGTATGCAGCGTGAATTTGTCAGGATTTGAAAAGGTCCACGAGTCCAATTTGCAACATGGCCAGACCTACTACTTCAGGAACCGCTTTGGAGCAGGCTTTGTACTGGCTTCTGAATCAACTCTTGACGGCTGGAACGTAGAGCTTCAGCAGGATGCAGGATTCACACCACCACTGAAGAAATTTCGCGCCGGGGACATTATGCCTATTCCCGCTGGTTCAGGAACTTGGTACGAAGTGAAAAGTTAAGGAGAAGATCAATGAAGTTTGAAGGTGAAGTTGTAGATAACGCTGATTACGTGGATGCGAGTGGCTGCACGGGCCTTTCCAAGCTCGATGCGCCGAACGCTAAGACCGTGTACGCGAGTGGCTGCACGGGCCTTTCCAAGCTCGATGCGCCGAACGCTGATTACGTGGATGCGAGTGGCTGCACGGGCCTTTCCAAGCTCGATGCGCCGAACGCTGATTACG
>DASXMN010000023.1:0-2966 GCA_036495645.1 Candidatus Angelobacter sp.
CAATTTTGCATCGTGACTTATGAGCTCCCAGAAGGCAGGAGAACTTGCGAAGAGTTTGAACGGACGTCGGGGCGTTGAAGCCTGCGCCCATGCATTTTGGGGAACACAAGAAAAAATTGTGACAACCAAAGCTAGGAAAACACCGCAACAAGAAAGACCCGCATGGCACGCCTTCACTCTATGACACATAATATTTATTCCAGTTTTTGTCATTCTTCGTCCGAATCATGCTTTTGGTTGGAAGCCCGTTCTGGAGTTCCGGTTTTGAGCAAGTAACTGACAAGATCATCGATCTCTTTGCTACTCAATTTATTTTCATAATCATTCGGCATAAGCGAGTGGCCGCTGTATTCCACTCGCATGATTTTTTCTTTGGAAAATGTGTGAAAGCTTCCATCTTCCGTCTGCAGAATCAAAGAAAAATTATCTTCGTTCCGAATCAGACCGGTGAATCGATGTTGATCATCTGCCACCACCGTTAATGCTTCGGACCTTCGATCCATGGACCGGTCGGGGTTCAAGATCGCTGACCGGACACCTTCGACCGAGCGGCCAAATCCATAGCCGCTAAGGTCGCTGCTTATGAAGCCGCCTCGCCCGTTCACCATGTGGCATTTTGAGCACTCTGCCTTGCCATAAAAGAGGTTTTCGCCAAGATGTGGGTCGCCTGGAACTTTTACCGCGACTCCAATCCCCTGCAAGCTGCGCAAGTATCCTACAACCGCGCTAATCTTCGGCGCTCCCATGTATCCGAATGCAGGCATGGCCGTACCGGGAACTCCATTCTGTACCGCGCGAATCAAATCGGCATCGGCACGTGAAACAACTTCGCGCCGCGTCGCTATATTGGGGGCACGCTCTCCGCCACGGCCGTCGCTCCCATGGCAAGCGCTACAGTTCGCAGCAAAAATTGCCTGGCCGCTTATATTCTCCTGAGACTGCGCACTAGCTGGTCTGAACGCGAAAAGAATGACGAACAACAACGCAGCGCAACAGCTATTTACAACATATTTCCAACTCATAGTTCATTCATCATTAAGGTGCGAAGCACTGAGAAATTCCGCTCAAGGCTTCACACCTATTGTGGCAACGATATCTTTTAAAAAGCGATTTGGTAATTACACCTCGACGTTTTAAGCAGTATTTCGCATCGCAGACCACGTCGCCTCACCATATTCGCCCATAGCAACCGTGCCGTGCATTGAATCCCCCTGCACCGTTCCGATAAACGTGTAATGAATTTCATTCCAACCGACCGGGAACGCACTCCGGAGCACGATCTGATCGGCATGCACGGTTCCGGTAACATTGCCGCTGTAAATCTCGCCCTGATGGGCGCCCCGCACTTTACCTTCAGACTGCTCAAGTAGAAAACGCTGCGTGCCGCGCCCGAGGAGGTAGTCCACCTGAACATCCCAGATGCCACCAATGCTGGCTGGTTCTCCCTGCGGGATCGCAGGCGACGTAAAGCTCTTTGGATGACTCAGGGCGCTGTAGATAGCGTCCGCCACCACCTTGTAATCGTCGGGCATCATCATGTACGGCATGATCGTGACTGAGCTTTGCATCTGGTCCGGCCGCTTTCCTTCGGCGCTGTCGAACTGAATACGCGGCGTGCCTGCATCGAGAGTTTCGGCGAGCTCGGTGCCGGTAATCTTCAGGACATTCGCATCCCACTTGATTTGCAGCTCTGGCGCGTGATTGGAAAGATCCTCGGGCATGATGTATTCCGTAGTGACGGAAGGCAGTGGTTTCACCTTCGCCTCAATGTAGGCAAGCCAGCTTTTCCAGGTGTTCCATTCTGCCTCGTGGTCACGCTTGGTCCACATTTCGACAGCGGTCAGCATGCCCATAATCTCTTCTTTGCCGACCTTCATCGAGCGGCCCACATTATGGTGCGGAGCAGCCTGGAACCAGGCTGCCTGCACGATGTCCTTCTGACCGAGCAACACACCCGAGCACTGGGGACCGCGCATGCATTTCCCACCGCTGTAGCCCACAAGCGTTGCGCCCGCCTTGAGATGGATATTCGGAATCGTCAGGGTTTCTGCCGCCGCATCCACAAAGACCGGAATCTGCCTGGGCTTCGCGGCGGCGCAGATATTGGCAATGCTTAAGGGACCAGAAGCAGCTTCAGGAGACGAAAGAATATAGATCATCGCCGTGCGAGGGCCCATGCCGGCGGCTAGTTCTTCGGGTGTCGCAACTTCAACCACATCAACTCCGAGCATGCGTGTCGCCACGTCGTATGGATTACGCGAATGCTTCGGAATGATGACCTGGTTCTTTAATCCGGAAAGATACGGCAGCTTCTGCGATTTCTCTGGATCGGCGCCGGCGATGCAGGCGGCAGTAGAAGCGGTAATGGCCGCAGCGCAGCCCCCCGTCACAATGCCCCATTCAGCCTGCGTGATCTGCGCCAGCCGGGCTCCCACTGCGAGCATCAACTCGTCTAGGTTGACGTAGTGCCGCGAAGCCTCGTCCATTGCTTTTTTCACTTCGGGCAATGTCTGCGAGCCGCTGATGATCGTGTAGGTACCCTTGCAATTAATCAGCGGACGCACACCGATTGCTTCATAGATATTCGGCCCTGTTGACGCTGAACCAACCGAAGCGTTGGCTGTAGTTGGCAACAACGTGCTCGCCGCGCCAGCTGCACCGGCAAATGCAGAACGCTGAAGAAAATTACGCCTGCTTACCTCAAACATCTTCCCGCCATCCTTATCGAATCGTTTTAAATCCGAGCCTAAGATACCTATTGCCAGTAAACTGGGCTCAATAAAATGTGCTCGCATCGGCAATTTTCGGTATTGGCGGACTGTACGATAGGACAATCTTGGATGTCAACAAATTTAGGACGGCGTACCATAATATGGTATTCAATAGAAACCTGATGAAACAGGGGTTTCAGCAGGGTTTTCTTTGGAGTACACTTTCGCCAATCAAGACATACATGGGAAGCCAAA
>DASXMN010000024.1:0-24556 GCA_036495645.1 Candidatus Angelobacter sp.
GCGGCTCTGGCCTGAAGGAGGCATTGTCCCAGTGGCGCTGGCCGGGGGCGTGCTTCAGGGATCGCCACTGGTGCGGCAGGCATTCAAAGAATGCATGAAAGTTGAGCAGCCGCAAGCCGCTGTCAGTTTTGCTTATGTGCGTCCGGTGCTGGGCGCGTTGGAAATTGCCGCGCAACGTGGAGTGCGGCGATGAGCGAATGGCCTGCCGCAGATTCTTCAATGGACGAAAAGGAAGGTTTGCAGGAAGCTCCAGAAAAGCCTGAAGCGCCGCGAGTTCGCGGCGAAATGCCGCGAAAAATAATTCTGCCGGCGGACGCCGATCTGGAACGGCTGGTCCATGATTCTTCTCCTGAAATTCAGATTGCTGTAGCCGCCGATGCCCGCCTTACGGAAGACCTCGCGCTGGCATTGCTCAACCATCGTGATCTGCCGCGCGAAGCACTGGAAGCACTGAGCAGGAATGGCCACATAGCCAAACAGCGCAAAGTGCAATTGGCAATCGCGATTCATCCGCGTACACCGCGCCACATTTCCGTTCCCACTATCCGCCACATCTATACCTTTGAGTTGATGCAGGTGGCGTTGCTGCCTGGGGTGCCGCCGGATGTGAAGCGCGCGGCGGAAGAGGTGCTCATCAGCAGACTGGGTAGCATATCTTCCGGCGAACGCTCAACTCTGGCTAAGCGCAGCTCCGGCCGCGTGGCAGCGGCGCTGTTGCTGGATAAGGAAGAGCGCATTATGCAGGCTGCGCTCGCCAATCCGCAGATGACCGAGATGTTCATTGTCCGGGCGCTGAAAATTGAGCATGGGACTGAACTGCTGGCGCCCGCGGTTTCCCGGCATCAGAAATGGTCTTATCGCAATGACGTGAAGGCCGCGCTACTGGGCAACAAGAACACTCCCTCAGGACGGCTGATCCATCTGGCAGCGGAGCTGCCAGTGAGTGTGATTAAGGAAGTGCTTCGCAATGGCAGGCTGACCGCGCAGGCTAAAAACAGTTTGCTGGCAGTGCTGGAGAAACGAGGCCTGAGAGCATAGATTTAAAATTTCAAATTTCAAATTTTAAATCTATGTATAAGCCGAGTATCCATCGTCCCTGCCCGGCACAGTTAACTCATCCAATTTCAAAAACTCCTGTACCACCTCTTCATGCGAGCGCTCCATCTCCTCGACTGAGCCTACGAAAATAGCACGCGCCTCATGTAGAAAAACAATCCGGTCGGCCAGCTTTTTAGCCAGGCGCATGTCATGCGTTACGACAATGCTTGTGAGCTTGAGCTGTACTTTCAGCTTCTGGATCAGATCGCCCAGAAGCTGTGCCATCAGCGGATCGACCATGGTGGTGGGCTCGTCATAAAGAATGCACTCCGGCTGCGCCGAAAGCGCACGCGCAATGGCCACGCTGCGCTTCATACCGGTGGAAAGATCAGAAGGCAGAAGGTCGCGCATGGGCTTGACTCCCACCATGTCCAGCAGGCCGTCAACAATCTGATAAATCTGATCTTCGTCCAGATCGTGGCGCTCGCGCAGCGGAAAGGCCACGTTTTCGCCCACCGTAAGCGAATCAAAAAGCGCGCCGTTCTGGAAAACCATTGTGACTTTCTTGCGGATCTGCTCCAGCTCAGCTTCGCTGCATTCGGTAATGTCTTTGAAGGCAACGATTACGCGGCCTGAATCAGGCTTAAGGAAGCCCATGATGTGGTGAAGCGAGACGGATTTCCCCACGCCGCTGCGGCCCAGAATACAAAGCGTTTCACCCGAATACACCTGAAAACTCACGTCTTCCAATACTTTGTGGTCCCCAAACGCTTTATAGACGTGCTGGAACTCCACGTAAGGTTGGGGACTTTCCTGCGGATGATTGGAATGATTGCTCATGTGCTCTGGCCGGAGACTCGGCGCCGTGCGCGCGCCAGGTCTTCCGGAGTGTTTAGATTTTCAAACATATCGGCGGCGAAGGCAAACTGCCGCAGATCGGCTTCTTTGATGATGAGCGTCCGGTCGTTGGGAAAGAGTGGAACGATTTTGTAATTGCCCTGCCGCAGGGCCTGTTCCGCGATGGGCAGAAAATCGCGCGAGTAAACCGTGCAAAGAGGTTGCGTGTAGTCGTCGATCTCCGGAGTGGTGACAATTGCGCCATGAGCTATGGCCCGTTCCGCGAGATATGAAAGAAATTCCGGAACAAGAAATGGTGTATCAACTGCGATCACGAGGTTGAAGTGAGCTTTCGAGTTCGCCAACGCCGCATGGATGCCGCCAAGAGGGCCGCATCCGGAGAAAACATCTTCAATCACAGGGCCCAGTGCGCCATAGAGTTCATGCCGGCCCAGAATAGCCACGTTATGGCAAACTTCGCGCAGGGCAGCCAGCGCATGCTCCAGCAGCGTACGTCCATTCAGCGTGAGAGCGGCTTTGTCCTGACCCATACGGGTGCTTTTGCCGCCCGCAAGAACGAAACCAGAGAGCTGGGAGTGCATTGCCCATGATTCTAGCCTGAAACTCCTGCGGCTAGAAAAAAACAGACAGAACGAAAAACGCACAAAGGATTTTTACTCATCCGTTGTGCGCTTCCGTCCTGATTTCTAGTGCGTTGCGTGATTACTGAACGGTGATGCTCTTCGGGGTTTTGTAAATATTGCCTTTGCTGTCCCATGCCTGGAAAACAACAGAATGGGTCGCCTTGGACATAGTTACCGTGGCGGCAATCTTGCTGGAGGAAGCGGAAGCGACACTGACGTTGTCAACGTAGATTCGCATGAAAGTAATCGGATTCGGCCCAGCAGCGCTGGCGGCAAGACTCACGCTTGGCCCGGTCACGGTGCTGGCCGTGGGCGCCGAGACGGTGATTGAACCTGTGCTTGCAACCGGAGTGCCCGTATTGCCCACAAAGAACTCGCTCATGTCCGGAGCAGTGTTAGCGGCGGAAGGGAAATTGGACGTAGTGCCCAGCGCTTCCAGCATGGTGCGAAGAACGCTCGGATGATGGTAGGTGGTTGTCGATTTATAGCCGGCTTTGATTTGTGGGCCGATCATCGCCACCAGAATATGCCCACCGCAACCCGATAATACGGTAGCGCTGCAACGGTTGTCAGAGCCCAGATCGGCTTCATCGGCCCAGATGATCAGGATGCCGTCGCCGCCCGGCTGAAACGGAGGGCTGGCAAGCAGCGGACCGATGGTATTCTTCAGGAAATTGTCTGCCGCGGCAAAGCAAATATTCAGATCAGTGCCGCAGTTGTGCATGTCATTGTTGCCGTCGGGCGTGATGAAGGCAAAGTTCGGTAGCGTGCCGTTGGCAATGTCTTTGGCCAGTTGCGTCGTGGAATCATGGTTCTGGAGCAGGCTGCTGTTCGCCATGTCAGTGTAATAAGGCAATGGAGCGTGACGCTTCATGTACGCGCCGGAGTACAGCCCGGTGTAGCCGGCAAAAGGCAGAGTCTGGGCATACGACTTGAACGTTTTTCCGTTAGTCAGCAGGTGACGCTCAATGTTGTCTACGTTGAAAACTGCCAGAGTCGAATTGTTGTGAGTCAGGTACTGGCCTGAGGTCACAATCAGATAGTTTTCGAGCGAGCCGTGCTCGTTGGAGTAAAACTGGGTGGCTACGGCGCCCTTGGCCAACAGGCCGTTCAGGTAGGGCATGGCCGCGCTGCCGACCACTCGTTCATAGCTGCGGTTTTCTTCCGCCACAATGTACACGTGATTGGAGCGGGGGACCTGTGCGAACGCAGACACGCCGGCAAACAGCGCCAGCGCCATGGACAACTTTCCTGCAATGTTTGTGATTTTTGAACGATTCATGGTGGGTGAACTATGCGGGAAAGACGATTTGAGAGAAATCAGTCAGGACTCTTAGGGCCCTTGAGAGGCTTACCCGACACCAACCAAGCAGAGTAGCTGGATTAAGGCCCTTTTACAGAGTTAAGGTGCTGTAATACAGAGAGTTATTCCGATTCTGGACGTAGTAGTAGGTAGGATTAAGGTTGCACAAAATTTAAGAAAGCAGAGACTCTGGATTGAGGTGAAACCGTTAAGCAGAGTTGCTGAATGAGGGTTTTACTCTCTAAATTCAGGTATGTTGCTGAACTTGGCAGCGATTTGCTTGTGTTTCAATTGATTTCCAGCCCAATGATCCTGCCGAAACCGTCCACTTCCAGCGTTCCTTTTCCCTCCAGGACGGAGTCGCCATTTAAGTCTGGAACTGTTATGAACACGCGTTCATCCACCAGGCTGGCGGATTGCGTTTTGCCAAGAAACTCAAGTGATCTGCGGCTGCGGCAGGGCTCAGGCAGGCTGAAAGCCAGGTCGGCAAGCTCGCCGGTTTCCGTGACAGAGAGAGCTACCGTGACAGAATGGCGCTTCTCCGCTCCGCGCTCTTCCTCCGTGGGATCAAGTGATGGCTTGAAAGACACGTAATAGTGGAAACGGTCACTTTCCGGGTTATAAAGGCCACGCGCAACTCTGAGAGACATAAAAGAGGAATGGAATTTTTACCATACTTCTCCTGAAATCTCGAACCTCCTTGGGGTGTGGTGAAGACAGTAGAATCAACGGATGAAAGTCTTCCTTACCGGCGCCACCGGCTTTGTTGGGCGAAACATGCTGAAACGACTATTAGCGGAAGGGCACAGCGCACGAGCGCTGGTTCGAGAACCACATAACGCCAACTCTTTGGCGCAGTCTGGGGTGGTGTTGGTCGAGGGCGATGTAGCTGAAGGCACGGGACTTGACCAAGGCATGCAGGGGTGCGATGCCGTCATCCATCTGGTGGGAATCATAGTGGAGAAGGGAAGCAATACTTTTGAGCGTGTACACCATATAGGTACGCGCAACGTGGTGGAGGCAGCAAAGCGGGCGGGCATCAGGCGCTTTGTGCAGATGTCAGCGCTGGGCGTGCGGGCCAATGGCGTGGCGGCGTATCAGACGACCAAGTGGAAGGGTGAGGAAGAAGTCCGGAGTAGCGGGATTCCTTATTGCATCCTGCGGCCTTCACTGATCTTCGGGGAAGGCGATGGGTTTGTTACTCAAATGATTCAGAATATGCGGTCGGCCCCTCTCTTCCGCCCGGTGCCGGGCAATGGCAAGCCTAAGTTCCGGCCAATTTTCATTGACGACGTAACAGCATGCTTTGTGAAGGCGCTTACCGCAGAAGCTGCAACCAACCAGACTGTCGAACTTGGCGGCGTCGACGAACTGACCCTGAACGACGTGCTGGCTGAAATCGCTCATTGTGCCAATGTGCGCAAGCCAGCAGTCCATATTCCGATGCCGTTCATGGTTGCGGGAGCGGCTGTTGTACAGAAACTCCTTAAAAATTCTCCGGTTACCGTGGACCAGTTGCGCATGCTGCAGGAAGGGTCTACCTGCGATATCAAAGCGATGAAGAGAATTTTTGGCGTGAATCCGCGCAGCTTCAAAGGCTGCGGGCGGAGCCAGGGATTAAGTCAGTCGCAGCCATGACTAAGGCTTGATTCCAGCAACAATGGCGCTCCGCCGGGGTTAAAATAGAGAGAAGAGTTGGGGCGTTAGCCACGGCATTCTTCTCTTGCCGGGATCCCCGTAAGTTGTTGATTTACCAAAATTTTACTCTTGGATACAGTCGATTTCAGGTGCTCTGCATCTAATTGGGCATACGCCACCAAAACACAGGAGCAAATAATTATGAAGAGAAATCTTTGGGTGGTTCTGGTATCCCTGGCGCTGTTGGCAGTGGGCTGCTCGCACGGGGGAAATCGCCCGGATGCGCAAGTCGCCTCCGATGTGCAGAACAAGATCAACGGGGACAGTGCTATTCCCGATAAGCAAGTCAGCATCAATGCCAATCATGGGACAGTAACTCTCAGTGGCACGGTGGCCAGTGATGCTGCTCGCAACGCAGCCGCCAATGATGCAGGGCAGGTAGATGGCGTAAAGACCGTCATCAACAATCTGGAAGTGGCGTCCGCAACAGCCGCAGCTACTCCTGACCAGACTGCGCAGCAGCAAGACCAGACGGCAAATTCGAATCCACCGCCGGCCCCACCTGTAAAAGAAGAGCGGCGGCGTCCTTCTCCCAGCACTCGCGCGCGTAGCTCTCGCTCGTATTCCGGCAATAACGGTTCATCCAGCAGCAATAGTGGCGATACAGGTTTGCGCACCACGGTTCCTTCCACCAGCAGCACCGGAAATACCGGAAGCAGTAGCAGCAGTTATGACTCAGCGCAGTCAACCGCGCCACCGGCTCCAACTCCAGTGCCAACACCAGAGAAGATTACAATTCCTTCAGGAACTCAGCTAAGCATTCGCCTCAATGACGAGGTGGATTCAGAAAAAGCGCAAGTTGGCGACGTGTTTCACGGATCACTTTCAGCTCCTGTCGCCATCGGCGATCAAACGGTGATTCCTACCACGGCCGATGTTGAAGGGCGCGTGGTTGACGTGAAGTCGGCGGGCCGGTTCGCCGGACAGTCCGTGCTTACTCTGGAACTGACCAAACTTACGATGGGCGGCAAGAGCTACAACCTGCAAACCAATCAATGGACCAAGTCAGGCAACGGGCACGGCAAATCCACGGCAACCAAAGTTGGCGGCGGCGCGGCGGTGGGTGCGATCCTGGGCGGCATCTTTGGCGGCGGTAAAGGCGCAGCCATTGGCGCGGCAGCAGGCGCAGGCGCTGGGACCGGAGTTTCTGCGGCAACCAAGGGCCAGCAGATCATTCTGCGTCCGGAAGCAATAATTGCATTTCAGTTGCAGAATCCATTGACGGTCACGCCGGCAGCAAACCGTTCCGCGATGAACCAATAAAAATTAGATTTTTTAACTGAGCGCCGTCGTGCTGGGCGGCGTTTTCTTGTGTGCTGCCTGCGCAATCACCTAATTCCAACAAGTGTTCGATTTTTGTTGCAGCTATAAATTGAAGGAGTAGTGTGTAAGCATGAGACCAGATAAGGTAAGTTCTTCCCCTACCCTAAGACCTAAATCAGTCGTCAAAGGCCCCATTCGCTGCCATAAATGCCAAATGCTGTGCCAGGATGCTGAACAGTATCTCAACCATGCCTGTGTGCCGGGGCAGGTCCCAGCGCCAATGCTAAGACCAAGAGGGTGAACGGCTGCAAAGCATTTTTCTGGCAACGGCGAACCGTAATGACGGCCTGAAGCAGCATCAAACATCCTGATGGCCAAGACAAAAATCAGCGCTCTCATTCACACCAGCAATAATGCCCGCTCGCTCGGCCGCGCTCTGGATTCACTGCGCCCGTGCGATGAAGTTCTTGTAGTGGACCACGGTTCAAACGATGAAACTGTAAAAATCGCAAAAGAGCACGGAGCCAAAGTGGTGAACGGTGTTCCCGGCGTGGACCGAGGCGCTTATGCGCGGGACACACGCAACAAATGGATTCTCTGCCTGTTGCCGCAGGAAGCTCTTGCCGAAGATCTGGAAGCCTCGCTTCTCGAATGGGTTGAGGCCGAACAGGATGAAAATCAGATGGGCTTCAACATGGCAATACGCGAGCAGAATGGAGCAGGATGGAAGTCCCTTGAGTCCGAGATGCGTCTGGCCAACTCTAAACAAATTAACTGGACTGGAGACCTGCCGCCTGCCAACCCCAATGCGCCTGCATTGGCGGGGCATGTTTTGAGAATACCGGAAGAACGGTGAGAGCAATGGGTAATTGGGCAATTTGGTAAACGAGTAAATTGAAAATCAAACTTTGATGAGTATCGATTTGCGAATCACTCGATCAAAAGTGCTGGTCCCGCAGTTCTTCATTTACGCAATTACCAAATTACTCAATTACCAAATCTTTCATATAATCTCCTTCGAACCTCATCGGAGCGGAGCGAGCCCTGAATACTCTTGATTTTGCCGGAAACTTTTACTTCCTGGCTGCGGCATTTTTTCTTTTCGGTCTTGTGTTTGGCAGTTTTCTGAATGTGTGCATTTACCGCATGCCACGGGAAATTTCCGTAGTCAGCCCGCGCTCGGCGTGTCCTAATTGCGAAGCGCCGATTGCCGCCTATGACAATATTCCGGTGCTGAGCTGGCTGATTCTGCGCGGGAAGTGCCGCAAGTGCAAAGCGCCTATTTCGCCACGCTACGCCGGCGTAGAGTTACTCACGGGCGTGCTGTTTGCTGTTTCCTTCCTTGTGTCGCCTGCGACCGCCCAATTGCTGCAACGGCAATGGCAATTAGATGTTGCGCCGAACGTGTTTGTGATTGCCGGCAAGATGTGCGTTCTGTCGTTTCTCTTGATTGGCCTTATATTCACTGACGCGGAAACCAAGCTGCTGCCAGACCTGCTCACGAAACCAGGGATTGCGCTGGGCCTCTTCTTCAGCCTGGTTGTGCCGCTGGAGGGGCCTGCACATTACTTCCTCCCGGATATAGAGAATTGGCGACTGCTTTCTTTCATCAACTCCGTTGCCGGGCTGGTGCTGGGATCAGCATTTATCTGGGGCGTCGCTCTGCTGTATGAAGCCGTCCGTGGCGTGGAAGGCATGGGCCGCGGCGATGTGAAATTAATGGCGCTGATCGGTGCATTCCTGGGAGTAAAACTGACGTTGCTGGTATTGTTGCTGGGCTCGGTGATCGGCAGTTTCTTTGGTGCTTTCCTGATTCTCTGGGTGTGGCAAAAGCGCCTACGCCGCCGTCGCAGGACGCACCGCTCTGAAGCTGGCGGCGTTTCTCGCCGCCGCGCCTGGAGCTCCGCCACTTTGATCTATCGCAATTTTGAAATTCCTTTCGGCGTGTTTTTAGGCACGGCGGCGCTCATTTCCGCTTTTTGGGGGACTACGCTGGTGCAGTGGTACCTGCGCATCTCCGGCTTGCGACCTTCTCACTGAAATCTCATATATGAGCCATTCAAGACTTTGCGTGCCGAGTCAACTAATTTAGGAGCAGAAGGAGCTTTTAGAAGGCGAAGCTCGAAAGCGGTTTGAAGCGAAGCGACAGAAAGTAAGGGAGAACGCTGGCGAGGCCGGCTTGCGCGCCGAGCCGGCTGATTCAGGAGCAGAAGGATCTTTCACAAGGGAAGCTCGAAAGCGGTTTGGAGCGAAGCGACACAAACTAAAGTCCGATACGGCGTTTACCCTATCGTTTCCGCCCTTTGAAAGCAGGAGAATCATCCCGGCTGTAGCTGTAGAATAATAGAGAAGAACGATCCAGAGGTTGGTGCCGGTTATGAAAAAGTTTTGTCTGGTTTTCGCGATTTGCCTGTTCGCTGCCGCAGCGTTTGCGCAGGAGTCCCTGGGGGACGTGGCCCGCGCCAATCGTGCCAAGAAGCATTCCAACACGAACACGGTAAAGCTGGATGACGATTCCATGCCGCACAGCACCGGGGCTTCTCTGGATGCCGACACGAAGGCAGACGACAAGAAGACGGATGAAAAAAGCCCGGATGCCAAGGGCGCCGACACAAAAGATGCGGCCAAAAAAGATCCGGCAGAAGAGCAAAAGCTAAAGAACGAAGAATTGAAAAAGCAGATTGATGCGCAAAATAAAGAAATTGCCACTTTGCAGCGTGAACTGGATATAGCCCAGCGCGAGGCCAAGCTCCGGGCTTCCGCCTATTATGGTGATGCAGGAACCATGTTGCGCGACCAGGCCAAGTTCGCGGAAGAAACCCGCAAAGAGCAGGACGAGATCAGCACCAAAAAACAAGCTTTGGATACAGCACAGGCTAAGCTGGCCGATTTGCAAGAGCAGGCGCGCAAATCTGGAATCCGCAGCGAGTAGTAATCCTACAGTTAACTTGTGCGATACATGGACCTTCAGTGCATCCATCCTCGCGCTTGCTCCCTCTAGAATGGAGTGACTCTGATTACTTCAATAAAAATGACATTCATGCGAAAAACCGTGTTGTCGACCTTTTTTGTCCTGGCTGCTTTCTGCCTGGGTTGCAGCTCTGAGCCGCAAAAAGCTCCAGCAGAAGCAACACCGGCTGCCCAGTTTGAAACCGGGCGCTTTGCCTTGCAGAAGATGCTGGCGCCCGCCCGTGGATGGTCAGGTGACGCGCAACTGGTGCGCCTGGAATCGACCAATCTGAAAGGCAGCGACGGCCATGATGGCAAAGCGAATTTCTGGCGCGCGCTGTTTGCGTCCGCTGGGCGGCAGAAGTCGGAACCGTTTACCTGGGCCGGAGTGGCGACGGATGACGGGCCGCGCGGCGTAAATCATGGCGTGGAGGACAGCTACAATCCTTCAAACCGCTCGTCGCGTTCGTTCGACCTCAACTTCCTCAAGATCGATTCAGACCAGGCATTTGAGACGGCGCAAAAGCACGGCGGCAAGCAGGTGCTGGAAAAAGATCCCAAAGTACAGGTGGGTTATCTGCTGGACTGGGACGCGCAATCCAACCAATTGCGCTGGCATGTGATTTACGGCAGCCAGTCCATTGGAAAACTCACAGTGTTGGTGGACGCCAGCAGCGGCGAGTTCCTGCGCAAGGAATAGTTACTTTCCCAAAATCCAATCAATCTGGCTGATGGCCTTCTTGGCGTTGCCGGCGAACTTACCCTTGGGCTGGGACTCAAGATATTTCCGGTAATAGAGGCGCGCGGGATCAAGCTGCTGCATTCCCTGTAATGCCTGGGCCAGCCGGAAGAAGATCAGCGGATTATCCGGGGTGAGGCGCAGGGCGTCCTCGAAACGCTCACGGGCTGCGTCAAAGTGGTTGCCGGAAAGATACGTTTCACCAATATCAATATCATGCGCGGCCACGCGTGAGGGATCGGCATTGGAGGCACTGGTATTGCGCATGGCCACATTCGGAGCAATGCGCTTCAACCCTTCTTCGGCGTCTTTGGACTTAGGGCCGTTCGGCAGGATGGCAAGATACTTGTGATAATTCTGGTCTGCCAGCGAAAGCAGGTCTAGCTTTTCCTGTGTATAGGCCAGCCCGTAGATGGCTTCGGCATCATCCGGTTTGTAGGTGAGAGCGTGATTGAATCGCTCCAGCGCCGCACGGTAGTTCTTTAGCTTGAGATAGTATTGGCCCACCTCGACGTCCTTGGCAGCTTTGTGAGGGTCCCAGGGCTGTAGAACGGACTCGTCTTCTTTCGCCGGTGCAGGCTCGTCCTTCGGTTGAGCGTCAAGATTGATCTGTGAATCGCGGCTGGAACTTTCTCCGGTAGCGCTGCCTCCTGTGGGATTGCTGCCGGGTGCGTCGCCTGGGAACGGAGGACGCTCATAGGTTTTGTCGCTTCTTTTTGGCGAGGGCTCATTGGCCCCTGGCGCATCCCCGGGAAAGGGCGGACGCTCATATTTCTTATCGCCTGAGTTAGTCTTGGGCGCAGGCTCAGTTCCGGGTGCGTCACCGGGAAAAGGCGGGCGTTCATAGTTGTCAGCAGGCTTTTGCTGGCTGGCTTGGGGCGTTGGTGAAGGCGTGGGGCTCGGGGTAGGCGTAGGCGTAGAGCGCGGCTGAATGTGGGGCTTGTCATCCGGATTATCTTGCGCTACAGCCCGCTGAGAAGGCAGTGCGAGAGCAGCCAAACACAGTAAGACGGTAAAAATATAAGGGCGGAACTTCATATACATATTCTATTGGAAGATCGAATGGAGAGCGGAATCTTGCATGGCGGGTTTATATGGGTAAACAACCTAATACTGAGTTCGTCATCCCGAAGGGCGTGAGCGAGTCCCGCGCTTTCTTCAGCGGGCGAGTAGCCCTGAGGGACCTTTTGTTTTTATCTTGCTGAAGTCGACCGGAACTCCGTCCTTCATGAGTCCTTTTGGATACCAATCGCAGCAAGATCCTTCCAACCAGGGTTCATCGATTCGACGAGTTTGTCCTTCTTTTCTCTGCGCCAGCCTTTGATTTCTTTTTCGCGGGCAATTGCCGCTTCCACGCTTGTGAATTGCTCAAAGAATACAAGGCGATAACATTTATATTTAGAAGTGAAATATCCACCTTGATTGTTCTTGTGCTGCCAGACACGCAAATAGAGAAACGCAGTAATACCTGTATACAGCACATGGCGTGAAGTGCTGCCCATCATGTAAACGTATGAGACCTTCTCCATCGGTAAACAAAAGGTCCCTCAGGGCTACTCGCCCGCTGAAGAAAGCGCGGGACTCGCTGACGCCCTTCGGGATGACGTTAGTCGAGCAGTACTAAAACAGCAAAAGATTGAATTCTCTACAAGGGGAAGATGAAATGTTGCAGGGTTGAGATGATCTTTATCAAGGCAAAATTAAAGGCCGCCAGAAATCTGGCGGCCTCTGTTCTGCGCAACTGTCCCGGGGGAGGAGAGACTACCTGCTCGGGTTAGGAGCGGTTGTCTGCGCAGAGCTTGGTGTTTCGGCGCCCAGAACGTTCGTCATGAGGCGAACTTCCACGCGGCGATTCTTGGCGCGACCGTCAGCGGTGGTGTTGGGGGCGGTGTACTTGTCTTTGCCCATTCCGATCAGATAAATCTTGTGCGCAGGGATGCTCTTGGACGAGAGATACTGCACCACGGAATCAGCACGGCGCTCGCTGAGTTGGTAATTGTATTTTGCCGAACCTACGGAATCGGTATCGCCTTCCACAACCACCAGATAACCTTTGGTGTTGGGGACTTCAGCCAGAAGCTGGTCCAGAGCCGTCTTGGCCTTGGGGGTCAGGTCGGCCTTATTGAAGGCGAAATGAACTGAGGTCTCAGCCACGGGGCGATAGTTATCCAGGTTAGCGACCTGGTTGGCCAGAGCATCAGCGCGGGTATTAGCCTGAGTTGCCAGAGTCTGGGCCTGATCTGCACGGCCGCGGGCATCCAGCGCTTTCTGGTCGGCCTCACCGGCCTTGGTGTTTGCGCCTGCGATACCGGCGGTTGCGCGGCTATCGACATCGTGAATGGCAGCGTTGTTCTTGGCCGTTCTGGCGTCAAGTTCGTTGGATTTATCGACGATTGGCTGGGTCTGCTTGCGCACATAATTCTTTGTAGTGCAGCCAGTGGCAATTATCAGCGATGTGCCGGCCAGCAGAACCATTAAGCTTGATTTCACAGTCATGGGGGAAGCTCCTTAAGGACCCGAACGCGGCGCAGGGTGTTGCCGCCTATAAAGTCACCTGAGAGAAGAGCAACTGTCATGCCATTGCCCTTCCCGGTACAAGCTTATTATAAATGATTTATAATCAGGTACTTGGATCATTTTAGCAAACGCTGCTCGGGCCGGCCAGAACTCCGGACCGTAGAATTTTTACGCACCCGGAACCTTATAAGCAGAATCTAGGTAGTAAGCCTCATCTTCCCCCAATGGATCTGACAGAGAAAATCCGGACCCTGCCACTACGGCCGGGAGTTTACCTATATAAAAATGCCGAAGGCGAGGTGATTTATGTAGGAAAGGCCAAGAACCTGCGGGCCCGGGTGCGTTCTTATTTTCAGGAAGGCGTAGGCGAGGCCGACGCTAAAACGGGCAGCCTGCTGCGCGAGGCGGTGGATGTTGAGTACATTGTTGTCGATAACAATAAGGAAGCGCTGGCGCTGGAAAACAACCTGATCAAGCAGAAGAAGCCGCGCTTCAACATCCTTCTGCGCGACGACAAAACTTATCCTTATATAAAGCTCACCCTGGGCGAACGCTATCCGCGGGTTTATGTGACGCGGCGGCTGCGCAAAGACGGCAGCAATTACTATGGCCCATATTTTCCCGGGAACCTGGCCTACCGGATCGTGGACCTGATCCATCGCAGCTTTCTGGTGCCTTCCTGCAAGGTGGACCTCACGCGCTACCATCTGCGGCCCTGTTTGCAGTATTACATCAAGCGATGCTTGGGGCCGTGTGTGCAGGACCTGACCACGCCGGATGCTTACCTGGAAGCCGTGCATGACGTACAGCTTTTGCTGGAAGGTCGGCAGACCGATCTGGCAAAGTCATTGCGCGCCCGCATGGAAGAAGCCGCCGTGCAGCAGGAGTATGAGCGCGCGGCGCGGTATCGTGACATGCTTTCCACCGTGGCGCAGCTCCAGGAAAAGCAGCGCATGGCAGCCGCCGAAGGCGACGATCAGGACGTATTCGGCTATCACTTTGAAAATGACATGCTGGCGGTAAACGTTTTTCATCTGCGCGGAGGAAAGATTCTGGATCGAAGAGAGTTTTTCTGGGAGGAGCTGCCGGAGATCGCTGTACCGCAGGCGACTGCGGACAACGACGAATCTGGAGCGCAGGCGCCCTCGCCTGCGGTGTTCGCGGCCGAGGGCGGCCACGGTCCACAAACTTCTTTATTTCATCCCGGCGAATTCTTCTCCGCGCTGATGAAGCAGGTTTACATTGACCAGCAATATGTCCCCCGGGACATTCTGGCGCCCGCTGACTTTGAAGACCGTGCGGAACTGGAAGAACTACTTTCAGAAAAGCGCGGCAGCCGCGTGGAAATTCTGGTCCCGCAACGCGGTGAAAAGCGGTCGCTCATTGACTTGGCCGCGCAGAACGCCAAGCAGTCTTTTGACCAGCGCTTCCGCGTGCTGAAGCCGGAAGCCAAGGCCGTCCAGGAAGCGCTGCAGGACGCGCTCGGCCTGCCCGACGCTCCCAAGCGCATTGAGTGCTTTGATATTTCGCACATTCAGGGCTCGGAGACCGTGGCTTCCATGGTGGTGTGGGAAGACGGCAAGATGAACAAGAATGAATACCGCAAGTTTATCGTGCGGACCGTAACCGGCGTGGACGATTTTGCTTCCATGCGGGAGGTGGTTGGCCGCCGTTACAAACGCCTGCGCGATGAAGACAAGACTTTCCCCAGCATGGTGCTGATCGACGGCGGATTGGGGCAATTGCACGCGGCCGCGCAAGCGTTGGACGAACTGGGCATTACCAACCAGCCGCTTGCGGCGATCGCCAAGAAAGAAGAGATCATCTACGTTTTTGGCCAGGAAGACGATCCGGTGATTCTGGATCGGCACTCGCCCGTGCTGCACCTTGTCCAGATGGTGCGTGACGAATCGCATCGCTTTGCCGTGACCTTCCATCGCAAGCGCCGGCAGATGCGCGACCGCAAATCCGAGCTGCTGGAAATCCCCGGCGTGGGCGAACGTACGCGGCAGAGACTGCTTCAGCACTTCGGCAGCGTCCGCGCGGTACAGCAGGCTGACGCCGCCGCGCTGGGCGCGGTGCTGACAAAGCCACAGGCAGAGGCGGTGCTGAGGCACTTTCAGAAGGAAGTATCGTAAAAAACTTTGTGGGGTTGCCGACGCTGGTTTCAACTATCAGATTATTAAATCTGGAAAAGGGAAGTTCATCGATTTGACAGAAACTCACGGATTACTGGCGCGCAAGACGAGTGCAGGCAACATGTTGTGCTCTAACCAGTACTTCTGGATTATGTTTATGACACGATATATCTCATTACGGTCGGCGGGTTTAAGCAGATAGGAATTTGCGCCGGCCTCATATGCAGATTTAACATCTGCCGCGTCGGCGGAACTGGTGAGGACCACCACGGGGATCAGACGCAAATCCTTTCTGCTGCGTATCCATTTTAGAAGTTGCAGGCCGCCCATCCCGGGCAGCTTAAGATCAAGAAGAATGAATGCCGGCAGTGGATAAATTGTTCTGTCCTGGTACTCGCCAATGCCTTCCAGCCATGCCAGGGCTTTGTCGCCGTGTTCGATAGATTGAATCGGATTCTCGACCCCGGCTTTCTCGAATGCCCGGCGGATTAGGATGGCATCGGTTCGCTCATCTTCGATAAGCATGATCGGCCGCAGATCGGGTTTTTCCATTTGATTCATGATGCCAGCCTAAATCCAAAACTGTTTTGTCCCAGAGTTGGATAAAGTTCCTCGACAACGAGCGCGAGTCCAGCCACAACGACGAGACCTGAACCGCACCCCTCTTTGATGCATTTTTGTATGTCCGTGAACGGGCATTGCTTGCAATTGTCGATCATGGGATTAGCCACATGGGCGGTGCGATAAATATGAATCGGAGCCGGAGGGAAGGGAAGTACGTTTTAATCGCCCCTGCCCGCCGCGTGATTATTATTTTAGCTCTCCCACGCTTACTTCACCAGCAGCAACACGCCCACGCAGACGAGCGCAGCAGAGATCCAGCGGCGGCGATCGACATTCTCATGCAGCACGAACTTTGCCAGGATCGCCGAACAGATATAGGTGAGTGACGCGGACGCTGGCGCGACCAGGCTGGCGTCGCCCCAGGAAAGCGCGGTGAGCAGGCAAAAAAAGCTGAAGATGAGGCAGCACAGTCCGACAAGAAAAAGCTTTTCGCGGACAATATGGCCAATCATGGAGAGCAGGCCTTTCTGTATGCGAATTGCGTCGAGGTCACCAATGCGCTTCATGGCGGCGGACAACAGGATGTCACCCGCGCTGGAGGCGACCACCAGCATGCCGATTGCGCTCCAGAGCTTAAGCGGGTTCATGTTGCTCCTTCGCCGCCAGCGCCGTTTCTGTTATCTGACGTTCCGTAAGTGAAGGCCCGCGGGCCACCAGACCCACGCCGCAAGTAATGAGCAGAACTCCGGCCCATCGCCAGGGGCTGACAAATTCATGCAGGAAGAAGCGGGAGAGAAATGCCGTGACGACGTAGCCCAGCGCTGTCGCGGGCAAAACATAAGTAAGGTCAGCCCAGGAAAGCGCGGTGAGATAGGCATAAAAGAATCCGGCCAGAAAGAGAATGCCTAAAATGATCCAGGGATTCACAAAGGCGTTAAAGATGTGCGTCCAATGGTTAAGGTGGATTTCGCCTAGGCTGTCCATGCCGCGTTTGAGCAGCACGTCTCCGGTGCCGTTGCAGCAGGCGACTGCCATATAGATGAAGATTTTCTTGAACTTCACTGAGCGACGTCCGCCTACAACCCGCGTGGCGGGATGAGTGTGATTTATCTTGCCAGAAATTTCCAGAACGCAACGATGATAAATGCGGCCAATCCGATTCCATACCCAATCATGCGGGCTTTGCCGACTTTGTCTTTATCAAACATAGGCAATTCTTCCGGAGGCCATGTGGTCTGCTGCGGCAGGAGCCTTTTAGTCTCCGGCGACTTCAGCTCTGCGTGGTTTGTCCGCGGCATTTTGCTTTGCGGCAATCATGTCCTTGGTAGCTTTGTTGCGCGCGGCGCGCAGCTTCATGAATGACTTGGCTTCCTTGTAAAGCCGCTTGCGCTCTTCTCCGTTGAACACTGCCTTGCGCACAATGCGGAAAACAGCCTTGGGACGGAAATAGTATTCGTCATAAAACTTGTGCACCATCTCCATCACATGCTCGCGGGGAAGGCCGGGATATTCAATCTGCGCAACCTGGTGCCCACCGTCATCGACCATGCGCTCGGTGCCGACGATGAAACCGTTCTTCTTGGCAAAATCGTACATTTCGGTTCCGGGATAAGCGTGGGCGATGGAAACCTGAATGGTTTCCACGTCGAGCTCTTTGGCGAAATCAATGGTGCGGCGGATGGATTCGCGGCTTTCACCGGGAAGGCCGAGAATAAAATCTCCGTGGACTTTCAGACCAAGTTTTTTGGTGTCCTTGGTAAACTGGCGCGCGCGCTCAACAGTGGCGCCCTTCTTGATGTTCTTCAGAATTTGCGGATCGCCTGATTCATAGCCGACGATCAACAGCCGGCAGCCGGCTTCTTTTTGCGCTTTCAGGGTTTCATAGTCGGTGGTGACGCGCGATGTGCAAGACCACGTCATGTTCAGCGGCTTCAGCTTGCCGCACAGCTCCACGGTGCGGGCCTTCTGAATGTTGAATGTGTCATCGTCAAAGAAATATTCCTTCACAAAAGGCCAGTATTCTTTTGCTTTGGCCATTTCGCGCGCAACAGAATCAGTGGAGCGCTTGCGCCACGGATGGCCGCTCAATGTCTGGGGCCACAGGCAAAATGTGCACTGCGCGGGGCAGCCGCGCGTGGTATACAGCGCCACGAACGGATAGAGCAGGAAAGGCACGTTATAACGACGCACATCCATGTCTCTGTAATAGACATCGACCACGTCGGGAAGGGAATCCAGGTCCATTACGTCGGGACGGTCAGCATTGTGGACCACTTTGCCATTCGCGTCGCGATAGGAAATTCCGATAATCTCGCTCAGCGGCTTGCCGTTGGCGTATTCCACCACGGAGTAATCAAATTCGCGGCGGCAGACAAAATCGATGGCCTTACACTCATTCAGAGAACGCTCCGGAAGCGTGGTGACATGCGGTCCCACAAAGGCGATTTTCAGCTTAGGACTCGCCTCTTTCATCTTGGTGACCAGCTTTATGTCGCCGGGGAATCCGGGCGTTGAGGTAAACAGCACCAGGAACTCATACTGTTTGCCCAGTTCAATGGTCTCTTCCGCCGAAACATGATGCGGAGGCGCGTCCAGCAGGCGCGAGCCCTCCAGCATCCCGGCCGGATACGCAAGCCATACCGGATACCAGTAAGACTCAATCTCACGGGTGGCAGGCCAGCGCGAACTGGCCCCACCATCAAAGTTCTCAAACGACGGAGGATTCAGGAATAATGTTTTTAAAGGCATGTCTGTCCTTGCTCCTTATACTAACATCCTTTCCAGCGCGCTAAAGCCCAAGGAATCCAAGCGGTTACAAGCGAAGGGCCAATGGCGAAAAGGCGCATTAGGCGGTGACGGCATTCCGCCCGCAGCCATAGTTTTTCAGAAGCGGTAGTGAACTCCAGTGCTGAACTGAAAGTTATTGCTGGTTTGACTCGGGGTTGGGGGAAAAGAAATGAACCCAGGCAAACCATTGCCGATGACTGTGACATTTTCTGTCGGCCCCGGTTCCTGAAATACCAACATATCGCCAAAATCCCACCGCAATGCCCAGTGCCGTGCAGGGTAGTATTCCATCACTCCACCAAGATCAAGAGCGCGCTCCGTCTGGCGCCCAACACGGAAGGAACTGGAGATATCTGTAAGCCCAGGTCCGAAAATGATATTGATTTCGCGCACCTCTCTGCCAAAGCTGATGAATCCGGGCCTGACCTTTGCGAAAATTCCAAAGTGCTCTGTACGTACGCCCGCCTTGGCACCGAAGAAACCAGTCATCACATGTTCTGAGGTGCCGGGCAGCCAGCTATAGGCGCCGTCGAGAGCAAGGTGCCGTCCAAAGTTTATGTCGCCCTCCACTGCCGGGCCAAAGTTCTCAGTGTTGAGTGTGTGCGCTGCGGTAAAACCGCCGCCCACCTCAAATCTACCGGGTGAATCCTGCGCCAGAACAGTTGTTGAGCAAAGAAACATAAAAACTATCATCAGTATTGAAGCACCGGTAGATAAACTACGAGTTGAGCCACAAACGGTTGTGGATTGCATTCTTCTGTCTCCTGAGTAGCAATTGATTATATGAGCTACTCGGAAAGATCGTGTCTGGGCAAGTAGCTTGCAGATAAGTTTTCTTAAGAACTGCCTCGAAAATGCGACGGATTATTCTCACAAAAGAAGAAAACTTGCCCGGCCCAAATTCACCGCTACAACTGGCTGAAAACCACCAATTCCCCCACTGGCCAACTTTAATCCTTACCTAATGGCCCAAAATTCAAAGGCTGAACGCTTGCCAGTATGGCATGGAACTTGCTCCCGCTCCTGTTGCCCCAAACTTTGCCTCAAGGTGTCCTTAATGCTCAAGCCGGCAGTATGTCAGGTTCTTAGATTGGTGCTTTGCTCGCTGATGGCTAACAGTGTGTTGCTTGCGCAAACGACCACGTTGCGTTCGACCACACAACTTGTTGAAATCGATACAGTCGCAGTTGACTCTCATGGCAAACCTGTCACTGACTTGAAGGCGGAGGAAATTCGCCTTTTTGAAGATGGACGGGAGCGTCCGCTCTCACACTTCTCATTTGAACGGGTAGCGCCTATCGATGCAAAAGCAGTGGAACGCATTCACAAGCTTGCTCAGGTCCAGCGGCCCGGCGTCTACGCCAATTTCACCCCGGCAACTGCTATTGTTCCCCCGAATGGTTGCACAGTCTTGCTGCTTGACTGGATGAACACTCCGGCCGAACTCCAACCCTCAGCCGAACAGGAACTCAAAAGTTTTATTGAAAATGTGGATTTATCCAAGCCGTTGGCCATCTACTCGCTGGATTCTTCTTTGCATCAGCTACAGAGTTTTACGAGTGACAGGCATGCCCTGCTGGCCAACGTGCAAAAATATGGGCTGCATAGCACCAATTTGCAACCAGAGAAACGTGCAACCCATAACCTAGACTCTGAACGAACTGATTTTAGGGTAATGAACTCCGTATCCGCCTTGTTGAACATTGCAGGTTCGCTCGAATGGATACAGGGGCACAAGAGCCTGATCTGGCTTTCCGGCTCCTTCCCTGCGGGCTTGACGCCAAGCAATCGCCTGCTGCCTCCTAGGGAGGCCGGTGCTAGTGGATGGAGTTTTGGTGAGAGGCGCGATTACTCCGACGTTATCACGGAGCTTTCCCATGTTCTTTCCGCAAACAACATTGCGGTATATCCCGTGGATGCCCAGGGCCTGCAAGGCAACATCACAGATGCTTCGCAATACAGCATCCGTTTTTATATATCTCCAATTATGGAAAGCATCACGCAACGGCAGGAAGCCATGCGCGACGTTGCCGATCTCACAGGCGGCCGCCCTTTTTATAACCACAATGACATTGGCCATGAGCTTTCTGAGGCTTATCATGACGCAAACACTTTTTATGCTTTGGCTTTCACTCCCGCCAAAACCAAGCCGGATGGAAAAATGCACAGCGTTCGCGTTGAATGCCGGCGCGCTGGAATCCAGCTTCGATATCGCAGGAGCTATTTTGCGGATGACAGACAGGCACCCATTCGTAAGAGGCGTGCTGAACTAGAAGCACTGGTGCGGACCCCTGGCCGATCCATCGATGGGCTACCTCTTATGGCTGAGCTCAATAAAGTGGAGAATGACCGTTTGAATCTTTGGCTGGATGGAAATTCATTGTCACTCCCGGCCGCAGAAGAAGCGCCTTTGCTGCTGGTGGATATCGGCATTGCCACTTTTGATGACCATGGCATTCTGCTGCAGCAGAACTACGCTGAGATGAAAATCAAAATAGGTCCTGAGCAATTTCATCAAGTGCAGATGTCCGGCCTTTCTCAGACGCTCCAGTTCGCCCGATCCAGGGAAGCGGCCCTTGTGCGGGTTGCTGTCCGTGATTTGGGATCAGGCAAGGTGGGTACACTGGAATTGCCGCTCAAGTGATGCGCTGACTTGGCTTGCGTCATTACTGCGCGCGCCGGCAAAATGATTACTGACGCGCGCCAGAAAAGGTATTCGATTTCCGACGCGGAGACAGCCTTGGGCCTCTACAAGAAATCAAAGGCTGTACGGAATTAGAAGAATGTTTATACGAACCAATTTCGGAGTAAGAAGGTGGACGGCAGAGGAATCTGCTCCGCTGGTTTCGCGGTCTACGGCATCAATTTCAGCCTTTGCGGCAGCAGAGCAGGTCCCTCACCTGCGCGCATGGATTGCGGTGAGGTTAGCTTTACTGCGTGCTGCGGTTCGGGATGGTGCGTCGGAGTGAGGGCTGTCTGGTTAGAATTCCTCGAGGCGGCATGGTGAAGGATGCGTTGTCGGGGTCTTTCGACTTGTCCTTAAGTCGCTGTGCTCCTGCGGACTGCGCTCAAGATGACAGGTTAGGGAGATTTCTCGCGGCCAGCGGTGTTTTAGATAATTGTGGTGCCCCCATCCTTTGCGCAGCAAAGGATGGGATTAATTCAGCTCCAATCCTCTGGCTGCTTGTTAGCCGAGAAGGCGCTCTCAGCCTACCCACAGTTGCGCCAGGTCTCTTAGGTTGTCTTTGTATGTGCGTGTTACTAGGTATTCCTTTCCATCTTTTACACGCAGCCTGTACTCTCCCGTCGGCAAAGGTTGGATCTCCTCCACTGCTGAAATATTCACGATGACCGAGCGGTGGATGCGAATAAAACCGTAGGGCTTGAGCTTCTCTGCCATATATGAGAGAGACTCGCGCAGCAAGTAGGGATTTCGCCGGTGTCGCAACGAAACGTAATTACCTTCAGCTTGCACTGCCACGATCTCAGCTAAATCCAGGAATAAGATTCTACCCTTTGCCTTGAAAGCGATTCGTGGCTGATGTAGCAAATCGTATTCCCTCGCGGGCTGGCTAACCGAAACCTCCGCATTAACATGAGCTGCTTGTTGAACAAACGTCTCATCTGCAATGGTCTTCGGGTCCTGGATCTTGCGGGCGCTCATGAGGGACGCCGCCGTTGCCCGCCTCTCTGAGATTCGCGCGCCCGGAGAGATTTGAGCCATCCCACGATATTTCTGATTCCCGCTTTCCACACCTTCGCATCTTGAGCATTCTTTGCTAACGTGGCGTAGCCCTCGACCGTCGCGATCAGAAAGCTGGCGGCCTCGTTTGGATTCAGGTCGCGGCGAACTGTTCCCTGGGCCTGCCCTTTCCGCAGAAGCGTAGCAACTCCTTCCTGCCAATCAAGAAATATCCTCTCCAGACGCTTGCGGAATTGCTCGTCCAGAGGAGACATCTCCTGTGACAAGAGAAGCAGTGGACAACCAGCTCGAACGTCCTGGGGCCGAGCTGGTATCCGCCGAACAACGCCGATCAAAACGTCAATGGCTGCCCCGTCACTCAGCATAGGACGCAGCCACCGGTCGCGGGTAAGCTTTGCGATTTTCTCTTCGACCACGGCATATCCCAGAGCTTCCTTGCTGTCGAAGTGGTGATAGAGCGCTCCCTTGGTGACGTTGGTGGCTGCGAGAATGGTATCGATGCCGGCACTCTGGAAGCCTGATCTGTGAACCTCCCGAAATGCCGCTTGCAGCAAGCGTTCCCGTGTACGTTCCGGATCGCGGAACCTTTGCTTTTTTACGCTGCCTAACATACCGACAAGTATGTATGTTAAATAGCTCCAAAAGTCAATCGAAAATGATCTGTCTGGCTTTTGGGGTACTCGCTGTTCTCGAATTTCGTAACCGCTCGCCCGCGTGTGTATGAAAAGTTGGAGAAACGATTGTTCTCGTCCCTTTAGGGTCATCCCGGAAAGTTGTCGGTTCGTCACTTTTTTTCGAGATCCTAAATGTTTGGCCTGTTATCTCACGTAATCGTTGTGAACATGGAACCTCATCTGCTTCCCCACTGCACTGGGCATTCGCAATTAGACCGCGCCGAGTAAACCGGCGTCTCTGCAAGGCGGCCATCTCAGCGCGGAAACGTTACCCGGACGATAAAGGAGAAGACATGAGCACCCTCAGACAGTTGCGGAATTTCTGGATACCGTGGGTTACGACGATTGTTCTGGCTTTCTTCAGCAATGCGCTTGGTCAAGCGAGTTATAAGATTACCGATTTAGGTGCTCTGGGCAATGACAATCTGGCTTGTGCTATGTCCGTCAATAACGAGGGCTGGACCGAGATCATGTCTGGGAATCTGCCCCCGGGTGAGCAGGATAACCAGTTCGGGACACTTCTAAACGGACGCGCAGCCCTAGGCATCGACGGATTCAAGATCGACCTGGGCACGCTCGGAGGGCAGAACAGTTGGATGAATTGGGGCCAGATCAACGATTTCGGACAGGTCGTAGGTTATTCCGAAACAGCCGTCCTGGACCCGAACGGCGAAGACGTTTGCCTATTCGGCACACATCTGACGTGTCGCCCGTTTCTTTGGCAAAACTTCCACATGAGCGCACTGCCGTCGCTCGGCGGAAATAACGGGCAGGCGAGTGGGATCAATAACCGCGGACAAATCGCAGGATTTGCGGAAAACGGTGCCGTGGACTCCACCTGCCCGCCTACCATAATTAATAATCGGATTGACCTGGGAGTGTTGTGGGAAAACGGCAAGCCGCAAGCTCTTCTGCCGCTGGGTGGCGATCCAGACTCGATCGCATTCGGAATCAACGCCCGGGGCCAAACTGTAGGCTACTCCGGAACCTGCATCGCAGCGAATCACGCCGTTGTGTGGGAAAACGGCACTCCCACTTCCCTTCCTGATCTGGGAGTCGAGGGTCTTAGTCTCGCGTGGGGCCTTAACAACCGCGGCCAAATTGTTGGCGAAGTCCTTAGACCTGACGGCGCAACCGACTATGCCGTTCTGTGGCGGAACCCGCACGAAATCACAAGCCTCGGCACTCTGCCAGGAGATTTTGGCTCTCTCGCCAGCGGCGTCAACAGCAAGGGCCAAGTTGTGGGAAGCACCTGGGACTCCGACTTCAACTGGTCCCACGCCTTTATCTACGAGAACGGCGTGATGATCGACCTCAACACGCTGTTTCCCGCCAGTTCCAACCTCTACGCAACCATGGCAAACAAGATCAACGACCGCGGACAAATCTCGGGCATGGCAACGGTGCTCAGCGGCCCGCACACCGGCGATATCCACGCCTTTCTGGCAACACCTGTGAATGCAAGTGTGGGCAAGTCGGTTGCTGAGGTCGCACCTACGCGCCCGAAAACTAATGCGCCCGCGAATGTTCACCAACAGCTTCTTCAGAGGTTCGGGCTTGGCCGTCTCGGACGATAAAGGGATTCATCCCCTGGGTCGCACCTATTTCTCCGCGCCGTTTGATTCGCCAAAAACGACCGCAAGTCGTATGAGACAGCGGTCGCAATAACTTAGTTTCTGGCGCGCAACTTTGGTTGCGATCA